>NZ_JBYSWQ010000005.1:0-38898 GCF_058781295.1 Priestia sp. FW507-14D1A
GCTGAGTTTCAAATTGACCTTGAATAGTACAGCACACGCAGCCGTTTAGCAATTCTTTTAACGGCGTGTCTTTTTCTACTTCATTTGAGTCAATCGAAACTTGGCCAAGCTCATTCATCACAACAGCAATGTTGCGATTACGATCTTTTTCTTGCTGAAGCAGCTGTTTAAGTAACGTTGTTTTTCCACTGCCTAAAAATCCAGATAAAATGTAGATTTCTGTTTTCATTTCAGTCTCTCCTATGTAAATAACATTGTTTAAATCGAAATTTTTCCGATTACCGATTGGTAAATAGTATATCCAAGAGGGGATAAATATCTAAGAGTAAATTTTTATGCTTTTTTGTATTCATTATAACAACTTTAAAAGCGCTATGGCTATCTTTTGTAAAAAACTCAAAATACACAATGAAATAAGAATATTATAAAATTTCAAACTAGCTGTGCTACAATAAAGGAAAAAGAAAAAGGGGAGCAAAAGTTATGCGAATATTAGTTTTAGGCGCAGGCGGCGTTGGAGGTTACTTTGGAGGCAGGCTTGTGGAAAAAGGAGAGGATGTGACTTTCCTTGTCAGAGATCGCCGAAAAAAAGAGCTGGAACAAAATGGACTTGTTATCAAGAGCATACACGGTGACTTCACTTCACCTGTACAAGCTATTACAAAATCTGAGATGAAAGAGCCTTATGATGTTATTTTGTTTACAACTAAGGCTTATCATCTTAAACAAGCAATTGAGGATGTGCGTCCTTTTATAGGGAATCAGACAGTTGTCGTACCATTGTTAAACGGTATGGCTCACGTGGGTCCTTTACAAGAAGCTTTTGGGGAAGAAAAAGTCATTGGGGGACTGTGCTTTATTGAGACGACGTTAAACAAAGATGGAGATGTCGTCCAGACGAGTCCTGCTCACAGACTTGTATTTGGTGAATTTAAGCAGAAGGAAACAGAAAGATTACAACTGATTGAGCAAGCGTTCAGTGGTACAAAAGCTTCGTTTGTAAAAAGTTCATATATTGAACAGGATATGTGGCATAAGTATTTATTTATTACGGTTATGTCAGGCATGACCACTCTTATGCGCGCACCTGTTGGCCCAGTGCTAGCGGCAAAAGGAGGGCGTCAATTCGTACAAGAGCTTTTTAAAGAAGTTGAAAATATTATGATGGCATACGATGCACCATTAGCTGAAGGGATTATTGAACAGCATATGAATACGATGGACAAAATGACGTATGACATGAAGTCATCGATGCAGCGTGATATGGAAAAAAGTTCTCAAATTGAAGGAGACCACCTTCAAGGATATTTGCTGACATTAGCTGAAAAATCGTCTATACAAGTACCCCTTCTTCAAACTGTGTATACGCATCTAAAAGTGTATGAAGAAATGTTAAAAGGTTATCAAAAATAATGACAGCGAAAATTGATTTAGCAGTCATGCAGGTACTGCAGAAGCTGCTAAGTACAGCAGAAATAGGACAATTGCCTTCCGCTCCCGGCATTTATTTTTTCTTCGATAAACCCGGCAGGCTTTTGTATATCGGAACAACGACAGGCTCTCTATTAGAAAGAGTAAGAGCTCACGTTGCAGGAAAAGGCGTTAGCAACACAAAAAAATTTCACAAAGAGATTTGTACTGTTGGATATATTGAAGTTCATGGATTAAAAAAAGAATTGGATATGCTAAGAACGATGCTTGTAAATGGTTATTTTCCAAAATACAATAAACAAGATGTAAAAAGAGAAAATGAATACGACATTTACACCGTTCACGGTAGAAGCCTCAGGGATACAGGAGTTGATAAGAAAAAAGCCTCCAAGCGAAAAACGGTGCTAAAGCCAACGTTAAAAGAGATAGAGATTCGTCAAGAAAACAGCGATATTACATATGCACGAGTCGCAAATATGAATGCTGAAGATCGAGTGAAAAAATTGTGGTCTTGTCAAGAAGCAGGAGCGCAGCTACATCTTCCGGAGTCGAAAGTGTTAGCAATAAGTGACCGGCTCTTAAAAGAGCAGTATACATTTCAGCGAGATATGAAAAAGAATATGATGTTTACGATGCGGGATTTAGTTGTTATTCAAGTGTTGTTAAATTTAAATCCGACCCATGATTTGAAAAAACGAGAAATAAAGGAAGCCATCAGTTTAGTGCGTAAATTTGGCATAGAAGAAGCTCTTCGCATCTCTGAAAAATTACTCAAAACGTAATAAAATCCATGATCATTGTGATCATGGATTTTATCATTTATCATTCACACTTAAGCTAATTCGTCAATAACTTTTGGTAGAGCCATAATGGAAATAACGCAAAGTGAACTGACAACTTGATGCATTTCAAAAATGGCAATGATGAATAACATCAGTGATATATATAATTGAAGGCCTTTTAATCCCCATGGCTTGCGATCGAAAAAAAAGTCGCTAAGTACAAATACAAAGAAAATGAGCGAACTGAACAAAATAATCATGGATGTAGACATGGAACGATCATAAGCAATGATAAATAACAAAGCGAGAAGCGACACAACAGATATAACTTTTAATGTTTTAATCATCGTGTTTTTATTCACTTTTTTCACCTTCATTTGTAGGATTGATCTTTCATCCTCATTTTATAGGATAGTCAAAAGTTCTAAAAGTCAAACGAATAAATCATAACAACAATTTAACATCTTTATACTACATTTACATTGAGAGAAAAAAATGGGCGTGTTTTGAGCTTTGTGCCCTTCATTGACGCGTGCAAAGAACAAGTGCTATAGTATGTTTGCTCTAAAAGCTAAAGGAGCAAAGTTTTCAAAGGACGTGACTATGTGAACGAAACACTATTAGTAATTGATGGATTTAATTTATTAAGCCGCTGTTATTTTGCTACTTCTTATGGCAGAGATGAAGCAGCGTTGACAAGAAACAGTAAGGGCCAATTTACGAATGCCCTGAGAGTAACGATTCAAAAAATGCATGCATTGATTCACCAATATGAGCCAACCCATATTTTCGTCGCTTGGGATGTTAAGCGGGAGGATACAAAACGTAAAGATACATACGCCCTATATAAGCAAACAAGAGCAGAGCTGCCTGAGCCGCTGATTCAGCAGTACGAAACGTTAAAGCAGTTTTTTGACACCGTCGGGATTTATCAAATGTCATTGTCTTCTTATGAAGCAGATGATTTAATCGGCGCACTGGCAAATAAGTGGAGCAAAGAAAAGCAAAGCCCAGGATATATTTACAGCAACGACCGAGACTTGCTTCAGCTCCTAGATCAACATATTTCGCAAATTATTGCTAAAAAGCAGGTGGGAGATCTTGTTTATGGCTTTAAGCACTTTCAAGAAGAATACAATATTCATCCTCGTCAATGGGTGGACGTAAAAGCATTGCTTGGTGACAAATCTGACAATATTCCGGGCGTTCCTGGTGTAGGAGAAAAAGCCGCACTGCCTCTTATTCAACAATATGGCTCTATCCATGAAATTTATGCACAAATTGAACAATTAGATCCAGCTTTTAATCGGTACAAAAAAAAGCTGGTCGAAGGAAAAGAACTAGGTATGCTTAGTCGTGAACTTGCTGAGATTATTATAGACATTCAAGAAATCAGCATGTTAGATTGGAAAGTATTAACATTTATGTATGATTATGAACGATGGAATAAAGAAATTCAAAGTCTAGAACTAAACATTAGGATTCGCTCATGATTTTTAGTACAATACAATTTATGAACATGAGAAAGGAGTAACAAGCGTGCAACCAATTCATAAAGAAACAGTCCAAAAAAAAATACAAACATTTTTAAATAAAGACGTATATGTACACCTTGAAACGACAAACGGTGCATATGCTTCACACGTAAATGAAAAAGTAATGACAGTTGGGGCTTTTATTCGCAATGGTAAAGTCACTATTTCAAACGGAAAGATAACTGGAGAAGGTCCTTATCGTGTAGGTCTTCAAATTGACTTAGGATGGATTTATGCAGAGGGACTAACAGATTGGGAAATTGATGAAGAAGGCCGACTTCTTCTAGCTGGGCATGACTTTGAAGGTCGTTTAGCAGTTGCCCTTCAATTAAGTGAACATCCGTTTTCATAACAGAAAAGAGAGGAGAATAGAACATGGAAGAAAGATTATTAATTGTATTTCCGCATCCTGACGATGAAGCATATGGAGCAGCAGGAATGATCACGCAAGCGAGACAAAAAGGAACGCCCGTTACATATGCCTGTATTACGCTAGGTGAAATGGGACGAAATATGGGTAGACCGCTGTTTGCTAACCGTGAAACTTTACCCCAAATCCGAAAAAAAGAACTTTTAGATTTAGCGAACGTTTTAGATATTCAAGACTTGCGTATGCTAGGGCTTCGTGATAAAACGCTGGAATTTCTTGATATTGATGTTTTTGCAGATAAAATTGAAGAAATCATTAACGATGTAAAGCCGACTCACATTTTAACGCATTACCCTGGCTTTGCGGTACACCCTGATCATAATGCTACAGGAGCAGCTACGATTCAAGCAGTAAAACGTATGCCAAAAGAAAAGCGTCCGGTAGTTTGGTGTCATGCGTTTTCAAAAGATCGTATTGAACATATTGGAGAACCAGATGTTATTTTTGATGTAACAGCGATGAAAGATAAAAAAATTGAAGCGTTAAAAGCCCATCGTTCTCAGACCGAAGGAATGATGAACGCAATTGACTTCGACCGCTTATCTGACTATCCGCAAATGGAACGTTTATTAACTAGAGAAGAATTCTGGACATATAACTGGGAGTAACAGATGAAAAAACAGCGAATTTTATTTATTGGAGCAGGACGAATGGCTGAAGCTGTAGCGGCTGGTTTGGTTACGAGCAGCGCTGACAGTATTGAGGCAGTGGTGATGTCAAACAACGGAGATATTGAGCGGTTACAGCGTGTTGAAAAAACGTACGGCGTACAAACGACGCAAAATTGGCGCCAAGAAGTTGACAATTCGGATGTTATTATTTTAGCGATGCCTCCTGAAGCCCATCCTTCCGTGCTCAAGGAACTTTCGACTCATTTAAATCAACAATTTGTTGTAACGTTAGCGGCAGGAATTGGTCCGAGTTACTTAGAAAATCACCTTCCGCAGGATACGCCTGTCGCTTGGATTATGCCAAATACAGCTGCTATGATTGGACAATCGATGTCACTGTATACACTTGGAACTTTTGCCACAAAAGAGCATAAAGAAGTGCTTCACATGATTTTAAAAGGAATTGGTGAAGCGCATGAGTGTTCAGAGAAAGAAGTACATGAGCTAACGGCTGTAACTGGCAGTGCACCTGCGTTTTTATATTATTTTGCAGAATCGTTAATTGATGCAACTACTGCTTACGGTGTAGATGAAAAAACAGCCAAAGATTTAGTTATTCAAATGATGTATGGCTCTGTACAAATGCTGCATGAAACCAAAGATCCTGCGTCTTTAAGAGAGCAAGTAACAACTCCAGGCGGCGCTACTGCCGAAGGGTTAAAAGTGATGAAAGAACAGGACTTCTCTTTAATAATGAAACAGGCAATTGAAGCAACGAATAAAAAAGCAATGGGTGGAAGTTAAAAAACTCGTACAACCATATGTTAGCTGAAAAATCCGAACTATAGTTCAGCATTCTTTCATTAGAATGTTGAATCAGTTCGGATTTTTTAATGAATAAACTTCCTTAACATACATTCCTCTTTGGAACTGTTTTTTCTCTATGTCCCAAACTTTTTTAGTCATCAACAAACCGCTTTTTCATATCAGAAGTTGGGAGCATGCAGTGCTGCTGTTTGCCAAACCACTTATATCGGTTGCGAGCGATCCAGTTGTATACTATATCTCGAATAGGTGCAGGAATGATAATGAAAGCATATAAAAATTTAACGGGTCCATCTAAGCGCTTAGCGATTTTTAAAGCAGCCGTTGATTTTACATATCTTTGTTTTCCATGAATATATACAATGCTGTCTAATTGCTCAGGAAGTAAGCCGTGAGAGGCTAGCTGCTGCTTTCCGAAATCTGATTGAAGAGAAGCGAAAGAAAACAAAGCTTGTTCATCATGTTTAATAATATATTGAACACTGCTATTACATAAATTACATATACCATCAAAAAGAATTAAATGTTTCATTGGACGATTTCGCTCCTATTCCATAAAAAAAGTATAATTACTTGTTATTTTTGAAAAATAAAGGTACGTTTAAAAGATGTGAAAGTGATCCAAATTCAAAGGTAATTCGATTATATAATAAGGACTCATAAGAGTTAAAGGAGAAGGGTATGAAAGAGCAAAACGACGTTGTCTTATACAATAGAATAAAAGAACGAGACAAAAAAGCCCTTGAACTGCTGTATGACAAGTATGAGCGAATTCTTTATTCGTTTATATACCGGTTAACAAATAGCTCTGATATTGCTGAAGAAGCTGTTCAAGAAGTATTTATTAAGCTGTGGAGAGGAAAAGGAGTTTACAGCGATGAAAAAGGGAAGTTTTCATCATGGCTGTTTACGATTACAAGAAACACCGCGATTGATATTGTAAGAAAAAGAAAAAACGATCCTATTTTCTCAGAAGAAATTTTTGATTTTATTGAAGATGATCATCCTCAGATTGACGAGCAGCTTCAGTGGAAAGAAGAACAGCAGAGAGTACGGCACGCCGTATCAAAATTGTCTGAAGACCAAAAAAAGATTATTCAATCCGTTTATTTTAAGGGATTAACGCAGCAAAAAGTAGCAGAAGAGCAGCAAATCCCATTAGGAACAGTAAAGGGTAGGGTGCGATTAGCGTTGCGGAAATTAAAAACATATTTAGGTACTGATGCAGAAGGGAGAGCTGATTCATGAGTATGTGCAATAAACTAATTGATTACTATAATGATCAGTTGACTTCCCATGAGAAAAAAGAGTTTGAAATGCACTTGAAAAACTGTCAAAGCTGTCAAGAAGAACTAAGAGAGCTGGAGGAAGTTCTTGGAGATCTAACGTATTTGACACCAGAACAATCTCCTCCGCCAGAAATGAAACAGCGAATACTTGCGAACGTATTTGAAGAAGATCAAGATGAGACAAAGAGAGAACCAATCGCTTTAAAAAGTGAAAAACAACATGCTGCGTCTAAGAAATCAAATAAAAAGTCTATCATTATTGGATTAGCTGCGGCACTTCTTTTATCCCTTGCAGGAAACAGCTACTTTCTGTTGAAAGATGGAGACAAAGGCAAACAAGAGCCAAATGTTTCGGTTGCTCCTCAAAACGAACCTCTTACATCTGAAAAAACAATGAAGCTGCAGGCAGAGCCGAACGTTTCTGGCGAAGCAACAGCATCTCTTACGAAAAAAGGTGGAAATTTAAATGTGGTTATTCAAGCGAATAACTTGAAAAACGTAAAGGGGAATGAAGTCTATCAGGTGTGGCTCATAAAAGGTGATAAGCCTCATCCGGCAGGTGCTTTTGTAACAGATAAAAATGGAAACGGGACAGTGGTCTATACGATGAGCCAAAAAGAACAGACTGAAAAGTGGGATGTTATGGCGATTACTTTAGAACCGAACGCGAATAATAAGACGCCAAAAGGAAACATTGTGTTAAGTTCAGCGCTCTAACAAAAACCCTTCTGCTAACAGAAGGGTTTTTGTTACGTGCAGTTAATCATCTTCAAATTGTATGGCAATGGTTTGGTCATTTTCTATCTTATTCAGTCGAATTTCCAATAATCCATTTTTGTACTTAGCGCGAACTGGTTCGTCTGTGTAGTGAAAAGGAAGTTTGACCGTGCGAGAAAATACGCCTGTATGGCGCTCGTTGAGCTTTAACTTTTGTTTAGAAGCTTCATAAGCATAAGGAACGTTCCCTTCAACTGTTAATATATTTGCGTCCAACTTGATTTGAATGTCGTTAGTTGAATGCAGTCCAGGAACCTCAACGACGATAATGCCTTCTTTATCGGTTTCATATAAGTCGACGTTTGGAAATCGCTTTGGTAAGATGTGATTTAAATCGCTCCAAAAGTGATTTCCAAGCATATCTTCTACCTTATGCTGAATCGAACCCCAATCAATCTCTTCATATTTTTTACTCAAAGGAACCCCTCCTTATATTCACGTAAATTCCTTCTATATATATGAAAAAAAGAAAATTCAATGCCTGCTTACAAAGAATGAGAAAAACGCGTAAATAAGTGAAAAAATGTGAGAAAAAAAAGAGATTTTGAGTGAAAAAGAAGGATTATGTAGAATAAAAAAAGTATAATTACGTATAGAGCTTTCTATTTTCCTGAATGAAAGCAAGTATGTGAAGGAGGAAGTTGAGATGAGAGAAAAGCGTACATCCAGTGGTTTTCTATTAAAACAACGTGCTTTCTTAAAATTATATATGATTACGATGACAGAACAAGAGCGTCTGTATGGCCTTCGGTTATTAGATGTGTTGAGAGATGAATTTCGCCCTTTTGGGTTCAAACCTAATCATTCTGAAGTATACAAAGCCCTTCATGACTTGATTGAAGACGGTGTCCTCAAACAGGTGAAGCGTAAAAAAGAAGGAATGAAGCTTCAAGAAGTGGTTTATTATACATTTACAAATGAGGGAGAAGAGAAAGCTAAACTATATAAAAAACAATTAAAAGTAGAGCTGGAGCGGTGTGAAGCTATGATTCAAAAAGCTATTCGTGACAACTTCGGGTCCAAATGAACGTGTCTTTAGTTAGAAAAGACACGTTTTTTCTATAGCTGATTTTGTCGTCTTATGTCGGAATAAAAGTTATAAAATGGGTACAAAGTAGTGTAAAAGATGGATATATAGTTATATTATGGATAAAATACACACTTTTAACATATATGGATGAATTCGATTTTAAAGATTATGTACTATTCATAAATAGTGTACGAATTGATATGATACAAAGTGTATATAAATCTATTTAATGCGTTATTTGCCATATTTTAAGAACTTATAAACCGTTATCAGACCATCATTGAAGCATTTTGGTTTTAGCAACTCTGACGAATTTGACTAGATTTGTATCGAGAAGATATTATTTGTTTACTATGAAAGGAATGGATTTTATGAAGTCTACAGGAATTGTAAGAAAAGTAGATGAATTGGGTCGCGTAGTAATTCCTATTGAATTGCGCCGCATTTTAAATATCAACACAGGTGATCCAGTAGAAATATATGTTGATGAAGATATTATTATTTTACAAAAGTATAGCCCGTATGGTGCTTGCTTAGTAACTGGGGAAATTACGCGCGAAAACTTAACCTTTGGGAATGGAAACGTTGTGTTAAGTAAAAAAGGTGCGGAACAGCTTTTACAAGAGTTAGAGCGTACCTTAAATAAATAAGAAGTTTTAGGCCTTAGTATAAGGAAGAGTATCAATCCATTTTTAAACAAAAAAAGAACGTTCTTTTGAGAACGTTCTTTTTTTGTTTAAGCCGTTCGAGAAGATTTATTCTCCTCTAGCAGCTGCTTTTTTTGTATTTTTATCAAACGATACGCAAGTCCTGTTGCTCCTGCAGCAAGCCCCGCAATTAGTCCAATCCAATAGCCAAACGCCTGCAAATCGGTGTATTTTGCTAAAACAATGCCTAAAGGTAGACCAATTACCCAATAAGATACCAAGGACATTAAAAAGGTAACATTTACATCCTTATATCCTCGCAGAGCGCCTTGAATAGGAGCTTGAAGAGCATCAGAAAGCTGAAAGAAAATTGCATAAATCAAAAAATGAGAAGTTAATGCGAGTACCTCTGCATCTTTTGTATATAAAGATGCTACTGATTCTCGAAGAGTAAATAAAAGACCTGCGCAAACAAAAGCCATGCCCACAGCGATAGTTACACCGATCCTGCTATAGCTTCGTGCATCTTGATGACGCTTAGCACCCGCTTCAAATCCAACAACAATCGTTAAAGCCATAGAAATACTCAGCGGAATCATATAGAGAAATGAGGCAAAATTAATAGCTGCTTGGTGAGAAGCGATTGTAATGGTATTATACGAGCTCATAAACAGCGTGACGGCTGAAAAAATACTTGTTTCGAAAAAGACCGAAAAACCGATAGGTAAACCAATTTTTAATATTTCTTTCCAAGTAGAAAAAGAGATACGGTGAAATCTCTTAAATAAACTGAAGTTAGAAAAAGGTTCTTTTTTATGAATAATTACAATGGATACAATGAGTATGCACCAATACGTAACGGCAGTTGCATAACCGGAGCCTACTCCACCCAAGTGTGGGAAGCCCAGCTTACCGAAGATTAATACATAGTTTAAAGCTACATTAACCGGAAGCCCTAAAATGGTGATAAGCATAGACGTACGAGTTTGCCCTAAAGCATCAATAAAGTTTCGTAAAACCGTATAAATAAAAAGCGGAATAATACCAAAAGATAAAGCAATTAAATACTGTTTGGCAATGCGCATTACGTTTGCTTCTAAATTCATCTCTTTTAAAATAGGATCAACAACAAAAAAGCCGATTAAAATAATAACAACGGCCATTAAAATGGAGACATAAAGCCCTTGAATGACGGAGAACGGAACTTTTTTCTTTTGATTAGCTCCGACAAGCTGTGCAACAATTGGCGTAATAGACATTAAAATTCCGCTTAGCCCTGTAAAAACAGGCACCCATAAGCTTGAACCAATCGCTACCCCTGCCAAGTCGTCTGCACTTACTCTTCCTGACATCATCGTATCAAAAAAAGTCATTGAAAACATTCCAAACTGGGTGACCAATATCGGAAATAAAATAAAAATGAACTGCTTAACTTTTTGAGACGTTGAAAACATTTGTTGCATTAAAAAACCCCCAATTTGAAAACATTTACACCAAAAAGCATTATATCACGTCGTGGCTTGTTTTTGCTAAGAGTTCTGACAATAAATTCAAAGAACGTATCCATAAAACGCACCGGTTTAAAAGGAGTAAAAAGGTAAAACAGTATATGATTTTAATTTTGACAGGCAGTGAGCTATGATAGAAAGTATAGTAATTATCATTTAACGTGGAGGGGTACGTGTGGATTTACAGTTGCAAAATAAAAATGTACTTATTACCGGCGGGTCAAAAGGAATTGGGAAAGCTATTGCTGCCTCGTTTATTCAAGAAGGAGCAAACGTTGCAATTGCGGCAAGAGGAGAGGAAGCGCTACAGGATGCACAGTCAAAATTAGAAAACGTACGTACATATACAGCAGACCTAACAAACGAATCAGACAGAGTTGCATTAATCGAGAAATTCATTAAAGACTTCGGAAGCATTGATATTTTAATTAATAACGCTGGAGGAAGTAATGGAAGCAAGGCAATGGAAACAGATTTATCCCTTTTCAAAGAAGCGATGGAGCTTAACTATTTTTCAGCTGTTCATTTGAGCAAGCTAGCAGCAGCTCGTATGACAAAAGATGCGGCAATCGTTAATGTGACGTCTATTTTCGGGAGAGAAAGTGGAGGGAAAGTCACGTACAATAACGCAAAAGCAGCGCTTATCAGCTTTACAAAGTCGTTTGCAGATGAAATGATTTCTAAAGGAATTCGTGTAAATGGAGTAGCGCCGGGAAGCATTTTGCATGAAACGGGTAATTGGAAAAAAAGAATGGATGAAAATCCGGAGAAAATTAAGCAGTTTGTTGAAAACGAAATACCAGCAGGGCGCTTTGGGGAGCCGGAAGAAGTGGCAAACGCCGTTGTTTTTTTAGCATCTTCTCAAGCTTCATGGATAGTGGGTGCTACGTTAAACGTAGACGGTGGACAGTCAAAAATGAACTTTTAAAAAAAGTGCAGGAATTTCCTGCACTTTTTCATTATCCAATATCTTTTTGCATACGAGGAATCTGAAAATCTTCATTAATTGCGTCCGCTGTAAGCTGACCTGATAATGTCACCATTGGCACGCCGCCTCCAGGGTGTGTAGAGCCGCCCACAAAATAAAGGTTAGAAAGAAGCTGACTTCTTGCCGGAATTTTAAAACCTCCATTTTTCTTACGGTCAGTTGCTACGCCATAAATGGACCCACCGTTAGCACCGTAAAGCTCTTGGATATCGTTAGGAGTAAACGTATATTCAAACTCAATGCTTGAACGTAAGTCTTCTAATCCCATTGCCTCAAGCTTTTTCAATATGACTTCCCGGTAGCGGTCTTTTAATGCAGCCCAGTCGTCGCCTTCTTTTAAAGGAGGTACATGGGTAAGAACGAACAGATTTTCTTTTCCTTCAGGAGCTTGCGTAGGGTCTGATTTAGACGATACGCCAATGTAAATTGTCGGATCCATGGCTACTTGACCTTTGTTAAAGATTGTATCAAACTCTTCTTTCTGATCCTTTGAGAAGAAGAAATTATGATGTTGAAGCTGCTTGTACTGTTTGTTAACCCCTAATAAAAGAACAAGGCCAGAAACAGTAGGCTCGAATTTAGCAAGCTGCTGAGTTTGCTTAGCTGCCTGCGCATGATTTTTTAATAAATAGCGGTAAGTTGGAATTGCTTCTAGATTAGATACCACAATATCTGCTGATAGATTCTCGCCATTTTCTAGTGTAATCCCAGTTGCCTTTGCTCCGCTTGTTGTGATTTCTTTTACCGGCGTATTTAGATGCACAGTGACGCCAAGCTCTTGAAGAAGCTTATCCATCGCTTCAGCGATTTTGTACATTCCGCCTTTTACGTAATAAATACCTAATCCTAGTTGAACGTGAGCAAGCTGTGTTAATACAGCCGGTGCATGATAAGGAGAAGAACCGATGTACATAATTAAAAAATTAAACAATTGACGCAAATGTTTGTTTGAAAAATATTTGCGTGTAGTAGCATCCATAGATCTCATTGGATCCATTTGAAGCAGTTCTTTTACCGTGTGCATCGTTCGTAAATCATGCAGTCCAGATAAACTTTTTTTATAAAAACTTTTTAAGTTCGATTCATACATTTTATTTGCATAAGATAAATAGTCAAAAAAACCTTCAATGTCTTCTGGAGCAAGTTCTTGAAGCTGCTGAAGCATGCGAGGAAGGTCACTGGTCAAATCAATTTGTGTTCCATCTTGGAAAAAAGTTCTCCACTGAGGCTCAATTCGTTCTATTGTTAAGTAGTCGTGGATATTGCGGCCTGCACTGTCAAACAGCTGCTCTAGCACCCACGGCATCGTTAAAATAGAAGGTCCTGTATCGAAAGAAAATCCTTTGCCGCTGCGAATATTTAACTTACCGCCAATTCGCTCGCTTTTTTCAACGACTGTTACATCATATCCATCAGCTGATAGACGAATAGCAGCTGACAGACCACCTAAACCTGCGCCTACAACAATTACTTTCTTTTTCATCTTTTTCCTCCTTATAAAACAAAAGCGAGTTGTCAACAATGTGTATAAAATGACTTCACGCAAAATAAAAATAGGTCTACAACTTTTTATTTTGTCCAGTTCGCTAATTTTCATACGTGAAGGAAAGGAGAAAAGGATGTCTTTTTTACTGGTTGCTCTTGTCTTGACAGCTACGCTTGTCATCACTATCCCTACATTTAAACGTGTAAAAATAGTAAGAAACAATATGTCATGTTTGTCCATTATTATTCCAGCTAGAAATGAAGAAAGAAACCTTACCTTTTTATTGCAGTCACTCCAGTTACGGAACGCTGACTTTGAAGTGATTGTTGTAGATGACAACTCAACAGATAATACTGAGAGGGTAGCCAAAGCATTTGGCGTAAAAGTAGTGCAACCGGGCGCACTTCCAGCTGGGTGGCTAGGAAAGTCATGGGCATGCTGGAATGGAGCACGAGAAGCAAAAGGCTCGGTGCTTTTGTTTTTAGATGCTGATATTACAGTAGAGAAAGACGGAATTGAAAAAGTATTTTTCTATTATCAACAGCAAGGGGGTGTGCTGTCGGTTCATCCTTATCACCTTGTTAAGAGGCCTTATGAAATGCTTTCTGCTTTATTTCACTATGTTACGTTTGCATCGATTGGCGCGTTTCACCCCTTTAAAAATTGGAAAAGTCCTTCTGTCGGTTTCGGACAGTGCTTGCTTTGCAGCGCAGCCTCCTACTTTCAAAGCGGAGGCCACGAAGGGATAAAAAAAGAAGTGGTTGAAAATATGGCGCTGGTTGAGAAAATGAACAAACAAGGTGAATTTATTACGTGTATGAGTGGACAGGGAGCTCTTTCCATGCGCATGTATCCAAATGGTATGAAAAGCCTTATAAGAGGGTGGAGTAAAAGTTTTGCTTCAGGTGCGGGGAAAACGGAAGCCATTTATTTATTTCTAGTAAGCTTGTGGCTTACTAGCATGATTAATTATATCCTTTTTTTACCGACTCTATGGAATCAACATGCAGGCTTGGCAATCAGCAGCTATGTTTGCTATGTAAGCCTCTTATTTAATAGCTTAAGAAAAATAGGTTCGTTTACCTTTTTTTCTTTGTGCTTATTTCCTATTCATATACTGTTTTTTCTGGGTCTATTCGTATGGTCTTTCGTCCAAACGGCGGTGAGAAAGCAAGTTAAATGGAAAGAACGCAGCATATCTATAGAAGAAGAAAAAAAGAAGAAAGTGATAAAATGACAGGTGCTCAGCTCTTAATTAATATCATGGCATGGTTTGTGATTCACATGTTCATCGCCTACAGATGCACAAAAATTTCTGCCTTTTATTTAAAGAAGGACCTTGCGCTGTTTAAGGTTCAAAGGTGGGAAACAGTTGGGATATATAAAAAATTCGGGGTGCACCGATGGAAAACGTGGCTTCCTGATGCAGGAAAGCTATTTAAACGAGGATTTTATAAAAAGAAATGGGAGAGTAGAACGAAGGAATATGCACAGCTTTTTTTAATTGAAACAAATCGAGCAGAGTTAACTCACTGGATCAGCATACTTCCTTCTATTCTTTTTTTTATATGGAACTCTCCTTCTATAGGTGTTTGGATGGTTATTTATGCGATTGTCGCAAACGTACCGTTTATCTTGGTTCAACGATATAATCGAATACGAATTCATCAAGTTGTTTTGAAACTCAAATGAAATTAATTCACGTGCCTTTGGCTCCGAGTAGGGGCCTCGTTTTTTATCTTTTTCTCCTTATTCGAAGACAATAACTTCTTGGATAAAAGAAAAAAAGAAGCAAAGGCGATATAAATACTAAAAAAGACTAAAAACCCCCATAAACCTGCTATGGCATCATCAAATTCCATATTGCCCCGAGTGGTAATTCCTTGCTGAATTTCAATGGCAAAAACTAAGACAAGCATAACGGTAAGGGTATAGATAAAAGAAATAGCTGTAATACTAAATTTCCACTTTGACAATAATTTAAAGATCATATAAACGCTTAAAAACGTGAGAAGTCCAATAATACCAATAATCCAGAAGTGAAGTTCTTTATCTGAAAGAGAAAATCCTAGTAAATAAAAAATATAAATTAATCCGTCGTGCAATACATTAATAATATTTGTAATGAAAACAATACATTCTTTCATTTTTTCTCCTTTATAAAAATGTAAGACGTTTAAACTTCTAGGTATACAAGCATGCATAGCCCATACTCATTCCAATTTTATATAAAAAATGCACTTTCTAGATCAGACGTTAAAGAGATCTGAAATTTCAAATAATATTTATAATTTATATTATAAACAAAAAGGTAAAAAAATAAAAATTTTCGATGCAAACTGACACATTTTTTTCAAATTTAAAGAAAGAAATAACTCAAAATATGTGGTTTACTGTAGAAAGAAAAGAAAATAAGAGGTATTGATATAACAAATATTCACAAGTGCTTCTATGCATTCTCTTGTAAAGGAGAAGGAAAACTAAGGCAAGTGTTAAATTTATATGTATAGTGGACAAAATAAAAAATAAATATAAAATAGTGAAACTTAAAGAGAAGCTGTCCGTATTAAATAGTGAGAAGAAAAAAGCATAGGAAACATTTGTGTTTGAAAGCCGATATAGCTGGGAATAAGAAAGTAGTTATTTTCTCACGTTTGGTGAAAATTATACGTAGCGGTGTTGACAATTTTTTTTAAAGAGTTAAAATGTGAAAGAACAGATTAGCTCTCTTACATTTTTTGTAAGAGAGATTTCTTTTTACATTTACTATAAAAATAAAAGTGAGCTTAAATTTCAATAGAGACAGAGGTGGGAATATGAAACAGCTCATGACAAACGGTAAAAATATTTTTTCGAAACAGCTGCCGTTATTTCTAATTGCAGTTTTGTTGTTTTGGATTAAAACGTATACCGTTTATCGTATCGAATTTAACTTAGGGCTAGATAATTTTATGCAAAAGTTCTTACTTTTCATAAACCCAATTGGTTCGGCAATTTTCTTTTTTGCCATTGCACTACTATTTAAAGGGCGCGGAAAAGTACGAGCACTGCTTGGAATGAATTTTTTACTTTCATTCATCCTGTACGCAAATGTAGTGTACTATCGCTTCTTTAATGATTTTATTACTGTTCCTGTATTGACTCAGTCAAACAACTTTGGTCAATTAGGCGGCAGTGCCATGGCTTTAATTAGCCCAACTGATATTTTATACTTCACAGATTTCTTTATTCTTTTAGTTTTAGTACTATGGAAAAAAGTTGACTTACCAGCAACGATTAGTCGACGTACTGTGACAGGTGTATTTTTATCAGGGATTTTATTCTTAAGTGCCAACATCGCACTAGCGGAAATGGATCGTCCTCAACTATTAACAAGAACATTTGACCGCAACTATTTAGTAAAATATTTAGGAACGTATAACTATACGATCTATGACATCATCCAGAGCTCGAAATCTTCAGCACAGCGCGCGCTAGCAGATAGCAGTGATGTGGCTGAGGTAGAGAACTATGCAAAAGCAACATATGCTGAGCCGAACAAAGAATATTTCGGTCAAGCAAAAGGCAAAAACGTCATCTATATTTCATTAGAGTCACTTCAGTCATTTATGATTGGTTATAAGTTAAATGGTGAAGAAGTAACGCCATTCTTAAATTCACTATTAAAAGATCAGAACACAATGTATTTCGATAACTTCTTCCATCAAACAGGGCAAGGTAAAACGTCAGATGCTGAATTCATGATGGAGAACTCATTATTCGGCTTACCTCAAGGTTCTGTATTTACAACAAAAGCAAATAACACCTATCAGTCGCTGTCTGGTATTCTAGATCAGCAAGGCTATACAACATCTGTGTTCCACGGAAATGGAAAATCGTTCTGGAACCGTGACGAAATGTATAAATCAATGGGTGTAGAAAAATTCTTTGATTCAGCTTATTACAATATGTCAGACGAAGATACGCTGAACTATGGTTTAAAAGATAAACCATTCTTTAAAGAATCAATGCCGTACCTAAAAGGCTTAAAGCAGCCATTTAGCGCGAAGTTCATTACGTTATCAAACCACTTCCCTTATCCGCTAGATAAGGAAGACCAAACGATTGGACCTCACAATACGGGAGATAAGTCAGTTGACCAATACTTCCAAACGGCTCGTTATTTAGATGAATCAATCAAGCAATTCTTTGAGGATTTACAGGCCTCTGGCTTAGCAGACAATACGATGGTCGTGATGTACGGTGACCACTACGGTATTTCTGAAAACCATAAGCGTGCAATGGGCAAAGTAATGGGTAAAAACATCAATGATTTTGAACAAGCTCAGCTGCAGCGCGTACCATTATTTATTACTTCACCAGGCCTTAAAGGCGGCGTAAATCATACGTATGGTGGAGACGTAGATGTTCGTCCAACAGTGATGCATTTATTAGGTCTTGATACAAAAGACTATATTGACTTTGGTACAGACTTATTATCAAAAGAACATCAGCAAGTTGTGCCTTTCCGTAACGGTGACTTTGTTACACCTAAGGTAACAAAAGTTGACCAGAAAGTGTATGACAATGCAACGGGCAAGCAGCTTTCAGATAAGGAAGCGAAACAGTACGATAAGTATGATGAACTAGTTAAGAAAAAGCTAGAACTATCAGATAAACTTGTTTACGGAGATTTACTCCGCTTTCATACACCAGAAGGGTTCAAACCAATTGAACGCTCGAAGTATGATTACAACAAGCGCGAAGATCAATAAAAAACAGGCAGCTTTTAATAGCTGCCTGTTTTTTTGTTTTGTGAAACCTTTAAAGGTTTTATCCGTATATAAATTATAACAGTAATCGTTTTAAGAGACGGGAAGACAATGGTATAATATGTATACGTTTAAAAGTTCGGTCACATTTGAGATAGGAGTGAAAGCGATGAAAGTCGTTCGAATCATAAAAAAGATTCTTGCCATTTGGGTAACAGGAGCAGTAGCCGTTCCGGTCAGCTATTTTGGATTTAGTACCACGATGATTCAATCCTTTGGCATTAGTATAGGAGTAATGGTCGTGATGAGCCTGTTCTTTATTATAAGCAGTGCTCGACGTCATTATCAAAATCCGTATAGAGAAGAAATTGCATACGTTCGTCATCAAGTAAAAGAGGCAAGAAAGCAATTAAGAACCATTGGAAGCTATCGTTTTAAAATTCGGTCTGTTCATATGTGGACAGAACTTTCTAAACTATACAAAGTAGGTAAAAGCATCATTGAAATGGTAGAAAAAGAGCCCGCACGTTATAAAGATGTTCAGCCCTTTTTTACGAACTACTTACAATCAACGGTTACCGTCATTGAAAGGTATATGTTTTTATTATCAAAACCAACGAAAAGCATAGAAGTCAAAGAAAGTCTTCATGAAGCGGAAGACATGCTGCGCGGGTTATCAGGGAAGTATGAGCATTTATTAACAAATGCTCTTTCACAAGATAAGCTGACATTAGATGTAGAGCTTAAAGTGCTAAAACAAGCATTTGAAGAAGAGCAGCCGTATATACCGACAGCTACTAATCGCACAAAGTAACGTAAATGCAAAGGATGGGATTTTATGATGAAAGAATATAATCAGAATCAATCGTTAGATGCGCTGCTTGATGATCCTTTTGCGTCGCCTACCCCGCAGGTACAATCGGACTCTCGCGCTGCAAAAAGAAACACATACGATGATTTGACACCGGAATATCAGGAAAAAGCACAGAAAATCGCAAATCAAATTGATTATAAAAATCAGCAGGCTATCTTACAGTACGGGATAGCAGCTCAGTCAGAACTATCTCAGTTTTCTCAATCTGTGCTACAGCATGTGCAAACGAAAGATACGGGACCAGTAGGAGACGTTATAGGAGATTTAATGAGTAAGATTCGCCAAGTGAATCCCGATGATTTTTCTGCAAAGAAAAAAGGAGTTATCGGTCGATTGTTTTCAGGAGTCTCTAGGCCTATTCAAAATTTATTAACAAAATATCAAAGCATTAATGTTGAAATTGATAAAATTGCAGATAAGTTAGAGCGCTCAAAACAAATGCTGTATCGAGACATTACGATGCTAGATAGCTTATATGATAAAAATAAACAGTTTTACGAGGCGCTTAACGTCTACATTGCAGCGGCAGAATACAAGTTAGTGGCGCTGCAGAATGAAACGCTGCCCCAGCTTCAGCAAACAGCATCTCAAAAAAATGACTACTTGATGGCTCAGGAGGTCAATGATTTAAATCAATTTATCAATAGGCTAGAAAAACGAGTGCATGATTTAAAACTGAGCCGTCAAATTGCCATTCAAAGTGCACCGCAGATTCGATTAATTCAAGAAGTCAATCAGACCCTTGTTGAAAAAATTCAAAGCTCTATTTTAACAGCTATTCCCCTTTGGAAAAATCAAGTAGTAATCGCAACCACTTTATTACGCCAAAAGAAAGCAATGGAAGCCCAAAAGCAAGTATCTAAGACAACAAACGACTTGCTTACTAAAAATTCAGAGCTGCTCAAGCAGAACACGATTGAAGTAGCTCGTGAAAACGAGGCGGGGATTGTCGATATCGAAACATTGAAAAAAACACAGTCCGATTTGATTACCACGTTAGAAGAAGTGCTAAAGATACAAGAAGAAGGACGTACGAAGCGTACCGAGGCGGAATCAGAGCTGTATCAAATGGAAAAAGATTTAAAAACTAAACTGTTAGATATGAAATAAAGAAAAAGTCGGTTTATACACTTTGTAAACCGACTTTTTCTCTGTTTTATGCATTTTGAAGCGTTCTCGCCATTTCTAAAAACGGCGTTAAATCCCTTTCGGATTTAGGAGCAAAGATCGTTAACCGGAAAGTAGGGTGATGATTTTGCTTTCGAACGAGAAAACCGTATGCGTTACTTTTATCATCTGATGCTTTGTACGCAGCTTCTATCTCTAAGTTATGGTGAATGAGGTGCGTATCAAGGGAAGCCACTTCTGAAAAGCCAGCTCTTAAAATTTCTTTTGTTTCTTTATTGAGCTCCTTTACACTTTTATTTGAGGGAAACACTTCAATCCGCATCCACAAAGCATCATTTTTTTTGTTGTAAATGACATCTTTTCGTGGCTCTTCTTCTGTAAACTCGTATCCTTCTAGTACGTAAAGCGTATAGTTTTGATTGGTGCTTCTTTTAAGATAACCCGCATCTGTTCTGCTGCTTCCTTTGTAAGGATAGGTGAACTTTTGCTGTGGCAAGCGTTCTTTTGGAATTTCTTCTTGTGTGTTAATAAGCTCTTCACGAAAAGCAGTTGAGCAGCCACTCATCAAACATATAAAGCAAACAAGAAATATCTTTTTTTTCATAGCTGGCTTCCTTATCTATTTTCATTCATGCGTTTTTACTGAGTTCACAATTGAAATTAACTTTTTTTCATCATCAGAATTTTTAGCTGTAACCATCGTGATTTTTAAAGCAGGGTGCCCCTTTGTTTCTCTCAGTACATACAGCTTTGCCGTTTCTTTTTTGCTCCCTGATGTAGATGCAAACACAACAGGTTGAAGAAATGGGGATGCAGAAGAAATTTTTAACGATTTTCCAAACTGGTCATCAAACAATTTTTTTGAACGATCTAGATATGATTTGCTTGTACTTTCTTTCCCGGAAAGGACTTCAATTCGCATCCACGTATAGGGAGTCTTGGTTGAAAAAAGAATATCTTTTCCATCCTCTTCTTTTTGAAGCGTATATTCATTGGGCAATGAAAGAGAATATCCTTGTTCGCTTACGGTGAGCTGCTGATGTTCCTTATTGCTTTCACTGACTGCTTTAACAGAAGGCAGTATAACCATGGTTATGCTTATCATTAACAGAAGCGCTAAATAAAATTTTCGCATGTATATATCTCCTATTCAAAACGCTAGACAGCGTGTAGTTACTATAAAAAAATGTTTTCGCCATGTTAGAACCCGTAGGTTTATTTTTGACTTTTTGGTAAAGCTAAAAACACAATCAATTAGTAATGGAGAGAAGACTATGAAAAACCGTAAATCAACTTCTGCAGCTAATCGCCGTCAACAGCGCGTGTGTTTGGGTGATGAACGATTATTTGCAGTTGGTATCAAAGCGTTTATTGACAATACGCATGAATCACACCTAGACAAAAAAGGAGGTCATTGAGTGAAATGGTGCTTGTCAATTATCATTATTGTTTCCATTAATTTCTATGGTATTCAGGCGGATGCTGCAAAGAAGAGCAGATTTTATTATGAAAAAAAAGGAGATATCGTATGGGAAGTTCCCATGAAAGACGAGAAGTTAATTGCGCTTACATTTGATGATGGACCAGATCCTAAATATACGCCGACCATTTTGAATTTATTGCAAGAGTACGGTGCCAAAGCAACTTTTTTTGTAGTCGGCGATCGAGTAACATCTTTTCCCAAGCTTGCTCAAAGAGAAGTTCGTGAAGGGCATGAACTTGCTAATCATACATATAGCCATTTGAAAGTAAGGGGCCAGGAAGTAGAGAGAATTGAACAAGAAATTGAAAAAGCGGATGAACGTATACAAGCTATTACAGGAATAAAACCTTACCTGTTTCGTCCACCTACTGGCTATTATGACGATCGGGTAGTAAAAGCTGCTAAAAATCAGCAGTATACCATTATTCTTTGGTCTTGGCATCAAGATACATTTGATTGGAGAAATCCAGGCGTAGGTAAAATTGTAAGTCAAGTGCTTAACCATGCCAGGTCAGGAGATATTGTATTGTTTCATGATACGGGAGGAGATCGAACCCAAACCATTGAAGCATTAAAACAAATTTTGCCGAAGTTAAAGGAAGAGGGGTATAAATTTGTAACGGTCTCAGAACTTTTAAAACATCACCCCAATTATAAATCTCTTTATTTGATGCAACAGCAAAAACAGCACTCCGTTCAATAATCGGGTGCTGTTTTTCTCGTAAAGACTTTAACCAATTTTTTAACTGGTTTTTCCTTCTCTTTCGTCCCCATCAGACGTATTTTTTTGGAAAAATGCTTTTACTTTATCCCGTTTTTTCTTCGAAATAAGAATATATAATGTATCACCTGCAAAAATTTGTGTATTTCCTCTAGGGGTAAGTAGTTTATCATCTCGAATAACAGCAGTCACTAAAATGTCTTCAGGGAGGTGAAGTTCTTCAAGCGATTTTCCTGATATATCTGCATGTTCCACGAGCTTCAACTCAATCATTTCATTTTTTGTTTTGCCCATCGAAACAAGCTCGAGACTGTGAGGAACCGTCTCTTTTTCACCTTGAGAAAGGTTTAGAAATTTGGCTAAAGGAGCGATTGTTGCTCCTTGAAGAAGAGCGGAAGTTAAAACAACAAAGAAAACGACGTTAAAAATGAGCGTGCTGTTCTCCAAACCTGCCATCATAGGATAAGTAGCCAATACAATTGGAACAGCTCCTTTTAAACCGGCCCAAGAAATAAACAGTTTTTCTTTGGATGAGTATTTAGCAAACATCATCGAAAGAAATACGCCGAGTGGACGAGCGACAAACATAAGTAAAAGAGATAACAGTATACCCTGCCAAATGATATCTAGCAGTTGATTAGGAAAGACAAGAAGGCCGAGTAAAATAAACATTAAAATTTGCATCATCCATGCAAAACCTTCGTTAAAGCGGACAATTGTGTGACGATAAGTTAGATCTGCATTCCCTACTACCACTGCCATTACATATACAGCAAGTAGACCGCTTGCTTCTACAAATGTGGAAATTCCATAGGTTAAGGCGGCTAATGACAATGTAAGCACAGGGTAAAGACCTGAAGAATCTAAATTAATTCGATTAATAATCCACACGGATGCTTTTCCGAGTACTAAACCAAGTATCAGCCCGATTCCCATTTGCCAAAAGAAATTAAGGATTAACGAGAGGATAGGAGAGTCTGGATGTTGAATTAATTCAATAATAGAAACGGTTAAGAAGATGGCCATCGGATCATTGGAACCAGATTCTGCTTCTAGCGTGGAGTTTAATTTTTGGCGGATATTCTGTGTTCCTAGTACAGAGAACACGGCTGCAGCATCTGTAGAGCCAACGATTGCCCCAAATAAAAAGCCTTCAAGCCAAGTAACACCTAAAATATATTTGGCAAGTACACCCGTTAAAACTGTCGTAATAAGGACTCCGAAAGTAGCTAATGAAACGGAAGGGCGAACAACGCGTTTAACATCTTTCCATTTGGTCTGCACGCCTCCATCAAAAAGAATAATGATAAGCGCTAATATTCCGAATCCTTGTGTTAAAAGAGCATTGTCAAAGTAGATGTAGTGGCTAACAACCATTCCTACAATAATAAAGAGTACAAGCGAAGGGACTCCAAGGCGAGTAGAGAACTTTGCAGTAAGTACCCCTATGACAAGGAGAATAGATAGTAAAAGAATTGAATGGTCTACCGTAAAATCCAAAAAATACACCTCGTTTGTTCAAAATTTTTATGTAAGTAATAAATGAGGTTCCTCTATAATAATTGTAGCATAATGGATTTAAAACCTTGAGAAATCTGCTTATCAAAAAAAGAGATGCATAAACATCTCTTTTTTTGACCATGTATGAATAACAGAGATAGATTCTTACTTAACATCTTGCTCGTGATAAAGATGAGGAGCTTTAAATGTTGCTTTCTTTTTAACTGAAGAACCTTGTTGGTCGGGACGGGAACGATCGTAAATAGCTGTTCCAACAATCTCAGCCACATCTTGAAGTTTTTCTTTGCTTATTTTATCAAGGTTATCTTCAGGCGTATGATACCAAGGTTCAGACGGACTGTGAATAAATAGAGCAGCCGGTATTCCTGCTTCTGCAAACGGAACGTGATCACTGCGGCCGCCAGCTTGGAATGGCGTAGGTGCTCCATTTAATCTTGTACTTGAAGCTTGAGCTAATTCTGTGACAAGATTTGGTGTTCCATCAGCTGTATTCATCACCAAATCTCCCGCATCTTGACTTCCTACCATGTCTAAATTAAACATTCCAACAATACGATTTTTCTCATCTTCAGATAGCTCACTAACATAATGCTCGGATCCTAGTAAGCCTACTTCTTCAGCTCCGAATGTGACAAATCGCAGTTCTGTATCAGTAGGAAGAGTTTTAAATACGCGAGCTAATTCAAGCACCATAGCTGTTCCAGAAGCATCGTCATTTGCCCCAGGCGCTCCGGCCACAGAATCATGATGAGCACCTACTACAATAATATCATTTGTTCCTTTTTTCTTAAAAGTAGAAGGTTTAGTAGCGGTTACATTATAAGATGTTCGCTCACTTACGACAGCTCCTTCAATTTTTACTGTACCTGAAGGCTTTTCGCCTTTTTGAATAGAAGTAAGAACCTTGTCACCTTCTTCTTTGGTAATAGCAAGAGACGGAATGTAGTTATCATTAGCGCCGCCAAGCGTTCCGTTTAGCTCACCGTCTGTATTATTAAAAATAATGACGGCTGCAGCTCCTTTTTCAGCAGCATTTAATACTTTTTCACCAAAAGTAATAGTGCCTCGCTGAACTAATACAATTTTACCTGTCACATCTTTGTTTGCTAAATTATCTTTTGTACCCAGCCCTCCATCTACAATTTCAGCAGTGACATTTCCATTGGTGCTATAAGTAAAAGTTGTCGGAGAGTAGCTGGTACCGTTTACGCTTAGTGAAAAACTAGCTGCTGGTGTGTAACCGGTAAAGGTAAAAGGCTCTACTGCGCTCTCATAGCCTAGTTTAGACAAACGCTTTTGAACAAATGTAGCAGCTTCGCGTTCAGCTTCAGTTCCTGCCACACGAGGTTTTTTTGAGAGATACGCAATGTCTTGATAAATTTTCTCAGCATTGATTTTTTTTAATACTTTTTGTTCAGAACTTTGATGGTGAGAAGCATTTGCAGAAGTAGAAGCTTGTACACTTGTAAAAGATAAAGTCAAACTTGTTGCTACAGCCAAAGAAATCACGGTTTTTTTCATTAAAATCCCCCTAAATTTATCGATGTAGTTGGTACTACTCGAATTTACAATATTAAGAAAATACAAAAAAGAGTATTATTACCTAAATGTTCCAGACTATTCCGTATCTAAATTCCTATTTTGATAGAGAAAATAATTCAAATAAAATGAAAATGCGGAAACAACTAAAGAGGATAAAAGAAACTGTGTCAAAAGTAATAAAAAAAGGTATTAGATAAGAATAAAAAAATAAGGTAAACTAGTTTAAAAGTAAGAAGAATATTCAGAACTTAATTGATGAAACATAGAGAGTATTCACGTAAAAAACAAAGGCTGGTGGGAAATATTGATAAAAAATAGGGAGGGTGTACGAAAAGCAGCGGCGGTAGCGGGTCTTCTGCTTGTAGGGGTGTACATCGTCTTTCAAACAATGGCATTTTTTAAAGGAGCATATGCTCTTAGCAGTTTGATAAAAGATAGTTTACTAGTGGGCGTAACGGCTGGCACGTTTTATTTACTTCATAAGCGTTCAATTCATACCCAGGTGTCTGATGAACAATATCAGCTTGCTACATTAATAAATTCAATGCCAGATTTTATTTGTTTTAAAGATGGAGCTGGCAAATGGGTGGCGGTGAATGATTTTGGAAGAGAACTTTATCATTTAAAGGGTATTGATTACAGGGGTAAAACCGATGCAGAACTTGGGGAACTTGCGCCTTTCTTTCAAGCCGCTTTCTTACACTGTATTTCATCGGATGAAGAAGCATGGAGAAAAAAGGAAAAGGTACGCACGGAAGAAGCATTTGAAATACCAAACGGCGAGGTCAAAACATTTGATGTTATTAAAGTACCTGTGTTTTTTGATGATGGCTCAAGAAAAGCTCTTATCACGATTGGACGAGATATCACTCAGCAAAAGCTTGCAGAAGCGCTTCTCATAAAAAAGGAAAAGCTCTCTGTAGTAGGCGAATTAGCTGCTGGAATTGCTCATGAAATTAGAAATCCGCTTACGAGTATTAAAGGGTTTGTTCAGCTCATGAAAGAAACAGACCGATCCGCAATAGGGTATGCTAACATCATGCTTGATGAGCTGGAACGAATTAATGGTATTGTCAGTGAAATGCTCCTTTTGTCAAAACCTGAAAGTGAACATTTTCGCGTGTTTTCTCTTACAGAAGCGGTTAAGTATGTAATGAGTTTAACTTCCCATGAAGCTTTATTGAAAAACATTAACTTCTTATACGATGAACAAACAAATAACGCTAGTGTGTATGGAAATAAAAATCACCTTATTCAAGTATTACTTAATGTTTTTAAAAACGCAATTGAAGCCATGAATAGGGCTGGAAATATTTACATTACAATCAAAACAGTGCAGGATAACTATATTTTTATAGAAGTTAGAGATGAAGGAGTAGGAATTTCTAAAGACCGTCTAGAACATATAGGAGAACCGTTTTTTACTTTAAAAGAAAAAGGAATGGGGCTTGGATTAACAATTAGCTCCAAAATTATTCATGATCATCACGGTACCCTGCAGATTGAGAGTGAGCAGAACAAAGGGACGATTGTTAAAATCCGACTCCCTCTGTATGTCGAAGATACGGCGGTTTTTGCAAGCAAATGAAATGTTGTAAACGAAAAGTAATGAAAACGTCATCCATTTCTTATTGCTAAACGCAGCTGTACATGATGTAATAAAAGAAACGAACATGTCAGGAAGGTAGCAAAATGAGACGTGCAGATCAAAAAATTATATTACCGTATACACCGGAAAATTTAAGAATGCTATTGCTTCAAGTATGTGACGGAGAAAATCCGTTTTCCCATCAGGACCTTACGTATTGGTGTGATAAATATACTCTCCATTATTATGAGTATGAAGCGGATGAAACGCAGTGGATGAATGATATGCAGCAGACAGATAATAGACAAGATCTAGCTAAATCCTATGCCATTGCTAAAGATATTGGCTGGCAGTGGTACTTTTATATGGCTAGAGGGACGACGCTATCTGATATTCAATATGTCGAGCTTCACGAACTAGAATTACCCAGACATTTGTTTGTAAAATGGCTAAATGAATTATATGAAATGTAATCCTATATATGAATTGTAGTACATCCGGTCTGATGAAAGAAAGGCCATCTCTGGTAACGGAGCAAAAGACCACTGAAGTACATACAAGCGTAAAATAGAAAGCTAAGGAAAATTCTTAGCTTTTTTTTGTTTTGTCAAACTTATTCAAAAAAACTGTCTTCAGGAAAAAATGTAAAACCTAGTTGACTTATTGGTATTGTTATATTATAAGTAATAGAGACATGATTTATGGAAAAAATTACAGGGGGAACATCTATGAATAACTTATTAGTCATCCTAAACATCCTCATTATGCTCGCATTGCTTGCGGGGCTGTTTATGATGCAGAAAAAGCATGTATCATTTTCAAAGCGTGTGTTTACAGCGCTTGGACTAGGGATTATTTTTGGCTTTGCTCTTCAGTGGGTGTATGGTCCGACTCATGAAGTAACGATGACGACCGCCGATTGGTTTAGCATTGTAGGAAGCGGATATGTTAAGTTTCTGCAAATGATTGTTATGCCGCTTGTATTTGTATCGATTGTAGCGGCATTCACTCGCTTAAAATTGACGAGCAATATTGGAAAGATTAGTAGTTTAATTATTGGGATTTTGCTTGTCACAACAGCGATAGCAGCTGCAATTGGTATTTTTACAACAACGAGCTTTAATTTAGAATCTGTCCAAATCACAAAAGGGGAAGCGGAACTTCAGCGCGGAGAGGACTTAGAAAACAATTTATCTAGTTTGGAAGCAAAAACAATCCCACAGCAAGTAGTAGAATTATTGCCTGCTAACCCGTTTCTTGATTTAACAGGCGCACGTTCAACTTCCACGATTGGCGTTGTCATCTTTGCGGCATTTGTTGGAATTGCGTATTTAGGCGTGAAGCGTAAAAAGGCTGAGGAAGCGGCGTTATTTTCAAAAATTATTGATACGCTTTATGCAATTGTAATGCGTGTAGTGACGCTAATTCTTCGTTTAACTCCTTATGGGGTACTTGCAATTATGACCAAAACAGTAGCAACCAGTGATATTGATGCAATTGTTAAACTTGGAAAATTTGTTGTAGCATCATATGTGGCATTGGCAGCTATGTTTATTGTTCACCTAGTTATTCTAACAATGATCGGTGTAAATCCAATCACATATGTTAAGAAAGTATTTCCTGTATTGGTTTTTGCCTTTACTTCCCGTACAAGTGCTGGAGCATTACCTTTGAATGTTAATACACAAACAAGACAGCTAGGGGTTCCAGAAGGAATTGCGAATTTCGCAGGTTCATTTGGTCTTACAATTGGTCAAAACGGATGCGCTGGAATATATCCAGCTATGTTAGCCGTTATGATTGCACCAACGGTAGGTATTGACCCCTTAACGCCTTCATTTATTTTCACGTTGATTGCCATTGTAGCAATTAGTTCGTTTGGCGTAGCAGGCGTTGGCGGAGGAGCGACATTTGCGGCTTTACTTGTATTATCTTCTATGAATTTGCCCGTAGCGCTAGCAGGCTTATTAATTTCAGTAGAGCCATTGATTGATATGGGGCGTACGGCGCTTAATGTAAGTGGAAGCATGACAGCCGGAGTCGTCACTAGTAAATTAACAAAAGAGCTAGATACAAACGTATACAACGATCAAACCATCTCACCTGAAACAGCAGAAGTGTAAAAGAGATACGTCATCCGTAGTTAACATTGTTAACTATGGATTTTTTTTCTTTATCCACATAAAATAGGAAAAAATACTTATGATAACGCTTTCAAAAAAGGTTATAGTGAAAAATGTGTACGTACTTTATTTTACGGGAGGGTTTTCATTGAAACGTAGTTGGACTAAATATGCAATGGTACTGACGGCTTTACTCTTACTAGTAAGCTCTTTTTTTAGCCCATTTATGCAATCGTTTGCATCTGCGGCAGACGCAACAAAAATCACGATTCACTATCAGCCTGCTCCAAATGATACAAAGGAATGGGGATTATGGGTTTTTCCTGAAGGAGGAGAAGGGAAGCCTTACGCATTTACAGAGGAAGATCAATTTGGAAAAGTAGCGGAAGTTGAATTACCCGGTACTTATGACAAAGTAGGTTTTATTGTTCGAACAGAGTCGTGGGAAAAAGATGGAGGAGACCGCTTCGTTTCGGTGGAGAACGGTGAAGGAGAAGTGTGGGTGAAAAGTGGAGATGAACATACATATACGTCTCCTCCTGACGGTGAATACCGAGATTTACCGAAGTTTGATAAAGTAAACGTTACCTTAAATTATCATCGGTACGACGGAGATTACAGCGGGTGGAACATTTGGACATGGCCCGGTGATGAAAAAGAAGGCAAGCAAATCAAATTTACGGAAGACACGAATTTTGGGAAGAGAGCGACTTACGCCATTAACAGTGGAAGTGGCAATTTATTTGACAAAATTGGTTTTATTGTACGCCATTCTACTAGTGACAGCGATTGGGAAAATAAAGACGGAGGAGACCGCTTTATTACCAAGGTTGGTAAAGATGGGAATGTAGAAGTATGGATTGTTCAAGGACAAAATCGAATTTATTATGATAGAGCAGGAGTAGATATCACTCGGAAAATCACGAAAGCGACTATGGATACATTTAATCAAATCACCTTAGAAACAAACGTGCCGTTTGACTCTTCTAAGAGTGTAGGAGACATTGAAATTGACGGAGCTCAAATTGAGAAAGTGATACCTTATAAAGAGGGAGAAGACGCTGCTACTACTAAAGTTAAAATCATAACAAAACAGCCTTTGGACGTTACAAAAACGTATAAAGTTAAGCAAAAAGGCTACGGCTCAGCTGATGTAGTCAATGGAAATGTCGTTCGCACGAAAGAATTTGACGAAAAGTATGCATATAGCGGAAACGATTTAGGAAACACGTATTCTAAGAAACAAACAAATTTTCGCGTATGGGCTCCAACTGCAAGCGAAGCCAAGCTAGTGATTTATTCGTCATGGAACTCCAAAGCTGTAAAAGAAATTTCTATGACTAAAAGTGAAAAAGGAACGTGGAAAGCGGAGTTAAAAGGAAATCAAGATGAACTAATTTATACGTACAAAGTAAAAATTGGGAACAGCTGGAACGAAGCGGTTGATCCATATGTACGAGCAACAACGGTGAATGGAGATCGCGGAGTTGTCGTAGATTTGGCTAAGACAAATCCGAGAAAGTGGAGTGCAAATAAGCCGAAATTTAAAAATCCAGAAGATGCGATTATCTATGAACTGCACGTACGAGATTTATCGTCTCAAAAAGAGAGCGGTATCAAAAATAAAGGAAAATATCTAGGCGTAGCGGAGTGGAATACGAAAGGACCAAATGGAGTAAAAACAGGACTCAGTCATATTAAAGATTTAGGTGTGACGCACGTTCAGTTCCTGCCTATTTACGATTATCGTACGGTGGATGAAACGAAATTAAACGAGCCGCAGTTTAACTGGGGATATGATCCAAAAAATTACAACGTCCCAGAAGGTTCCTATTCAACAAATCCATATAATCCTAAGACGAGAATTATTGAGCTTAAACAAATGATTCAAACGCTTCATGACAAGCAGCTTCGTATGGTAATGGACGTGGTTTATAATCATGTATATGCAGTGAGTGAGCATAGCTTTGATAAACTAGTTCCAGGCTACTACTTCCGTTATAAAGAAGATGGAACTTTATCCAACGGAACAGGTGTTGGAAACGACACGGCGTCTGAACGGAAGATGGTTCGGAAGTTTATTGTAGATTCTGTTGCGTATTGGGCAAAAGAGTACCACATTGATGGGTTTCGATTTGATTTAATGGGGATTCACGATACAAAGACAATGAATGAAGTGAGAAAGAAGTTAGATGAAATTGACCCTTCCATTATCGTCTTAGGAGAGGGCTGGGATCTAGGAACCGAGCTTGATGCTAAGCTAAAAGCTAATCAGAAAAACGCTCACGATATGAAGCGCATCGCTCACTTCAATGATGGTATGCGAGATGGTCTTAAAGGCAGCGTGTTTTTTGATCGTGAAAACGGATTTGTTAATGGAAAACAGGGTCAAGAAAAGCTCATACAGCAAAGTATAGCAGCTGGAATAGATTATGATCATTCAACTGCCACGTATGAAGACCCGGATCAAGTTGTGACGTATGTAGAAGCCCACGATAACCATACGTTATGGGATAAGCTTCAGCTGACGAACCCTGCTGACACCGAGCAAACGAAAAAGCAAATGCATAAGCTTGCTTCTTCTATTATTTTAACATCTCAAGGAATGAACTTTATACATGCAGGTCAAGAGTTTATGAGAACAAAAGGCGGAGATCATAATAGCTATCAGTCACCCGATTCTGTCAATCAGCTAGATTGGAAGCGCCGAGCAGCTTTCAGCCAAGAAGTAGATTATATGAAGGGACTTATTGCGCTTCGAAAGCAATATTCCTCATTTAGAATGACGAGTGCACAGGCTATTCATCAAAATTTACGCTTTGTTGACGCACCATCAAATGTAGTAGGTTATACGTTAAATGCTAAAGCTAATAAAGATAAAGCAAACGAAATAATGGTGATTCATAATGCAAATAAACAAGCTCAAACGGTTCATCTGCCTTCTAACAGAACGTGGAGATTACTTGTTGACGGCGAGCAGGCAGGAACAAAAACGCTCCGTACGGTGAAAGGAAATACAGTAAACGTTTCGCCTCTTTCGACATTTGTACTAGTAAGATAAGTTTTAGATAGCTGGAATACATGTAGAAAAATTCAGAATATTGTATGTAAAATTGTTGATTTTACTAGATAACATGGTAAAATATTCATTGTTAGCGTTTTCAAAATTCGTGGGGAGGTATGTATTTGATGCAAAATCTTGGAGCGAAAAAAGTTGAAATGAGTCCGAAAGTAGTGGAGTTTTTAAAAGGAGTTAAACAGCTATACATTAACGGCGAGTGGGTAGACTCTGTTTCAGGAAAAACGTTTGAAACAGTAAATCCAGCAACGGGTGAAAAGTTGGCAGATGTAGCTGAAGCAAATCCAGAGGATATTGATCGTGCCGTCAGAGCGGCTAGAGAAGCCTTTGATCATGGACCTTGGACAAAGATGTCAGCAGCTGAAAGAAGTCGACTTATTTATAAATTAGCTGATTTAATGGAAACACATCAATTGGAACTTGCGCAGCTTGAAACGCTTGATAACGGAAAACCAATTCGTGAAACATCAAATGCAGACATTCCATTAGCAATCGAACATTTCCGCTACTTTGCTGGGTGGTCAACTAAAATGGTTGGACAAACTATTCCTGTGCAAGGAGCGTATTTTAACTATACAAGATATGAGCCAGTAGGAGTTGTTGGCCAAATTATTCCGTGGAACTTCCCGCTTTTAATGGCCGCTTGGAAGCTCGGAGCCGCTTTGGCAACTGGATGTACAATTGTGCTCAAACCAGCCGAGCAAACGCCGCTTTCTGCACTTTACTTGGCTCGACTAGCCGATGAAGCAGGGTTCCCAAAAGGCGTGCTAAACATCGTGCCAGGCTACGGGAAAACAGCAGGTGAACCGCTCGTTCATCATGATCTTGTCGATAAAATTGCTTTTACGGGATCTACTGCTGTCGGAAAAGCAATTATGAAGCAAGCTAGTGACTCCTTAAAGCGTGTGACGTTAGAGCTTGGAGGTAAATCACCAAACATTATCCTGCCGGATGCAGACTTAACAAAAGCGGTTCCTGGTGCACTTTCAGGTATTATGTTTAATCAAGGACAAGTATGTTGTGCTGGAAGTCGTCTGTATGTCCAAAAAAGCTTATATGATAATGTCGTAGCTGATTTAGTTTCTCAAACGAAATCTATTAAACAAGGAAATGGATTAGCAGATGAGACAACAATGGGGCCGCTTGTATCTGCGCAGCAGCAAAAACGAGTGAAAACCTATATTGATAAAGGAATAGAAGAAGGAGCAGAAGTACTCGCAGGAGGAAACATTCCATTTGATCAAGGCTATTTCGTAGAACCGACTATCTTTGCAGATGTCGATCATTCAATGACGATTGCTCGTGAAGAAATCTTCGGTCCGGTTGTAGCTGCTATGCCGTTTGACGATCTTGATGATTTGATTGCCAAAGCAAATGATACAGCATATGGTCTAGCAGCGGGCGTCTGGACACAGGATTTAAAGAAAGCACACTATATTGCTCATGGTATTAAAGCAGGTACAGTTTGGGTGAACTGTTACAACGTATTTGATGCAGCAAGCCCGTTTGGAGGCTATAAACAGTCGGGAATTGGTCGTGAAATGGGAAGCTATGCGCTTGATAACTACACTGAAGTGAAAAGCGTATGGATCAATATGGAATAATTAGTAAGAATTTTTGTGAAAATCAATAGCATATCTTTGTGTGAAAAAGAGTAGTCTTTAGTGGACTACTCTTTTATTTATTTAAGTCCCGCATTTTTAGAAAAGGAGTGATAACATTGCCGGTTATACAGGGCCCCTCGTCGTATAAGCTTACCGGTCACCTGCAAAAGTTTAGAGAGAACCCCCTGGGTTTTTTGGAAAACTTAACTCAGTATGGAGAAATTGCAACATTTAGAGTTGCGCACAAACGCTTTTATGTAACGAGAGACCCTCAACTTATTAAAGATGTAGTCATTACAAACAGCAAGGCGTTTCAAAAAATTAAACTAACGCACATGTTTAAAACGCTGCTAGGCGAAGAAATGTTATGGACAGATGAAGCATTATACATGAGCCCCATTCAACCCTCACAACTAAAACAACATCTAACTTATAATAAGGAAGCAATCGCAAGAATAATTGAAAAGCATACGGAAACGTGGGAAGAAGGGCAGCTTCGAACGATAGTAAAAGACATAAGACAGATAGTTATAGCTGTACTCCTTCAACTTGTATTTGGCATTTCGATTGAGGATAAAGATAAAATTCACTACGTTCAAGCGCTTATGAGAAAAAAAGAAAAGTTAGGCAAAATTTATATTCGTCTGCCTTTGCACCAGCCTGACTCAGATGAGCAGCTCGAACAACTCCTTTTTGAACGCGTTCAAATGCGTGTTCAAAACAAAACCGAAGGAAATGATTTACTGCAGTATATATTGAATTCTTGCGGAGAAAACAGCGATGAAAGAGAAATATACGAACAGCTAAATTCTATATTCCTTTCGATGTATGAAATGATTACGCACGTATGCAGCTGGTCTATTCATTTACTGTCTCAAAATACTAGGGAGCACCTTCAGCTGCATAAAGAAATTCAAGCCTATGCTAGCGGCGAATCGCTTTCAACCAAAAATCTGACCTATATGCGCAAAATAATTGCTGAAAGCATGAGGTTATATCCGCCTCTTTGGCTATTTGGGCGTCAAGCACGTGAAGATATACAAATAGATGGCTACAGTATTAAAAAAGGGGAGATTATGTTAATTAGCCCTTATATGATGCATCGCCATGAAGATTATTTTTTAGAGCCAAGTGAATTTTTACCTGACCGTTTTGAAAAAGGAGGGTCCATTGATGTCCCAAGCTATATGTATATGCCGCTTGGGATTGAGCATCAAGCGGAAAGGGGCACGGACTATATCACTGAAATAGTAACCATTTTTCTGTCAGAAATGACAAAGCGCTTTTTATTTCAGCTGACTAAGCCCGAATCTATTTCTCCGATGGCGGGCGTAATGCTGAATATGAAAGAAGAACTGAAGGTGAATGTTCACAAAGTTCACACCCAGTCTTGAATGAACGGGAATACTTTCCCTCTTTATATCAGACTGTCAATTTATTGACACATCCTGCATTGAGATTTATCATAGGGTAATATTTGATAGAGATTACTGAAGGATTTTTAGAGGGGACTATGGATAAAACAATTAAACAGTTGGTGTCGCTAGTTGAAACATCATTACTAACGCAAGTTACGATTCAAAGTGAAAGTGACTATGATCCAGTTGAAGTTACGAACAAAACAAAAGAGTGGGTACTTATTGGTAAAGGAAACTATGCCGGTGTGTTTACGCACGAAAATTATCCTGAATTTGTCGTGAAAGTATACGGAAGAGAAATTTATGGTGTAAAAAAAGAAGCGCAAGTGTATAGAAAGCTGGGCGTTCACCCAGCTTATTCTCAACTTTTTCATGAGGGAAAGACGTACTTGATTTTAAAAAGACTTACAGGCGTTACACTGTATGATGCCGTCCAGCGGGGAATAAAGATTCCAGAACAAGTCATAAAAGATGTGAACAAAGCTTTGGACTATGCAAGAAGCCAGGGTTTAAACCCGTATGATGTGCATGGTAAAAATGTCATGATGAAAGATGGAAGAGGGTATGTGGTGGATATTTCTGACTTTTATAAGGAAGGTATTGATAAAAAATGGACAGACCTTGTAAAAGCTTATTACACCTTTTATCCGTTTATTGATAAGTACCATATCCGCTTGCCATACCCGTTGTTAAACGTGATCAGAAAAGCATATCGTCTATATCGTAGAATCAAATCAAAAAGGAGTTTCCCCTAAAGGAAACTCCTTTTTAAGATGAAATACAGCGCAATACATGCTGCTGCTCAAAAGTTGGTTTTAATTTGAATAGAATGGTTTGTAGTATTTCAGATTGATAGACAAATTTTAGCGTATGTTTAAGGGAAAGAGGGTGTAAGAAAGAACGTATTCTTTTTTCAGCATAACGTATCACCTGTTCTTCATAAAATAAAGTACGTGCGGAGATTTTAGCGTGAATGTCTTTTGTTAGTTCAATTGTAAACTGGATAATCATTAAATCAGTGTCTTTACAGTATTTTTCTAGTAGCATAATATCACCTCCATTTTGTCAACTCATTTACATAATCTTAATATAAAATTTACAAATGTCAATAAAACACGGAAAAATAAATGGTAAGACTGTTCTTTTTATATGTTGAATAAACAAGAACGTGATAGAGGTGAGTAAAGTTGAACATTAACGTCGGATTTGCCATTTTAGCTGATATTGATAATAAGATGACGGCTGCTATTTATGTGGAAAATCAAATTGTAGCGATTATAGCTGGACCTTCAGACATTCTGTATGAAAAGTTAAAAAAAGTGTTTTTATAATAGAGAAAAGCTGTAATTGTAAATATGATTCATAAAAAGCTTAAAAATTCTATGAAATAGTCGAAATAAAAGATGAGGATAAAATACACAAAAAGAAAGAACAGGAAGTTAAGGATAGGAGAATTACATATGGATAAAACATCTTTTATTGGACTGATTTTAGGAATAGCCTCTCTTATTGTAGGCATGTTTTTCAAAGGGGTTAATCCATCTGTGTTAGGAAATCCGGCTGCTATTTTAATTATTATTGTCGGAACCGTCGGAGCAGTAGTGATTGCATTTCCTTCAAATGAAATCAAAAGAGTCCCAAAACTGTTTGGTGTCCTATTTAAAGAACAAAAAATGCTGCAGCCCGTTGATTTAGTATCCATGTTTTCTGAATGGGGACAAGTTGTTCGAAAAGAAGGGTTACTATCACTTGAAGCCCAAATTATTGATGTAGATGACCCTTTCTTAAAAAATGGTTTGAATTTAGCTATTGATGGTCAAAGTGCGGATTATATACGAGACGTGTTGTCTGAAGAAATTGATGCGATGGAAGAAAGACATCAAACGGGTGCAAGTATTTTCGCTTTAGCAGGTACATATGCTCCAACTCTCGGTGTACTTGGAGCCGTTATAGGGTTAATTGCTGCACTTGGGAACATGGAAGATACAGATACGCTAGGACATGCGATCAGCGCGGCGTTTGTTGCTACGCTTCTTGGTATTTTTACTGGGTATGTACTATGGCATCCGTTTGCAAATAAACTAAAGCGTAAATCGAAACATGAAGTAAAGGTAAAGTATATGATGATCGAAGGAGTGCTTTCACTCCTAGAAGGAGAAACACCAAAAGTAATTGAGCAAAAGCTGGCTTCTTATTTGCCAACAGCGGAACGTAAAAAGCTTCTTCAAGAAAGTGAAGTGGGCATAAATGAGTAGACGCAGAAAACGAAAGCATGAAGAGGACCATGTTGACGAAAGCTGGCTGCTTCCTTACTCAGATTTGCTTACACTTTTACTTGCTTTATTCATTGTATTGTTTGCAATGAGCTCAGTGGATGCGCAAAAATTTAAGAATCTTTCTCGCGCATTTAATGAAGCGTTCGTTGGAGGAACGGGCGTGATGGAATTTCAATCTCTGGAGGAATCTGAAGAAGCGGTTCAGCCTTCAAATACTCCTGCAGCTAAAAGTACGGAAAAAACAAATGAAGTGGAGACAGCTCCTAATCAGTCTCCTGCTTCTTCACAATCGTTAACGAGCGAACAAAAGGAGCAAACCATTCGAGAAGCTGATCAAGAAGAGCTTCAGCAAATTCAATCTAAAATTAATGCGTATATTCAAAAGAAAAACCTAACAAATCAATTACAGACTTCGCTAACTGATGAAGGTCTCTTAATTTCCATTCGAGATAATGTATTGTTTGATTCGGGAAGAGCGCAGGTTCGAAGTGAAGATACAAAAATCGCCAATGATATTTCAGAACTTTTGGTGATTGATCCTCCTCGTAATATCATTATTAGCGGTCATACTGATAACGTACCCATTCGCAACGCTGGTTTTGAATCCAACTGGGAATTAAGCGTGATGAGAGCAGTTAACTTTATGAAAGTTATCTTAAAAAACGATAAGCTTAATCCAAGCATGTTCAGTGCAAAAGGATTTGGAGAGTTCAAACCCGTGACATCTAACAATACAGCAGAGGGGCAAGCGAAAAATAGAAGGGTTGAAATATTGATTACTCCTCGTACAATTAAACAGCCGTAAAAGCAGGACTGCTTTTACGGCTGTTTTTCTATGTGTTATAAAGCTAAGAGTCTTCTCTTTTCAAAGTTTCCTCGTACTAACTTGAGATCCATTCCATCTAAAATCAAATCAATGAGAGCGCCTTTAAAGACATCTGCTGTTTTTTTCTTATCATTGGACTGCAAATATTGCACGCGATACCACTTGTCTTCAACTTGAAAGTACATAAAACGTCCGTGCGTAAAGTCAATCCAAAACTTGGTAGGTTGTCCATTGAGATTTTTATAAACATATCCCCAGCTTCGTCCTTGGTGAGCGTCCTTCATTTTAGGGCGAGCTGTATTAAATACTTCGTAATATACTTTATGCTTGATATCATAGAGCATCATGTGACAGTCCTCCTATTTATAGACGTGCTAGCAGGTAAAGATATATTTGTATACGACAAGTATACTCAGATGAAAGGAATCGTAGACTATTTTTTTGAGACAAGCAGAAACGCAGTTAAATGAAAAAGACAGTTTAAATTAGCTCAATCATTCTGCTTTTTTTATACTGTAAGTAAATGCGTTAAATAAGGAGGAAAAAATGAGACGAGTAGGAATAGTAGGTGCTGGAATGACGGGCCTTACAGCAGCGGCTGAATTGCAAAAAGAGGGAATAGAGC
>NZ_JBYSWQ010000005.1:38995-139263 GCF_058781295.1 Priestia sp. FW507-14D1A
AATGAGACGAGTAGGAATAGTAGGTGCTGGAATGACGGGCCTTACAGCAGCGGCTGAATTGCAAAAAGAGGGAATAGAGGTCTTTCTTCTTGATAAGGGCAAAAGTGTAGGGGGACGAATGGCTACCCGACGAGTAGGGGATGGAAAAGCAGATCACGGAGCTCAATTTTTTACAGTGAGATCCGATGAATTTCAACAAGACGTAAATAAATGGATAGGTGATAGAAAGGTTAAGAAGTGGTTTGGTGACCATCACCCTCGGTATCACAGTCCGAATGGCATGAATGCGCTAGCTAAATATTTAGCTGAAGATCTACGCGTATATGTAAATCGAAAAGTTCAAGCCATTGATTTTCAAAACGGAAGGTATCAGTTATATACAGAAGAAAATGAGATTTTTGAAGCGACTGATATCATTCTTACACCTCCGTCTCCTCAGGTTATTGAGGTACTTAATAATAGTAAGCTGCAAGCGGACCAATCTATTCTTAAAACACTGAAATTTAGTCCCTGCTTGGTTGCTATCGCGGAGCTTTACACAGAGATGCTGTATGGTGATCATGGTCAAATCATGAATCCATCCAGCACAATCCAAAGAATCATTAATCATGAGCAAAAAGGAATATCAAAGACGCCCGTTCTTAGCATATATATGAATAAAGACTGGTCAGAAAAACATTTTGATGAACATGAACGTGAGTTGCTGCCGATGATAAAAAATGAAATAAAAGAATGGACAAGTGCAAATCATATTAAAAGCATCCAGATAAAGAAATGGCGCTATGCAGAGGTTGAACAAGTTCTTCATCAGCCCTTTGCTAAAATTATGCCGTCGCTACTGGTGGCAGGAGATGCTTTTTTAAGAAGGGAAGACGAGACGAATCACTCACGGTTAGAGAGCGCATATTTGTCAGGGAAATCGGCAGCCGCTGAATTAATGGGAAAGAACACCTAGAACAAGGAGGGACCAAGAAGTGAAAAATAATTGGATAATGAAACAAACGTGGAAAGATTTACTGTTTATTCATTGGCCTGTAGATCCGGCATTTTTGGCTTCTTTATTGCCTAGTCAGTTAGAGCCTGACACCTATGATGGTCAAGGATGGATTGCACTGGTGCCTTTTACGATGACAGACATTCGATTTAAAGGAACGCCCGCAGTTCCCATCTTTTCACGGCTATATGAGCTGAATGTGCGTACATATGTTACATATAAAGGGGAAAAAGGCGTTTATTTTTTTAGTTTAGACGCAAGCAATCCGCTAGGGGTATGGATTGCTCGTCAATTTTTTCATTTGCCTTATTACCACGCTGCTATGACATTCAACAAAACTCAGAACCATATTTCTTTTCAGTCAGTTCGAACGCACAGAGACTCAAAAAAAGAGCGAGTAAAGCTTACATATAGAGGTATTTCTCCGTCCTATCGCAGTGGAAAAGGAGAATTAGCTCATTGGCTTACAGAGCGCTACTGCTTATTTACCACTCATCAAGGAAATGTCTATAGAGGAGACCTTTATCATGATCCTTGGGAGCTGCAAAAAGGAGAGTGTGAAATAAGAGATGATTCTATTACTCAGCCTTTTTTGCGTCCGGCAGACAATCGCGATTTAATTGTGCACTATGCGAATCAAGTCACGGCTTATTTTTATCCTTTTAAAAAAGTATAAGTATCAAAACAAAATTAAAAAGTCTTCATACCCTTCTTCTTTAAGCTTCTCTTTTGGAATGAAGCGCAAAGCCGCGGAATTTACTTGATAGTATTCGCTGTTTTCTTCGGTTAATAGTAAACCCAAATAGTTATTTCCTTCTTTGCTTTTTAGTGCTGTTTCATGCTGCATCGGAACTTTTTTTATATTTCCGTATAAAATAGGGCGTTTAAAAACAGGCCACCCTGTATGGGAAGGGAGTTGATCTGACGTTTTAAACAGTGCTTCTCCCGTTAGAAGATCAACGTAAATTCCTTGTTTTTTGTTATTCCAATATAAATTTGTAAAAGGAGGTTCGGTTCCGTTTTCCTGCGTAACAAAATATTGCATGGGCGTTAGGACCCTTTTTAGATAGGAGCGGTCCTTTGGCCAATGCTGTGTCAGAAAATCAGTCCGCCCCGAGCCTTCTTTGTATAATTTATAGTGAAATGCGTTTTTTCGATAATAATCCTGCTGCTGTTCTTCTGCTTCGCAAAAAGAAGAAAAAGGTAAAATAGGTGTGACGATAGGACGCTTAAAGCGCCCGCTTTGGGCTAGCTTTTTTTTAGAATCGAAAGCCGCTTCTTTTTGTTTTTCGTTGTGATAAAAAATAATGGCTCGGTATGACGGTCCGCGGTCTGAAAACTGTCCGCCGGAATCCGTAGGGTCAATTTGCTGCCAATACAGGTTAAGCAGTTCTTCAAACGTAATATGAGAAGGATCCCATACAATTTGTACTGCTTCTACGTATTCGCTTTCCTGTTTAGCTTCAGAAGTGATTTGTTCATCTTTAGCGTAGCCCGAGCGAATACTGCTGATTCCTGGAAGCTGATCAAAAGGAGAGACCATGCACCAAAAGCATCCTCCCGCAAATGTTGCATATTCTTTCATGTTACTTACCTCTTTTCATTGAATAAAATAAATAAAATATATTTATGTATTAAAGTGTATAAATAACCAGAAAGCGCTTTATAACTAGTCTTGTAAGAAAGCACGCTCTTGTGGTATTATGACCACTGGATAAAAGAAAAAATGGCTTATTGTTTACACGAGTAACCTTATTTTATGTTCTTAAAAAGATGCAGTTTATTGTTTAAGCATTCAAAGAAGTACATACGTTCAAGCAGTAAGAGGAACAATTAAAGAATGAAATAAGGACGTTTTACTCTTAAACGATACCACATTCCAGAATCTACATACCAGTTTAGGAGGAGCTAGTTTGAACACAACCCGTTTACCATCTATGTGGGAAATAATGATTGTGCTTGCTTTATTTTTAGCAGTTGTTATTTCATTTGCAACTGTTTTGGATTTACCTATTCAGCTCGCTTTATTTATTTCATGGTTTATTGTTATGGCGCTAGGAGTACGACTTGGGTATACGTATAATCAGCTGCAAGGAGCCATTACAAGAGGAATATCAAACGGCTTAGAAGCTATTTTAATTTTATTAGCCGTCGGTACGTTAATTGGAACATGGATTGCCGGAGGAGTTGTTCCTTCTCTTATTTATTTTGGACTAGAGTTTATTAATCCAACATTCTTTTTACTTGCTACACTTATCATTTGCTCTATTACCTCGATTTCAACAGGAACATCTTGGGGAACGGTTGGTACAGCCGGAATCGCGATGATGGGAATCGGACAAGGCTTAGGTATGCCGCTTCCTTTAGTAGCTGGAGCTGTGATTTCAGGAGCTTATTTTGGAGACAAGCTTTCTCCTCTTTCTGACAGTACCATTTTATCTGCGTCAATGGCTCGAGTGAACGTTATTGATCATGTAAAAGCAATGTTAGTGTTGGATATTCCTGCTTACGTCATTACGGCAGTATTATTTACGGTAACAGGGTTTATGTATGGAGGAAAAGATTTTGATGCTGGACGGGTAGAAGGATTAAAATCTTCGCTGTTGGATACATTCCATATCAGCGGGTGGATGCTGATTCCGGCTTTGGCTGTTATTGTCCTTTTAGCATTAAAGAAACCTTCTCTTCCAGCCATTGCCATTGGCTCATTATTAGGAATTATATGGGCAGTTGTCTTTCAGCATATGGATGTGGCGAGCGCATTTAATACGGCTTATGAAGGATTTAAAATTAATACCGACAACACATTTTTAAGTGAGCTGTTAAATCGTGGCGGAATTTTAAGCATGGTCGGTTCCATTATTGTCATTATTTTTGGACTAGGCTTTGGCGGGTTATTAGATGAGCTCGGTGTCTTAGAAGTCCTGCTATCTAAATTCGAAAAAATTCTTGTCAATTCTGGAAACGTTACGGCTTCTACTATTTTCGTTGGGCTATTAGGGAATATATTTGGTTGTGCAATGTATGTTTCATTAATTTTAACGCCGAAAATTATGGAGAAAAGTTATGACAAGTTAAGAATACAGCGTCTAGTGCTTGCCCGTAACTCGGAAGTAGGGGGAACCTTAACTTCAGGGATGGTTCCGTGGACGGACAACGGTGTATTTTTAGCTACAACGCTTGGGATTTCTACATTCGCTTATCTGCCGTTTATGTGGCTAAGCTTTGTCTCTATTATTTTGGCGGTTATTTACGGATATACAGGGAAATTCATTTGGTATGTAACCGAAGAAAAACAACGTTCTTCTATAGCAAAATAAAAGAGGCTGCGACAACAGTATGTTAGTTGAAAGAAGATCCGAACGATGAATTAAGATTCTTGATGGAGAATCAACTTCGTTCGGATTTTTTTATTGGTATGATAAACGTAGGTTTCATGTATTTTGTTGCTTCTAGCTGTTGACTGGATTGATTTAGTTATGCCTTAACCTCTTTTTGATCAAATCATTTCTGGATATTCGATTTTCCAGTGGACATTTTGAAGGTAAAGCTGAACATCCGCCTTATTTTTCTGCTTCAGAAGTTTTAGAATATGGCGGTGATGTTCATTCATCACATGTAAAATGGTGTATAGCTCTTTATTGTCATCGCTAAAGTACGTTTGTCTGATGAATCCGTCTTGCAAAGATATAAGCTGTTCTTTTAAGGTCACATTACCGCATCGGTTCAAATATACTCGATGAAAATACGTTTGGTATTTTTGATAATCCTGATAATTTTCTAATGCAATCGAAACATCAATTTTTTTAATAAGCTCATCCATCTTCGTAAAATCGTCTTCCGTTAAGTGATCAATCGACAGGGAAGCTGCAAGACCATCTAAAGCACCGACGATTTCAAATACTTCTAGTTTTTTTGGTGTATCAATTTCCTTTACGGTAAATCCTCTGCGCGGTCTGTATTCTAATAGGTTGTCTGAAGCTAATTTAATAAGCGCTTCTCTCACAGGCGTTCGGCTGACATTCAGCTGAGAACAAATGCTGGCTTCATTTATTTTGTCGTTAGGCAGCAGTGTACCGTCTTGAATTTGACTTGCTATGTAGTTATATACATGATCTTTTAATGAATGATAAATCATAGGCCCCTTGTTCATTGTTTCCCCCTAAAATAAATATCGCATCAGCCGTTCTTTCTCATCATGTCATGGTGATGAAAGAGTATAAAAATAGCGTGAAAGAACGTACAGGTGTAAAAATAATCATATCATATCACTTCGTCTAATCTTAGTTAGAATATAAAAAATAGAATTATTGAAATATTTTTTACTATTGATTGTTGTAAAAAATCTGAAAAATGATATAATCGAAAAAAGATTTAAGAAGTGTATATTGTATACAATATACAAAATTTGTACATATCGAAGAAATAGAGCCTACTCCTTCAGAGAAGAGACTATAGAGAATATGTAAATAAACCAAGTTTTTAGATGGGTTTACTATAAAAGGAGGTACATAATGGGAGAGAATACAACATCTATGAATCAGTTACAAAGAAAAATGAAAAGCCGTCATTTATTTATGATTTCTCTTGGCGGTGTTATCGGTACGGGGCTGTTTCTTAATTCAGGCTACACAATTAATGCAGCAGGTCCTGGGGGAACACTCCTTGCTTATTTAATCGGTGGATTAATTATGTATTTAGTCATGATATGTCTAGGGGAACTAAGCGTAGCAATGCCAGTGTCGGGATCATTTCAAGTATACGCTACGAAGTTTATCGGGCCGGGAACTGGTTTTGCGGTTGGCTGGCTCTACTGGCTGACGTGGGTGGTATCTGTCGGTTCGGAGTTTACAGCGTCTGGATTGCTTATGCAAAGATGGTTTCCTGACGTTTCGGTTTGGATATGGAGCGCGCTGTTTGCTCTTTTATTATTTGGTTTAAATGCAACATCTGTACGTTTTTTCGGTGAAACAGAATTTTGGTTTTCAAGTATTAAAGTATTAACGATTATTGTATTTATTATTTTAGGCGCAGCAGCGATGTTTGGATTCATTCCTCTTAGCGGTCATGAAAAAGCGCCGATGCTTTCTCATTTTACAGGAGAGGGCGGTTTATTTCCAAATGGACTTATGCCTGTATTAATTACGATGGTTTCTGTTAGCTTTGCTTTTTCGGGAACAGAATTAATTGGTATTACGGCGGGGGAAACAGAGGATCCTGAAAAGAACATACCTCGCGCAATTAAAAATATCATTTGGCGTACGTTCTTCTTTTTTATTGGCGCCATGTTTGTACTATCTGGGTTGATTTCATGGAAACAAGCAGGAGTGTTAGAAAGTCCTTTTGTGACGGTATTCGATCAAATAGGTATTCCTTACGCAGCAGATATCATGAACTTGGTTATTTTAACAGCTTTATTATCAAACGCTAATGCAGGATTATACGCATGTTCAAGAATGCTATGGTCATTATCTGATCAAAAAATGGTCAGCACTTGGTTAGGAAAAGTAACGTCTAAAGGAGTTCCATTTAATTCGTTGCTTATCAGCATGGGAGTGGCATGTCTGTCCTTGCTGTCAAGCGTAGTTGCACCAACAACTGTTTACTTAGTATTAGTTTCTATTTCTGGATTTGCGGTTGTAGCTGTATGGATGGCTATTGCGGCTTCTCACTTTATGTTCAGAAGACGCTATATTAAAGAAGGGAATGATGTATCGAAGCTTGTTTACAAAGCTCCTTTATATCCTATTGTACCTATTTTAGCGTTTGTTTTATGCTTTGCTGCTTGTGTAGGACTGGCTTTTGATAAGAGTCAGCGTATCGCATTATACTGCGGTATCCCCTTTGTCCTTTTTTGTTACTTGTTTTATTATTTGAAAAATAAAAAAGGAAACAGAAAAAACGAAAGTCAGCCTATAGCAAAATAAAAAGCAGAAGACCTAGGTCTTCTGCTTTTTTTGCATACAAAAACACCCTATCCATCCGTACTGGTTAAGTGTCCCGCAACAAGCGAAATTGAATTGGATAGGGTGCGTATCTATATAGTAGAGAAAGAGGCGCCGTTTGTCAAACTTATTTAGCCGCGCCTTATTTAAAAATAGAACTAAGCAAGGTTTTCACTGTTTTTTCATTTTCACTATGTATAGTAAGGAATGTAAAGAAAAGATATTCGCAGCAGCACGTCGTACAGATCCGTAGAACGCGAAAGAAAGGAGGAGGTCAAATGGCTAAGCGGGATGCGTATTTTGATAACGTAAAGTTTATCTTAATTGTATTAGTAGTGTTTGGCCATTTGTTAACTCCCTTCATCAATGATGAACAGTGGCTACGAACGCTCTACATATTTATTTACACCTTTCATATGCCAGCGTTTATTTTAATAAGCGGCTATTTTGCAAAGGGATACCGAAAAAAGGGATACATGTGGAAGATGACGAAGAAAGTATTACTTCCTTATATTATTTTTCAACTTATCTATGCGGTATACGACTATAAACTTTATGATGAATCCACATTCGAAGTTTCAGTGTTTCAGCCAGCTTGGTCGCTATGGTTTTTGTTGAGTTTATTTTGTTGGAACGCCATGTTGTTCATTTTTACAAAAATCAAATATCCTTTAGCCGTTGCGGCAGTTTTAGGAATTATGATTGGCTTATGTGAACCGCTGGAAACAACGTTGAGCCTTTCTAGAACCTTTGTGTTCTTTCCCTTCTTCTTAGCAGGATTTTATATGAAAAAAGAACATTTTAAAAAGTTGACGTCGGTTTCTTGCAAAAAAGTAGCTGGAGGCACTTTGCTGATTATTGCTCTATGGATCCAGTATATAGCACCGGATTTTGAGAAAGAGTGGTTATTTGGTTCAAAATCTTATGCCTCTTTAGGTGTAAATCAATTAGAGGGAATGACCATTCGTACGCTATTTTATAGCATCAGCTTAGCAATGACGATTTCCTTTTTAGCTTTGATCCCTACACAAACGATGTCCTTTACATCTCGAGGTGCTCAAACCTTTTATGTATATCTGCTACATGGGTTTCTGATTAAATATATCCGCCTATCTTCTTTTGGAGACTGGATAGAAAGTGTACAAGGATACAGTATCCTTCTAATTGGAGCTTGTGGAGTGGCGTGGTTGTTGTCGAGTAAATACGTATCTACTATTGCAAGACCTTTAATTGAGCTTAAACCGTTACCAAGGCGCAAAAGTTTAAGTTTAGGTAAGTAATGAGAAATGGAAAAGGAGTTTAACGATGTCTAAAAACAAAATAATTATGATTATTGCAGCCGTTGTGGTTATTGCTGCAGTAGCTATCGGTGCCGTAGCAATGAATAAATCAAAGGTGGTTGCTACCGTTGGTGATGAAAAAATCACAAAAGATCAGCTGTACGATGCTCTTCTTGCTCAAGGAGGATCAAGTGTCCTTGATTCATTGATTGAACAAAAAGTCATTTCAAAAGAAGCAGCTAAACAAAATATTAAAGTAACCGATAAAGAAATTAATGCTGAATTAGAAAACCTTAAAAGTCAGTACGGGGGAGAAGATGCATTAAATCAAGCATTAGCATCTAGCGGTGTAAAATTGTCAGAGCTGAAAAAAGATTTAAAGACGAATATTGAGGCAAAAAAAATGGTTGAGTCGACTATTAATATTAAAGATAGTGAAATGAAATCGTACTTTAATCAAAATAAAGATTCACTAGCTACAGAAGCACAGGTGAAAGCTAGCCACATCTTAGTAGCAGACGAAAAGACAGCGAAAGAAGTAAAGGCTAAGCTTGACAAAGGAGAAGATTTTGCGAAGCTAGCAAAAGAATATTCAACAGATACAGCTTCTAAATCAGATGGCGGAAACCTTGGATACTTCAAAAAAGGCGATATGGTCGAAGCTTTTGCCAACAAAGCATTTTCAATGAAGGTAAATGAAGTAAGTGATCCTGTTAAAACAGAATACGGTTATCACATTATTAAAGTAACAGGCAAAAAAGAAGCGCAAAAAGCAACATATGAAAATAGTAAAGCAAAAATCAAGCAAACGCTGCTTGATCAAAAATACCAAACAGAGTATCCAACTTGGTTACAAAAGCTAAAGAAAAAGTATGATATTACAAACAAACTTGATTCATAAATAATACCTTAACGAAATGAGGGGATGGATATGAAACAAACAGCGTCTTATAGTAAGTTAGAAAAAATCGTCGAGCAATTGAAGCACAGAGGTGTACGAGCTGAGATATGCCGGCGTGTTGTAAAGGTCACAGAAACTGTTAATGGATCAAATCCTTCATATTCAAATCAAATCGTTAGGCATTCTTAATACAGATAGGGAAAATTAAAATGAAAAGTGATCAGTAGAGGCAGCTTGTTTCTGCTGATTCTTTTTGTATAATAAAGTAAACAAAAGGATGCAGGAAAATGTATCAAATGAAGGAAGGAGTTACGCAGAATGAACGTACTGCTAGCAGAAGATGATTTGCAGCTAGGTGAATTAGTTAGTTATATGCTGAAGAAAAAAGGGGGCTATAACGTCGAATGGGTGACGGAAGGGAATGATGCATATGATTATGCATCTGAAGCGCATTATGATGTGTTAATTCTTGACTGGATGATGCCCAATGGAGACGGAATCGATGTATGTAAACGTCTAAGAAAAGAAGGATACGCTGGAGCTATTCTTATGTTAACAGCAAAAGATGCGGTTCAAGATCGTATACAAGGCTTAGATGCGGGAGCGGATGATTACGTTATTAAGCCATTTGAAATTGACGAGCTGCTTGCAAGGCTTCGCGCTTTGGCTCGTCGTAATTATGCACCAATCTTAGAAGAAGAAGTAGAGATTGCCAGCATGATATTAAAAAGAGCAAGTCAAACCGTGCAGTTTGACGAGGAGTTTATTCAATTAAGTCCTCGTGAATTTCAACTGCTAGATTTTTTAGTGAAAAACAAAGGACAAGTTCTTTCTCGAGATATTATTTTAGACCGGGTATGGGGATATGAATCAGATGTTTCGATTAAAACGATTGATGCGACGGTTAAACTTTTGCGGAAAAAACTAGAGAAATTCAACAAACAAGATCTTATTCAAAGCATTCGTGGAGTAGGCTACAAAATTGAAAGCTAAACTTCTTACGAGGGCTAAACAGAAAGTAAAACAAAAAGTAAAGCAAGATTTATTCAGCCAGACGCAAAATCGTTTAACATTCCGATACAGCGCATTGCTAATGCTGTTTCTGCTATTATTCGTGTTTATTGTTTATGCATTGGTATATGTGGTTGTATCCAACAGTCAGCAGCAAAACTTAAATAGCATGCTAAAGCAAGAGTCTCGAATTGTCCAAAGCATCTTAATTAAACAAGCGATAAACAGCTCGAATCAACAGTCAAAAGAAGAGTACAAAAACATTGTTGTAGCCGGTGAAGATCAATTTTTTTATTATGTCATCAGTCCTGAAGGGGACCTTATTATGGGAAACGAAGCGAGCGAGCGGCTTCGCTCTAACTTATTAGATTTAATTGATGGGTGGATCCCTATTGAAAATGAAGTGAGGAAAGAACGAATAAAAGCCCCGCGTCCTAGTTTCGAACACATTGAAGGAGTAAAAGGGCAAAACGGGGAAGGCAAAATAGATATTGATTTGATGATGGCGGGTGAACCTATTTTTTATAAAGGCCAATTTTTAGGGATGCTTTATATTGGAAAAGACGTTTCATTTCTTTATCAGCTGTTAAAGTGGCTCCTTATTATTATGCTGAGCCTTACCGTACTGTTTGTAGGAGTAGCCATTTATATCAGCCGTTTAATGTCAAAACGTGCGATGGTCCCAATTGAAACAGCTTTCCAAAAGCAAAAAGAGTTTGTGGCGGATGCGTCCCATGAGTTAAGAACGCCGCTTAGCGTTATGCTTTCTTCTATCAACGCTTTAGAAATGCAGGAGGAAGTAACAGAAGATCCTTTCTCTAAAAAATTAATTAATAATATGAAAGCTGAAGTGAAGCGAATGACGAGTCTCGTCAGTGATTTACTTACGCTTGCACGCTCAGATTCTAATAAAGTAGAAAAAGCAATGATGCCCTTTGATATTACAGACGCGGTGCAAAAGGTAATGGAATCTGTTGAAACTCTGGCCATTTCCAAACCTATTGATTTACAGCTAGATACGCCCGGAAAATTAGTCGTAACTGGAGATCAAGAGCGTCTAACTCAGCTGATTTACATTTTGTTAGACAATGCTATTAAATATACGACTCCTCATGGAAGTGTAAACATTCAAGTAGTTCAGCATGGGAGTGAATGTATATTAAAAGTACGTGATACAGGAGTTGGAATTCATCCTGACGAAAAGGATCGAATCTTTGACCGCTTTTATCGTGCTGATAAATCCCGATCCCGTCAAATGGGAGGTCACGGGCTAGGCCTAGCCATAGCTAAATGGATTGTAGAAACACATAAAGGAAAAATTGACGTAGAAAGTGAACAAGAAAAAGGAAGTACATTTACAGTAAGGTTGCCAATGTCACAAAAAGTAAAAAAGAGTTAAAAGAGGCTGTGACAAAATTAGTTAAAGCAAGATCCGAACGAGCTTGATTCTTAATGGGGAATCAAACTCGTTCGGATTTTTTTATGGTTAGGGTGAACGTAGGTTTTACGTATGTAGTTGCTTCTAGCTGTTGATTGGTAGGCAAGGCGAAGACTCCTGCGGGAAAAGCGAAACAGGAGGTGAGAGCCGGCAGAAACGAAAGGCTTGGACGGAAATCAACAGCAGTGTCACAAGCGATCTATACTGGTCCCTTTATTCAATTTGTTCGACCATTCATTTATTTATATCTCAATCTCTTTTTAGTTAGTGAAAGTGACCAAATAAAAAAGAAAAGTTTAGACAAAATAGCGAGTGTTAAAATCAGATAATTCAGTTATATTTACTAGCGTAATAACCAGTCTATGTGTCAGGTTTCTTTACAAGGATAAAGACTTTTTGAAGGAAACAATGCATGATAGAACAATAGCAGACTGCTTCGTTTAATAAGAAGACGGAGTAGTTAAATAAAGGGGAGTTTGATAACATGTACGATTTAATTATTAGGGATGGTTCGGTCGTATTAGAAGACGAAATAGTAACAGCGGATATAGGGATTAAAAAAGGAAAGATTGCAGAAATAGCGCAAGGTGTTAGCACACCAGCAAAAAAATACGTAGATGCTAAAGGCAAATATGTTCTGCCTGGAATGATTGATATTCACGTGCATTTTGATGAACCGAGCCGAGACCATTGGGAAGGGTTTGACTACGGTTCAGCGTCTATGGCTGCGGGAGGCTGCACTACATATTTTGATATGCCTTTAAACGGCGTTCCTCCTACCGTAACAGAAGCAGCGCTGTGGGAAAAGAAAAAGCTGGCTGATCAAAAGTCAGTAGTAGATTATGGTCTATGGGGAGGGTTGGTTCCTGGTAATAAAGAAGAATTAGCCAAAATGGCTCATTCGGGTGTAATAGGTTTTAAAGCATTTATGTCAGAAGCCGGTTCTGAATTTGATTTCTCAGATGACCTCACATTATACGAAGGAATGAAAGAGATTGCAAAACTAAATAAAGTGCTTGCCCTGCATGCTGAAAGAAATGACTTAATACAAAAGCTTGAACAGGCTAAACAGAAGCAAAAGCAAACTGCTATTAAAGATTATTTAGAAACGCGACCGGTCGTAGCAGAAGTAAACGCAGTAAAGCAAGCGCTTGAGTACGGTGAAGAAACGGGATGTCCGCTTCACTTTGTACACATTAGCAGCTCTGAAGCAGTGCAGCTTATTACGGAAGCAAAGAAGAATGGAATGAACGTTACGCTGGAAACATGTCCGCATTATTTACTCTTTACAGAGGAAGACTTTGAAGAAATTGGCGTAACGGCTAAGTGTGCACCTCCTCTTCGCAGCAGGAGTCAAAAAGAAAAATTATGGGCTTGTATCCAATCGGAGGAAATAGATATGATTTCTTCTGATCATTCTCCTTGCCCGATTGAGTTAAAAACCGCTCATCAGAATGATTTATTTAAAGTTTGGGGTGGAATATCAGGCGGCCAGTACTCTTTGCAAGCAATGATTAGTGAGGGAGCCATCACTAGAGGGATTTCTCTTTCTCGCATTTCAAAGCTTGTATCAACCAATCCAGCTAAACGTTTCGGTTTATATCCTAAAAAAGGAACCATCTTGCTGGGATCCGATGCGGATTTGGTTATCGTTGATCTGGATCAAACTGAAAAAGTGACAAAAGAAGGAATGGTTTTCAAACATAAGCACAGTATATATGAAGGAACAGTATTTAATAGCGTTATTTTAACTACCATTAATAGAGGAACGATTGTATACACTAAAGAAGAAGGTGTGGTTCCTCTTCACAAAGGACAAATGGTAAACGGTGAATACGTAAAATTGTAGGTACAGTGAAAAAAGAGGTAAAAAATAAACCTTTTATCTCTTTTTTTACATAAAAAAATGAGGATGACTTATATTAAAGGTAATACATAGGAGAAAAATGAGTATCTACTATAACAAAAGAGATGTTTTTAAAGAGGTTTTTATTATTCTGAAAAAGTATATTTTTGATTGAGGGAAGCATAATGAAAAAATAATAAAATTCCTTTTTAAATTCAAAGAAAAAATTTCCAAAAAGAAAAATATTATCTGGTTGTATGAAAAGTAGATAATCAGATGCTTTGTAATCAAGGGTTTTGTATAAAAAAAATTTCAAAAAGATATTTTAAGAAAAGAAATCTTGATTTAAAGCTTTTTATAGGTGCAATTTTATAATGGAAAATCGTATTTTATGCACTCATTGTAAAATTCTGATATTGACAGAATCATTTTATAAGAATAAAATTTTCTTGTTTCTATTTTTTTATATCATCATAATTTTTTGATAGTTTTGTCTATGGTGGTTTACGGTTGAAAGAGAGGTTAAGGAATATGTCGGTAGAGAGAGAAAAAGTGTATGAAACAGTTCCTCAAAAAGGATTCTTCGGACATCCTAAAGGGTTATTCACCTTGTTCTTTACAGAATTCTGGGAACGTTTTTCATACTATGGAATGCGTGCGCTACTTGTATTGTACATGTACGATACAATTGCAAACGGTGGATTAGGAATGGAACAAGGAACCGCTTTAGCGATCTTTTCTATTTATGGTTCCCTTGTTTATATGTCTGGAATTATTGGCGGTTGGATTGCAGACCGCATTTTAGGTACGTCTAATACGGTGTTTTACGGTGGTATATTTATTATGCTGGGGCATTTAGTGCTTGCGTTGCCGGCAGGTGTAACAGCGCTGTTTATTTCAATGTTCTTAATTATCATCGGAACAGGTTTATTAAAACCAAACGTTTCGAGCGTTGTGGGCGATATGTATAGCCCGACTGATAACCGTCGAGATGCTGGATTTAGTATCTTCTATATGGGTGTGAATGCTGGAGCATTTATCGCGCCGCTAGTTGTTTCAACAGTAGGTGAAAAGTATAACTACCATTTGGGTTTTGGAATCGCGGCAGTAGGAATGCTTTTAGGTCTAATCGTATTTATGGCTACACGAGGCAAAAACCTAGGTCGTGCAGGCAGACAAGTTCCAAACCCATTAAAACCAGAAGAACGCAAAAAAGTTTTTGGTACCATTGCACTTGCTGTAGTTGTACTGGCAATCTTTATTGTACTGACTTCTTTAGCGGGTATTTTAACTGTTGAAGGTGTTATTTTATTTGTAAGTATTTTAGCGATAGTTATTCCTATTATTTACTTTGTTGTTATGTATAAGAGCCCCAAGACAACAGCTGATGAGCGTTCACGCGTATTAGCGTACATTCCTCTTTTTATCTCTGGAGTAATGTTCTGGGCGATTCAAGAGCAGGGGTCAACAATTTTAGCAACGTATGCAAAAGATCATACGCAGCTAACGTATGGTGGTTTTAAAATTCCAGTTGGCTGGTTCCAATCGTTAAATCCGCTATTCATTATTATATTTGCGCCAGTTTTTGCAGCGATTTGGGTAAAATTAGGAAACAGACAACCTTCTACACCAAAGAAGTTTTCATTAGGACTTTTATTTGCAGGACTTTCTTTCCTTGTCATGGTTATCCCGGCTAGCATTCATGGAAATGAAACGTTAGCGAGCCCGCTATGGCTAGTGCTAAGCTTCTTCTTAGTTGTAGTTGGAGAGCTTTGTTTATCACCAGTAGGGCTATCAACTACAACAAAACTAGCACCTGCAGCGTTTTCTGCTCAGACGATGAGTTTATGGTTCCTAACAAGCGCAGCGGCGCAGGCAATCAATGCTCAGCTTGTTCAATATTATGAAAACATTTCGCAAGTTGTTTATTTTGCTGCATTGGGTGGAGTGTCGGTCATTTTAGGTGTAATTGTACTAATGATTTCGCCAAAAATTCAGCGTTTAATGAAAGGTGTTCAATAAAAAAAACCGTCCTCAAGGGCGGTTTTTTTATGATTTATTTGAAAAAATATTCATGAAGGAGGCGTATGTCTGATCGTCTTCACCTTCGTAAAATGCAAGATTTAAAAGTCTGTTTAGTTCGTTTGTTGATTTTTCAGTTTCTGCAATAATTTGATGCATATGAGCAATCTTAGACATGGATCCGTTGCCATGCCCATTTTTGATTTGATTTAATGTTAAATGAAGTGATAAGACCTCTCGGCGAAGAGCTTGTCTTAATTCAGAGGAAGCCGGAATAAAAAAGCGTTTATAAAAATAACTTGCTTCTTCAAAAACCAATTCTCCATTTTCTAGCTCTTTAGCCGCAATTTCTTTAATTTCTTGATCGTCTAATCGACTGGACGCCTCTTCGATAAGAAATCCAAAAATAATAGCTGTATCTGGTTTTAGCATGCAATAACCTCCATTATTATAAAAAAGAACTATGTAGTTTATATGTATAGAGAGAAGAGAAAGAATATTCATAGTAATTTACTAATCAGCATAGACAAAAAAATAAAAAGTATTCTTTTAAAGGTAAACTGAAATTATTTTAAAATAAATTTTTTATAATTAAACATTTTTTCCATATTAAAGAACCATTTTAACTCTCAAAAAGAAAGAACCATTGTAAATAAGGTTCTTAATACCTATATAAAAAGAAAATTAATAAAAGATATTAAATTCAGAAATTTCCACCTCTTTATAACTAAAAAATTGCTCTACTAAAATAGTTGACAGCAGAAATAGATAGGCATAAAATATACTATTGTCAAATGAATTAGCATGCTATTCATAAAAAGTTAACGGACATTTGAATAATATGTAATATCCATATAAGATGTTAATTACTTAAATCTAACCAACTTGTATGCTTGTCATACAAGTCTACAGAAAGGAAGATAGTCGTATGCGCAACGTATTTTTTGCAGATAATGAAACAATCGAAACGACTTTACGCGGGAAAGAAATTTTAGGAGCTCCAATGTTAAACAAAGGGGTAGCTTTTACAAAAGAAGAGCGCAAAACGTTAGGATTAGAAGGTTTACTTCCTCCGATGACTTTAACTTTAGATGAGCAAGCAAAACGTGCATATGAGCAATTTTTAGCTCAGCCAGATAACCTTGGTAAGAATGTATATTTAAACGATTTACAAAACCGTAATGCTGTATTATTTTATCGTTTATTGCAAGATCACTTAAAAGAAATGCTTCCTGTTGTTTATACACCAACAGTTGGACAAGCAATCCAAGAGTACAGCCACGAATATCGCCGTCCGGGTGGCGTATACTTATCAATCGATAATGTAGAGGGCATTGAAGAAGCTCTTAAAAATATCGATGCAAATAGTGAAGACATTGATTTAATGGTTATTACAGATTCAGAAAGTATTTTAGGAATTGGCGACTGGGGTGTTGGCGGTATTAATATTGCTATCGGTAAATTAGCGGTATATACAGCTGCAGCAGGAATCGATCCAAGCAGAGTGCTTCCAGTTGTTCTTGATGTAGGAACAAACAACGAAAAATTATTAAATGATCCTTTATATATCGGAAACCGTCATGAACGTATCCGCGGTGAACGCTATGATCAATTCGTAGATCAATTTATTTCAAAATCTCTTGAAATATTCCCTAATGCACTGTTACACTGGGAAGATTTCGGTAATGTAAATGCTCGTAACATTATTAACAAGTACGGAAAAGAAATTTTAACGTTTAATGATGATATCCAAGGAACAGGTGCTGTAACGCTTGCCGCTATTTTCTCAGCAGTTCAAGTGTCTAAAATGCCACTTCGTGACCACCGCGTTTTAATCTTTGGACCGGGTACAGCAGGTATCGGTATTGCCGATCAAGTTCGTGACGCAATGGTATTAGACGGTATTACAGAAGAAGAAGCATACAAAAACTTCTGGGCAGTTGATTTCCGAGGCCTTTTAACAGATGACATGGATGACTTATTAGGTTTCCAAACGCCTTATGCACGAAAAGCAGAAGAAGTGAAGGGCTGGAACCGTGAAGAAGACAAAATTTCTCTTTTAGAAGTTGTCAGACAAGTTAAACCAACAATCTTAATTGGTACGTCTGGTGTAGCAGGCGCATTCTCAGAAGAAATCGTAAAAGAAATGGCGAAGCATGTAGAACGCCCAGCTATTTTACCAATGTCAAATCCAACTCCGCTTGCGGAAGCTACTCCTGAAAACCTATTAAATTGGACAGAAGGAAAAGCGCTTGTAGCGACTGGAAGTCCGTTTGAACCAGTTAACTACGATGGTGTGGAATATGAAATTGGTCAATCTAATAATGCTTTTGTTTTCCCTGGTCTTGGTCTTGGATCAATTGTGGTAAAAGCAGAAGTTATTACAGACAGCATGTTTGCAGCATGTGCACATGCTGTAGCTCAAATGGTAGACAGCAGCAAGCCGGGTGCTTCATTACTACCACGCGTAGAAGAATTACGTGAAGTATCCTATAACGTTGCTTTAGCGGTTGCTAACGCAGCAATTAAAGATGGCGTTGCAAAAGAAGTTCCAACAGATGTTAAAGCGGCAGTAAAAGCGGCAATGTGGGAACCAACATACAAAGAAATTAAAGCTTTAGAAACAGTAAATGCTTAATTTTTAGATAGAAAAAGCACAGCTTCTGAAAAAAGAAGCTGTGCTTTTTTTAGTTGCAAAAAGAATTCTTAAGTTACATAACGTATATAGTTTTTTGAAATTTGTGTATGATTCTCTATATTAGAACCACAGGGGGTTATGAGATGAATACAGCACGTAAATTGGAAACGTTTACTCAAGATTCACAGCCTGAAAATAAGGGTTTTTGGAACCGAATCAACAATATTAAAGTAGGAGTTATTCCTGTGCCGCTATACGTTTTACTTGCATTAATTGTATATGGCGCAGCCGTTTACAACGAGCTTCCTCCAGATATGATTGGCGGATTTGCAATTATTATGGTAATGGGAATGCTGCTTGGTGATTTAGGATTAAAAATTCCGATTTTAAAAGATATTGGTGGACCAGCTATTTTATCACTGCTTGTACCTTCCGTATTAGTTTTTTATAATGTTTTAAATCCCGCATCTATGGAAGCGGTAACAACTTTGATGAAAACATCAAACTTTTTATACCTTTATATTTCTTGTTTAGTAGCCGGAAGTATCCTTGGTATGAACCGTAAAGTTTTAATTCAAGGCTTTACACGTATGTTCGTACCGCTTGTATTAGGTACGTTAGCCGCTGTAGCTGCAGGCGTAGCTGTTGGGATGTTATTTGGCTACGGAGCAAAACATACATTTTTCTATATTGTTGTACCAATTATTGGAGGAGGGATTGGTGAAGGTATTTTACCACTTTCACTTGCTTATTCTCAAATTTTAGGTAGTTCAGCAGAATCTTTTGTGTCGCAAATGATTCCAGCTGCTGTTATCGGAAACATCGTTGCTATCGTATGTGCTGGTTTAATGAAACGTCTAGGAGAGAAAAAGCCAGAATTAACAGGTAATGGAGTTCTTGTGAAGACAAAAGGCGGAGATGGCATCTCAGAAGATACAAATATCAAGAAACCAGTAGATTTTTCGTTAATGGGCGCAGGCCTTTTAATTGCATGTAGTTTCTTTATTTTCGGAGGCTTAGCACATAAGTTTTTAGGAATTCCAGGTCCAGTTTTAATGATCGTAGCGGCAACGCTAGTCAAATGTTTACAAGTAATGCCTGCTAAGATGGAGCAAGGTGCTTACCATATGTACAAATTCATTTCTACGAGCTTAACATGGCCGTTAATGGTGGGGCTAGGAATTTTGTATATTCCTCTTGAAGATGTAGTGAAAATTGTTACACCAGGTTATGTAGTTGTATGTGCAGCAGTTGTTATTGCTATGGTAGCAACGGGTTATTTTGTAGGTAAAATGATAAAAATGCATCCAGTGGATGCTGCAATTGTAACAGGCTGTCACAGCGGTTTAGGAGGTACGGGAGACGTAGCGATTTTATCAGCTTCCAACCGTATGTCACTTATGCCATTTGCTCAAGTAGCAACAAGACTTGGAGGCGCTTCCACTGTTATTTTAGCGACGCTTCTTATGAAACTGTTAGGAGTATAAAATCAAAACAAAAAAGCAGCTCGGTTCGTACGAGCTGCTTTTTTGTCTTATGAAATGCTAACAGGTTTTAAGATAAATTCTTCCACAACTTTTGCCACACCGTCGTTCATGTTTGTATCTGTTACGTGGTTGGCTTTTTCTTTAATATCTTCAGGAGCATTTCCCATTGCTACCCCAAGTCCTGCAAATTCAATCATGGCAAGATCATTATAACTGTCGCCAATAGCAATCACTTCATCGCGTGTAATGCCAAGCTGTTGAATTAATAAGTGAAGACTTGTCCCTTTTGTGACGCCTTCTTCTGTAAATTCAAGGAAGTATGGTTTAGATCGCATTACGCTTAGCTCTCCTTGAAGCTGCTTTTGAAGTTTCTTTTCAACATGAACCAGCATTTCCGGTTCTGCAAGCATGAGTACTTTTACAACAGGCTCTGTAACGGCATCAGTAAAAGATGAAACAACACGGATCGGCAGACCTGTAATGTCACTTTCGATATCCGTAAATTTATTTTCTACTTCAGTTATAATTTCATCTCCAACGTACGTATGAATTAAAACGCCTTCTTCGCGGCTAATATCGTCGAGACGTGCAACGGTTCTCGGAGATAATGTGCTGCTAAATAGCTCTTCATTTGTTAGGCAATTAATGATTTTTGCCCCATTAAACGATAAAATAAAGCTTCCGTACTTTTCTAACTCCAGTTCCTTGGCGATGTGAACCATTCCGTAAGTTGGTCGTCCAGAAGCAAGTACAACTTTCACTCCCGATTCTTGCGCCTTCATTAATGCTTCTTTTGTGCGCGGAGAAATAGTGTGATCATCGCATAATAGTGTATCATCCAAATCTAAAACAATCATTTTGTAAGGCATATTTTTAAATTCCCTTCTTCTACTAGACTCATATCTTCATATGGTACTATAAAAAAACGTTTGATTCAATTTAATGATTTTTTGAAAAAATGAGAGGGATGCGTATACTTTGTTTGAACTGCTGGTAAGTAGATAAAACAAAGAAATTGAGACATAACTAAATCACTCGAATCTATAGACGAACACATGGGATAGAAGATCCAGTATGGATGACTTGTTACACCGCTGTTGATTTCCGTGCAAGGCTTCGCTTTGCCCTCCAATCACCAGCCAGAAGCAACTAAACACATGAAAGGTACGTTCTTCTTATCAATAAAAAAAACGCACTAATAATCGGTAATTTTGATTATTAGTGCGTTTTTTACTTCTACTAAAATACTTTTGTCTCAGCTTCTGGATTAGTAAGCAGCTAGAGTGTGATTAGTTCTCTGCACATCTCCTTCATTGAATGCTTCTTTTAAGAGCGTGTAAGATCGCTTTTTTAGTTCAAAATCTTGAATGGCAGTAAGAATAATAAATTCATCAATAGAAAATTCCTGTTTCAAAGCTTGAATCTTTTGACGAACGGTTTCTTTTGTACCGTGTATAACATTTGCTTCTTTTTCTTCAATTCGATAGCTTTCTTTGGACTGCTGACCAAATTCTTCAGCTTTTTCTTTGGAGCCTAATGTAGCGGACTTCCCATTTTGTAAGTATACTTTAAATATTTTTGTGCTGGATGCTAATGCTTTTGCTTCTTCTACGGTATCCGCTACGATGACGGAAAGGGCAATGACAAGCGAGCGGGCGCGAGATGAAACGTGCTGATTATAGACAGAAATTGCTTCTTCTAGCACTTTTTGATCACCATTAATAAATTGAGCAAATACATAAGGAAGGTTTAATGAACCCGCAAGCTCTGCGCTTGAAGCACTTGCTCCCAGTAAAAACATATCTGCTGATTTTTCCGGCCTTGGATAGGCTTTTAAACCGTAAAGAGGGTGATCTTCCGGCAGCGTATCGTTTAGGTATTGCTTAAGTTCTATCAGTTTGTCTGTTAAGGACTTAGTGGGCTGAGAGTTTTGTTGCAAGGCTTGAGTAGAATGAGGTAGTCCTCCTGGTGCTCTACCGATTCCAAGATCGATGCGATTTGGAGATAATGAGGCTAAAACATTAAAATTTTCTGCTACTTTATAAGGGCTGTAGTGCTGAAGCATAACACCGCCTGAGCCGATACGGATATGATGCGTTTTAGCGAGCAGGTGAGAAATTAACACTTCAGGTGATGATCCTACAACATGTTCAGAGTCGTGATGCTCCGCTACCCAAAAGCGGTGGTAGCCAAGTTCTTCTGCTAGCTGAGCTAATTGTATAGTATGCTGAAATGCATCTTCAGCACGCTCACCTTCATAACGGGGGCTTTGATCTAAAATACTTAATTTCACTGAAAACACTCCTTAAAGTTGATAAAAAAGGTAAGAATAATTGGGATTAATTTTAGCAAAGGATTTTCCAGATGAAAAGAGTTTTTTAAAAGAAAAATATTTTTTGAAAAATAAGTTGACTTTGCCATTTTGAGGCTATATAGTTGAATCATCAAACAGAAAAGCCGATAAAACAACTTGAATAAATGAGAATTAAGTGAGTATGTTTCAAAGACACTTCACTTCATTCTCCGGTTTTATCAAAGAAACAGTTAAAGCTGATTGGTCTACCAAAGGCTCCTGAGGAAACTCCAGGAGCCTTTTTGCTGTAAAAAGGAGGGGAAGAAAGTGAGCGATGTATATATTTTATATAACGGGAGCTCTCATAATTATCAACAAATAGCCTCAGTGAAAGATGAGCTAGAAGCTTGCTTAACCTCAAGAGGAGTGCACGCAGAAACTATTTTGTATCATGATGTACACGCTTTGAAGCAGGAAGCACAGAAAGAAGTAAAGGGATTTATTTCAAAAGTGAACCAAGCTAAAAGTATTGTCGTTCTGTTATCTGGAGTAAATGAAACATACGTACAGTCTTTTGAACGGCTAACAAAAATATTGCCAGAAGATTTATTGCATAAAAAAATACTTCTGCCAATTCTTATTGGTGAAAATGTGAATTCGTTACTAAAAGCTAAGTATGATTTAAAACTTTTAGCGTCTTTTTTAGGTAGACCTTATTGGGTCAGCAGTCTTTTTTTGCTGCATGAATACGTCTCTTTTACAGGCATCAACAATGCAAATGCCAAAAGTCGTTTAAAGGAAGCTGTGGATGAGCTGATTTATAAAGCCGATCTATCTCTTCAAACATTTATAAAATGAGGTGAAGAAAATGAGTGAATTATTTCGATTATCAACCGTAGAAGATGCTGAAGAGCTGTTGGATTTAACGCTTCGAGCATACGAGCCGATTCGAAAGCTAGGAATTAAGTTTCCAGCCGCAACGGCAACGATTGAACTTGTCAAAGAAAACATTCAAAACAGCCGCTGCTACGTACTGGAAAGTGATAAAAAAATCGTAGCTACGATTACAGCAAGAACGTATAAAGAAATAACGAACTGGCCTTTCTTATGGTGGTTTGCGGTAGATCCTTTGGTTAAAAAGAAAGGAGTAGGTTCTAAACTCTTAACATGGGTTGAAGAAACAATTATTCGGGATCAATTGGGGGAACCTGCCGTTACATTGGCTACTTCTGATCAACATCCGTGGTTGATTCCTATGTATGAAAGGAAAGGGTATGAGCGCTTTTTTGAAGTCGATCAAGGAGAAGAAGGAAAAGGCGTATTCTTAAGGAAGATCTTACACCCTGAAAGATATGAGTTAGAAAAACACAAGGAGTTACAAAAAGCTAATTAATCATTTAAAAGAAAAGAGGAAAAACCATGTCAGTAAAAATTTTATTATGGAATCGAAAAGGTTGTCATCATTGCGAGGAACTAAAAGCATATTTTCATGAGAAAGGATATCAATATGAAAGTATCGATGTAGAAGGAAGAGATTATTTGCGGGATTTGCTTGAAATTAAATACGGTATTCGCCATGTACCGGTCGTTGAAATTGGAGACGAGGGGCAGTTTAAAGGAGTAATTGAAAAAGATTATGAACAAATAGAAAAATTGATTGAAGACTATTCACCAATCGTTAAATAGCTGGAACATCTATTTTATTCATTCATTCATTAAAACAACAAATTATTTTGAGACATAGTGAGGGACAAAACACATGAAAAAACTACAGCTGACAGCTATCTTTTTATCACTTCTTTTATTACTAGCCGCTTGCGGAACACCAAATAAAGAAACAGCGGCTAACGCAAGCAAAGACAAAGTACAAAAAATTATTGTAGGAACGGGTACGCAATTTCCGAACATTTGCTTTCTTGACAATAAAGGAAATCTAACAGGGTATGACGTAGAGCTTGTTAAAGAAATAGACAAACGTCTTCCAAACTATAAGTTCGAATTTAAGACAATGGATTTTTCTAATTTACTTTTGAGCTTAGAATCGAACAAAATTGATTTAGTAGCCCATCAGATGGAAGTGAATGAAGAGAGAAAACAAAAGTTCCTTTTTAATAAAGAACCTTATAATATCTTTCCGCTGCATGTAGTTGTAAACGAAAAAAATACGTCTATTAAATCAATTAAAGATTTGAGCGGTAAAAAGGTAATTGTAGGAGCAACGAGTAATTCTGCTAACTTAATCGATAAGTATAACAAAGAACATGGAAATAAAATTAATATCGTCTATTCAGGCCAAGGATCTGATGACACAAAAACGCAGCTGAAAACAGGGCGTGCGGATGCCACGATTAGTACGCCGTTTGCAGTTGACTTTGTCAATAAACAAGCGGACGCAGAGCAAAAAGTTGTAGGGCCTGCTATTTCAAATTCAAAAGTATATTTTATGCTTCGTAAAAATGAAACAGGTTTACAAAAAGACGTTGATAAAGCGTTAAAAGAAATAAAAAAAGACGGAACATTGACAAAATTAAGTAAAAAATGGTTGGGAGAAGATTATACAAAAGCAGCTGGAAATAACTAAAGCACTTGCTGTGACCCAAGCCTTGAACTTGGGTCCTTTCGCTACCTGCAGAGGGAAACAAAGGAGAGAAAAAGATGGGAAAAGCATTTGATATAGAGCTGATTTTCACCTCTATTCCTCAATTATTATCTTATTTGCATATTACAATTTGGATTTTGATTGCTTCACTTGTGATTGGTAGTACCTTGGGATTGTTTATTGCCCTGCCTCGTATTTATAAAGTGCCGATGTTAAGCCAAATAGCAGCAGTTTATATTTCTTTTATGAGGGGAACTCCTATTTTAATTCAATTATTTTTAGTTTTTTATGGAATACCTGCCCTTTTACAATTGATTCATATTGACGTTTCAAGAATGGCTCCGCTTGTATTTGTTATTATCACGTATTCACTGAGCACGGCGGCGTCTTTTTCTGAAATGATGCGCGGTGCCATTAATAGTGTAGATAAAGGGCAAACCGAAGCAGCTTATAGTATAGGAATGACGGGAAAACAAACGTTCACTCGAATTGTGCTGCCGCAAGCTCTCGTTGTAGCCTTTCCTAACTTTGGAAATCTTGTGATTGGGTCCTTAAAAGATACGTCTTTAGCCTTTACCATTGGTGTGATGGATATGATGGGAAGAGGAGATACCATTATCGCTGCAACGGCTCATGCAGTGGAGGTATATATCGCACTTGCCATTATTTATTATTTGGTAGCGATTATATTAGAGAAATTTTTTGTGAAATCAGAACAGAAGCTGCAAAAACATGATCAGCCTGTTCATGTATAAAACGAGCTTACTAAAAGAGGTGTAAACATGATTATTGATGTACCGTTTATATGGACAGCATTTGTAGAAATTTTAAAGGCATTACCTTTAACGCTCCTTATTACCATCGGTCCGTTACTAGGCGGGTTGCTTATTGGCATTGCTGTTGCGGCTGTGAGAATCAATTCAGTAAAAATAATAACGCCAATTGCCAACGTATACGTATCATTTTTCCGAGGAACGCCTGCTATTCTTCATATTATGGTTATTTACCTAGGGTTCCCGCTATTTATTAATAAACTATCGAGTTACTATGGATGGAGCTTCAATGCAAACAGCATTCCTATTGTCGTATTTGTATTAATCGCTTTGTCTTTTACAGCGGGAGCTTATATGTCAGAGATTATTCGCTCTGGTTTGTTAGCTGTAGAAAAAGGACAAATTGAGGCTGCGTATGCCATTGGGATGAATCGTTTTCAATCAATGAAACGAATTGTTTTTCCACAGGCGTTTGCTTTGTCTTTACCGAATTTATGTAATATCTTCATCGGCTTTTTGCATACGTCTTCTATCGCATTCATCGTATCGCAAAAAGAGCTAAACGGTGCTGCTAATATCGTAGCTTCGAACAATCTCAAGTTTTTAGAAGCCTATATTGCTGCTGCTCTTATTTATTGGATGCTGACGATGTTAATAGAAGGGATAACAGCGCTGCTTGAACGAAAATTAACGGTTTATAATCGAGGAGGGGTTGTATGATTGCATTAACAAATATCAAAAAAACATTTGGTGATAATACAGTATTGGACGGTATTGATTTAATTGTTAAAAAAGGCGACGTTGTGACCATTTTAGGACCGAGTGGTTCTGGAAAGACTACGTTTTTGCGCTGCATTAATTTCTTAGAAAAAGCAGATGAAGGAGAAGTTTCGATTGATCAATTTACGGTTCAGTGCCAAAAGCCAAACCGCAAAGACATTTTAACTCTTCGACAAAAAACAACGATGGTTTTTCAGCAGTACAATTTGTTCAAACACAAAACCGTTATTGAAAATATTATGGAGGGGCTAGTTATTGTTCAAAAGCTGCCAAAGGAAGAAGCGAAACAACGCAGTTTAGACGTCCTTGAAAAAGTTGGGCTTGCTGAAAAAGCAAATGCTTATCCAAGTCAGTTATCAGGAGGTCAACAGCAGCGAGTGGGCATTGCTAGAGCGCTTGCTTTAAACCCTGAAGTCATTTTATTTGATGAGCCAACGTCTGCTTTGGACCCTGAACTGGTGGGTGAAGTACTGTCTGTTATCCGTAAAATTGCTAAAGAAGGAATTACAATGATCATTGTTACGCACGAAATGAGTTTTGCCCGTGAAGTTTCTAATCACGTGGTATTTATGGACGGAGGAAAGATTGTCGAACAAGGTCATCCTGAAGACATATTTTTAAACCCAAAAGAAGATCGAACAAAGCAATTTTTTAAGCGTATTAACCCAACGCATTCTCCTTACTCTTATATTTATGAAAAAACAATCTAATATTTTAATTGAAAACCAACTTGACTCATAGGAATAATAAGTATATGATAAAATCATCAAATTAAACAAACCGACTAGATCACTAGAGGTTCTTTGCACAATGTGTGACATTGTGCAAAGAACCTTTTATTTTTTACTAGACTTAAGGGAAGAAGGGTGAACGTAGTGAATAGAGGAGCATTAAAAGCTAAAACAAGCAAAAAACTTATTATAAAAGGGCAGGTTGTACCTGGAAGGCAGCAAGGAAGACACTTAGGGTTTCCAACAGCTAATATAGATACTCAGCATGAGGAATTAAAAAATGGCGTGTATGGTGTCCTCGTTCATCTGCGGGGACTTGAACATATAGGAGTTATGAATGTAGGGGTTAAGCCGACATTTGGATCGGAACTATCTAAAACATTTGAGGTTCATATTCTGGATTTTAACGACGTTATTTATGGAGAGACAGTTCAATGCGACGTGATCTTTCGGGTGCGAGGAGAGAAAAAATTTCCTTCTATTGAATTTTTAAAGCATCAAATTAAAGCTGATACGCTACAAGCAAAGCAAAGATTTCAACATATGGGCTATGTATCTAGTGAACATACAGCTTCCAAGCTAGGGCAAGCGCGGTATTTAAATCTGCCTGATCTCCAGTTTTTTAATTGGTGCCACAGTCAATTCAGAGTCAATAAAGGGATTTACAATACAATTGATCAATGGTTTTATGACGAAGGAATTGAAAATATTCACCCTAGAAGAGTTCACGTTATCGCTTTTTTGCAATTTGCACAAGAAGGAAATGGAAGAAAGACAGAAAAAGAAGGAGTCCTTCGCTTTGGAGCAGGTGGTTTAACCAATCAATTACGAGAATTTATGAATGGGTATGAAAAAGGAGAATGGTAATATGACACATCAAAGACAATTAAAGCTAGGGGCTATTATTCATGGAGTTGGAGGAAATATGGGGGCGTGGAGACACCCTGAAATTTTGTCAGATGCCAGCGTTAATTTCGGTTTTTACAAGCAGCAGGCTCAAAAAGCGGAAGAAGGAAAATTTGATTTATTATTCATTGCCGATGGGTTATATATCAATGAAAAATCGCTTCCGCATTTTTTGAATCGTTTTGAACCTCTTACTATTCTATCAGCACTTGCTTCTGTCACTTCTCATATTGGTTTAGTCGGCACTCTATCGACTTCGTATAGCGAGCCGTTTACGGTGGCTAGACAATTCGCTTCACTTGATCATATTAGCAGCGGCCGAGCGGGATGGAATGTTGTCACGTCTCCATTAGAAGGATCTGCGCTTAACTATGGAAAAGAGCACCCCACTCATGACAAACGCTACAGAATAGCTGAAGAGTTTCTAGAAGTAACAAAGGGATTATGGGATTCTTGGGAAGATGATGCATTTATTCGAAATAAAGAAACCGGACAATTTTTTGAGGAGAAAAAGCTACACCGATTACATCATAAAGGCGAATTTTTCTCTGTAGAAGGTCCGTTAAACATTGGGCGCTCAGCTCAGGGGCAGCCCGTAGTGTTTCAAGCAGGATCTTCTGAAAGCGGAAAAGATTTAGCAGCAAAAACGGCTGACGCAGTGTTTACGGGACAAGACAATTTAGAAGAAGCAAAAGCTTTTTACCAAGATGTAAAATCGAGAGCCGCAGCGCAAGGACGCAATGAAAACGAACTTCTAATTTTTCCGGGAATTGGTCCTATAATTGGTAGTACAAACGAAGAAGCCGAAAGAAAATATGAAGAACTTTCTCAATTGGTGACAATTGAACATGCGCTAAACTACTTAGGACGCTTTTTCGATCATTTTGATTTTTCACAGTTTCCATTAGATGATGCATTTCCTGACTTAGGAGATATAGGAAGTAATAGTTTCCGCAGTACAACTGACAAAATTAAAGAAAACGCCAAAAAATATAAGTGGACACTGCGAGAAGCAGCGCTGCGAATTGCTACACCTAAAACACAATTTATTGGGACGCCAGAGCATATCGCTAATTTGATGGAACAGTGGTTTGAAGAAAAAGGAGCTGACGGCTTTATTATTCATTCAAGCGTTCCGCATGGCTTAGATGACTTTGTTGAACACGTTGTACCGATACTGCAAGAAAGAGGCTTGTATCGTACAGAATACGAAGGGAATACGTTAAGAAGTAACTTGCAGTTGAATGTTCCTAAAAATCGCTACACACAGGTGAAAGTTAATTGAAGTGGATTCAAAGAGACTCGAAGGAGTCTCTTTTTTTAATATTTTTAATATTAAAAATATGGTAAAATTCTTTTTGTAGGTTATTCGTTTCAGTTCATAAGGCCTAAAGGGTTTTGAATACCCGGAAAGGAGTCAAATGGAAAAAAGACATAAAAGTAAGAAGAAGCGTATGATCATTTCGATATCTTTATCCGTTTTTTTAGTCGGGGGAGGAGCGACAGGGTGGATATTGTACCAAAACGGAAAAATTCCTTTTTTATCACAGCAAAGTATACAGGCAAGCGCCATTAAAGTGGATCAACAAAAAGTTAATAAACTGGAAAGCAGCGATCAGCAGGCAAAAGACTTTATTGCTGAACATCATGACGTACTAAATGATTTGACGGGGTGGAGTGCCATTGAGCATCCAGACTGGTCTGCAGTACAAGAAGAAGCCACAGCCATTAACAATACGATTGGCACGATTGAAGTAAAAGATTCTGTTTTAAAGAAAGACTTTCAGCATATGGAGAAGCTCGCTGTACAGCTAGAGCAGACGAAAGATCAAGCACTGTTAAAAGAACTTCATCGTTATTTTCATGACTTAGATGTTGTGATCAATGAAGACGATGGATCAAATACATATTTTGATGTTACTAGCTATGGTAAATCAGTTGTAAAGACTTCTAAATGAGCTATAGCAAAAAGCTTTATACATAAAAGTAGTTTTGTATAACAAACGTCTTCGCTTATTCATGCATATGCTACGGATAAGGAGGAGACAGGTTATATGAAAAAAATTTATTTAGATGCAGGTCACGGAGGGGCAGATCTAGGGGCTGTCGCCAGCGGGTTATATGAAAAAGACTTAGTGTTAGCTGTTCAACAGTACATCATCTCTTTTCTTTCTACTCACTATCAAGGATTTTCTCTTTGTACAACACGTACAACCGATGTGTTTTTGTCATTAAATGAACGGGTCAACAAAGCCAATGCGTGGGGTGCTGATGTATACTTATCTATTCATATAAATTCGGGTGGCGAAACGGGATATGAAGATTTTATTTATAGCAAAAATATAAATAACCAAACCATTGTGTTACGAAACGATATTCACGATCATGTGAAATTTGTTCTTACTAAATACAATCACTTTAACCGAGGCAGGAAATTGGCTAATCATAGTGTGTTAAGACGTTCCTATATGCCGTCTGTACTAACTGAAATCGGGTTTATTGATACAGAACATGATGCAAAGCTCTTAAAAAATCCTCAATTTCTAAAAGATATGGGGGTGGCATATGCAAAAGGGGTTGCGCAGTTTTTAAACCTGGAGTCTAAATCTACAAATCCTGTGGGAGATTCTGACGAGGAAGGTTTTCCAAAGCCTACTTTTTTATATAAACCTTTATGGATAAAAACAACCGAGGATACGGAGACGTATAAGGATGCAAATATGTCGGAGAGAACAGGTTATTTAAAAAAGAATACCTTCTTTCAAGTTTATGGTGAAACGCGTGCAGCCTGGATGATGGATGGACAATATTTTATTGGAAAAAAAGATACAATCATTGAAGGAGAAACCATCACAACTGCGGAATTAACAAAAGAGAATATGGAAACATTAAAAGTGTTTGTGACAAAAGAGAAATTAGAAACAGCTGTAACCTTTTCCAAAGAAGGAGCTGCGGTAGCCATCATTACCCTTCGCGATAAAAAAATACTGAATGTAAAAGCATTTTTAGATAGAGAAAATTGGTGGTACAAAGCTGAACGGATAACAAAATAGTGAAAAAACCTTCTTGTTTTTTGAAGCTTTTACCCTAGTAATTTTACTTATTTTTGATAGAATATAAAGAGCTGAATCGTAAAGATGCATAAAGGTGTGATGGAAATGGAAGAGCAACAAGAAGCGATTGATTTAACAAAAGTATATGTATATGAGGAGTTTCCGGATAAAGTTGCAGGCAGATGCGATAACTGTGGACATGTGAAATTTAAAAGCTTAGTAAAAGACTTTATTTTTATCCGTACATGCGCAAAGTGCGGCATGAAAAAAAGCATTTAAATCCCTACTTCTTTATAAAAAACGCTCTTTTCTGAAATGAAAAGAGCGTTTTTTCTCTATTTAACGTATAAATGATCGCTAAGCTGCTCTGAAATAGTCTCTACATCTTCTTGTACATGTTTTTGTTTTTTCATCATTTCTAATAGGATGTCTTCAAGGTTCTGTGAATGGTTTTGCTTATCTTTTGGTTTATGTAAGTACTTTGCAATTTGATGCATATTATTGCTTAGCCGGCTTAGTTCAGACTCAATTTTTCGCAGGTTAACCAATAGTTCCACACCTGCTTCTTTGCCGATTAAAGGAGGCTTAACTTTTCCATCCATAATAAATTTTCGAATGAGAGACGTTCGTTTTAAATTATAGTGTTCAATAAGTTCCTCTAATTTTTCTTTTTCTTCTTCATTCAACTTAATTGCTGGAATGCTGTGTCCTCTCATAAGGTATCTCCTTTCAAGAGCAGTTCTTGCTGCGTTCAATCATATGTAAACATTCTCTTGTCTTTAATAATAGCAACCTTTTCCATGGTTAACTATGGTGAAAAGTTACTAAAATGTCGAACGTACAGTCTGTTAAAAAACTGGTAAATTAAGAAATTTGGTTTAGTAATAGTTTAATTATAGAAGGAATGTCATTATATACAATATTGCTACTTTATTAAAAAGGCAGCAAAAGGGATGAATGGACCGCTGTTGTACTCAACCATTTTTGAGAGCGCAGCTTTAAAGAAGAGGGATGATTTTTATAATTTTTTCCTCGTACCACATCTTTCCTCCTAGTAACTCTGTCGAATCTTCTAGACTATTGTCTCAAGGGAATAGAAAGAAAGAAGACGAAATGGTTGAGAACGAGGTAAAGTCATATTATGTCTTTATTGACCTCATTTACATACTTTACGGGGGAGGAATACGTTTGAAACTAAAAATAAGATTAAAACTAAATAAGATAGGGGTAGCCATGCTTACGGCTGGTGTCATATGTACAGCTTATATGCCCCTTCATATGCTGCAAAAGCCTGTAGTCGCTTTGGCTGCAGAGAATCAGTCAGATTCTTTGGAGCGAGCATTTGCACAAGCATCTAAAGAATTTGGTGTGCCAGCTTCGCTTTTAAAAGCAATTTCCTACAACAAGTCGCGCTGGGAAAATCATAACGGAGAACCCAGTGCAGCCGGGGGATACGGTCTTATGCATTTAACAGACATCCCTTCTTTAGAAGATGGAAAAGGAAACGGAGCTTCGCCTTCAAAACCAGCATATGATAAACAGCAAACGCTCACCTTAGCTGCTAAGCTGCTTAAGTCCGATAAAGAAAGATTAAAAAAAGATCCTGTGCAAAATATTCGCGGTGGCGCTGCTGTGCTGGCTTTTATTGCAAAAGACAAAAACGGAAATGTACCGTCCACTGATCAAAAATGGTACGAAGCAGTCGCAGCTTACAGTTCTTCTCAGGATAAAGAAAACGCTCAAGTATTTGCCGATGATGTATATGAAACGTTGGAAAAAGGAGCAGAGCATACAACGTCAGACGGACAGCATCTTAAAATTTCCCCTCAAAATATAGATATGTCGATTCCTCATGCTGAAAATACCAATACGAATAAAGCGGATTGTCCGGCATCTTTAAAATGTGAATACATCCCTGCTTTTTACGGGAAATTCAGCGAAAGTCCTTCAGATTATGGAAACTATGATATTGCAAATCGCCAAAAATCAGATGTTCGCTATATTGTTATTCATGATACAGAAGTAAGTTATGATGGAACGATTGATTTGTTTGCTAACCCTAATAGAGCCGCTGCAAACTATGTAATCCGTTCAAGTGATGGTCACATCGCACAGATGATTAATAACAAAGACGTAGCATGGCATGCAGGAAACTGGTATTTTAATACACACAGTATTGGAATCGAGCATGAAGGGTTTGCGCTTGAAGGATCCACGTGGTTTACGGAAGAAATGTACCGTTCTTCGGCAAGACTCGTACGCCACCTTGCCAAAGAATATAATATTCCGTTAGACCGAGCTCATATTATTGGTCATGATGAGGTGCCGGGTTTGTCTCCTAAAGCTCAATCAGGTATGCACTCAGATCCTGGGCCGTTTTGGGATTGGGGGCACTACATGGATTTAGTAGGAAGCCCAGTCGAGCGCCAGCATACAAACAAACTAGCCGTTACGATTAATCCAGTCTTTCAAAACAATCAGCCAGAAGTATCAGATGCACCAAAGCAGCCGGCCAACTTTGTGTATTTGCATCAAGCTCCCAGCAATGATTCACCGCTACTGAATGAGCCTGCAGCTTCAGGGCCTGGAACGAAACAAACGTTAGACTGGGGAAGCAAAGCTGTAACTGGCCAAACGTATGCAGTAGCTGAGACAAAAGGAGAATGGACAGCGATTTGGTACGGAGGGCAAAAAGCGTGGTTTTATAATCCCCATCATAAAAATACAAGTAAAGGTACAGGCATATTATTAACGCCAAAACCAGGAAAAGAAAGCATTCAAGTGTACGGAGGAGCTTTCCCGGAAGCTTCAGCCTATCCTTCTAATATACCGGTTAAAGGCATGGTCCCGCTTCAGTATACAATCTCTCCGGAGCAGGTGTACGTGGGGGTAGAAAAAGTAAGGAGTGACTATTACTATGCCCCAACTTTTACAACAAACCCAAACGATCACAAAATGATTGTTGGAAAAGACGAATATTATCAAATTTATTTTAATCACCGCTATGCGTTTGTGAAAGCGTCGGATGTAGAGGTTAAAAGACAATAGAATAGAGTGTTAAATGAAAAGGAAGAGACAGGGTGTGTTCAAACGGTAGGTCTCTTTCTTTTTTTAATAAAATGTTATAAAAAATTCAGAATTTTATTGACAGCATTTCCTTATAGTGATTTAATAAGATTATTCAACTGGTAATTACATCATTATGAGTTGTAAGTGTAAATAAAATTTATTTTTTAATTCATTTGTCTTACAATGGAGAAAAGAAATAAATTTTAGAAGAGGTGCATTGTGATAGACAATACGAATAAAATAGTGGTAGAAAAAAATAGACCTTTGCCTCTATACTTTCAGCTGAAAGAAGTACTTAAAGAAAAAATTGAAAAAGGAATTTATAAGCCGGATGAATTAATTCCTTCTGAACGAGAACTAATTGATACTTATGGGATAAGTAGAACACCTGTAAGGCAGGCTTTAAATGAACTGGTGGCTGAAGGTTTTTTGAGAAGAGAGCACGGTAGAGGAACCTTCGTTGCACCAAAGAAGATTGACCAAATGTTTTTGGAAAGTTTGAGTAGTTTTGGAGATGAAATGGAGCGTAAAGGACTTTCCTTTGACACAAAAGTGTTAAATAAAGAGATTGTTGAAAAAACGTCCACTCTTCAAGAGATTTTTGGAGATAAATATCAGTTCTTTTACCGAATTGATCGACTAAGGTATATTGAAGAAGATCCATACGTCCTTGTAACGACCTATATTCCAGCATCTCTTGCATCGGGTCTGCTTGATGAAGATTTAGAGGTTCAGTCTTTGTACAAGACGCTTGAATCAAAATATGGATTTCATATCAGTCATGCTAAGCGTGTAATAGAGGCTGTTAATGCTACGAGTGAGGACGCTGGCGCTTTAAATATTCCTCCGATGTCTGCTGTTCAAATTACAAAAACAACGGCGTTTCAAAAAGATTCTCAGCCTTTTGAGTATTCTATAGGGCGTTACCGTGGAGATTTAAACAAGTTTACAGTAGAGGTAAAATACGAAAGAATATAAGAAAGCTGAACGAGTTTTTTAACTTGTTCATTTCTCTGCGCTAACTGGTAATTACATCATTACAAGATGATAGATTTAGTCTATGAGCGATTGAAGGAGGGATGGGTATGAGTAATGGATATATTATTGCTCATGATATCGGAACAACGGGAAATAAAGCAACCTTATATAAGACTGACGGAACGTTGGTTAACAGTACGCTCCATAAATATAAAACCTTCTATCCTAAAGCTGGATGGGCTGAACAAAATCCATCAGACTGGTGGGAAGCCGTTTGTGAAACAACAAAAATTTTGCTTGAGCAAAGTGGAGTGAAACGCGAAGAAATTTCCGCTGTGAGTTTCAGCGGGCAAATGCTCGGCTGCTTGCTTGTAGATCGAGAGGGAACCCCTCTTGGTAATTCCATTATATGGGCAGATATGCGGGCGGCCGATCAGGCTCGGCGGTTTGAGAATGAAATAGGTATGAAAAATGTTTATGAAATCACAGGACATCGCATTAGCTCATCATATTCTGGAGCAAAGATTAAATGGGTCAAGGAAAATGAGCCGGAACGCTTTAAAAAAGCATATAAAATCTTACAAGCGAAAGATTACCTTATTTATAAACTAACAGGTATATTTGCAACCGATTATTCAGATGCATGCGGAACTAACTGTTTTGATTTAATAAATAAAGTATGGTCTCGTGACATTTTAAATACATGGAAAATTGAGCCGGAGCTTTTTCCAGATTTGTATGCTTCTACTGATGTAGTAGGGTCAGTAACAGCTAAGGCAGCAGCCGAAACAGGCTTACTTCAAGGAACTCCTGTTGTAATAGGGGGAGGCGATGGAGTTTGTGCAGCTGCCGGCGTGGGCGTTATGGATGAAGGAGAAGCTTTTAATTACATTGGCTCTTCTTCATGGATTGCAACGGCATCAAACAAGCCTATTTTCGATCCTGAAATGAAAACGTATACATGGGTTCACCTTGATTCTACTAAATATTCTCCTAATGGAACAATGCAGTGCGGTGGGGGATCTATGCAATGGATTACAGAGTTACTTTATCAAAATTCCAACAAAAGCTATGAACTTATGAATAGTGAAGCCGAACAATCGCCCCCTACGTCAAAAGGGCTAATTTATTTACCTTACTTAATGGGAGAACGCTCACCGAGATGGAATCCGGATGCTAGGGGAGCTTTTGCTGGTTTGTCCATTACTCATACAAGAGGAGACATTGCCCGTTCCGTCATGGAAGGAGTGGCATATAACTTGAAAATTGTACTTGATACTTTTCAAAAAGAAGGAGCACCAATTGACCGGATGTGGGTATTAGGCGGCGGAGCAAAAAGCACTTTATGGCGTCAAATTCTAGCAGATATTTACGGGCTTGATGTGTATGTGCCTAACTATTTAGATGAAGCCACATCTATGGGGGCAGCGATGGCTGGAGCCGTTGGAGTAGGGGTAGTGGATAATTTTAAAGAGGCTAAAAAATGGGTGAAGAGAGTAGGTATTCACCATCCGCAGCCAGATATTCAAGAACAGTATCAAGAGTTTTTTTCGGTATTTAATGAAACGTATGAACAGCTAAAACCAGTTTACCAAAAGCTAAAAGTTTTTAATTGAAAATAGAGGAGATGCATGATAAATGAGTACATTATTTCAACCTTTTGCTACACAATTAGATTTTGAAACAGGTAAATTAAATCCAGAAGGAAAAGTCATTATTCGACATTTATCGGATATGAAAGGCATGTACTTAGACGAGGGAGAATTTGAAAATCAACTTAAGAAAAATCCGCTTATTTACGAGGTTTATAATGTAGTAGTTCCAGAGACAATGCCTCACATTCAGCATTGCGTAACTATTTTGCATCCAGGCAAAGTAGGAAAAGAGTATTTTATGACCAAGGGACATTATCACGAAGTATTAGATAGGGCTGAAATTTATTTTTGCCTTAAAGGAAAAGGTGAGCTGCTAATGCAAACAAAAGACGGAGAGTTTTCTAGCCTAGAAATGGTGCCGGGAACAGTAGCATATGTGGCACCAGAATGGGCTCACCGCACTGTTAATACGGGGGAAGAACCTTTTGTGTTTTTTGCAGCTTACCCCGGAGATGCAGGCCATGATTACGGAGGTATTGAGACAGAAGGATTTGTAAAAGCGTTAGTTGAACAAAACGACAAGCCAACATATATTGAAAACCCTCGCTATATACAAGCGGTAAAATAACAAAAAAGGAGAAAACCAAATGTTTAAAGTATTAATTACCCCTCGGTCATATGGGATGTTTACAGAAGACATTATGAATAAATGGCGCGAAGAGGAGTTTGAGGTTATAAGGGAGGTCGGCCCTATTTCTGAATCTAGGTTTATAGAGCTCATACAAGATGTACAAGCATTAATCATAGGAACTGACCATCTTAGCAAAGAAGTTTTAAACCATGCTTCGGAGCTTAAAATTATAGCAAAATACGGAGCAGGTACTGATAATATTCCTAAAGAATATGCAACGCAAAAAGGAATTGTGGTCGTGAATACTCCCGGTGTGAATCATGAAGCTGTTGCAGACTACGCGTTTGGTTTAATGCTGTCTGTAGCCAGACAAATTTCACTATCTTCCCAAAGGCTCAGAAAAGGACAGTGGACAAAAAACGTAGGGGTTGAACTTTATGGGAAAACGCTAGGTATTTTAGGGTTCGGTGCAATAGGAAAGGCTGTTGCCCGCCGTGCTAAAGGATTTCAAATGGACATACTCGTTTATGACGTTTTTCAAGATGAGCAGGCAGCTGCTGAATATGGTGCAACCTACGTCCACATAAATGAATTGTTAAAAAAAAGCGATGTTGTATCTGTTCATATGCCTCTTGTGCCTGAAACAACCAACCTTCTAAACTATCAAATGATGAAGAAGATGAAGAAAGAGGCAATTCTCATTAATACCGCAAGAGGCGGAATCATAAATGAAACTGATCTTTTTCATATTTTAAAAGAAGAAAAAATACTAGGAGCGGGCATTGATGTATTTTCCGTTGAGCCTCCTACAGATTCTCCTTTGCTAGAGTTAGATAATGCTGTTTTAACCCCTCATAATGCAGCGGCCAGTAAAGAGGCAATCGAGCGTATGACATTGCAGTCAACGCATAGCGTAATTAAATTCTTTCAGCGAGAAATTTCAAAAGGGCAAGGAGGGAACCAGCATGTCACGCAAACGTGAAGTTATGAATGGTATTTGTAAAAGTAGTGTTGTGGCAGTTTTACGAGGTACAGAAGCGGAAGTGTTAACGACAGCTAGAGCTGCAATTGATGGCGGAATACAGGCAATCGAACTAACGATGACGGTTCCAAATGCAATTGATGTATTACGTCAATTAAAAAGTGAATGTGCCTCTCAGTCCGTTTACATAGGAATGGGGACCGTCATGGATGTTCATTCGGCGGTTAGTGCCCTTCAAGCAGGAGCAGATTTTGTTGTGACTCCTCACTTGGACATGGACATTATTACGGTAAGCCATCAATATCAAACTCTTGTTATGCCCGGAACTTTTACAATGACAGAAATGGTTACTGCGCTTAAAGCAGGGTGCGAAATCCTTAAATTATTCCCAGCAGACTTAGCAGGAACGGCTCATATTAAAAATGTAAAAGGGCCTTTGCCTCAAGCTAATATTATGCCTACTGGAGGCGTTAACGAAACAAATATTGAGCACTGGATTCAAGCGGGAGCAATCGCTGTAGGAGTAGGATCTAATTTAACAAAAGCAGGTGGGGATTCGCTTGATTCCCAAAAAATTCGTGAATATGCCTCTTTGTTGATGCGTAAAGCGCAGCAGGCTAAATTGACGCTTAGCGGTATTAGATAATGAAAAATTCACGTCGTATACAAACTGTTTTAGGCTTTGTGGATTCAAACGAAATTGTACATGTTCAACCGCATGAGCACCTTATGCTTGAAAAAGGTTATGCAGCGAGTACTAATTCAGATTTATGCATTGATAATGTCGATGTTACAGTAAGTGAAGTAAAGAAACTGCCTGCGCGCTCTCTTGTAGTGGACGCACAGCCGATCGGCGCGGGGCGCATAGCAATGGACCTGATACGAGTCTCTAAACGAACGGGTGTTCATATTGTTGCTTCGACAGGATTTCATAAATCCATGTTCTATTGGCGAGATCATTGGATCCATAATGAATCAGCAGAAATCCTTACAGCGCTTTTTGTTTCTGAAATCCAAAAAGGAATGTATGTAGGTAATGGAATAGAGAGGCCTACTAAAAAAGTTGATGCAAAGGCAGGGCTAATTAAAACTGCCGTCGATAAAAAGGGGTTAACTCCCTATTATCAAATGAAGTTTGAGGCAGCTGCCGAAGCGTCGCTTTTAACAAACGTCCCAATTATGGTTCATATTGAAAAAGAATCCGATCCGTTTGAAATTATTCAATTTTTGACGGATAAACAGGTAGCAGCTAAAAAAATAATTCTTTGTCATCTCGATCGTACTCATCATGACTACGGGTTGCATAAAGAAGTAGCGGCAACGGGTGTCTACCTTGAGTACGATACGATTGGACGCTTTAAATATCACAGCGACGATAAAGAAATTGAGTTAATTCACCACATGTTGAATAGTGGCTTTCAAGAATCTCTTTTAATTAGCCTCGATACAACCAGAGCGAGGCTGCAAGCATATGGGGGAGAAATAGGAATTGATTACTTAACTAAAACCTTTATTCCAAAGTTGAAAGTAAGTGGGATTTCAGATAAAACCATTAGTACCTTAGTTCTGGATAATCCGCTCGCAGCTTTAAGCGTTTAGAAAAATCAAGGAGGACACTATGTTAAATCTAGTAAATGCAACCAAACCAACCTTTTATTTTATTGGCGTTACAACAGGACAATCCTCTATCATGAAGCTATTTCCTTTATGGGCTAAATCTCTTTGTATCGATGCGGAGATTAAAGGAATTGATATTGATATTCATGCAAACCGTGAAGTGTACCGTGAAGTGGTAACTTTTTTAAAGAATGATCCTCTGTCGCTGGGAGCATTGGTCACAACACACAAAATTGATCTATATCATGCGGCAAAAGACTTGTTCGATGAGCTTGATCCTTATGCGCTTTTATTTGGAGAGTTATCAAGTATTTCCAAAGGAGACGGAAAGCTGATTGGACATGCTAAGGATCATATCTCTAGCGGGTTAGCCATGGAGGGTTTTCTTCCAAAAGATTATTGGAACAAACATAAGGGGGATGTCCTTATTATGGGAGCTGGCGGAAGTGCCATCGCCATTGCTTCAAACCTAATCCAGGATGCAAAACGTAATGGCATGCCATCTGCTATCTATGTAACAAACCGAAGCCAACCGAGGTTAGATTCAATGCAGAAAATTATCTCGGAAATGTCTACGGATGTACCTATTCAGTATCTTACAGTAGACGAGCCATTTAAAAATGATAAAGTGTTATCTAAACTGAAGCCCTATTCTCTAGTCATTAATGCAACAGGGCTTGGAAAAGATCGACCAGGCTCTCCGCTAAGCAACGAGGCGCTATTTCCTCACAATAGTCTTGTGTGGGAACTGAATTATCGAGGGGATTTGTTGTTTATGCATCAAGCCTTGTCGCAAAAAGATACGCAGTCATTATATGTTGAAGACGGATGGATTTATTTCATACATGGATGGACTCAGGTAATATCAGAAGTGTTCCAAATTCAACTAAACAATGAGCAATTTACTGAAATTGAAAGAATTTCAAGTGAGTTTAATCAATCAAAATTAAGTGGGAAATAAGGGAGTGAGGAGGAAATGTTTCTCCTCTTCACTTACATAAAACAGAGATAACTAAAAATGAAAGCGTTAACAAAAAAAGACTACAAAAAGGTGAAGGATGTGCCTCTTATGAAGATTATACGCACAGAAAATTATGAGGAAATGAGTTACATGGCAGCTGTTGAAGCGGCTAAATGTATAAAAGGAAATCCAGAGTTAGTATTGGGCCTTTCCACAGGAGGAACACCTCTAGGCACGTATAAAAATTTAATTCAGTTATACGAGGAAGGAAAAGTAGATTTTTCAAATGTAACAACATTCAATTTAGATGAATACATCGGTTTGGAGCCAGAGCATTTCCAAAGTTACACGTACTATACATGGGAAAATTTTTAAAAGTACGTAAATATCAAAGCAGAGCAGGTGCATATTCCTTTAGGTATATTTGAGAACGAAGATCAAGCAGTGAAAGAATACAATGAGAAATTAATAAAAGCCAACGGGATTGACGTACAGATATTGGGGGTTGGAAGGAATGGGCACATTGGTTTCAACGAGCCTCAAGATTACTTGCATGGGGCTACACATATTGCTAAGTTAACCAAAGAAACGATACGAGACAACGCTAGGTTTTTTTCGAATATAGAAGATGTCCCTAAAAAAGCAATAGCAATGGGAGTAGGAGATATTTTAAAAGCAAGACACATTATCTTTATCGCCAGTGGTCATGAAAAAGCAGAGGCTGTTTATCAAACGTTACATGGACATATTACAACAAGATGTCCCTCTTCTCTTCTTCAGTTACATCCTAACGTCACAGTTATTGTAGACAAAGAAGCAGCCGCGTTACTTTAGATGTCAAGGAGTATTTTAACAGCATAGGTGAACACAGAAGCAAGTGGATTTGTAAAGAAATGATGAGTGATAATAGGGAGGCTTTACAATGAAACATAAAAATTTAGTTCAAATGCCTAATGGGTATCTTAATCGAACGCCTATCTTTCAATTTATTTTACTTTCTATTCTTTTCCCACTTTGGGGAGCAGCCGCGAGTTTAAATGATATTTTAATTGCTCAGTTTAAAAGTGTGTTTACTCTTAGCGACTTTGCAACGGCTTTTGTGCAAAGTGCTTTCTACGGGGGATATTTTTTAATTGCTATTCCAGCTTCGTTAATTATTAAGAAAACAAATTATAAGCTGGCTGTTATTACAGGACTAATCTTCTATATTATAGGTTGTTCACTGTTTTTTCCTGCTTCTCATATGGCTACCTATTCTATGTTTTTATGCGCAATTTTTGCAATCGCCATTGGTTTAGGTTTTCTTGAAACATCAGCTAATACGTATAGCTCCATGATGGGACCTAGGGAATCCGCAGTGCTACGCCTTAATATCAGTCAGACGTTTACCCCTATCGGATCTCTTTTAGGAATTGTACTTGGCAAGTATTTAATATTTCAAGAAGGGGAAAGCCTTGATAATCAGCTTGCTAAAATGAGCTCGGAAGAAGCACATATCTTTGGCCTTAAAATGTTACAGCATACGCTGCAGCCTTATAAATATATGATTTTAGTTCTTATTGCCGTACTGGTACTTTTTCTTATAACGAAATATCCTTCATGTAAAGCTCAAATAGAGAAGAACGAGGTAGGGCAAAAAAGCGAATTGATAAAAACGCTAAAGTATTTAGGGGGGAATTCGCGTTTTCGTAAAGGTATCATAGCCCAATTTCTATACGTAGGGATGCAGGTAGCTGTATGGTCATTTACCATCAGATTGGCCTTAGACCTTAATTCTGAAATTAATGAGCGAAGCGCATCAAATTTCATGATCTATAGTTTTATTGCTTTTTTTGTTGGGAAATTCGTAGCTAATCTATTGATGACACGTTTTTCAGCCAAAAAAGTGTTGGTTATCTATTCAATCATTGGTACGCTTTTACTTGCGTATACGTCGTTTGCATCCAGTACGATGGCTGTATATGCAGCTGTTGCTGTAAGCATGCTTTTTGGTCCATGCTGGGCAACAATCTATAGTGAAACGTTAGAAATAGTAGAAGAAAAACAGCATACGGAAGTCGCAGGAGCTATTCTAGTTATGGCTATTGTAGGAGGAGCTGTTATTCCTGCCGTTCAAGGACTTGTATCAGACTTAACAGGGTCGCTTCAACTCGCTTTTTTAGTTCCGACGGCATGTTTTATCTATGTAGGATATTATTTTTATAGTGGTGTAAACAAACTTGAGAAAGTAAAAAAACTAATGAATGAAGATCAAATTAATTCAGCTAAATAGAAATCGATTTTATAAACAAGGAATTTTACGTTTTTCATCGAATACAATGTAAATTGCCTTAAGTTAAAAAGAAAACTGCTTTGGAAGCAGTTTTCTTTTTTTACTTTAATTATTTATTACTATCTTTTTAAAAAAGGAAGGAATGTCCCGTGATTATAATTAAGCCTCTAAGCCAGTGTTCTTTTTCTGATGCGCTAGAAGCATTTAATAAGGGTTTTGAAGATTATTATCTTCCGATTGAGCTGTCACTAGATCAATTCACTTGTAGATTTGGTTTCGATCAGCTATCTGTCGACCATTCTTTTATGGCTTTTTATAATAATACACCAGCTGGAATTATGTTAAATGGAATAAAAAAGGTCAAGGGAAAAAAACATGCTTGGAATGGAGGTACAAGCGTAGCCCTACCTTACCGAAAAATGGGAATTGGAGAAGGCTTACTAAAAGCTACACTTGAAAGCTACCAGCAGCAAGGAGTAGTGGAAGCCAGTCTGGAAGCATTTAAAGTGAATGAAAAAGCCATTCATCTTTATCAGAAATACGGATATGAGATTGTAGATACGCTTTTATTTCTAAAGCATAGAGGTAGTTTTTACGCTTCTCTACTTAAAAAGAAGAATCAGCTTACGTATTCGTTAAAGCGAAGACTTGCAAAAGATATTCAAAACCTACCCTTTTATACATACGACGTTCCGTGGAAAAATCAATTTGACTGTATTCGTGATGGAGAATCGTTTATTGCGTTGAATGAAAAAAACGAAGAAGTTGGCTATCTGTTATTTCAAAAGAATTTTTCTTCCATAGGCATCGTGAATTCCGTTACTTTTTATCAAGGAAGTGTTAAGGAACATATCTCAAATTCAGAGGACGTTCTGGGCTTTTTATTAGCAACCATTTTTAATATGTATGGACCAATTGCTTACAATACATATAATGTACCTGAAAAAAGAAATAGCTTACTCGTGAAAATGTTAAAATCATTTGGTTTTCAAGATTTATATACAGATGAAGGAATCAAACTTGAGCAGGTGTTTATGAAAAAACAACTTTAAAAAGCGGCCGTGGGCCGCTTTTACTGCATTTCTGTAATTGGATGTGCATCATAAAATTCCTCGATTTTTTCTTGCTGTCCTTCGAATTTTTCTTTCCATACTTGTTTCACGTCATTATAATTCCAAAGATCTCTTCCGTAGAAGTCCGTTAACTCTTTTCGAGTAATGGTGATTGTCTGAGGAACAGTCGTATTAATAGTAAAGTGAACGCTGTCAGCATTTTGTACGGCAGAAAGTAAGATGGTTGCGTTATGTAAAAGTATGCGTTTGGTTTTAACAGACGTCCAGCTTTTTTCAAACGTATGCTGATTATTATTTATTGCAGCGTAATTAATTGCTAAGTAATAAGGTTTTTGCGTATCTTGAAAGGCTATACCTTTTAAATAAACGTGTCCCGGAAGCTTATTTGTAATTTCCTCTACTGAAGCCTCATGTTTTGAAGAAGAAGTATGTTGAATAGATGAAGCAGAGACTCTTTCGGCAGACAGATTATTATGAGGTGCATAAGCACACCCTGATAGGCAAGTGAGTACTGTGCAAAGTGTAAGAGAAGCATATATTTTTTTCATAATGGTAACTCCTTTTGTTTATATCTACTTGTAAAGACGAAAGGCCTATATATTTTGTTTCATACAAAATATAAGTTTATTCACTAAAAAGACAGATAATCCAAAATAATAGAAGTTAATAACCCTAATGAAGCAATAAAACCAATAACAGGACCACCTTCTTCAAAAGCTTCTGGCAACATCGTCGAAGCAACCATTGCCACAATTCCACCACCGGCGAATGAGGCAATAAAACCCATCATGTTTGGGGTAGCATTTTGAAGAAATAGATATCCAATCCAAGAACAAAGAGCCGATATAAAGAAGACAGAAAGCCATAATGAAAAAATTTTCTTTTGCTTATATTGGCTTTTTAGCAGTCCGCTTGTCCCGGAGATTCCTTCGGGTATATTGCTGATAAAAATAGAAACAACAAGCAGCCAGCTAACGTGGTGCTGTTCAATCAAACTTGCGCCAATCATCAGTGACTCAGGTATAGCATCCATAATGGTACCAATAAAAATGGCTAGTCCCGAGCTAGCGGGGACAAGGTGGTCCGAACGTTTTCTTTTGTGAGCGCCTTTTTTAGCTAAGGAGATGTCAAGAAGAGTAAAAAGTGCTGCGCCTGTTAAAAAGCCTAAAGAAGAAGCAATGATTCCCGCTTCTTTTACCGAATCTTGAATTAGCTCGTAAGCAGCAGCTCCTAACAAAACGCCCGTGCCAAAAGCCATAATATAAGCAGTCAACTGTTTTTTTAAAGGTACAAAAATAGCTATAATAGCTCCAATTAATACAGCTGAGCCTGAGACACCACCCCACATAAGGGCATCTATCACATGAGATCCCTACTTTCTTACGTACTTACTTGTAGTGTAACCATCTCTATGATTATTATGAAACGCGATAAATGAACTAAAAAAATGGAAAATAATAACTGATTTAGGCCTTAAATAAAATAAGTCTTCTGTATAATTGACAAAATTTTCTGATTATGTCCGTTGAAAGTGAAAAAACCTTGTGATAGTCTGATCAAAAGATACAAAGATGGAAAAAAATTCTTTGATCTGTAGAAGATTAAAAAACTTAACGAGGTCACTTTTAAACGAAAGAAGGAATACGAGATGAATTCAAAAGCAGTAAAAAGAGAAAATCGCTATGCTAACTTGATTCCTATGCAAGAAATCCAATCCGTTGAACAGCAGCTTTACCCATTTGATATTTATAACAGTCTGCGTCAAGAGGCCCCTATTCGTTATGATGAAAGCCGAAACTGCTGGGATGTATTTGATTATGAAACAGTAAAGTATATTTTAAAAAAACCGTCGCTTTTTTCATCCAAACGAGCAATGGAAGAACGCCAAGAAAGTATTTTAATGATGGACCCTCCAAAACATACAAAGTTACGAAACTTAGTAAACAAAGCTTTTACGCCAAGAGCTATTCAGCACTTGGAGGGTCATATTGAAGAGATTGCCGATTATTTATTAGATCAAGTAAGCAGCAAAAAAAAGTTTGATATAGTAGAAGACTTTGCTGGACCACTCCCGATTATTGTAATAGCAGAGCTGCTAGGAGTACCAATTCAAGACCGAGAACTGTTTAAAAAATACTCCGATGACTTAGTGAGCGGTGCTGAAAATAATTCAGACGAAGCTTTTGCAAAAATGATGCAAAAGCGTAATGAAGGCGTGATTTTTTTACAAGGGTATTTTAAAGAAATTATCGCGGAGCGTCAGCGAAATAAACAAGAAGATCTCATTTCGCTTCTTTTAGAAGCAGAAATCGACGGCGAGCATTTAACAGAAGAGGAAGTGCTGGGGTTTTGTATTTTATTGCTAGTAGCAGGCAATGAGACAACCACAAACTTAATTACGAACGGAGTTCGGTATATGACAGAAGACGTAGACGTGCAGAATGAAGTTCGCCGAGACATATCGCTAGTTCCGAACCTGGTAGAAGAAACGCTTCGCTATTATCCTCCTATTCAAGCGATTGGACGCATAGCTGCTGAAGATGTAGAACTTGGAGAGTGTAAGATTAAAAAAGGGCAGCAGGTAATTAGCTGGGCAGCAAGTGCAAATAGGGATTCAGCTAAGTTTGAACGGCCTGACACTTTTGTCGTGCATCGTAAAACAAATCCTCACGTGAGCTTTGGATTCGGCATCCATTTTTGCTTAGGAGCACCGCTAGCAAGAATGGAAGGGAAAATTGCTTTTACTAAGTTACTAGAGAAAGGCGAGTTTTTAAAAGTTGAGAATCAGTCTTTAAAGCCAATAGGCAGCCCTTTTGTTTTTGGCGTAAAAAAATATGAGATTACTTTTAATAAAGCTTAAAAAGCGAGCGCAAATTATGCGCTTGCTTTTTAGCGTTCAGTGTTCCATTTTTGGTCCTCTGAAGGGGACGTGTACGTGTCCATTGAAGAGATAAGCTGTTCAGGAGTATCAGAAATATTGATGAGACGAATAGCAGAATCTGTAGAAAACCCTTCATCTACGGCATGCTGAACCATTTGCATAAGCGGGTTGTAGTAGCCGTTCACATTTAATAACCCTACTGGTTTTTTATGTATACCAATTTGAGCCCAGCAGAGAGCCTCAAACAACTCTTCAAATGTCCCGAAACCTCCAGGAAGCGCAATATAACCATCAGCTAACTCGTGCATAGTTGCCTTTCGCTCATGCATGCTCTCTACTTCGATGAGTTCTGTCAGCGCGGTATGAACAATTTCACCGCTAAACAAACCGCGGGGCATAATGCCGATGACTTCGCCTCCATGCTGAAGCATTTCATTTGCGACTTCTCCCATCAGGCCCATTCGTGAGCCTCCGTAAATCAGCCGGTATTTTTTTTGGGCCATGTAGCGTCCTAGCGAGACGGCTGCCTCTTTATATTCGGTTTTTATTCCAGCGCTTGATCCTGCAAATATACAAATTGATTTCAACTGCTTCACTCCTTTGTTTCTTTTCTATATAAGTCTTTTCTGTTTATGAAGAACAAATTCCTTCTTAATAATTTATGAATTTTCACAATGTCATCGCTTGATTATTCTAAAAACTTTGCTTATAATCAAAGCGAAACGTCTGTTTGAAAGCGTTATCTATTGTTCTTCTTTTAATGGAAAAGACAGTACGTATGGATCTACTTGTAAGATAAGTAGGTAACATGAACTCATAGGAAATTTGACCGTTTTAAACGCTTCATTTAGTAAGTATACGCACTTGCAGGATTAAGACAAGGGGGATATGGGGATATGATGAACAATTTAATACGCACATTAATGGTACAAACACCGACCGTACCAGGAAACTTAGGAAGAGTAGCAACAGCTATCGGAAATGTTGGAGGAGACATTGGCGAGGTTGAAACCGTTAAAGTAGGACATAACTACACCATGAGAAGCATTACGGTTCAAGTAGAAAGTGAAGACCAGCTTGAGGAATTGCTTGAAGCGGTTCGCAGTTTAGAAGGCATTACTTTACATACAGTATCAGATGAAGTTCTTCATGCGCATGAAGGCGGCAAAATTCAAATGAAAAGCAAAATGAAAATTGAGTCGATCGCTGACTTAAGAAGAGTATATACACCAGGTGTAGCAAACGTTTGCCGTGCTATTCAAGAACAGCCCGACAAAGCTAAAATTTATACGAGCATTGGAAACACGGTTGCGATTGTAACAGATGGTACCGCTATACTAGGGTTGGGAAATATTGGTCCAGTTGCAGGAATGCCTGTTATGGAAGGAAAAGCTGCGTTATTTGATCAACTTGCCAATGTAAACGCTATCCCTATTTTGTTGAATGTAAATGAGCCGGAAGAAATCATTCAAACGGTTAAAAATATTTCACCGGGATTTGGCGGCATTTTACTAGAAGATATAGGGTCGCCTCACTGCTTTGAAATTGAAGAACGTTTAAAAGAAGAGCTCGATATTCCAGTTATGCATGATGATCAGCACGGAACAGCAGTTGTGACGCTAGCAGCAGCTATCTCAGCTTGTCGCAGCACAGGTGTGAATTTGAAAGAAGCAAAAGTAGGACAAATCGGCTTAGGAGCTGCCGGCATCGCTACTTGCAGAATGTTCATGGCTTACGGTGTCAAACAGGTGATAGGAGCTGATAAGTCTCCTGAAGCGAATGAGCGCTTAGTCAGCTACGGTGGAAAAGTAGCGGATTCATTAGAAGAGCTTATGGAGAACTGTGACATTGTTATTGCGACAACAGGTGTACCTGGCTTAATACAAAAAGAATGGATCCGAAAAGGGCAAATCATTCTAGCACTTTCTAATCCAAAGCCAGAAATTGAACCTGAAGATGCACTTGAAGCAGGAGCTATTTACGCTACTGACGGAAGGTCAGTGAATAATGTACTTGGCTTCCCAGGTATTTTCAGAGGAGTGTTAAATGCGGGGGTGCGTGATATTACGCATACGATGCTTGTAGCTGCAGCTGAAGCCATTGCAAATTCAACGCGTCCAGGCGATTTAGTTCCTCATCCTCTTAATCTAGCTGTACATGAAGCAGTATCTGAAGCAGTTGAAAGAGCTGCTGTTGTACACGGAGAGAAAGACGGTGTTTATCGATAACAAACAAGGCTGCCTCGAAATAGGCAGCCTTGTTTGTTTTTTATCAAAAAATAATAAGAAAATAGCAAACTATGAAACTTTTTTCCTTTTTTAACGTAATATAGTAATAGAAATAGTAAAAAAGGTAGAGAAAGGAGTTTTTATGGAGTTTGAACATTTAAAGGGCAAATTGCCCCTCGAGGCTAAAAAAGCGATGCGCTGGCAATCCATTTTTACGCATAGCCTATGGCTTCTTGCAACAGCGGGTTATTTTCTACTCGTTCATTTTTTTGATTGGTGGTCAATTATTGGATGGATATCAGCTGGACTATTAGTCGTGAGCTTTATCATATATACAATTATAGCTCCAAATGTATATATGAATGTATATTCATATGAAGTCACAGATACTCAAATTGATGTACAAAGAGGGCTATTCATCTGGTATCATACGAAAATTCCGCTTGTGAAAGTGCAGCACGTTGAAACATTGACAGGGCCGATTTTTCGAAAATTTGACTTGGCATCTGTTAAAATCATTACAGCAGCTGGAAGCGTCGAAATTCCTGCACTTGTACAAAGAGATGCTGAAGCACTGCGAGAGTATATTGCTAGACTAGCAGAGGTAGATGATGAAGATGAGTAAGCGGCTGCATCCGCTATATATTGCAATAGCATTTATTGAACATATAAAAAATAATATCCTGCCTTTTGTGTTTGTATTTATCGTCAATCGGCACCTATTGTTTACATATTGGTGGGCAACGCTATTAGCGGGAGGCGTAGTTGCTTTATTTGCTTTTTTTACTTGGAAGGAATTTCGTTATGAAGTAACGGAAACGGAAGTGCGTCTGTATAAAGGGATTTTTAAAAAAGAAAAACGATTTATTCAACGAAATCGCATTCAATCGATTCAGTTAGATCAGCCGTTTGTTTTTAGAATTCTTCGCTTAGCCCGGCTTCGTATTGACACGGCCAGCAGCGGTACGGATGCTGAAATTGATTTATCTGGTATTTCACTAAAAGAAGCGCACCATCTTAAAGATACGTTAAAGCTTTCGGGGAGTCAGCCGGAAATAAGGGAAAAAAGTCCTGAACGTACGATGAAAGTGTCGGTGAAACAGCTGGCGTTAGCTGCTGCGTTTTCCGGGAATTTTGGGTATATATTTGCTGCTCTTGGTTTTCTCTATCAGTATATTGATACGTATATCAACCGCTGGGTGAAGACAGCTTACGAAGAAGTGATTCATCAATCGATGTTTGGTTTATTTGTATTAGTGGCTGTAATTGTGGTGCTTGCTTATTTGCTGTCTATTGTTTTATATGTAATACGGTTTGGCGGTTTTACAGTAGAGCGCTACGATCATTATCTACATATTAAATACGGATTGTTAAATAAGAAATCCCTTACGATTCCTTTTCATAAAATACAGGCTGTTACGATAGAGGAAGGGTTGGTTCGACGCTTATTTGGATGGTCTTCCGTTTCGTTAAACGTCGTAACCTCTGATTTAAAAGAAAAGGTCTATTTACACCCGTTTATCCAGCAAAAAAAGATTGCAGCGTTAATGAACGTATATGTGCCGCACTATGAATATGTAAGGTGTCCAAGAAATACAGCGATTCAATATGCGTGGTATCCATTACTATTACCGGCCTTGTTATTTGCGGCAGCAGGGATTGGCATTAGCTTTTGGAAATCAATGTTTGTGTGGATTATTGCTGTGCTATGCCTTGTATACGTACTTATTCACTGGTTGGGCTATCGCCAAGGTGGCTTGATGATGAACGATGTATTTGTCAGTATTCGATCGCAGTTTTTAACACGAAAAACAACGATTATTAGAAGGAAGAAAATAGAAGAAATTGAGGTGTTTGCAGGAACCTTTTTATGGAAAAAAGGATACAGGAAAATAAAAATTGCAACTATGGGTACAAGCGGCAGCTATAAGTCCGGATATTTTCCATTTGAGATTTGGCATCCTATCTTTCTGCAAGCTACTTCGGCTAAAAAGGCATGAAGAACATCATTGTTCTCCATGCCTTTTGACGTTATCTATTCATTAAATTTTTCCCTTGCTCGTAATAGCTGTTCATCACCTCAACTGGCACCATACTGCCTCCAGTTGACCATACAAGATGAGTAGCTTTTGACATATCGTTTTCTAGTCCTTGCGCTTGTATATAGGAAGACCCGCTTTTCATCAGGTGAAGAGGCCCTTGTAAACCAGCCGCTGCTGAAGGTTCTATATACATATTTTCACGATTGGCTAGCTCATAAATAAATCGGAAAAGCTGATCATCTTCTACGGTATAAATTCCGCTAATAAGCGATTTTACCGTTTCGCCTACAAAGCTAGATGGCCTTCCTACAGCTAGTCCATCGGCAGCTGTTACGTTATCAAGTCCAATATCCGTAACGGAAATGCCATCATGAAGCTCGGTCATTAATCCAAGCAGCATGCAAGGAGAGTGAGTAGGTTCAGCAAAAAAGCAGTGAACGTGATCACCGTATATTGCTTTTAATCCAAACGTAATACCGCCAGGACCTCCGCCTACTCCGCAAGGTAAATAGACAAATAAAGGGTGTTCGGCGTCTACTTGAATCTGCTGCTCGGCTAGCTGCTTTTTCAAACGTAAAGCCGCAACGGAATAACCAAGAAATAAATCTCTAGACTGCTCATCGTCAATAAAATGACAGGCGGGGTCTGCTTCGGCTTGCTTTCGTCCTTCTTCCACGGCTTTTCCGTAGTCAGACTGATATTCAATAACGGTTACACCTTTAGAACGAAGCAGATCTTTTTTCCATTTTTTAGCGTCCGCTGACATATGGACAGTGACGTTAAAGCCGAGAGTAGCGCTCATAATACCAATGCTTAAACCTAAATTACCGGTAGATCCTACTGCAATAGAATAAGAAGAAAATAACTTTTTACATCGGTCTTCAGCTAGAAGAGCGTAGCTGTCTTCCTCGGTAAGCAGTCCTTCTTTGATAGCAAGACTTTCAGCAAATTTTAATACTTCATAAATGCCGCCTCTTGCTTTAATAGAACCTGATATGGGAAGAGCGTGATCGCATTTCATCAATAATTTTCCTTGCAGCATGTTATTCATTTGTTGATTTAAATAGTCTTTCATGTATGCAACTTCTTGAAGAGGTGATTCAATGATTCCTTTTGATGCTTTCAGCTCAGGAAAAGCGATTTGAAGAAAAGAAGAAAAGCGAGAAAGTCGTTCTTTTGCATCTTTTATATCTTTGGTATGTAAAGAAAGAGAAGAAAGTGCTTCTTGAGCAGGTTTTATATAAGGATTTATCCAAAGTATTTCCCGTTTATTGATTAAAGGTGTTAATAAAGGATATTCATGCATCCATGTAGCAAGGGGTTTTTGGTGAAATAAATTTGTCGTCATAAAGGCTCCTTTCGCAATATGTTATTTCCTTTATATGTATAGTACCAGGAATAGAAGAAGTTGAAAAAGAAAATATCAAAAAGCAGAAAGCGCATTTTAACCACCTCTTGTATACTAATAAAGATAATCTATACAACTGCATAGAAAAAAGGAGAGGAATTCATGGCATTTTCAGGCGATGATAGCAGATGTCCTATCTGCGGAGAAAAAAATAACTGTGCTTCTGTACAAGATAGAGAAATAGAAAAGTGTTGGTGTATGCAGAAAGTTTTTACCCCTGATCTGTTTAAACAAATTCCTTTAGAAAGCAGAGGAAAAGCGTGTGTATGTGTCAAATGCGTTGGGAGACAGAAGAAAGAAGGTGAGGATTAACTTGAAAAAAGGAATTATTTCATACGGTGAGGCATTTATTGATTATATTGCTAAAAACGAATTTAACACTAGCTTTACCCCTTTTTTAGGAGGTACAACGGTTAATGTAGCAGTCGGAGTTCAGAAGTTAGGAACAAAAGCATATTATATCTGCAAGTTGGGCAGTGACGAAACAAGTGATTTTGTAAGAAAGAATCTTTTAATTGAAGGAGTGAATCAAAGCGGCTGTGTAATATCGGAGATTAAAAAAGTTTGTGAAGTGTATGTACATAAAAGTAAAGAAGGAGATCGCTACTTCCATTCCTACATAGATTCTACACCTCATGAGCAAGTGTATAAACATGAGCTGCAGGAGACTTTATTTGAGCAGGCAGCGATTTTTTATTTTGGATCAGGTACGTTGTTTCATCCAATTTCCCAGGAAACTACAAAAGAAGCTGTGAAGCTCGCAAAAAAACATCGTATGCTTGTAGCGTTTGATCCAAATATTCGAATGAAAAGATGGGAAAGTGAAGCAGCATGTAGAAATATCGTGACACCGTTTTTGTCCGAAACAGACATTTTGAAAATCTCTCAAGATGAGCTCCTATTTTTGATGAATTCAGCAGACCTGACAGAAAGCCTAGAAAAACTGAGAGCGTATCATATTCCGTACGTATGGGTCACTCAGGGAGAAAATGGCGCAGTAGCCGTTACTGCAAATCAAACGCTTCATGTGAGTGCAAAAGAAGTGCAGGTGATAGACACGACGGGAGCGGGTGATGCATTTATGGCAGGAATTTTATGGTGTGTTCACGAAAAAGGATTACCTGAAAGTGAGGAGTCACAGAAGCAGTACACAATGTTTGCTAACGCGTTAGGTGGAGCAGTTTCGGCAAGGTACGGAGGAATGATTTCGCTTAAAGCAAAAGATGTATCTAGTATAAAAGCAGGTAGCTGATAGCTACCTGCTTTTGAACGTTTATTATTTAAAAAATGACAGTATAATCATAAGGGCAAAAATAATCGTAAGATGGTTCAATGAGAACACAAACATTAAAGTAGCCCATTTTGTATCTTCTAATTTTTTAAATCCAACAATCCCAAGAAGCATCCACACTAGTGTTAAACCAAACATTGTAAATGCGATAATTTTACTAAACGATAAAAATAAGAAAGATGCCGCTAGCAAAATAACTAGGTATACAAGCGTTTGGACTTTGGAACGACGGATCCCTTTTACTACAGGAAGCATTGGTACACCTGCGGCTTTATATTCCTCAAGTCTTCTAATCGCAATAGCGTAGAAGTGAGGAGGCTGCCATAAAAACATAAATACAAACAATCCAATGGCTACCGGATGAAATAAGTCTGGTGAGATAGCGGCCCAGCCAATGATTGGAGGCATAGCTCCAGAAATACTTCCGACTTCGGTATTATAAATAGTTGTACGTTTTGTAAGCATAGTATAAGGAACTACATAAAAGAAAAATCCTAAAATACCCATAATGGCGGCCATGTTAGAAACTAAAAATAAAATGCCTACACCGATAACAAATAAAGCCAGTCCTAGCCATAGAGCAAATTTAGGGTTGACCGCTCCTGTTACCGTCGGTCTGTCTTTCGTACGTTTCATGATCGCATCAATATCACGGTCATAGAAGTTATTAACTGCCCCAGCTCCTCCTACGACAAAGGATGTCCCAATTAAAGCCAAAATAATGATAGGAATTTGTGTCACAAAGCTTAAGTCATTAACAGCAATTGCGAGACAAAGCCCAGCAACCATTCCTAGTGAGTTCGATTTAATAATCCCAGTTTTTATAATAGCACTGATTACTTCCCGGGAAAAATACTGATTGATAGGAAGTGATTCCTTTGTGATAACTTCGGTATTTTTCACAGCAATTCTCCTTTTTGAGCTTATTCCTACATGAATAAACCTAATCTTTATTAATCAACTAAACTATTTTAACAAAAAAATATCGTAATTACATCAAGGTTGCTCGTAAAATTTGTTAACATTCCTTGAACTTTTTAAAAAAACAAAGAATAATGTCGAATTACCAATTAAAAATAAGTACATCCTTTATTATAAGATAAAAATGGAATGCTTAAAAATGAAAATTTTGACTATCTGGTGAACTTTTAACGAGCAAGAAACTCGAACTTAATCGTACCATATTTATTGGTAATTGCAATCACATAGTATGTGATGAAAGAAAAGATGTGGTACATTAAAGAAAGAACTAATAAGTTTATTTACTATGTCTTATTCACAAGGAGGATATATGATGCCAGATAAATATGCTAGCTTCTCTGAACTTGCCTCTCATGAAGTATACAACCAAGACTACAAAATTCAATTCGAAATCAGACCTTCTAACATTATTATGCTTGCGATACACGGCGGAGGTATCGAAACTGGAACATCCGAACTTGCTGTTGGGCTAGCAGGAAACGAATACTCGTACTATATATTTGAAGGGTTAAAGAAATCAGGAAATGCCGATCTTCATATCACATCCACTCATTTTGATGAACCTCATGCGTTAACTATTATATCGAAAGAAGACTATGCCGTATCTTTTCATGGATACAATGATAAAAGTGAAAAACACACTAAAATCGGCGGTGCTGACAAAGCATTAAGATCCAAAGTGTATGAGGCGCTTGTTTCCAAAGGTTTTAGCACAGAAATTTTATCAGATCAAGACCCTTTTTCCGGTACAAGCCCTAGAAATATAACCAATAAAACAGCTAGGAGGATGGGTGTGCAAATTGAGATAAGTAAAGCGCAAAGAGAAGCTTTTTTTGCAACTAACACGAGAAATGAACGTAAAAATTCGAAAACCCAGGAATTTTTTGAGTATATATCAGCTATTAGAAGCGCATTTCCTCTTAGATAAAACAGATACGTTTAGTATTTATTAAACAGGTTAGATTTATTACGGACATGTTTGTGGTATACATATAGTAACTACATATACTGGAGGAGATAATCATGAAAACATTTGACCAAGAAGATACCCTAGAACGTCTTAAAGCCTCTTATCAATATTTAAAAAGCGTAGACGTACGGGGAATCAGCACATTAGATGATCAAAAACGAGCGGAAGCTGTGCAGTTAATCGAAGAGATTGGTCTTAAAATATCAGAAATGCGTGTGAAAGTAGAGTGAGAAAAAAGAGAAGGACATCTGTCCTTCTCTTTTTCAACAACTATAAACAGGAGATTGGCCATGAATGAGCAATATTATGACGCTTTATTAAATATAAAAACAACGGGAGAACAAAAGGGATTCAATGATTCATTTCATTACCATCGTTATGAACCTACGCCTTATAGTGCATTAGAAACACTTTTCACTCAGTATGAGCTAACAAGCAGCGATAGAATTGTCGACTTCGGGTGTGGAAAAGGAAGGCTAAATTTTTATGTGAACTACCTGTGCAATGCCACCGCTGTAGGGGTAGAAATGAACGAGCACTTTTATGAGCAGGCCATAGATAATCAGAGGGGCTATTTAAAAAAAGCCAAGGGTCGCAAACATCCTATTCATTTTCAGTGTTGTTTAGCCCAGGAATATAAGATTCATCCGCTAGACAACTGCTTTTATTTTTTTAATCCTTTTTCAGTTCAAATTTTTATCCAAGTAGTGAACAATATTTTGCTTTCGTGGGAAGAGAATAAACGCGAGATTGATTTGATTTTATATTATAGTTCGGAGGATTATCTTCATCACCTCGAAAAACACCCTTCTTTCATTTTAAAAGAAGAGGTAATGCTGCCAGAGTTGGATCGTAAAAACCCATATGAACGGTTTTTGATTTATAAAGTAGCTTATTAAGACGAACTATTTACTGTTTGATAAAGCTGTATCTTGACGGTTCTATTGAACAAATCAGCAGGAGGTGGAAAAATACCTGCTGATTTTATTTATAACTTTTTAGAAATTAAAGCATAACACTTTATTATGTAAGCGCTTTCTGTTATAATGAAATTAGGTTGGATAGCATGCGTGGCTATCGGTGTACTCAGCGCAGGCGGGGCTAGTACAGAAAGAGAAGGCTACATACAAGTTAATAAACATTTAGTGGATAGAAATAAGAACTCTCAAAAACAAATTTATTAATTTGTATGCTAAATCGTAAATTAACAAGAACAGCATTTATGATAAGGTTTTAGAGAAAAGAACCCAGCATATACTGTATAAGCAATTTTTTTACTCTAAAAAAGGGTAAAGAAATTGCTTATTTATTTTTAAATAAGTGCCCAGCTGTTCAGATTTGTTTTGAGATATCTAACGTTAGTGTATAATAGTAACAAGTATGAAAAGTTGACATTGTGAATTGATTAAAGGGGATTTAAAAATGAGTGAACTAAAAATAGATGATGTAGCGAAGCAAAGCGGTTTAACAAAACGTACAATTCGTTATTATGAACAAATCGGACTGATGCCAGCACCTCCAAGAAGTGAAGGTGGATTTCGTCTGTACACCGAAGAACATGTAGAATTTTTAAAGAAAATTACGAATGCCAAAGAAGTCATGGGTTTTTCACTTCAAGAATTACAGGAATTTCTTGCTTTAAGTGATACTCTTGAAATACAAAAGATGGATTATAGGCAAGTGAAAGGAACAAGTCAACAAAAAGAAAAGTTAGAGCAAGTATTACATACGGTAGAAGAGCAGCTCAAGCTGATTGAACAGAAAAAGAAAAACATCTTAAAAGTAGAGTCTGACCTTCTGTCACTGAGAGATCGTGCTAAGACTGCAATTGTAAAATTTGAGCAGGAAGAATCATAAAAAGCAGGCGCATTCACCAGAAGAGTGCGTCTGCTTTTACGGTTTTTATAGGGCATTGATTTACGATTGTGAAGTGTTTTCTTCTAGCTGTACCCCTAAAAGAAGTAAAATAGCCTGTATCCCATCGGCTTTTCCACTGTGAAAGCTTCTTGTCTCAGCATCCAAAGCTTCATTTACAGATTCCATCATATTTGATTCGTACAAGTCTAAAATTAATTGTTTTCCTTCGGGGCTCAAATGCAGCTGCCCGCGTTCCTTCATTTTAAACTTCAACTTCTTCAACTCCCTTTCCCATAATACTATCAGTATACAAAATTAATAACATTTACGTAAACGTTAATTTTTGTATATGGACAGAAGAACGTATTGAGTATAGGTACTAAGTGAGGTGAGAGATACTGATTACCCTTTGCTTGTTTTAATGTTTGTCAGCTTATAGCCGCAAGCTGAGCATGTATAGATAACGTTTTGATTGGACTGAGCAGTTAAAACGGTAGCAAGCTCTTTTTGAGAATGACAGTTAGGACAAATAACAACAGGGGATTTCATGTGATTTTCTCCTTTTCTTTTTCATAGTCAAATTTTATTTTATGTAAAGTTTAATCAAATATCCTTTGTGCTATCAAAAACGACGGAAGACATGTAAAAAAGCATTCTCGCTCAAAAGAAACGGGAATGCTTAAGCTGAGTTTAAAATCCGTCCTGGCTTGCTGTAAATGGAATGTTAAGTCTTCTTTCTACATTGCGTAAGCGCTGATTTAATCTGTTTATACGATCAGTATGTCGCTCCACAACGCGATTTAAACGAGTAATTTCTCTGACTTGCTCCTCATTTTGTCTCTCAAGGGCACGAATTCTTCGTTCAAATCCTCCAAGATTTTGAAGCTGCTGTCTTTCATCGTATTCTTCATGCTGTGGTACGTAAGGGGGATAGTATTGTTGAACTGAGTAATCAACTTGTTGAGGAATGTATCCAGGGTTGAAATAATAAGGGTTCATTAGGGCACCGCTCCTTTTACATAGTAATTTCAAATCAAACACGATATAACGTATGCGAAGATAAGAAAAATGCTATAGGCACATACCTAAAGACATTCTGTATTTAAAAAAGGAAAGTATTTTTAAAAGTCAAAAGGAGATAGCCGATCTTGTCTTGAATATGCAAAATAGAAAAGCTTCTTTTTTAGACACTTTATTTAAGAAAGAGGGAAAGTGACTAATGGCTCAAGGAAAACAAAAACCAGCACCTAAAATAGAAGAATCAAAAGCTCCGCCTGCAAAGAAACAAAAGTCGAAGAGCCGAAGCACTAAAAAAGCGCAGCCTCCTACATCGCCCTGGGTAAAAGCTGCTTCCATTTTATCTAACATTGATTTCATTCGTTTGTTTCGAGTGCTGTTTCTTGCTTTAGTTGTTGCTTTTATTGTGTATCAATATATTTTACTTACAAAGGGTATCTTCATCAAAACATATGCGGCCCTTTGGCATCATCACAAAATGCTCTTGCTGGCTGGAGCTGCATTCATTACCTATACTTCTTTCGTATTTTACCTTGGCTACCGCACCGCTAAAAAACGGTAGAACTGCTCTAGGGGGCGAATAGCATCTATTCTTTAAACAAACCTTATATGTATATCAGCATAGAGGGGGGAAGAAACGTGGACAAGCAGCGAGCAAAACAAATTGCTGATTCACCCGTTATGGCTAACGTTACGTATAACGATACGGCCGTTTATATTCAACATGTAAGCGAAGAAAATGATACGGTAAGAATTTATCCGCTAGGTCAGCCAGAAAATGAACAAAATGTTTCCGTGAGCCAATTAGTAGAGAATTAAGGTGGATAAATAGAGCTGGTTTTTCAGTTAAATAAAAGCCAGAGAGCTATGTTGTACTCTCTGGCTTTTATTTATTCTTCCCACTTCTTACTGCTGATTTTCTCAATAATTCCGTGCAAATCACCTGGCTTATGAAACTCAATTGGAGACGCGCCTTTTTCAAACAGAATCGATTCTGCTTCAATTAACGCCACGTAGCGTCCGTTCACTTTTGCTAAGTGAATATTTTCCCCGAAATCAGCTAACAGTCCTTTAATCTCTGTTTCGCCAAGCTTCATTTTAAGCTCTGCATCAGGGGTATGCTCGACGATATGAGCAGCAGCTTCCATGACTTGATGCGTATCTAAACGTTCTTGAAGCTCACGCTTTTCACTTGTTGCCCACAGTTCCATGTCCGATTCAAACTGTTCGAGTTCTACGCTTTCTGCTTCAAACGTTTCGCTGACGTGTTCACGCACCATATCCATTACTTGTGTTTTCATAATCTCAGGCATCGGCTCGTTGTAGTCAATAAATTTCAAGAAGTCTTCAAAGTAACGAGCGTGAGACGCTTGGTGGATGACAAGTTCACTTTCTTCGACCATGCCTTCTTCAGGCATGTATGGGTATTGAATAGATTTCATGTTTTTAGTAGTAATCGCCATTTCTACGTGACGAATAAGGGTTGATTCATCTGAAATTGAAGCCACTTTTGGTTCGAAGTCACATTTTAAAATAAACACAAAAGCATGATCAAAATATTTTCTTGGAACAGCAGATACAACTAAAAATGCTCCTCCTCGAACGGCTGCAGTATCAAGGTATGCATTGATAAACTGTTCGCTATTTTCTTCAAATTCTTCTTTGGTTGTGGCAAAACGAGTGCGGTGAAATAAATTATAATTAGGGTTTGAGTCGAGAGCGTGGCCTGGTTCAACTATAAAATACCCGAGCTTTGTAGGCACTTGTTCTGCTTTGGGGTGTCGCTCTACTTTGCGTTTTACAATTTTTTTAAATTCACCGTCTAAAAAATCTTTAATGGAACTTTCGTCATATTCTTCTGTATCAAGCGTTTGAAAATGCTTATATTGTTTAGAAGCCTGTTCTTCTTTTCCTTCTACTTGTATTACGTAAAATGATAAAAAATTAATTTTAAAATCCATAGCAGTCACCTTGTTTCTTTTTAGTCAGTTACTTCAGTATAAGAAAGAGTCCGGTAAGCGTCAATGCCTGTTAGCTTTAGGGGAAGAAGATCTATTTATACAATTGATCAGCTGAGGAATAGTGTATAAAGCAAAGAATAAGAGAGGCAGGGGGCCTCTCTTATTTATACTGCTCCAACCGTTCAAAAAAGGTTTTGACAAACTTATAAAAAATTTTATCAGAAGGTGCTAAATCACGATTTCGAGGAATAATCATCCCGACTGTACGCTGAAGCTGCGGCGTATGAATAGGGAGTTTAGTCGTAAAACGAGGAGTCGTTTCAGACACTGTGCTTTCAGGAAGAAGCGTGACGCCGATTCCTGCGGATACAAGTCCTTTAATCGCATCTAAATCTTCTCCTTCAGATGAAATATTGGGCATGAATCCTGCTTGTTTGCAAGCGTCAAAGGCCATTTTATGTAAAATGAATCCTTTTGGAAATAGCACAAAATCTTCATTTCTTAAATCCCGCAGCCGAATGCTATCCCGTTCAGCGAGCGGATGATGAGAAGGAACAAGGGCTAAAAGATTTTCAGTGAATAGAATATGGCCTTCTATACTCTGGTCCTCTACAGGTACAGGGCCTAAAAAAGCGATATTAATATCTCTTTTTTTAACCGATTCAATTAAAAATTTATACGAACCTTGTCTAAGATGAAAAGCAACATTTGGGTGTTCTTCTTTAAAGGCTGATATAATAGTAGGAAGAAGGTGACTGGCAAGGCTTGTGGGAAATCCGATTTTAATCGTTCCTCTTTCGGGATCCAGGTATTCATCAATTTGTTCTTTCGCATAGTCAATAGCTTTCATAGCCGTCTCCGTATGCTCAAGAAAGACTTTTCCTATTGCTGTTAACTTGACATTTCTTCCTTCGCGTTTGAATAAACTAACACCTAGCTCAGACTCCAGGTTCGCGATTTGACGGCTGATCGCTGATTGAGCTACATGCAGATATTCTGCCGCCTCAGATACGTGTTCTCTTTTTGCAACTTCCATAAAATAGCGTAATTGACGCAGTTCCATAGGCATCCTCCATCTATATATATCAAAATTAGATTAGTTTTATCTAAATTATATATTGTTTATATTGATTTGAAAACTTACAATGTAAACAGGTGATCTTAAAAAGATAAAGAAAACGAACGGGGGAGAAGAAGATGACATACAATCAAATGCCAAAAGCTCAAGGTCTCTACCGTCCTGAATTTGAGCACGATGCATGTGGAATCGGACTATACGCTCAATTGAAAGGCGTAGCGTCACATGATATCGTTAAAAAAGGACTAAATATGCTTTGCCAGCTTGACCATCGAGGCGGACAGGGAAGCGATCCGCTAACAGGAGATGGAGCTGGATTAATGGTGCAAATTCCACACGCGTTCTTTAAAAAGACATGCGTTGAATTGAACTTGCCTGAAAAAGGTCGTTATGGAGTTGGAATGATCTTTTTCTCAAATAACGAAGACGAGCGTCGAGAAATCGAAGCTTATATTAATAAATTAATTGAAGAAGAGGGACAAACGTTACTAGGTTGGAGAACTGTACCTGTAAATGTCGGAAAAATCGGAAAAGTTGCAAAAGAAAGCTGTCCGTACGTACGACAAGTATTTATTGGGGCAAATGACGGTATTCAAGATGACTTAGCGTTTGAACGCAAGCTATATGTTATTCGTAAGCAAGCGGAAAATTGGGCGCAGGCGCGTCAAAACCGTTTTTATTTTACGAGCCTTTCAAGTAGAACAATTGTGTACAAAGGGTTATTAACGCCTGAGCAAGTTGATGCTTTTTATCTTGACCTACAAGATGAAGACTTCACTTCAGCGTTTGCTTTAGTGCATTCTCGCTTTAGCACAAACACGTTCCCAAGCTGGGAAAGAGCACATCCAAACCGTTATTTAATTCATAACGGTGAAATCAATACGCTTCGCGGTAATCAAAACTGGATGAGAGCACGTGAACAGCAGTTTCTTTCGGACGCATTTGGTAAGGATTTGCCGAAGGTTCTTCCAATTTTAGATGCTGAAGGAAGCGACTCATCCATGTTAGATAATGCGCTAGAGTTCTTTGTATTGGCCGGCCGCAAGCCAGCGCATGCAGCGATGATGCTTATTCCGGAGCCTTGGTCTGAGAATCCGCACATGTCAAAAGAAAAACGTGCTTTCTATGAGTATCATAGCGCATTAATGGAGCCATGGGATGGTCCGACTGCTATTTCGTTTACGGATGGAAAGCAAATCGGTGCTATTTTAGACCGTAACGGTTTACGTCCAGCTCGCTATTATGTTACAAAAGATGATTACATCATCCTTTCATCAGAAGTAGGCGTCATTGATGTTGAAGATGAAAATGTATTATATAAAGATCGTTTAAGCCCAGGTAAAATGCTTCTAATCGATTTAGAGGAGGGCCGAATTATTTCAGACGAAGAAATTAAATCTGAAATGGCACAGGCTGAGCCTTATCAAGAGTGGTTAGATGAACAGCTGGTAACGTTGCCAGAAGTGCAGGAAGAAAAATCTGAATACTTCGATGATTTGGTCATTCGCCAGAAGTCATTTGGCTACACGTATGAAGATATTCATAAATATTTAGTTCCAGTTATTACAGAAGGAAAAGATCCGCTTGGTTCAATGGGTAATGATACTCCATTAGCCGTGTTGTCTGATCGTCCTCAATCGCTGTTCAATTACTTTAAGCAGCTATTTGCTCAAGTAACCAATCCACCGATTGATGCTATTCGTGAACAGTTGGTTACATCAACAATGACATTGCTTGGTGCAGAAGGGAATTTACTGCATCCAACCAAAGAAAATATTCATCGAATTCAGCTTGAGACACCGGTTTTAACAAACGATCAAACTGATCAGCTGAAGTCTGCCATTCATCCAGATTTCAAAAGTGCTGTTATATCTGCTGTATTTACAAATGATTTAAAAGCAGATCTTGATCGCGTATTTGCTGAAGCTGAAGCGGCGATTAACGCAGGTGCTAGCATTCTTGTTCTGACAGACCGTGAAGCGGGAGCTCAATCCGTAGCTATTCCAGCTTTATTAGCGGTTAGCGGACTGCACCAGCACCTAGTGCGAAAAGGAAACCGTACAAAGGCGAGCATTGTTGTAGAAACAGGAGAAGCGCGTGAAGTGCACCATTTTGCAGCGCTGATTGGTTACGGCGCAGACGCAATTAATCCATATCTTACTTTTGCAACATATCAAAATGAAATTAACGCCGGTACGTTGAACGTATCGTATGACTATGCTGTTGAGAAATATGTAAAAGCCGTTACTGAAGGTGTCGTAAAAGTAATGTCTAAAATGGGTATTTCGACGGTGCAAAGTTATCGGGGCGCACAAATTTTTGAAGCAGTTGGAATCAGTGCAGAGGTTATCGAGCACTATTTTACAGGTACTGCTTCGCAGCTTGGCGGTATCGGTTTAGATGTTATTGCAAAAGAAGCAAAAACGCGTCATGACAATGCTTATGTTGAAACAATTGAGCAAACGTTAGAATCAGGAAGTGACTTCCAGTGGAGACACACGGGCGAGCATCATGCGTTTAATCCAAAAACAATTCACACGCTGCAGTGGGCTTGCCGTAAGGGAGATTACAGCTTATTTAAAAAATTCTCTGAATCGGCTAATGAAGAACGCATCGGTTTCTTGCGCAACCTGTTCTCATTTAATGGATCGCGTTCATCTATCTCCATTGATGAAGTGGAATCAGTTGATTCGATTGTAAAACGTTTTAAATCAGGTGCTATGTCGTTTGGATCTTTAAGTCAAGAAGCTCATGAAACATTAGCGATTGCGATGAACCGTTTAGGGGCACGCAGCAACAGTGGAGAAGGCGGCGAGCATCCTAGCCGCTACACTCTGGATGAGAATGGAGATAATCGCCGCAGTGCGATTAAACAAATCGCTTCTGGGCGTTTTGGAGTGAAAAGTCACTACCTTGTGAATGCCGATGAGCTTCAAATTAAAATGGCACAAGGTGCAAAACCTGGAGAAGGCGGTCAGCTTCCAGGAAACAAAGTATATCCATGGGTGGCAGATGTGCGTGGATCAACGCCAGGAGTAGGCTTAATTTCACCTCCTCCACACCACGATATTTATTCGATTGAAGATTTAGCGCAGCTTATTCATGACTTGAAAAATATAAACCGTGATGCACGAATCAGCGTCAAGCTCGTTTCAAAAGCAGGTGTAGGAACGATTGCTGCCGGAGTAGCAAAAGGAGTAGCGGATGTTATTGTCATTAGCGGTTACGACGGAGGTACGGGAGCATCTCCAAAAACAAGTATTAAACATACTGGACTACCGTGGGAACTTGGCTTAGCAGAAGCTCATCAAACACTTATGTTAAACGGTCTTCGTGAAAAAGTAGTGCTTGAAACAGACGGGAAATTAATGACGGGTAAAGATGTAGTCATGGCAGCACTCCTAGGAGCAGAAGAGTTTGGTTTTGCTACGGCACCTTTAATTGTTTTAGGCTGTATCATGATGCGTGCGTGTCACTTAGATACATGCCCAGTTGGAGTGGCGACGCAAAATCCAGAGCTTCGTAAAAAGTTCCTGGGAGAAGCGGACCACATCGTTAACTATATGAAATTTGTTGCACAAGAAGTGCGCGAAATTATGGCTGAACTTGGATTTAAAACAGTGGATGAAATGGTTGGACGCACAGACGTATTAAGCGTTAGCGAACGTGCAAAAAATCACTGGAAGGCTCAGCACTTAGACTTAACAACTCTTTTATATCAAGCTGAAGGTGTACGTACCTTTAAAACACCTCAAAATCATAAAATTGACGAATCTCTTGATATGCAAAAGATTTTGCCTGCGGTACAGCAAGCAATCGAGCATAAGTATCAAGTCGAGTTAGAACTTCCAATCTCTAATATTAACCGTGTAGCTGGAACAATTGTGGGAAGTGAAGTTACAAAACGTTACGGTGAGAAAGGTCTGCCAGAAGATACGATTACTCTTCGATTCACTGGCTCTGCAGGACAAAGTTTTGGTGCATTTGTTCCAAAAGGAATGTCTATGTATCTAACTGGAGATGCAAATGATTATATCGGTAAAGGATTATCAGGAGGTAAAATCATTGTTGCTCCACCTAAGGAAACAACAGCTGTGTCAGGCGAGAATGTTATCGTCGGGAACGTTGCATTTTACGGTGCAACAAGCGGTGAAGCCTATGTTAGCGGGCTAGCAGGGGAACGTTTTGCAGTTCGTAACAGCGGTGTGAACGTAGTGGTTGAAGGAATTGGCGATCATGGCTGTGAATATATGACTGGCGGACGTGTTGTCGTATTAGGCGATGTAGGTAAAAACTTTGGTGCAGGAATGTCAGGCGGTATTGCTTACGTATTTGCTGATGATCAAGAAGTATTCAAAAACCTTTGCAATAAAGACATGATTGGGTTTGAGGGCTTAAAAGGCGAAGAAGCAGAAGAAGTAAAAGAGATGGTTTCAAATCATCTGAAATATACGAACAGTCATAAAGCAGCATTTGTCTTGGAAAATTGGGAACAATCACTTTCAAAATTTGTAAAAGTAATTCCGAATGATTATAAACGCATGATGAATCGCATTGAAGAGCAAAAAACAGCTGGACTAACGGAAGAAGAAGCAGCTATGAGTGCGTTTGAGGAAAATGCAAAACAAGAAAAGAAAGCATCGGCAAAACAACAAGAAGCGGTAGCTCAGTAAGAAAGGGGAGAGTACGATGGGAAAACCAACAGGATTTATGGAAATCAAACGTGAAAAAGGGAAGGAACGTGACCCGTTAAAACGTTTAGGTGATTGGAAAGAGTATGCTGCTCCTTTATCTGATGAAGCGCTAAGCCGTCAAGGGGCACGATGTATGGATTGTGGCACACCTTTTTGCCACATGGGAATGGATATTAATGCTTTTACTTCTGGATGTCCAATCTATAACTTAATTCCAGAGTGGAATGATTTAGTTTATAAAGGACGCTGGAAAGAAGCTTTAGAGCGTTTAATGAAAACGAACAACTTCCCGGAGTTTACAGGACGAGTTTGTCCTGCTCCGTGTGAAGGTTCCTGTACGCTTGCTATTTCAGATCCAGCCGTTTCGATTAAGAATATCGAACGCGCTATTATTGATAAAGGCTTTGAGAATGGGTGGATTACTCCGCGAATTCCAGAGAAAAGAACAGGCAAAAAAATTGCTGTTATTGGCTCTGGGCCAGCAGGCTTAGCAAGCGCAGATCAGCTGAACCAAGCGGGTCATTCCGTAACGGTATATGAAAGAGCAGATCGTGCTGGCGGTTTATTAACATATGGAATCCCGAATATGAAGCTAGATAAAGAAGTAGTGGAAAGACGTGTTCGCTTATTGACGCAAGAAGGTATTGATTTTGTAACAAATACGGAAGTTGGAAAAGACATTACTGCTGAAGAATTAAAAGAACAATATGATGCTGTAATTTTGTGTACAGGAGCTCAGAAGCAAAGAGATCTAGTATTAGAAGGTCGTGAAGCAAAAGGAGTTCACTTTGCAATGGACTACTTAACAACTTCAACAAAAAGCCTTTTAGACTCTAACTTCAAAGATGGTCAATTTATTGATGCTGAAGGAAAAGACGTTATTGTTATTGGAGGCGGAGACACGGGAGCTGACTGTGTAGCTACTGCTCTTCGTCAAAAATGCCGCAGCGTTGTTCAGTTTGGTAAACATCCTCAGCTTCCTGCTGAGCGTACGGCAGATAATATGTGGCCTGAATATCCACATGTATTTAATCTTGAATATGCTTATGAAGAAGCACAGGCAAAATTTGGGGACGATCCACGTGAATATTCAATTCAAACGAAAAAAATCGTGGCAGATGAGCAAGGCAATCTAAAGGAACTTCATACGGTTCAAATGGAAAAAGTAAAAGGTGAAAATGGACAGTACATCTTTACCGAAATTCCAGGAACAGAAAAAGTATGGCCAGCTCAGCTTGTCTTTATTGCGATTGGGTTTGAAGGTCCAGAGCATCCGGTTCTATCAGCGTTTGGTGTTGAAACGAAAAATCGTCGCGTAGATGCAGCGTATGGAAATTACAAAACAAATGTTGAAGGTGTTTTTGCTGCTGGTGACGCTCGTCGTGGGCAAAGTTTAATCGTATGGGCTATTCATGAAGGTCGTGAAGTAGCTAAACAAGTTGATAGCCATCTAATGGGAGCAACTGTATTACCATAATAAAAAACCGTCACAATTGTGGCGGTTTTTTGTTTATCTAGGATTTGGCACTTCATTTCCTCTACGTAAATTTTCAAATGAAACGGTTAAAATCGTGTTGGTAATTCGAACTTGTGAAGCAGGGGAAACGCTGTATAAGTTGAAAAGTTCAAATATCCAGGGGTCACGTTTTTTTAACTGTCGCGCGGCTTTTTCAACGCGTTCGTTAATAGATCCGCTGTAATTGTTATAGTTATCATCAACAAATCTTACAATGGAACGAAATAAGTATTCTGTTAGTTTGCTATCCATCCCGCCTCGTTGAGCATCTCTGTAGATGGACTGATACTGTCGTTTTAAAATTTTCATCACTCTGTCTACATCGCGTGTAGATCTAACTTCCTCTTCTTCATGCAGGATATAAGAAAATAAGTCTTCATTGTATCTATAAGGTTCTAAATAATTTTCATTCGTAGTAGGAACCACTGGATGGTAATAGCGCGGCATATAGGGGTAAACCCATTGACTGTACATGAAACATTCACACCTTCCTCGTTCATTTCCAATTAGTTTATGCACGAGCGTGCTAGCTGCTGCATGTTTGTTTTAAATAAAATTTAGGAGTTTGATAATAGGACCACCCTCTAAATTCTTGATAAGTCGATATAAAATAAATGTAAATGGGTGTATTTAGTAAGTCGGGATAATGTTGAAAAAACGCTTGGTCTCCGTAAAACATTGCTTCTAAAGCAAGGGGGAGTTCACGACGGAAAATTTGATAACGAAGCTGCGCTTGCTCGCGGCTGAACTCGCCTCCGCTAACAAAAACTTCGCCTTGAATAACTGCTTGTCGGTCTGTTACGTGAAGCGCAGCTAGTACTTCATCACGCATATTTTTATCTATCGCCTTGTTGTTATATGAGCATCCGATGCTTAAAAAAAGCTGACCGGTTGTATCAGAATGAGTGAGAGTATATTTTCTTCCGGAAACCGGATAGGAGGAAGTAGCAGGGGGAATAAGAGTCGTAGAAAGTTTTGAAGAATTAAACGAACTCATAGTCATTTACACTCCTTTTTTTGAATAAATTTCAATATTATACGGCGCTATGGGCTCAGTTGTGATAAATGTCTACTTTCTTTCTGTAAGAAAGGCGTTTTGATGTACTTTTTGAGAAAAGGATGGTAATATTTAACTGAAATTATGCATGTATAGTCCCCAAGAGAGTCTTCAAAAGCAAATGTGAATGGAGGTTATCACTTGAATATCACAACGTTTGACGGTAAGTATGGAAACTGGCTAACGACTAAAAACCCTCTTCAATTTCAAGCAGCGACTGCCTATGGGAACATTGGGCTGGCTCCTATCTATTGGGGAACAAAAGAAGAAAAAAATGGATGGTATTACATGTATCAGCCTGAAGAAATAACGGGCGTTCAAGTAGAAGGTGAAGTTGATGGTGGTAAATTTCTCATTCGAATTCCCGATGATTGGAATGGAAAGTTAGTTATGTCAGGAGTCCCAGCTACCCGAGATGAGAAATCAACGGATTTACTATTCAGCGACTATGTGTTGGCAAAAGGGTTTGCGTTTGCTGCTTCTGATAAAGGAACTCAGGGAGAAGAAGTGAGAGATGATCCATTTGCTAAAGCAAAGAACGCTCTAGTCAAAGAAGAAGACTCCATTAGAAAATGGCATATTCAATACCGAGAAGTGACAAAAATCGCGCAGAGATTTTTATTTGAAAATTATCGTCACAAACTTCAAAAAGAAGTGACAGAATATTTTGATATAAAAACGTATGCGTTAGGTATTTCTAACGGGGGTTATGTTGTTCGCTATGCTTTAGAAAACGACGGGAAACATGGAGAGCCTCAGCTTTTTAATGGAGGCGTTGAATGGGAAGGGGTTATGTGGCGAGCTGATCACGATAACTTGATTACTTCCTTAACACCTGTTGTAAATCATGCCGAAGAAGCACTGTACACCGTAGGTGAATCGCAAAAAGAAGCTTTGCACTGTTTGTATCAAGCAGGGTTGCCAAAAGGATCTGAGTTTTTATGGCCATATCATGACCAGTATTATTGGTTTTTAACGCTTAATATATATAGAGATGAGTTTGACAGTCAAGCACCTGGAAGCATTCCATGGCAAAAATACTTGACTCTTTTTGAAAACGGAGTTAGAGACCGTTCGTTAGATTCTATTTTTGAAAAGTATGATTATCAAGAAAGACCGCAAGATGTAAAGCAAAGAGTTCGTGAAATTGAAAATACAGGTGATATTTCCGTTCCGTTGATAAGCATTACAGGGTCGTTAGATGCTCTTATTTTTCCGGATATTCATGCTTATCCTTATGAACAACTGGTAAAAGATTCTGGTAAGCAGCACCTTCATCGTCACTATGTAATTGAAAATGGCAACCACATTGATAGCTTAGTATGGAATCATCAAATTGACCCAGATCGAAAGCTTCAGCCTCTCCTGCCTTATGTGTATCAAGGATTTGAACTGCTATGTGATTGGGTGGAGAATTTTGAAGAACCTCCGAAAAATAAGAAAATAAGTGCGCCTCTCAAGGAAATGCATGTAAAAGATCTAAAAACAGAGGAAGACGTGCTGCCGTTGACTACAAAGAAAAGCATATCAACAGAAAAATAAATCGTTCAAAACCGTGCCGAAGGTGCGGTTTTTAATTTGGAAAAGCAATGTTTGAATAAAAACACCTTTGGTGAATACAAAATATTATAGTACGATAAGAATGGAATATACGTTATTTGTTATTTATTTTCATCTATTTAAAATAAAAATAATAAAAACATTGAACAAAACCGAACTTTTGTGTTAGATTAATAACTATAATTCGTACATTTATTAAATGGCTACAGTTGAAAGGAGCAAAAAACATCATGACAGCGAAAGTAATTAAAGGAAAAGAAGTAGCGCAAGAACTGCGCGCCGCATTAAAAGAAGAGGTAGCTCAATTAAAAACAAAAGGTATCGTTCCTGGTTTAACCGTGATTTTAGTAGGAGAAAATCCTGCTTCGCAATCATATGTAAAAGCAAAAGCAAAGGCTTGTGAAGAAATCGGTGTTGCATCTGAAATTATCAAACGTGACGTAACGATTACTGAAGAAGAGCTTTTAAACGAAATCCATCACTTGAATGGAAATCCATCTGTTCATGGTATTCTTATTCAACTTCCATTACCAAAACATATTGATGAAAAAGCAGTATTAAATGCTGTATCTCCTAAAAAAGATGTAGATGGCTTCCACCCAGTAAGTGTAGGGAATATGGTTATTGGCGATGAGTGCTATTTACCATGTACACCACACGGCATCGTTGAGTTAATTAAACGTTCAGGTGAAGAAATTTCAGGTAAACATGCGGTAGTAATTGGACGAAGCAATATTGTTGGTAAACCAGTATCCATGCTGTTACTTCAAGAAAGTGCAACGGTAACAATTGCTCACTCTCGCACAAAAGATTTATCTGCTTTAACAAAACAAGCTGATATTCTTGTGTCAGCTGTAGGACAACCTAGACTTATTAAAGCAGTTGATATTAAGCCGGGTGCGATTGTAATTGATGTAGGTAACACAATGGAAAATGGTAAACTCGTTGGTGATGTTGATTACGAAGCGGCTTTAGAAGTTGCAGGTTATATCACACCAGTACCAGGCGGAGTTGGCCCGATGACCATCACAATGTTATTAAAAAATACGGTAGATGCTGCTAAAACAATTAACAACGTAAAATAACAAGAAGTAAAAAAGAGGCTGAGACAAAGGTATTTTCGTTGAAGGAAGATCCGAACGAGTTTGATTCTTGATTGAGAATCAAACTTGTTCGGATTTTTTCATTGATAAAGTTAACATAGGTTTCATGTATGAGTGTGCTTCTAGCTGGTGATTGGAGAGCAAGGCGAAGACTTCTGCGGAAATCAATAGCGGTGTTACAAGCAATCCATACTAGAGCATTTATCCAGTTTGTTTGTCTTTAGGTTGGATTGATTTCGCTATGTCTGAATCTTTCTTTGCTTCAGTAATGGAATGGAGGCTAAAAGAATAGAATGTAACAACCTGTATACAAAGAGGAGGAAGCGATGGTTACGTTACCTGCAACCGTATATTCTCAACAAATGGTGAAGAAAAAGTTAAACGTTTATTATCCAGTTGTACATTTGACTAATCAAGCTGTTCAGCACAGCATGAACAGTAAAATTTTGCAGCGCACGAATGAATTAATTCGTCAGCAGGGATATGGAGAAAATCCGGATACGGAAGAAACGGGTTATTATGAGTTGAAAACGAACGAGCGAAATGTACTCAGCTTAACACTTGTCAATTTTGCTTATTCCGGGGGAGCGCATGGTTTGACCGTGGTCGTTCCGTTAACGTTTAATGTGCTGACTGGAAAAACGTATCAACTCAAAGATCTATTTAAAAAAGACAGTAATTACGTGAGCATTCTTTCTAAAATAGTAGGAGAGCAAATAAAAGAGCGCGATATTATGGTTCTTGGAGAGTATAAAGGAATTAAACCAGATCAAGATTTTTATATCGCCGATAAATCACTTGTGCTCTTTTATCAGCTGTATGACCTGGCCCCTTACGCATATGGAATTCCTTACTTTCCAATTTCTATCTACGCTATTCAAGATATTATTGAAGATGAAAGTCCACTTGGACAAATGTTTGGATAAAGTTATAAAAAATTGCGGTGCGGCCGTACGTATCTTTTTAATTCGGCCGCTAACTGCTGACGAAGCGAACGAACGCTAATCGCTTCAGCAATATCTTTTGCTACAGGAAAGACCCCAATATTAGTGATATGAACACGAAGATAACCCTCATACAAGCATCCTCCCTCCGCATGCTTGATTTTGGTGCGTACCACAGCTTCTATTTTATCGTTTTCATTTTGCAAAGGGTAAGAATCTGTGATATGAAAACGAAAAGAATATTCCTCCATCACCATCATCCTTTTTTCTATGATATGTACTAGCATACTATACAAATAGTGAATCAGAAAAAATAAATGTGTCAAAAAGACAAAAGGCAAAGCAATCAAGGAAGCAGTTTCTTGCATGTAATGGTCCTTATTTGTGAACGATAACAGAAAAAGACAAGAAGCTGGAGTTGCGATGATAAAAATAGCATTCAAAGGATTACTTATTATTTTATCTTTATATATTCTGTACGTGGTTATAGCGGCGGTGGTTCTCTTTTATGTACCTTTAAAAACAGGAGAGGGAACGACCTCAATTAAACCGACTAGCTTTTTTGGTCACAGGGAGTCTACGGACCGAGTGAGACTTCTTGAAGATGGTTATGAGGCAGGAAGAGTTCGTATTCAAATGATTCAAGAAGCTGAGAAATCGATTGATATTGCTTATTACTCAATAGGAAAAGGAGAGTCAACTGATTTAATTATGGCCGCTCTTTTTAAAGCAGCTGATCGAGGCGTCCATACTCGCGTTCTCTTAGATGGGATAGCTAACGGCTTACGAGGAAATCGAAGAGGCGTGCTCTATGCATTAGCTTCACATCCCAATATTGAAGTGAAGTATTACGAACCGCTTCAATTGTTTAAACCTTGGGCGTGGCAAAATCGTATGCATGACAAAATAATGATTGTAGACGGTAGACTAGGTATAATAGGAGGACGGAATATAGGGGACAAGTATTTGGCTAAAAAGCCTCCTCAAGATTTCGTCTATGATCGTGATGTCTTTATTACAAACAGCAAACATAAACAAGATAGCGTCATCACTCAAATGCAAAATTATATAAATGAATTATGGGCTCATCCTTACACTAAAAAAGCTTTTTATCATCTCACGCAGTACCAGGTCGATCAGGGAAATAGGATGAAAGCTTTGCTGCTGCAGCAATATGATAAAGCTAAGCAAGTAGGAGAAACATTTGCGACGCCTAAGATTAATTGGAATGCTTCCACCGTTCCTACAAAGCGTGTTTCTTTTATTCATAATCCAATTGAACGCTTTAATAAACGACCTTTTATGTGGAAAACGTTTATTAATCTGGCAGAAGCAGCTAACCGCTCTGTTTTTATTCAAAGTCCTTATGTGGTGCCAACCAATGCGATGAGAAAGTATATAGCAATGAAAAAGAATCCAGCTGTTCAATGGACGCTACTCACAAATTCAGTTACATCTACGCCCAATGTGTTGGCTTTTTCCGGGTATATAAGTATGCGTGATACGATTGTGAAAACAGGTGTAAAGCTTTACGAATACCAAGGACCTTATTCGATTCATGCAAAGTCTGTGATTTATGATCAAAGACTCAGTGCCGTAGGCTCTTTTAATTTAGATTCCCGTTCTACATTTTTGAATAGTGAATCCATGGTCATTATCGATAGTCAAGAATTTGCAAAAAAGCTGACGATGGCGATGGAAAACAAAATGGATAAAAGTGTCCTTATTGCTAACCATAAGCGATGGATTAAATCTCCTGACATCCAAAAGACAGAAGAACCTGTTATGAAGCGGACCTTCCTATACGCCCTTGCAAAAGCGACGAGGTTTTTTAAGGAATTTATTTAAACAATCGGCAGTAGAACAAAAAGCACTCAATGGTATATCCATTGAGTGCTTTTTGTTACATATCTTATAAATAAATGAATAAACAAACTTATCACATAATGTAAATTATCCTCTTTTATTTATTGGAAAAACTAGGTAGTATAAACATAATAAACAAAAAGGAGGAAGGCACGTGGAAACCCCCGTTTTAATGAAACCAGATGCAGCTTATAAAGAGGCTTATATGAACTTTTATCATGAATGGAAAGCAAGCGGAGAAAAAATGATTCCGTGGGTAATTGCTAAAGAACCTGCTTACTTTGAAAAAATGGTTCAAGAGTTGTTAGATGCAGAAAAAGGGATCGGGTTAAAAAAAGGATATGTACCCGATTCCACCTACTGGCTAATGCATCACGAAAAAGTAATAGGCGTAGTTAATATCCGCCATGAGCTAAGTGAAATACTGCGAAACAGCGGAGGACATATAGGTTATGGTATTCGGCCGAGCGAAAGACAAAAAGGATATGCGAAGCTGCTACTGAAGTTATCTGTTCAAGAAATTAAAAAGCTGGGAGTTCAACGGGCATTAGTTGTGTGTGATGATTGGAACACCGCTTCTCGTCGAACTATTCTGGCAAACGGTGGTGTACAAGACGAGGATTATATAGAAGAGGACGGAACTGTCGTTCAACGCTTTTGGATTCACACGGATAAAATGGCATAAGAAAGAGGTGAATTTTTCAATTCTCCTCTTTTATGCTTAGTCATATTGTTTTAAAGCTAACTTCAGTCGCATATAGGTATACATGGCGTATGCCTGTCTTCCTTTTAAACTGTACGGATTTGCTTTGGAGCAAAGACAGTCAAGAAATTGCTCATCACATGAGCGGCATGATCCGTAATCTTCATAGCATAAATCATGGTATTTGCAGCAGCAGTCTACATCGTTTACCGGACATCCGGGACCACTGCATCCGGGACCACACCATTTATAGCCGGGGAAGAGGCAGGGCGCGGCTTTCCGTTTGTTCGGAACAGACATAATCATACATCCTTTTCAATAGTCTCTTTACATTAAATGCAAAAAAGAGAAAAGAGACAGGGACAAACACCTTGCAGCAGCAGCCTAATTTTCATGAATTTCTATTTAATCGATAAATGCGTCATTCATCCGCATTAATAGTTTGCCAAACAGCTCCTTTTCTTCATTTGACCATTCCTTTAACATACTATGATAGCGTTCAAGGCGCATTTGCTTATCAGTTTGCAGCATTTTTTTTCCACGTGGTGTGATGTCAAATAGGCTGACGCGTCCATCCGAAGGATCAGAGGAACGGGAAATAAACTTTTTATTTTCTAAAGCAGATGCTTGTCTAGACAGAGTTGAAATGTCGAGTTTAAATGCTTCTGCCAGCTCTTTTACACGAGCTGGTCCAAATTCATCTAATTGCCGCAATAATAAATAAGCTGATCTTTCTAGATTTCCTATTTTATTTTCAGAATTATCAAGATAGACGGCTCGTCTAATAAAGGTAGTAAGCTCATATTCAATCAATTCAATTGAATTTTTTTCTTGCATTATAATCTCTCCTTACAAAATCATTCATTGACAAAGAAATATATACTTGTATAATACAAATGTATATATAGTTGTATAGTACAAGTAAAAGTAGGTAAAGTAAAGGATGTTTATATAGTTAAATGTTAGACAACATGACAAAATAAAGAGAGGAGGACAGCTGTTCTTATCTATAGGACAGCGACCTATAATGAAAGTGATACGAATCATTTTACAAATCGCGATTCTTTATGCTTTTTCTATGATTGGCGAAGCTGTTCACCACATGCTTCACCTGCCTATTCCAGGCAGTATTATAGGCTTAATTTTAATGCTCATTTGCTTAACGTGCAAAGTTGTTCCCATCAAAGTGATTGAAGACGGAGCAAGCTTCTTGTTATCTTTTTTACCTTTATTATTCATACCAGCTATGGCAGGAGTGATGAATTATCCTTCGCTTCTTTCAAGCAGCGGAGCGATTTTATTTTTAATTATTGTGCTTAGTACAATCATTACGATGGCTGCCGCGGGGGCTGCCAGTCAACTTTTAGAAAAGAAAGCGAACAAACGAAAGGAGAAACAACAGTGCAAGAATTCTTTATCGCGCTCTTTATAATCATAGCTACAGTTGCTCTGTATCTAGTCATGGCAAAAATATACGTACGGTTCTCTTACCCAATCCTTATTCCAGTTTTAACTACAACCGTATTCGTTATTCTTCTTTTGCTTGCCTTTCATATTTCCTATGATGAGTATATGATTGGAGGCAAATGGATTAATTCACTTCTGGGGCCAGCGGTTGTTGCATTAGCGTATCCACTGTATAAACAGCGTGAGATGCTAGTAAAATACAGCATTCCTATTATTGGAGGAGTGTTTGTAGGATTATTTGCAGGCATGATTAGCGGACTCGTGTTCGCTGAAGTATTCGGCGTTGACCGAAGCCTGATTTTATCCATTATTCCTAAGTCTATTACCACTCCCGTTGCAATTCAAATTGCCACGGGACTAGGAGGGGTTCCATCCATGACTGTGGTATTTGTTATGATTGCAGGCTTTTCGGGAGTAATTCTTGGACCTTTACTTTTAAAGTGGATTCGTATTAAAAGTTCTTTAGGAAAAGGAATTGCCCTAGGCAGCGCTTCTCATGCGCTAGGAACTTCTAAAGCATTTGAATACGGTGAACTAACGGTATCGATGAGCTCGGTATCAATGACGTTAAGTGCTGTACTGGGGTCGGTTTTTGGGCCGATTGTTGTCTGGCTATTCCAAGTGTAAAGTGAGATAAGTAAATACAGAAAACAATCCTGTTTGAGTTCAAACAGGATTGTTTTCTCTGTCAAATTACGAATTTTATTCGCAGCAAACTTTCAGTTGTGCGGCTCTTGCTCTGGTACTATAATAAAAAGAAAGAAAATTCATAAAATAACCGCTTTTTTGTTATTTTTAGGAAGGCTAGTCAATTGTCGGTTGGGTAAGTAGGCTTAGTCAAGGTTATATACGCAGTAAAAATAGCAGAAAAGAGGAGCTGAGCGTATTTTATGAAAGAGGAACTCGTGTATATAGGAAAAAAGATTATTGAACATAAATATAGCTTGTCAGAAAAATTAGCCGAACGATTAGATTCTACGCATACGCTAAGTCTAGAGGAATTGAAGGAAAAGAAAATTTTGAAGTGGCGAGTGTTAATCATGGAATACTTTGGAAGATCCCTATTTGAAGAACAAGAGGATGTACTTAAACTTGTTAAAGAATGGGCACTAGAAACGGGAAAATATGCGGTAGAAAAAAATATTCCGTTAGAAAAAGCACTGGGTACCTTACCAATCTATCGCAGCGTTATTTGGGATGTATTTACAAGAGAACTAGAGGAGCATCAGTTTGCTGCAATTACTATGCTGCATGTCAGTGAACGGATTGATCCGCTTTTAGATACGGTAACGTGTGTTTTTGGTCAAATTTATGACGAGCATAATCGATACATGATGAATTTAGCTTATACGTCACTAGAAGAACTGTCAGTTCCGCTTGTACCTGTCACAAAAGGGATTGCTATTATGCCGATTATTGGAGAAATTGATACCCACCGCTCGCAAGTTATGATGGAAACCTGCTTGAAAAAAGGGACAAGCCTTCAATTATCCTATCTTATTTTGGATATTTCAGGTGTCGTGATTATTGATACAATGGTAGCAGATAATCTGTTCAAAATTCATCGATCTCTCAAATTAGTAGGAGTGGAAGCTATTATAACAGGGATACGACCGGAAATTGCCCAAACGGTAGTGAAACTAGGAATTGATTTTAATCAAATTAAAACAGAAGCAAATTTAGAAGCAGCGCTTTTAAAAATTGGTTTTAGACGTCCTGAAGAACATAGCCGCACGCATGTGTCATCACGGCGAATAAAATGACCGGAGATGAACACGCGGCACCTGTGTTACATATGTAGAGATTCATTCTTCTAAACGTCGGTAGGAAATATGGATTTCAGCAGATAGAAAGTAAGCGCATAGTAAAAAAGCGGATGTTAATTAACATCCGCTTTTTTACTTAATAAATGCCATATGCCATGGCAGCACGAAAGCATAAACGAGGAAGTATACCACTATTGAATAGATAAAAAACCAGCCGTTTAAATGCATATAGCCACTTTTAATCATTCCGTATTCTATGAGTAGTGAACCAGCGCAAAAGAGAAGTGATAAAACCCATTTATTTTTAGCTGTTAAGTAAGTCAAAAATAAAATGGAAAGGGAAGGTGGAATAAATGTATAGCTTAGAATATCTCCAAGTCCTGTAACTTTTGGATCTCCCAAATCAATCATGTTAAAAACACGCATAATGATAACATCACAAAGCCATCCGACAAATCCAACTACGCTAAACGTGATATAAAAATCTCGCCAAGTTAGCTGTCGTTTAAATAAAACAAGGGCAAGAATAAATAAACATAAACTAACGGTAATAGGAAACCACAAACCATGTGCAGATAAGTCTAAATGCTGAATTGCTTGCTCCAACATTGTTCACCTCAAAAGGAAGAGTTAGTGTTGAAGTTAGCCTATGTTATGGAAAGTATTTTATACATTTTCTACGCGTTGCGTGTATATTCTTCTCGCAAGATTGAATATAACTTTAAGTCTTGGTGAGCTCCCTTAATAAACATGGCTTTTCGAATCGTTCCTTCATAAGACATGCCGATCTTTTTCATCACTTTCTCAGAAGCGGCATTTTCAACAAAGCACCTCGCCTGAATGCGCACTAAATCCATTTCTTCAAATCCAAACGCAATTACTTTTTCAGCTGCTTCCGTAACAAATCCCTTATTCCAATATGCTTCAGAAATCGCATAGCCAATTTCCGCAATGCGATGAGTAGGGTTCCAAGTGACAAAGTCAATGGTGCCAATACATTTTTTTAAGGCTTTGATTTCCATAGCCCAAGGAGAAATGGATTGGTTGCTGTACTGCTTTAAAACGAAGGAAACAAACTCTTTTGTATCTTGAAGCTTTCGGTGCTTTTCCCAATTTACATATCTGCTTACCTTTTCATTTGAGGCATATTCAAACATGTCACGCACATCTTTTTTTGTAACTTTCCTCAAGCGGAGTCTTTCGGTTTCTAGTGTGGGTAAATTTCCGTATATATCTTTTACTTGAATCATAAAGTTGTCTCCTTTCCCAGCAAGAAGTGGATGAAGTGTTGATAATAATGTTTCATAGAAGCTGCAGCATTCCAAGAATACGCTTTCTATTTCATTTGCTTGATTCTTTAATTGTAAAATATTTCATTGGTGAGTGTAAGAGGTCAAATGGGTTTTAAAAAAATAAAAAATTATTTTTCCTGTTCATAATCAGTTCACATATGCTTGTTAGACTAAAGTCAGAAATTACGAAGGAGTGAAATGAAACACATGAACAGTGAAGTGAAAGAAGAACGAACTTCAAATAAAAAAAGAATAGACTTATTTTTAGTTCCCATTGTTTTAATTGCAGCGTTTTTGAACTTATTTAAAATTTGGACAGATGAATACGCCAATGCTTATTACACGGCAGCTGTCAAAAGTATGCTTCAAAGTTTTCATAATTTCTTTTATGCATCTTTTGATCCAGGAGGCTATGTAACGATTGATAAGCCGCCGGTTGTATTTTGGATTCAGACAATTAGCGCCAAAATATTTGGATTTTACGGATGGAGCGTCATTCTACCGCAAGCATTGGCAGGCATCGGTTCAGTCCTTTTACTATACGTGCTCGTAAAACGTACGTTTGGCGTATGGGCTGGGAGATTTGCTGCTCTTGCCATGGCTCTGACGCCAATTGTGCCTGCGGTAAGCCGAACAAATAATATCGATAGTATGCTTGTATTTACATTACTAGTAGCAACGTGGATGTTATTTCGTGCTGTGCGTACGGCTAAATTTGGCTGGGTGTTAGCAGCTTTTGCGATGATTGGTGTTGCATTTAATATGAAAATGCTTCAAGCATACATGGTTTTACCAGCATTTTATGTTTTCTATGTAGTGGCAACCAAAATCACTTGGAAAAAGAAAATTGCTTTTTTGACAACAGCGACTGCACTAATGCTCGCGGTTTCTGTCTCATGGGCAGTTGTGGTAGATTCTACTTCTGCTGATAAGCGCCCTTATATGGGAAGCAGTCAAACAAATTCAGTTCTAGAGCTTGCTTTCGGATATAACGGTATTAATCGTTTAACTGGAAATACAAGCGTGACGGGAAGCGGTCATAAACAGCCTGCTCAAACTGAGCAGCAAACAGCAAGCAGTGAAACAAAACAAACTAGTAATTCAAGTGCTGATTCTTCACAAAGCTCAAATCAAAGAAAGAGCAGCTCTTCTCAAAAGATGCAGGCTCCAGGTGGAGGGAATCAAAACGGAATGTTCAACACGGGGAATCCTGGTCCATTCCGACTATTTCAAAAAGGGCTATCAGATCAAATCAGCTGGTTATTACCATTTGTAATCTTTTCAATCGTGGGTCTATTTGCCGGAGTAAAATTTAAAGGGCCTTACACGACAAAACAAAAAGAAAGTTTATTTTGGTTAGCGTGGCTGCTACCAGTAGCTGTTTTCTTTAGTATCGCAGGATTTTTCCATCAGTATTATTTAATTATGCTGGCACCTCCAATCGCTGCATTTGCCGGAGCGGGAGCAGTAGCTTTATGGAGCGTGTACAAACAGCATAATGGCTGGAAATCATGGCTGCTGCCAGGTGGTATTTTAACAACAGCAGCACTTCAAGTATATATTATGTCTCCTTATGTCAGCTCAATCGGCGTAGCGCCAATTGCAGGTGTAGGAGCACTGGGCGTCATTTTAGCTCTTGTTTTAGCTGTTCGTAAACAGCGTAAAAATTCGTTGACGAACTACCTAGGAGCCGCAGCGATGGTTGTCTTACTTGCGATGCCGGCGTACTGGGCGATGACACCAATTATTTATGGTGGAAATAGCATGCTTCCATCAGCAGGTCCTGATTCTTCAAGCGGTATGGGAGGACCTCCAAGCACAGCTACAAATAGCAAACAATCTGGTTTTAACGGCATGCAGCCTCCAGGAAGCTCTAGCGGCAATTCATCATCGAACAATCAAATGCAGCCGCCAAGCGGTTCATCAAACGGCGGTCAAATGCCGGGCGGTTCGTCCAATAATGGTCAAATGCAGCCGCCAAGCGGTTCGTCCAATAATAGTCAAATGCCAAATAGCTCTTCAAGCAAATCATCCTCTTCAAAACGAAAAAGTGGAGGGATGAACGCAGAAGTAAACCAAAAGCTACTAAACTATTTAACAAAAAATAATACAGGCGAAAAATATTTATTTGCCACAACGGACTCAACTTCAGCTGCACCTTACATTATCAAAACGGGCAAGCCAGTAATGGCAATGGGTGGATTTAGCGGTTCAGATCCAATTTTAACGGTAAGTAAATTAAAAGCCATGATTAAAAAAGGTGAAGTGAAATATTTCTACCTGTCTGGAATGGGCAAGGGAGGTCAATCTGACGTTATCACTTGGATTAAAGACAATAGTAAGGAGATTCCTTCTTCCAAATGGCAGTCTACGTCATCAAGTGCTCAGCAAGGGCCATCTGGAAACGGAACACTATACGAAATAACGCTTAAATAAGGAGGGCATGAACATGAGTTCCATTGTTAAATATTCTATTGTTATTCCTGTCTACAACGAACAAGAAGTGATTCATGAAACCTACCGCCGTCTCACAGAAGTGATGCGTTCAACGAAAGAAGCTTACGAGCTTCTTTTCGTGAACGACGGCAGTAGAGATCGAACAGCAGAAATCATTAAAGAGTACAGTGAGCAAGACCCAGCGGTTGTTTTATTAGATTTTGCTCGTAACTTTGGTCATCAAATTGCTATTACAGCGGGTATGGATTATGCAAGAGGAGAGGCGGTCGTTGTGATTGATGCTGATTTGCAAGATCCGCCCGAATTGATTTTAGAGATGATTGAAAAATGGAAGCAAGGGTTTGACGTTGTATACGCTAAGCGTACAAAGCGAAAAGGAGAAACATACTTTAAAAAACAAACGGCTGCTATGTTTTATCGCTTCTTACGTGCGATGACCGATATTGATATTCCACTTGATACAGGGGATTTCCGTTTGCTAGATCGCAAAGTGTGCAATCAAATGAATAGCATTCAAGAAAAAAATCGCTTTGTTCGCGGATTAGTAAGCTGGGTTGGCTTTAAGCAAACAGCAGTAGAATATGAGCGAGACGAGCGTTTGGCCGGGGAGTCGAAATACCCTTTAAAAAAGATGCTGAAGCTTTCAATGGATGGTATTACATCTTTTTCATATAAGCCATTAAAGCTAGCTAGCTATGCTGGTGTAACTCTATCTGGTATCGGCTTTATTTATCTTTTAGTAGTGCTGTATTTGAAGTTATTTACAGACAGCACCATCACCGGGTGGTCGTCATTAATTGTCATTCAGCTATTCTTTAGCGGCATCATTTTAATTATTCTTGGTATGATTGGAGAATATATTGGCCGCATCTACGATGAAACAAAAAATCGTCCACTCTATATCGTCCGTGAAAAGTATCAGCTTGAAACACGCAAGGAAGTATCACTTCGTGACTAACAAATGGATATCTTTTATTAAATTTGCGTTAGTAGGAGTTGCAAATACACTGATTGATTTTGTAGTATACGCACTTTTAACAACAATCGGTGTTAACTACATACTAGCGCAGTGGATTTCATACAGTGCGGGCATCTTAAACAGTTATATCATGAATCGCAAATGGACGTTTGAGAGAAAAGAAAAAAGCAGTAAGCGTGAGGTGATTTCATTCGTGATCGTAAATTTGATCACTTTATCCCTAACATCATTTCTGTTGACTGTTCTATACAATAAATGGGGTATATCGCTGCTAATCAGTAAACTTTTAATTACAATCGCAAGTGTCGGTATCAACTTTATTGGTACTAAATTATTTGTATTTACTACTAAAAAAGAAAGAGGGATTCATATATGACGATAAAAAAAGCAGTTATTCCAGTAGGCGGTTTAGGAACTCGATTTTTGCCAGCGACAAAAGCGCAGCCGAAAGAAATGCTGCCAATTGTCGATAAGCCTGCTGTACAATATATTGTAGAAGAAGCTGTGAAATCAGGCATTGAAAGTATTATTTTTATTACAGGGCGAAACAAAAAATCAATTGAAGACCATTTTGATAAATCAATTGAGTTAGAGCAAATGCTTGAAGAAAAACACAAGTTTGACATGTTAAAAGAAGTACAAACGATCTCATCAATGGCCAGCATTCACTATATTCGTCAAAAAGAGCCGTTAGGACTCGGTCATGCTATTCTTTGTGCCGAACAGTTTATTGGAGATGAGCCGTTTGCTGTTCTTCTTGGAGACGATATTATGACTTCTGAAGAACCTGCGCTCAAACAGATGATCCAAGCGTATGAAACGACTAATCAATCAGTTATCGGAGTTCAAAAAGTGGATGTTGAAGAGGTATCAAAATACGGAATCATTCAGCCGGAAAATAAATCTGGCAGCCTTCATGAAGTGAATGACTTGATTGAAAAACCATCGATAGAACAAGCTCCGTCAACTATTGCCGTTATGGGCCGCTACATTTTAAATCCTTCTATTTTTTCTTATCTAAAAACGATTGAAAGAGGGGTAGGAAATGAATTACAATTAACAGATGCACTGCGTGTGGTATGTGAAAAAGAGCGATTGTTTGCTCTTGAACTGGAAGGGCAGCGCTTTGATATTGGAGATAAGGTAGGCTATATGAAAGCGATGGTAGAAGTTGCGTTAAAGCGCAGAGATTTACGTCACACGTTTTTATCGTATTTGGAGGGAATTGTAGAAAAAGAACGAGCAAACAACTTCAGTCACTAAGCGTTAATCAGTTTGTTCATATTCAGTTCATATTTGAAGTATAAAATCATTGTATGATCTTATGCGGCTCTCTGTTTGGTATAAACAGAGAGCTTACTGTGCGTAAAAGCTGGACAAACTTAGGAATAGGGAGAGACATGTATGATTCAAATATTAGTTGCAGATGATGATCAACATATTCGAGAGCTGATATCATTATATTTAGAAAATCAAGGATTTAAAATTATAAAAGCAGCAGATGGTGAAGAAGCATGGACGAAAATGGAAGAGTTTCGAATTGATCTAGCAGTCGTTGATATCATGATGCCATTTAAAGACGGATGGGAACTAACAAAGGAAATTAAGGAGTATTTTGATATACCGGTTTTAATGGTAACAGCTAGAGGCGAATCGCATGATAAGCTAAAAGGATTTGATATCGGAACAGACGACTATATCGTGAAGCCTTTTGATCCTCAGGAAATGGTTGCTCGTGTAAAGGCTCTTTTACGCAGGTACCGAGTAGAAGCTAACAATGTAATCTATATGGGGAATATAAAACTAGACCGTACCAAATTAGAGATGAGTGCAGGAGAAACAAGCGAACAGCTGCCGTTAAAAGAGTTTGAATTACTGTTCACGCTCGTTAGTTCTCCAGGAAAGATTTTTACTCGTGATCAGCTTATTCAATTAATTTGGGGATATGATTATGAAGGCGATGAGCGCACGGTAGACGTTCACATAAAACGTCTGCGAGAGAGGCTTAATCATATGAAAAACGTCGGTATGGAAATCAAAACAATTCGCGGATTAGGTTATAGAGCAGAAGGGTGTTAACGTGAAATCAATTTATGTAAAGCTGGTTCTGTCGTTCATCATTACAATTTTATTGAGCGTTGTGATTACCGTTGTCGTTACGACATTTCTTAGCAAGCAGAAGCTCGAAATGCGATTAGGTCAGGATATGGTGAAGATGGGAGAAGATTTTATTGATTTGTACGGAGCAGAAGACTCCGACAAAGCTGCAAGGTTTTTATCTAATTCATCATTCATTCATTTTTCGTTTATTATTATTGATGATCAGCATGAAGAAAAAGTATTAGGACAGCCAGGACCGCCTATTCCAATTACACCGAAAGAAGTAGATCAAGTATTAGACGGGAAGCGTTATTCTAATTTAAACGAGGAAAAAGATGATCGTCCACAGCCAAACGTAGTGGGTCTTCCTTTTAAAGAAAATGGACGGTCGTATGCTCTATTTATTCAGTCTCATCCACAGCGGCAATTTTCAGTTATTCAAGATGTTCAAAATATCCAGCTTATTACGATTTTATTAGTGGGTATTGTATTATTTGCATATGTTTCAATGATTATTATTAAACCGATTAAGCGTCTCAGTACAGCGATGAAAGTGGTCGGACAAGGCGAATACAATGTGCAAGTCGAGCACGCAGCGAATGATGAAATCGGTCTGTTAACTAAAAATTTCAATCAAATGACTAAAGAATTAAACAAAATAGAAACGATGAGGCAAGAGTTCATTGCTAGCGTTTCGCATGAAATTCAATCACCGCTGACCTCTATTCGCGGTTTTTCAGCGGCACTTAAAGATGATATCGTCAGTGAAGATAAAAAGATACAATATTTAACGATTATTGAAAAAGAAAGTACAAGACTTTCTCAGCTTAGTTCCAATTTGTTAAAGCTTGCTTCTCTAGACTCTGAACATCAAACGCTAATGCTGCAGCCATACCGCCTGGATGAACAAATCAGGCATGTGGTCATGGCTTTAGAACCTCAGTGGACAAAAAAGAACATAGAAATTGATCTTGATTTATCCAATGTTCAAATGGAAGCAGACAAAGATTTGTTAGAGCAAGTGTGGCTAAACTTAGTAACAAATGCTATTAAATATACGCCTGAACATGGATTTGTGAAAATATCCATTTCTCTAAAAAACGAAGAAATAGACGTGAAAATAAAGGACAATGGAATTGGTATTGCCGAAGAAGATCAAAAATATATTTTTGAAAGCTTTTATAAAGTAGATAAATCGAGAACGTTAAAAGGAAGCGGCCTCGGTCTAGCCATTACAAAAAAAATTGTTCGGCTGCATGAGGGCGCAATACGTGTTGAAAGCAAAAAAGAACAAGGAAGCATCTTTACGGTAACCCTGCCTATCCAAAAAAATAGGACTAAAAAAGACTCGTCTGTGTAAGTTCATGCAGATGAGTCTTTTTTATTAGGTCAAAGATATAAAAAAATTTAATAATATCTATTTATTTTTTTAATCCCTACTTGACATATAGGTAAAGTGTAAATAATATAGATAGTATAAATCTTTTGAAAAAATTGGGATGCTAAAGAAGCTGATCGGTCAACCGAAGGCTCATACTTGTTCGCTACTAGTGTGGGCCTTTTCTGTACATTGGTTGTGGTCATTAAAATCTCAATCTTCAACTGAACATATGGGGAGGATTACCATGTATTTATCTTCTGCACATTATACAAGTACTTATAGATGTTGTTCGCTTTGTTTATTCAACTGCAACTAAAATATAAATTTATCTATGAATAGGAGAATGATAAAATGGCTTCAATTACACAAGAAAAATTAGATTATATTGTTAAATTACTAACTGAAATCAACTATGGATCTGTACTAATTACTCTTCACGACGGACAAATTACTCAAGTGGACAGTACGGAAAAAAACCGCTTTTTAGCTAAAAGCAAAGTAGCAAGCCACAAATAAGTCTAGTTAAATACTTTCTCCACAAACATGGAAGAGACGGCCTAGCTATTGAAGTCTTTGGCAGCAAAGCGGGAGTACTGTATCAAGTATAGAAAATATGCATATCCAAAGAATAATTGACTTTTTATTGATGGAAGATTTAGAATTTTTCGAATTAAAATTGTGTTATAGGTTGTCTAAGTATAACGATGAGAAGTGTAAAGCTGCTGAAGCAGCAGCTTTATACTTTTTAAAATGATAAAGATCTGACAGTTTCATCCTTGTGCTGATCGGGTTACCGAAGGCTTCTAACCTATGTTAGAAGCCTTTTTTATTTTTAGATGAATAGAATAGGAGGAATAAAGATGGAAAATTTATTACGAGCAGCGGTGCGGCAAAGAAAACAATACCTCATTGAAGAGTTATTAAAAAAAGGGGTTTACAAAAAAGAAAACCATCATCTTTTTGAACTCACGCTCTCTGACTTAGAAAAAGAGTATCAGACACGCAGTAAGTAAGGAAAACACGTAAAAAGAACTAAAATAAGTGTAAAAAAGATTAAAAACCTAGTTGACTAATAGGTAAAGTGTGTTTATTATAAAAACAAGAATAAATTGTCTTTTCAGAAAGTATCTTCTTTTTATTCTTACGAATAAATTTAATAAGAATAATTTAAGAGCATATACGCTGATCAGACTAACTGAAGGCTGCTTCTCTTTTCAAAGAGATAGCGGCCTTTTTGTATTTTTTATAAAAAGGGGAGTAAAACATGAAGAAAAAAGCAGTTCAGTTTTTAATGGTGCTAACAGCACTGCTCGTCGTACTAGCAGGTTGCGGCAATGGGAAATCTACTGAAACAGCAGGGAAAGATAGTTCTGCGAGTAAAAACGATTCAAAAAAACCAGTAGAGCTTTTAAACGTTTCATATGATCCTACACGTGAACTTTATCAGGAGTTCAATAAGAGTTTTGCATCTTATTGGAAAGATAAAACAGGGCAAGACGTTACTATCAAGCAATCACACGGTGGCTCTGGTAAGCAAGGTAGAGCAGTAATTGACGGTTTAGAAGCGGATGTCGTAACGCTGGCGCTTGCATACGATATTGATGAAATCGCTCAAACTCGCCAATTATTAAACAAAGACTGGGAAAAAGAATTGGCTCATAATTCTACACCATACACATCAACAATTGTTTTTTTAGTTCGTAAAGGAAATCCAAAGGGAATTAAAGATTGGGATGATTTAACGAAAAAAGGTACATCCGTTATTACACCAAATCCAAAAACGTCTGGAGGCGCACGCTGGAATTATTTAGCGGCTTGGGCATACGCGAAGAATAAATATAACGGAGATAACAAAAAGATTGAAGACTTCATGAGTAAACTTTATGGAAATGTCGAAGTGTTAGACTCAGGCGCACGCGGAGCGACAACTACATTTGTAGAACGGGGCATTGGAGACGTGTTAATTGCATGGGAAAATGAAGCTTACTTATCGTTAAATGAGCTAGGAAAAGATAAATTTGAAATTGTAACACCGTCATTGAGTATTTTAGCAGAACCGCCTGTTGCTGTAGTAGATAAAGTAGCTGAAAAGAAAGGCACAACAAAGGTAGCAAAAGCATACTTGAAATATCTATATACAGAAAAAGGTCAGGAAATCGCAGCGGAAAACTACTATCGTCCTCGAAATGAAAAAATATTAGAGAAACACAAAGATCAATTTCCTTCTCTTAACCTAGTCACCATTAAAGATTTTGGCGGCTGGAAAAAAGCTCAAGAAACTCATTTTAACGATGGAGGAACATTCGATCAGATTTATCAGCCAAAGTAATATGATGCATTAAAAAAGTAAATGAGGAAGATACGAATGGTAATTCGTATCTTCTGTGTATATGTATCTTGAAAGCAGAGAGAGGTGTAAGACGTGAGCGTGTTACAACGACAGAAGAAAAAGAAAAGCATCTTACCTGGATTTGGGCTTTCTTTAGGTTTTACGATGTTTTATGCAAGTATCCTTGTGCTTTTTCCGTTAGCTATGATTTTTTTAAATACGGCATCTATGGGATGGAGCGACTTTATTAAAACTGTTACAGACTCTAGAGTAGTAGCATCATATAAATTAAGTTTTGGAGCAGCATTTGCAGCAGGGATTATTAATGTTATTTTTGGAACTATTATTGCATGGGTATTAGTGAGATATCATTTTCCTGGAAAGAGGTTTATTGATGGACTTGTAGATTTGCCGTTTGCTTTACCAACGGCTGTTGCCGGCATTGCCTTGACCACTCTTTACGTTCCGAAAGGATGGATTGGTCAATTATTTACGTTTAAAATCGCATTTACGCCTATCGGAATTATTATCGCTCTGACGTTTATTGGTCTGCCGTTTGTTGTCCGAATGGTGCAGCCAGTATTGCAAAACTTTAATGCGGAGATCGAAGAAGCATCTGCTAGCTTAGGAGCCAGCCGAATGCAAACGTTCAGAAAAGTTATTTTTCCAGAGCTGGTGCCTGCTATTTTAACAGGTTGTTCTCTTTCATTCGCAAGAGCGCTTGGAGAATACGGGTCAGTTGTTTTTATTGCTGGAAATATGCCGATGAAAACTGAAATTACGCCGCTTATTATTATGACAAAACTCGAGCAGTACGATTATGCGGGCGCTACTGCTATTGCATCAGTCATGCTCGTTGTATCATTTTTTCTGTTATTACTTATTAATATTATTCAATGGTGGACAAATCGTAAATTTGTACATAGTTAAGGAGGGATGACATTGGCAGGACATGTTCCAATGCAGCATGCAAAAACGACTGTTAAACTTAATCATTCTAGTTTAAAAGAGCCCAAAGTCGTCCAGTGGCTGCTTACATTTATTGCACTGGCTTTTTTAGCTCTATTCTTAGTGCTCCCGCTCATCACCATTTTTATGACAGCTTTTCAAAAAGGGTGGGAAACGTATCTTGCTGCGATTACGAATCCGGATGCTTTGGCTGCTATTAAACTAACGCTAATTGTGGTGCTTATTACCGTTCCTTTAAATGCCATTTTCGGCGTGGTAGCTGCATGGTTAATTACAAAGTTTGATTTTAAAGGAAAGAATATTTTAATTACGCTTATTGATTTGCCGTTTGCTGTTTCGCCTGTTATTGCTGGATTGATTTTTATTTTATTATTTGGTGCACAAGGGTTATTCGGAGAATGGTTGTTTAATCACGACATCAAAATTGTCTTTGCTATTCCCGGTATTATATTAGCTACTCTTTTTGTAACGCTGCCGTTTGTTGCTAAAGAATTGATTCCTCTTATGCAAGCTCAAGGGTCAGCCGAAGAAGAAGCGTCGTTAACGTTAGGAGCCAGCGGTTTCAAAACTTTTTTTCTAGTGACGTTACCTAATATTAAATGGGGCTTATTATATGGCATTATCTTATGTAATGCGCGGGCGATTGGAGAGTTTGGAGCTGTTTCCGTTGTGTCTGGGCACATTCGAGGAATGACAAATACGATGCCTCTTCATATTGAAATTCTCTACAATGAATATCAATTTGCAGCAGCGTTTGCGGTAGCATCTTTAATGTCAGTTCTGGCTATTTTTACATTAATTGTAAAAAATATTATTGAGTGGAAAGCCAAACATATTTGAATAGGAAGGAGCTTATGAGATGAGTATCCATATTAAGCACGTATCAAAGAACTTTGGTGATTTTAAAGCGCTGGATTCTATTAACATTGATATTCAAACGGGTGAATTAGTAGCTTTACTCGGTCCGTCCGGTTCTGGAAAAACATCTTTGCTTCGTATCATTGCCGGTCTTGAACATCTTGATCAAGGAGCTATTTTATTTGATGGAAAGGAAATTACGCACATAAATCCAAAAGAGCGGAATGTAGGGTTTGTTTTTCAACACTATGCTTTGTTCAGGCATATGACTGTGTTTGATAACATTGCGTATGGTTTAAAAGTACGACCTAAAAAAACAAGGCCTTCTAAAACAGATATTACTAAGAAAGTAACCGAGCTGCTGCAGCTTGTTAAACTAGAGCCGCTTGCAAATCGCTATCCCTCTCAATTATCGGGCGGACAGCGCCAGCGAGTAGCGCTTGCTCGAGCGTTAGCAGTAGAACCGAAAGTACTGCTATTAGATGAACCTTTTGGCGCTTTGGATGCAAAAGTTCGCAAGGATTTGCGCAGATGGCTGCGTAAATTGCATAATGATTTTCATATTACGAGTATTTTCGTTACGCATGATCAAGAAGAAGCTTTAGATGTGGCCGATCGTATTGTTGTGATGAACAACGGAAAAATTGAGCAGATTGGAAGTCCTGAGGAAGTATATGATCATCCTAACAGTCCATTTGTGTACGATTTTCTAGGGAACGTCAATTTATTCAAGGGCCGCATTCATAAAGGCAGACTAAAACAAGGAAGCTTTGAAATGGATGTTCCAGAATTCCGCGGAAGAAATGAAGAAGCAGCTGTTGGATATGTACGACCTCATGATATTCACCTTGAAAAGGTAAAAACAAGCGCAGATGCTGTTTCTGCAACCGTTAGCCATATTCATGTGATAGGTCCTATCGTGCAAATTGAATTAAAAAGAGAAGATGCAGAAGAATTTTTAGAAGCTGAATTAAGCAAAGAGCACTATAAAGTCCTCAGCCTTCAAGTGGGAGAGCAGGTGTATGTAAAGCCTAAGCAGCTAAAAGTATTTATTCCAGAAGATTATTCTATTTAATAAAAAGCGTAAAGGGTATGCCTTTGCGCTTTTTATCTGCTAATAAATTAGTACCAGATATTAAAAGTAGGTGTTATAATTAAGTATCAACTGATTTGAGGTGGAGAAATGATACAGTCAAAAGCTAGAATTACGGGAATGGGGATATATACACCAAAGCAAAAATTAACGAACGACCATTTAAAAGAAATGGTTGATACAAGTGACGAATGGATTGTACAGCGTACGGGAATGAAAGAACGACGAATTGCAGGGGAAGGCGAATACACGTCCACGCTTGCCATTCAAGCCGTTGAAAATTTGCTTAACCGATATGATGTAAAAATAGAAGATGTAGATGCAATTATTGTTTCGACAACAACGCCGGATCACTTTTTTCCTAGCGTAGCATGTCAGGTTCAAGATTACTTTCATATTGATCAAGCTGCTGCATTTGATCTAAGTGCCGCATGCGCCGGTTTTACATATGGACTTCATGTGGCGAACGGCTTAGTGACGTCGGGATTGCATAAAAAGATTTTAGTTATTGGTGCTGAAGTCATGTCGAAAATTACAGATTATACGGACCGGGCCACATGCGTGCTGTTTGGTGACGGAGCGGGGGCTATGCTTGTAGAGTACGATGAGCATAATCCAAGTTTCTTAGGATGTCACTACGGAACGGACGGAAGCGGAGGGGGAAATTTATATCGTTCTAACTTATCTAATACTCTTTCAGGAAAAGAAATTAACTCGAGCGGGAATTTAGTTCAAAACGGGCGTGAAGTATACCGCTTTGCTGTACGAACGATTCCAAAAGGAGTAGAAGCATTATTAAAGAATACTTCCATTTCTCTTTCTGATGTAAACTGGTTTATTCCGCACAGTGCAAACCTTCGAATGATTGAAGCTATTTGTGCTAAAACAGGTGTTTCAATGGATAAAACGTTAACGAGTGTGCAATACTGCGGAAATACGTCTTCCGCTTCTATTCCGCTTGCTTTAAACGAAGGAATAATGACAGGAAAAGTACAGGATAATGACCTCCTTATTCTCTATGGGTTTGGAGGAGGATTAACGCACTGCGGTCTGTTAATTAAATGGACGTGTAAAGAAAAAAGCTAAAAGGCATCGCCTTTTAGCTTTTTAGATTTTCACTACAGAGCTTTTTATTGTCGTTACAAGAGAGTTTATTCTTTTTATAACGGCAGGTTTACTGTATTTTCAGCGCAAACATATATAATAGAAAAAAACCGCTTTTTTACAGCGGGTTTTCAGCCGGCTTTTGGAATAGTAAAACCTACTCCAAAGACGTCGCGCACATCGTGTACGACCACAAAAGCTTGTTCGTCGACTTTATGAATAATACGCTTTAATTCTAGCAGTTCTTGTTTGTTCACAACTACGTACAATACGTCTTTTGCTTCTTTTGTATAGCTTCCATGAGCGGAAAAGACAGTGACGCCGCGCTGCATCTTTTTATTGACTTGTTCGGCTACTTCAGCTGAACGGTGTGAAATAATAGTGATTGCTTTGCGAGGGTTGAGTCCTTCAATGATATAATCAAGCACTTTCGTTCCGATGTAAAGAGAAATAATCGTATACATCGTCTTTTCTCCACCGATGACAAAATAAGCGCTTGCTACCACTAATAAATCAATTGCCAGCATCGTTTTGCTAATATTCCAGTCTAGATATTGATTAGCTAAGCGGGCAATAACTGCAGAGCCTCCGGAAGTTCCGCCGCCTCTAAACACAAGTCCGAGTCCTACCCCAGCTAAAATACCAGCAAAAATAGCCCCCAGTAGCGTATCGTCAAGAGGATTTCCCAGTCCTTCAGTTATATGTAGGAATAGAGACGTGAAAATAATACATATAATTGTGTAAACAATCACACGTTTATGAAGCAATTTGTATCCGATTAGTACCAGCAAACCGTTTAATATAAAGTTTGTGATACCCGGAGACCAGCCTAATACATAATAGGTAATCATTGTTACACCGGTTACGCCGCCTTCTGCTAATTCATTTGGAATAGCAAAGTAATTAATGGCCAGTGCGAAAATGAGGCTCCCTAGAATAATGAGGATAATTTCTTTTATTTTATTAATCATGAACGTTACCTCCAATCATCAAAAACTCCGAAAACACAGTCATGACAATGTATTATACCAACTCTAGAGACCGAATTAAAGATGGGATATTATTATTTTTTTAAAAATCAGTTTCTGCTATTAACATAAAATCTTTTGACAGTTTTTATGGAGTATGAAAAAATGAATTGTTTGCTTTTATTTTGATTAAAAAGTTTTGCAATGAGAATGTTCGTTCGGTAAAATAGAAGCAAGAGTCAAGGGGGAGAATGAACGTGTATCAAGATGAATTAAAACAGTATGCGAAGTTAGTAATGCCCGAGCATTTAGAGAAAATGAAGAAAATGTACAGTCCCGATGGGCATAAGCAGTCCTTAGGGTTGAAAAAAGAAAAGATTGAGCATATTGAAAATGTCATTATGAACAGTTACTCGGAGCATCATCCAGTAACGCTTCACGTCTATGAAGCAGGACATATTCAAAGGTATGAACGAGTGACGATTGATAAAGTCTCGCTGCAGTCGAATATGCTGATGGTTACAGGCCCTTGTTATACATATTCGATTCGAGCGGATGCAGTAATTGAAGCAGATGTATGGAAAGATGAAAGCTACTCTAGCTAAGAGTAGCTTTTTTGTTCGTTTTGTATCTTTTTTTTAACGCATGCATACAATACATAAAAGCATATTCTGCGAGTAGTAACTTCTAGCTACTAGGAAATTTTAATTAAAGAAGGGATCATTGTATGCAAAATGAAAAAACTCAAGTAAGAGAGATCGAATTAACGCAGTTCATTAAGAAAAGACTCGTTCGTTTTATCTCAAGTTTAGCTATTTCTTCTGCCCTTGCTTCCATATTATATATGCTTCTATTTTTATTTAAATGATGGGTCACTTTGAGTTGTCCAAAAAGGTGGACAACTTTTTTGGTGTGTAGGCTTTTACGAAATCAGGACAAGCTATGGCTGATTCAGTCAGAAAAATTCAATCGGTCAAGAAATAGTCAAAAACAGTCATAGCTAATTGAGTAGAAAAAAACCTTTACATATAATGAGAAAAGTAGACAAATTCTTGAATTACCAGCATATTTCCTTTTGTGTTAACTATTATTAAACCAAATGCAAATTTAACTATTCGTTCAAAAAACTTTATTTTGTAATTAAAAAAATGAATGTTTTTGATTTTTTATGATTGATTTTGAATGTAAACCGTGATAAAGTAAGTACATGAAATAAATGAAAACGCTTTTTTGAAAAAGGAGCTAGAACATGTTAACGCCGGAGAGACATCAACTAATCTTAAAACTTTTAAAAGAGAAAGAACTTGTAAAAGTACAAGAGTTTATCGAAGTTACAGGCGCTTCGGAATCCACCATTAGAAGAGACTTAAGTCAACTAGAAGAAGAGCAAATGCTCAAACGTGTTCACGGTGGCGCTTCGCTTATTCGCAGTAAACGAATCGAACTGAGCGTTATCGAAAAATCTGCTAAAAATGTTCAAGATAAACGAAATATTGCAGAGTATGCGGCTTCCATTATAAATGAAGGTGACTGTATTTTTTTAGATGCAGGAACTACAACATATGAAATGATTCCTTTTTTAAAGCAAAAAGATGTAGTAGTCGTGACAAATGGTTTAATGCATTTAAACCCGATGCTAGAACAAGGTATTACCCTCTATTTAATTGGGGGATCTGTTAAACATAAAACGGGCGCTTTAATTGGCAATGGAGCTCTTTTAAGTCTTGAGCAATATCGTTTTGATAAGTGCTTTATGGGAGCGAATGGGATTCATCATCAATATGGATATACAACTCCTGACCCAGAAGAAGCATTGATCAAGCAAACGGCAATGAAGCTGTCTAGAGAATCGTATATTTTATCAGATTCCACTAAGTTTTTTGAAACAAGCTTTGCGAAAATAGCCGATTTACATGAAGCAAAAATTATAACAAATGACGTACCTAGCGATGTACTTATACAGTATGCAAACAAAACAGACATAAAGGTTGTGAAATCATGATTTATACATGTACGTTGAACCCATCCGTTGATTACGTAGTACATGTTTCAGCATTCGAAGAAGGCGGGCTTAACCGTACAACGAATGAAGCCAAGTTTCCAGGAGGAAAAGGCATTAACGTCTCTCGCGTTTTAAAGCGATTAGGTGTTGATAATAAAGCCCTCGGTTTTGTAGCCGGCTTTACAGGAACCTATATCGAAGACTACTTAAAAGCGGAGAATATCGAAACAGCTTTTACAAGAGTTGAGGGAGATACCCGTATTAACGTAAAGTTAAAAACAGAAAAAGAAACAGAAATTAACGGTCAAGGACCTGCTATTACAGACGAAGCGCTTCAGTCTTTATTGACTCAAGTAAAACAAATGACTGAAGGCGATATCTTCGTATTAGCGGGGAGTATACCGAAAACGCTTCCAAGTTCTGTGTATGAAACGTTAACTGAACTAGCAGCAGCGAACGGAGTAAAAGTTGTAGTAGATGCAAGTGGAAAAACTTTGCTAGACGTCGTGTCTCACAAGCCGTTTTTTATCAAACCGAACCATCATGAACTTGCAGAATTGTTTGATGTAGAAGTAAACAGTGCAGAAGATGCGCTAGTATACGGTAAGAAGCTCGTGGAACAAGGAGCGCAAAACGTTGTTGTGTCTATGGCAGGTGATGGAGCACTGCTTATTAACGAAAGCGGTGTCTACAGTGCCACAGTCCCTAAAGGAACGGTAAAAAATTCTGTTGGAGCTGGCGATTCACTTGTAGCTGGATTTATTGCTTCTTATGTAAAACAAGGGGATTTATTAGAAGCTTTTCAAACAGGAGTAGCTTCAGGAAGTGCCACAGCATTCTCACTTGAATTATGTACAGCAGAAGATGTAAAGACGCTTCGTGAACAAGTGTCAATCACAAAGGTAGAGTAGGGGGAAACGAGAATGAGAATTACTGAATTATTAAAAAAAGATACAATCATTCTTGATTTAAAAAGCACGTCAAAAGCTGATGTTATTGATGAATTAGTTGGAAAATTAGACGAAGCTGGTCGCTTAAGCGACCGAGCTGGCTATAAAGAAGCAATTTTAAATCGTGAATCTCAAAGTACAACGGGAATTGGAGAAGGCATTGCCATTCCGCATGCGAAAACAAGCTCGGTAAAAACACCGGCCATTGCATTTGGACGCTCAACAGAAGGTATCGATTATGAATCATTAGACGGACAGCCTGCACACTTATTCTTCATGATTGCAGCGAGTGAAGGCGCAAATAACGCTCACTTAGAAACACTATCTCGTTTGTCTACGTTATTAATGGACGAATCATTCCGAAAAACGTTGCTAACAGCATCATCAATTGATGAAGTCATTAAAGCAATTGATGATAAAGAAACTGAAAATGAAGCGCCGGAAGAGGAAGTAGATACAGCTTCAGATCAATTAGTGCTTGCTGTAACGGCTTGTCCAACGGGAATTGCCCACACATATATGGCAGCGGACAGCTTAAAAGCAAAAGCGAAAGACATGAATGTCACGCTAAAAGTTGAAACAAACGGTTCCAGCGGGGTTAAAAACGCGTTGACGAAGGAAGAAATTGAAAACGCTACCGCTATTATCGTTGCAGCGGACAAGCAAGTAGAAATGGAACGTTTTGCAGGTAAAAAAGTCATTCAAGTTCCAGTAGCTGAAGGAATTCGCAAGCCTGAAGAATTAATTAACCGCGCGTTAAAAGGAGACGCTCCTGTATACAGCGGCGGCGGTGGCAGCAAAGAAGGCGGAGAAAGTAAAGGATCAGAGCGTACAGGGTTTTACAAGCATCTAATGAGCGGTGTATCCGCAATGCTTCCGTTTGTTGTAGGGGGCGGGATTTTAATTGCCATTTCATTTATGTTTGGCATTCACTCAGCAGAACCGAAAGATCCGACGTATAATGCATTTGCAGCAGCATTAAAAACAATTGGCGGAGATAATGCATTCTTCTTACTAGTACCAGTACTAGCAGGGTTCATTGCAATGAGTATTGCTGATCGTCCTGGTTTAGCTCCCGGTATGGTTGCAGGTCTTTTAGCAGCTTCTGGCGGAGGCGGTTTCTTAGGTGGTTTAATCGCTGGTTTCTTAGCAGGTTATGTAGTAGTGGGGTTAAAGAAATTATTCAGCGGCCTGCCGCAAGCGCTTGATGGAATTAAGCCAGTTCTTCTTTATCCGCTATTTGGGATTTTTATCTCAGGGTTGATTATGCTTTATGTTGTAAATGAGCCAGTTAGTGCAATTAACAAAGGATTAACGCACTGGTTAAGTGGATTTGGTACAGGTAACTTAGTATTATTAGGTATTATCTTAGGCGGTATGATGGCGATTGATATGGGTGGTCCTATTAATAAAGCAGCCTTTACATTTGGTATTGCAATGATTGATGCTGGAAACTATGCACCACACGCAGCGATTATGGCAGGCGGTATGGTTCCACCATTAGGTATGGCCATTGCGACAACTTTGTTCAAAAATAAATTTACTCGCCAAGAGCGTGAAACAGGTAAAACGTGTTATGTAATGGGTCTTTCATTTATCACAGAAGGTGCGATTCCATTCGCAGCAGCTGACCCAGGCCGCGTGATTCCGGCATCGGTTATCGGTGCTGCAGTAGCAGGTGCTTTAACAATGATGTTCCACATCGGTTTACCAGCACCACACGGCGGCGTATTCGTTATCGGAATTGTACAAGGAAATCCTCTTTTATATGCACTAGCAATTTTAATTGGTGCAATTGTAACGGCGGTCCTTGTAGGCGTATTAAAAAAGCCAAAAGCAGAATAACAAATAAAGACTGATTTTACATGATGTAAAATCAGTCTTTTTGTGTTTTTCTGGTAGACATTTGTTCTTTATGGGAGTACAATTACGGTAGTATTCCTTTAATTTTTAGAAAAGTTAGATAGATGAGCTTTTCTACTTGATAAAATATGGTACAATAATCGAATATTAAAAACAAAGTAAGGAAGTGTCTCACACATGAAGGTTGCGAAGTTTGGCGGGAGTTCAGTTGCAAGCGCAGAGAAATTTAAACAGGTTGCGCATATTGTAACGTCTGATAAAGAGAGAAAGCTGGTGGTTGTATCAGCTCCGGGTAAGCGATACGGAGAAGATACAAAAATGACAGATTTGCTAATCGCACTTTCTGCCAAAATACAGCTTGGAGAAGATTACGTCGATGAGTTTGGGCAAGTAATTGATCGCTATCGTGAAATCGTTGTGGACTTGTCTATGCCAGAAACGATTATTACTGACATTATTACGAATTTACAATCACTTATTGATTTACATAAAAACGATCCATTTCGCTTATTAGACTGCCTAAAAGCAAGTGGAGAAGATAATAACGCAAAGGTAATGGCTGCTTATTTAAACCATTTAGGTTTTGAAGCTCATTATGTAAATCCAAAAGAAGCAGGTATTTTTGTTTCTGATGAACCCGGAAGAGCAAGAGTGCTTCCACTGTCTTATGAAAAATTACCGCAGCTAAGAGAGCGTTCGGGCATTTTGGTGATTCCAGGATTCTTTGGCTACTCTGAAGAAGGGAACATGGTTACGTTCTCGCGCGGTGGGTCAGATATCACAGGCTCAATTGTAGCAGCAGGAGTAAAAGCTGACTTGTATGAAAACTTTACCGACGTAGATGCTATTTACAGCGTAGATCCACGACTTGTGGAAAAGCCTCATGAAATGAAAGAAGTAACATACAGAGAAATGCGTGAACTATCCTATGCAGGTTTTTCTGTCTTCCATGATGAAGCGCTGGAGCCGGTTTATAAACTAGGCATTCCTGTATGTGTAAAGAATACAAATAATCCGGAAGCAAAGGGCACATTCATTGTAGCTGAGCGTCCTCACGGCGATACACCGGTAGTTGGAATCGCTGGGGATAAAGGTTTTTGCAACATCCACGTGAGCAAATACTTATTAAACCGTGAAATTGGTTTTGGCAGAAGATTACTTGAAATTTTAGAGGATGAAGGTATTTCATACGAACATACCCCTTCAGGAATTGATAATATCTCTGTCATCATGCGCGAGCATCAGCTTACGCCAGATGTGGAAAAGCGCGTATTTGCTCGAATTGAAAAAGAACTTGAAGTAGATGAAATCTTTATTGAACGTGATCTTGCTATGGTTATGGTAGTAGGAGAAGGAATGAATAGCACAGTAGGAATTGCTGCAAAAGCTACAGAAGCTTTTGCTCGTGCTGAAGTAAATCTTGAAATGATCAACCAAGGTTCTTCTGAGGTGAGCATGATGTTTGGTGTGAAAGCAGATGCTTTAGACCGTGCTGTTCAAGCTCTTTACAATACGTATTTTAACAGCATGTACAGTATTTCTTATTCGAATGTAAAATAAACAAGACGAAAAACCCCGCTTTCTTTTTAGAGAGCGGGGTTTTCTAGTGAAGGCGTATAAAAATCAAATTTGTGGACATAAAGGGAAGGAAGAGTGAA
>NZ_JBYSWQ010000005.1:139363-367584 GCF_058781295.1 Priestia sp. FW507-14D1A
TCTTTTTAGAGAGCGGGGTTTTCTAGTGAAGGCGTATAAAAATCAAATTTGTGGACATAAAGGGAAGGAAGAGTGAAGTCAAAGGAGGAAATACAGTGAAGAAACGACCCTTTTTCATATTCTTTTCCCTTATAAGTATTAGCGTGCTTTCAGCGTGCCACAATGATGATGCAGCGCCGGCAAAAGAAGCTCAAAATAAACAAGGCGTGACGAATGGCGGAACGCCGATGAGCTATGATAATCAAAGCGAAAACACATCTTTTAACTTTTCAAAATTTGATTTAGAAGTAGACTATAAGGGGCTCAACAATGATTATGAAGCCGACTACGAAAATGAAAATGATGAGATAGAAGCCAAAGTGGATGATAATATTAACGATGAGCACTTGAACGGAGACAAAGCTTTTAATAAATTATCTTCAAAATTTAAAAAGTTAAATTTTGATCAGCGCACGCCCGATGAAGATGTAAAAAAAGAAGTAATCGATGCGTTTGGTCTAAAAAAAGATTTTCAGTCGTTTGAATTAGAAGTTCGTTTTTCAAACGGAACGGAAAAAGAGTACAACTTTAAACAGAAGTAAGACGTTAAAGCAAAGTATTTTAGTTGAAGGAAAATCCGAACGATGAATCGATTCTTTATTAAGAATCCAACTCGTTCGGATTTTTTCATTGGTAAGGTGAACGTATGTCTCAATCTTATTTTTGATGTCTAAAAAAAGGAAAATAGTGAAAGGATGGTGATAAATAAGAAAAAGGAGGAATCACGGATGCAAAAGTTGATAATGAACGGATGCGTAGTCTTTGTTCTGTTATTGTTAGGAGCATGCAGCATGGTAAAAGAGCAAAATAACGCTCATGAAAACCACCTGAAAACAGAGGAAGCAAAAGAAACAAGCGAAGTATCTGTAGAACCTGTTAAAGTGGATTTAACAAATACATCGGGTAAAAAAGTAGGAGAGGCTACCCTGTCAGAAGCAAAGAACGGCGTGCACATTAAATTAACTGCTCAAGGTCTTTCACCGGGGAGACATGGATTTCATATTCATGAAATAGGAAAATGTGAGGTGCCGGATTTTAAAACAGCGGGTGCCCATTTTAATCCTTTTAAACGTGAACACGGCTTAAAAAATACAAAAGGCCCGCATGCAGGTGATTTGCCCAATCTAGAAGTTGCTCCAAATGGCAAAGTAGATACAGAAATTTTTGCTTCTCTTGTCACTCTGCAAGAAGGAAAGCCGAATTCTCTTTTGGATATGGATGGATCAGCATTAGTGATACATGATAAAGTCGACGATTACACAACGGATCCTTCAGGAAACTCAGGAGATCGGATTGTTTGTGGAGTGATTACGAAATAAGCCAAAAAGCTGTGAGATCATTCACGGCTTTTTTATTTCAGTAACGAGCCGCTTCTAAATTGCGGTGAGCCTCTTTTTTTTGCACAATAGAAGAAAGAGCTAAAGAAGGTGAAAACATGCATAAGCAAGTTGTCGTAATAGGCGGAGGAATAGGTGGTTTAACAGCGGGAGCGCTTTTAGCTAAACATGACTATCAAGTGACGGTTTTAGAGGCTTCTCGAGAATGGGGAGGCTGTGCAGGGAAATTTCAGCGTCATTTGTATACGTTTCCTGTTGGGGCGACGCTTGGAATGGGATTTGAGCACGGAGGGATACATGAGCGAATCGGCACGTACCTTGGCCTAGAAATTGAAAAGGTTTCTCTTGAGAAAATCATGAAAGTTCATCTTCCTCATCGTACACTGATTTATTATCAAGACCGGTATCAGCATATTTCCTATCTTCAAAAACAATTTCCTCATAAAGCAAAAAATATTAGGAGCTTTTATGAAAATGTTTTTAGAATTGCAAAAGAAATTCGCAAGCTTATGCAGTCTCTGCCGGTTCTTCCTCCTCTAACAGTCGGTGAGTGGAGCAGGCTGGTAAGTTCGTTGAATTTTGGTTCTGTGAAGCTGTTGCCTTATTTCCATCAATCGTTTAGTTATTTACTAAAAAAACACAGCTTGCTAGACGAAGCGGACTTTCTTCATTTTGTTGATGGTCAATTAATAGACAGCATGCAGACAACGAGTGAGAACTGTTCAATGCTTATTGGATGTTTAGCGTTAGATATTTATCACGAAGGTGCTTTTTATGTGAATGGCGGCTTATACAAAGTCGCAGAAGCGCTGCAAAAATCGATTAAAGCCAGCGGAGGAAAAACGATTCTAGGAAGGAAAGTGGTAAAGATAGAGCGTGATAATGACGGGTGGATCGTGCATGATCATAGAGGTAACCATTACCGTGCATCAGACGTTGTATGCAACGCGCCGGTTCAAAGCTTAAAGTCTTTGCTGCATGATGAAGATTACCAGCATATTCATAAGCGGGCAAAAGAAAAAAGCGAGCTTCCGCAGTGGGGAACGTTTTCGATGTATTTTGCGATTGATGAAAGAGATCTGCCGCAAAAGGTAGAGTTGTTTCAGCAAGTACTTCAATCCGAACAAGGGGAAATGACGGAAGGAAATCATTTGTTTCTCTCAGTCTCTCATCCTGACGATCGTTTTCGAGCGCCTGAAGGCAAGCGTACAATTACAGCGTCTACTCACATTGATCTTAGCAAGTGGAGTACCAAAGAAGCCTATGATCTTCAAAAACAAGTTCTTGAAAAAAAAATGGTAGCAGGCATTAAAACCATTATTCCTGGCATTGAAAAAGCAGAGCATCAAATTTCGGGAGCTCCTAAAGCATGGGAAAGGTTCACTTCTCGCCCAAGCGGCGGAGTGGGAGGCTTTCCGCAAACGTTAGATCATGCCTTGTTCAACAGCATTTCACATCGATCTGGCTTACAAGGAATGTGGTTATGCGGAGATACAGTATTTCCAGGAGCAGGAACTATAGGCGTATCGGTAAGCGGCTATCATGTTTTTCAAAGTATAACGTCTCATCGCCACGCGTTACCTTAACATTTCTTACATACAAACTACTATTGTTCATACTATTAAAAAACACCGGCCCTATTACCATAGGGCCGGTGTTTTCAGGAGAGAAACAGCTTCCACCACTTCCTTTTTCGCTTCATATCAGCAGCGGCGGTTTGTCTAAAGGTTTGGACAAAATCACTAAACATCTCTTCGCGTTCAGCTACGCTTTGACGATGAAGCTTACGTTCTTTCTCCATTTCTTTTAAATAATAGACTCGTTCCTCATTCATTGAATCAATTAAATCACGAAGCTCTTCTGTCGTATTAGTTGAAGAATTGTTTAATTTTTCAACCATAAATTTTACTTGATTCATCGCAACGGTGGAATTGCTTGAGAATCGGTCTAATAAATACTGCATTTCTTTAGAGGATTCATCCGCATTCTCCATGACATCTTTCATGAACAGGCGCATATCCTCGGTTTTCTCTTCAGCGATTGTTGAATAATCTTCAATCAAAGAAGTGACTTCATCAAACGATTTTTCGTTAGAACGGATAATTTTTTTAGACATATTCTCTACATCTCTTGCGCTGCGTTCTGAAGACTCAGAGATGTATGCCCCGACCGACTCCACCATTTCTACAGTTTGAGTAGCACTTTTTTCAAGCTCTCTTTTTACTTCTCCGACAATTTCTTCGCGAACTTCATTTCGCATACCTTCCCGCATTTCTTTTAACAAATCAGCTTTAAATGTATCAAGTACCTCAAACACATCTTCATAGCGGCGAACAGCTTCTACTAATTCCCCTTGAAGCAGTTCTTTTTCATTCACAACAAGGTCGTTTGGTTTTGGCTCTTCAATAGAAGCAGAAATAGCCTGCTTTTCTTCTTCAGTAGCTAATCGTGCTTCAGGTATAGGAGGGGTCTTCTCTTGCTTATTTTCTGAAATGCTTTCCTGCTTTTCAGCAGCTTTTTTCTTTTCTTGCTTCATTTGTTTATTGGAATGTTCTTGAAAATCAATGACGTTTTCTTTTTTAGCAGTTTTCAACTGTGCCGGTTCTTCTTCTTTTGAAACCGCTGCCTCTGATTCCATCACTAAATGCTCCTGTTCTTCTTGTTCTTTTATCAGCAGCTGAACGTATTCTTTGACTTCATCTAACGTACATTGTTCATCAAACAGCTGTTTAATATCATTAAATAATTCAATTTGTTCCTCTGTATAGACACGGGCCCCATCTACTCGTTCAATTGTTAAATAGCTGCCCAATAGTTTTTCCCATTGTTTTAGCGTTTTCTTTTCTACCTCTAATTGATCACTTACTTTTTTAATTGTATATGTCTCCATCATTTTTCATTTCCTCCCTTATCTATTTTCATCCAACTATGTAATGGATTATTTGTTGTATGTTGTATTCACCATATCTTCACTTGTTTTCCTGCTAGGTGACAAAGGTTGTCAAAACTAGACGACATTAGCCTTCTATGTAAAGAAAACGCATATTTTGTAAAAAAATGTACATAAATGCGCAAATGGCAAAAATGAAAAACATAAAAGAAAAGAAGAGTATAGAAAACAGTTGACGGGAAAAAATGAATCCTATAAGATAAGTTTAAATGTTTAAGCTCTTGAACATATAAACATAAGGAGTGAACACTATGTCACAGCATTATGCGCTCATCACGGGTGCGTCGGGAGGAATAGGTAAAGAGTTAGCTTATCAATTCGCAAAGGATGGGCATCCTGTAATTTTAGTTGCCAGAAGCGCTGATAAACTAACAGCGATTGGAGAGAATTTAAAATCTACTTACAATATTGACGTGATAACGGTTGTTAAGGATTTATCAAGAGAAGAAGAGATACAGTCACTATATGAAGAACTTAAAAATAAAAAAATACACGTTGACTATTTAGTGAACAATGCTGGTTTTGGACTATACGGCAAATTTATTGAAACAGCTTTAGACGACGAGTTAAACATGATTGATTTAAATATTCGAGCGTTAACTCATTTAACAAAATTATTTTTACCGGATATGGTCAGAAGAAATCAAGGTAAAATTTTGAACATTGCGTCCGTTGCTGCATTTATGCCGGGTCCGCTTATGACGGTGTATTACGCAACAAAAGCGTACGTATTGTCTTTCACAGAGGCCCTTGAAAATGAATTAAAAGGTACCAATGTAACGGTAAGCGCTCTATGCCCGGGTCCAACTAAAACGGGTTTTAGCGACCGAGCCCAGCTAAGCAACTCCAAGCTTTTTCAAAGCGGTGCAATGGATGTAGAAACAGTAACGAAAGTTGGCTATAAAAAATTTATGAAAGGGCAGACGGTTATCGTACCAGGAGTGCAGTTTCGTCTCGCTACGTTCATCCCGCGCTTCGTGCCAAGAAAGTGGCTTACATCCGTTGTCCGCAGAACACAAGAAATTAAATAAAGGAGAATCTATATGAGTCAAAAAGCAGTCGAGTTATTTCGTGCCAGCATTCCTATTTTTCAGGCGCTAAGTGATTCAGCAAGACAAGATATTATTTTGCTGCTCGCGGAAAAAGAGCCTTTAACCGTAAATGAAATTGCAAAGGAGTCTACGCTATCACGACCGGCAATTTCTCATCATTTAAAAATTCTACGCGATCAAAAGCTTGTGCAAATTGAGCAAAAAGGAACGCAGAGATATTATTCATTAGCTTTAAATGAGGCAGTTGAGCTATTAAAAAACTTGCTTGCTACAGTTGAAAGCGAATGTTTATAGGGAGATGAAAGAGATGAACCACGAGCAATTTTATATCACAGATGAAACGGTCATTGAGCATATTGTCTCTACACAAAAGCAGTATTTCTATGCGCAAAAGACAAAGAGTATCAGCAGCCGCATTCAAGCGCTGAATAAGCTAAGAGAAATAGTCAAACAAAATGAGCAGAGAATTATGGATGCTTTAAAACAAGATTTAAATAAATCTGAAGTAGAGGCCTACACGTCGGAAATCGGGATTTTACTAGAGGAGATTCGGTTTACGCTTAAACATTTAGCAAAATGGATGAAGCCTAAAAAAGTAAAAACCGCTTTAACACATGTGGGCTCTAAAGGGAAAATTGTTCCTGAACCGTATGGAGTTGCGTTAATTATTGCTCCGTGGAACTATCCGTTTCAATTAGCACTGTCTCCTTTAGTGGGAGCGATTGCCGCTGGAAACACGGCGATTATAAAACCTTCTGAACTAACGCCTAGCGTATCTCGCGTTATACAAGAATTACTGGCTGAAGCTTTTGACCCAGCATTTGTGACGGTGGTTGAAGGGGCTGTAGACACGACAAGTCTGCTTTTAAAACAGCCCCTTGATTATATTTTCTTTACGGGAAGTGTAAATGTAGGGAAAATTATTATGCAAGAAGCAGGGAAGCAGCTTATCCCCGTCACGCTTGAGCTAGGCGGAAAAAGTCCGTGCATTGTACATGAAGACGCAAACCTAGATCTTGCAGCGAAGCGAATTATGTTTGGTAAAGGGATGAATGCAGGCCAGACGTGCGTTGCTCCTGATTATTTGCTCGTGCATAAAAAAGTGAAAGCGCCGCTTGTAGAGAAACTTCGCGAAGCAATTTCTCAATTTTACGGTAGTAATCCACTTGAAAGCGACCGCTACGGCCGTATTGTCAGTGAGCGTCATTTTACTCGGCTAGTTGAGTTTTTAAAAGACGGAAATGCTATAGTTGGAGGCGGGTACAATAAGGACACGCTAACAATAGAACCTACGGTGTTAAGTGAAGTAAGCTGGACATCAGACGTTATGCAAGAAGAAATCTTTGGGCCTATTCTTCCTATGATTGAATATGAAACACTAGACGAAGTCATTCATAAAGTTCAAGAAAAAGCTAAGCCGTTAGCTCTTTACTTATTTACAGAAAGTGAAGATGTGCAAAACGTCATAACGGAGCGCCTTTCATTTGGAGGAGGCTGTATAAACGATACGCTTATGCATATCGCTACGCCATATTTGCCGTTTGGCGGAGTGGGAGAAAGCGGCACGGGTCAATATCATGGAAAAGACAGCTTTCAGACATTCACTCATTTTAAAAGCATGCTGTCTCAAACAACCAAGTTTGATTTGTCATTCCGCTATCCTTCGGAAAAACAAAGCTTGAAAATGATCAAAAAACTATTGAAATAAAAGAGCCTCCTGATAGGAGGCTTTTTCGTTATTTTGAAAGGGAAAGCTGAGAAAGCGGCCATTTTTCTTGGGTATATGCCATTTCCCAAAATAAATACTCCAGTTCACAGCTTTTGATGAAGTGATCTTTCATACGGTTACGTTCTTCTTCAGTCGCTTGTTCGGCGAGTTCATCAAGCTTGTTACAAAACCATTGTGTTGTGCCATTCATTTCTTCATTATTATAAAACTGAATCCATTCATAAAAAGGATGAGAAGGAGATGGATTTACTTGTTCTGTAATGCGCTGGCCAATTTCAACGTACGTCCATGGACATGGAAGAAGCACTGCAATGATTTCTGCTAAGCTGCCTGTATGCGCAACACTTGTCATATGGTTAATGTAGTGGCTGGCCGTCGGTGAAAGCGTCTCAGTGTGAAGGTCTTCATAACGTACGCCTGCTACTTCACAAAAATTATTGTGAGGGTGTACTTCACTATGTAATACCGTAGAAATGCCGGCATTAAAGGCTTCCATTTCGGTACGCGTGCGGCATTTTGTTAAAGCAGCGCCGTAAATGCGAACAAATGCTGTTAAGTATTCGTAATCTTGAGAAACGTAGTGAATAAGCGCTTCTTTTGGCACGTTTCCTTCAGCAATTCCTTTAATAAAAGGATGGTTAAAAATGGCTTCGTAAATATAGTTTGCTTCTTGTCTTAATTGAGATGAAAATGACATCAAAATCCTCCTTTAATATGAGGAAGTCACAAACAAGCACATAAAGGAAATAAAAAACACTCCGTTTATAAACGGAGTGGCAAAGGACAGTAAAAAACTGAACATTGCCACTTTCCTACGCTGGTATGAGCCAGATCAGGTTCAAAGGGATCAAGAAAACTTGTCTCAGCCGGTGGCACCCCTAGTGGACTTCCTATTAATCTAAGTTTAACTTACCATATATTCTGAAAAATAGAAAGCGTTATGGGAAATTGTGTGCTAACCGCTTTTCTTTCTTAAAGAGGAAATTTCTTAAAGCTATTTTTAATCATTTTTGTTTAAAAATGCATATTTTTAGGGAAGAAGAGGTATTAATGAAGGGAAGAGCCGTTTTCGTCTCCGAAACACTCCCATATAAATAGAAGAAAGGAGAGAACAAAATGGCGAAATTTCGTTTGTATGCTGTATTAAATACAGTAGGCTTGGCTATTACACTGCTTGTGAATTATTTAGCAAATGCCATTCCAATAGGAGGCAAAACAACGGGAGAAGCTTCTGCGCAAGTTCCTACGTTGTTTACACCAGCGGGTTATGCCTTTGCTATCTGGGGCGTTATTTATTTGTTATTAACCATTTGGGTTATACGCCAATTTTTTGCAAGAGAAGATCAAAAGGAAATATATGCACGTATCGGCATTTGGTTTTTTCTAAACTGTTTGTTAAATAGTGCGTGGATCTTTATTTTCCAAAACGATTACTATAAGTTATCTCTTTTAGTTATGCTCTTTATTCTAGGCACATTAATGATTGTGTATTCCATTATTCAGCATTCTCGAATGACGACATGGTTTATGCGTCTGCCAATTTCGCTTTATCTTGGATGGATTTCTGTTGCGACTATCGTCAATGTGTTTGTCGTATTTCAAGCAAATGGAATACAGCACTTGCTTGGCTTAAACGAGTTAGCATGGACGATTATTATGCTGCTGGTAGGAGCTGTGCTGGGCATCATGTTTACATTAAAAAACCGAGACGCTGTTTATCCGCTTGTTTTTATTTGGGCTTATATTGCCATTGCAGTGAAGCAAAGTGGAAATCAGCCAATTGTCATGACTGTCATTATTTCGATTGTTTTATTAGCAATTGCCATTATTGTGGGACTGATTAAACGCTATAGACGTTTTTAAAAAGAAGCTCTAGCTTTTGTAAGCTAGAGCTTTTTATGATGCTCTTTTGATTGTAAAAAAGCAGCTGTAAAAGCAATTAAGCTAATTAAAATACCAAAAGGAACAACAATTGGTACGAATGATAAAATAAATGTCATAAGTGTAACCTCCATGTTGCATCGGTGCATAATGAAAAATTCAACTTTTTTAAATTGAAGTTCCGCTATTATAGTATGCTAGGCTTTATGTTTGGAGCCTATATGTTTAGAAATAAACGAAAAAGGCAACATACGTTACATACAGGTTATATAGGAGGAGTTAAAATGGAAACATATTTAGTCGCTTACACAGATAAAGATGATATGGAATATAAACAAGTGACGTGCGAGAGCTATGAAGATGCAGAGCGTACGGTCCTTCGTTTAGAGAGAGAAGGGCATATGCATATTGAAGAAATTTCAAATCAAGAAGCCTACCGTGGAGATGAATCATCGTACAGAGAATAAATTTTGAATAGAAACACCGACCTTAAAATGAAGAAGTAGCTGCTTCTTCATTTTTTCTATTCTATATAGATATCGTTTTATAGAAAAAAGTAAAACGTGAATGATTTTCTTCTGCATTTATGGTACAGTACTAATCAGGTGAGTTTTGAGTTTAGAAGAGGAGAGAGTAACATTATATGAGTAAAGGAAATCAGTGGTCTTCACGCCTCGGTTTTATTTTAGCATCTGCTGGGGCAGCAATTGGTCTAGGAGCGATATGGAAGTTTCCATACGTAACGGGAACCAGTGGCGGTGGAGCATTTTTTGCGTTGTTTATTTTATTTACGATTTTTATTGGATTGCCGCTTCTGTTGGCAGAATTTATCATTGGAAGACATACGGGAAAAGAAGCGATTAGTGCTTATAAGGCAATTGCTCCAAAATCCGCTTGGGTATGGATTGGCAGGCTGGGAGTACTAAGCTGTGTCGTTTTGCTTTCCTTTTACAGCGTCGTTGGCGGCTGGGTGATTTTATATACGATTATGAGTGTAACCGGTATGCTAAGCGGAAAAGAGTACGGCGCGTTGTTCAATGCCGTCATTAGCCAACCTTATGTAGTATTAGGTGCACAGGCGCTGTTTTTATTAATTACAGTGTTTGTTATTTCAAAAGGCGTACAAAAAGGAATAGAGCGTGCTAATAAATACATGATGCCGCTGTTATTTATTTGTTTTATCATTATCGTGGTGCGTTCTCTAACATTAGACGGAGCAATGGACGGAGTAAAGTTCTTTTTAAAACCGGATTTTTCAGCCATTACAGGGTCATCTGTTCTCTATGCGCTCGGTCAGTCGTTTTTCTCGCTTTGCGTGGGATTATCCTGCATGGTGACATATAGCTCTTATTTAGGGAAAAAAGTAAGCTTGACGCGTTCAGCTGGCACTATTGCTATTTTGAACTTGTTTGTTTCGCTGCTGGCGGGCTTGGCTATTTTTCCAGCCGTTTTTTCGTTTGGATTAAAGCCAACTGAAGGACCTGGACTTTTGTTTGTGGTCTTGCCAACAGTATTTGAGAAAATGCCGTTTGGTACCGTCTTTTTAGCACTGTTTTTAATTTTATTTCTATTTGCTACGCTTACGTCTGCTTTTTCACTTCTGGAAATTATCGTAGCTGCTTTAACCAAAGACGATCAGACAAAACGAACTCGCTACGCTTCTTTATCAGGGATTCTTGTGTTTGTGGTAGGTATCCCATCAGCGCTTTCGTTTGGTGTACTAAAACATGTTTCACTTTTTGGCAGAAGTATATTTGACGTAGCTGACTTTTTTGTGAGCAACTTAATGCTGCCTCTTGGAAGTTTAGCCATTGCGATTTTTGTGACATTTAAAATGAAAAAAGAAGCCGTGTATGAAGAGTTTATTTCAGGAAGTACAAAAGGTGTTAAATTATTCAACGCATGGTTCTTTCTAGTTAAATACGTATTGCCTATTATTATTATAGCTGTTCTATTAAGCTTACTTGTTGCATATTAAAAAAAAGCACTCATCTGAGTGCTTTTTTTGTTTATTTTGCAAAAACGTGATTTCCGATTGTAATCGTAACCTGTTTTTGACGAAGCCATTGGTCGCTTGTTTTATCTGGATTAAAGAAGAATAATGAACCTTTTCCTTGACCTCTAAAAGCTAGTGCTTCATTTACAGCTTTTTTTGCTTCAGCATCCGCTGCTTTATTAATTTCACCGTTTTGTACAGGTGTAAACTGTGTACCTTGATAAATGACATCATGAATAGAGTTTGGGAAAGAATCGCTATCCACGCGATTTAAGACAACTGTTGCTACAGCCACTTTGCCAGCGTAAGGTTCGCCTTTTGCTTCAGCTTGTACAAGGCGAGCTAACAATTCTTTATCACTTTCGCTAATAGAGTTAGGGATTGTTAGTGTTTCATTTGCATTAATAGAGTCCGTAGATTTGTGATTCGCTTCTTTTAACTGTTTAACCGTAACGCCGTATTCAGCGCCAATCTTGTAAAGAGTCTCTCCCGATTTTACGCGATGAGTTGTTTCAGCGGCATTTGCCCCGTGACTCATGCCGAACATAGGAACTGCCAGTGCTCCAATAATTGCTAGTTTCTTAAACATAAAGTAAGTACCTCCTAAAATCCTTTTGAACGCCCCTTTTATCACGGATCGGTGCGTGCTGTGCACCGAACTTTATATGTACGTTTCAAAGATTAACAGGTGTCAATACATCTTGTCACTGCTTAAAACATGCCAATCTAGGAAGATATTATAATAGTTAACAGATAATTTGAAAAATACGTTGACTGATAATAAAGGAGTGAATTATAATGAACGAGTAAATAGTTAACCGTTTAACTGGAGAGATTTTATGGGAGAAAAGATAACGATTCGTGATGTAGCGAAGCATGCAGGGGTGTCTGCAGCTTCAGTATCTTACGTCTTAAACGGAATTAACAAAGTATCCGATGAAACAAAAGAGCGAATCTTAACAGCGGTAAAAGAATTAAACTACGAACCAAATTTAACCGCCGTTAGTCTCTCGAAACAAAAGTCAAATATGATTGGCGTTATGTTCCCGCTTACAGATGATTCACTTTCTACTATATTTAAAGATAACCATTATTACAGCGAAATGATTAGTGGAATTGAATATGTAATCCGCAAGCATGGTTATGATCTAGTCATATCTGGAGCGAGTAGCCCAGCTGATTGCCTAAAATGGATTCGAACGAGAAATATTGATGGTCTTCTGTTTTTAGGAGCCTTCCCTCATCGATTGTATGAGAAAATGAAAGCGTTATCGAATCCGATTGTGCTAGTAGATACATATGAAAAGTACGAACGTGATTATCATCATATTTCTGTAGACGATGAGCATGGAGGATATCTAGCTACAACACATTTAGTGAATTTGGGGCACAAAGAAATTGCCTTTGTTGCTCATCACCTCGTCAATAGTCCAGTGGATAAAAAGAGGTATATAGGCTACGAGAAAGCATTAAAAGAAGCAGGCATTACACCATCAAAGACGTTTGTTTTTGAAGTGAACGAAAGTTCCTTTGATAACGGTTACAAATTAGGGAACAAGCTGCTGCAAGATCATAAGGATATTCGTGCGGTTTTTGCATCCTCTGATACGCTAGCGCTTGGAATTATGAAAGCACTGCAAGAAAAGGGGAAAAAAATTCCGCAGGACTACTCAATCGTAGGGTTTGATGACATAACGTTTAGCAGCTATGCATCTCCAAGTCTAACAACCATTCGTCAAGATGTATTTAACAAAGGAGTCGTCGCCGCGACGTCTGTTATTCAAGCAATTGAACACCGTTTCAGCACGCTACAGCATGTGAAATTATCGGTTGAACTTATTATTCGAGATTCGACTGCTAAGCGCGGGTGAATCACAGTAAGTTAACCGGTTAACCAAAGTTTAGCATTTATAAAAAAAGGGGATATAAGTTAGCATTCACAAAAAAAGGGGATATGAAAATGATTAATGTTACAGTATGGAATGAAAATCGTCATGAACAGAAAAATCCGGTGGTAAGAGAAATTTACCCTGAAGGCATTCACGGTGCCATCGCTTCTTTTTTAGAAGAAGGAGGATTTCGTACGCACACCGCAACATTAGAAGAAGTAGAACACGGGTTGACTGAAGAAGTATTAAATCAAACGGATGTTTTAGTATGGTGGGGTCATTTAGCACATGACGAAGTAAAAGATGAGATCGTTGAGAAAGTAAAGCAGCGCGTGCTAGACGGTATGGGGCTTATTGTCTTACACTCAGGTCACTTTTCTAAAATTTTCAAAACGTTAATGGGCACAAGCTGCGACTTAAAATGGCGTGAAGCAGATGAAAAAGAGCGCTTGTGGGTAGTAGAACCGAGTCATCCGATTGTGGAAGGTATTGGTGAATTTATCGAGCTTGAGCGCGAAGAAATGTATGGAGAGCACTTTGATATTCCAGCACCTGATGAACTGATTTTCACGAGCTGGTTTGAAGGCGGAGAAATTTTCAGAAGCGGCTGCACGTACAAACGCGGAAACGGAAAAGTATTTTATTTCAGACCTGGACATGAAACATATCCAACATACCATAACAAAGACATTCAGCGTGTCATTATGAATGCGATTAAATGGGCGAAGCCAGCAGAGAGAAAACGTCCGGTTTACGGCAATGCGCAACCGCTTGAATCAATCGCTGTTAAAAACTAATTAATAATGCTTAAGCAAAGGGGATAGGAAAGATGGCAAAAGTAAAAATTGGCGTTATTGGGTGCGGAAGCATTGCGCAACACCGTCACTTACCAGAATATAAGATGAATGAACAAGTAGAATTAGTAGCCGTTTGCGATATAAACACAGAACGTGCAAACAGCGTAGCACAGCAGTACGGTGTAAAAGCTTACACAAACTATGAAGAACTTTTAGCAAGCGGTACAGTAGAAGCAGTGAGCGTATGTACGCCCAACTATCTTCATGCGCCTATTTCGGTTGCAGCGTTAAACAGCGGAGTTCATGTCCTGTGTGAAAAGCCGATGGCAACATCAGAAGAAGAAGCGAAAGCAATGATTGAAGCAGCAAAAACAAACGGTAAAAAACTAATGATCGGACATAATCAGCGCTTTGTAGCTTCTCATCAAAAAGCTCGTGAACTTATTGAAAAAGGGGAAATCGGTAAAATTTATAGTTTCCGTACGGCTTTTGGCCACGGTGGCCCTGAAGGTTGGAGCGTGGACGGAAAAGACAGCTGGTTCTTCAAAAAAGACGAAGCGTTTATTGGGGCTATGGGTGATTTAGGCGTTCATAAAACCGATATGCTCCGCTACATATTGAATGAAGAAATTGTAGAAGTCGGTGCATTTGTAGAAAGCAATGCAAAAGACTTTGCAAATGTAGACGACAATGCTGTGTGCGTATTAAAAACGGAAAGCGGGATTATCGGTACGCTTGCGGCAAGCTGGGCTTACAATGGAAAAGAAGATAACTCCACGATTGTTTACGGAGAGAAAGGGATTCTTCGTTTGGAGGACGACCCGACGTATTCATTAGTTGCACAATATGCAACGGGTGAAGTCGTGAACTATGAATTAGGAAAAATTCAGTCGAACGATGAAGGCGGCCAAGGTAATTCTCACGTCATTGAACAATTTGTAGATGCAGTTGCAGAAGATAAAGAATCTCCTGTTCCTGGTGAAGAAGGATTAAAATCACTTGCTGTTATTTTAGCAGCTTTAAAATCAAGTCAAACGAAACAAATTACGCGCGTGTAAGAGGTGAAAAACGTGAGAATTGGCATAATCGGAGCAGGAGGGATTGCTGTAAGCAGGCATATCCCGGCATTCAAACAACTGGGTGATGAATGTGTGATTTGGGGGCTTAGCGATATTAATAGTGAAAGAGCCACAGAGGTAGCCAATGAGCATAATATCCCTCACGTATTTGTTGATTACAAAGATATGTTTAAAGAAGTGGATGCTGTATGTATTTGTACACCGAATAAATTTCACGCCGAGTTTGCAGTAGAAGCGCTAAAAGCAGGCGTTCACGTCCTATGTGAAAAGCCAATGGCGATGTCTAAAGAGCAAGGTGAAGAAATGCTTGCTGCTGCTAGAGAATCAGGTAAGCAGTTAGCGATTGCGTATCATTACCGATTCATGAAAGAAGCGCAGGCAGCGAAAAAAATGATGACAGAGGTAGGGCGCCCATTAGTTGCACGTGTCAGAGCAATGCGTCGCCGAAAGGTTCCCGGTTGGGGGGTATTTACGAACAAAGATCTTCAAGGAGGAGGCAGCTTAATTGATTACGGCTGCCATTTGCTTGATTTAACGCTTTGGCTGATGGGAAACCCAAAGCATACTGAAGTGCTGGGAAGTACATATAATGACCTGAGTAAAACGCCTAACCAATTAAATCAATGGGGAGCATTTGATCATGAAGCATTCAGCGTGGATGATCATGTAACGGCCTATATTAAATTTGAAAATGGAGCGTCGCTTCTTTTAGAAACTTCTTGGGCTGCTAATATCGAAGATGATGAAGAGCACGTAAGCATATCAGGGGTAGATGGCGGTTTAAGCGTGTTTCCGTTTGAACTATACACGTCTAAAAACGGTATGCTCATGAACAGTACGTCACCTTGGATAGATGGAGAAGATGATTACAGCCTAAGTCAGGCTAAAAATTTCGTTGAAGCGTGTAAAGGAAATGCTGAATTAGTGGTAAAGCCACAAGAAGCGCTTCAAGTCTCAGCTATTATTGACGAAATATATCGCACAGGGGGAAATTAAAATGAAACTTGGAGTATTCACGGTCTTATTTGCGGATCTTTCTTTTGAAGAGATGTTAGATAAAGTAAAAGCAGCAGGTCTTCATGCTGTTGAAATCGGAACGGGGGGCTATCCGGGAAACAGTCATTGTCCGTTAGATGAGCTGCTTGAAGATGAACAAAAAAGAGAAGCCTATATGAAGCAGATAAAAGACCGCGGACTTACAATCAGTGCATTTAGCTGCCACGGCAATCCTATTTCACCTGAGGCAAGTTTTGCAAAAGAATCTGACAAAACGCTTCGCAAGACCATCCAACTAGCATCATTAGTAGGTGTTCCAGTGGTTAACTGCTTTTCTGGAACAGCAGGAGATCACGAAGAAGCGAAGTACCCAAACTGGCCTGTTACTCCTTGGCCTAACGAGTATGGAGACGTCTTGAATTGGCAGTGGGAAAATAAGCTTGTTCCTTATTGGAAAGAAATTGGAGAACTAGCGGAGGAGCATAACGTGAAAATTGGTTTAGAACTTCACGGCGGATTTTTAGTCCATACTCCGTATACGCTGCTAAAGCTTCGCGAAAAAACAAGTCCAGCGATTGGCGCTAACCTTGATCCAAGTCATTTATGGTGGCAAGGAATTGATCCGGTAGGAGCTATTAAAATTTTAGCAAAAGAAAATGCCATTCATCATTTCCATGCAAAGGATACGTACTTGGACCAGGATAATATTAACATGTACGGCCTGACGGATATGCAGCCATACGGAGAAGTCCAAACGCGTGCATGGACGTTTAGATCCGTAGGATGCGGACATGATGTGAAAGAGTGGTCTGATATGATGAGTGCACTTCGCACATACGGATACGATTATGTAGTCAGCATCGAGCATGAAGATCCAATCATGTCGATTGAAGAAGGATTTAAACGCGCGGTTACAAACTTACAAAGTGTATTAATTGAAGAAACTCCCTCACAAATGTGGTGGGCGTAAGCAAAAAGAAGCATCTCTAAAAAGAGGTGCTTCTTTTATTTTCGTTAATAAATCAATTCGTCTTTTGTTCACCTGAACTTCGATACAAACGGGTGATTGGTAACCCAAAAGCGCCAAGGGTAATCCTTCGCTTCACCAGAATTATCAATGCCAACGCGAGGTCCGGCGGAAATCTCTGAAGGAGTGAAGCCACGAGCAATATAAAGAGGAGGGCTGGTTAAATCATGACCGTACAAATCCATTGAAACCCCTAGTGCTTTTGTTAGTTTCCCAGGACCGTTTGTCCAATTTATTTCATTTTCCATCCCTCGACGTCTATTTTTCATCAAATTTTTTCCGCTAAATGGCTCAATAGCTCGAATGAGGACGCCTTCTGGACAATCGATGTCGCTGCTTACAACATTGAGTAGACAATGTGTATGCATTGTATGCGTATAGGCATGACCAGGAGGACCGAACATGACCTCCGTTCTTTTTGTGCGCCGGTTATTAAAGCTATGAGCTGCTCGGTCGAAAGGCCCTTTATAAGCCTCTGTTTCTACAATGAAACCAGATGCAGTTCCTTCCGCCGTTTCGTGAACAAGAAGACATCCTAACAGCGACTGAGCTAATTCAAGTGTAGGCTGTTGATAAAATAAAAGAGGAAGTGGTTCAATGTCTAAAAGAGAACGCGTCATTTGCTGTAGTCCATCCTTTCAAAACAGAGTCATTCACGCTGTTATGCGCATCTTTTATTATGATGTTTTCTTTGTTATTTTGCAAAGAGAGGCACTGATTCATACAGTAATCTTTCTTACCCCACGTTCAAGTATTGATCATGATTCAACTTACTCTATGAAATTATTTTATTTTAAAGAATGGTTTCGTTTTGCACGTATAGGGGGAATATTTTACTACAATGCTTCGCTTTTGCTGCTGGTATGATATACACAGTTCATCCATATTTTACATACTTTTAGTTTTAAAAAATAGTGATCCGTCTTTTCTTTATTTTCGTTCTACACATGAAAGCAAAATAAGAAGATTGAATTGTAGAAAGTTCTTTATAAATGGAAATAAAGAAAAAATATCCTTCAAAGAGTATTTAAGGGATTTTAGAACATATTAAAAATAAAATTTATACACTGTGAGGAATAGCTATGAACATCCACTTTGATACATTAATGAACTTATCAATTAAACATATTTTTGGGCCTGCATCTCAAACGATCAACCATTTGACATATCACTCAAAGCAGGTTTACGACGGATCAGTATTTTTTAGTATAAAAGGTGAAAATGAAGATGGACATCAATATATTAAAGAAGCTATAGCTAGAGGAGCCGTAGCAGTCTTTGGGACAAGCATTGAGGAGCTGCGTCTTTTGAGCACTCAGTATTCTCACTGTACGTTTTTAGCTGTTGATGACGTTCGCAAAGTAATGGCCTCTTTTTCTAAAATGTATTTTGATTATACGGATGAAAAAATTGAGACAATTGGCGTTACAGGTACAAATGGTAAAACAACCGTAGCAGCTTACGTAAGGTCGCTTTTAACTCTTTTAAAATTGCCGACAGGATCGATTGGCACGACCGGCATTTGGTCATCAAGGAAGAAGTTAGTTTATAAAAAAAGTACGCCTACAACACCTGAATCGGTAGACTTGCATAAAATTTTTTATGATTTGTATACACGAGGCGATGAAGCGGCAGTGATGGAAGTATCTTCAATTGCGATTGATCAGCAGCGAGTAGAAGATATTTATTTTGATGTCGCCATTCACACAAATCTTTCAGAAGAGCACTTAGAGTATCATAAAACGTTTGAGCACTATAAAAAATGCAAGATGAAATTATTTCAGCAGGCAAAACATGCCGTTATTAATATAGATGATCAGGACATGGGTAAAGACTTGAGCAGGCTATTTGAAGGACCTAAAGTCACGTATAGCTTATTAAATAATGCGGAGGCAACTCTGCAAGCAAAAAACATTACTGTCAAAGAAGGGGGCTCTTTCTTTGATTTACTTTATAAAGGACAGTCATACAAAGTAGCAGTGCCTGTATATGGCGATTACAACATTGCTAACGTGCTAGCGGCCATTGGTACAGCTCTTCATTTTGAATACCACATTGAAGATATTATTAGCGTGCTTCCTAAATTGGAAAGTCCAGAAGGACGCTTTCAAGTGATAGAAGGTCCTAATAACCAAAAAGTGATTTTAGACTATGCCCATACCCCTGTTGCCCTTACGCGTTTAGTAGAAGAAGTAAAAAAGATGGAGTATAACCAGCTCATTGTCATGATTGCAGGGATCGGCATTCGAGATTTTAATAAAATGCCTAAAATGGCGCGTGTCATTGAAGGAAAAGCTGATGGAATTGTCGTAACTGTTGATCATCCAGGTCATCATGATCCGAACGTGATTGTAGATCAAGTAATGACAGGTTTTTTAAATCCAAGCGCAAGTAATATTCACCGTGCCCCTACTCGAACAGAAGGAGTATTAAAGTCGCTTTCTTTAGGAAAGCCGAATGATATTATTTTACTTACAAGCGGCTGTATTAACGGCGCTCAGCTTGTAAAAGGAAACGAAATTCCGCATTCAGATGAAGAAATTATTGCCTCTTATTATGCATCGTTAAGCAATATTTCCTAATACTCTTCTTCGTTTATCGAACGAACGTGGAGAAATTGAAACAGCATACGAAAGAAGGTCTCTTACTATTTTTAGAGACCTTCTTTTTGCATCAAAACTATAGGCTGTTTTCTCGCTGTGTTTTTAGTTCTTCAATTTTTACATCATGTTCTTTAGCCAGCTTTTTAATAGCGGCATTGTAATCGCGTATCCCTTTTCGTGCCTCATCAAGCATAGCGTTTGCCTCAGCAATAAGGTTGCGGTCCTGCTTTTCTAAAGCGCTGACAATTTTAATGAAAGCATTATACTGGGTATTGGCAGCCTTTATATAGCCTTCATGAACCTTTCGAAGATCGTCGGTTTCTACATCGATGTTTTCCAGTTCGTCGACAAATTTACGATAGGTAGGAATGACTTCACTCGTCATCGTATCATACATCACTGCGTCACTTGTGTAGTTAGCGCCTGTAACAGAATCGTATGCGTCAATCGCTTCTTTTTCAAGCTGAGCGGCTTTTTTTAAATCTTGATTGTTATAGTCGATTAAATCATCTTGAACAGGATCACTAAAGCAGGCGGATAATAAAAACAAAAGAGGGACAAGACAAAATAAAACCTTCTTCAACGAATTTCACCTCCGTTTAACAATGTATGAAACATCTGCTTGGCAAAGTCGATTTTAATAACTGTGAAAAAGAAGGGAGTGTATAAAAGGATTTTTAAAGGTTGACAGTGAATTTATTCATAAGTAGGTTTGTAGTTGACCGCCCGTTAGTAGCAGGAAGGAAGAGAAAATGATTAAAATAAAAAGAGACCACTTAACGAACAATGAAGTTATTGAACTAGTAAGTTCTCACCTTCAAGGAATGAACTTACATTCACCTCCTGAAAGTATTCATGCTCTAAATATTGAAAGCTTAAAACACCGTGATATTACGTTTTGGAGCGTGTGGGAAGACAGACAGCTAGCAGGGTGCGGGGCTATAAAAGAGCTAGATGAGCATCACGGAGAAATTAAATCGATGCGAACAGCCGCGGCTCATTTGCGAAAAGGCATTGCTAGGGAGCTGCTGCAGTACATAATAAATGAAGCGAAAAAACGAGGATACCGACGCTTAAGCTTAGAAACAGGATCCGCTTCTGCTTTTGAACCGGCTAGAAAGCTATACGCCAGTTTTGGGTTTTACGAGTGCGAACCGTTTTCTACCTACAAAGAAGATCCATACAGTGTATTTATGACAAAGAAATTGAATGACTGATTAAAAGAGGCCGGAACAAAAGTATTTTAGTCAAAGAAGATCCGAACGATGAATCAAAATTTTTAATCAAGAATCCAACTCGTTCGGATTTTTTTATGGTGATGGTGAACGTAGGTTTCATATATGCAGTGGCTTCTAGCGGTCGATTTAGTTATGTCTCAACCTCATTGTTTTTTGTTTTGTCATAATTCATATAAAAAGGTATAAACTAGATTTTTTCACTAGACAAAAAGGATTTTCCTATGTAGTATAGGTGTCAGATAATACAAAACGAATGTTCAGTATAAATAATAAATGTGCCGGGCGGTGGAAATAGCTTGAATAAAAAAAAGCTTCAAAGTGAACAAACCAAAAGAAAAGTGGCAGATGCCGCTAAAGCATTGTTTTCTCAAAAAGGCTATAAAGCTACATCTATTGAGGAAATTGTAGAAGCTACGGGAAGCAGTAAAGGGAATATTTATTATCACTTTAAAAGTAAAGAAGGGCTTTTTCTCTATTTAATAGACGAATGGGATCTCGAGTGGGAACGCAACTGGAAAGAAAGAGAGTCTCTTTACAAAACAACAAGAGATAAGCTTTTTGGAATTGCGGAGCAAATCATTTTAGATGATTTAAATCATCCTCTTACGAAAGCCGCCGATGAGTTTTTTAACAACGAGGAAAAGGGCAGCGACATCGAAGAGCGAATTGATGAGATGGTGAAACGACACGTGGAGTTTAACCGGGAGCTTTTGCAAAAAGGCATTGATGAAGGAGAGTTTTCTCCTAAAAATGCAGAACAGCTTGCAGTGATTTTAGAAGGGCTGTTTGTTGGAATGAGCCGCATGTCTCGAAAAACGAACACGGAAAATGCCCTGAAGCTTTACCATTCAGCAATCGATGTATTTTTAAACGGAATCATAGCAAGGTCTTCTTAAATAATCGGGGATGCTTATTGCGGTAATGAGTAATCCCTCATTATTTTGTATTTTTATAGACCGAACGTTCAGTATTTTTGTAATCAGGAGGTTTATATGTCATTATTGTTAAGAAATCGAGCGGCGATTTTGCTGCTCATGCTAAATATTTTTATTGTTTTTACAGGAATCGGTCTCGTTATTCCAATTATGCCAACATATATGACGGAGCTTCATATCAACGGCAGCGTGATGGGGCTTTTAGTAGCGGTGTTTTCACTGACTCAATTTTTGTTTTCACCTTTAGCGGGTCGGTTATCAGATTCGTTAGGGAGAAAGAAAATTATTGTAGCGGGAATGATTGTTTTTGCCTTGTCTGAATGGTTCTTTGGTTCAGTGAGTACACCTCTTTTATTATTTGTATCGAGAATGTTAGGCGGGGTTGGGGCCGCGCTCATTATGCCTGCTGTTATGGCCTATACAGCGGACGTGACGTCTGCTAAAGAACGCGCTAAAGGAATGGGCTATGTGACGGCGGCGATTACAACAGGATTTATTATTGGACCCGGTATCGGCGGCTTTTTAGCTGAATACGGCATGCGTGTACCATTTTATATGGCCGCAGTAGCAGGAGGCTTGGCTGCAGTGATTACGCTTCTTGTTTTGCCAGAGTCTCGTCCTGTACAAAATCATACTGTTTCAAACAATGAGAATCCAAAAGAAGAGCGGCTGCTACTGCAGCTTATGAATTCTTATAAAGAACCTTATTTTTTAAGTTTAATTATTGTTTTTGTGACATCGTTTGGATTATCCAATTATGAAACGATTTTTTCACTATTTGTTGATCATAAATTTAGCTTTACGCCAAAAGATATTGCGTTTGTTATTACGTTCGGCTCTATTGCGGGGGCTGTAGTGCAGGTTACGATTTTTGGATGGATTTTAAATAAGTTTGGTGAAAAAAGAGTGATTTCGTTTTGCTTGATGATGACGGGACTTTTTATTTTACTTACGCTATTTGTGCACACGTACTGGCTTATTATTGTTGTGACATTTATCGTTTTTTTAGCAACAGATATTTTACGTCCGGCAATCAGCACGCAAATGTCGATGATGGCACAAGACGACCAAGGATATGTAGCCGGACTAAATTCTGCTTATACAAGTCTTGGAAATATTATTGGCCCCGTTGTAGCAGGCTTTCTCTTTGATATAAACATTAATTATCCGTACGTATCAGCTGCACTTGTACTGCTTCTTTGTTTTCTTTTATCTTTAAGAGCAGGGAAGGACAGAAAAACAGTTGTGAGAAATCAAGCGGTTCAAGAGAAATAACCATAAGGAAAAATGATAGAATTCTTAGGGAATAGAAGACCTCCAGTAGCTTACTGGAGGTCTTTTGATTATTCTTTGAGGAATGGTGTAAGCTTTAAAGCGCCACTCAGCCTATAGAGAAGCTTTATTTTATCGGCAAAACAGTGAAATGGTTGCAAATAAAAAAGGTTAATAGTAAACTTTAAACGTAACAAGAATAGTATGGGAGCTTGCGCGGGGCAGGCTGAGAGTACAGGGACGCCTGTTGACCATTTGAACCTGTTGGATAATGCCAGCGCAGGGAATGTGAGTACATACCAAAGCACTTTGCGCATGCAAGGTGCTTTTTTGTCTTTTTTGCAGTGTTAAAACTAAATGAAAAGAGTGAAAAAACATGGATATTAGTAAAATTTCAGCTCAATTAGAGAAAGTAAGAGACATAAGTCCGCTTGTTCATAATATTACGAATGTTGTGGTAACCAACTTTACAGCAAATGGACTGCTTGCACTAGGAGCTTCACCTGTTATGGCTTATGCGAAAGAAGAAGTGGCTGACATGGCACGAATCGCCGGAGCGCTTGTCTTAAATATAGGTACACTGACGGCTCAAGAAGTAGAAGCGATGAGAATAGCAGGAAAATCAGCAAATGAAAATGGCGTGCCGGTTATTTTCGATCCTGTAGGAGCCGGAGCGACACCGTTTCGTACAGAAGTAGCACGTCAGCTTGTAGAAGAATTAAATGTGGCAGTTATTCGTGGTAACGCTGCTGAAGTTGCGAATGTAGTAGGCGAGTCATGGCTCATTAAAGGCGTTGATTCATTAGAAGGGCAAGGAGACGTCATTGAACTTGCTGAGAAAGCAGCGAACAAATTAGATACAGTGATTGTTATTACCGGTAAACAAGATGTAATCACAGATGGAAACAAAACGTATACAGTAGACAACGGTCACCCGTTATTTACGAAAGTGACGGGGACTGGATGTTTGCTGACATCAATTATAGGAGCTTTCGCTGCTGTAGAAAAAGAATATGTCGAGGCAAGCGTTGCTGCTTTAAGTTTTTACGGAGTGGCAGGTGAAATCGCCGCAGCGAAAAAAGGTGAAGAAGGGCCGGGAAGCTTTCAAATTGAGCTGTTAAACCAGCTTTATCTTTTATCTGGGCAGGATATTGAATCATATGCAAGAGTACATCAACGTTAAAAGGAGCCGGAAAATGACAAACAAAGAAATCAAAAAGCTGCTGCAAGTTTATTTTATAATGGGCAGCAATAACTGTACAAAAGATCCGAGAGCAGTGTTGAAAGAAGCAATTGAAGGCGGCGTTACTGTGTTTCAATTCCGTGAAAAAGGCGAGGGTGCCTTAACAGGAGAAGCGAAATATCAGCTGGCGAAGGAACTTCAGCAAATTTGTCAGCAGCACAGCGTTCCTTTTGTTGTGAATGATGATCTTGACTTAGCGATCCGCTTACAAGCAGATGGCGTTCATATTGGACAAGAAGATGAAAAAGCTCATATTGTTCGAGAGAAAATAGGAAAAGGAATTGTAGGCGTCTCTGTTCATAATGTACAAGAGCTGCAGCAAGCGATAAAAGACGGGGCGGATTATGTAGGAATGGGACCTGTTTTTCCTACGTCTACAAAAAAAGACGCAAAAGCAGTGCAAGGTACAAAGTTAATTGAAGAAGTGCGAAACCAGAATATTGACTTTCCAATTGTAGGAATCGGCGGGATCACGCCTGAAAATGCCAAACAAGTAGTAGAAGCAGGTGCAGATGGCGTTTCTATTATTACCGCGATTAGCTTAGCAGCGTCTCCAAAAGAAAAAGCAGCTCAATTGAAAGAAGCGGTAGGAAAATAAAAAAAGCGCACACTGTGCGCTTTTTTTATTATAGCTGAACAGTTTGAGGAGTTTCTTCGCCTTCATTCATAAAGCGAATTTCGTTCGGCGTAATTTCAAGAACAACATACTCAGGGTCATTTGGACCGTCAAACCATTCTTTCATGTGATCATTCCATATACGTCCTTTTAATTGATCACCAGTACGAAGAACAGCTGTACCAGATAATTCTAAGTATTGATCGCCATATCCTTCGCCGCTGTAGCCCAATAGTACGTGCACGTTCGGATTGGCTTCGATTTCTTCTGCCTTATGTGTATTGATATTTGTTGGTGTGTAAAGAGCGATACCATCTTCATCGCTAAAGAATGTCATATAGCGAGAGTGGGGTTTGTTGTTTACAACTGTAGCTAATGTTCCTACACGATTTCCTTCTAATACTTCGTTTACTTTTTTAGCAATTTTTTGTTCATTCATTTTATCCATCTCCTTTATTACTTTTTATGTTCCTCAATCGAAGATAAATAAAACATACATGTCTAAAAAAATATAAGTTAACAATAAAATAATTATGTAAACTAATAAAATAAAAAATAAAAAAGCTAGCTACAGCTAACTAAAAAATAAGCCCGCACTGCCGTAACCCTAAGTGTCTTAAATACCCAGATCTACTAGGTGGGTGCCCTCATAGCCGGGTTTAGCGTCCCAAGAAGGGCGTGCTATCTGCAGCTAAATTTTGAGCTCCCTTTTAACACTCAAAGGTTTAAGACAACATGAGTATACGCACAGCGCAGGTATGTATAACAAATGTAAATAAGATGCCGATATATAAATGTTTTCTAATTAATCAACTTTCATCGTACAAGAAATGATTATAACGGAATAATGAATGGAACGCAAGACTTTTATTTAAAGTTTTTCTTCTCTAACATCTTGGCGGGGAAGCAGTAACAAAATAAGAAAAGGGCCGGCAACTGGAATGAAACATAAAAGAAGGTAAGGCCGGGATGCTATCCTTTCTTTTGTCATAACGGAGTAAGAAAGCCACGTTAAAACAAAAAAATCAGCGGTCATCACGCTAACAAGCTGTGACTGCATAAAAGCTTCTCCATAAGCTTTTATTGAACCTACGGATAGTCCGTATACGTAACCTGCAATCGTGAGCGCTAAGCATAGTCCAATCCATAGACGAGAAGAAATGATAGCAATGAAACGTGAAGGAATACGCGAATGTTTTCGAACTTTTTGTCCTTTCCAATGATAATAGAACAAAAGAGAAAAAGCTCCAACCCCAAATGATAGAAGAGAAAATGGCCATCCAGGCAGTTTGTATGTATCTTTTTTACAGATCATTACCATAAACAATATTGGGAAAAGTCCCAAAAAAGAGAATACCATAACCACTAGCGGATCTACCTGTTGAAAATTTCCTGTGATAAGTTTTTTAAACAGTAAATCATCAGAGGCGCTTGCTCCCGGGGCTAGCAGAAAGGCGTATAGTACAAGCACAGCCCATACAATGATATACATATTCTCAACTCCTTTTAATTGTTTTAGTTTACAAAAACCATTTCAGTATATTTCCCCGTCTTGTGACGAAGGGAAACGCTTGAAACTCTTCTTTAATTAGGTGTAATATTACACTAAAGAAATGTACGTGTATAGAAAGAAAGGGCTGTGAAAATGAATAAACAAAAAGTAATTAAATCAGTATCGGATAAAATACGATTAATTCGTTTAGAAAGAAACTATTCACAAGACAGAATGGCTGAAGTCATTGGTATTTCCAAAAAAACATTGGTTCAAATTGAAAAAGGGCGCACGGAAGCAGGGTGGACGACCACTGTTGCAGTATGCGGTTTGTTTGGTGACAGTGAAATCCTTCAATCGGTTTTAGGAGACGTTCCTTTAGAAGTAGTAGAAATCATTGCTCATAACGGCGTATCTTCTCCAAAAGATAAAACGCTCGGAGGAAGAGTATGGTGGAAAGAAATTCAAAAAGAAGGCTCTTTTCGTCTGCAGCAAAATATGATTAGTCAGCACTATCGCATTTTAGATGACCAAGACTATCGATGGTTTAGTTCATTTGATAAAAGCGAAGCGGTAAAAAGGTTTGAACAATTAACGAATGAATAAAAAGAGGCCGGGACATAACAAAATCACTGCATATATGAAACCTACATTCACTCTACTCATAAAAAAATCCGAACGAATTTGATTCTCCATCAGGAGTCTTGATTCATCGTTCGGATTTTTCTTCCACTGCTATACTTTTGTCTCGGCCTCTACTGATTCATTAACGTACCTGACGAGGGACGACTGAACCAATTCCATAGCTCTACATCTCCAAGTGACGCATATGTGATCGACGGATCATTCTTTAATTTCAGAAGCTTTTTTGTAGGCCCGGTAATCACAACGCCGTACACATCGACGCCGTGTTTTTTTACATAAGAATATCGCTGCTTTAGCAACAGATCGGAATGGTCTAGCTGACGAACTTTTTGGACCGTTTCTTCATTATCGGCTAATAGTTTCATCATATTTAAAACGTTCGACTTGCTAGTAGAGTGGGTTTGATTTCCTTTGTGATCGTAAGGTAAGTCTAGAAACTCTGGAAAGCCAAATGTTGATGTTAAGTCAATTAATGGCTCGTCTTTTGTACTTGTTTTTTGTTCGTGCCCTGTATTAAGCGCGTACCAAGAGGTAGAAAAATCACGGCTGTCGATGGCGTTCATTTTTTGCTGAACTTCTTTTAGCGAATACGTATCATCAAAAGAAATAGCCACTTCGCTTACCGTTCCTTTTGGTAGATTTTCTAATGCTTTCCATGTTTCATTCGTCCATTCCTTATACTCTTTTGCATGTAGCTTTAATTTTTTTGGATCCGGATAGACAAAAGAAAGGTTAAGATCGTATTTGCCGCCGGAAAACTCTTTTTCTACACCGCTTGTTTTATCAAACAGCTGATGAAATGTAAACGTCCCAATGGCCTGCTCTTCACGTCCAATTTGCTTATAAGCTTCCATTTGCGACTGCATGCGGAAAAAGGACTGTGTATCAGAAGTGGTTTCACGTATATGAACGTTCGGAAAAGCAGATTCGATAGCTGCTTGATTCACGCTGTTTATGTATTCGGTTTTTGATTGATGATAATATACAATAGATAAAAAGCTGCCGATTATCCATAGCAGAACGACAGAGCCAATGACAGTTGTCACATTTGAAAGGCGCTGCTTCCATTTGGCGATATAAATGGACTTTTTAACTTTTTTATTATCCAACATCGTATCGTCACTTAGTGAAGTAGCTGGTGAAGTTGGCGGTAACGGTTCATCTTCGGTTAGCAAGTGCTCCAAATGAGCTGAGCATGCTTCACAATTTTCCGTATGTTCTTCAAGTGTTTCTGCTTCTTTGTCTGTCAAAGTGCCGTTTTTATATTTTTCCCATTGATGCTTCATATCTTGACAGCTCATCCGTCCTCTTCCTTTCTTTTTTTCAATTGTTGACGACCACGATACAAGTCCATTTTCACTTTTGACAGAGTATAGCCAGTCATTTCTGCAATCTCTTCATATGTGAAGCCGTGATAATCTCGTAACAGTACAATATTCTGCTTAGCCGGAGGCAAAGCAGATACATCAGAAAGCCAGCCGTCGATTTCACTTTGAATCATCACTTGTTCTTCAGCACTTGGCTGAGGAGTAAAGTGCCATTCTTCTATTTCGACAGTAGGGCGTTTTTTTTCTTTTCGATACCAGTCAATAAAGGCGTGATAAGCAATTTTGAACAGCCAAGGCTTCACTTCCTCGCCTTTATATGTTTCTAAGTGTAAAAGTGCCCGGTAAAAGGTCTCCTGCATTAAATCTTCCGCTGATTCTTTTCTGCGAGTAAGAGAGAGAAGATAGCGCAGCAAATCATGCATGTGCTGTTTATAAATGTGTTCAAAGTTATGCTGTTGTGCCATTTTCTCCCCCTTTCATTTAATCAACGCAATTTGTGGATAAAAGTTTCGGTTTTTTTATCAAAAATCGTATGTAATAGATAAAAGATGCTTAAAATACGATATATAGCTTATCATACTAAAAAGAAAATCATATGAAATTCGACATAATTCCGTGTAATTTGTCATTTTTTTTAAAAAACTAAAGGGTAATTGGTGTTCGAAGGAAACAGAAAATGTTATGATAGAACGAGGATGTGCTCTTACAAAAAACAGCTACATACATAATAAAAAATACAGCGTTTGTTTGCAAAGTAAAAATGGACAAACACATGGTGTTTAACCATAGATGTTTGTGGGAAAATAAACTAAGTATTTTCAACAAAAAGTAAATTAAATTGTGTTTTCACTTATAAAAAACACGGTAAATTGGAAAAGGTGGGGTCATGATGGACGTAGAAAATACACAAGGTACAGAGGAACAAGCACCTAAAGTCAAAGCAGCTAAAGTTGGCGATACGATTCAGCCAAAAAAAGGCGACTATAAAGGATTTAAAGGAATTGTTATGGTAGTGCGAGACAATTCGGTTATCGTAGATTTTGGGAAAGATGCTGAAACGGGCGAATCCATGAAAACAGTTGTTAATCATAAAAACTATAAAATCGTAAAAAAGTAGGTGAATAACCTACTTTTTTTTACTGAATATATGTTTGAAGACCGCGATTTTTCTATCGAAAACCTTAGAGAAAAGCGTAGGTAAAGCAATTCTTTGAGAAGAAGAATGTTTTTTAGTAAACTATAGAAAGTATGCAGAAAGAAAGGATTTTTGTTATGTCAATTCAACTATCACAATTATCATTACCACAAGAGGTTCTTTCGCTTTTAGCGAATCGTAAATATGAAAATTTGTCCGATGCTGATCAGCTATTAATTGGAAAAGGCGGCTATACAGCAGAAGAAGCAGATATTTTAGAAGATGCCATTATTGCTTTGTCACTAGGGAAAAACGTACTTTTAAAAGGGCCAACAGGTTCAGGTAAAACAAAGCTTGCTGAAACACTGTCGCATTTATTTTCTCAGCCGATGCATAGCGTTAACTGCTCGGTTGACTTAGATGCAGAAGCGCTGCTTGGTTTTAAAACAATTGCTGAACAAGAAGAGAAAACAGGTATTGAGTTTGTGGAAGGACCTGTTATTCAGGCAATGAAAAAAGGCCATTTACTATATATTGATGAAATTAACATGGCTAAACCTGAAACACTTCCTATTTTAAACGGGGTACTTGACTACCGGAAAATGATTACAAACCCATTCACTGGAGATGTAGTGCGCGGTCAGCAAACATTCGGCGTAGTAGCGGCTATTAACGAAGGGTATGTTGGGACTGTTCCATTAAACGAAGCGTTAAAAAATCGTTTTGTTGTTATTGAAGTGCCGTATATTCAAGGAGGCAGCTTAAAGCAAGTTCTGATGTCTCAGTCTCAGTTAAAAGACGAAAAATTAATTGATAAATTTGTCACGCTCTCTGCAGATTTAATTACTCAAGTTCAAAGCGGCCATGTATCAGAAGAAGCTGCGTCTATTCGTGCGCTTATTGATACGTGTGATTTAGCTCTTTATATGCCGCCTCTTCGCGCGATTAGACGCGGTATTATTGAAAAGCTAGAAGATGAAAGGGAAAAAGCCGCCATTCAAAATATTGCTGAAACATTATTTGAGTAAGGAGTGGCGCTATGCGATTTATTAAATTTAACGACAAAAATGTAGATTCCTTTCTCTATATGGAGCTGGCGGATTTAACGAAAACATTAACAAAAAATGATGAAATTGAAGTAGAGTATCGCGTTTCTTCTTATTATGATCCTGTACACGGCATTATTTATCTCAGTCACTTTTGGGATAACCGTCCAGAAGAAGACAAAGTGTACGGCTTAAAAAGTGATGTATTTTTAAGAAGTATTGGAAGCTATAAGCATTCAAACTTCAAAGAAATTAATGCATATTTAAAGAAAATAAATAAAACCTCGGTACCTAGCTTAGCTAAGCAGCTGTTTATGCTGTTTGAAGATATTCGTTTAGAAGAAGTATGCAAACGCGAACGCCCTGGAACGAAAAAAGCCTTCGCCGTCAGAAGACAGCTCTACAGAAAATATTTTGCTACACAAATGAGCGCAAATTTAACAAAAAGCGTGTATACGGATGCACTTTTTAACGGCATCTACTTGCTATTGACGGCCGAAAATCCCTTTGAAGAAATTCCTTCAATGAGTGAATCGATTAATTTAGCGATGCCTTTTATTCGCAGACAGCTAACAAACGTATATGAAGCTAAAACAACAAAAGATGTATCGCGCATCTGTCTTGAACTTGTAGATGTTTTTGATGATATTATTGAAAAAGATATGCTTAATACTTATTTCTTCTTGGCTGAACTTCAGTATGATCAGTTAGAAGAAGGGTTAACATTTGAAGATTTAAAGCGCAAAGATTCATTAGTGAACGATGATATTTTAGAGCATGAAAAAGACGGAGATGAAGACATTCACGAAGAGAAAATGGAAATGTGGCATCGAGAGACAAGCGAAGCGACGCAAAGTTTTCTACAGTTTGATATGGATCAAGGCTCAAAAACAGACATGCTAGGCGATGGTGTTCGTGAAGGCGACGATGGAGATCAAGCAATGGGCATGGTGCAAGGGTCTTCTCAAAAAACATCGCGCAACGATTATTCTCAAATCGAAGCCATGGAGCAAACGCACCCGGAAAAAGACGGGGAAGCGGATTATGAGTATGGGAAAGAAAATAAGCATGCCTATGCTGTTTTTGTAGATTCTAAACTTCCGAACGACGATCACGTTGTTCAGTATGATGAGAATAAAAAAATCATTGCATCGTATCAAAAGAAATTAAAGCAAATGATTGAAAAAACGCTTGAACATAAAAAAACGCTTCCTAGAAGCGAGCTGCACTTTGGCCGATTAAATAAAAAGCTTCTAAAACTATGGACAGATGACAATCCTCGTTTGTTTTATAAAAAAGATGAAGATTCTGCGCAAATTGATGCCGTCTTTTCTCTTTTAGTTGACTGTTCCGCATCAATGTACGACAAAATGGATGAAACGAAGCTTGGGATTACGCTATTTCATGAAGCGTTAAAATCCGTTATGGTGCCTCATCAAATTGTAGGGTTTTGGGAAGATACAAATGATGCCACCGAAACGAGCCAGCCTAACTACCTGCAGACAGTTATGGACTTTCAAGCATCGTTAAAGCGCAAAAGCGGTCCTGAAATTATGCAGCTTGAGCCTGAAGAAGACAACCGTGATGGATTTGCCATTCGCCATATGACACGCCGCTTGCTTCAGCGTTCTGAACAGCAGAAGTTTTTACTTGTGTTTTCAGACGGTGAACCAGCCGCTATGGGATATGAACAAAATGGTATTGTAGATACGCACGAAGCGGTATTAGAAGCACGCAAGCACGGAATTGAAGTCATCAACGTCTTTTTATCCAACGGGGAAATTGATGAAGGACAAAAGAAAACCATTCAAAATATGTACGGGAAATATAGTATTCTAGTACCAAACATCGAAGAACTTCCCGATGTGCTATTTCCTTTACTCAAGAAATTACTTCATAAAAGCATTTAAAAAAGTCGAAGCATATTGCTTCGACTTTTTTTGCTATTGACCGTTAAAGAGGAGCGAGGTAAGTTAAATATATATGAAAAAGAGAGAAGGAATGGCAAGTGGAAGGAGTTCAAACGTCATCTAGAAGAGCATGGGGGCTACTGCTTGTAATCATTGGTGCCACAATGTGGGGAGTATCTGGCACGGTGGCTCAATATTTATTTGAGCATAAAAGTTTTAACGCAGAGTGGCTGGTTGTCGTTCGTATGTTAGTATCCGGATTGCTGCTTTTGGCAATAGCCTCTAAGCAGCGCAATATTTTTGCAATTTGGAAAACAAAAGAAGAGAGGACTTCGCTGCTTTTGTTTGGTGTAATCGGTATGCTCGGCGTGCAGTATACATATTTTGCAGCTATTGAAGCAGGAAACGCTGCTACAGCTACAGTGCTTCAATATACGTCGCCAATATTTATTATTGGCTATTTAGCTGTGCAAGCAAGAAAGTGGCCGGTGAAAGTAGAAATGATTTCTGTTGCGCTCGTCATAACGGGGACCTTTTTTCTTGCAACAAGCGGGAATTTTAACGAGCTGTCTATTACAGGATGGGCGTTGTTTTGGGGAATTGGGGCAGCTGTGACGTCTGCTTTTTATACGCTTCAGCCTAAGCGTCTTCTTGCGAAATGGAGCTCAATTGAAGTAGTAGGCTGGGGAATGGTGATAGGTGGTGCAAGTTTTTCGTTTATTCACCCGCCGTGGCATATAGCAGGTGAGTGGTCGCTATTGTCGCTGTGTGCGGTGTTATTTGTAATCATCTTCGGAACGCTCATTGCATTTTATTGCTATTTGGAAAGTTTGAAGCATATTAGCGCTTCTGAAGCCATTGTTCTTGCTTCAGCAGAGCCTTTATCAGCAGCGGCGCTCTCTGTTCTATGGCTTCATGTGACGTTTGGATGGACGGAATGGTTAGGTACGATTCTTATTATCGCTACGGTATTTTTACTTTCTCAGCGAAAGCCAGAGGTGACATCATAAGTAAAAAGGACTTTCAAATGAAAGTCCTTTTTATTTTTATAGAGGTTTTAACGTAAACGTGTTTGTATACGAGCGGTTAGCATATAGTGTGTAATCAGGATGTGTTTTAGCTCCCCAGCTGTCGTCTCCGCCAACGCCCATTTGCTTGTAATTAACCCGTACGGTTACTGAATCGCTTGACGGCAATTTGTAAAAATGATCGTAAGCCTCCAGTTCAAAAGGTGAGTAAGATAAAGCATTCAGCTCGACTGTTGGCAAACCTTTTATCAAAAAGCCGCGTCCTTGATCGTTTGTAATAGTGGCCCATCGAACGTCCGTTTTGTTTCCGCATTCTTGAGGACGTAAATACGGTGTGACTTGCTCTTTTACACTGCCTTTATGAAGGCCAAGCTTAGCGCCAGTTTTACGGTCCCAATAATTTTCATGAGGGCCTCTTCCGTACCATGTTAAAGAATCAAAAGCCTCGTCCATCGTAAACAGCATGCCGATTTCAGGAATTTCAGGCATTGTCTCAGAAGGTGCTAAAGATTGTTCAATCTTCATTTCACCATCGTTATATAGCGTATAAGTTACATAGCAAGAAGCAAGAGAGTTGTCTAAAGCTAGTTCAACCGAAATGATAACAAAGTCAATTTGCGGCTGAACGGTTACTTTTTTCACTTGTTGCTCTAAGCTTGCTTGACGCCACGTTTGACATCTTTCATGCAGTTTATTTCCGAGGTCATTATCGGTTACTGCACGCCAGAAATTCGGACGGAAACCCGACGCAAGCAGCTCCGTGCGCTCATAGTTGTAAGAAATAAACTGTCCTTTTCTCTTATCAAAAATAGCCGTGAAGTTAGATCCAGTAACCGTAAGCGTTTGTTCATTTTGGTCAACGGTTAAAGCAGGATGAGCAGCTTTTACTGAAGGTACAGCGGTTTTAGCAGGCAGTACAAACTGTTCGTACGCCACTTCATATCCAGCTGAAGCCCAAGCTGTATCTTTGGACAATCTGAGAGAAAGAGTTAAAACAAATTCATCAGTTTCATTTTCTTGCTCATAAAGAGGATAAGAAAGCGTCAGTTCTTCTGTATTATCAGGAGCTACATTTAAAAGAGACGCATGTTTTTCAACGAGTTCACCGTTTTTTTCAACAGTCCAAACAAAATCATAGGCGTTCAAGTTTGTAAACAAGTGTTTGTTTTGAACGGCAAATTTTCCTTTAGAAGCGTCGATTGCTGTCCACTTTACAGGCTGATAGCATTTTTTTACTTCTGCAATTTTTGGGCTAGCTGTTCCATCAGCAAAGATTAAGCCGTTTCCGCAGAAGTTGCCATCGTTTGGCGTATCACCAAAATCTCCGCCGTAAGCTAAGTAAGAAGTACCGTCTTCAGCTGTTGTTTGAAGAGCTTGATCTTTCCAGTCCCATATAAAACCGCCTTGCAAGATTGGATATTGATCGAACAGCTCCCAGTATTTGTACAGATTTCCGCATGAATTGCCCATTGCATGACTGTATTCACATAAGATGTAAGGTTTTTTCGGATTCATTAGTGCATAGCGCTCTACATCTGCTGGCTTAACGTACATCGTGCTTTCTATATCTGAAGCATCATAGTCGCGATGATGGAAGATTCCTTCGTAATGAACAAGTCTCGTGGAATCTTTTTCTTTAAAAAAGGTATACATCTGCTGAAAGTTTTCTCCGCCAAATGATTCGTTTCCAAGCGACCAAATAATGATAGAAGGGTGGTTTTTGTCACGTTCGTACATAGAACGACAGCGATCCAATACGTTTTCTTTCCATTCTGGCTTGCTTCCTGGAACGGCTTTTTGCTCACCTTCTTGTAAATAAGTCCACGTTCCGTGCGTTTCTAAATTGGTTTCATCAATAACGTATAGACCGTATTCGTTACATAGTTCATACCATACTGAATCGTTAGGATAATGGGATGTACGCACCGCGTTAATATTATGCTGTTTCATCAGCAAAATGTCGTGAAGCATGTCTTCACGCGTGATGCCTGCCCGGCCTTTTACTGAATCAAATTCGTGGCGATTCACTCCTCGAAGTACAATACGCTGGCCGTTGATTGTCATAAGACCGTTCTTTAGTTCAAACGTACGGAAGCCGACTTTACAGCTTTCTGTTTCAATAATAGAACCAGCAGAATTCTTTAAGCTGAGTACAAGCGTGTACAAATTAGGGCTTTCCGCGCTCCATTTTGCAGGGCTTTTAATGTGTGTACGCAATGAGACTGTACGTTGATCGCTCACACTTAAATTTGTTTGCAGGGGAGCTTGTAGTACCTCTTGGCCATTCGCATCATACAGCATGATTTCAAATGTTAGATCTTGAGCATCGTGCTCAAAGTAATTTAAAATATCAGCTGAAACGATAAGTTTACCATCTTCGTAGTTGGTATCAAGCGACGAACGAACGCTAAAATCATAGATGTGAACTGGCGGAGTAGAATAGAGATATACATCTCGGAAGATGCCGCTCATTCGCCAAAAATCTTGGTCTTCAAGCCAGCTTGCATCACTCCAGCGATATACTTCTACTGCTATCGTATTTTCACCATCGTGAAGGTAAGAAGTTATATCAAATTCAGCTGGAGTAAAGCTGTCTTCGCTGTATCCAACAAACTCACCGTTAACCCATACGTAAAAAGCAGATTCAACGCCTTGGAAGCTGACGTACACCGGCTGATCTTTCCATTCTGATTTAGGTGTGAAAGTACGGACGTACTGACCGACAGGGTTATATTTAGTCGGTGCAAAAGGAGGTTCGAGCTCTTCACTTTCAACCCAAGGGTATGTCACGTTTGTATATTGAGGATAGTCATATCCTTGCAGCTGCCAGTGTGAAGGAACTGAAATAGAGTCCCATTTCTCATATGAAAACTCAGGTGCGAAAAAGTTTTTGACGCGGCCATTTGCATTTTCAGCAAAATGAAAATACCAGCTGCCATTTAAGCTTTGATAGTAAACAGAAGATTTTCTATCATTTTTTAAGGCCTCTTCTACCGTTTGATAAGGCATAAGTAAAGCGTGTGCTTTTGAACGGTTCAATTGAAAAATTTCAGGGTTGTTATTCCATTCAGGGTATCCGTTTGCAGGTGCTGTATAATGAAATTTCTTGCCGGTTTTTAACACGTCGATCCCTCATTTCTAAAGTACTAGGTTATTAGTTTATATGAAAATGATAACGTTTTCTGAAAACCTTATCAATCTAATTATTTTCATGATAATATAACTATATTCACATAAAAAGGGGGAAGTAATATGGACCGTATGTACTTTCCGGCTCTTTCAGATGAAGATATGAAACTGCCATTCTATGTTACAAGCGCTGGAAGCTGGAGACACCAAACGCATATTAAGCGTCAGGGAGAGTTTCCTGATTATCAATGGATTCAATGCACAAAAGGAAGAGGCGAGCTTCGTGTAAATGACGAGGTTTATATTATAAAAGAAAATGAAGGGATGTTTCTGACGCCGCACGTTCCGCACGAATACTATCCCGTTACGAGCGAATGGCAAGTATGCTGGGTTTCTTTTAACGGAAGTGTGATTGATGATATCATGCTTTCTCTTCAATTTATTAATTCGGGAAAAATCGTCCTTACAAATGCTGAAAGTCTTTACAGGATGCTTCAAGAACTAATGGATCGGTTAGAAGAAAATCATACCTCTAGCACCATGCAGTGCTCCGAACTACTATACAGCGTCATTTTAAAACTTCGCCAAGACAGCGTATATATAGAAAGCAAAAGTCGTCTGCAGCAAATTACTCAGCTCAACCCAGTCCTTCGTTATATCGAGGAATATTATCATCAGCCGTTAACGCTAGAAGTACTGGCGCAGCAGCTCAACGTAACGGAGCAGTATACGTGTTTGCTTTTTCAACAATCTCTTGGCATCCGGCCATTCGAATACGTAACGCGCGTGCGGATTCAAAAAGCAAAGAAACTGCTGCTTAAAAACAATCAAATCTCTGTACAAGATATAGCAAGACAAGTAGGGTATGAACATCCAAGCTACTTTATCAAGCGTTTCAAAGAACAGGAAAACGTTACGCCAACTATTTTTCGGAAAATGTATTTTTCATAAGCTACATATATCGGGGTTTTTCTAGGTCATAAGATATGGTATGTGTGCTGGTTATTTCGTACGAGTTTTAAAAAAGAAATTAAATGTAGTTTTAAGTGAAAACGGGGAGGAAAAGTAGAGAGAAGAAACAAAAAGGAGGGATAAACGTGTTTGGGTTAAATGATCTTCCAAAGTTTGTGTGGTCATTCTGTCTTGTATTGCCACTTGTATCATTTGTTCATCAGCTGGGGCATTCCGTCATGGCAATTATTTTCGGAGGGAAGGTCGATTTTACTATTGGGCGAGGGAAAACGATTCTTAAAATGGGGAAGTTTAAAATTAAGTCAGTCTATTTTTTAGACTCGTTTTGTAAATATGAAAATCTTAAGAATGACAGTCGCATTTCTCATGCAGTGGTGTATGCGGGTGGTGTACTGTTTAATTTGCTTACTATTTTTATAATAAATGGATTAATTATGGCTAATATTCTGCCTGAAGATATATTTTGCTATCAATTTGTTTATTTTTCAGTCTATTATGTTATTTTCTCACTGCTGCCAATTCAATATACAGAGACATCTGCAAGTGATGGACGTGCTATATATAACGTATTACGGTACGGGAAAACGTGTGATCCAGATTAAAGGGCTGTGTGTAGCAGCCTTTTTTGGTGCGTTTTTTCTCGTTCATTTAAATAAAAAAAGGAAAACTTTACGAAAAGAAAATAGTAGCGGATAATAAAGATAGTAGATGTTGGAATGTACGAAAGGAGAGGATTCATACGATTATTGAGACAGAACGAATGACGCTGCGAGCCATGGCCGAAAGCGATGCAGGAAATTTACTGAAAATCTTCGAGGATGCTGAAGTAATGAAGTATTATTCTTCTACTAAAAGCGCACAAGACACACGCTGCTGGATTCAATGGATGAAGCAGCATTATCAAACGTACGGCATTAGCATGTGGATCGCTGAGGATAAAAAGAAAGGAGAGTTTCTAGGGCAGTGCGGCATGGTTCTTCAAAAAGTAGACGGAAAGGTAGATCCAGAACTTGGTTATTTATTTTTACGCAGCTGCTGGGGGAAAGGCTATGCGAGTGAAGCAGCAAAAGCTTGCTTAGATTATGGACTTCATACGCTGAAATTTCAGAAGATTATATCATTAATAGATCCTGACAATTCCCCCTCGATTAAAGTGGCTGAAAGAATTGGCATGAAAAACGAAAAGCAAGTTAACAAATGGGACAAATCATTATTCTTTTATAGTATATATAATGAAAAATGAGAGTATAGGAGTGTTAGCATGATCAACATTAAGAACGTTTCGGTAAAACGAGCAGAAAAAGAAATTTTAAAAAACGTGTCGTGGTTAGTGGAAAAAGGGGAACATTGGTGTTTGCTCGGGTTAAATGGTTCCGGAAAAACGACGCTTTTAAATATAATCAACGGATATATCTGGCCTACAAAAGGCCAAGTAGAAGTTCTTTCAAGGAAATTTGGAGAAACAAATCTGTCTGAGCTCAGAAAAGAAATCGGGTGGGTAAGTTCTTCGCTTCAGCAGCGGTTTCGAGATGACGATACGGTTTTAGAATTGATTTTAAGCGGCAAATTTGCATCTATTGGTTTATATGAACAAGTGGAGCAAAAAGATATGAACCAAGCCATAGAATTAATGCAGCTGCTAAATTGCGCAGATTTACAAAACCAGGCGTACGGAACACTTTCTCAAGGAGAGCGCCAGCGAGTGCTAATTGCCCGAGCTCTTATGGCCTCACCAAAGCTTTTAATACTTGATGAGCCATGTACAGGTCTAGATATAATGGCCCGAGAACAGCTTCTTCAGCTGATTGCAAAAATGGCAGAGCAGCCAAAAGCGCCTACGCTTATTTACGTTACTCACCATGTAGAAGAAATTTTGCCGTGCTTTACCCATACGCTTTGTATGCGCCAAGGAGAAGTGTTTTCTTCTGGAAAAACGAAAGACCAGCTCACTGAGCCGCATCTTTCTAAATTTTTTAATCACGCCGTAGAGATTCAGCAGCAGAAGGAACGCACTTGGCTGTCATTAAAAGAACCGGTAAAAAGCTGAGCTAGCGTCGAGAAACCTTCTTACATACCATGGGAAAAAGAGCGCTGCTTGCAATGGAAACAAGCTCATTGTGGAGATAATGTTTACATGCTACATAAATAGTGGTGCTGCAAATAATATCAATTAGTAAAAAAGCAGCAATGTCATGTTTATCAATGGTTACAAATACAAAAGAAGAGGAATCATAAGCTGTCATCGTTGGCTCCTTTGATTATATCGTTATGTTACTTTATTCACAAAAGGCTTGGGCTATACGAATTTTTAAAGAAGTAGGATGATGACAGCCGATTCTCTTTTCTACAGCTGATAATATTCTTGTTCGAGTATACTCATGATAAGATCTGTCTGAAATGTTTCTTCAATAAAAGCACCTTCACGCTCTATTCCTTCTTTTACAAAACCGCATTTTTCATAACAAGCAATGGCTCTATGGTTGTATTCGAGCACTCGTAAATCGACTCTGTGCAAGTGAAGGTGTTCAAATGCGTACGCAAGTACCAACTTTGTAACTTCAGTGCCTAGCCCTTGATTCCAAACGGAGGAATCAAATAAACCAATTGCATACCGTGCGCGCCGGTCGTACTCGTTAACGGTCAGCCGGGCCTCTCCAACAAACCGCTGCTTATATTCAATGCACCAATTGAGCTTTTGAGACTTTATGTACTCGACGTGCCGCTTGGCATCTTGTAATGTAAGAGGTTTTAAGTTTCGGGTATCGCCTCCGTACATGCGAATAAGTTCTTTTGTTTGTTTGCACGCTAGATAGTCATTTACATCGCTGTCTTTTGGTTTTCTTAGTATCACGTTTTTTCCTTTTAAAAGCGGTGAAACATTATTCATTTGATGCATCCTTTCTTTCCTAACATGTAAAAAGGTATTCCACTTGTTTCTTAAAAAACCTGCTTTTACGTATAAAAAGAAATTGAGACACAACTACGTCCATCGAATCTCAAGACAAACAAATGGGATTAATGTGCTAGTATGGAGTGCTTGTTACACCGCGGTTGATTTCCGTGCAAGACTTGGCTTCTCATTAACTGCTCTACATATATGAAGCAAGCCTACGTTCACCCTACAAATAAAAAAATCCGAACGAGTTGGATTCTCAAGCAAGAATCTCGATTCATCGTTCGGATCTTCCTTCAGCTAAACTCCTTTTGTCCCAGCCTTTTTACGAAGAATGTTTTTTTGCGTAGTGGGCAAGTGCAAGAAGAGGAAAAATATCATTGTAGCTGTGGTACTGAATATAAAATTGTCCAGGAAGACCAATTCCCGTGGGGTAATGAATTTGCTGCTCTGTAAGATTTGGATTCAGTAAAAATGTAATTCCTTTTTCAACGGATCGATCTTTTAACGGACATATTGTCATTAAAGCATCGAGAGCCCAAGCCGTTTGAGAAGGGGTGCTAAACGACAGTGGCACATATTTTTTTAAAGAAGCGCTATAGCATGATTCTCCGAATCCACCGTCTTCTTGTTGAATGCTTTTGAGCCAGTTGATAGCTTTGATGATACGCGGATCAGAAGCAGAAACCCCTACAGCATGGAGTCCTGTAATAGCGGCCCACGTTCCGTAAATATAGCAAACCCCCCACCGGCCGTACCAGCTCCCGTTATCCAATTGATGATCAAACAGCCATTTTACTGCAGCTTTAATCGAAGGGTGGGATTTATTCATACCAGCAAAGTTTCCGAGACACTCAAGCACTCGACCGGTTAAATCGGCAGTAGCCGGATCCGTCGCTGCATCTTTTGCATTTTCAAGCGGCAGATAAGTAAATAAAATAGAGTCGGTATTTTTTTCAAATGCAGCAAAACCCCCATCTTTGTTTTGCATGGACAGCAGCCAGTTAATGCCTTTTTGCCAAGACTCCAAATAATCTGTATCGGTTTGCGCTCTTCTAGAAAGAGCTCTGATAGCAGCAGACGTATCGTCTAAGTCAGGGTTATTCGTATTAATATCGGAAAATCCCCAGCCTCCAGGTGCTGTATTTGGGTTATGAAACTGCCAATCTCCAAGCTTTGTATGCTGTCTTTTCTTTAAGTAGCGAGTTGAGCCTTTAATCATGGGATCTTGCTGCGGTACACCTGCTTCCTGTAGAGCGTAAGAGAGCAGCGCGGTATCCCAAACGGTTGACGTGGAGTTTTCTACGTGCACGTGGCCGCTGCATGTACTAAGTAGTGAACAAATCCCGTCAATTGCTTTTTGGATCACAAATGAATCTTTTTTATAGCCAAGAGCCAAAAGACCGTAAATCATAAAAAAAGTAGAGGTGGCGTAGCTGTAGAGTGTTCCATCTTTTTCAATTCTTTCTAGCATGTAACGCTCGGCTGCTTGATAACCAAGCTTGTGGATGTAAGAAGGTAAAGAAGCCAGCTGTTTTAAATGGTCGACTAAAAAAATTGAAGCGCGTGATTCTTGAGCAGTTTCCTTCGATTCCTGTTTCTGTTCTCTTACATCTAAATGAGAAAGAGAAGGTGTATGTCTAGAAGTAAGTGAAAATTTTTTGTTTCCTGCTACCATCATCGGAACGAAGTGAATTCTGGCATAGGTGCTTAATTCATAAAAGTTAAGCGGTACATAGGTAGGCACGAGCAAAAGAGAAAGCGGGAGGTAAAATAGCTTTGGCCACTCGTATAAACCGTTAACAGAAAGCATCCATCTTGTGAGAAAATGAGCGCGCGAAATGCCTCCCGAATCTATAATATATCTTTCTGCTTTTCGCAAAATCCGGTCGTTTTTTTGGTAATACCCTGAATATAAAAGAGCTGTATAAGCTTGAATAGTGGCGGATAAGTTATGTTCTTCATCATCAAACAACGTCCAAAGACCATCTTGATTTTGAAGGGAAACGATCCGTTCGGTTAATTGTTTAATCAACACTTCTTTATCTAAATCAAAGGTGCGAAGAAGCATAATTAAAAACGCATCAGGCATAACGCCTGTTTCAAAACAGTAGCGAAATGACCCGTCATTTTTTTGTGTGGGACGCAGATAGGCGATTCTTCGCTGAATCTCTAGCTGAACTTCCTTTAGCAATATGATCACCTCTTATGATAATGCTTTTCAATCTTTCGACCTGTTTCTTTATAACTGTATTCAAAGGAAGAGAGTTCTATGAGAGGAGAAAGTTGCAAAGAATAGAGCGCTTGCTGCACAATAAAGGTACTGGAAAATTGGAGTGATAGAAGTGAAAGAAATACAGGTAGAAGTCATTCAAGGACGAGGCTCTTACCGAGAGCTTGGTGAAATGCAAGGGAAATTACATAAAGGAACAAAGCTGTTTGAAAATCATCAAAAAAGAAGAAAACGTTCATTACGAAGCTATCAAACGATAGCAAAAGAAGCTCGTCATTATTACGACTTATTTGCTCGGGGACTGTGGGATGAGCTAGTGGGCTTAGCAGAAGGTTTAGATTGGCCTTTTGAAGACGTTATTCATGAGTACAGCGGATATCAGCAAGAGTGGAAAAAAACGGGATGTTCGGCTCTTATGCAGCACGGCGTGTATGTACGAAACTATGATTATCATCCTAAAACGTACGAAGGCCGATTTTTGCTTTTTCAGCCAAATGAAGGATATGCAAGCGTCGGATTTGGAACGAGAATGATTGGGCGAATGGATGGAATGAATGAAAAAGGACTTGCAATTGGCTATCATTTTGTTAATCGCCGCCGTCAAACAAACGGATTTATTTGCTGTACGCTCGCTCGGTTTATTTTAGAAACATGTGAAACGACAGAAGAGGCTGTTGCTATTTTAGAAAGAGCACCGCATCGTCATGCGTTTAATTATTCCATTTATGACCGCAGCGGACAGGGAGCAGTAGTCGAAGCATCCGGACGAGGCGTTCATGTACAAAGAGGGACGATGATGGGGTGTACGAATCATTTTAATCAGCTGGTCGAAGAAAATCGTCATCATTTGGTAGAGTCAAAGGAAAGGCTCGATCATATTCGAGATCATATTGAAAAAAAGCTATCGCCTCTTGAAGCTTTTTCTTTATTTAATGAAGATGAATACGGTATTTTTAAAGAAGATTACCGGAATTCTGCTGGAACGCTTCATACAGTAGCATATGTACCGGAGACGCTGCAAGTCATTGTGGGGATTGGACGAAAAGCAAAGCCTCTCACTTTCTCGTTTGAAGATTGGGTGAAAGGAGAACAATTAACTATAACGAAAATAAAAGGAACGGTAAATACAGATGAACCATTTCCGTTTCAGTAAGGAGCAGCATAATGAGAATTGTAACGAATCAAGAGATGTATCAAGTGGATGATTATATGATGAATACAATTGGGATGAGTGAAGAGTCCCTTATGGAAAATGCCGGGCAGGCTGCTGCTAACGCGCTGAGTGAGCGAATCAAAAAACATGAAAACATAGGGCTGCTTATAGGAACGGGAAACAATGGAGGAGACGGCTTTGTTATTGCCCGTGCTTTGAAGTCAAAAGGCTATGAAGTTGACGTCTGGGTAGTTCCTGCACGGGAAAAAATAAAAGGCGCGGCTAAAAAAGCCATGATCATCTATGAAAATGCCGGGTTCACGTGGCAATCGGCTGGAGACAACTTCTCTGTGAAAAAGTATACGGTTCTTATTGATTGTTTATTAGGTATAGGCGTAAAAGGCAGTATCAAATCTCCTTACGATAACATTATAAAAAAAATAAACGACTCTAAGGCTTACATATACAGCATCGATGTCCCAAGTGGAGTAATGGAACAGAAGCAAGAGCTTACGGTACGTGCAGATGCTACGATTACGCTTCAGCAGCCGAAAGTCACGGCATTTACATACCCGAGTAAAGAAAGTTACGGTGAATTGATTGTAGTAGATATCGGTATTCCGCCGCTAGCAATTGAAAAAAGTTCATCTCTTAAGGAAGTATGGTCAACTCAGCATATTAAACAATCTTTTCCCATTCGAAACGCTTCGTCCAATAAAGGTACACATGGAAAAGGAATCGTAATAGGAGGTTCGCTTCAAACACCCGGAGCGCCGATGCTAACGTCAAAAGCAGCGCTCACAAGCGGAGCGGGACTTTTAACGCTTGCGCTTCCGAGCGATATTCATGCGATTGCAGCTGCTCACATGATGGAAGTGATGTATAAACCATGTCCAAGCAAAGAAGGATTTTTTGCAGGCGAGATTCCTTTAGAAGAAGGTAAGTATGATGCAATTGCAGTCGGACCAGGGCTTGGGAGAACGAAAGAAACGAAGAAAGTCGTCGAACAAGTGCTTCACCAGCCGGTTTCTGTTGTGGTGGACGCCGATGCTCTTTTTCATCTTCCCCATTTAGACAAAGAAGTAAAAGAAAGAGAACACGCCACGATTTTAACGCCTCATCCGGGAGAAATGGCAAGGCTCGTGGACACAACAATCGCCGAAGTAGAAGCAAATCGATTTTCAATAGCTAGACAATACGCAGTGGAAAATGGTGTGTATCTTGTATTAAAAGGTCCAAACACGATTGTTACAACACCGGACGGAAAACAATACGTAAATACCACTGGAAACGCGGGACTTGCGAAAGGTGGAACGGGTGACACGTTAACAGGAATTATCCTCGCTTTTATTATGCAGCATGATTCTCTTCAAGAAGCAATCAGCAATGCGGTATATGTTCATGGAAAAGCAGCGGATGTGCTGCTCGATCAGGGGCATACAATGATAGATATGTTAGCAAGCGACGTTATTTCTGCACTTCCAGCAGTATTCGAACAGCTGAGTGAGAAGTAATTTCTTTTGGATTATTAAAATTTGTTGACAAAATCCTTCAAAAAGTTGTCAAAACTCTTTGTAAATGATAACGTTATTTTACGTAAGATTTTACATAGAAAGAAAGTGATGTTGTGTACTACTCAATGAGACCAAGAGGCATTCATTTAGCTGTGCCTACACTTTTCTTCCTTATCACAGTCGTGTTATTTGCGATGATGCAGTTTGGTTTTTATTTGGATTCCAGCATTCTTCGTAAAATTTGGGTCATCGTTATGGCTTTATTGCCCATTGCTGGACTAATCACGGCTATTAAAGGTAGAAGGGGAAGCGCAAAGCCGTGGTTAATTATAGGGAACGTGATTCTTATTTTAACCGTTACAATAATGAGCGTACAGGCTATTATTTACTAAACAAAAAAACGTGTTCGCCAAATAGGCGGACACGTTTTTATTAGGAAAGAGAAACGATTTGCTTGGTTACATAGGCAGCTTCTCCTGCGATTACCACACCATACGTATTCGCTTTTTTTTTAATTCCTACATGAACGAAGCCATCTTTATCTATTTCCTGTCCTTGCTCAATCACAAATTGCCAGCGCTCGTTATCTTGCTGGTCCACATATCTCGCATAATAGGCGCCCATTACGCCTGATGCTGTTCCAGTTACGGCGTCTTCTACCGTACCTGAAAATGGTGAAGAGAAATGTCTTCCGTGCATATGAGCTTCTGAGTGAATCGTTTCAAAACAAAAGGGATGAATAGATGCTTTTGGCATATCTGTTAAAATATGAGGAAAATCTTCTTGATTAGGCTTCATCTTTTTACAGGCATCTAAATTTTTTAAAGGTACAATAAGCGTCCAGTTCCCTGTGCTTCCATATACAATAGGAAGTCTTTGATCAAGGTCGTCAATATGAAGATTAAGAGCTTTTGCCAGTTTTTCTTTTGAACCTGAAAACGGATGAAACTGCGGAGAAGCTTGACTCATGGTGATAACAGGTCGTCCGTTTCTATTCTGTACAGTCATCGGCAAAATTCCAGCATTTGTTTCCACTGTAAATGTAGTTTTTGGAAGTTTGTTTTTACTATGTAAAGCATAAAGAGAAGCGACGGTCGCATGACCGCACAAATCTGCTTCTTGTCCGGGTGTAAAATATCGAATTCGTAAATCAGCCCGGGAAGACTTCATGATAAAAGCCGTTTCGTTAAACTGCGCTTGATAAGCAATTTTCTGCATTTCTTCAGCTGAAAAATCATCTCCGTTAAACACAATTCCCGCAGGATTTCCTTTATTAGGGCGCGTACTGAACGCATCGTATTGATAAACAATCGCTTCTTTCATAGAAATTACCTCCATTTTTATATCATTGTATGAAAGCTTTAACCAGTGCTATTAAATGATCGGCTATTAAAATAGTGAAATACCTGAACGTTAGAATAAAAAAACAGCAGTTTTTACCTGCTGCTTTTCACTTCGCAAAACTATTCTTGCATAGCGGCATTTATTCCTTCTTTTCTAATTTCCAGCATATGAGTAGCTTTTTTATCAATATCTTTAGCTGTATCGGAAGAAATGACGCCTACGCTGCTTAAGTCATAGGCAAGACTTGTAACAAGCAGCTGCTCTCTTTGTGCTAGTGTGCCGTATGTAAGTGCAGCGGTTTTAGCTTGAATGCCACTCATATTTAATTCATCAGTAGAAGAAGCTGCTTCTTTTTTTGCGGCTATTGCTTCTTGATAAAGAGAATCATATCCTCCAAACCCCACTTGGGCAATTAGAAAATTATAAATGTCATCGGCCGATTTTTTAGAAGGCTGGGAAAAAGTTCTTTGAAATTTATTGCGAGGTAAAAAGTTTAGTGCCGCCTGTCTTCCGTCTTCATAAATTTTTTCTTGTATTTCTTTCGTCGCTTTTTCGTCGCTTTTTTTCTGCGCTGCATCTAGCTGTTTGCGGTATTTTTGAATAATGACTCCGTCCTGCTGATTGTTTCCCTCTTTGAAAGTAGCCGCGGCTTGTGGAACATCTGACGTTGCTAGAGTCTCAGCAGCGTTCTCTGAAGAAGAAAAGAACGTATTTTTGACAAAAATAAGTGCAAAGATCAGCAAAATAAACCATAAAAACCTGAATTTCTTAAACAAAATGTTCACCTCTGTATAATATTTCTAAATTATGTAAAACAACATGAACCAGTATACAACAATTTTAGTGTTTTTTTACACATTTACCCAAAAATAAGAAAATAGTAAGAGGTGGTTTTATTCATCTAATAGATATATAGGTTCATTGTTATAGTTCTAAAGAAACTATTGATCTATTTGTACTGATTTACATAATCAAATATGTTTTTGCTAATAAGGCTTAAAGTGACAAGAATAAAAAGCGTTCGGACGTACGTCACGCCTTTTGATAGAGCGACATTTGATCCAACGAAAGAACCCACAATCATCGCAAACCCCATAATTAATCCGTAAGAAAATACAACAGAATCAAAATATAAAAATACAAGCAAAGCACCTAAATTACTGCCGAAATTTAAAAATTTTGCGCTGCCTGCTGACTGCAGGAAATCAAATCCCATAAATAAAAAAGCAAATAAAATAAATGAACCTGTGCCTGCTCCTAAAAATCCATCATAAAAGCCAATAATAAAAATAAGTGCGGTAAAGAAAATAAGTTTCTTAATAGACAGCGGCTTATACGTGGACGTGGTGCCCCAGTTTTTTTTGAAGATTGTATAAATAGCAACTAAAACAAGGAGAATCAAAATAACAGGTTTCAAAAAAGCAGAGGATAGAAAATGAACGGTGATTGAACCTCCTAAAGAGCCAATAAATACAAAAGGAAACCATTTACCTACGACGCGAAAATCGACTTTTCCGGATTTGACAAATCGAATGGTACTCGTTAATACGCCCATCGTTCCGGCTAATTTATTTGTAGCTAAGGCAGCAGCGGGAGGCAGGCCTAAAAATAAAAGGGCAGGCGTTGAAATTAAACCGCCTCCGCCAACTACAGAGTCGATGAATGCAGCTAAAAAACCAAATAGTAAAAGCAAAAGAACAATCTGTAAACTTAATTCTTCCATAAAGCACCTTCCTCATGTCATAATATATAGTGACTACTTAAATAGTAACTATATAAAAAGCAGTTGTAAATATGTAAATGATGAAAATTTCAAATAACTTAAAAAACAGGGAGGTTTCCTTTATGGAAAATATTATTCAGCAGCTACAGTCGCTTGGATTTAATCAGTATGAATCAAAAGTATACGTGACGCTTGTCAAAAAAGGATCTTCCACTGCTTATAGCATTAGTAAACATTCAGGTGTGCCAAGAGCACGTGTATACGATATTTTACAAGCACTAGAGGAAAAAGGCATGGTGTTAAAAGAAGAGAGCAATGATGGCACTCAGTACACGTCATTGCCCGTCGATGCTTTTTTACATTCGCTGCAGAAAAAATGGAACGAAACGTATGAAGACGTTAGCGCAACGCTTAAACGTCTTGAAACTGCAGAGTCTATAGAAGAAAGCAGGGTTATGACGATGAAAGGAGAAACAGCCATTCTTGCTTTTTGTGAGTCGCTATTGTTAAAAGCAAAAAATAAAATTGTCATCTCGCTTTGGCCCGATATTTATAATGAGTTGAAGCCTCTTTTATTACAGCTAAGGGAGAGAGTCACACTAAAAGGAATTGTGTTTGAACAAGATGAAGAGATGGAGGAATTTGACAGGCACCGTCATACGAGCTATACCGAAAACATTGGGAATCAAAACTGGTTTATTATATCTGTTGACAGCAGTGAAATGATTTATGGTCGTAAAGAAATGGCGTACTATACAAATAACGCAGTCAACATTAATTTACTTGAAAATTATATTTGGCATGATATTCTCGTTAACAGACTTGTAGAAAAAAGTGATAGAGAAATGGACAGGTGGATCGAAAGGGAAAGAGAAAGTTTTTTCGCGTAGAAAAGAGACTTAGACATAACAAAATCACTTCCATCTAAAGATGAACAAATGGGGGAAAATGGTCTAGTATGAATGGCTTGTTACATCGAAGTTAATTTCCGTGCAAGACTTCGCTTTCCACGGACGGCCGATGAGCCTCCTCGTCGCTTACGCACCTGTGGGGTCTTATCTATTCCGCTTTTACCGCAGGAGTCTTCGCCTTGCCCTCCAATTAACTGCTGGAAGCAGCCACCATGCATGAAAGCTACGTTCACCTTACCAACAGAAAAATCCGAACAAAGTTGATGCTCCACTAAGAGTCTCGAGTCCTCGTTCGGATCTTCCTTCAATTAAAATTTTTTTGTTACAGCCTCTTTATATTAAAAAGTTTGGGCAAGTTTTTTTGCTTCTGCTATTCCTTTTTCTTTAATTTCTTGGGCTTTATCTGGCATTGCGTTATGCCCTTCCACAAAAATGCCGTCTAACGAAGGGACTCCGAAGAAATTCATCATAATCCCAATATAACGATGTCCCATTTCCATATCAGCTGCAGGGCCTTCAGAATAAATGCCTCCGCGCGCTTGAATATGAAGCGCTTTTTTATCCGTTAATAGCCCCACAGGACCCTCTGCCGTGTATTTAAATGACTTACCCGCTACGGCTACAGAGTCTAAATAGGCTTTCATAACGGGTGGAAACGAAAAGTTCCACATAGGCGTTACAAAAACATATTTGTCTGCTGCTACAAACTGTTCGCTCAATTCTGCAAGGCGATTGACCTTTTCCTGTTCATGAGAAGAAAGTTCCGAGCCAGACTGAAGTTTGCCCCATCCGCTAAATACATCCGCATCAATATGAGGGATATTTTCTTTATAAAGGTCAATATGTACAACTTCGTCACTTGAATTGTGCTCTTTGTAAGCATCGATAAATGCTTTTCCAGTTGCCATACTGAATGATTGAGACTCATCGTGAGGATGAGCTGTAATATAAAGTACTTTTGCCACGTCTTATCATCTCTTTCTTGTTTGAAATAATGTACTGTCTTATCGTTATCACTCCCATAAAAAACTATACGCGCTTTGTCAGGCAAGCTAAAAAAGAACGCAAGAAAGGGATGTCTATATAGAAAAAAATGGTATAATAAATGTTTGAATATTTACATAACAAGTATGTCTAACAGAAGTGAATAAGAGGTGTCGAGATGAAAGAAAAATGGATAATCGTTACGGGTGCAGGTTCTGGAATTGGCAAAGAAATTGTAAAAGAGTGTGTGTCGAAGGGCTATTCAGTTATTGCTTGTGATATTAACGATGGAGCTTTGAAACAGCTGGCTGAAGATACAAAGGGCCATATTGAAACACACATAGTAGATGTTAAAAAAGGAAAGGATGTAAAAGATCTTTTTTATCAAATAAAAGATAAAAATTTGTATGGGTTAGTTAATAATGCAGGCGTGTATTTAGGGAAAAATTTATTGGATTATGAAGAAAACGAAATAGATTTTGTGATGGATATTAATATTAAAGGATATGTTTATTTTTCCAAGTACTTTGGCGAATTGTTAATGAAAAAGGAAACAGAAGGAGCGATTATTAATATATCGTCCGTGTCAGGAATGGAAGGAAGCTCCGATGCTATATATGGAATGTCTAAAGCAGCAATACTAGGATTAACCAAGAGCTGTGCGATGAATTTTTCTCCTTATATCCGGGTGAATGCCGTAGCACCTACAATGGTAAATACCGATATGATGAAAAATATTCCAGAGTGGCGCAAAAATGAATACATCGCTCATCAGCTGATTCCAAGCTTTGTTACGCCTCAAGATGTGGCAGATACGGTTCTTTTTTTACTGAGCCCTCAAGCAAAACATTATACAGGAGCCACCTTCGACTTAAATAGCGGATGTTATTTACGATAAATTATCTTTTAAACGAGGCTGGATAAAAATATTTTAGTTAAAGGGAAATTCGAATGATCAATCGATATTGTTGACTGATCATTCGGGTTTTTTACTGTTATTATGAACGTTGGTTTCACCGCTTCTAGCTGTTGATTGGAGGGCAAGGCGAAGACTCCTGCGGGAAAAGCGGAACAGGTGAGACCCCGCAGAAGCGGAAGCGACGAGAAGGCTTACCGGCCGCCCGCGGAAAGCGAAGTCTTGCACGGAAATCAACAGCGGTGTCAAGAGCAATCCATATGAGTTTATTAATCCAATTTGTTCGTCTTTAGATTGGGTTAATTCCGTTATGTCCCATCCTCCTTTTTGTTTTCTTAAGAATTCTTAAGAAATTTACTTAACGTTTCTTTAGATTTTTTTTCTATTCTAGAAAGAAAGAGTAGAAAGAAGGAATAGCAAATGAATTTAGCTTTTATGTATCAATATTTTCACCAGCCGCGAACGGTAGGAGCACTTTTGCCAAGTTCTACGCACTTAGCGGAAAAAATGGTAAAAGGGATTGATTTTGAACATGCAGACTGTATAGTAGAGTACGGGCCAGGAACCGGAGTTTTTACCCGTGAATTAATAAGAAGACGAAGTGCTTGTACAACTTTGCTTCTTATCGAATACAATCGGCATTTTTACGAAAAAGTAAAGGAACAAGTAAGAGATGAAAAAAATGTGTATGTGATACACGGATCCGCTGAACATGTTCAAAAGTACTTGATACAGTATGATATTCCAAAAGTGGATTACGTACTATCAGGTCTTCCTTTTGCTTCTTTAACGTCTGAAGTGTCGGACTGTATTTTGCAAAACACGCGCAGCGTATTAGCGAAGGAAGGGAAATTTATTACGTTTCAGTATACGAATTTTAAAAAACAGCTGATCCGCTCGTTTTTCCCTCAGATTAAAGTGGAAAAAGAGTGGAGAAATGTTCCTCCTGCATATATTTTTACATGCGAAAAAAATCAGATATAAGGAGTTTGTAAATGAAAGACAGAATTTTAATTATAGATGACGATGAGCAAATTCGTAATTTAATTGCTATTTACTTAGAAAATGAAGGATTTGAAGCGCTGAAAGTTTCTAATGCTGTATCTGGATTAGCGCTTTTAGAGGAACAAGAAGTAGATTTAATTATATTAGATATTATGATGCCGCAGATGAATGGAATCGATGCTGCTTTTAAAATACGTGAAGAAAAAAACATGCCCATTATTATGCTGTCGGCTAAGTCAGAAGATATGGACAAGATTTCTGGGTTAACAGCAGGCGCAGATGATTACTTAACAAAACCATTTAATCCTCTCGAGCTCATCGCACGAGTAAAATCACAAATTAGACGCTATAAAAAATACAATGAACGTGCTGAGCGCGATATTATTCAAATTGGCGATTTGGAAATTAACCGCAGCACCCGGCTTGTCTTTGTGCGCGGCCAAGAGATTCGTTTAACACCAAAAGAGTTTGATATTTTAGAGCTGCTAGTACGCCACAAAGGAACGGTGATGAGTATGGGGAAAATATATGAAGCCGTATGGCAAGAAGATGCGTTTAAATCGGATAATACCGTAATGGTTCATATTACAAAGATTCGCGAAAAAATTGAGGATAATCCGAAAAAGCCAATTTATATTAAAACCATATGGGGCGTAGGATACAGAATATGAGAAGAATAAGTGTAAAGCTTCTTTTTGCTATCATTATAAGTTTTTTGGCTACCAATTTAATTTTTATTTTAATTGCTAGGCTTGTTTTGAGCAGGTATATACAAGAAGAGAAAATGAATGTCCCTGCATATAATGTATTAGCGTTTGGACTTTTCTTTATCGCCGTTGTGGTCTTTGTTTTTGTTTTCTTAGCACTTATTCGTTCCCATATTCGTTATTTGAAAGAAATCTCTAAACAAGTTCAAAAAATCTCAAATGGAGATTTAGGCGCAACCATCCAGGTACGAGGAAAAGATGAACTGGCTGAATTAAGTCAAAACATTAACAAAATGTCTGCGCAACTTCGTACAAAATTTGATCGTGAACGAGAGCTGGAGCAAGCAAAAAATCAACTAATATCCAGTGTATCTCACGATTTGCGTACGCCGTTAACATCCATCGTTGGGTACCTAGATTTAATCAAAAAAAGAGAAAGTATGGATGATGAAACATTAGATAGCTACTTATATATTGTTGATTCAAAAGCAAAATACTTAACGGATTTAATAGAAGAATTGTTCGACTATACAAAATTAACGAGTCCTGATCTTCAGCTTCAACGAAATGAGGTCGATATGAAACGTTTGCTTCAGCAGGTAATAGGAGAGTACGAGCCAATTTTAACAAGAGAAGGCATTGACGTTCAGACTCACTTTGCCTGTGAATGGAATGCATTTGTTGATGTAGAAAAAATGGTAAGAGTATTTCAAAACTTGCTCGAAAATGTCAAGAAATACAGCAAAAAGCCTTCCGTATTAGAGGTGAATCAGGAGATTGACGAGGGTTACATAGTTATTTCTTTTAGGAACAGCATTAACATCAGTGAAAAAATTGAGGTAGAAAAGTTGTTTGATCGATTTTATCGAGGTGATGAATCAAGAACGGACGCGAATGGTTCAGGTTTAGGACTGGCTATTGCAAAACAAATTATTCAGCTGCATCAAGGAGAGATACGAGCGGAACGTCAGCATAATAAGCTCACTTTTTTTATAAAGCTGCCGTTAACACAAGAAAGCCTTAAGAATCACTTGTAAAGATTCTTAAGGCTTTTTGCGACTATTTTGATGCCGTATTCAAATTCTGCAAGCGTCGCATAAGAAAAGGATATTCTGATATGCTGTGAAGTCTCATGGTCATACAATGCGCCTGGATTTAAAAGAACTCCTTCGTCAAGACAGTGCTTAAATAACTTCCGCATCGAAACAGGCTTATGCAGCGTAAGCCAAAAATAAAAACCACCGCTCGGAGCATTCCACACAGCGAGATTCTTCAAATACTTCTCTAGAATAGCCAGTGTTTGCTGAGATTTTTCTTTTAATTTATAGCGTACGCTGGCCACATGCTTGTCATAGAGTCCGGTTTTGAGAGCTTCAGCAGCGGCCCATTGAGATAAGGAACTGGCTCCGTAGTCAACTTGCATTTTAAGATCAGCTAATCGCTCAATTACATGTTCAGGCCCTACAATCCATCCAATTCGAAATCCTGGACTGAATGTTTTAGAGAACGTTCCTAAATAAAGAACCATTCCATTTTTATCTTGAGCTTTTAATGAAAGTGGAGGCGGTGAATGGAACCAAAGCTCTCCGTAAGCATCATCTTCAATAATGGGCAAATGCATTCTTTCACACTGGCGAAGCAGTGCTTGGCGCCTTTGTTCACTCATCGTTACATTGGTAGGGTTATGAAAGTTCGGTATTGTATATAAAGCTGTGCCTTTTTCTTTTACATGCTGGTCTTTTAATGAAGCTAAATGCATTCCTTCTTCGTCTAACGAAACGCCCGTTATTTTCATTTGTGCGGACTGAAATAACGGTAGAGAATAAAGATAAGAAGGCTTTTCAGCTAATATATTGGCACCTGGAGGCAGCAGGCCGATTGAAATTAACTGAAGGGCTTGAAGTGAACCGGATACAATTAAAATAGATGAAGGAGAAGTTTCAATGCCTCGTTTTTTTACATGCTTCACTAACTCTTGTCGGAGTTCATCATTTCCTCTCGGGTGCTCGTAGCCCAAGTGTACGCTTCTATGATTAATTCCGCTAAATAGTTCCGAAAGCTGGTAGGAAGGAAGCAGGTCAGGTGCTAACTCTCCAGTTCCTAAACGAATAATGCCCGGTTGAAATTCAGCTTCGTTAATATGGCGGATAGTCGGGGAATTTGGTTGGTATATTCCTGCTTCTACATATGAATTCCAGTTCATGTGAGAACCTGATGCTAGTAAGCTCCACGTATTGTTAATGACCTTGGTGCCACCGCCTTTGTTTCCGCTGAGCAGTCCTTCAGCAATTAAGTTTTCAGTTGCTGTCACCACCGTGCTTCTATTTACAGAAAAGCTAGCAGCTAAATGGCGCTGCGAAGGAATTTTAGTTCCAATAGGCCACTCTCCATTTATGATTTTCTCTTTCATATACTCTTGAATTTGTTTGTGCATTGGCTTTTTATCAGCCGGATCTGGAGTCCAGTTCATGTGAGACCACCTTTTTATAATTTGGTTGGTATTATAAATCAAAATTTGGATGGAGACAACAGGGGATGTCAATTGTAGGATAAAAGAGAAAGGAGAGAGCAACATGTTTACAGTGGTTATACATGCTTTGTTGTTAGCATTCGGTTTGATTTTACCTTTAGGGGTACAAAATGTGTTTGTTTTTAATCAAGGAGCCAATCAACGAACGATCAAACAGGCGCTTCCCGTAGTGGTAACGGCTTCTGTTTGTGATACGATTTTAATTCTAGTAGCAGTGCTGGGAGTTTCAGCAGCAGCCGCTGCTTTTTCATTTTTTCAAACGCTTATTTTTGGAATAGGTCTTCTTTTCTTAGCGTATATGGGCTTTGTGACGTGGAAGAGCGAACCTTCAAAAACGTCATTAAAGGAAGGGATGACGGTAAAAGCGCAAGTTTTATTTGCTGCTTCTGTATCTTTGCTAAATCCCCACGCGCTGATGGATATTATGGGCGTGATTGGAACAAATTCTCTACTGTACAGCGGAAAAGAAAAATGGGTTTTTACGCTGGTGACAATATCCGTTTCATGGATATGGTTTTTATCCTTAGCTTTTGCAGGAAAAGCAGTAGGGAGAATGGATTCAAATGGAAAAATAATGATTTGGGTCAATAAGGCTTCTGCATGTATGATTTGGGGAGTAGCTCTTTACATGGCAAAAAGTATGTTTTTTCAGTAGAATAGGTGCTAAAAGGAAAGTTATGTAATACTTTTTTCTAGAAAGCGAGGGGTAAAGATGATTCAAGGAATTAATCACATGTGCTTTTCTGTGTCAAATTTAGAACAATCTATCATATTTTACCAGAAAGTGCTAGGAGCAGAACTTTTAGTGAAAGGAAAATCCACCGCTTACTTTAGTCTGAATGGATTGTGGCTGGCGTTAAATGAAGAAAAAAATATTCCTAGATCAGACATTCAGTATTCGTATACTCATTTAGCGTTTTCTATTTCTATTAAAAACTTTGACGAAGCAAGAGAACTGTTAAAACAGCATAATGTAACCATCTTACCGGGAAGAAACCACGACGAAAGAGACAAACAATCTATTTATTTTACGGATCCGGACGGTCATAAATTTGAATTTCACACCGGTACGCTCCAAGACCGTTTAGCGTATTATCAAGAAGAAAAGCCTCATATGACATTTTATTCACCAAAAGAGTAGTATTAAAATAGTTATATAAGGTTACAGTTTTATTACATTCGCATTCCTCGCTCAGTTATCATTAAATAAACGATACTGTTGTGATATAATGGAAAAAAAGTGAGGAGGAGGAAGAATGTATACCGCAAAACAGGTGAAGTTTGGTTCGCATATTGTGATAGGCGTACTTTTCGGCATCCTAGCTGCGATGTTAATCGGCACTTTTTATCAAAATGTACCAGGTGTATTACCATACGGGATGATTAGTGGACTTGCAGTAGGACTAGTAGCAGATACATATTATACAATTAAAACTAAAACAAAAATAAAGGTTATCTAATATAGTGTAGTACTATCTTCAGGAGAAATAAAAGATTCCTCTTGAAAATAGTACTATTTTTATGAAGAAAATGGTTAATTTCCACTTTAGAAAAACAAGTCAACGCGCTAAAAAAATTGTAAATTTATTATTTTGAATCAGAACTAGGGGTTGAAATATCACATTAACTCTAAGTATAGAATTATATGTTAAAGTAAATAACCGTTTTCTAAACGGTGAAACGGTTTTTACTTTTCCTAATTAGTTTTTAGCCTGCGCAAGGTGAAAGGTGTAACGATTAAACAATTTTCAATAACTTTGAGAAAAAAAGACCTGTTTAAATCTCCGGAACTAGTAGAAAAAAGTGTTGCTCTTAATGGTTTATTTGTTAAAAACTTGATATTTTTGCTAAAATCGTTCTTTTGGATTACGTAATATATGCTATCATGGTTGGGTGAAAAAACTACATACCAAAAAAAGGAGAAAGAAATGAAGAATTTAAGAAAAATTGGCCTAGGACTTGTAGCATCGTTGTTATCTATTAGTCTAGTAGCTTGTGGGTCAACAAAAGAAGAACAAAAACAAGCATCTGCTAAGCAAGAGCAGAAACAAATGGGGAAAGAGCAGAAAAAACTGGAACAAAAAATCTCTAAATTAGAGAGCGAGTATGAAGACTATACAAAAGAAAAAGGATATATGGAATCTGATGATTATCTTGTTTTTGAAGCAGACTTTAACATACTTGCAAAGTCAATTGAAAGCAAGAATATTCTTCAAGGCGATGATGGTGAAATAGACAAACACTTAAAAGACTTAAAAACTGAGATAGACAATTTAAGTAATGATCAAGCAATAAAAGCTCAAAAACGTTACGGTTCGGCAGTAGATGTGTACGAGGCTGCAATAGGTACTCATATGCATATTGTATTAACGAAAGCCGATATTACTCAGCACTTTAATGCAGTGAACACGATTGAGTTAGACAAAGATTTTAATGCAGATAGCTACGATTATGAAAAAATTGATGCAGACGCAACTGAGGCTATTAAGTCTATACAAGGAATGCCTATGAAAAGAATAAAGCTTATTCAGGAAGAGTTGGAGAAATATAAAGATAGCTTTAGTACTGAAGAATATAATCAATTGAATTCCGCAGTCACTAGCGTAACTTCGTCATTAAATAAGCAAGTTGAAATGCTAGAAGTTCTACAAAAAGAAAGTGGTAAGGATAAATCAACTTTAGAAGAAAACACAAAAGCTGCTGAAACACAATTTTTAGATGCTAAAGAAAAAGTGTCTACATTTGAATCTAAATATGATATCCAAATGTAAGATATATGCTTTAAATACAATTGTTTATTAAAATAAAAAGCCGTTTCTTAACCAAAGAAACGGCTTTTTGTTATTTCTCTCTGTTAATCTTTGGTGTACGCAAGAAGAAAGAGAGTAAAAGTGCAACCAGACCTAATAATGTAGCAAATAAGAATGCATTGTTAATGCCATCTATAGTCGAAGTTTTTATTGCTTTAGCATATAGCGACATAATACCGCTAGTACCTAACTGACTAAGTTGCCTACTAAAGAAATCATTGTTAGTTGTTAGTGTATTAGTGTAGTTTGAAAGATGTTCAGTAGTTTGTTGCGTCATAATTGTAACGAGTATAGCCGTACCAATTCAACCTGCAACTTGACGAATTGTATCACTTAAAGCTGTACCGTGAGAAATTAAGTGTTGAGGTAATTGGTTCATACCTGCAGTCATAATCGGCATCATAATTAAAGACATACCGAACGAACGTAAGGTGTAAATGCCTAAAATGTGGCTATATGGAGTTTCACCAGTATGTTTAGTGAATTCATATGTAGCATAAGAAGTAATTACAAGACCAACTATTGCTAATACGCGAATGCTGTATTTATCAAACAGTTTACCGGGGATAGGTCCCATTAAGTCCATAATTAATGCACCTGACCTGGCAATAATAGTAGAGCTGTTTGAAGCGGCGTAAAGCCTCGAGTGCTTTGTAGATAGATTGGCAGCAGTTTTGAAATTATTTAGGATAAAACATAAAAAAATATAATCAGATTTGTTAAAAATCAACCTAAAAATTATTAATGCAATTTTCTGAAACCTTTCTTCGTGCTATAACGTATAGTAAGTATAGGGAATGTTAATTTAAATTCCTTTTTGCGGAAAAACATTTAATATACAGTCGGAGGATATATGCTGTATTACGCGACGCTAGGTGAACTAAAGAAGAAAAAGGGACCTGAAGAGATTTAACTTATGAAATTAATCCTTTTACTGGGTTAGTAAAAGGAGTGGTTAGTAAAACTAATCAAAATCCTAAGAAGTAATCAAATGTAATATCGAAATTAAAAAAGGGGGTAGTAAAATGACAATGTGGCTGTGGGCAGGAGGATGTATAGTTTTTTTGTTAGCGATGGGTTACATTGCAGATCGTGTAGCCATAAGGAGAGACATTGAATTTAGTCCGGAGGATGGAATTAAAAATGCTACAGATGCAGAACAAATATATGTGGAGAGCTATTTAAATGAAACAAAAAATACGAATAATAATATACCGCTTTAATAGAAACCATAAATAAAAGGCTTATCCGCTGCTACTTGCATTAGGGATAAGCCTTTTTGTTTTATACTTAGTTCCAAACTTCGTCTAAAGTATCTCTAAACAATTGATCTAATTCATATGTAGGGTCATCTAATTCTACGGATAAAGTTCTGACGTATTTGTCTAAACGGTCAATTTCTAAGTGTAAAAATTCATTAATCACATTGATGCGTGGTTCTAAATCTAACTCATCACCACTAATTTTACGCTTTAACAGCTTGCTAACCTCTTCTTTTAATTCTCCTTCTGGTAACAGTTTCTGTAAGAGAATAGGGAATTCTAGTGGAGGAAATTCGTTATATTGCTCAATCCACTTAGCAGCTAACACAGGTCTTAAAACATAAAAATATTTTTTGATTTTTACTTCGTCACCTTGTAAATACTCTCGAAAGTTATTTTTAGCCATATTTAAATAGTGGTATATACAAGAAGTAGGAGTAAAGATGTTAGAATGTAGTTCTTTCATTTTATCAAATGTTGAATACGCCTTGTAATATACAATGTTTGATTGCATCCATTCTAGTAAAGGTGGGTTTGATTTTCTGAAAAGTTTTAATGTCTTGGTTAAGTCCCAGCCGCTAACATCTAATAGGTCATTAATAGGTAGCTCTATTACATCTCGCTTTTTACCTACACCGATTGGATCAATGCTTAAATATGTATTCCTCTTATGAATATAAATAAATCTAACATCATAATCGCTATCTTTAGATGGAAAGTCCCACGCTCTACTTCCAGATTCACAAGCGTATAATACTTTTACATCGTAATCTTCTTCAATTTTCTTTAAAGCTGCAACGATTGTTTCTCTCATAACCCAACCTCATTTTCTTTTAATGCTTTCTATATATAAAAGCTACAAATTATATCACTCAAAAAGCACTACATCCAATCCGTTTCTGCGGTAACAGGTTAGAAGCGTATACAGTTCTGCACGGTGATGGTATAAATGAGACTGAATTTCAAGCAGCCACTCAAAACGTGTATACGTGCATCCCCAATAGGATGTCTGCAGTGACAATAGCTGTTGTTCGTCAAAAGAAGAGTAAACTGCTTTTAGCTGATTGAAGCCCTCTACTAAAGCTGCTTTGAGTTCAAGCTTTGTATAAGCTGGATGCTGCAGATAAAAGTCATTCATTTTATCTGCAGAGTAGCCTAAGGAAATATAATAGTCTGCACTGCAAATGAGACATAAATGCTGCAGCAGCTCTTGAATAGATCGCTTGTGAGGGAGGGGACGATAAGCAAGCTCTTCTTCTGTAACGTCATTAATAATGGCGGTTAGGGAATGGATGTTAACGTTTATTTGATTAAACACCATCTCACAGTACGAATTCATATATTCACATCCTTTTTATTCAACTAAATACCGCATTTTTTGATCGAGCCAGTACTCTGATTTTTCATTGTTATCGAGCTTGATATAGCAATCGACAATTTCATCATAAATGAATTCCTTTTCTTCTACTAAATCAATAAATTTAATGAGTAAAAATACGGCTTTTGAAACTTTTCCATTCTCACAAAGCCATTCTTTCATCCAGATTAATAAGTCAAGAAGAATAATCTCTATTTTTACTCGGATATCAAGGAACCAGTCGTCATAAATCGTTGTTAAATAATGAGGAACTAATTGGTGCAGTCTCTGTTCAGCTTCCTTGAATTTCAACGCCGGATCAGACTGTTCGGTAATCCACTGAAGGTCAGTTAGTAAGTCTAATCCATCGCTTGACACATCGGCGTTTAAAGAAATGAGCTGCCTGTTAACAAGTAAAACTGGCTCTGCGCTTTCTCCGTTCAATAGCTTTTTTAAATGAGACAAATAGACGCGCAAATTCTTTTTGGCGTTGCTTAAAGGTACGTCAGGCCACAGCGCTTCACATAGCTGTTCTCTGCTGATAGAATGATGAAAAATAAGATATAGTAAGATTTCTTGAGCAAAGCGCTTATTCCAGCCTTCTGTAATAAGCTGGCCATTTACATAGACGGAAAAAGAGTACAAAAAATCTACTTTAAGAGAGGGTGTATGTGCATGAAAATCTTTTTGTATATCTATAGCTGTGTCACTTTCCCAGTTCTTAAGTATTTTCATAGGATCATTCTTTAAAGAAGGCAGTTGTTGTGTATTGCTTTTAATAAAATCTATAACAATTTCTTTGAGTAAAGCTGTTTTTTCTTTTACTAGAAATGAAGAATGAGCGTTAGGTATGGTCATATGACTGTAATTTTTTAAAAACATCGTTTTTGAAATCAGATACTGTGATGAAAACAGCAAATCATTTTGGCCAGATAAAGTGAGTACAGGAAGTGAAATACTAGTCAACTCTTGAAATAGATTGTCTGTAATAGATAGTTTAAGAAAGCGGAAATATACCCTGGGATCCATTTTTTTTAGTTTTTCAATTATCTGTTGTATGTTTGTAGGTTCCAAACTCTCTAGTTTGCCTAATTCGAAAATTTTATCTACCGGTATTTGGTTTTTACTTTCTTCGTTGTAACATCTCTTAATCTTTTGAAGGGTGCTATCGGAATAAAAAGGAAGAGACAATAGTATCAGTCCCTCAATAAGAAATTCATAGCTAGCAGCAAATTTAACAGCGATTTGTCCTCCAAATCCCACGCCAACTAAGTAACATTTCTTTATATGCAACGTATGTAATAAGTGGAAAAGATCTTCAATATGAGTCTCAAACGATATTTCCCCTGTAGCGGAGGCGCTGTTTCCTGTCTCTCTCAAATCGTATTGAATAACACAATAATGTTGGGTTAATTCTGCAGTAATAGAATCAAAAAGCGTATGATCAGTGATAACAGAATGAATCATCACAATGGTGTCTGTCTGGTCAGTGAACGCGGGCGAATGAACTTCATAGTAAATTTTTTCTGTCGCCGTATGCAGAAAAGGCATAAAAACAACCCTCCTAGTGTCTAACTGTAGCGTTTGTGTAACGGTAAAATTATTATGATAAGAATAGACAAAAATTTCAAAAAAATAGGTGCTTTTTAGTAATTAAAAAATGTCTAATGTTCTAGTAATATCCATTATACTGTAAAACCATAGTGATAAATAAGGGAGAATGCCCAAAAACACTAAAAAGAAAACGTTATCAATTTCGAAAAAAGAAGAAAGGAGGAGAATTATGAATTTTAAAGACGAAAATACGTTAGACTTAGAATGGGTTATGCTCATAATGGAAGCAAAACAAACAGGTATAAGCATCGAGGAAGTTAGACAATTTTTACAAAGCATTAGTTCAAATGCTTAGCCGATACAATGATAAGGGAATAAAGCGTTCCCAAGTATAGATAACCTTTATAACCAGTCTCAAGCTATCTTCACTAGATGCATAATCACCCTTTTTTAGATGTATAATCACCCCTTTATGGTAAGAACGTTTATTTATAATGCACGGTAAAGTGAAATTATGGTATTATTATCGATAAGTAAGCATTAGTAAGGGTGATTAAAATGACAATTGGCCAACGTATTCGAGATCTCAGAACGAAACAGGGAATATCGCTAACAGAACTTGCAAACCGAGCGGGTGTTGCTAAATCGTACATATCTTCAGTAGAAAGAGGAATTCAGCTCAACCCATCTATTCAATTTCTAAACAAAATTTCTACCTCATTGAACGTGAGTATTGATAGATTAATTCATGAGCCTATGGATAAATCTGAATCGTTGGATATTGATGATGAGTGGCTTGAGTTAGCAAAAGAAGCAGCGGAGTCAGGAATAAGCAAAGAGCAGTTTAAACAATTTCTTGAATTTCAAAAATGGCAGCGGGCAAAGCAAGATTAACTTCGCGGAATATACATAAAAGAGAACTTACATAGAACAACTGCTAAAAAAAGAGATTCCATTTATCTATGGAATCTCTTTTTTTTAGGCTTAAGAAGAAATAAAATGGGACGAGAATTCTTTTTCTCGCTGAAACTGAATATGTTCAAGAGTTATTAATCTAGGCTTTCTTTTCTGTTCAAACTGTCTCAATGTTTCTGAAATCTCTTTGTTTTGATAAAAAACTTGATGCAGTAAGTCAGACAGTAAGTCAGCATCTTTTAATGACTCGTTTAATCCAAAAGCGCCAGTTGGAGTCATCGTATGAGCAGCATCCCCTAATAATAACAGGTGATGCTTTGACCATACTTCGCTTATGCTGCTTTGCACAGAAAGAAGCGTAAAGTCTGACCACGACGTAATAAACCTTTCTATTGAAAGGTTCAAGCTAGGGAAAGCGTCTATTAAACGCTGAATAAACGGTCTAAATGATTGTTTCCGAAGAGCAGGATAGCTGCCTTTTTCAATATTCCATCCGATTTGAACAAAGCCTTTTGCTTGAGAAAAAAGCGCCACCTGCTGCTGTTCTACAAGTGCAAATTTAATAGAAGGCTCCCAATTGGCTGGTGCAGGAATTTTTGCCCAAAGCAAATCGTATCCATGATTATGAATATTGTTTTTTATGTGCGCAAGTTTGCGAACAGTTGAATATCGGCCATCTGCTCCAATAATGATTTTACTTTCAACTATTATTTCACCCCGGCCTTTTTGCTGAGCTTTTATTCCAGTATATTGTCCTTTTTCATTCTGCATTAGCTCCGTTACTTTTGTGCCCAGCATAAGTTTGTAGGAGGGATGGATGCTTGCTTGGTTATTTATAGACTGAAGGAGATGCTGCTGTGGAACATGAATTCCTGCATGTCCAAGTTCAGATTCTATGGTTTTGAATACATGTCCATCCTTCCAGTATTCGACCCTAGACATTCGAAGGAGGCCTAAGCTTTCCATTTCTTCAAATATATGATGTTTCTTAAGAATCATTTCTCCATCTTCATTTAAATGTTCGCCTCGAAATTCTTTTCCAAGCTCATCAGATCTCTCTATCAGTATAGTTGATATATTTTGTTTAGCCAGTAGATAGGCCAGTAGAGCACCGCCTGGTCCGGCTCCTATTATACACACATCTGTTTGATAGTTCATTTTCTTCACCTTGTTTGTTATATGCAATTAAGTTACTTTTAGTAAGTATATTAACTTTTATAAATGTGAATGTCAACTTTTTTATAGCTTTTCTTCTATGGAATTCGCTCTTTGGACAAAACACAAATAAGGTTTTGCATAATCAAAGTCAAAGATTAAGTTTTATGATAAACTAAAATACACAAATTATTTTGAATAATTTGTATAAAAAGGTGAAACATCAAAATTGTTGAGAAAAAGCACGGTTGGAAAGCTGCAGGATTTTTAGCAAGAAGAGTAGAGATCGTCTCTGAAAATTCTAGCAAACTCCAATTTCGACTGGAGGATGATTATGACAAAAGTAGAACATTATATTCAAACATTGGGTAACAGTGCAGATTTGCTAACGAAAAAGCAGACAAGCATTTACTTCGAAAAACTTTCAAACACCTTTCCTTTTTTAACAATCATGCAAATTAATTGGCGAAAAGTATTAATTAAAAAGTCCACCCGGCATATTGAAGAAATCAAAAAATGGCTTCAAGAGATGAATATAAAAGAACATCAGGTTGTTTTATTTTGGAAACGAGCAACTAAAGCTGTAAGCGTCGATTTAGCTCAGGCTTTACTATTTTTTCAACAAACAGCTGATCTTACAGAAGAAGCATTTATTTACTGTCCGTCTGTTGACTATGTCATTGAGTATTTTAAAGACGGTAAAATGATGATTGGTTTAGCAGCACGTTAATTAAAAGGAAAAAAAGCTGAGGGGGGAGGGGAATTAGAACTTCTTCACTCAGCTTTTTATGCATATAAAATCTAAAAAATACGAAACATAACGTTATTTACAACATAAATTACCTTCTCTTTATAATTAGTGGGAAAAGTATTGACATTTTCCATAAAACAAATATAATTAACATTAATCATATTGTTAATTGTAAAAAGAGCGATCAGGAGAAATGATGAATGTCGAACAAAAAAGCAATGACGAATCAAACGAAAAAAGAATATCCTAAACCATATGGCTATACGTCAGATATTGCTGTATTTACGATTGTGACGGAAGAAAAAGAACCATACAAACCACCTAAAATGAGTTTGAAATTAATGCTTATCCAACGAGCAATGGTGAACGCAGAGGGAGAAAAGAACAGCGAAGCAGGAAAGTGGGCGCTTCCCGGCGGATTTGTCCATCCTGATGAATCAGCTTTTGAAGCGGCTAAAAGAGAGCTCGAAGAAGAAACGGGCGTAAAGGACATTCATTTAAAACACTATGGTGTCTATGATGAGCCTGGCAGGGACGATAGAGGATGGGTCATTACAAACGCACATTATGCAATCGTTCCAGAAGATAGTCTAATAAAGCGAAAAGCGAATGATGATGCTGCTCGAGTTGAATTATTTAAAATAGATGAAATCTTTTCATTGCCTTTAGCTTTTGATCATGAAATCATCATTCGAGATGCAATCAAGGAAATTAAGAAAGATTTATTGCAAACGACCATTGCCCAGAAATTTCTGCCTTCTCAGTTTACATATTCTGAGCTGCAGGCTGTGCTGCTTACCGTAACGGATGATGCAGCGATTAAAAGTGATCAGGCCTTTGCACGAAAAATAAGAATGCTGCCATTTATTGAAGAAGTAAACGGAAAAACAACGACGAGAACGTCTAAAAAACCAACAAAGCTCTATCAGTTTGTTGAAATGAATGTGATGAAGCCAATCTATACAGCACGCTATTAAAAGAAAAACTTTCAATCCAAATAATTAACAATATGTTAACTGTTAATTTTCACTTATGAGGGGGAAACATAATGAAAAAAGCACTGATTAACATCGATTATACAAATGATTTTGTAGCTGAAAACGGAGCTTTGACATGCGGAGAACCAGGGCGACACATTGAAACATTCATATGCGATATTACGCGTCAATTTATTGAGCAAAATGAGTATGTGGTGTTCGCCATTGATTTTCATAAAGAAAATGATTCCTTGCATCCAGAATCAGCGCTGTTTCCGCCTCATAATGTTGAAGGCTCTGCAGGAAGAGAGCTATACGGAAAGTTAAATGATTTATATAATGTGTATCAATCACAGGTAAATGTAGAATGGATGAATAAAACGAGATACAGCGCATTTGCTGGAACGGATCTGGAGATTAAACTTCGAGAAAGACAAATTACCGATGTCTACTTAGCAGGTGTATGTACGGATATTTGTGTACTTCATACAGCAGTAGATGCCTATAATAAAGGATTTGCTATTTATATTTATGAAAAAGCCGTAGCAAGCTTTAATCAAAAAGGTCATGAGTGGGCGCTTGAACATTTTAAATCTTGCCTCGGAGCAGAAATTATTTAAGACATAATAGTGGAGGAAATCAATGAATATGTTTACAGATGACAGCGTAATGCTACACACCGATTTATATCAAATTAACATGGGAGAAACTTACTGGGAAGATAATATTCATCAAAAGAAGGCTGTTTTTGAAGTTTTCTTCCGCAAACTTCCTTTTGGGAATGGCTATGCTGTTTTTGCTGGATTAGAAAGAATTATTGAATATATTAAAGCATTTAGATTTAGCGAATCAGATTTAACCTACTTGCATGAAGAATTAGGTTTTAAAGAAGATTATTTAGCTTACTTAAAAGACCTTACGTTTACTGGAACGATTCGATGTATGCGTGAAGGTGAGCTTGTGTTCCATAATGAACCAATTTTACGTGTAGAAGCACCATTAATTGAAGCTCAGCTCGTAGAAACAGCTATTTTGAATATTGTGAATTACCAAACGCTGATTGCGACAAAAGCAGCTCGAATCAAACATGTAGTAGGAGATCAAGTGGCAATGGAATTTGGAACACGCCGCGCTCAAGAAATGGACGCTGCTATTTGGGGAACAAGAGCAGCCTATATTGGCGGATTTGGTGCTACTTCTAACGTGCGAGCAGGAAAGAAATTTGGAATTCCAGTTGCAGGAACGCATGCTCATGCGATGGTGCAAGCTTATAAAGACGAATATATTGCATTTCATAAATATGCTCGTCGCCATAAAAACTGCGTGTTTCTAGTTGATACGTACGATACGTTAAAATCAGGAGTTCCCAACGCCATTAGAGTAGCAAAAGAATTAGGCGATAAAATTAATTTTACAGCGATTCGCTTAGACAGCGGCGATTTAACATATTTGTCTAAAAAAGCTCGTCAAATGTTAGATGAAGCAGGGTTTACAGAAACAAAAATTGTTGCTTCCAACGATTTAGATGAAGATACGATTATGCATTTAAAGTCGCAAGGTGCACAAATAGACATGTGGGGAATTGGCACTAAGCTTATTACTGCCTATGATCAGCCGGCGCTTGGCGCAGTGTATAAACTCGTTTCTATTGAAGGAGAAAAGGGCGAGATGATGGATACGATTAAAATTAGCGCAAATCCTGAAAAAGTGAGTACACCAGGATTAAAGCGCGTATATCGTATTATTAACAATTTGAATGGAAAATCTGAAGGGGATTATATCACGATGGAAGACGAAGATCCTCAAAGCGAAGAACGTTTAAAAATGTTTCATCCTGTTCATACGTTTATCAGTAAATTCGTCACAAATTTTGAGGCAAAAGAACTCCACCATGATATCTTTGTAAACGGAGAGCTTGTGTATGAAACAGAAGAGCTTCAGGAAATTCAGCAGTACGTAAAAGATAATTTAGAGCTGCTTTGGGATGAATATAAGCGCACGCGCAATCCTGAAGAATATCCAGTAGATTTAAGCGAAAAATGTTGGGAAAATAAAACGCGTCAAATTGCGTACGTGAAACAAAAAGTAGCGGAAGCCCTAAATAAAAAATAGTAGGGAGCTGGAGACATGTCAGATACGCTTGCTTATTTTCAACAGCTAAACCCTGATAAAAAAATAGATAAGCTTTTAGAAAAAGGAGCGAAAATTGGGATTTATGGTTCTTCTTTTGATCCGGTTACCAATGTTCATCTTTGGACGGCATCAACGGTTGCGCATCGAAAGAAGTTAGATGCTATTATCTTTTTGCCTTCATCGCACAAACGAACGGATAAAAAGCTCCAGACGTTGGATGAGCACCGTGTAAATATGGTTAGCTTAGCGATTAAAGATAACCCAAAATTTTTGCTCGATACGTATGAGCTAGACGTATTGCCCGGCTATCATTACACATACTACACTATGGAGCACTTTAAAAAATTGCTTCCACACGCTGAGTTATTTTTTATTATGGGAGCGGACTTACTGCAAGATATTGGCGAAGGCAAGTGGAAGAAAGCAGATGAACTTATTAGTAAAAACCAGTTTATCGTCATGGCAAGAGAGGGAATAGACATGTTGAAAGCTATTAGCCGTTCTCCTTTGCTTCGAAATTATGACGACGGCCGGTTTCAGCTTCTTGATAAAGGGCTGGCGATGGAAATCAGCTCTACTTATATCCGTCAAGAATTTGCCCGGGGTGGAGAACCAAGATATTTAATGCCTGATCTCTGTTATTTTTATAGTAAAAAACATGGATTGTATCAGTAAGAAATCTACATATAATGGAAGGAGAGCATGTATCATGTCAGACATGCAAGAAAAAATAAGAAAAGAGCTACATGTGAAATCTGAAATTGATCCAGCACAGGAAATTCGTGCCCGCGTTGATTTTCTCAAAACCTACTTAAAGTCAGCAAATGCAAAAGGCTTTGTATTAGGTATAAGCGGAGGCCAGGACTCTAGCTTAGCTGGACGATTAGCGCAGATTGCTGTAGACGAGTTGCGAAAAGAAGAATATGAAGCAAAATTTGTAGCCGTTCGCTTGCCTCATGGCACGCAGCATGATGAAGCGGATGCGAAGGCGTCACTAGAATTTATTAAACCTAATGAAACATATACGTTTAATATTAAAAACACGGTAGAAGCATTTGAAAGTTCGTTTACAGGTGCGACAGATATAGCGCTGTCTGATTTTCATAAAGGAAATGTCAAAGCACGTACGCGTATGATTGTACAGTATGCAGTCGGAGGAGAAAACGGCCTTTTAGTTATCGGAACCGATCATGCAGCAGAAGCAGTAACAGGCTTTTTTACGAAATATGGAGATGGCGGAGCAGACGTGCTCCCTCTAACGGGACTAACAAAACGTCAAGGAAAAGCATTGCTAAAAGAATTAGGTGCAGATAAACGATTGTATGAAAAAGTACCAACAGCTGACTTGTTAGATAATAGTCCTGGTCAATCTGATGAAACGGAACTAGGAATTTCTTATGATGAACTAGACGATTATCTGGAAGGAAAAGAAGTATCACAAGAAGCCGCTGAAAAAATTGAACAGCGCTATCGTATTACTGAACATAAGCGTCAGTTACCGGCTAGTATGTTTGATGAATGGTGGAAATGAGAGAAATGCCCATATTAGGTATATCTAATATGGGCATTATTTTGACTGATTTCTTTCATAAAACAAAAAAGAGGCGGAAAAAGTGCAATTTAACAAATTGTTTTCTCATACACACTTTGTTATTCTTACGCACTTTGGTATAATGAAGTGCTTTTAATATTATTGAGGAGGAACATTTTTTATGGCAGTTGAAGTAGGTAGCAAGGTACAAGGTAAAGTAACAGGTATTACTAATTTTGGAGCATTTGTAGAATTACCTGGAGGTCAAACTGGGCTTGTACATATTAGTGAGGTAGCTGACAGCTATGTAAAAGACATTAATGACCATCTTAAAGTTGGTCAAGAAATTGAAGTGAAAGTCGTTAATGAGAAAGACGGAAAAATTGGATTATCGATTAAAAAAGCAATAGATAAACCTGAAAGACCCTCATCTTCTTATTCACAACGCCCGCCACGTCAGGCAAGAAATAATGATAATCGTTCTAAAAGCAACTTCCAACCAAAGGAAAACTTCGAACAAAAAATGGCGCGTTTCTTAAAAGATAGTGAAGATAATTTATCTACACTAAAACGCAGCACTGAATCAAAACGAGGTGGCAGAGGCGGAAGACGCGGATAAATCCCTTCCACTTTAACTACTTTATTATATAGTTGAAGCAAGCCAGTAAAAATTGGCTTGCTTCTTTTTTGTAATAGCTTAAGTACATGCGCTAGAAGAGTAAAGAGAAGGTTAGGTACTTACTTGGTTGTAAAGTAGATGCCAATAGTGACAAGAGATGAGAGAAGATCAAGGATGAGTAGGATGAAATTTAAATCTATCATAATCATGCCTCCCTTTGTGCGAGCGTTGACGTTAGTATCTGCAAGATCTCATTTTATTATTCGTAATTTTTTAAAATTTCATTTAATTAAGTGCGATATTTTATATTAAATTAAACTATGTTCTAAATAATAAGTAATAAAATAAAAAACGCTTATAAGAACAATTTTCTTAAAATAATAAAAAAACCTTATAAGTAAACAAAGGAAAAGTAGGAATGAGTCCCTGATAAAAATAGCTACATTAACAGAAATTCGTCAGTATTCTTGTATATTCATCTAATCTCTTCATAATTTTAGGAATAAAAAAGTTACGGAAAGAAGATAAACAGACAAAATTCTTCATTTTTTGAGCATTAGTGCTTAATTTGCACGAGTATATAAAATGATTCCATAGACTCAAGGATTTTATAGTAATATATAGAACTTCCATACTATTCTAGTTTTTAGCTCACTAGCTAAGCAAAAGATGCGTATGTTCTGGGGATGAAGGCATACATAGTAGCACGAAGTATAGAGAGAAATGGAGAGGGAAAACACAATGAAAAAAGTATCAATTCGGTCTGTATTAAGTACAGTAGCATTTTCGGTTGCTTTATCTTCTTTTGCAATGGGCGCATCCGCCAACGGAAATTCAAAACCAGCGCTTGAACCGTCTTTAGTTAAAATTCAAGGAGACTATAACTTAAAGTCGGCTAAAAAAGTAAAAGTTATTGTGGAGTTAAATGAAGAGTCTGTAGCGGAAGCAAAGAAAAAAGGAGTAGCGCAAAGTAAAGGAAAGATTAAAAAAGCGCGTGACGAAGTGAAAAAAGAGCTTTCAAAAGCTTCTAAAACTTCAAAAGTAAAGCGTGAATATGACCAAGTATTTTCTGGGTTTTCAGCGGAACTTCCGGCTAATGACCTTGAAAAAGTAGCAAGTTTACCGGGAGTAAAAGCTATTTATCCAAGCGTTGAATATCATACAACAGAAGTGAAATCGAAAGAAGTGAGCGCCGAAGAATACAGTTCTGAAATGTATAAAAGCATTTACTATGTAGGAGCAGATCAAGCGTGGAAATCAGGATATACAGGTAAAAATATGACTGTAGCCGTTATTGATACAGGCGTCGATTACGACCACCCGGATTTAAAGTCAGCGTTTGAGAAATATAAAGGGTGGGATTTTGTAGATGATGACAAAGACCCTCAAGAAACGCCGGCTGGAGATCCAAAAGGAGAAGCAACAACGCACGGAACGCACGTAGCGGGAACGATTGCAGCGGACGGGAAAATTAAAGGAGTAGCTCCTGATGCTCATTTACTTGCTTATCGTGTACTAGGGCCAGGAGGAACAGGTACAACGGAAGACGTGATCGCCGGTATTGAACGTGCGGTAGAAGACGGAGCGGATGTAATGAACCTGTCGCTTGGAGATACGATTAATAATCCAGACTTGGCAACGAGTATTGCATTAGATTGGGCAATGGAAGAAGGAGTAGTTGCCGTTACGTCAAATGGAAACAGTGGACCAGCTAACTGGACAGTAGGGTCTCCGGGAACGTCTCGTGAAGCTATTTCAGTTGGTGCAACTCAGCTTCCTTACAATTTGTATAAAACGACATTAACTGTAGATAACGCAAGCTATGCTTCAGCTGAAGTAATGGGCTTTCCAAATGACAAGGCATTACTGGATGCAAGTGGTAAAAAGTATGAATTTGTACCTGTCGGACTCGGAAAACCAGAAGACTTTGAAGGAAAGGATGTAAAAGGAAAAGTAGCGGTTATTTCTCGAGGCGACATTGCGTTTGTAGATAAAGTTGATAATGCGAAAAAAGCCGGCGCTGTTGCCACGGTGATTTACAACAATGTAGAAGGGACAATCCCTGATATTCCAGGCACATCTTTGCCAAGTATTCGCTTATCAAAAGCTGATGGACAAGCCTTGGTTGCTTCTTTGGCAAAGGGATCGGTTACGGGATCTTTTAGTGCAACGTTTAATCAGACAGTCGATGAAACAATGGCTGACTTTTCATCGCGCGGACCGGTTGTTGATACATGGATGATTAAGCCGGACATTTCGGCACCGGGAGTCGATATCATCAGCACAGTGCCAACCAATGATCCAAGCAACCCTCATGGATATGGATCCAAACAAGGAACAAGTATGGCAGCACCCCACGTAGCAGGAGCAGCAGCGTTAATTTTACAGGCGCATCCAAATTATAAAGTAGAAGACGTAAAAGCATCTTTAATGAACACAACGGAACTGCTTCGTGACCGCAACGGGCTGGTTTACCCTCATAATACGCAAGGTGCAGGAAGCATGCGTGTAGTAGATGCAATTAAAGCAAAAACGCTTATTACACCAGGAAGTCACTCGTACGGCGTCTTTTATAAAGATAAAGGGAAACAAGTGGAAAAACAAAGCTTTAAGATTAAAAATCTATCAAATCACAGTCAAAAATACTCGGTCAAAGTAAAATTTAAGAAAAGCCATCAGGCAATTGACGTTAAATCAACAAACGATTTAGTGGTTAATGCAGGAAAAACGCAAAAAGTAAATCTGAATGTAAAAGTAGATGCAGGGAAATTATCTCCTGGCTATTACGAAGGGACAATTACCGTAAGTAACAATAAAGAAACGTACGATGTTCCAACCATTTTATTTGTAAAAGAGCCGGATTATCCTCGCGTTACTTCTGCGTATGTAGATGTACTTGGAAATGGCTCATTTGAATACGGGAGTTATTTACCAGGAGGAGCGGAGAAGCTTAGCTATTACATTTACGATGCAACGTTAGAAAAAGGGGAATTGTTAAGTTCATATACGAATGTAGCAAAAGGATTTTCTAGCGCAACGTGGGACGGAAAGATTAATGGTGAAGCTCTTCCAGCGGGAACGTATTATTTATACGCAGAAGCACTAAAAGCAGGTCAGACGACAGGTTCTTTAGGAGAATTCGAAATTAAATAAATAAAAAAAGAGTGCCAGTCTAACTGACACTCTTTTTTTATTGAGCCGTATATCCACCATCGATCACAGCAGCTTGGCCGGTTACGCCTTTTGCTAAATCACTTGCTAAAAACATTGCATAATCTGCAATTTCATCAACTGCAAGCAAGCGCTTTTGAGGAACAAGAGGATAAATGACTTCTTCTAGTACTTTTTCAAGCGCTACATTTCGCGTACGTGCTAAATCTTTTAATTGATTTTGAACAAGCGGCGTATCGACATAACCAGGGCAAATCGCATTTACCGTAATGCCGTGCTCTGCACCTTCAAGAGCAGCCACTTTCGTTAAGCCAATCACGCCGTGCTTAGCGCTGTTGTATGCCGCTTTTCCTGAGAAACCAATCAATCCGTTAATGGAAGACATGTTCAAAATGCGGCCGAATTTTTGCTTTTTCATAATAGGAAACGCATGCTTAGTCGCAACAAAAGGTGCAACAAGCATAATTTTCGTTAAAAGTTCAAATTTTTCAGTAGGAAATTCTTCAAGCGGGGAAACAAATTGCATGCCGGCATTGTTAATTAATACATCAAGGCGGCCATATGTTTCAACCGTTTGAGCAATCATTTGTTCAATATCACTTTCCTTTGTCACATCTGCTTTAATGCCTAATGCTTCGTAGCCTTTTGTCTTCAATTTGTCTGCTGCTTTCTTAACTCCATCTTCATTTAAGTCAGTTAAGACAACAGTCGCTCCGTCTTCAGCAAAGCGCTCACCAATTTGATAACCGATACCTTGAGCTGCACCTGTAATTAACACAATTTTGTTTTCAACCATCGTTTTTTCCCCCTTATATGTAGAAAATATAAAATCGCTTACTTTTCCATTTTATCAAAAATTATCTTAATTTAGCGAGTTTTTTAACTATACTTCACGCGAAAAGAATGGGTGTGGGAAGGGGTGTTTACTATCTTTACTTCCACATTGCTAACAGAAGCGAACGGTGAGGGACCTTTTTTTATTTCTTCAATAAATTTTTGGATGTTGCTTTCTTCACCTTCAGCATCAATTTCCACTTTTTGATCGTCTCGATTTCGTACCCATCCGTTAATGGAGCATTCCATTGCCTTTAGCTGCGTATAGTGACGGAACCCAACCCCTTGAACGCGTCCGTCTACAATCATATGCACATGTTTTTTCACTGTTCTCACCTCGCAGGTAATTTTCCCTTTTTTATAAAAAGAAAACAACTACAATCTTAACTTTCACTGTATAATAGAAAAAGACATTGTAAGACTTTAACAATTATAATGTAGATTAAATTAAGAAAGAAGGGTTATGAATGCAAGCAGCAGCACGAACGCAGCAAGCGCAGCCGGCAACGATTTATCGTATTTTATTTGCTATTAGTTTAGGACATTTTCTAAATGATTGTATGCAGTCCGTTATACCGGCACTTTTTCCTGTCCTTGAAAAATCGATGAATTTAAACTACACGCAAATCGGCTGGATTGCCTTTGCTTTAAACATGACGTCATCGATTATGCAGCCCGTATTCGGCGTGTTTGCCGATAAGCGTCCTTCGCCATTTTTATTGCCAATTGCAATGTGTTTAAGCATGATTGGTATGGTTGGGCTCGCTTTAGCGCCAAATTTTTATTTTGTGATTATATCTGTCTTATTTGTAGGATTCGGCTCAGCTATTTTTCATCCGGAAGGTTCTCGCGTAGCGTATATGGCAGCAGGAGGAAAACGGGGGCTGGCACAGTCTATTTATCAAGTTGGCGGAAATACAGGACAATCGATGGCTCCGCTATTTACAGCATTTATCTTTATCGGACTTGGTCAGTTTGGAACGATTTGGTTTACGTTAATTGCAGGTATCGGCGTAGTGGTTTTGTATAGCGTCTCTAAATGGTATAAATCGGAGTTAGCTACTCGTCAACGCTTAAAGAAAAAGCAGTCAGATGCTTCATTTACGATGAACAAGCAAATTATTTTTGCAGTTGGACTTTTAATTTTTCTTGTTTTTGCACGTTCATGGTACGGAGCAGGCATCCTTAATTTCTTTCAGTTTTATATCATTGAAAAATTTAATTTGCCTATCAAAAGCGCTCAGCTTTACGTTTTTTTATTTATGATTGCAGGGGTGTTTGGAACATTCTTTGGAGGTCCGCTTGCCGATCGTTTCGGAAAACGAAATATTTTGTTGTTTTCTATGTTAGGATCAGTACCGTTTACTTTATTACTTCCTCATGTTTCTCTAGGAGTGGCGGCACCTCTTTTAGTACTAATTGGCTTTATTCTTCAGTCAAGTTTCAGCGTCACGGTCGTCTATGCTCAGGAGCTGATGCCGGGGAAAATCGGCTTGGTATCCGGCTTAATTGTAGGGATTGCTTTTGGAATGGGAGCTTTAGGAGCTGTTGTATTCGGTAAATTAGCCGATGTCTTCAGCCTTCAATTTATCATGCTGTTTTGCAGCTATCTTCCAATTCTAGGGCTGCTAACATGGCTGTTACCGAGCGATAAGAGTGTGAAAGAAATGCACGAAGCAAAATAAGAAAATGAAAAAGCAAACGCAGGACAGCGTTTGCTTTTTCTATGAGCGTGAAGCAAATTTCAAGACGAATTCATATTTTTCTCCTACAATAGAGACAATATAGAAATTGAAAATTGAAAGGAAGAATCACCTATGATTAAGCTAAGCGTATTGGACCAGTCTCCTGTTTCAAGCGGATCAACACCAAAGGAAGCGTTAAAACGTACGGTAGAGCTGGCTAAATTAACGGAAGAGTGGGGCTACCACCGCTTTTGGATAGCGGAACATCATAATACGAACGGTCTTGCAGGCTCATCTCCAATTCTTTTAATGACGCACTTGGCTTCTCAAACGAGCCGAATCCGAATTGGATCTGGAGGAGTTCTTCTTCCTCAATACAGTCCGTATAAAGTAGCAGAAGACGCTCAGCTGCTTGAAAATCTGTTTCCGAATCGAATTGACTTAGGTCTTGGACGGTCACCGGGAGGAGATGCGCTGACTCGGCTTGCGCTGACAGATGGAGTCCGTAAAAGCCTCAATGAATTCCCGCGGCAAATTCAAGCGTTAAAAGGACATCTTGAGCATAATTTGCCGTCGGATCATCCGTATTACGGGGTGACAGCTTATCCGTTAAGTGAAACAAAACCAGAACTGTGGCATCTTGGTATCAATAAAAGAGGAGCAAGGTCGGCTGCTGAGCTGGGCATCTCTTTTACGTTTGGACACTTTATTTATTCAGTTGGAGGACAAGAAGCCATTCGTCATTATAAACAAGAATTTATCCCTTCTTCGTATCAATCAACGCCTAAAACCAACGTATGCGTATTTGTAGTATGTGCAGAAACAACAGAAGAAGCTGAGGGACACGCTAAAACGTTAGATGATTGGTTGTTGAAAGTAGCTAAAGGCGGAGATACAACGGTTTCATCGATAGAAGAAGTGCGTAATCGTTCTTATTCAGAAGAAGAGCTCAAAAAAATAACCACCAATCGTCCTCGTATGATCGTAGGAAATCCAGCTGAAGTAAAACAAGGATTAATCGGGCTGCAGCAAAAATACGATAACGACGAATTTTTAATTATTACAAATATCCATGATTATGAAGCAAAAAAGAAGTCTTATGAACTGCTTGCAGAGCTATTTCCTCAACCCTCATTTTTTTAAGAAAAAGATGGGGTTTTTTTACGGGATTAAATGTTAGAATATTTAAAAAGGAGGAGTGACATGCACGTAGATCAAAAAAGTGTAAGCAGCCAAACTCATAGGATTACCTATACACATATTAAAACAGGAGGGCCTCGCATTTGCTTTATGTTTTCAGGTCTAGGCTATACGTACGAAAAGCCGCTGTTGTATTATGTGACAATGCTGATGCTAAAACATGGGATTGATGTTGTTCAGATTCACTATGCATATTCAAAAGAGCTGATGACAAAGTCTACAGATGAGATTGCAGATGTTATGATGCAAGACATTGATCTCGTGCTGCAGGACGTTTTATCTCACAGTGACTATAAAAATATCATATTTGCAGGAAAATCAATTGGCACCATTCCGCTGATTCAGCGAGTTATGAAAGATGAAGTCTACAAAGATGCAGTGATGCTTTTACTGACGCCGCTTTTAACAAGAACAGAACTGTTTGAAAGTTTACTAGAAAACACTCATAAAGGTCTTCTTGTAATAGGAGCTCGCGATCACTATTATACTGAAGAAGTGTATCAATTAAAAACAAACACAATGAATATTGAAGTGATTGAAAATGCCGATCATTCATTGGACGTTTTGTATACTCCCACGGAATCGTTAAAGGCGCTAGAAACCGTTTTGAATGGCATAGAAAAGCTTCTTTGAGATAGGAAGTAAGGAAAGGAGGAAAAAATGGATACGCTACGTGAAATTATTTGCGAAAAAAGAGCCTACAGCTATTCACCTCATACTCATGATCATAACTACAGTCAGCTTTTGTTTCCGCTAGCAGGTGCTCTTGATATTCAAGCAAGTGAGCAGCACTTAACGCTGCAAGAAGGATGCTTTTACATTCCGCCTCGTCAGCTTCATACGTATCAAGCTAAAAACGCAAATGAATGTTTAGTTGTTGATATTCCGTTGAAATTTACAGAAAGTGCGCATCTTTCTCAACAAGCCGCTTTTATTCAATGGGATTCAACGTGGAAAGCAATTCGCTACCTTTTACTTGATGGGCTTCAAAAAAGCACTGACAGAGGGGCGCTTGAAGATTTAGTCCGTTACGTTCAGCATTATTTACCAAAGAACCAAACGTTTAAATCCATTGATTATCTTCATGCTAACTTTAATCAAGAGCTAAACATAGAAAGCCTTGCTAAGATGGAAAATTACCATCCTGCCTATTTTTCCGCTTGGTTTAAACAAAAAACGGGCTATTCGCCTCAAAGCTATGTAGCGCGTATACGTTTAAAGAAAGCAAAAGAATTGTTAAAAGAGAGCAGCTATTCGATAACGTATATTGCGCACGAAGTCGGCTATTACAGCTTGTCTTCATTCACTAAATGGTTTGCAAAACAAGAAGGAGTCTCACCCACGCAATATCGAAGTATCTTAAAAACAGACAAATAATATCATAAAAGCGGAAAAACTTTTTTCTTTCTTTTAGCTATGATAAAAGAAAGGAGATGGAAATATGAATACTTCATTATCAAAAATACTTATTTTATGTGCAGCTGTACTATGGGGAACAACAGGGACTGCCCAAGCTTTAGCATCTGCTGAAGCACATTCCGTGGCGATTGGAGCCGTGCGTTTAGCTGTAGGGGGGCTGTCACTTCTTGCAGCTTGTCTTATTCAAAAAAAGAAAGTGGACGTAAGAAACCTTCCTATTCTGCCTCTTACGGTTGCTGCAGCAAGTATGGCCGCTTATCAGCCGCTGTTTTTTTCAGCCGTTATCAAAACGGGTGTTGCAGTAGGGACAATGGTAGCAATTGGGAGTGCGCCGCTTTTGTCAGGAGTGTTAGATTACATAGTGTACCGCAAGAAACCTACAAAAAAGTGGCTGCTTGCCACGTGTACGGGTATTATAGGGTGCTGCAGCTTGTTGTTAAAAAAAGACAGTCAAATCGACGTGATAGGTTTAGGTATGGCGATAGGAGCAGGGGCGTCTTTTGCCTGCTATACGACTGTTAATAAAAAAATTGTTCAGCATGTTGATCCGCAAGTAGGCGCTTCTCTTGTGTTCACAACAGCTGCTGTTCTACTAATCCCATGCTGGTTTATATACGATATGAGCTGGCTAGTTTCTTTAAATGGAATAGGCATTGCTCTTCACTTAGGAATACTTACGACGGCTCTTGCTTATGTATTATTTTCTACAGCGCTTAAGTCGGTGCATGCGTCTACCGCCGTGACGTTATCATTAGCAGAGCCCGTTACCGCTTTTTTATTGGGCGTCTTTTTCTTAGGAGAATCTCTAACTTTGGTGAACATATGCGGAGCAGCACTAGTATTTGCTAGCTTAGCGTTTTTAACGTATTCTCCGAAATCATCGCTAAATCAAGAGGTGCGTATATAAAGAAATCCCCTTTCTCCAGAGAAAGGGGATTTCTTATTAAGCGTACATGCTAGCTACTTGTTTTTGCAGGTTGCTGTCTTCTAAATACTCATCGTACGTCATTTGCTTGTCAATTACTCCGTTTGGCGTAATTTCAATTACACGATTTGCAATCGTTTCAACGAACTGATGGTCATGAGATGTGAAAATCATTGAACCTTTGTAGCTGATAAGTCCATTGTTGAGTGCTGTGATTGATTCTAAGTCAAGGTGATTCGTAGGATCGTCTAGTAAAAGAACGTTTGAACCGCTTAGCATCATTTTAGAAAGCATACAGCGAACTTTTTCTCCTCCGGAAAGAACGTTGGCTTTTTTCAACACTTCTTCACCAGAGAATAGCATTCTGCCTAAGAAACCGCGTAAGAAGCTTTCGCTTTGGTCATTAGGTGAATACTGACGCAGCCAGTCTACTAAGTTTAAGTCTCCGTTTTCAAAGTACTCGGAGTTGTCTTTAGGGAAAAAGGCTTGAGACGTTGTCACACCCCATTTGTACGTACCGCTGTCTGCTTCCATTTCACCCATTAAAATCTTCATTAATGTTGAATTTGCAAGTTCGTTGCGGCCTACAAGAGCGATTTTGTCATCTTTATTCATAATAAAGCTTACGTTATCAAGCACTTTTACGCCGTCAATTGTTTTTGTTAGACCTTCAACGCGAAGTACGTCATTTCCAATCTCACGTTCCGGTGTGAAGTTCACGTACGGATAGCGACGAGAAGAAGGGCGGATGTCATCTAATGAAATTTTATCAAGCAATTTTTTACGAGACGTTGCTTGTTTTGATTTTGATGCATTTGCGCTAAAGCGAGCGATAAAGGCTTGAAGCTCTTTAATTTTTTCTTCTTTTTTCTTGTTCGCATCTGACGCCATTTTTTGTGCTAATTGACTTGATTCATACCAGAAGTCATAGTTACCAACGTAGACTTGGATTTTACTGAAGTCAAGGTCAGCAATGTGCGTACATACTTTGTTTAAGAAGTGACGGTCATGAGATACAACAATGACTGTGTTTTCAAAGTTAATTAAGAACTCTTCTAACCATTGAATTGCTTGAATATCCAAGTTATTCGTAGGCTCATCTAAAAGTAATACATCAGGTTTTCCGAATAAAGCTTGTGCAAGAAGCACTTTTACTTTTTCACTACCCGTTAGTTCAGCCATTTTTTTTGCGTGAAGATCTTCAGAAATGCCTAATCCTTTTAAAAGAATAGCCGCTTCTGATTCTGCTTCCCAACCGTTTAATTCAGCAAATTCACCTTCAAGCTCAGCTGCTTTCATTCCGTCTTCATCTGTGAAGTCTGCTTTCATATAAATAGCATCTTTTTCTTGCATTACTTCATAAAGGCGAGCGTGCCCCATAATAACGGTTTTCATAACTTCTTGATCTTCATATTCGAAGTGGTTCTGTTTTAAGACAGCAAGGCGTTCGCCAGGGCCCATATGTACATCACCAGTTTGAGATTCAATTTCACCAGATAAAATTTTTAAAAACGTTGATTTTCCAGCACCGTTTGCGCCGATTAATCCATAACAGTTACCAGGCGTGAATTTAATATTCACATCTTCAAATAACTTTCGGTCGCCAAATCGTAAACTTACATTACTAACTGTAATCATGTATGAGCAGTCCTCCAAATTCAATATCTATAAAATTATACCATTCTTTTGAGATAAGAGCGATATGAATACAATATTTCAAACATAAAGTGTAACCGACACTTCAAGCACTCGTCAACCATTTAAGGGATTTTTTGAGCGGTGAAACTTGATTATTCTAGCATTCACCAAAACTTTGAACAGCAAACCAGCATGTTTAATCCTTCAGTAATCAGCTCTTTTTCATTTTTAAGATGGATGTTGTAATCCTTTGTATAAGAAACAAAAAGAAGAATAATACTACCTGGTAAATAAAAGAATTTATATGAAGTGAACACTGATATTTTACGGGTGCTTATTTCTAAAATTGGTTTGATATAGACATAAATAGGGTGATTATCATGTGGAAATTAGTTGTTTCCTATCTTCCAGAATGGCCAGTTTTTATACAAGCAGTTCTGGTTTTTTTCATCCCGTATATAATCTACAAATTATTAAGCGGGATTCGTAATTCAGAGGAAGAGTGATGAAAGTGAAAAAATGGAAATCAGCAGTAAAAAAAATAGGAAACCATGCGAACGAGAAGGAAAACAAACAAGAATTTACACCTCAAAATTCATCTAATCCTGTTACGGATCATTTATCTTTAACTCTAAAAGCAGTTAAAAATGAAATTGGTCATAACTCCGACGTTCATTTTCGAGAGTTTATTATAGGACGCACCGGCATTCAGGCAGCTATTATTTTTGTAGAGGGGCTATCAGATAAAGATCTTATTGAAAAACATATTTTGTCATCATTGATGGCTGATTTTTCAAAAGAATATCAACAGGATCAGCTTTACGTAAAGGGAAGCCTTTCAAAACAGTTTATTAAAAGCCAAGTATTATCAATTAGTGAAGTAGAAGAGGTACATCCTATTAAAGAAGTAATATCAAAAGTCTTAACAGGATCTACGGCTCTTTTAATTGACGGGTTATCACTTGCCTTAATTCTTGGTACAAGCAAAATAAAAACAAGGACGATTGAAGAGCCCGTATCAGAAGCATTGGTGAGAGGGCCAAGAATAGGCTTCACTGAATCGTTAAGTGATAATACTTCTTTATTAAGAGGAAGCGGAGACATTGAAAATTTATCGCTGGTGAAATTTCAAGTAGGAAAGCGTTCCAAAAAAGATTTAGTTGTTGCTTACATAAAGGAGGTTGTTAATCCAGAGCTAGTTGAAGAAGTAGAAAAACGAATTAAAAAAATTGACCTCGATAATGTACCGGAGTCAGGATATGTTGAACAACTCATTGAAGATAATTACCTTAGTCCCTTTCCTCAGGTGCAGAATACGGAGCGTCCCGATCGTGTAATTGCTGCTTTGATGGAAGGGAGAGTAGCCATTTTATTAGACGGGACGCCTTTTGCTTTAATCGCCCCTGTTACGTTTAGCATGATGTTACAGTCGCCGGAAGATTATTATGAAAGGTGGATTCCCGGTACATTCATTCGTTTTCTTCGTTATATTGCAGTGGTTCTTTCCCTTTTTACCCCGGCTTTGTATATTGCGTTTATTTCATTTCATCCAGGATTAATTCCGACTAAGTTAGCTATTTCTATTATAGGATCAAGGTCTGGTGTTCCGTTTCCCGCCCTTATCGAAGCCTTATTTATGGAACTATCGATCGAAATTTTGAGAGAAGCCGGACTCCGGTTGCCGAAACCAATTGGTCCAGCAATGGGCATTGTCGGTGGGTTAATCATTGGAGAAGCTGCGGTGCAGGCAGGAATCGTTAGCCCTATTTTGGTGATTGTAGTGGCGTTAACTGCCATTTCATCGTTTTCTATTCCGCAATATAGTGTAGGAATCACATTGCGTATTCTTCGGTTTGTAGCCATGCTTTGTGCTGCCATACTTGGATTATATGGCGTCATCTTATTTTTCCTTTTTATGATGAGCCATTTAGTGAAACTAAAAAGTTTCGGCGTACCTTATATGAGTCCAGCTGTTCCTTATCGTTTAAGTGAATGGAAAGACTTGGTAGTCCGTATGCCTCTGATGATGATGAAACGACGTCCAAAGATGATGCACACCAAAGATCCTCTGCGAAAAGGGTAGCTTATGATGAAAGGAAATGGGCTGTTAGAAATGATAAATTCAAAAGATCGTATTACGACGCCTCAAACAACTATTATTATTACCAACTTTATTCTTGGAACAGGTATTCTTACCTTGCCCCGGGCAGCTGCGGAAAAAGTGAAAACACCAGATGTTTGGCTAACTGTTATTTTAGGGGGGATAATCACCATGATAGCAGGGGTAATCATGGTGAAATTAAGTCAACGCTTCCCTGAAAAAACCTTTTATCAATACAGCCAAGAAATTGTAGGGAAATGGATAGGCAAGTTATTTAGTTTCCTCATGATAGGTTATTTTTTGGCACTTGGTGGGTTTCATGCTCGTTCATTGGCAGAGGTAACTGGATATCTATTGTTGGAAGGAACCCCTAAATGGGCTATAATCATGCCATTTATGTGGGCAAGTCTCTATCTGATAAGAGGGGGAATAAATCCAATTGCCCGTATATTTGAAATTATATTACCTATTACCGTTATTCTTTTTTTACTTGTTGCCTTTATGAGTATCAAAATATTTGAAGTGGATAATCTGCGCCCGGTACTAGGTTCAGGTATTACGCCGGTGCTAAAAGGGATAAGGACAACAGCTCTTGCGTTTACTGGGCCTGAATTCATGCTTTTAATATTGGCATTCATGAAAGAACCAAACAAAGCAGTAAAAGCTGTACTAGTTGGTACTGCGATTCCTTTGCTTCTTTATGTTATTACCGTCGTGATGGTTATCGGAGCGTTCTCAGTGGATGGAGTGGTTACGAGAACGTGGCCTACGCTTGATTTAATAAGAAGTTATGAATTAACTGGGTTAATATTTGAACGCTTTGATTCCTTGTTGCTGGTGGTATGGATTATGCAAATGTTTACTTCTTTTAATGTTAACCATTACGCTGCTTCATTAGGACTGTCTCAGCTTTTTGGAAAAAATATCCATACATTTATGTATGGTGTGCTTCCGGTTATTTATCTCATTTCCATGATCCCTAGAAATATCAATGATGTATTTAAATTAGGAGATATGGTTGGTAATGCTGCCCTGATTTTATTTGGCTTTTTACCCGTACTGCTTCTTATAATTTCAAAAATAAAGGGGAGAAAGTATGAGACAAGCCTCTAATCACGTACGGTTCTTCTTATCGGTTTTGCTTTCTGTTTTTTTGCTTTTTCCTCTGGCGGGCTGCTGGAGCAGTCATGAAATTGAAGAACGAAGTTTAGGAGTAGGTATGGCTCTTGATAAAGCTAACAAGTCCATGACTGAAAAAGAATTTGATGAACAAGAAGAGTATCCCAAAAGGAACTTGATTACGTCAACCTACCAGCTGATCACCCCGCAAGTGGCAAGTTCAACAACTGTCCAAGGAGGACCTCAGCAGAAGGCTTACGTGAATATGGCTGAAACGGGAGATTCTATTCATCAAATGACTCGTGAATTATCATTGAGAAGAGAGACTTCGATTGCCAGCCAACATCTAAAAGTAATTATTATTGGCGAGGCTCTTGCGAGAACGTATAGTTTAGGAAAATTAGTGAATGAGTTTCTTCGTGATAATGAGATTAGACCAAGCTGTCTTGTACTTATTAGTAAAGGGAGAGCTAGGGACGGGCTAGAATCGAAGACAGCAGGAGAAATCCCGGCATTTCGTTTGGCTGGAATGGTGGAAAATGCATATCGAACAACGAGAATTTTACCTCCCACGTCGCTCATTAAATTAGAGAGCAATATTGAATCAGGGACTAGTTTTCTATTGCAAAATGTATTATCGGCAAATGGGGAAATCAAATTTGCTGGTGCTGCCATAATTAAAGGGAAAACAAACAAAATGATCGGTTTTTTGAATGAAGAAGAACTAGATGGTCTGACTTGGATCACAGGAAAAGGGAAAGGCGGGCTAGTGAAAAGCTTTGATAAAAAGACCGGTCAGCTGATTGTATACGAAATAGAATCCATGAAAAGTCATATTGAACCTCATGTTAAAGGAAATAGCATCTCCTTCGATGTGCATATTGAATCCGAGGGGAGGCTATCTGAAAATTGGGTGGTCTCAGGAAATCCTTTAAAAAATCAATTTTTACAGAAGGTGCAAAAAAACTCAGAAAAAAAAGTGGAGCACCTCGTAAAAAACACGGTAGAAAAAATGCAAAAAGAATATAAAGTCGATGTGGCCGGGTTCGGAAATCAATTGAGAATTAAAAGGCCCAGAGTATGGATGAGGGTTAAAGACAATTGGGATCAAACATTTAGTGAAGTTCCAATTAACTATGATGTAAAATTAATGATTAAAGATTATGGAACGTCAGGATCAAAAAAGTGAGCAGCTAAGTACAATTTGGCTTGTTTTGATGTTGGAAATGAAAGAAACTAAAAGGAATAGCCTTAGAGCTTGCTAAAAAATATTCCCCCCAGTAAGGAGCTTGAGGGATAAATGAAGAATAAGAGCTGTCCAGAACCGACAGCTCTTATTTGCTATTCAAAAATATAAGCTAATGCTTGAAGAGCCTGTTCTGGCGTTTCGACTACAACTTGGGCTTTGTTTGACAGTTCTTTAAGCGGGTGGTGCAGTTTTTCAGGGCGAACCAAAATTAGCGGTTTATCTAATGCGATGGCTGTCGCCGCATCCATTGCGCTGTTCCACTGTTTGTATTTTTCGCCAAATAAAGCAATAACCACATCAGATTTTTTAAGGAGCACCTGCGTGCGTAAATTATTAATTTGGGAAGCAGCTTCATCTTTTAAGACAGCGTTAGGCTGTTTTCCTAAAATTTCTTCTCCAATGTTGTCGGAGCGGTCATGGTCTGTCATGGGACCGACAAAGGTAAGGGGAAGGTTTAATTGTTCTGCTTGGTTTTTAATTTCGTCTCGCCAGTTATCGTGAATTTGCCCGGCAAGGTATACGGTTAAGTTCATTATGTAGAAGTCCTCCTCTAACTAAGATTTGTTTTATTTTATCAAATGTAAGCGGATAATACGAATGATTTGAATGGGCTACTTTTCCAAAAATAAGGTTATAGTAGACAAATAGTTAAAAAAGAGAAACAATAGAAGGCGTATTGCTAATTAAAGAAAGGATGTACATGATGACAGAAACAGTGCTACAAGTAGATCATGTCAATAAAGTAATTGGGAAGAAAACCATTTTGCATGATGTATCCTTATCGGTTGAGCGCGGTGAGATTTTCGGGTTGCTTGGTCCGAACGGTTCTGGAAAGACAACGCTAATTCGTACCGTAGTAGGACTCATTAAAGAAACAAAAGGGACAATTACCGTCAATGGGTTTCCTTTAAAGGAACAGTTTACATCAGCTATGAAATCAATTGGAGCGATTATTGAAAACCCTGAGTTTTATGATTATCTGACGGGCTATCAAAATTTAAAACACTTTGCGAATATGCATGAAGGGATCACAGCAGAACGCTTGGATGAAGTGATTGCGCTAGTAAAGCTTGAAAACAGCATCCATGCAAAAGTGAAGACGTATTCTCTTGGGATGAGACAGCGTTTAGGAGTAGCTCAAGCTATTTTACATAAGCCTGCATTGCTTTTACTAGACGAGCCAACCAATGGTCTAGACCCAGCGGGAATGAGAGAGTTTCGTACATATTTACAAACACTTTGCAGGGAAGAAGGAATTTCAATCTTAATCGCGAGCCACTTATTAAAAGAAGTAGAAGCATTATGTGATCGCGTTGGCATCATTCAAGACGGTGAGTTAAAAGCCGTTCAAGATCTATCTCCAAATCGTCAAGATCAAGGAATGTACGTAGAATTTGAAGTGTCTGATGCGCAAAAAGCAGCGGATCTTTTATCACAACAATTTGAAGTAACGGTGAGATCACATAGTATCGACGTGGCGATTGTAAAAGAGCAAATTCCAGCTGTGAATAAAAAATTAGTGGACAGCGATATTTTAGTCTACCAAATTACCCCTGTGTATGAGACGCTTGAAGATTCGTTTATGTCCGTTACGGAAGGAGAGCACCATGCTTAAGCTAATTCAAAATGAACACATGAAATGGTTTCACAAAAGAAGTACAAAAATCACGTTTATTACAATCGGCATTTTAACTCTTTGTATGGCTCTTTTAATGAAGAAAGTAGCAAACAGTGCAGGAACAGAAGACAATATTTTGAACTTCCTGTCATTTAGTTCAGGTATGCTGATTCTCGTTCAATTTTTCGCGCTTGCTGTTGGAGGGTCAATGGTTGCAAAAGAGTTTGAAGCAGGTACCATTAAACTTCTTTTAATTCGCCCTGCTAGACGTTCAACGATTTTAGCATCCAAGTACCTAACTCTCGTTTTAATTAGCTTATATTATTTACTGAGCTATTTGCTTTTTTCATTTGTATGGGGAGCATTGTTCTTTGGCTTTACCAGTCTAGAAGGAGATGCACAGCTGCTTAAAAACATTACGCTTACGTATGACAGTGCGTATATGGAAACGTTTATGATGATGACGTTCGCATTCATGCTGTCGTCTTTATTTAGAAACAGCGCGCTTGCTTCCAGTCTAGCTATTGTCGTAAGTATCGGCGCGAAAGCTGTAACAGGACTGGTATCAGAGCTAGGTTTATGGTGGGGGAAATTTTTATTATTTGCCAACACGAACTTTGTGCAGTATATGGACGGAATGAAGCCGCTGTTTGACGGCATGACGATTCCATTTTCCATTTTCATCTTAGTTGCCCATTTTGTCTTCTTTATGGGCGTAGCTTGGGCAGCGTTTTTAAAACGAGACGTAGCTAATTGATGTGAGAATTTTCGCACTATATATTTTTCTAAAATAGCATTTGACAATTAAATAAAAAGAGATTACAGTAGTGAAAGACTATTTTTAAAACAACTATAAACTTCTTATCAAGAGAGACGGAGGGACTGGCCCTATGATGTCTCGGCAACTGGCTGTACGCAGTGCGGTGCCAAATCCAGCAGACGATGTTTCGTTTGGAAGATGAGAAGGGTAATCTTATGATACAAATAAGAGACCTCTTCTTATCAATAAGAAGAGGTCTTTTTTTATTACGTAAACAAGAGGTGTTAAGAATGGAACAACAAAAAGGAAACGGCTGGGCGCTGTTACCGCTGGGCGTCTTTTTAGTCCTGTTTGTCGGATCAGGAATTATAACGGGAGATTTTTATAAGCTTCCTGTATTAGTAGCCATTATTATTGCAGCCATTGTGGCCCTGGCTATGAATCGTAAAGATTCACTTAATGTAAAAGTGGAGCGTTTTGCTAAAGGAGCAGGGCATCCTGATATCATTATTATGGTGCTTATTTTTATTTTAGCAGGTGCTTTTTCTGAAGTTGCTAAAGGTATGGGAGCTGTTGATTCAACGGTAAACTTAGCTCTCTCTGTGCTTCCGCAAAGCTTAGTGGTAGTCGGAATCTTTGTTATTGGCGCATTCATTTCAATTTCGATGGGAACGTCAATGGGAACAATCGCTGCGCTAGGACCTATTGCTGTAGGAATCAGTGAGCAAGCGCATGTATCCATTACATTAGCAATTGCTGCCGTTGTTGGTGGTGCAATGTTTGGAGATAATTTATCCGTAATCTCTGATACGACCATTGCAGCAGTTCGTACGCAAAAAACAAATATGTCAGATAAATTAAAAGTAAACTTTTTTATTGTCCTTCCTGCAGCGATTGTTACGGTAATTTTATTGCTTGTAATGACGCTAGGCAATACGTCATCAGTAGAAATTAAAGATTTTAGCTGGTTTAAAATCTTGCCTTATGTCGGCGTACTGGTTGCTGCCATATTTGGTGCAAACGTATTAAGTATTTTAACCGGAGGAATTGTGCTAGCCGGCGTGATTGGATTAGCTGACGGAAGCTACACGCTTTCTTCCCTTGCTAAAACTGTGACAGAAGGTATTGGCGGAATGTCAGAGTTAATTATTTTATCTCTGCTAATCGGCGGAATGGTTGAGCTTATTCGCTATAACGGCGGTATTCAGTTCTTATTGAATTTATTAACACGACGCATTCAAACAAAAAAAGGCGGCGAATTCAGCATCGCTGGACTAGTAAGTTTAACTAATTTAGCGACGGCTAATAACACGATTTCAATTATTACAGCAGGTCCGTTAGCAAAAGAAATCTCTGATAAATATTCAATTGATAATCGTAAATCAGCCAGTCTGCTTGACTTGTTTTCATGCAGCGTTCAAGGGCTTATCCCTTACGGCGCACAAATGCTTCTCGCAGCAGGATTTGCTAAAGTTTCACCGATTGAGATTATTCCATTTACATTCTACCCAATGTTAACAGCGGTTTGCGGGGTCATTGCAATTGTAATTGGATTTCCTCGTTTAAATAAAAATTCAAAGTCATCTAAAGAAGCTGCGTAATATCAAACCCTTAAAAAGAATGTTCTTTTTAAGGGTTTTTTACTGTTTAAAAAAATCAGTCGGCTTTTCATCATCTAACTCCTTCCAAAGCGTCTCGTTCTGTTTAAGTGCATAAGCCGCTCCTCCAATTTCAATCCCGCATAATAAAATGAATAATAAAATACCCATGAAATGACCTCCTTACGTAAATGAATAAAAACACGATGGTAACGGGTTTAGCTTCTTGCTGTTTCACTTTATAATGAGAATAAAGTATGAAACGCGTTTCAGCGCAAGAGAAAAAGGTGAAAACATGACAAATATCCGAGATATCGCAAAAAAAGCTGGTGTATCTGTTTCGACTGTATCCCGGGTGCTAAATCATCATCCGTATGTAAAAGAAGAAAAACGCCGGCTGGTAGAGCAGGTTATTCACGAACTTAATTATGAACAAAACATTAATGCCGTTCACTTATCAAAAGGGAAAACAAATATGATTGCCGTCGTCTTGCCTTTTATTAATCATCCGTATTTTAGTCTGCTTTTAGAAGGAGTGGCATCTCAAGCGTTAGAAAAGCAGTATCAGCTTGTTATTTGTCAGACGAACTATGATGTGAAAAAAGAAGAAGAAGCGCTTCATATGCTAAAAACAAAGCAAGTTGATGGAGTGATTATTTGTTCTAGAGCAAGCAGCTGGAGCACGATTGAATATTATCAGCAGTACGGACCGATAGCCGTGTGCGAAAACGTACAGAATCGTTCTATTCGCTCCGTATACGTTGATCATTATGCAGCTTTTAAACAGGCGCTTATGTATTTAAAAGAAAAAGGATATACGGATATTGGCTACTGTATTGGAAGAATGACGGGTACGAATAGTCAACAGCGGCAACAAGCATACAAAGAATATGTAGAAAGAATAAATCAGCCTTATCATCCGGAATGGGTTTTTCAAGGCTGTTTGAACGTGACAGATGGTGAAAAAGTGGTGGAAAAATTAGTGCAGATGAAAAATCGGCCTCAGGCGCTTTTAGTAACAAACGATCAAGTAGCTATCGGAATAAAAGCTCAGTGTGAACAAGCGGGTATTTCAGTTCCTGGTGAGTTAGCTATCATTGGTTTTGATAATCATCCGCTTTCTTCTTATTTACAAATAACAACGATCGAACTTCCTCTTAAGGAAATGGGAGAAACGCTTTTTACATTAGTTGGAAGTAAGACTCCTCAGAAAATTGAGCTCCCTTTTCGGTTTATTGAGCGTAAAAGCGTATGAATTTTTGATGATGCCATGAGGTGTTTTTACCGGATAAAACGAGCAAAAGCGGACATCATACGAGTAAAGAAAGAAGAAAAGGATGATGATCGTGGAGAAAAAAGAATATCAAGTGGGAGATCAAGTATTTGTTATTTACCGAAATCCTCATACGGCAAACGTTGCGAATATTAATCAAGCTGAAATTGTTGAACATCCCGAAAACAAAGGTGAAAAGGCGCTGTTTTTACATGAGTCTTACCATTTGTTAGCTGAAGATGATGCCGTATATTCAACGTATGAAGAAGCTGAAAAAATGTATAATAAGATATTTGATTATGAACAATATGACTGATGCAAGGCTCTCTTAAACGGAGAGTCTTTTTTGTTTGAAAAATAATTACCAAGGATAGAGTCTTTTTATTTTTCAAACGCTATTAGTATTAGAAAAAAGGAAGTGTGCATGATGATAAAACCTTTTGTACCTCAATTAGTATATATTGAGCCAGGAGCAATGGAGTACCCGCTTGGTGTTCAATTAAAAGAGAAATTTGAGAAGATGGGAATTGAGATTCGTCAAACAACTTCCCATAATCAAGTGCGTAATATACCGGGAAAAAATGATTTGCAAAAATACCGCAATGCCAAGTCAACTTTAGTAGTTGGCGTGCGTAAAACATTGAAATTTGATACATCTAAACCGTCAGCTGAATATGCAATACCATTTGCAACAGGGTGTATGGGGCACTGTCACTATTGTTATTTGCAGACAACAATGGGAAGCAAACCATATATTCGCACGTACGTGAATGTTGAAGAAATATTAGGTCAAGCAGAGCAATATATGCAGGAAAGAGCCCCTCAAATAACGCGATTTGAAGCGGCTTGTACATCTGATATCGTAGGAATTGACCATTTAACACATTCATTAAAGCGCGCGATTGAATATTTTGGGGAAAGTGAACTAGGTCAACTGCGCTTTGTGACTAAATTTCATCACGTGGATCATTTATTGGATGCTAAACATAATGGTCGCACGCGCTTCCGCTTTAGCATAAATGCAGATTATGTTATAAAAAACTTTGAACCTGGTACATCTCCTCTTGATTACCGGATTGAAGCTGCTAATAAAGTTGCAAAAGCCGGATATCCACTTGGCTTTATTGTGGCGCCTATTTACATTCATGAAGGTTGGCAAGAGGGATACCGTCAGTTGTTTGAAAAGCTTGACGCCTCTATACCTGAGGAGTCAAGAGATGATATTACGTTTGAAATGATTCAGCATCGCTTTACCAAGCCGGCCAAACGGGTAATCGAGAAAAATTATCCGAAAACAAAGCTTGAGATGAATGAAGAAGAGCGCCGCTACAAATGGGGGCGTTACGGAATTGGAAAGTATGTATACGCAAAAGATGAAGAACAAGAATTAAGAGAAACATTAGAATATTACATTGATCAGTATTTTCCGAATGCAAAAATCGAATATTTTACGTAATTATTCTACAGTAATTGAAAAGTTATTCTGACGCTTCAGTCAAAATAACTTTTCAATTTTTAATGTAAAAAAATAAATTGCTTGCTAATAAGTTGAAAAAAAGAGGTTATTTTTATCTCTTGTCGTATTACATACAAAAGGGAGGTGACTGAGATGTTAAAAAATGAAGAGTTTGCGCTAACAAAAGAATTAACAAACGAACAGCAAGAAGCTGCACGGAATTTTATTCAAGTGTTGTTCCAAGAAGATTTATCTGAATTTTGGAACATATTGTGTGATATCGATAAGTCTCGTATCTACGGCTTGTATGAAGCAAACCATTATTATGATTCTGATGTTGAACTGCATGGGTTTGTACAAGAAATAAGAGATAATGTAAGAGCTGTTTATGCGCCTCTTCAAGGGCAAGGGGGTATTTCGACGAAAGTTCGATATACAAGCGAAGGAAAGATGTATGTATACATATTAGGCAGTGGCGAAAACCCTAAGGTATATCCTGTTGGATTAATGCCTGAAACATATATCGAACAAGAACGTTTTTCTCAGCGGCTTCAAATTAGCATTTATAACGACGAGTTTCGAAACGTTGCCCTATAAACCATATATATGGAAAAATAAAGAATAATAAAATTAATTTGTTAAAATAGCAATATTTGGGGTATGTAATAGGTATAACATTAAAAAGGGGTGAAAGAAATGCATTATTATCGTATTTCAGAGGGAGACCATGAAGAGTATTGTGAAACGATTCTGCTTCATGAAAAGAAGTTTTGCAAAGAAACATTTCAATCTATGGTGCGAGAAGCAATGAATAATAAGCCCGGTAAAATTGACCGTGTGGATATTGTTAAATATTTAATTGGTCACCATAGCTTTCAAGTAGCCCACATCGAAGCGGGATTTCATAGTACATACAGCGAGAAAGTGACATAAAAAATGCAGCACATCCTATACAACGAACTTTTCTTTTGAAAAGGGCGCTGTATTTTTTTTTGCTTAAAATAGAATGTTTCTAAGTGATATTCCTTTTAATGGTATAATAGTTAAGTGCTGTAAGATATACATATAAAAATCACAAATACTTTAAAGAGAAAGGGTGAGGAAATATGGAAAAAGAAAGAATAGAAGAACTTGAACGAAAAATAAGCAGTTTAGAAGAAGACGTAGCCAGGCTAAAGTCGCTCGTATATAAAACAAATTCTCCAAGACCAAAAACAGTTCACGCTCCTCCCAAGCAGCGTGAGGAGACGACTAAACGTCCTGCTCAAACAGCAGCTAAAAGCTCACAGGCAATAGAAGAACCCGTTGATTGGGAAAAAGTCCTTTTTCAAACATGGCTGCCGAGAATTTTTATTTTTGTATTTATTATTGGCGTGCTATGGGGATTTAAAGCAGCCTCTGACTATGGGTTAATGAATGAAAAAGCAAAAGTTGTTCTCGGTTTCGCTGTTTCAATAGGTTTTGCTGTGACAGGTCATTTCCAAATTAAAAAGGGCAGGTTGGTGCTCGGGCAAGTACTTGTAGGAGGAGCTATTCCTATCCTCATGTTGACGACGTTTGCGATGCATAGCCTGTATCATTTAGCGGGACCAACGCTTGCTTTTATACTAAATGCGAGCTGGATTATCCTAGGGATTATCGCGACAGTCTTTTATCGTTCACAGGCATTAGGTATTATTAGCGCGGTTGGAGGCGTACTAGTTCCTTTTCTTATTGAAAGTAATTCGCCTAATGCGCTCGTTTTCATTGGCTATGAAACGCTTCTGTATATTGCCTTTTTATATGTGGCAATCAAACAAAAATATTCAATTTTATATGTTCTTTCCGCGGTACTATTAAATCTTACGCTACTCATTTATTACTCGTTTGTCGGTGATAATGGTGTAAAAGAGTTATTAGGTATGGCAATTCTTATTCAGCATTTATGCTTAATTTCAAGTTTTTTTCTATCACAATCCGTACTCCAAGTATATGCGTTTACCCTTTTATCGAGTTTAGCAGTTACGTACGGCTGGCTGCTCGCCGTTTTTGACGATGGCACGACCACAATGGTGCTGCTTGCGCTAGTTATTATTTACGCATTAGGTGTTTACGCAGTAAGAAGTTCTAAAGAGAAATTTGAATTTTTTATTACCTATTTAATTGTTGCAGTAGCGTTTTTTATTCATCAGCTCGTCGATTTAAGAGAAGGAGTTATTTTATATGTGATTCAAGGACTTGCTGTTTACTATATCGCCATGACGTATAAAAATCTACTTCATCAACTATTTTCTTATACGATTTATATACTGAGTGCAACGTATATCTTAGTTACACCAATCGAACGAGTGTTGTCTCTTCCGACATTAAATTGGATTGTTGTGTTAGCTTCTATTCCAGTATTTATATGGATCAGCATTCAAAAAACAGAACGGGATGAGCACGATATATTCAAAATTGGAGGAAGTATTGTTTTTTCTATTCTTTCTTTAATTTTTGCTACAGAAGTGACGGTCGCTGGCACCAATCACCTTTCCACTAATCCGCAAACGCTTATTATGACGGCCGTTTGGTTAGGGATGTCCATTGCAGCATTTGTAATAGGATCACTTAAAACGTTTAAAACAGCAACGTATATCGGCGTGGGCATTTTGTTCTTAACACTTTTTAAACTCATTTTATACGATTTACCTTTTATCCCAATGGCTATACGGGCCTTGTTATTTATCGTCTTAGGAGCTATCGGTTTAATTATCTCGCGACTATTTTATAAAAAGAAGTAGCTCGAAGCTGAAGAGAAATTCTTCAGCTTTATTTATTATAATATGATTATGTAAACTTAATCTTGAAGTCGTACAAAAGGTATACAATCATGTATAATGGAACAAGTGAATTGGAGGTATACATAAAATGAAATCACTTGTATTAGCAGAAAAGCCAAGTGTAGCACGTGATCTTGCGCGCGTACTTGGGAGCACACAAACAAAAAAAGGGTATATTGAAGGACCAAAGTATGTCGTAACATGGGCACTCGGTCATTTAGTTGAATTACAAACACCAGAGGATTATGATAACCAATATAAAACATGGCGCTTAGAAGATCTGCCAATCATGCCTGAGAAAATGAAATTAAAAGTAATTCGTAAAGTGAGCTCGCAGTTTCGTACAGTATCCGATCTAGCAAAAAGAAAGGATATTGGTGAGTTAATTATTGCGACTGATGCAGGGCGCGAAGGAGAGCTTGTAGCACGCTGGATTATGGAAAAGGTACGCTGGAACAAGCCGTTTAAACGCCTTTGGATTTCGTCTCAAACGGATAAAGCAATTCGTGACGGATTTAAACAGTTAAAACCAGGAAAAGAGTTTAATCGCTTGTATGATTCAGCCGTTTGCCGTTCAGAAGCCGATTGGCTTATCGGTTTAAACGTAACGAGAGCGTTAACGACTAAATACGAAGAACCATTGTCGGCAGGAAGGGTACAAACACCGACGCTTGCGATGATAATTGAGCGTGAACAAGTAATCAATACATTTAAACCTAGTGAATATTGGACGCTTACAGCTCAGTTTTCATCTTTTGAAGCCGCTTGGCAAAAGGGCAATGAAAAGCGTATTTTTGATGAAAAACGCGCAAAAGAGCTGCACTCAAAATTATCAGGTGAGGCAGTTGTAAAAACAATTAAACGTAAAATGCATAAAGAAGCGCAGCCGCTTCCTTATGACTTAAACGAACTGCAGCGAGATGCTAACAAACGCTTTAACTTCTCTGCTAAGAAGACATTGAATGTACTTCAAAAGTTATATGAACAGCATAAGTTAGTCACGTATCCACGTACAGATTCTCGTTATTTAACAACAGATATGGTTTCTACTATGAAAGAGCGCTTGGAAAGCATCTCTGCTGTATATAAAGAAGAAGTTCGTCCAATTTTAAGAAATGCACAGTTGCCAAAGCGAGTGGTTAATAACGAAAAAGTAAGTGATCACCACGCTATTATCGTAACGGATCAGCCTGTATTTCTCCAGGACTTATCAGCTGATGAACGAAAGCTGTATGACTTAATTGCAAAGCGATTTATTTCATTATTTTATCCTGCATATGAGTATGAAGTGGTTAAAGCAGAGCTTGAAGTAAATGGGGAACAGTTAGTAGCAAGCGGAAAGCAAGTCGTGAATGCAGGCTTCAAAAAAGTTTCTGGTGGAGACTCAGAAGCAACGGTGAAGCTGCCTGATATGGAAGAAGGCAGCAAGCTGTCCATTCAAGATGTAACGATGAAAAGTGCATTTACAGAGCCGCCGCAGCGCTATACAGAAGCGGATCTTCTTGGACAAATGGAAAAACATAATTTAGGTACCCCGGCAACACGTGCAGATATTATTGAAAAACTTCTGCAAAATGAATCCATTGATCGCCAAAACAATCGTCTGCACGCAACCAAAAAAGGGAAGCAGCTGATTGACCTAGTAGCAGATGAGTTAAAGTCGCCTGAGCTTACGGCTAAGTGGGAACGTGACTTAGAAGCAATTGCTAAAGGAAAAGGAAATGCAAAAGAGTTCTTAACAAATATTCGCGAACAAACAGAAAAGCTAGTTAAGCAAGTAAAAACGAGTAATCAAACGTACAAACCTCATAATTTAACGGGCTCTAAATGTCCGGAATGCGGTTCTTTCTTGAAAGAAAAGAAAACAAAGCAAGGAAGAGTGCTCGTTTGTTCAAGCCTTGAGTGCAGCTATAGACGCGCAAAAGACCCTAAACTATCAAATCGACGCTGTCCGCAGTGTCACAAGCGAATGGAAATTCACTCAGGAAAAGCGGGTACGTACTTCCAATGCCGTTCATGTCAAGTAGTGGAGAAAGCTGAGGACAAAAAGAAAAAGATTTCAAAACGAGAAGAACGAAAGCTTCTTAACAAATACAATGATGATGGAGCATTTGGTTCAAGCTTGGGTGATGCTTTAAAACAAGCTCTTCAAGATAAAAAAGATAAATAATGTAGAAAAGTGCGATACCACGGTATCGCACTTTTTTCCTTTAATATGGATTAAGTGATGAGTAAGCAAGGTGGAGTGGAACAATGAAAAGAAAAAGCAGGGGAATGATCGTTTAATCTCGTTCTTTATAGTAGGAGTGATGGTACTAATCATTTTAGCGATGACTCTTTTATCGGTCTTATTTTTTTAATGGAGAGTGCGCTGGATAGTGAGTTTCTACGTAAAAAACTAAGCTGATGAAGTTTTTCATCAGCAGCGCATCGGCAAGAAAAGCGTATCATATCAAGCTTTAAAGAACCCTGTAACATATTTTTTTAAAAAAGTATGTGATTTTTTTCACATATCTCTTGAAAAAGGACAAACATGTTTGTATAATAAGAATTGTAAAAGATATGTGAAACATTTCACAATATATGTGAAAAACTTCACAATATCATATTTTCTATAATCCTAAGGGGGATATCATCTATGAAAATTGCAGTAGTAGGGTGTACACATGCAGGAACGGCAGCAGTAAAAAATATGGCAGAACTTTATCCAGAAGCTAAAATTACAGTTTATGAGCGAAATGATAATGTTTCATTTTTGTCTTGTGGAATTGCGCTCTATGTAGGCGGGGTCGTAAAAGATGCAAATGGCTTATTTTACTCTTCACCGTCTGAATTGCAAGAGATGGGTGTAAATATGAAAATGAAACATGAAGTTACGAATATTGATACAGAGGGTAAAAAAATAGCTGTACGAAATTTAGAAACTAACGAAGAATTTGAAGATACATTTGATAAACTAGTGATGACAACTGGATCATGGCCGATTATTCCAAACCTTGAAGGCATCGACTTAAATAATGTTGTGCTTTGTAAAAACTATCAGCATGCTAATCACATTATTGAAAAAGCGAAGCAAGCGAAGAAAATCGCCGTAATTGGTGCGGGCTATATTGGTGCGGAATTAGTAGAAGCATTCGAAGTGTATGGAAAAGAAGTGACGTTTATTGATAGTGCTGATCGCATTTTAAATAAATATCTTGATCCAGAATTTACGAATCTAATGGAAACTGAGTTTGAAAATCGAGGAGTTAAGTTAGCATTAAACCAAGCGGTTACTAAATTTGTAGGCAGGGAGGGATCTGTTGAAAAAGTAGTGACAACTGAAGGCGAATACGAAGCGGATCTTGTTATTCTGTGTGTTGGCTTCCGTCCAAATACAGACTTAGTAAAAGGACAAGTAGACATGCTTCCAAACGGCGCAATTGTAGTTGATGAATATATGCAAACAAGCAAAAAAGATGTATTTGCAGCCGGAGATAGCTGTGCCATTTATTACAATCCAATTAAGAAACATGCCTATATTCCGCTTGCTACCAATGCAGTTAGAATGGGAACATTAGTAGCTCAAAACCTTGTTAAGCCAACGATTAAGTACATGGGAACACAAGGAACATCAGGCTTGCATATTTATGATTACAATGTTGCATCTACCGGCATAACTGAAACAGCAGCTTCTCTTTTTGATATGAATGTGAAAAGTATCACAATATCAGAGAATAACCGACCTGAATTCATGCCAACGTACGAAAATATTACGTTGAAAGTAGTATATGAAGAAGAAACAAGACGAATTGTAGGCGCACAGGTTATTTCTAAAATTGATGCTACTCAAGCAATCAATACATTGTCTGTCTGTGTACAGCAGGAGATGACGATCGATGAGCTTGGCTTTATGGACTTTTTCTTTCAACCGCACTTTAATAAGCCTTGGCATTTCTTAAACCAAGCAGGACTTCAAGCGCTTCAAGCATAAAAAAGCAGGTGACTACCTGCTTTTTTTTATGTAGATTTTATTATCTTTTTTATTTTAGCAGGTCTAAAGCGGATCCAGCCTATAACAAGAAGAATAAAAGGATAAAAAGCCCCTACGAAAAAACTATAGGGAATCCACGTTTCGGCTAACCATGTTTTTTGATAGATAATGGTTGGATAAACGATAATAGAAAAAGTTGTAACGATTAACCCGATCGGTAGCGTTAGAAATCGAGTTTCGTTGACGTTAAAAATGTGGCAAAGCCCAGCGATAGAAGCATGAAAATAAAGAGAAACTTTAAAGAAAAGAGTAAGAAACCATATAATAGCAATAATTACTTCAATTCCTTGCAGAAAATTTCCCAGCTCAATTCGCTTAGCCATTTCGTATACAGGAAACATAGTAGTTGAAGAATGATAAGAGCCAATCACCATTATACAAAAGAGAATGATCGCTACCATAATAAATCCACCTAACAGACTTCCGCTCATTAAAGCTTTAGCACCTTTTTCAGGTTTTCTTAAATGAATAGGAAATACCATCATTAAAGGAGCAAAAGTAAAATAAGTGATGCTAAGAAAGGTGAAAACCGAATGAGTAAGCGGCTTTAAGTGAATATCTAATAAAGGCATAAGGTTTTCGACTTTCATTTGAGGAGTCAGTGAGAAGATGAAAATTCCGAGAAGGCCAATAAACCAAGGGAAAAATATTTCACAGCAGCGTGCGATGGTTTCTAGTCCGAGTCTTGCTCCGAACACAACCACAAGCATAAAAATAATGTGAATAGCAATCAGCGGAGTTTCCATCATAATATGTGTATTTAAAAAACTCCCCACGTAGTATACAATGCGGCTGCATGTTATGACAGTAGACGTGACAAATAAACAAGATACACCTTTTCCTAGATATTTTCCAAACACTGCTTCATTGATTTCTATCAGATTTTTATCTTTAAATAACAGTCCGAGAGCTATATATACTTTCACTAATACAAATCCGCATACTACTCCAAGGATAGCTGGAATCCAAGCGGTTTGTTTAGAATCTACAGTCATAGCTGCTGGAGCAATAACAATTGTGCTTCCAATTGTATAAAGCATAACGAGCATGCGAAATTGAATCGTTGAAATTTTAACTACAGGTTTCACTGTATTCACTTCCTCGTCTTAACGTCTTAAGATAATAAATGAAGTAAAAATATGCTGATTGGCTTGAAGATAGCAGCTGATAAATCAGAAGGATTTGGAACATTTAAACCAAGTGCTTTACAGATGCTTACGACCATTCCGATTGCAAGAACTGTATAGAATAGCCAAAGTTCTTTCTTCGCCTTTTTTTGCCGTAGTTTAGGTACTTCAAACTAAATGACGAGCGTGCAAACAATAAGTAACCCCAATACCCCTAGCATACACTAGCTCCTATACATGAATAATTAGTGTTATATTTTCCTGAAAAATAATTACTTATACTGAAGGTGCATTCTTTACTAAAGGTTTGTGAGTTGCTATCCATTGCTAGAACGCCGCTTTTTGTTTTGAATAAACCCTGCAATTAAAAGGAAAAGTGGATATAAGATGCCTACAAGTAAGCTGTAGGGAATCCACGTTTTTGTATCCCAATCCTTTTGATAAGAAACGCTTGGATACACAATAAGGGAAAGGGTAATCATGATGAGTGCGACTGGAAAAGAAAATAGTTTGTAGTCCTTTATATGAAATACATTGGCAAACCCCAAAAGAGTAGCGTAAAAGTAAATGCAAAGTTTAAAAAAGAGAGTAATAAACCACAAAATAGCAATGACTACTTCAATTCCTTGAAGAAAGTTTCCTACATCAATTCTTCTTCCTAATTCATAGCTTGGAAACATGGTGATTTGGGAGTAATAAGGACCAAGTACTAGAATTCCGAGTAAGATTAACGTAACCATCACTAGTCCACCGGCTATATTACCTATATAAAAGGATTGAGTTGCCTTTTTTGTGTCTGGTGTATGAGAAGGAAAAATCATAAGCAGAATGGTATAAGTCAAAGAACTCATGCTTAAAAACGTTAAAACAGCACGAATAAAAGCTTTTGGATGGATTTCGAACACCGGCTGAATATGCTCTATTTTAATTTGAGGGATCATAGACAAAATAAGAAGTCCGAATAATCCGACAAACCAAGGAAATAAAATCTCGGCACTTCGTGCAATAACTTCTATTCCTAGGCGTACTCCTACGATGACCACACCCATAAATGCAATGTGGATGGCTGTAAGCGGCGTGTAGGGAAGAATTTGTGTAGTGAGAAAATTTCCTACATAGTAAAGAACTTGACTGCTGATAAATAAATTGGATAACACAAAAACAGCAGAAACGATCTTTCCAAATAGTTTGCCTAAAATTTTTTCGTTCATTTCCATCAGCGTAAGCGTTGGAAACATTTTTCCTAGTGAGGTAAAAAGCAAAACTAAGCCAATTCCTAATGCTACACCAAAGAGTGCGGCAATCCAGGCATCTTGATGAGCATCAGCTGTAATAGCGGCAGGTACAACAATAATTGTGCTTCCGATGCTATACAAAGTTACTAATTTGCGAAACTGCGCAGCTGAAATATTGATTTCATTAAGCAAAATGAGCACATCCTTTTGCCATATACACTAATTAAGTGATCCAACGGAATAATAAGTGACTTAAAGGTTGAAACATTACTTCTACCCAATCAGAAGGGTTGGGTAGAGGCAGCCGAAAGATTTTTGCAAGAGCGATTATGATGCTGATTGTCATGAACACAATAAAAATGTTCCGTTCCTTTTTATGAGAGTGTTGAGGTAATCTTTTTATTTCCATCCATATAATCCCTGCACAAATGATCAAAAAGGAAAGAAACAAGTGCATGCAGTCAACCCCAATACATTTTTTCGTTCAGATAAGCTATTCGTATGATGTCCGCTAAAGAAAGTGATTATACATTTTTGTAAAATATAGAAAGCATTTCAGGAGATAGAAGATATTTTCTAGGGCTCTTAAATGATTGAGGGATTTGTTATGAGGAATATTCACTTAGCTTTAACCTATTGAAGCGTCGTATGAATAAGTAGAAAAATGCCACACTAAAGAGTGAACAAATGGAAAGGAGCACTATGATGAAAAAATTCCCATACAATAAAGATAAACAACAATCGTTTCAAGCAGCACAGCAGGGGCATAAAGAAGCAGTAGATGCATATGAACAGGCAAATGAAGCTAAAAATGATGCATCGTACGGACATGAAGCGAAGCAAGCGATAGGTGAAGTGAATGAAGCCTCTCAGCAAATTGAGAATGCGCTTGAAAATGCTTCTGAAACACAGCGTCAGCGTTTAACAGAGTTTCAGCAAGATATAGAAGATATGGAGAACGACCTTAATCAGTAAAAGAGCCGCTGTTTTACTTAGGCAGTTTCACAATAGAGAGTATAAATTGTAAAAGCAGAAGGTAATGAACTTCTGCTTTTTTTATTGGTAGTGTAAACGTAGGTTTCGTGTATATAATTGCTTCTAGCTGTTGTTTGGAGGGAAAGGCGAAGACTGGCACGGAAATCAACAGTGGTGTAACAAATAATCCATCATTCCATTCTTATTTTAAAAGGTATAGAAGTTAAAAAAGTAAGAATCCTAATAAAAACAGAACAATAAGAATGGAAAGGGATTGTGACAGGAAATATGCTAATAAACATACTAATAATGATTGTCGTATTGTACTTCATATATGTATTCGTAACTGCAGTGGTACTGTTTTATGTCCCTTTACACAAGGGAAAAGACTTAAAAGTAATGAATACTGAGAATTTTTACGGGAAGAAAGAATCTACAGACCGAGTTATGCTTTTGGAAAACGGCTATTTTTCAGGGCTTGTTCGAATGCAGATGATTCAAGAAGCGAGGCATACAATTGATATTGCGTACTTTTCCATCGGTAAAGGTCGTTCTTCGGATTTACTTATGGGCGCTTTATTCGAAGCTGCGGATCGAGGTATACGTATTCGCGTGCTGTTAGACGGGATCTCTCATGGGCTAAAAGGCAAGAGGAAAAATGTTCTTTATGCTCTAGCTTTCCACAATAATATAGAATTAAAGTACTATGAGCCCTTCACTATTTTTAAACCTTGGACATGGCATAATCGTCTTCACGATAAAATAATAGTAGTCGATGGCCAATTAGGTATTATTGGAGGACGAAACATTGGAGATAAATACTTGGCCAGTCAACCAAATAAAAATTTTGTCTATGACCGTGATGTGCTGATTTATAACACAAAGCAAGAAAGTCATAGTGTCATTCTCTCAATGGAGAAGTATGTAGAGAAATTATGGAATCATCCGTATACACGAAAAGCTTTTCCAAAGCTCAAGAAAACTAAACAATTTCGCGGTCTTTCAGGAAAGAAATTGTTGATAGATCAATACGAAGAGGCCAAAAAAGCAAACGAACCTTTTGTCCATCCTTATATTGTATGGAGAGAAGCAACGATCCCTACAAGAAAGATTTCTTTTATTACAAATCCTATTCAACGAATAAATAAAAGCCCTTTTATATGGAAAACGTTTATTAAGCTTTCCCAGCAAGCTGAAAAATCCATTGTTGTTCAAAGCCCTTATATCGTACCAACAAAAGAGATGGAACAGTATATAGATAAGCGAGTAAAACCAAAAGTGCAAAGAATTATTTTAACTAATTCTATTACATCCACTCCAAATGCTATGGCTTTTTCTGCATACTTGGGAGTAAAGAATCGCGTTCTAAAAGCTGGTTCGAAGCTTTATGAATATCAAAAGCCTTATTCAATTCACGGGAAATCTGTTGTTTACGATCAGCGTTTAAGTGCAGTTGGTTCTTTTAACTTAGATTCGCGCTCTGCATTTTTAAATACTGAATCCATGGTTATGATAGATAGTGAAGAATTTGCAGCCCAGTTAACAGGAGCTATTGAAGCTAAAATTTCTCACAGTATGCTTGTGGGAGATGAGGGAGAACCTGTGGATGTTAATACGGATTCTCAAAAAAACGTGCCTCCTGTAAAATCTGCACTCCTACATATTCTTTCGGTCTTTACACGATTTTGGAGACATTTTGTATAGTACTTTGTTACAGCAGAGTCTCTAAAAACAAATAGCGGAGATTAAAGAGGACTGCAGCTGGTGAAGGGAATGTGTAAAAAGCTGTGATATGCCTCACAGTTTTTTGAAAACCGCTAGTACTAGTTATGATTCATCAAAAGATCTATTGACGAAATTCCATATATGTTTTATTATGATGTAGCGTCGTTAATAAACGAGATTCTTTTGAAGAGGTCATTTCTAGGGGCATAGTTTAAAGGTAGAACTACGGTCTCCAAAACCGTCAGTGTGGGTTCAATTCCTACTGCCCCTGCCATTTTGGAGTTATCTTTTAATTCACACGCGGGTGTGGCGGAATTGGCAGACGCGCTAGACTTAGGATCTAGTGTCTTATGACGTGGGGGTTCAAGTCCCTTCACCCGCATCTTTACTTTCATATACGCGCGGAAGTAGTTCAGTGGTAGAACACCACCTTGCCAAGGTGGGGGTCGCGAGTTCGAACCTCGTCTTCCGCTTCTTTTCAAAAGCAGTTTGCATGTGCAAACTGCTTTTTTGTTGTAGAAATAAAGAGTTTTATTATGCTGTTTGTAATCAGAAATATTTTATTAAAGCAGTACTGCTTATACGTGTTGCTTTCGTGAATATACACATAATATTGGGGTTACATTAAAAGCTAATGAACGATACGTGAAGACATCTAATATGGTTTTTAAGATAGGGGAGAGTCCTATGGAATCTAGTTGGTTTTCGATTATACCGTTTTTAATTGTTATTCCCATAGCTATTTTCACGAAACAAGTGCTGCCAGGGTTGTTTTTAGGCTTATTAGTAGGTGCTTATTTAATTGATCATTCGATTATCGGAGGTGTTGAAAAGCTACTTCACTATGTTGTACAAGCTCTTAGAAATAAAAGTAATATAGAAATCGTCGTCTTTTTATACGCGTTTTCAGGGCTTATCGGAATGATTAAGATGGCTGGAGGAGTTAAGGGGTTTGTGGAAACAGCTGCAGAAAGAATTGATACAAGAAAAAAAGCCCTTATTTTAACCTATGTTTCAACCATTGGAACATTCAGTGCTCCCACATTTCGTTTTGTGACGATCGCACCCATCATGAGAGCGCTGCTGAAAAAAGTGAAAATGACGACAGCAGAGCTAGGGTTTGTTATTGAAACAACTGCTACTCCTGTTATCGTCTTAATTCCTGTGGCAACGGCATTTGTAGGGTATATGGTCTCAATCATTCAAATGGCAATTGATCATCAAGGCATAAAACAAGACGCTTATTCTTTGTTCATTCAAAGCATTCCTTATAACTTCTTTTCGATTGTGATTATTCTAGTAGGGATTTATTTCAGTTTTTTTCATCATTCAACATCTACGGCTCCTATGAAGCTGGAGGAAGAAGACGAAAAAGATTGGCATGATTGTCATCCTTGCGTGTCGAAGGATTTGCCTTCTAAGCCTTGGAATCTGTTAGTACCTTTACTTGTTGTGATTTCACTTACTTTACTTTTAACATGGTGGAGCGGGCATCATAAGAGCCACAGCTTTTTTGAAGCATTTATTAAAGCAGACGTGCTAGAAGCGATGGTAGTAGCTTTAATTATCACTACGTTAATTACCCTCATTTTTTTCTTGTTTCAGCGCTTTACATTACAGAATTTGCTTAATGGTTTTATCACAGGAGGCAATGACTTAATGTCCGTTATTCTGCTGTTATCGGTAGTATGGGGATTATCCGCTGTTACAGAAGACTTAGGTTTTTCAAATTTTGTGACGGCACATTCTAAGTGGATTCCTCAAATGTTTGTCACTCCTTTTATGTTTGTGTTTGGAGCTGCTATTTCTTACTTTATCGGGTCTGCTTGGGGGACATGGGGGATTTTAATGCCGCTTGGCGTATCGCTTGCAAGTTCTGCAGATCTTTCTTTGCCATTAATTATCGGTGCGGTGTTTGCGAGCGGTTCCTTTGGAGCATTTTCTTCACCTTTAAGCGACGATACGAATACCATCGCCAAAATATTAGATTTATCTGTTATTGAATATGCCAAATATAAATTAAAGCCAGCTTTAATTGCAGCGGGAATAACAGTTGCTTTCTATCTTGTTGTATCTTTCTTGTTTTAAATGAGGGAGTAGCTATCTATTCTTCACTTTTCATTTTTTTTAGCTTAACGTATGCATACAGCCCTAGTGATAGGCACACTAGCATGATACAAGTAAGCGGAAATAAGATTGTATTAACAAAATGATCATAAAACCATATATACACGAACATCACCTCGATAATTTTAATGCCATTTTTCTATTTATTAGAGATATATACTATCTGTGCTGCTTCTTCCTATTTTTCAAAAAGGCGATAATCAAAAGCAGTATAGGTATGATAGAAAATAGCGGCATATGTAAAAGAAATCTCGCTACGTGCAGCCCTTCATAAAGGTGTTCTTGAAAATTACTAGCGATTGTAATCGACAGAAATAACACAATGATGCCTAAAGGATATGCTAGACGGGAAGGCGATTTAATTTTAAATAAAGTAGCTGTACTTATTATAGAAGCATAAAACAAGATGCTAACTTTAAAATAAATCCCAATAACCATAGCGAACATAAAAAATACATCTAGACGCTCTAAAAAATCAGCTACTTGGATCGTTTGGACAGTACTCAGAAGAGGGAACTGTGATCTTGTCGTCAAATCAACTCCAAGCACGCTAATGTTAATGATCATCGTAATAATTAGGTTAATTCCGCTTAATCCCGTTGCGCATATCATGGTGACACTCGCTTTTTTGGGATTGCTCAAATAAGGAAGAAGCATGGTAAATACAATAGCTTCCGTGAAAGGAAAATACAGCGTTTCGGTTAAAGCAACTTTTGCAACGGGCAGTACTCCTTCTTTTAATACCGGCTGTAAGTTCTTAAAATCAATTAGTCCTGAGCTAATAATTAAGATGAAGCCTGCCACAGCCAGAAAGTACATAAAAATAAACAGAAGCTCTCCTGACCGGGCTATCGCTTCAATTCCTTTTCGGGTAATATAGATAATGACCAGCATTAATAAGGCATTGGCAATAAATAAAGGCGTATCGGGATAAGCAAAAGTAAGAAGCATCTCTCCGAAATCTCTTAGAACTCGTGATGCATCGTATAAAAAATAAACGATATATACGAATGCAAGAAGCGTTCCCAGTGCCTTACCTAAAATTTTCTGCATATATTCTGTGGGCAGGAGGTCCGGATAGTAGGAATAGAGCTTGTGATAAACTAAAAAGAAGAAAAAACTGCACAGCATTCCAATTAAAATAGCTAGCCATGCATCTTGCTTTGCTCTCATTGCAAGAGGAACTAATAAAGCACTTCCCAGCTCGAATAAAACCATGAGAATAAATAACTGAGTGGCGCTAATTTTTGCTTTTTCCATATAGCCAGAACCTCCTTACCTCATTGTTGTTTTTCTTTTACGCTAGAGAGAAACGATTTATTGCGCAGACCTGTTCGGCGAATGTAAGCTTCTACTTTAACGTCTACATCTAATTTTGGAAAATAAACGTCATCCCATTCTGATTTGAGTTTTTCCCACTGATTAGGCCGCGTGCGTGCTAGTGCTTCTCCAAATCCAAAGATGTCAACTTTGTCTGTCTGAGCTTGTTTAATAGCTGTTTGTAATTCTTTTTTTATTTCTTTACCTGCAGCTTTTTCCATTTTTTTGATTGCAGCAGGTTGACGTGTATCAACAGGGACCTCCACTTCTCCAAGATCGCCTTCTACGCGAGTGTGAACGGACGCATAAGGTTTTCCTTTTACCATTTTTACAGATACATCCGTTTTTTGACGAACTGTTTGATAGGCAAGCGCTTCTTTTTTTCCTTTCCAGTCTACATTAATGTCGGTTCCTTGTATTTTATCAAGAATCCAAACGCTGCCTCTGGCTGGACTATTGTACAGCCAGTCGATTAACTTTCCATTTTTAAAAACAGCAATGCCAGAAGCACGAAGGGTAGCTTCTGGTGCGCTTTGCTGGAGGTTATCTAATTTTTCTGCTTGTTGAGGATTTCCAACTAAACGAAAACCCGAGACTAGTGCTTCTCCTCCAGGAGATTCGAGAGATCTCATCACTTCTTGAAAGGAAACCTTTAGATTTTCTCCCCATTTTCTTTGAGTGAACTCCAGCGTTTTCATAATTTTGTTTGCTGGAATTTTATCGACAGGCGTTAGTGCTTTTACCAAATCAGCAGCACTTGACTGGTTGGCGATTACTAAGGAAGTCGTAATTCGAAACTCAGGATCGCGATCAATAGAATCAATGAGAATGTTAATTCCTTCTTCACGCGCTAATTTTTCTCCGATCACGACTAAGTTGGTATGGGCATAATAAAGTCTTCGGGAAATTCTAGCTGAAGCGCGTCTGCTTGCTTCAACTAAATTATCACCGGAAGCAGCATAGATCGTAACAGGCGGACTTTGGGTACCGCCGCCCCCTTGTAAGCCAGCTACATTTCCCGGGTTAATAATTTGAAAGGTAAGCTCATACCGCCCATCTTTCGTTTTATCAATGCCCATTGCCGATACAAATGCAAGATCCGTTAACTCTTTTTTACTCCAGCAGCTAGTAAGCAATACCATCATTATGGTCATTACCAGTAAAAATAAACTTTTACGTTTCATTTCGATCATCTTCTTCCATTTCCTGGTTAATCATACCTCTTGAAGAAGGAGGCTCAGGCTTTTGATGTTTGCTTTGACGAACTTTGTTATCACTAATTAATTTAGGTCTTCTTCTCATCGTCCACCATGGCAACCGTATCAAAGTATCTTCATTGCTTGCAGGAATAAACGGTGCTAATGGCGTCATATAAGGAACACCAAATGAACGTAAGCTGCACAGATGTCCAACTCCCACTAAAAGAATAAGAATAATACCATAGAAACCGAATGTAGCCGCTCCTAATATAAATAAAAAACGAATTAAACGCGCTGAAATAGCCATATCGAAAGACGGCGTTGCAAAGCTAGCAATGGCTGTAATCGATACAATAATAACCATAGCTGGTGAGACAATCCCCGCTTGAACCGCTGCTTGCCCAATAACAAGAGCTCCGACGATCGATACGGCAGAGCCGATAGCTTTTGGTAAACGAATCCCCGCTTCACGCAAAATTTCAAAGGTGACTTCCATAAAAAAAGCTTCCACAAACGCGGGAAATGGAACGGATTCTCGCTGTGCAGCAAGAGCTACAATAAGCGTTGTGGGTACCATCTCTTGATGAAATGTCGTAACCGCCACATACGTAGCAGGAGCGATAAGTGAAATCATAAACATAAACACCCGCAAAAGACGAATGGACGTCGCAATATCAAAGCGTGCGTAGTAATCTTCAGCCGATTGGAAAAATTGAATGAACAACGCGGGAGCAATAAGGACAAAAGGAGTTCCGTCCACAAAAATAGCAATTCTTCCTTCCAAAAGGTTACCTGCCACCACGTCGGGTCTTTCTGTATTGTAAATAGTTGGAAAAGGAGTGACCGTTTGATCTTCAATTAGCTGCTCAACATAACCTGATTCCAAAATACTATCAATATCAATGTTTTTTAATCGCTTTCGAATTTCTTTTACAACTTTATCGTTTGCGATGCCATGAATATACATAACAGTGACATCCGTTTTAGTTACTCGGCCAATCTTCATCGACTCTAGCCATAAGTCAGGTGTTTTAATAATTCGGCGCACCATGGCTAAGTTTGTGCCGATAGACTCAGTAAAGGCACCTTTTGGTCCCCGAACTACCATTTCTGTAGTAGATTCTGCAATGGCACGCTTTTCACCGCCTTGTGTACTCACGCTGAGTACGCGGTTTATGCCATCGACAATAAGAAGGCTGTCTCCTGACATCAAAGAAGACAGTAAATCATCCCAGTTGTCTGCAAACGATACGTTGCCGATTGTGACGATGTCTTCGGAGATTAACTCTAATGCATTTTGATCGTTTAGGTCATTTTTTTGATTATCTTTCATAAGAGACTGCAGTAAGTAATCTTGAATAGCCTGATTATCTACAATCCCTTCTATATAGACGATAGCAGCAGCCAAGCTGTTATTGACACCTAGTTTAAAATGACGAATCACAATATCTGAGCTGTTTCCAGTTTTCTCTTTAATGAGGGTAAGGTTCTCAGACAGCAGATTCTTAAGAGAAGAAGCTGTTTGTTCGCTGCTTGTTTGATCTGCCTGAGGGGGAAGCTTATTTTTAGACTTTTGGTTTTTAAAGAATGAAGGCATAAATGAAAGCACCCTTACTATAGTTTTTATTAATTTGACCAAAAACCGTATAATTATGTAATTTTTAACAAAATATCTTTTGCATGATGGTAAATAAAAATGACGAACCTATGAGGTAAGTAATGATTAGGTGAGGAGTAGACATATGAAAATTATTGGAGTTAGCTTACTGCTATTTGGATCTGTGATCGCTCTTTCTGTAGGAATTGATCTTTTTCAAGGAACGAACATACTGCAGGCGCTATACAATGCGTTAAGCCCGTTTCGTGTAATGGAAGTGGCCGAATTATTTGTCCTTTTTTCTCTTTTATTTTTCTTTTTCGCAGAGTCACTTTATCTTGTTTTAAAGAAGCGTCAGCAAAAGCAATAGTAACTTGTGGTGCAAAGAGGTTTTTATATCTTCACTATCGAAACAAGCGTATAGAAAGATAGCTTTGAGATAGGGGAGAACTACATGAACATTGAGACTGACAGATTACTAATACGCAAATTTAAATATGAAGATTGGCAAGATGTCTACGCATATACATCTGATGCTAATGTCATGAAGTACATACCAGAAGGTGTTTTTAGTAAGGATGATGCGAAGAAATTTGTAAATGAAAATATGAAAGAAAATGTTAAAAATTTTCCAGTTGTCTTAAAAAACGAAAAAATTTTAATTGGTCATCTCGTCTTTTTTAACTATTTTGGGGACCATACTTATGAAATTGGCTGGGTATTTAATTCTCTCTATCATCAGAAAGGATATGCGTCAGAAGCGGCAAAAGCAATCGTGGACTACGCCTTTAATACAATGAACCTGCATCGGATTATTGCTACTTGTCAACCTGAGAATACGTCTTCTTATCGTGTTATGGAGAAGATCGGGATGAGAAGAGAAGGGTATTTTAAAAAATGTATTCCAACTGAAAAAGGATGGTGGGATGAATATTATTATGCAATTTTAAAGGAAGAGTGGAAATGAGCTTTACTTTTGCGGAATTACGTTTTCCGAGTTGTAAAGACGAAAACAAGCCCAATTTTTAAAAAATGAGCAGAAAAGCAAACCAAAACGTCTAGGCAGACATACAATAAGCTATCCATGAGAAACACCCCATGTTTGAACCTTCTTTGTTTTAGCAACAGAAAATCACGTTGAAAGGGAGTGCTTGTATGTCTAATGCTGGATGTGGATTCGGTTCTGGTTTCGCTTTATTAGTTGTATTATTTATTCTATTAGTAATTATCGGATGTAGTTGTTATAGCGGTGGTTACGGTGGCGGCTACGGCTGCTAATTATATCACTGAATAGCCTAAAGGATACCCTTTAGGCTTTTTTTGTGTTCATTATAAAATGCTGGAAAAATAAAATGCTGGAAAAGATGATTAATCGGTAGGCTCAGTATCAACATGTGATTCAATTTTTTTCTCTTTCAACAATCGGTCATCAGAAGCCCAAGGGACTCGGCGAGGCTTATATTCAATCGCATCAGTAGAATACACGGCCACACTTATGACTCCCCCTTGTACCTGCGCTCGAATCAACAAAGGATCACTATACGTATTTTTAAAATGAAAGTCAGGTCCATACCAGCTGACGGTAGCGTCTCGTCCAGGAGGTACGTAGGAAACACTGCGACTGTGTGAGTAACGCTGTGTAATCGTTACGCCAGCGTTATCGACGGCGTTAAATAAAGTAGAAGAAACTTGGCAAATTCCTCCTCCAACTCCTTCAGAATACTCTCCTTTTACAATGATTGGCGCACGCATATACCCTTTTGCTGCCGTTCTTTTTCCGACGGTTTGATTAAAAGAGAAAACTTCCCCAGGAAATATGACGCTGCTGTCTAGTGATTCAGCCGCAAGAGAAATATTGTGAGAACGATTTTTATTGTGAGGGTTAAATACCGTATGATAATGACCGATTTGCTTAATTCGAATCGTTGCAAGCAGTTCTTTATCTACGCGAGGCGGAACAGGAAGCGTCGGGATTTCTAATGTTGACGTACCGCCGTTAAAAAAATAAGTATAAAATTTCTCCGCAAAATCTTTATGATATAGTTTGACACCCGCTTGCTCAGGAACAATTTGTCCGCTTTTATCAATGCGGGCATTTATGGGCTCTCTATATGTTTTTTTATCCAATTCTTTTAGAAGAAGATTGTATCGATCATGATCAACCATAGGGACAGGAAGAAGAGGTACGGCCACTTTGTCCCGTTCAATCCGTTCAATTGGTTTACCGTCATGAGTAATAGATAGGTGGTCTTGTGTAGAAAGAGGTTGAATGAGCATTAAAAGTCCAACCATCCAAGTGAAATTCATATCATATACCTCGCTTTCACCTGTTAGTATGAATAAAATGAACCGTTTAATGTATAGGATTCACAAGCTCTTTTTTGTATTATTTTCCATGAGGCGAGCGTGTAAAAATTTCTATTTATAATTGTATGTGTACTTTCGCATATTACATAGAGAAACTACAGGGTAATGAGGGTAGACAATGACAAAATTAATGATTTTAGTCTTTATGCTTATTAGTTTTTTTGTGCATCCCCAAAAGATGAAAGCAGAAGAAAACCTTACGTACTTTCCGGTAAGTGACACAGGAAAAGTATTAAAGTGGAAACGTGTAGAAAGCTTACTGCCGAAGGGGAAAAAGTTTAAAGTGATCGATGTAGAAACCGGTTTTTACTTTTACGTGCAGCGAAGAGCAGGCTCACATCATGCAGATGTTCAGCCGCTTACACGTCAAGATACGAAAGTAATGAAGCACTTATATAATGGGAAATGGAGCTGGAACCGAAGAGCTGTTCTTATTCCGTTTAAAGGTCAAATGCTTGCAGCTTCCATGAACGGAATGCCTCACGGAGCCGGTGCGCTTGACAATGGATTCCCCGGTCATTTTTGTATTCACTTTGCAGGAAGTACGACTCACAAGTCTCAAAATGTGGATCCAGGTCATCAGTTAATGGTATTAAAAGCAGGAGGAAAGCTTGATGAATATGCATTAAAAGCTGAGCCGGCAGAAGTCGTAAATATGTTTTTAACAGGATTAAAGCAAGATGATGATGCTTTGATGCAGCCGATTTTGCGCGTGAAGCAAGAGCATAAGCTATGGACAAAACTGCATAGTATCTCCACTATTTATTATAAAACGGACGTATTTCATGCAAAAAAGTATAAAACAAAAGAGAAAATCGCCGTAGATTGCCTTATTTATTACGAAGATAAAGGGGTTCAAAAGACCACGATGGTTTTTACTTTAAAGAGAAATCCGTTAACAAACGGGTGGGAAATTTCTTCACTTACATTGTAAGTACTGATTAATGCTTAAAAACACATCTGACAGAAAACAGATGTGTTTTTAAGCATTTGTTTAGCACTTTAGTCCTTCGCAATGTTATAGTGTAAAAACGTGCTTACATACGATAGAAAAGAATAAAAAAGGGTATAAGTAATAATATTACTCTTTCTGCAAAGAACTCTACAGCACGAAAGGAGAGGGTGTTTATTTTTTCATATTGGTTCAGCCGCTTAGTTGCTGCAGACCCTGGACGAAAAAGATTCAAAACGGCTTCCAAAGCTACGATTAGCGTCATTACAGCGGTCGTTATTATGCTGATCGTATTAAAAGCAGCGGGAAGCTCACAAATTACCGCTGCTATTTTAGCAGGCGTAATCGGCCTGATGGGTATATTAGTCGTGAATGATGAAACAACAAAAGCAAAAAAAGTGACAACAGGCTTAGTAGCGCTTTCTAGCGCCGTTTCTCTCGGAATTGGCTCGTTTTTATCACGATATGGACAAGCAGAAAATATTTTTCTTGTTCTGTTGGTGTTTTTGTCTTTTTATTTACAGAGATTTGGTATTCGCTATTTTTCCCTGTCGATGGTGGCCTTTATGTCGTTTTATTTTGCTTCTATTTTACACGTCACATTTTCTCAGCTGCCGTGGCTGTTAGCTGGCGTTATAGTAGGAGCATGCTGTGCATTTATTTATAATTTTGTTATCTTTAAAGACCGGCCTGCCAACGTGCTGAGGTCTTCAATGAAATCATTTCATATTCAAGTGAATTTGGTGCTTGATTTAATTATTGAGTTAATTCAAAAGAAACAAATTGAACCGGCTCAAATCAAACAATATAACCGTAATATTAAAAAACTAGCGGAGTATGCCCGTGTAGCATCAGAAGAGCTTGGAAATACAGATCCCCACGACATTTGGCCTGGCGTAACAGCTGAACAGATGCGCCTTTATGTATTTGATACAGTTATGCTGCTCCAGACATATTCCCCGGCGATTCGAAAGCTCAGTGAACTAAAGGCATTTAATCATTTTGATATTCAGCAGCTGCTGTTAAAACTAGTGGAATCGATTCGCGAAGCAGAGGTATTAAATGAAAATCCTACTCATTCCTTAACGGATGCAGCTCAGCATCTGCAAGAGCTGCGCCAAAAATTAAGTGAACTCGAACCTCAAGATAAAAGGTATAAAGAGTGGCTGTACTTAATCCGCCGTATCGAAACGATATCAAATCACGTGATTGATGAAGCCTATGAGCTGCAGCAGGCAATTGTGAAACAAGAAAAACAGCCTCAAAAAGAAGCGGAAGAAAAAGAAGACGAAGAGGATAATGATGAGGAAAAAGGATTAAAGCCATCTACGAAAAAGTCTATTCAAGCGGTCATCACTGCTGTTGCGACATTAATATTTGGCTCTTTTTTATCTCCATCGCATCAATATTGGGCGCTGTTAGCAGGCTATTTAGTGCTTCTTGGTACAGAAACGATAGGAAGTACGTTTGTAAAAGCCGTGCAGCGAAGCGTAGGAACGCTTTTAGGGGCAGCTGTTGGCTTTGTTGTCGCAAGCTTTGTCTCACCCGGGATACTTGAAATAACGCTGCTTTTTATCTGCGTGTTTATGGCTTTTTATTTCTTTCCTATTACGTATTCGTTTATGAGCTTTTGGATTACGATGATGCTGGCCTTTATGTATGACATGCTTCTTGGGGGGATTTCAGAGAGTTTGTTACTAGCTCGCGTATTAGATACAGTTGTAGGAGTTGGAATTGGTTTAGCCGTATCTGCTCTTGTGTTCCCTAAAAGAACAAGAGATAAAATAACCGACACCTCAGTAGAATACGTAGCGGCTTTAAAAGAATTTGTTCACACTTATTTGCATCGTTTTACAAAGCAGTATGCGTTTGCCAATTTAGCTGATAAAGGAATGGAATTAGAAAAGAAGCTAAAACAGCTTCATGTCGATTCAGATCCTATTATCAAAGGTTTCGTTGGCCGTTCACGTCTTCAGCAATTTTTGACCGTTTTTACCGCCATTAATTATTACGCCAAGCATTTGGTAGCATCTTCTACTAGAAACGAGGCTTTTTACAAGGAAGCGGAATTTCATGGCGTAGTAAAGGAAGTGGAAGAGAAAGTAGCAAGCAACTTCACTCAGCTTGAAAAAGTGTTGCGAGGAGAAAGAGGAACGTATGTATACACGCTTGAAGATGTAAGACAAAAGATTGAACAATCTTTAGATTATTTTGATACGTCCGTTCAATCAAGAAATTTACAGCATCTTCAGCTGCTGCATAACATTTATTACGTATGGAAAATCAATCAATCGGTTGTTCACTTAGCCAAAGAGCTAGGAGCAGAAGAAATAAGTAGTGAAGATTAAAACCAGCGAATATTTCGCTGGTTTTTTAATCTGATGAATAAGGAGACGTATCTTTTCTAATCGTTCTCCACGTTGTTTTAAGACCGGCATAGCTGCCAATTGCGGCGTATCCATAAAAATATCCCATAAACAACCCGGCAATAATATGATGAGGATGACTGATAAATACTGAAAAAAGCACGCCAACAGCTAAAGCAATAGTCGGAACGTACTGTTTTTTAGGATGGAAAAGCCATTTAATCAGCTGTGTCACGATTAATACGACAGGAACACCAATGACTGCGTCCCAAAAATTTGTATGAATTGTAGGGAAATCCATATTCAAGCACCTCGTTAAATGTGTTAGATGTAAGGTTATCTATGCTGCTTACCTTAAAACACTTCAATTAGTTATGAGGTGCTCCAGGTGAATAGTAGTAAGGCGGAATTTTAAGCCAGCCTTTTTGCTGCATCAGACTTTTCACTTTTGATCCTAATATAACCTTTTCAGTGTGGAATTTTAGCCACATCAATCCAATATCGGTTCTAATAGACTGTCCCATATTCGTGCTGCACATGACGATATTAGAAGCAATTTTTACAGATATTAAGTTAGCAATTTCAGAATCCGTTGCTTTTGCTCCTAATGGAATGCTGTTAGGGTCGGATTTCGGCTTGGTAGCCGGTATTTCAGAAAGCATAATTCCTTCTTTAACCATTAATTTTTTTAGTGTATCAATCTGAGATTCAGCCAGGTTTTTTGAGTCTTGAGTAAGCTTAAGCAGTTCGCTGTTAGTTGTTGTATTAAGACAGGTTTCTAAGGCAGGTATTTCTTCCGCTAAAGCAGTGAAATATAACCAGCAACCCATAGCCTCACCAATATGTGGGGGAGGGGGCGAATCATCTGTAGAAGAGTTTTTTATATAATCAAGTAGTGTCTCAATGACGTTAATCATAACTTTTCACCCTTTATATAGTTTATGCATCTTCATTATTGCCTTCAGCAGAAAAGGATAAACACAGCTAAGAAATGTTACATATAAAATTGATTATAATAAGGGGAAGAAAAAGCCTCTCACGCAGTAACTTATAATGATGACAGTACATTTACTATCACCAAATTTAAAGTTATAAAAATTGCGGCAATGCGTAATAAATATGCTGGTTCTAGAAAATGAAGTAAATAGAAAAAAACTCCTTGCTTATCAAGGAGTTTTTTTAGCAGGTGTATTATATCGTTTTTCTCCTATGCTCTCTCCATAAAGAAGTTAATTCCTCTGACCAATATTTATAATCAAATACTGTTATATTTTTGCTAGGCATAAAAACATTCAACAGCCAATTAACCCTTAATTTGTCTCTGATGCCTATCGTTTTATCATTTTTACAGCAGCCTTCATCACAAGGTTTATCGTGTATCTTGTAAGGAATATTTTTAACAACTAATCCATTTTTTACACGTTTTGTGTACTCAATTCCTATAATCAAATATATCACTCCTCACAGTAACTCTTATCTTCATAATCATATGTCTGAATGACTGCTTTAATGAAAAGGTAAGAAGGGAGGAAGACAAAATAAAAAAGCCCTGTTGTAGGGCTTTTTTATTAAGCAACTTTTGATGCAACGACAATTACTTTACCGTGGTCTAATTCTTCTTCATAGCGTTCAGCTTCCGGCTGTGATAATCCTAATGAACGCATTTTGGCACGAAGCTCGTCTCCTCGAGAACGAAATACATTCGCAATCGCATCAAAAACACCTTGTTCAGAAAGACCGATGTTGTTTGTATTTGTTGCAGCTGTTAAATCCTCGGAGCGATCTTGATGGTGTGCAAGTAAATAAACTTCGTCTTTTGTAAATCCTTCACGTAAAAATTGTTCAATTGTATCTTTTGCCTGTACGCCATTTTCAACTACTTTTACATTTACCATTTCCAAAAACCTCCTTGTATGATAGACAACTTTCTCGAATACGTTGAGTAATGAAGAGAAGCTTAAGCAACTTATCTCCTTGTTTTGTGTATACACGTTATTGGAAGAGATAAAACCTATTTCATGAAATTGGGTTAAAAAGCCTAACATAGGAGAAGGGAAAGCAGCGCTATTATTTTTGAGGAGGATCCTGTGAAGGATAAGCGGGAAGAAGCTTTAGTTAGCCTTTTTCCTGCATCGTTTTTTTTGATCTTTTAAGGTACAGTACAAACTGCAAAAAGCCTGAATCTTAAATAGCTAAGATCCAGGCTTTTTGCATACATAAAAATAGAGAAATTTAAGATGAAAGACGTTCTTTTTGTTTTTCATAAACAGAAGTAGACTCGTTCCATGTATATCGACCATCTTGTAATTGAATGGTTGCGCTGAATGGACAGTCTATTGACGTTTCTGCGTCATCTAAACTACTTTCAAGTAAACTTTTTTTAAAGCGAAGCAAATCCTCTTTTGAAGCAACTCGAAAAACCATTTCTAACGTAAGATCATCGTCCATTGCATTGTGTAATTGACTAATACTTTTGCGGAATTCTTTATTATATTGGAGCATAATTTTAATATCTGCTACGCAAGCAACACCAAACACATCTTTCACAACAGACTCAACCGTTAGCTGAGTTGTGGAAGCATATGTTGAAACATTACGCTGGGGATTTTCTAAATAATAAATCGTTTCTACAGGATGTCTCGTGATAAGCACCTCTTTCCTATTCTTAAGTATACAGGAAAAAAGAATGGAATGGGGAAAGATTTTTAGGAAAGGAGTCCTGACATACATAAAAAGACTGTTTGTAATAGGAAAGAGAGTTATAAATTGAGGGCTTTTCGCTTATCATTTTTGCTATAACCTTAAATCAACGAATTCTGTGCAACTTCCTTTAAGATTTGATAAAATAAAACCCTACGCCTCAATTTCTTCTAACTTAATCCCTCAACTACTATTTCTACTTATTTTAAAGGAGGACGCAATTTTGCAGTTTGAACAAGCTTTAACACATTTACAGTCCTATTTTGGCTATGATTCGTTTCGAAAAGGACAGGAAGAATCTATTCGTTATGTTTTAGAAGGGCACAATACTGCTTGTATTATGCCAACAGGAGGAGGGAAATCGCTTTGTTATCAAATTCCTTCATTATTATTAGAAGGTACAACACTGGTGATTTCTCCGTTGATTTCCTTGATGAAAGACCAAGTAGACACGCTGAACGCAGCTGGTATTCCAGCCACGTATATTAACAGCTCGCTGACGCACACGGAGGTGCAGCAGCGCTTAGAAGAAGTGGCGCTTGGCGAATATAAGCTGCTTTACGTGGCACCTGAACGACTGGAGTCTCCGCAGTTTTTAGAGCAGCTTCAAATGCTTCCTATCCCGCTTGTAGCGGTAGATGAAGCGCACTGTATTTCACAGTGGGGCCACGATTTTAGACCGAGTTATTTGCGCATCAATGAACTCATCAGCAAGCTGTCTAACGCTCCGATTGTGATGGGGCTGACGGCTACGGCGACGCCTCAAGTGCGTGAAGATATTTGCCGAGCTCTTCATATTAACGAAGAGTACACGGTGATGACGGGGTTTGAACGTGAAAATTTATCGTTTGCTGTCGTGAAAGGTCAGGATCGAATCAGCTATATCGAGCAGTATATCCGTAAAAATGACCAAGAAGCAGGAATCATCTATGCCGCTACGCGTAAAGATGTTGAAGAGCTTCATGCTAGATTGCAAAAGTCAGGAGTTAACGTATCAAAATACCATGCGGGTATGAATGGGAACAGTCGTGATGAAGAGCAAAACCGCTTTCTGCAAGATGATGTGCAGGTGATGGTGGCTACCTCTGCCTTCGGAATGGGGATCGATAAATCGAATATTCGCTTTGTTCTTCACTATCAGCTTCCGAAAAATATGGAAAGCTATTATCAAGAAGCGGGACGTGCTGGTCGTGACGGACTGCCAAGTGAGTGTATCGTGCTTTATTCACCTCAAGATATTCGCGTGCAGCGCTTTTTAATTGAACAGTCAACGTCGAATCCTAAAAAGCAGATTCAAGATCTTGAAAAGCTGCAAAGTATGGTGAACTACTGTCATACAGAAGGCTGCTTGCAAGCGTATATTCTTCATTATTTTGGAGAAAGTGAAGCGCATGAGTGCGGCCGCTGCAGCAACTGTACGGATGATCGTGTGGAAATAGACGTAACGGTCGATACGCAAAAAGTATTATCTTGTATGATTCGTATGGGCGAACGTTTCGGTAAAATGATGATTGCTCAAGTATTAACGGGTTCTCGAAATAAAAAAGTAGTTGATTTTGGTTTTGATAAACTGAAAACGTACGGCGTCATGAGCGACCGGTCGGCTAAAGAAGTGAGCGATTTTATTGAATATTTGATTTCAGAGCAGTTTATTTTAGTAGGACAAGGGTCATTTCCTACCTTATCCGTAGCGGCCAAAGGAAAAGGCGTGCTTCTTGGTACGGAAAAAGTGATGAGAAAAGAACAAATGGAAGTGAAGCAAATTGTCCAAGACGACGAGCTGTTTGCTCATTTGCGTTCCGTTCGAAAGCAGCTGGCAGACGAAGCGGCCGTGCCTCCTTTTGTTATTTTTTCAGACGATACTCTTCATGATATGTGTTCAAAACTTCCGGTAACCCTTGAACAGTTCGCCACTGTAAAAGGAGTCGGAGAACAAAAACAAGAGCGATACGGAGAACGATTCACGACTGAAATCAAACAGTTTTGTGAAGAAAATCCAGATCGAAAGCGAGAAGTTTCAGCGCCTGCTCCGAAAAAAGCAAGAGCGTCATCAAAAGAAGGCTCTCACTTAATGACGTATGAGCTATTTCAGCAAGGAAAATCGTTAGATGAAATTGCAGCAGAACGTGAGTTGAGCCGCATTACCATTGAAAATCATTTGTTTAAATGCGCGGAAGAAGAAAAAGAAATTGACTGGTCACCTTTTCTTTCAGAGGAGGACGAACAGCTTATTTTAGAAGCTGCTTCCTCAGTAGGCGATGAAAAGTTAAAACCAATTAAAGAAGAATTACCTGAAAACATCACTTATTTTATGATTAAAGTAGCGTTATTCAAACGAAAAATGAAGCAGCTATCTTAAACAAAAAGCTCCTATTAAAGGAGCTTTTTGTGTTGAATAAGCGAGTTTACTGATAAAATAGAAGGTATAAATATTTGAAAAATCAGATTAAATAAAAAGGAGTACTGCACTGAGATGATTGAACGAGAGCTTGAAGCTATTTTGCATGCTTCTAACGACAATATCGTCATCACTGATGAAAAAGGGTGTATTTTACGAGCGAGTCAAAACTGCCGTGATATATACGGGTATGACGTGTCAGAGTTAGTCGGACAAACCGTATACGAATTGCAAGACTGCGGGATCTTTTCACCTTCCGTTACGATTGAAGTGTTAAAGAAAAAGAAAGAAGTACAGCTGATGCAAAAAACAGAAACGGGCAAAGTTGTAATGGCAACCGGTATTCCCGTGTATGATGAACATCAGTGTATGAAAAGAGTAATCAGCTTTTCACATGATTTAACAGAGCTTCAGCGCTTAAAAGAAGATTATCAGCAGCTTGAAGTGAAAATGAAAACATATCAGCTAGAAGTGGAAGAGCTTCGGGAACAGCAGTCAAATGATATAATCATACGAAGTGAATCGATGAAAAAGGTATGGTCCATTATTAATCGCGTGTCAGACAGCGATGCAACGGTTGTGTTGCTAGGTGAATCGGGTGTTGGCAAAACGGCTTTTGCTCGTGCTTTACATTATGGAAGTGAACGAAAAGAAGAGCCGTTTATTGAAATTAACTGCGGAGCCATTCCGTCTAGTTTGTTTGAATCTGAAATGTTTGGATACGAAGCAGGCTCTTTTACAGGTGCAAGTACAAAAGGAAAAATAGGAAAGTTTGAATTAGCTCATAACGGCACGCTTTTTTTAGATGAAATAGGAGAGCTGCCTCTTGATATGCAAGTGAAGCTGTTAAAAGTGCTGCAAGAAAAAACAGTCACCAAAATTGGAAGTGAACGAGCCAAACACGTAAATTTCAGGCTAATTGTAGCAACAAATCAGCCGCTTGAGGAAATGGTCGAAAAAGGAACATTTCGCGAAGATTTATTTTATCGATTACACGTTATTCCGATTACAATTCCTCCGCTTCGCGAGCGAAAAGAAGACATCGCGGCACTGCTTTATCACGTGTTACATAAACAAAATGAAAAATATAAAATGAAGAAATTTTTTCATGCAGAAGCACTAAATCAGTTAGTTGAATATCATTGGCCCGGAAATGTGCGCGAGCTAGAAAATACGATTGAACGCCTAGTGTTAACAACGGATGAAAACAGCATCTTGCCTAAAGACCTGCCGTTTCATGCAGAAAAGATCAGAAGTGAAAAAGAAGAATGGGAGACTCTAGATGTGTTAACCTCTCAAGGAATGACGCTTCAGCAAGCACTTGCAGAAGTGGAGAAAAACTGGCTGATCCGTGCTTATCGCCAGTGTCAAACAACGTATGAAATGGCAAATGCATTAGGAATTAGTCAGCCTACGGTTGTAAGACGTTTACGAAAGTACAACATTAAATAAGGGAAATTTAATTCAAAATGAATTAACTGATTCAGTACTGAATCAGTTTTTTTGTTTTGATTCTATTATGAATTGAAAATCGTCCATAATTGCACGAAATAGGGCGATAAAATTTGGCATGCATTTTGCATTAATAAAAAGTATCTAAATAAAAAGCGTCAGTCTCTAAAATGATGACACGGCGCTAATGAATGAAACCCATTAGGAGGAATAAATCATGCCAAAATATCAGCCGAAAAATTCATTTGAATCTCCGCGTTTTTGCGGACCTCGAACGTTTATGAGACTTCCGTATGTAGAACAAGTAAATGCAGATATGGATTTTATTGTGACGGGTATTCCATTTGATTCAGGGCAGTCTTTTCGCACAGGAGCACGTTTTGGGCCGGAAGCTATTCGCGATTTTTCCATTTTGCTTCGCCCGTATAACCCAGAACAAAAGATTAATATTTTTGACTACATTTCAGGTGTGGACTACGGCGATTTGGCAGTGGTTCCGGGATATATTTTAGAAACATATAAAAAAATTGAAGAAGGGTTAACACCGGTTGTGAATGAAGGAATTATTCCGATTTCACTAGGCGGTGATCATTCGATGACACTCGGTGAACTTCGTGCTATCGCGAAAAAGCACGGACCGGTAGCGCTTTTACAGTTTGATGCTCATTCTGATACGTGGGATAGCTATTTTGAGCAAAAATACAATCACGGTACCGTGTTCAGACGAGCAATTGAAGAAGGGTTAATCGACGTGTCGCGTTCGATTCAAATTGGTATGCGAGGCGGTCTGTACGGCATTGAAGATTTAGAAGATGCAAAGAACTTAGGTCTAGCTCTGTATACGACAAATGAATATAAAAAACTGGGCGTTGAAAGAATGCTAGAAATTATTCATGAGCGTGTAGGAGAAGGACCCGTATTTTTGTCGTTTGACATTGACTTTTTAGATCCAGTTTACGCACCGGGAACAGGAACGCCTGAAGTATCGGGTGCAAGTATTGACGATGCGCTTCAATTCATTCGTGGGTTAATAAATATTGATTTTGTCGGGTTTGATTTAGTAGAAGTACTGCCAGCTTATGACCATGGCCAAATTACAGCAGCAGCGGCCTCGAACATTGTTTATGAATTTATCACGCTTATCGCGTTAAGAAAAAAAGCAAAAGAAGAAGAAGGGCTGTTAGTGAAAGCGCGCGACTGAATATAAGCAAGGCGGTAAAAGTGGGAAGGTACTATGATCTTCCCATTTTTATATAAGAGTTCTATGTAAGCAGCGTTTGGTTATGGAAGGAAAAGCAGCAACAAAAAATTTACCAAGTTAGCCTCAAATAAAGTAATAACATGTATTTGATTCTGTCAGGGGTCTTTCCTATAATAAATGTAGGAAAACTTTCCAAAGGAGAATTTTATGCTCGAATTAGAGGCTATTCAAAGCAGGGCCATTGAAAAAACTAAACATACATTACTACAGGATATAAAAAGCGTGTTAGGTGAACAAGACGAATGTCCGGATTTTGAGACTTATTTAACAGACAGGCACTCTTTTATTAAAAAGGCATGGGGGACTACGTGGAGAAAAGCAGTTGTTTCTTCTGTATCTAAAAAAAGCAGAAAGTCATATTTAACAGAGAAAGGCTTTGAGGTAAAAGGGTATAAACCTCAAGCTATAGATAAGTTATTTGTTAAAGAAACGAGAAAAGGTATAGAGTTTGATGCTTTTTCTTGGCTAGAAAAGCAGTACGGAAAGGGCAATAAAGCGAAGTGGCTATCTCTATACGGAGAAGCAAGGGCTGAATTTGCCGAAAAAGAAGAAGAAAGAAAAGAGAAAGAAAGACAGCAAAGTATTAATGATCGAAAAGCCAGATATCAATTACAGTTAAACTTAGAAGCAGCTCCTATTTTGGAAGTAAACAAAGAGCTATATTACCTACATATAAGAGAACAGCTTTCCCATCAGCTGTCAAAAGACATTAAAACAAACTCAAAGTATATTGAAAATTATGCGCCCCATACTGAACTTGAAGATGAATTAATAACAAACGGTGATTTAACACGTCATGATTATGAAACGGTTCATGACTTTTTTCAAGAGCTCACCGGGAACGTAAGCTCAGAATTAGACAGATATTCAACGATTATCTTGTTTGAAACGTATGAAGATGTGTATGAGGTATTTATCACCGATAAGATTTATGAAATCATTCCAACTATGATCATGGATGATCTTCCTGCTTCATTTAAAGAAGAATATAAATCTTATACAAATGCTTCAGTAACAAGAATGGATATCATAAAAGCACTCAGAAGTAATTTATCAGATTTGGTCTATGAATATAAAAAAATGCTCGTAGAAGAAAAGCTTTCTGATGTACTAGAAGTTTCAGATCACAACTTAACGATTGAAGAGCATAAAGAGCGATATGCACAGCAGCTGGAAGAAAGACGATTACAACAAGAACGTGAACGTGAAGAAAAGAAAAAGCTGATTGAAGAAGAACAGCGACAGTTAAACTATATTTTTGGTGCAGAATACGAAATGGACCCAAGAAAAGAAACGGAATACATTCTTCATCTCGGTGATACAAACACAGGAAAAACGTATACGGCATTAAAGTCATTAAAAAAAGCTGCTTCGGGTAGTTACTTAGCGCCGCTTCGCTTGTTAGCTTTAGAAGTTTTTGAAAAGCTGAACAAAGACGGAGTTGCTTGTTCGTTAAAAACAGGTGAAGAAGAAAAGATTGTTGAAGACGCTCAGCATATGGCCGGTACCGTAGAAATGTTTAGCGAATTAGAACATGGCGATGTAACCGTAATTGATGAAGCACAAATGATTCAAGACAGAGACCGAGGGTTTTCATGGTATAAAGCCATCACTCGAGCCAATGCCAAACAAGTTCATGTGATCGGGAGTTTGAGCATTCGAAGTATGTTAGAAGAGATGCTTGACGGTGTGATCTCAGAAATTCATGAGTATGAAAGAGATATACCTTTAAAAGTAGATCTTCGAAAGTTCAAAATTGAACAAGTAAAACCCGCAGATGCTTTAATTGTTTTCTCGCGTAAGAAAGTGCTGCAGACAGCGGCTAAGCTAGAAAAAGATGGTCACAAAGTTAGCGTGATTTATGGAAGTATGCCGCCTGAAACGAGAAGAAAACAAATTGAGCAGTTCATTAATAGAGAAACAACTGTCATTGTGTCTACAGATGCGATTGGAATGGGATTAAATCTTCCAATTAGACGAATTGTCCTTTTAGAAAACATGAAATTTGACGGGCAAAAGAGGAGATTGTTGACTTCTCAAGAGTTAAAGCAGATTGCAGGTCGTGCTGGAAGGAAGGGCCTCTACAATGTTGGAGAAGTTGCATTCGCTAAAGATGCAAAGCAAATGAGAGAACTGTTATTTTCAACAGACGAGCAAATCAGCAAATTTTCAATTGCCCCTACTTCAGATATGCTCAGAAGATTTAAAGAACATCATCATGACCTCGGAACGTTTTTTGACATGTGGGCTAAATTTAAAAATCCAAAAGGGACACAAAAATCAAACCTGGCACAAGAACGTGAACTTTATGAGGAAGTGAAAGACACGCTGATTGAAGCAAAAATGCCCATTGTTGATTTATACGGCTACTTGCAGCTGCCTTTTTCAGCCAAAGAAAGCTCTTTGAAAAAGCAGTGGGTTGCCAGCATGAATGCGATTGTTAACAGAGAAGAGTTACCTGAACCAAGGATGATAGAAGGTTCACTGGAAAAGTTAGAGCTGTCTTATAAGGCGATTGGCCTGCATCTTTTATTTCTATATCGAATGGGCAGAAGGCCAGAGGCTATTTACTGGGAGCGTGTCCGAGAAGAGCTTACAGATAAAATCCATAACGTATTAAGAAAAGATATGAAAAAATTTAAAAGAACGTGCAGTGCGTGTTCTAAAGACCTTCCTTGGAATCATGATCATGCCATATGTGATTCGTGTTTTCATAAAAGATTCCGCAGAAGACACGGAGACGACGATTTTAATTACTAAGATGTAGTGATAAAAAAGAGGCTTGTACAAAATTATGTTAGTTGAAGAAAGATCCGAATGATAAAGCGTTCGGATCTTTTTATTCTGATGGTGAACATAGGTTTCATGTGTTTCGTTGCTTCCAGCTGTTGATTGGAGGGCAAGGCGAAGACTCCTGCGGGAAAAGCGGAACAGATGAGACCCCGCAGAAGCGTAAGCGACGAGGAGGCTCAGCGGCCGCCCGCGGAAAGCGGAGCCATGCACGGAAATCAACAGCGGTGTACCAAGCACCCCATATTAAATCATTTATTCCATTTGTTCATCTTTAGATGAGATTGATTTAGTTAAGTTTCAACCTCACTATTCGTATAAGCTTTTCATCTTTTTCCTATGAATTTCTGCGTGAAAGCAGATTTTTGTAGAAAAAAATCGAAAATGTATAAGCGGTCATCTTGTAAAAAGAGCAATAAATTATTATGATATAGAGTGGAACTTATATTTTAAAGAGTTCCGTGATTTTTTTGTTGGGCGGACGTGTATTGTATTAGAGTAAGTTTGCTATCATTCGTTATGTTAAAAGCAGCACTTTTAAATAGAGATACGGTTCGTAATAGAAGGGAAGAGGATGATGACAAGTCATAACAAAGAAAACAAAGCTGCAGTCGAGCAGTACAGTAAAGGGAAGATTTTGTGGCAATTAACCCGTCCTCATACGCTAACAGCATCGTTTGTACCGGTTTTGATTGGAACAGTTCTAGCCATGTTTTATGGCCATGTGAATGTTTGGATGTTTCTTGCGATGCTTTTTTCATGTTTGTGGATTCAAATTGCGACGAACTTATTTAACGAGTACTATGATTTTAAACGCGGGTTAGACACAGAAGACTCCGTAGGTATCGGAGGAGCCATCGTCAGACACGGCATGAAACCGAAAACGGTATTAAATTTAGCACTTATTTCTTATGGAATTGCTCTTATTTTAGGTGTATATATATGTGCAAACAGCAGCTGGTGGCTTGCTTTAGTTGGATTAGTAGGTATGGCGATTGGTTATTTGTATACGGGCGGACCGCTTCCGATTGCGTATACGCCGTTTGGAGAATTATTTTCAGGTCTTTGTATGGGCGCGATGTTCGTATTGATTTCATTTTTTATTCAAACAAATACCGTAACGTCTGAAAGCATCTTTGTATCACTTCCGATTGCGATTTTAGTAGGTGCGATTAATTTGTCTAACAACATTCGTGATATAGAAGAAGATACAAAAGGCGGACGTCGTACGCTAGCCATTTTATTAGGTTCTAAAAATGCGATTAGATTTTTAGCTGCTTTGTTTGGCATTGCGTATATTTGGACAGTTGCATTAGTTGTATTCTTCGATATTAGCCCTTGGATTTTCTTAGTGTTTCTTAGTGCACCTAAGCCAATTCAAGCCGTACAGGCATTTGTACGCGGAGAGCTTATTGCAATGAAAGCAACTGCGCAAACCAATACGTTTTTTGGGTTTACTTTATCAATTGGATTATTAATTGGCTATTTAGTAAGCTGATTGAGTGGAAAAAGCCTGTCTTTTTAAAGACAGGCTTTTTGTTATGCTCCAGTTATTTTTTCTGTTACCGCGCTAATAAATGCGTTCATATTTTCAGAAGATGAAAAGCTGGCTTGAGCTTGTTTTGGTCCGCCGCCGCCTTTTCCATCGTAAAGCGGAAGCAATTCTTTATAAAGTTCTCCGCATTTTACCTCACTGCCGCTGTGAGCCAGCAAGACTTTTTGATCACTTGAAAAAGCAAAAAGAAGCGTCGTATCAGGTGTTTGAAGCAGCTGCTTTGTCAAAGCTTGCACATCTTTTAATGTGCGGTTTTCAAAGTGATGGTACAGAAATGAACCTTCTTTTTTGGCTTCTAATTCACTTGCTAAATAAGCTGCATTTTCATTTTTTAATTCTTCAAGTTGTTTTTGCAGCTCTTTTTGTTCAGTCTCCAATTTTTTAATGCGTTCTACAACTAATTCACGGCTTGTACTGAATTTATTGCTAATTTCTGCTACGATTTCTTGAGACTGCTGATAATCAGCTAATGCACGCATACCGCATTTGAAAAAGAGGCGTGTATTGCCGCGCTGCTTTTCTGTTTTCGTAAGTTTAATAAGGCCAAGCTCTCCAATTTGGTTCACATGCGTACCGCAGCAGGCAGAAACATCAATGCCGTCAATTTCCACAATGCGTACCACTTCGTCTTCTAGGTCGGGTACTTTGCGAAGCGCAAGGGTATGCAGATCTTCTTTTTTCACATCGTACGTTTTAATGTGACGGTTGCTGTAAATAGCGTCATTTACAACTTTTTCAATGTGTAATAACTGCTCGTGAGATAATTGAGGTACATTTAGATCGATAGAGACTGCTTCGCTTCCTAAATGAAAGCTAACGGTGTGAATATCATATGTATCGATTAATAGAGCCGAAAGTAAGTGCTGTCCGCTGTGCTGCTGCATATGATCAAAGCGGCGATGCCAGTCAATTTCACACGTGACGTTCGCTTGTTCAGGGAGTGTATCGACGATATGATATACTTCTCCATTTTCTTCATACACATCTTTCACGTCGATTCCGGCAATATTACCGTAGTCAGAAGGCTGCCCGCCTCCTTCTGGATAAAAAGCGGTTTGTTTCAACGTTAATGCGTAGCCATTCGAAAGAGCACGCGTCTCTATCACTTCAGTTTCCCATGTTTTTATGTAGGGATTGCTATAATAAAGTCTTTCTGTCATATTCATCATCCTTTCTAGTAAAACCATATCTAACTTTTTCTATAGTATCAGAAATATGTTTCTTCGAACATGGATAAGCTAACTTGTAACAATAAAACTGGGTGGGACATATGAAAAATACTGTTTATATTTATACGCGGGATTTAAAAAGAATTTTCACCAATTGGGCGATGATTACCATTGTGCTGACGCTTATGATTTTGCCGTCTTTTTACGCATGGTTTAATATAAAAGCATCTTGGGACCCATACGGGCGGACTGAAGGTATTGCCATTGCAGTAACGAGCGAAGATGAAGGTTCTACGATAAGAGGTCAGCACGTGAACGTGGGAAAAGATATTATTGCAACGTTAAAAAAAAATAAAACGCTTGGATGGACGTTTGTCTCAAAAGAAAAAGCTGATCACGGAGTAAAGCACGGTGACTATTATGCAAGTATTGTTATTCCAAAAGATTTTTCACAAAAGCTTGGTACCGTTCTTCAAGACCGTTTGGAAAAACCGGTCATTATTTATAAAGTGAACGAAAAAATAAACGCAGTGGCGCCTAAAATTACAAGTAAAGGAGCCAGCAGCTTAACACAACAGATCAGTGAAAAATTCGTCAAAACAACGAATGGAGCTATTTTTTCAGTGTTTAACGAACTAGGTATTACACTGCAGCGGGATTTGCCGACCATTCAACAAGTTGAACAACGGATTTTTGAACTTGAAAATCGTCTTCCTGAAATCAAAAAAGTAATTAATGAAGCGAATGACACCACTCAAAAAGCTGGAGCAATTGTATCAAAAGCTCAGGCTGCTCTTCCTGAAGTAGAGAGACTAACAGCTGACGGCGCACAGATGACTCAGCAGCTAAACACTTTTTTAACTAAAAGCGATGAAGTGTTAAAAAACGCTGAGCCAACAATCAACGAAACGCTGCAGCGGGTTCAGCAACGAGCTCTCCGAGTTCAAGAATTGAAGAATCAGCTGATGGAAAAAGATATAGCACCGGCTGAAGTCAGCGCAGCAGCAGAACAGCTAAAAGGGCAGTTAACAAAACAAATTGCTGACACAGGAGAGATTCTTACACTTCTTACAGATTTAAATGCGTTATCTCAACAAAAAGTTCTTTCACCGGTTATTAATGACGTAAAAGATGTAAATACGCTTTTACAGCAGCAGCTTTCGGATGTAAACAGTCTTCAGCAGCAAACAAAGAATGGAGATGTTCCAAATCAAAGCGTACTTGATAAGTTCAGCTCCCGCACCGATCAAGCCGTTTCTAGATTAAATGCGTTAACGAATTCATATTCTTCTACGATTGTGCCTGCTGTTGAACAAGCAATTAAAGAAGCAAAAGATAAAACGGCAAGCGCAAACTCACTGCTTGATGAAGCTAACAAAAGCATACCGGATGTTTCTAACGTCCTGTCTAAAACAGCGAGTGGCATCTTGCTTGGACAGCAGGAGCTTGGGAAAATAGCAAAAGACTTTCCGCGAATTGAACAAAATGTGCACAATATAGCGGATAAAATACGAGAATTTCAGCAAAAAGAAAATATTGAAGATATTATTAATTTGCTAAAAAACGACGTACAAAAAGAAAGCGACTTTTTTGCTAAGCCGGTTCTTTTAAAAGAAGAAAGACTTTACCCGATTCCGAACTACGGCTCAGCTATGTCGCCGTTTTATACAACGCTTTGCTTGTGGGTCGGAGCTTTGCTGTTAGTTTCGATTTTAAGCGTAGAAGTAGCGGATGAAGAGCGGTTTAAAAGCTATGAAGTCTATCTTGGAAGACTTTTAACATTTTTGTCTATTGCTCTTGTGCAAGCTTTTATTGTGACGCTAGGCGATTTATTTTTAATCAACACGTACGTCGTAGATAAAGTGCCTTTTATCTTTTTAGGCTTGCTGTGCAGCTTCGTATTTATGACGATTGTCTATACGCTTGTAGCGATATTTGGCAATGCAGGCAAAGCGATGTCGATTGTTTTGCTTGTACTTCAGCTTTCCGCTGCAGGCGGTACATTTCCGATTCAAGTCATGCCTGCTTTTTTTCAAGCACTCAATCCGTTTTTGCCATTTACCTACGCAATAAGCATGATGAGAGAAGTGGTAGGAGGCATGTTAGCGGATATTGTAAGAAAAGACGTTACCGTTCTACTTTGCATTTGGCTTGGCGTGCTGCTGGTTGGCATTTTCCTTCATAAGCCTCTTAGTAAAACGAGCGCAAAATTAACAAAAAAAGCGCGTGAAAGTAAATTAATTCATTAAAAAAACGTTTTGGGTTTCCAGACAGAACAAAATGCGGTAGTGTAGATATAAAGGAGTGATCAGTATGGGTATATTAGATGGACTATTAGGAAATGCATCAGAAGCAGATATAAGAGGAACTGAAAAAGACTTACAAAATATTTTAATTGCCAACGAGCGAGTGGAACAAGCATATAAAGTCATTCGCGATTTAATGGTGTTTACGACGAAGCGCTTAATTATCGTTGATAAGCAAGGAGTGACGGGAAAGAAAACAGATTATCATTCCATTCCTTATAAGACGATTACCCATTTTAGCGTAGAAACTGCTGGAACGTTCGATTTAGATGCGGAATTAAATATCTGGGTATCAGGTTCTAGCGCGCCGATTTCAAAAGAATTCCGTAAAGATAAAAGCATTTACGACGTGCAAAAAGTATTAGCATCTTATGTATTAGATTAAAAAAGTTGAGCCATGAAAAATTGGCTCGACTTTTTTTTATGCTTGTGTAAAACGGGAAGAGATAATATCTTCTTTCTCGCATGCAGCTGTTTAAAAAATAATCAGGTTGTTGTCCTTCTATATTTGTTTACTTCACTCATTACTGAAATGCATGAAAACGATTTACATAATGAATTATACAGAATAAAAAAACCGTGATATGCTTTTTTTAGAGAAAAAAGGAAGTGACCAACTGTGAGTTATACCGTAATTGGAACATCAGCTTTTCGCAAAACAAATGTTGCGCTTTTTGCAGCAGGCTTCAACACATTTTCGATTTTATATTGTACACAGGCCATTTTACCCGAATTTTCTAGAGAATTCGGGATATCCCCGGCGTTTGCGAGTTTATCTCTTTCGTTAACAACCATCACGCTTGCGGTTAGTATGCTTTTTTTAGGTTCTTTATCGGAAGTGTGGGGACGAAAGAAACTGATGGGCCTATCGTTAATTTTTGCGTCATTGCTATGCATCATGACAGCATTTAGCTCTACCTTTGAAACGCTGTTAGTCTTTCGCGTCATTCAAGGAATTGTTTTAGCAGGGCTGCCTTCTGTGGCCATGGCTTACTTAGGAGAAGAAATTGAACCAGGGAGTTTAGGAAAAGCGATGGGGATTTATATAAGCGGAAACGCCTTTGGAGGCGTAGCGGGAAGGCTTATGACAGGGGTACTCACGGAATATTTCAACTGGTCCGTAGCTCTTGATGTTGTAAGCGCAATCAGTTTACTGGCCACCTTTGTTTTTTTTATGAACTTGCCAGATTCACAAAACTTCACTTCACGATCCTTTGAACTTCGTCAGCTTACCGGCTCTCTTCGCAGTCATCTTCAAGATAAAGGAATGCTTTGCCTTTTTGCTATTGGTTTTGCGCTGCTTGGAAGTAACGTAGCTTTATACAATTATATTGGATACGCTCTATCCGCTCCTCCGTATTCTTGGAATCATACCCTTGTAAGTTTTATTTTTGTCATTTTTTTTGTGGGAGTATTCAGCTCGGTCTGGATGGGGACGCTGGCGGATCGATATGGCCGGAAAAAAGTGCTGTTATGTACGATTGCTGTTACGCTTATAGGTTCAATCGTTACGCTGCATCCGGTTTTATGGATAAAAATTACCGGGCTTTTGCTGCTGACTTTTGGCTTTTTCGGAAGTCATTCCATCGCAAGCAGCTGGGTAGGAAGAAGAGCAACTCATGACAAAGCTCAGGCTTCGTCTTTGTATTTGTTTTTTTACTATGCAGGATCAAGCGTTGGAGGGACGGTGGCTGGCTTATGCTGGAGTGCGTACGGCTGGAAAGGTGTTATTGCTTTAATTGGTGTGTTTCTTACAACAGCCTTTTTCTTAGCTGTTCGTTTGTCAAAAATGCCGGCTCAGCAGACGCATGTTCACTAAAAAAGAATGTAAAGACATGTATGGCTATTTACTAAAAAAGACTTTCCACTCAGTGTGGAAAGTCTTTTTTAGTTTAAAAGCTGAATAAAAAGCTCCGCCACTTTTTTATGAGCGCTGTTAGCAGGATAGATATAAGAAAAACGGCGCTTAAAAGGAGCGGTGTTAACGTTGAGAATCGATAGGTGCTTTTGTGCTACATCTTCTTTAATAGCACAAAGCGACAGTACAGACATTCCTAAATTATGAACAATTGCTTCTTTAATTCCTTGATTGCTGCTGATTGTTAGCATGCTTTTCATTTTTAAACCATTGGACATTAAAACGTGATCTAAATATTCTCTTGTTCCAGAGCCTTTTTCACGCGCTACCCACCGCTGATTTTGTAAATCATCAATTTCTACTTTTTTAAGCTGAGCTAAAGGGTGATCCACTGACGCAACGATGGCAAGCTCATCGTCCATAAAGGACTGAATATGTAAGTCGGATTCTTCCGTGTGTCCTTCAATAAGTCCTACATCTACTTTGAAATGACGAACAAGCTGAGCGATTTCCTTTGTATTACCGATAGTCACTTCTACATCAATATCAGGATATTGTTCACGAAGCTTTGCTAAAAATGAAGGAAGAATATATTCGCCAATCGTAAAACTGGCGCCAATCGTTAGCATTCCTTTGACACGGTGATGATGTTCATAAATATCTCGTTTCGTATGCTCATATATCTGAATCATTTGTTTAGCACGATCGTATAAAATTTCGCCGCTGGGTGTGATTTTTAACATTTTAGGTGAACGCAGGAACAGGGAAGTTTGAAATTCTTTTTCAAGATTTTTGATGTGTACGCTTACGCTTGGCTGTGAAATCATTAACTTTTCCGCAGCTTTTGTAAAGCTTTGCTCTTCTACAACAGAAACAAACGTCTTTAACGCATCATAGTACATAGAGTATGGCTCCTTTTATATTAAAAAAATTAATTATAAACATTATAAAACATTATTATGGTAATAACTAGAGGCACCTGGGTAAGAAAAACAAAATGAGGTGCTGATTTAAAGGAGTACTTTGGCTTCTAACGAAGGCAGCCCACGCAATTTGTTTACAGTTATTTGCATTTCATCTATAAAGCTATTAAACACTTTTTTGTCATCTATTTGTAACAAAAGTAAAAAAAGTACTTGTTTTTTCCAAAAAACATACTATAATATTAACTGTAATATGGTAAGTAATACAGTTAATACACCTAGTACACACATCATGATTTTGGGTAGATGAAGGGAGGTAGACTATGTTCGATTTAGATATTCGTAGTCGCAAGCCGATATACGAGCAATTAGTAGATAAATTGAAAGAGCTTATTATTCATGAAGTCTTTAAGGCCGATCAAAAGCTTCCATCTGTTCGGCTGTTAGCAAAAGAATTAACGATTAATCCAAATACAATTCAAAAAGCGTATCGTGAACTAGAACATCAGAATTATATTTATTCAGTTCCAGGCAAAGGAAGTTTTGTAACGCCTCAAGTTGATACACTAAATAACGAGAAGGTGAAAAAGATGAAAGAAGAATTAGTAAAACTGTTGGCAGAAGCTATGTATTTAGGGATGGATAAAGATGAAATTCTATCACTTATTTCACAGGCTGAAAAAGCAGTAAAAGGAGGAAGCGATAGTGATTGAACTGAAGGCGATAAAAAAAGAGTTTGAAGAAATGGAAGCTCTAAGAGACGTCACGCTTTCTATAAAAAAAGGATCTATTTACGGACTGCTTGGCTCGAACGGGGCAGGGAAAACAACGCTATTAAAAATCATTGCAGGTATTTACAAGCAAGATCACGGGAAAATCGCAATAGACGGCGAGGAAGTATTTGAAAACGTTGGCTTAAAAGAACGTCTTATTTTTATGCCAGATTCTCTTTATTTTTTCCCTCAAACAACGATTAAGCAATTAGCGTCTTTTTATAGAAGCGTCTATCCGACTTGGAACGAAGAACGGTTTCAAAAATTAAAAGAAGCTTTCCCAATTCAATTACATAAAAAGGTACACAGAATGTCCAAGGGAATGCAGCGTCAAGTAGGTTTTTGGTTAGCGATGTCTGCTATGCCTGATGTACTTATCTTAGATGAGCCGCTCGATGGGTTAGATGCGGTAATGCGTCAAAAAATTAAAAACCTTCTTGTTCAAGACGTGGCAGAACGGGAAATGACGATTTTAATTTCATCACATAACTTACGAGAAGTGGAAGATCTTTGTGATCATGTAGGCATCTTGCATCATGGTCAATTATTAATTGAAAAAGAACTGGATGATTTAAAATCAGACGTGCACAAAATTCAAGTTGCATTTGAAGGAGATGTGCCGCTAGCGCTTTATGACATGCTGGACATTTTATATCAAGAAAAACGAGGAAGCGTCTTGCTTTGTATTGTTCGAGGAAAAGAAAATCACTTAGTCAACAAAGTTCGATCGTATAAGCCTTTAATTTTTGACATCTTGCCACTTACGCTGGAAGAAATCTTTATTTATGAAATGGGGGATGTGGGTTATGCAATCGAAAACATCATTGTTTAACCGAGGGATGTGGATTCAATCTGTCAGGAATGTAGGATGGGTGGGTGCTTTATATACACTTGTTCTTTTATTTATCGTACCACTTCAAATTATTTTGAGGTATACAGGTGAAGTTAATAAAGATGGAATGTATACAGAAAAACTAAAGACTCTGTTTGAAGTTGCTGAAAGCCTTCAATTTTTGTTTATGTTTACTGTACCCGTGGTGTTAGCCATATTTTTATTTCGATATATTCAAACTAAATCAGCCGCTGATTATATTCATAGTTTACCAATAAGTAGAGGTGTGCTGTTTTGGCAAAACGTATTATTAGGGATTGTATCGTTAGTTTTACCTGTTATCATTTCAGCCATCGTCCTTTTTCTTATTAAAGATTCAGTAAATATTGAAGATTTATATACGCTAAAGTTAATTCTTCACTGGGCTATTGATACTGTTGTTTTGAATATCTTTGTTTTTTCTGGAGCAGTATTTGCAGGTATGTTCACAGGCATGTCCATACTGCAAGGTGCGTTTATGTATATATTATTTATTCTTCCGGCTGCGCTGATTCAGTTTTTCATTATGAATATTAATTTTTATTGGTATGGGTTTGCTACGACCTATTATTCAGGACAAAATGTACAAAAGTTAGTTCCATTTGTCCGTATTATAGATTTATTAGATAGTGGAAAAGAAAGTTATCTAAGTTTGGTAATATATGCAATTGTAGCTTGTGTGCTTTGTTTCATTGCGTTTATTGCATATCGAAAGAGAAGTTTAGAAATTGCTACTCATGCAATAGCTTTTAAATGGTTAAAACCTATTTTTATCTATGGGCTGACGACATGTTCGCTGTTATTGTGGGGAATGTACTTCGGCGAGATGAAGGATTCTTTTAAATGGCTTATTTTCGGCTATGTTTTTGGTTCCTTATTAGGATATATTCTTGGACATATGATTTTAGCTAAAACATGGCGTGTATTTAGAAAATGGAAAGGCTACATATTGTTTGTGGCAGTGGCTATTGTTATAGGGATAGGATTAAAAGTGGATGTTTTTGGTTACTCTACCTATCTACCGAATCAAGAAAACATTCAATCTGTATATTTTGGTGAAGACGGCTATTCTTTAACAGATAACTCTAAAAGTCACGATATAGAGCAAGGGGATTATTATAAACCGCCTTACTATTATTCTAGTAAGAATACTATTAATTTTATAAGAGTATTGCATAAACAAATCATAAAAGATCATCCTAATATTTCTAAAAGAGAAATACAGTCTGGAGAAGCTCGTGAGATAACATTTGCTTATAATTTAAAAAATGGAAAAAAAGTTGTTCGACAATATGCGGTACGTGAAGCTGATTATGAAGCTTTTTATAAACGAATTATAGAAACACCCGAGTATAAAAACCATTTTTATTATATTTTAGAACCTAATAATAAAAATATGAGGTATGTAAAAGAAGTTCAAATTGATGCAATGTATAAACGGTCAGAGCCTATCACAATTAAAGATTCAAACAAGATTGAGGGTTTAAAAGAGGCGATAAGAAAGTCAATACAAAACCAAACGTATGAAGATACCAAGAGTCGACAACAAAGCTGGTCTAGCATTGATTTTATGGACGAAAATGGACAGATTGTGGATTCCATACCTTTTGAGAAATCATATAAAGGAGTTGAAAAGTGGCTCAAGCAAGAAAAAATGTTTGAAAATGCTCGGATCATGCCAGAGGACGTTTCAAATGTTGTTGTTTTAAAAAATAAAGATCACGAAACTCTTCAGCCTTCATGGATAAACAATCCGTCTATTCTGACTAAACGAAAAGGTGCGTTAACTATTAAAGATTCCAAACAAATCGATTATTTTCTTTCGCATACAACCATTCAAGAACAAGGGGATTATATAGTTGTTTTTCGTTACAAAAATTCAAGTCCTGAAGTTCAAATGTTTGATGCTAACATGATTCCAACAGAACTAAAAGAAAAACTAAAATAACAAGGGAGAACTTATTATGTGCGGCGAGGAATTGCAAGATTATTTGAATCAGGTGCTGGCTTATTTATTGAAAAATGGCGTGAATAGACAAGATGCCGAAGATATTACGCAAGAAGTAGCATTAAAGTATTTAGAAAAACAAGAAATGGTCGATCCTGAAAAAATAAAAGCTTGGATGTTTCGCGTCGCATTAAATAAACGGTGTGATTTAGGAAGGCGTAAAATAGTGAAAGACCGCTATACGTCTTCTTACAAAGAAGAGCCTGTTATGTATACGCCTATTCAGCAGGTGCTTAGAAATGAAGAAGCGGCTGAATGTCAGGCGATTTTAAATAAATTGAATCCTAAGTATCGCAATTTGCTTCTATTAAAATATGGATTTGGATTTAAATATGAAGAAATTGCGGAGTTATTAAATATGCAGATGACTACGTTAAAATCAGCTCTTTACCGCGCGCGCAAATACTTTGTAAAGGGATATAATGAAGTCATTTAATATAAATAAAACAGCAGCAGTTTGTGAAAAAGAACTTCTCACACAAACTACTGCTGTTTTTTTCGTATTTTTCTTCTTTGGACGGCATAGATAATCAAACTGATCGCACAAAAAGCTAAAGTGATCTCAATCACGTCCGTATAAGAAGATGTCGTATTAAAAAAGGAACCGAAAATAAATAAAGCGAGCGTCCAAATAAAACCGAAAGAAAATGAGACTTTAATATAATGCCGATGCTTCATTCCGCTTGCTCCGAGAAAAAAAGGCATCACATGTCGCATGCCTGGTAAAAAGTAGCTTGCAATGATGGCATGAGATCCATATTCTTGAATCGTTCGCTCGACTTTCATCACATTTTTTTCCCATCGCGGGCGTTTTAATAGCGCAAGCGCCTGAGCTGAAAAAAGACTGGCTACCAAAAACTTAAGATATAAGCTAATCATCATGCCGCTGTAGGTAAGTATAAAAGCTGGAATATACTGAACGGACGGAGAGGTAGCTTGACTGCCCGCAAGCATAATATATACCGGGTCAGGAATAGGAGTAAGGTTGGCTCCGACTAAAATGATAAAAAAGAAATATCCGTAGCCTAATTGGTTAATGGCTCCGATAAGCTGATCAATCACGTTTTCTTCCTCCTTTCTTCATTAGAATACGAGAGAGCGACACACAGTGTTCGCTCAAAATAAAAATAAAGTATAGGTACGCACAACTTAGAAAAAAAGAGTTATAATAAATAAGAATGTACGTTCTTCTTTCAGGGATTAATTATACAGAAAGAGGTGATAGTATGAAAATGATGTACCCTAAAAACGGCAAAGTTATTCTTCATATTGATGCCAATGCTTTTTATGCATCTGTTGAAACCGCACATGATCATACGCTCAAAGATAAGCCTCTTGCTATTGCTGGCAATCCAAAGGAACGAAGAGGAATTGTTGTAACCTGTAACTATATTGCTCGTAAACGCGGAGTATATGCGCCAATGCCTCTTTGGGAAGCGAAAAGAAAATGCCCTGAGCTGGTTGTTATAAAACCTAATTTTCCATTATATCGCCAAGTGTCCAAAAACATGTTTGATTATTTAGTAACCATTTCACCTCTTTTAGAGCCTGCTTCCATTGATGAAGGCTATTTGGATATTACAAACTGTGCTGAATTAGGCTCGCCTCTTGATATAGCAAAGTCCATTCAGCAGCATTTAATACAGACGCTGCAAATTCCTGTGTCAATTGGAATCGCACCGAATAAATTTTTAGCCAAAACAGCAAGTGATATGCAAAAACCTTTAGGGATTACCGTCCTTCGAAAAAGAGATGTCCAAACCGTTCTTTGGCCAAAAGCGGTGGAGGAAATGCACGGAATCGGTAAAAAAACAGCTGAAAAGCTAAATGCGATTAAAGTGGTAACCATAGGTGATCTAGCAAACGCCGCTCCCCGTCTTCTTAAACAAACTCTCGGAGTAAAAGGAGAAGTTATGAAAGAACGAGCATGGGGCCAAGATGATCGACAGGTGAACCCTGATCGCCAATCACAGTTTAAATCTATTGGAAACTCTACGACGCTGTCTCAAAATGCAGTAGATGAACATGAAGTTCTCCCTATTTTAAATAAACTATCGCATTCCGTAAGCTCTCGTATGAAAGCGAAAAAAGTTGTAAGCAAAACGATTCAATTAACGATACGATACAGTGATTTTAAAACCATTACTCGAAGCCAAACTATTTCAACAGCAATTAGCGAGCCAAATGATCTTTTTCATTACAGTGCGGTATTATTTCAAAGGCATTGGAACGGAGAACCGATTCGTTTATTAGGCGTAGCTGCTCTTCAAGTGAGCCACCATGTTCAGGAAGAAGAACAGTTAGATTTGTTTACATATGGAGAGGAAGCAAAAAAAGAGCCTTTATACAAAGCTGTCGAAAGTTTGCGTGAAAAATATGGAGATAACATTATTCAAAGCGGTTTAAAAAAACAAAGAGGAAAAAAAGAGAGGTAACTCTCTTTTTTTGTATAAAATAATAGGTTTACACTCATTATAGAAGGGGAAATACATTACTATCACGGTAATCAAAGTGATTACAAAATGAATTTGATTGCGACTTTTTTGATTGTCTGCAATGAAATTACATAAAATAATCTATGAGGTGATCTTATGTCAGACGTACTATTTACATCTAAAGCAACAGCGGTAGGAGGCCGAGATGGTCGAGTTAAATCAGATGATGGTATTATTGATTTAACCCTTGTAAATCCTTCTCCAAATAACAAAAAAGAAGGAACAAATCCCGAGCAGCTGTTTGCAGCAGGATATTCTGCTTGTTTTGACGGTGCTTTAAATTTAATCGCAAAGAAACAAAAAAAAGACATTGATTCGTCTATTACTGCAGAGGTAAGTCTACTAAAAGACCACACTGATGATGGCTTTAAAATTGGCGTGGTGTTAAACGCTCATATTAAAGGCGTTTCACAAGAAGTAGCTGAGAAGCTAGTAGAAGATGCACATCAATTCTGCCCGTATTCTAAAGCGACGCGTGGAAATGTTAACGTAACGTTAAACACAACGGCTGAGTAAATAAAAAACGCCTGGATTTTTCTTAAATCCAGGCGTTTTTTTATGTGCAATTTTATATGGTCTATTTTTGATTGTACGTATGCAGTGATTGCAATAACTCCTGCAGCGTTTCTTTCAGCTTTTCTAATTCTTCCTGTGACTTATTCGTCATACTAAAAACTTCTTCTGGAATATGACAAGCTTTATCACGTAAGTTTTTTCCTTTTTCGGTTAAACTAATAAAAACAACGCGTTCATCTTCATGAGAACGCTGACGAATCACTAATTCTTGATCCTGCATTCTTTTTAGCATAGGAGTAAGGGTGCCTGAATCCAAATACAGAAGTTCGCCCATTTTTTTCACGCTGAGTGTTTCATGTTCCCATAAAACAAGAAGGGCTAAATACTGCGGATAGGTTACTCCTAATTTATCGAGCAGCGGCTTGTACACCTTTGTAATTTCTCGAGACGTGGCGTAAATTGAGAAACAAAGCTGATTTTCTAGCTGCAGCTGCTTATAAAGTTGTTCCATTCATGTTGCCTCCAGTCTATTGCTTTTTATTTAATTATACACAATTAAATAGTGGTGTCCAATAACGCCGGATGAAAAAGTAATCAAGCTGTAAATAAAAAATGGGAATTTTACATATACTAAGAAAAAAAGGGAGCTGTGCACATGTATTTTGCAAAAAAAGCTGTAGAAGAAGAAGTAGATCAAATGATGGATACGACTGTATACGCGTGTCAATCTGAATCGTGTAATGGATGGATGAGAGAAGATTTTGTTACGGTTGATTATAACTGCCCGATGTGCGGAACGGAAATGTCGCAGGAAGTACGCGAGCTGCCGAAAATTAAGTACGATCACCAATTTTATAATAAATAAAAAAAGAAGCAGCTGCTTCTTTTTTTATTTTTCACTAAAATTTCATCAAGCTGCGCTAGACTAAAAACCAACATACGATGAAGGTGAGGAAGATCAGAATGAATCAAGGGAACTTTTTGAAAGGTTTATTTTGGGGAACCTTATTTAGTATTCCTATTTGGATTTCATTGTTTGGCTGGTTCCGCATTTTATCACATCTTGCATAGTTTCGTTTTATAAACCGTCATACGCGCCCTTATCTTTCTATTTCCGCTATAATAAAGGTGATAGAAAAAATAAGGAGCTGTTTTCATGATTCAATATAAAACGGAGCAAATGACGGTTTTTGAAAGCGCGCTGTTTCAAACAACATCTGCAGTGATTGAAACAAAAGACTGTGTTATTGTTGTTGATCCAACGTGGCTTCCTCACGAAATTAATGAAATTAAACAGCATGTTCAAGAGATCTCAAACCACCGCAACCTGTATGTGTTTTTTACTCACGGAGATTTTGATCACGTCATTGGGTATGGCGCTTTCTTAGAATTAAATGCCACCTTTATCGGCAGCAAATTTTTGAAACATCACCCGGACAAAGAAGAAAAAGTTCAAATGATTAAGCAGTTTGATCATGACTATTATATAAAAAGATCTCATGATATTATATTCCCAGAGTTAGATATTGTTGTAACCGAAAATGAACAGCATATTACTTTAGGCGAAACATCCATTACCTGTTATTTTGCAAAAGGTCATACAAATGATGGCCTATTTATGATTGTCGATGATTCGATATGGATTGCAGGGGATTATTTATCGGATTTTGAATATCCGTACATATATGAAAGTGTAAATGATTACCGCGACACGCTTGCCACTGCGCGACACATTTTAGCTAAGCACCAAAACCTAACGCTAGTTCCCGGGCACGGGAAAACGACACATCACCGAGCTGAAATTCAAAGACGAGTGGAGATGGCCAGCTCTTATTTAGATGAACTGCAAGCGGCAGTGAAAGAAAACAGTAAAGAAGCGCTCGATAAGCTAAATGATAAACTGGCGTTTCCTTCTGATTTCACCGCACAATGTCATCAAAAAAACGTTGAAATTATGGAAAGAGAACTCCTGTCATAGAAACCAACTGTATAGTCATACCGTTAATACTAAAAGTAAGAAACCACATTTTCTATTTCTAGGTAATGGAAAATGTGGTTTCTTTAGTTCCTTTATTTATCAATTAAATGAAACTTTTTCCTTTTCTAGCCGTTTATATAAATAAGAAATTATTTTATGTATAAAGGAGTATGACAATGGGGAAAAACGGTTGTATAAAATGCGGACATACAGAAGCACAAACAAAAGAAATTGCTACAACGGGAACGGGACTGTCTAGATACTTAGACGTTCAGCACAATCACTTTACAGTGGTATATTGCACGAACTGCGGATATTCAGAGCTATATAATAAATCATCTTCAAGAGGCAGCAATATTATTGACTTATTTTTTGGAGGATAAAGATGAATATCGACCTTGTTGAAATTGATAAAGACAGTCGCGCTTGCTATTTGAACCTACTATTAATAGGGGATGAAGACGAAAAAGTGGTGAAGTCGTATATAAATGAAGGTTCCTTATTTACCATTGTGTATGAAAAGAAGGAGATAGGAGTTGTGCAGTGCCTCATCGATGAAGAGGAATCGGCAGTAGAAGTAAAGAATATCGGTTTAAAAGAAGCATACAGAGGAAAAGGAATCGGCAGCAAAGTCATTAACAAGTTAGAAGCATTGTATGAGTGTAACCATTATTCTAAAATGATTGTAGGAACAGCGGACTCCAGTCTTGAAAACATAGCATTTTATAAAAAGGCAGGCTTTTATCAAAGGGGTGTCAGAAAGAATTTCTTTTTGCAGTATGTTCCACCGATTTACGAGAATGGCTTGCAAGCTATCGATATGATTATGTTTGAAAAAAAATTAAAAAGCAGAAGCGACTAACACGCTTCTGCTTTTAGTGATTAATCTAAAATTTGAAGTTTTACCGTTTTGCGTCCCCAATTTAAAGCTGAGCTTTGAGATGCCATAAATAAATCAACGCGAGTACCTTTAATGGCACCGCCAGTATCTCCAGCAATTGCTTCTCCGTAACCTTCTACGTATACGCGAGAACCTAATGGAATCACGCGAGGATCAACTGCAATTACTTTTCGATTAGGATTTGACCTTAGATCGATCCCTGTAGCAGTGATTCCGCTGCAGCCTGCACAGTAAGCGGTATAAGCTGTTGCTTCAACCGTAATCTCTTTCGAAACCGACTTGCTTTCTTGCACTGGAGCAGGTGCCGGCGTTGAAGTCGACTGTGCTGAACTTGACGGTGTTGAAGGAGCAGCAGGTGATGGCGTTGATGGTTTCGCCTGAGCTGCAGCTTGTCCGCCTATTTGTAGCACTTGATTAATGTAAATCGTATTAGACGATAAGTTATTCCACTGTTTTAATTGAGAAATTGAAATGCCGTGTCGCTGTGCTACGCTCCACATTGTATCTCCAGGCTGAACTTTGTAACTTTTACTGTTGCTAGGAGCCGGGGATGCTTGCGTTTCGTTTGTTTTTTCTTGTACAGGTGCTGAAGGTGATGATGAAACAGTTCCTGTTCCGCTTATTTTTAGTACTTGATTCACATAAATTAAATGACTAGATAAGTTATTCCACTCTTTTAGCTGCTGTACAGAAGTACCGTTGTTTTTAGCGATACGATAAAGCGTGTCGCCTGATTTTACTGTATATGTATGATTTGAAGATGTCGTAGTTGGAGTTGAACTAGATGAAGAGTCAGTAGATGTAGATCCAATTTGTAATGTTTGGTTTGCATAAATTAATGTCGAAGAAAGACCATTCCACTTTTTTAAGTCTTCAACTGTTACATTATGCTGCTGTGAGATGCTGAATAACGTTTCTCCAGCTTTTACTTTATGCGTGTCTGTGTCAGCTGATGCTGCGTCTGCAATTCCAATTGATACTAAAGCTGTAGCCCCTAATGTAAAAATGTGTTTTTTCATCTAATATTTCTCCTTTATTTCCAATAGTTGTCTCTTATTCTATCAGCAATATGTAACAAACTCATGACAAAATGGTAGGTTTTATATTACAAGTTTGTAACAATGCGTCTAAAGTGATAGAAAAAACGCAGTTTTTTTTACGATTATGATGAAAAAAGTCTTAATTTGTCTGTAGAGATAGAATAGTAAAAAAGATGTTCTGCTTTTATAAAAATGAAGAAGAAAGAAGCTATGCTATATTCAAATGACATGATAGAATAGACAAGTTAGAAATGAACGGATAAAAAGGGAGTTAGACATCTATGGAAAAACGCTCTATCTCTTCATATTTAAAAGCATGGGTGCGCGCACTTTCAATTGAGATTAATTATATGAAGAAACACGGCGGAGAAAAGTATACGGTAGGAAAAGGAGAGTACTTAGGGCAGCAGGAGGATGCGTATCTTTACCGGTTTGAACGCACAGCCGATTTATACCTTTTTGATGGAGCTCAGGTACGCCTTGTCCACCAGCATAAAGAAAGTAAAGGAGAAGTGATTGGAACAGAAGGGTTTGATCTGTACCTTAAAATAGATGCGTTTATTGGACAAGAAGTAGACGAACTCGATATATATAACGAACCATGGGAATTATTGCAGGCTCTCATTGATAGACTCACGGAATCAAAAGATTACAAGCAAAAAATAGTAAGAATCAAACGTCTTATGAGAGGAGATAGTCCTGTGCGTCATAAGGAGTATACGTCTAAGAACGCTCTTCATGAAGTGTTACTGCGAGCGCGTTATAATCGTACTACTTATATTTGGGGGCCTCCTGGAACAGGAAAAACATATACGCTGTCCAAAATCGCGGCAAGCTATTACCGGAAATCAAAGCGGATCCTTTTATTATCTCACAGTAATGCAGCGGTGGACGGTTTGCTGCAAGAAACTGCGCGTCAGTTAAAAAAGAAAGAAGCTTGGAAAAAAGGAAAACTCATTCGATACGGAGCAACAAAAAGCAGCGGCTTAGAAAATATAAAAGTAGAAGAAGTCATTGGAGAAGATGATCCGGATTTAGCTCAGGAGATGCGTGATTTACAAGAAGAACGAGTTTACTTAAGCAGGTATCCCAATAGAGCACACCAGCTTCAGCAAGTTAACAAAAAGCTAAACGCCCTTCGTAACAAGTGGATGGAAGCGGAGAAAAATGTTTTTGATCAAGCGTATATTGTAGGCACTACTTTATCAAAAGCGGCTATTGACCGATTACTTTATCAAAGTGAATTTGATATGGTTGTGGTAGACGAAATTAGCATGGCATATGCACCGCAAATTGCTTTTGCAGCTACGTTAGGAAAACGAATTGTTGTATGCGGCGATTTTAAACAGCTTCCCCCGGTATCTCAATCTTCTCATGCTGAAGTGAAGAAGTGGCTGCAGCGAGATTTATTTGAGCAGACGGGTCTTGTAGAGCAAGTAGAAAGCGGTGAGATACACCCGCATCTTTTTATGTTGACGAAGCAAAGAAGAATGCATAAAGATATCTCAGCTTTTACCAATCGCTATATTTACAGCAATCGAGTAGCAGATCATCCATCTGTCACAACAAGTCGAGAAGTAGTAGCAAGCAGCCGGCCGTTTGCTCATGAAGCAGCGCTTATGCTTAACATTGGTCATTTGCATTCTTCCGCTATGCGAGATGCTGCTTCCGGCTCACGCTACAATGTGATAACGGCTGTGTTGGCGGTAAGTTTGATGCTGCGGGCAGGCAAAGCTTCTTCGGCTACTCTTGGCTATGTGACTCCTTATAAGTCTCAAGCTAAATTGATCAATGCATTTCTTCAAGATATTGAACCAGCTAGCGATATAATTGCAGCAACCGTACACAAATTTCAAGGGGCGGAACGAGATATCATGATTTTTGACACGGTCGATACAAAGCCGCAGTCAAAACCAGGATTATTTTTAACAAATGAAAATAGCGATCGATTGGTAAATGTGGCGGTGACGCGTTCAAAAGGAAAATTTATTATGCTTTCAGACGAGTTGTTTGCCCAGCAGCGCGTACCAAAAGAGCGAGCGTTATGGAAGTTGGTCAACCACTTTAACGAAAATCAAAAAGTATACCAGCCTCAGGAATTTTTAAAAGAAGTCATTCAGCATCCTAAATTGATTTGGTATCATCCATCGAACAGCAGTCAGTTAAAAAAAGACTTATATCAAGCTCGGCAGCAGATTTTATTGTGTATTCCTTATGCTTCCCTTGTTCCTCAAGAAATACGTGATATGTTAAGTTCGTTTAAAGGTGAACTGACCGTTCTTACTCGTGAACCAACAGAAGTTCGAATTGACGGCGCTCATGTCATTTCATCTCCTGTTCCGATGTCACTGCTTATCATCGATGAATCTACTATATGGATTAATATGCCTTATGGCGGAAAGAATGAAGCGTTTATGGCAGCTAGAATTGAGTCAAAGCTAGGCGCTAAACAGCTTATTCGGTCAATTGACTTTACCGAAGATAAAACAAGAAATCAAGAAACGAAAATGTATATAGAAACAAATAAACCACAATATTCTTTGAGCAATTATCTTCGCAGCTGGGATCGCTGTGAATCTTGTCAGCATATGCGAGAAGTAGAGATAACAAAAAAAGGAAAAGTAAGGTTTATTTGCTATTATTGCGGGAAAACAAGTGGGGCAACACGTTTATTAATGGAAAAATATTTAAACTACGTGCATGCTGTATGTAAAGCATGCAAGCAGCCGATGAACGTAGATTATGATGAAAATAAAGGCGTCTACGCATGTTGTCCATCGTGCAAAAAGGAAGTTTTGCCTAGAGATTTATTGTAACTTTAGGAAAAGGGCGTGATCTTATCGTTTACTCTCGTAATGTAGCGGCTTTAGCTGATTGTTTGCTAGAAGGAAACGTTCAAAAAAGCTGGCTGCTTATTGCTATATATATAGAAGAAGGCCATTCTTCAACTGACGTATACACGTTTCTGACAGAAGCGATGTATGAGATAGGGAAAAGGTGGCAAGAAAATAAAATTTCAGTCGCGGACGAGCATTTGGCTACTGCAACCTGTGACTATGTGTTAACTCGCTTTCAGCTATCACGGCATCAATTGCTTCAGCGCCATCGAGCACTTCTTTTTTGCATTGAAGGAGAAGAGCATTACTTAGGTATTAAAATGATTGCAGGACTTATGAGAGAACAGGGATGGGAAGTTAAAAACTTAGGAGCAAACTTGCCGCTGCCGTTTGCTCTAAAAAGCATTGAAAGATGGGACCCTGATGTAGTGTGCTTGTCTGTCTCCCAAGTGCATTTGCTACCTGATTTACAAAAGTACATTGCTGAGATTGAAAACATGCCGCAAAGTCCTCTTGTATTAGTAGGCAGCAGGCTTCTCAACAAGCATGATTTATCGGCTTCAGGATCTTCAAAAACCATATTCATTAATCATATTCAAGCTTTTAAAGACTGGCTTCTAATCAATAATAAAGAAAGTTCGATGCAAGATAAAATGTTAGTAATGGGGGAAGAAATATGATCAGTTTGCCGATTCAACACATCCCGGTTCCAATGTTTTTACTCAATAAAGACAACGAAATAATTGAATTTACACCAAGCGTCACGAAAAATTTCCCGCCTGTTCAGAACTTTTTAGATCTAGTTGATGAAGACAGCCAAGAAAAAGTAAAAAGAGCACTCCAGGGAAAGGAAGAAGTGCAAATCGAAGTAAATATGCGCACGTTTTCTAACCCGGTTGCTCTTTTTGATTTTCATTTTAAGCCTGAAGCGTATCATTCGCTGCACGCTGTTTTCTGCTATCCTATTCATGAGCATATGATGAGTGTTCAATCAACTCTTCAACAGTTTCGCTCTATGCTTATGCAAGACTCACCACAAGTGAACCAAGATTTTTCAGTCAGGGAAACAGATGTAGAAACGGTGAAAAAAATGCAGCTAGTTGATCTTCAGCGTCATTTTCGAGAAATGAAAACAAATGTGCTAACCATTCAAGACCTCCTAAATATTATCCGCTCCGACGTAATTGAAGCAGGAAAAGGAGAATATATTGAATTGGTCTCTACACATTTGTTTGACATTCAAGATGTAATTAATCAGGAGCTTGAATGTTTAAGGCAGAAGAACAAAGTGCATTAAGAAAGCGGCAATCGGATTTCTACCGTTGTTCCTTTTCCTTCTTCACTATCATACGAAATGCTTCCTTTATGATTACTAATGATTTTGTGACTCACCATCAATCCTAATCCTGTTCCTTTTTCTTTTGTTGTATAGAAAGGCTCGCTAATTCGTGTTAATCGATCTTTCGGCATGCCTTTTCCTTCATCTATCACTTGGACGACTACTTGATTTGTATCTGGATCAAATTTAGATATTACCAGAATAGACCCGGGGTCATCCATCGCTTCAATAGAATTTTTTACCATGTTGATAAATACTTGTTTCATATCTTTTTCAATACAATGAACAACAGGTAATTTTTCTTCAAAATCTGTTGAAATAGTAATGTTTTTAAGAATGGCCTGTGTATGCAGCAGCGTACATACGTCTTGAAGAATTAAATTTATCTGTTTATTTTCATATTTTACGACTTCGGGCTTGGCTAGAATGAGCAGTTCGCTAATAATTAGTTCTAAGCGGTTAAACTCGGACATCATGACATCCATATATTCTCTTTTATACGTTTCTTCTTGCATCATAAGCTGTAAAAAGCCCTTTAATGATGTAAGAGGGTTTCGTATTTCATGGGCAATGCCAGCAGCCAGCTGTCCCAGTGCCGACAACATCTCTGAATTTTTGAGCATCATTTCCGACTGTTTGCGCTGTGAAATGTCTTCGCTTAACCCAATGTAATGGATGATTTCATCCTGATCATTTTTAACAGGCATTAAGGCTAACTGTTCCCAAACGGTTTCTCCGTCTTCTTGAACGTAGGAAATTTCTCCGTTCCATTTTTCTCCTCTGTATACTTCATTCCAAATCTTAGGAAATCTTTTAACCCCCAGCTTTTTTGTATATAAGTCATAGAGGTGTAGCCCAAATACTTCCTGCGGGGCATGCTTTTGCTCCATGAATTTTTGATTAATGTATTTAATTTTACCTTGATGATCGGTAATAAAAATGCCCGTAGGACTGTGAGCGACTGCAAATGATGTAATAGCCAATTCTTCATTTGATCGTTTAATTTCTGTAATATTAATAAACGTAATAACTACACCGTTAATTAAATTCTCATTTGTACGATAAGGCATCATTTTCATGCTGTACCATTGGTTATCATAGCTTTGAATTTCTTTTTGAAGGGTGTTATTTGTTCTTAAAACGTGCATTGCATCCTCGATTAGATGGTCATATCTAAAGTTATGTGAAATATGAAAGAAAGGTCTTCCAATGTCTTGATGAAGAACGTTGATCACTGTTTTCGTTTCCGGCGTAAATAATTTAATATTCAGCTGCTCGTCTAAAAAGATAGTAGCAATAGTTGTACTGATTAATAAATTATCAATATCGTTATTTAAGTCCGTTAATTCTTCAATCTTTCGCTCGTACTGGTTGTTAACACTAATTAACTCTTCATTAACAGACTGCAGTTCTTCATTTGTGGACTGCAGTTCTTCGTTAGAAGCAATCAGTTCTTCGTTTGTGGACTTTAGCTCCTCATTTGCTGTTTCTAGCTCTTCAATCGTCGTTTGCAAATGCTGCTGTGTGTAATGAAGCTCTTGCTCTAAATCTACTACAAGCTCACTAATAGAGCTTGTTTGATTAAGAAACATGGGCTCTTCCTTATCAATAATGGCACCGTCTGTCTGTTCATCAAACATAAGTAAGTAAAGAGAGTGATTTGTTGGAAGGGCAGATATCGTAATATTAAAACGGCGCTGCACGTTGTTTATGACAAATTCAATGTGCTGACAGCATACGCTCATACCTTGTTCTTTTACGCGTTTAATAGCTGCTCCAATGGCTAAAGAGACGTGAACGGGAACCATTTTGAAAATTGTATAATTAATTTTCCCTACAGGAACGTTAATAAGCTGAGTCGCTTCTTTTGAACAAAAGATCACTTCGTTGTATTCATTTAATACAAGACAAGGGCTCATAAAGTGATCAATCATTGACTGATACATCTCATCTAGTTTGAGTGAAGGAAGCGGCTTATAAAGTTGGCTTGGCAGCGGTACGCTAGAAAAATCACCTTCATGCAAGCTGGATTTTGAAAGATTAAAAGCTCCCGTAATTTGTCGGCTGGGCTGTCCCGAACGCTTAAATATTTTCCACTTACTGTTGATAGGGCGGAACAAATCAGACAAATTTCCTGTTGTTTCACTAGGCCCTAAAAAAAGTACGCCTTCTTCTGTCAAAGAAAAATGAAAAAGAGACAAAATGCGCTGCTGCAGTTCAGCTTGGAAGTAAATCATCATATTTCGACAGCTAATTAAATCAACGTTTACAAAAGGCGAGTCTTTTCCTATATTATGCGGGGCAAAAACAATCATTTTGCGGATTGTTTTTTTAACTTGATAACCACCGTGTTTTGTTTGCTCAAAATATTCATTAATCTGAGCTGCTGAGAAGGAATGAACTTCCGCTTCTTCATAAATGCCTTGGCTTGCTCTTTTGATTGCATGACGATCGATGTCCGTAGCAAAGATTCGGACATCGAAATAACGGTTGATTGTTGATAAATAGTCATGAAGCAAAATAGCTAACGTGTATGCTTCTTGACCAGTAGAACAACCTGCTACCCAGATGCGGATTTCATCTTCTTGGCTATGAATCTTTCTTTCAACTAATTGAGGGATGACTTGTTCTTCAATAATAGAGAATGCTTCTTTATCTCTAAGAAATTGCGTCACTCCAATCAGCAAGTCTCGCTGCAGTTCGACGATTTCTTCGGCTTCTTTACATAAATAGTCCCGGTACTCTTCCATCGTTTGAGAGGGAGGATCGAGTAAAGCCATTCTCTTTTCAAGTCGTCGCAGCACCGTGTTTTTTTTGTACATAGAGAAGTCGATGCCTGTTTTCTTCTTTATTAATGAATAAATATATTGCAGCGTTTCTTCATTATATGTAAATTCAGTTTGGCTGACATGCGTTTGCACAAGGTCAGGCATATCAGCAGGAGAAAGAATATAATCAGCAAGGTGTGCATCAATAGCGCTTAGGGGCATATCTCTGTACTTTGCTGTGCTTTCATCTTGTACAAGTACAGTTCCGCCATACTCTCGTATTGTTTTTGCTCCTCCTGTTCCATCATTTCCTTTTCCCGATAAAATAATGGCTGTGCACCGGTGTTTTTTTGCAGCAGCCAAAGAATGAAAAAAGGCGTCAATGGGATACTTCACCTGATCATTTTCTTCATAAGGACGAAGGCGAAGAGTATGATCCACAACGGTCACATAATGATGGGGAGGATTTAAATAAATTGTGTCTTCTTGTAAAGTCATCCCGTCTTGTGTCAGTTTGATATTCATTCCTGTTTTTTTTGCTAAAAGTTCTGGCATAAAACTTTTATATTTAGAGGAAAGGTGCTGCACAATAATAAACGCCATTCCATTTGGTGAAGGCATATTAGCGAAAAACTGCTCAATAGCTTCTAACCCTCCGGCAGAAGCGCCAATTCCCACAACGTGTAAATCCTGTTTCTCTATTCCTTCTGAAGACGATGGAACTGTAGAAAACGAGTTGTTCTTCATAATAGAACCTCCAATAATGTTTCGACACTTCCTAGATTGTATGTCGTTTTGTTTATTTTAACGTCGACAGCACGGCATGGTTTACATCAAAAGTAAATTTTTCAAAAAAAACCAAGATGCTGGTACATAGGTTCATTTTAGCAAACCTATTATATTGTTCAAATAACGTTTTCAAAATTCCTCTATTTTTCGTAAAAAAAATTTAAAGCCCAAACTATATAGTATGCCCTGATTTTCTTTATATAAACGCATTTTTATAAAAAAAATCGGTTTTTTTTACAGAAAAAAATATTTAAAAAAGTTTTGTTTGCGCTTACATATGCATAAGGTTATACGCTCAAGGAGGAAAAAAACGGTTAAATTCAACTTGACACTCTTTTTCAGCGTGTTACTATAGGAACCGTTGAAAGAAACGAGAACAAAAATACGAACAAATGACAGGGGAGATTTGATGGATCAAAAACAAAAAGTTGCTTTTTTAGGTGCTGGATCGATGGCAGAAGCGATGATTTCTGGTATGGTCAATGCAAAGAAATTACCCGCTGAAAATATTATCGTAACGAATCGAAGCAATGATGCGCGACTGTACGAACTTGAAAATAGATATGGCATCAAAGCAGTAAAGCGCAGCGAGCTGAAAACAGATGACATTGACGTTTTTATTCTAGCGATGAAGCCAAAAGGCGCTGAAGAGGCATTAAACGAATTAAAGCCTCAAATCAACAAAGACCAGCTTGTCCTATCTGTTCTTGCAGGGATTTCGTCTTCTTACATGGAAGAGTTGTTGCATGATGAACAGCAGGTCATTCGAGTGATGCCGAATACATCAAGTATGATTCAGCAATCAGCAACGGCTATATCTCCAGGTCAATATGCTGCAATGGATGCTGTGCTAACAGCAAAAGAGCTGCTTTCTGCAATCGGAAAAGTGTACGTGATTGATGAGCCTCAAATGGACATTTTCACAGGAATTGCCGGAAGTGGACCCGCTTATTTTTATTTCCTTATGGAGCATATCGAGAAAGCAGCTAAAGAAGAAGGTCTCGATCCTGAGCTAGCACGTGAAATTGGCGCCCAAACCATTTACGGTGCAGCAAGAATGATGATGGAAAGAGATGAAACGCCGACGGAGCTTCGTGAAAATGTGACGTCTCCAAACGGTACAACAGCAGCTGGTTTAGACGCCTTAGCTAAACACGGCGGCGGAGAAGCAATGATGCAAGCAGTCAAAGGAGCATCAAAGCGTTCAAAAGAAATGAGTGCTCAACTACAAAAAGTGGCAAGTACTAATTAATTCGTCACTTATCTTCTTCGTGAATTCCTCACCACAAAAAAATAATCATAAACAAGAAAACATACAGAACACACTAGGAGTGATTTGATGAGTCCCGACAATAAGAAGCGGGTTGTAATTAAAATTGGAAGTAGTTCATTAACAAGTTCACACGGTGAAATCAGCAGACGGAAGCTCGAGCGCCTTGTGGATCAAGTCGTAGACTTAAAAGACAGCGGTCATGAAGTACTGTTGGTTTCATCAGGAGCTGTAGCTGCAGGATACCGCAAGCTTGGCTGCTTAGAGCGACCTAGCTCTTTGCCTGAAAAACAAGCAGCTGCCTCAATCGGTCAAGGACTATTAATGGAGGCTTATTCAGAACTGTTTCTATCGCATGGGTACGTTGCTTCTCAAATCTTAATTACAAGAGACGATTTTTCAGACGAAAATCGTTACAACAATGCCCGAAATACAATTAACGTGCTGTTAGAACGCGGCATTGTGCCAATTGTCAATGAAAACGACACGGTAACCATCAATCGATTAAAATTTGGCGATAATGATACACTTTCAGCTAAAGTTGCTGGACTAGTGGATTCCGACCTGCTTATTATTTTATCGGATATCGATGGCTTATACAGCGCGGACCCTCGCCAGGATCCAAATGCAAAATTAGTTCCTCACGTAGGGGAAATCACGCAAGAAATCGAAGAATCTGCAGGAGATTCAGGAAGTTCAGTTGGAACAGGCGGTATGCGCTCGAAAATTGACGCGTTCAAAATCGCTATGGCATCAGGAATTCCAGCATTTTTAGGAAGAGCCGGCGTGCCAAACATCTTAACACAAGCGGTTGACGGAGATGCAACAGGAACGTATTTTGAATCTGAAGATGATTCTGCGAACCTTAATCAGAAAAAGCAGTGGATTGCGTTTAACTCTGGTCCTGAAGGGGAAATAGTAGTCGAAGATGCCGCGAAACGTGCAATTATTGAAGATAAAGAGCCTTTACTTCGCGAGCACGTTAAATATATTAAAGGCCACTTTAGTGAACGAGCAGTTGTACGTATTCTAGATAAAGACGAAAATGAGCTGGCTCTTGGCGTGACAAATTATTCATCTGATGAACTTGCACTGAATGAGCCAATTGATCAACCGATTGTAGACAGCGAAGGTCTAGTGTGTCACTTAGAAATTCCAGTACCGGTCGGTTTGTAAGCAAACATGCTGTAAAGAAAAGGAGCCCTTCCTTTTCTTTGCATGATTGCATTTACCTCTTATGCCTCACACTTTAAAATCAAACAAAACTAAAACGAATCCAGGAGTGATTTGGTGTTACAAACAAATGAAAAGTATTCAGTAGAAGAACAAGCTATTTCAGCAAAAAAAGCAGCTAAACAATTAAGTTTACTAACAACAGAACAAAAAAACGATGCGTTGTTAACGATTGCCTCTACACTTGAAAACAACACGGAGTATATTTTAAAAGCAAATGAAGTAGACTTAAAAAACGGGAAAGAAAAAGGGTTTGACGAAGCGCTGATGGATCGCCTTGCTCTTTCAGCGGAACGTGTAAAAGAATTTGCAAACGGCCTTCGTGAAGTTGCTGAGTTAGATGATCCAACAGGAGATGTTTTATCAAACTGGACATTGGATAACGGTCTAGATGTAAAGCAAGTACGCGTGCCTCTTGGCGTTATCGGAATGATTTATGAAGCACGTCCAAACGTAACGGTAGATGCAACAGGGCTAGCGTTGAAATCTGGAAATGCCATTGTGTTAAAAGGCGGCTCTTCAGCTATTTCATCTAACCAAGCTATTGTGGACATTATTCATAAAGCTCTTGATGAAACGCCAATTCCTAAAGAAGCGGTACAGTTTATTTCAAGTACAGATCGTGCGGCTACGCAAGAATTATTTACAATGAAAGAGCATATTGACGTGCTAATTCCGCGCGGAGGGGCTTCGTTGATTCAAGCGGTCGTCAATAACGCAACGGTTCCTGTGTTAGAAACGGGAGTCGGAAACTGCCATATTTATATCGATGAACAAGCTGACGTTAAGAAGGCCATTCCGATTTTGATAAATGCAAAAACAGATCGACCAGCGGTGTGTAACGCAGCAGAAACGGTTCTTGTACACAAAAACTGGCTCGATTCTCATAAAGATGAATTGATTCAAGCATTCAATGATCACAATATTGAAGTATATGGTGACAAAGCGACAGTAGGTGAAATTCCTGGAGCAAAACCAGCGGCTGAAAAAGACTGGGCTGAAGAGTATTTGCGCTTAGCGATCGCGATGAAAGTAGTAGAAAGTGTGGATGAAGCGATTGACCATATCGAAACATATGGAACAAAACACTCTGAAGCCATTATTTCAGAAGATGAACAAGCCGTTTCACGCTTCATGTCTTTAGTGGATGCAGCGGCACTGTATCATAATGCATCTACGCGTTTTACTGACGGAGGAGCTTTAGGATTTGGAGCTGAAATTGGGATTTCAACTCAAAAGCTTCATGCACGCGGTCCAATGGGACTTCCTGCGCTTACGACAATTAAATATATTATGAGTGGAAACGGACAAACTCGATAAGAAATGAAAAGCGAGCCTAATCATGTGCTCGCTTTTTTTTTTGAAAAGACAAGTAAATGGAAGCTGATTTGTAAAAAATTATAAACTCTGTTATAATAGTAAAATATATAATTTTTGTGATCTTCATTTTTGTTCTTTTCAGACTATCCCGTTGTTTTAAGAAAAGCAACTGCTATCTGCTTTGTTATAACTTCATTTTTATTTTAGTCTTTCAAGACGCCGTATGTATTCCTCAAAGATTGATTTACGGATGTATAGTATCACTTTATCTTGCGCCATTTACCACATTTACACGCTAAGTTAATCTTCATTTATTATCCACTTAAAAAGTACTGTTTAAAGGAGACGATGTGTATGTATAATCGTAAAAATTTAGAGCCGGCTGTTATTGAAGAAACAAAAGTTTGGGAATGTACATCAGATACGTGTAATTGCTGGGTTCGAGATAACTTTAAAAGCGGAGATCAGCCAACTTGTCCAATTTGCAAAAGCGAAATGAAGCAAGCTGTAAAAGAACTGCAGGTTATTCATAATCCTAGAGTCATTGATTAATAACTTTTAGGAAGACGTTTTTTGAAAGGGGTTTGTGGATGTTTCTAGGAATTGATCATGTTCAGCTTCTTGGTCCAGAAGGATGCGAGCAAGAAGCAAGAAATTTTTATGAAAATCTTTTAGGAATGAAAACTGTTCTTAAGCCGGAAAATTTAAGGCACAGGGGCGGCATATGGTTTCAATGTGGGACTCAAGAAGTGCATATCAGTATTCAAGATGACTACATACCTGCTAAAAAAGCGCATCCAGCTTTTGTCGTGGAAGATATCAAGACGCTTAGATGTAAGCTGGCAAATTCTGGTTGTGTTCTTTCTGAAGAAGAGCCTATTGCAGGGAGAGAACGTTTTTTTGTCCATGACCCGTTCGGAAATCGATTAGAATTTTTACAATATGACAAATAAAAGACCTCCAAGCGGAGGTCTTTTATTTTAGGGCGTTATCTAAATACGTATATACCGTTTCTTTGCTAACTAATACTTCATTTTCTCTGTCTTTATCTTTTTGCCACTTTTCCCGTGCTTTTGCTAATACTTCTTCGGCTTCATCCTTAGGAATGACAATGACTCCACCGTCGTCACCTGCAATAAAATCCCCAGGACGGATCTTCACGCCTCCGCAGGAAATGATCTCGTTTACCTTTCCTTTTTCTTTTTTGCTGCTTGCTGCAATCGTAGAGCCCTTGCAAAATACGGGGAAATTGAGCTTTTCAATATCTTCTTGATCTCGTATAACACCATCGAGTACAATACCGCTTATTCCAACAAGCTTCGCCATGGCTACTACGAAATCTCCTGCTAAGGCACGGTTGCAGTAGCTTTTTCCATCAATGACGAGCACGCTTCCAGGCTCCGCTAGTCGAATCGCTTCAAGCACTGAGTAATTATTGCCAGCAGGCGTATCTACGGTAAAAGCTGGCCCAAATAGTTTGTAATGACGCTGCAATGGCTTAATAGAAAAGTCTAAGTGGTTTGCACCTTCCATTGCATCTGATAAATTTGCTGTTGATAATGGGAGCTGTTCATTCAACATCGTATCTCTCCTTTTTGATTATATTCTATCTATATTCATATAAGAGAAAGCTCTTATTTATGAAAGGGCAAGTATATAATATGAAGTATTGAAGACGAATTAACTACAAACGTGCAATGTTAGAAGCTTTCAGAGACAAATTTCATCCATTCACTAAATCTTTTTCCTGTATGTTATTCGTCATATAAGTATATAGATCCTTTATTGTTACTGTTTGAATGTCTCTATTACCAAGAATTTCTTGAATCTTTTTAAACTTCAATCAAGAGGGAAGTAGTTTTGGGACGTAAAGAATGGAGTGTAACAATTGTATTCCAGGATGTTTTTTGTACGGGTTTTAATAGGGAAAGAACAGAATTTCTTCTGGGAAATCTAAGAATGGAGCAGAGAAATTTTGATCATAATGAAAGGAGAGTTAGTTATTTAGGAGATGACAAGATGATTTATATTTATAACTGCTACGGAGGCACACATTCATCAGCATTGGCAGCTGCTTACCATCTGAAAAAGCTCCCTGCTAATAGAGAACCAACTGATAAAGAAATATTAAATATTGATGTTTTTAATAAATTGACTTCTAAGGATATGGGGAAGTTAATTTTTCATGGATATGATGAAGAAAAAAATGAAGTATATACATTAGGGAGAGGGTCTTCAAAAGTAGTAGTTCCTGCTATGTATGAGTTAGCCAATTTGCTAAATAAAAAAGGAGAATTACAAACGAAAATACTTTTTTCCAATACATCTCCCACCGTACCCTTATCTATGACACTAGGAGGTTTGTTCTCAAGAAGGTTAAAGATTAATGTAATAGGTGTTCCTTTATTAATAATAGGTGCTAAGCAGGCCCATAAAGACATTATTAAATTAGTGGAGCAAACAAAGAATTCTGCAAAAGTCACTACCTCAAAAATAGAAATTTTAGATAATGTTTTCGGCGAAGTGTAAAATAAGCTATATATAATAAAGATGAAGGACCTTTGTTAGTTTTATGAATGCCTTTGATTTATACTTAACTGATGTTATATAAGCAAGAAATACGTGCAAATGTTTAATCCTGTGAACATTTGATGTAGCTTGATGCATTTTTATATAAAAAAGTGAAACCTTTTGGTATGATGAAACGTAGGAACATATATGGAAATCATATATGAAAAAACATATGTGACGTTAGTCATTTAGTGGAGGGAAAACAATGGTAAAAAAATTATTGGCCGCATTTATCGCATTAGCGGTTGTGTTTTCACCAGTCGGTGGATCACTTATTCATGACGGTTCAAACGTAGCAAGCGCAAAAGGGTATAAGTCAGGAAAGCGCTCTTTTGACAGCGGAAGCAATAACCAATCAAGCTTATTTAAAAACAATAACAGCAACTCTGTTAAGCAAAACAATACTTCTAAAAACTCATCATCTAAAAGTACAGCGGCTAGCTCAAAGCGCGGCGGCTTAATGAAAGGTCTTTTAATGGGAGGAATTGCGGGCTTATTATTCGGAAGCTTGCTATCTAGCTTAGGACCATTAGGCCCAATTTTAGGCTTTATGGTAAATATGCTTGTGATTGTAGCTTTAATTCTTCTTGTAGTAAAGTTATTCCAAAGCGTACGTAGCAACAAGCGTAAAAATGAGGAAGTGAAATCTTGGAGACAATAAAAATTTCTGAACAAGATATTATCAATGCGATGTGTTTGTATATCGCAGAAAAAAAACAAGTTCAGCCTCAAGAAGTAGAGATTGAGCTAATGTATGATGATGACTACGGTTTTTCAGCAGAGTCATACGTACATGATCGTAAGCAGGTTCATATTACTTTGAACATTATTGAAGCGCTGCGCTTCTGGCTGGATACGGAAATGAACGTAGACCCATACGCAGCAGGACTAGAACTGGAATTAGACGATGAAGAAGGCATTATCGCTTTTGCTAAATTAAGTCGTTAAAGAAGCCTTCAATAAAAAAACCGCTCACTTGAGCGGTTTTTTTATTATGATTTTAACTGTTCGTTGGAACTGGACTTATCGCGTTTTTTAGTGAAAAACCACCAGTTGGCATCTCCAAGCAATTTCATAAGAGAAGGGACAAGAAGCATTCTGACAATCGTTGCATCGATAAATATAGCTAAAGCAATTCCTACACCCATTTGTTTAACAGGCGTTACGTCTGTAAAAGCAAAGGCTCCTGTAATCACGATCATAATTAAAGCAGCGCTCGTAATAATTTTACTAGTGGAAGCTAAGCCTTCTACCGTTGCTACATTATTATCGCGGGTTTGATGATACACTTCATGAATGCGCGAAATCAAAAAGACTTCGTAGTCCATGCTGAGTCCAAATACAAGGCCGAAAACAAAGACTGGCAGCACTAAAGCAATATTAGATTGAGTAAGACCTAAATGTCCATTTTGAAACAGCCATACAAGTAAACCAAACGTAGCTGTTAAGCTTAAAATATTCATAATGATAGCCTTTAAAGGAATGAGGACAGAACGAAAAGCAATCATTAAAATGACATACGTTGAAAATAAAACAAGAGCCAAACCATATGGAGCTTTTTCATAAATTTCATCGAATATTTCTTGTTCAAATTTTGGATAGCCGCCAATATGAACGGTGAAAAGTGAATGTTTGTCTTTCCATTTTCGAACAAAATCTTTTGCTTCATCTGAATTTTGGTCTGTATCTAGCGTAGCTTTTATAAGCATATAATGTCCGTTAATGAACGAATCTACAGCTGGCTTTGTCTGCGCACTTATCTGCGGGTTTTCCAGCATAGCTTGAAGCTGATCACTTGATTTTACATTTAAAGCGGTAGAAATAGAATCGACTTGCTTAATTAACGCATCTTCTTTTAATTGTTTTATAAAAGTAAAGGCATTTGTTAAAGGCGTTTCATTCAGCATATCTTGCTTAGCTTCTAGCACAAAATAAACGTCTGCCGTGTTTTTATTTATAAACGTATCGTTATACGTGTCAAAAGCTTGACGAGACTCGTATTTTGTTGGCAGCGCTTCTGAAGACGGTATTTCTAGATGCATGTCTCGAACGGGAATAAGTGCTACTAACAGAATGATAAGAGAAACAATCGTCATAGTTACAGGCTTCTTCATAACAAATGTAGCGAATGAACGCCACCTAGACTGACCGCCTTGTTCACTGACTTTTAAGATGCGTAAACGATTAATGCGTGTACCTAATATAGCCAGTATGGAAGGAAGCAGCGTAAGAGCTGAAAACACAGCAATAAAAACAACAGCCATTCCTCCAAGAGCGACGTTTTGAAAAATATCCACTTGAATAAACAGCATTCCCGCTAATCCAATAAATACGCATAATCCTGAGAAGATGACCGAGCGTCCCGCTGTTTGAATGGTGATTTTGATTGCTTGTTCTACCGATTTTGTTTGAATTTCTTCTTTAAAGCGATTAATAAATAAAAGGGCAAAGTCAATACTAAGAGCTAATCCAATCATTGGAATCACATTTAAAATAAAGATGGACAGCTCTGTGTACGGATGAAAGAAATAGACAACGCCCATGGTGGTAACAACGGTTACAATTCCTATCATAAGAGGAATTGCAGCGGCTACCACGCCGCCAAAAGCTAGAAGGAGTACAACTAAAGCAACAGGAATACCGATGGCTTCTGCTTTTGCTAAATCTGCTTGGCTTGCTGTATTCATATCTTTTTCAATAATAGGACCACCGGTTAATTTTACACTAACTTCTTTTTCATCAGCTGAAAGAGTTCTGATCTTTTCCACTCGTTTATCCATCGTTCCATCATCGTGATTAAAGTGGATAATTCCATACGCTGTGCTTCCTTTTATCATCTTGTTAGAAGCCGTTGGTATGTCAACTTTCGACGCGTCTGATTTGTCCTTTGCTTTTTGCATATACTGAGCGATTGTTTGCTGGAATTTCGAGTCAGAAACTCCGTCTTTTTTTTCAAACAAAACGATGATCTGAGCTTCGCTAACATCAAATTTATCAACTAAAAGCTGCTCGGTATCTTTATACATTCCTTTCATTTCAAATCCGTTTCCTCCCAGCACAGAAGGAAGCTTAGCCGCATAAAAGCCAAATCCGACAATTAGGATGATCCACAGTATTAATAAAAATTTTCTGCCCGCATATAATGCGTTCGCTACTTTATTCATATTAGCCTCCCATTTTTTGTACAGTTACTAGACTATTTTATACTAACAGTTATTGTAATTAGAAGAAGTATTGTGTTTTTTTGTTTTTATTGCCTGAAAAAGCTTTTTAGATAGATGGGCAGAGGTGTTTCCTCAGCAAAATCGTGTTTATGTTTCAGGAGATTTAGGGAACACTGTACATAAATGCACGAAGGGGGATTTAAAAAGATGCAAATGAAACAGCCAGCTAAAATGACGAATAGTTACGGGTGTAAAAATGAGTATGATACATTAAAACGTGTGGTCGTTTGCCCACCTACATATATGAAAATTGAAGAAATTATTAATGAAACACAAAAGCATTATGCGGACGAAAACATTGATGAAAGCTTGGCTTCAAAGCAGCACCGTCAATTTGTTGAATGCCTTCAAAAAGAAGGGGTTGAAGTCATCGGGCTATCTGCACAAGAGCTATTTCCAGAACAAGTATTTACGCGGGATATTGGCTATACGCTGGGAGATACCGTTATTGTCACGAAAATGGGAAGCGAGATTCGAAGTGGAGAAGAACAAGTGCTAGCAGAGTGGCTGCAGCAGCAAGGTATTCCTTTCCATCAGGTACCGGACCATCCCATTGAAGGTGGAGATGTGCTGATTGATGGACAAGCTATTTTTATTGCGCTCAGCGACCGTACAAGTAAAGAAGGCGTGGAGCATATCCAAGAGCTGCTTCCAGCGTATGAGGTTGTTCCGATTTCTATTGATCGGTCTTATCTTCATCTTGATTGTGTGTTAAATATTTTATCACCTACAGAAGCGCTCGTATTTTCACCAGCTTTACATGAGAAAGAATTAAATTTACTTCGCATGAAATATGACTTAATTGAAGTAACAAAAGAAGAGCAGTTTACGATGGGAACCAATGTATTATCCATCGGTAATCAGCGGGTGATCAGCCTGCCAATGAATACAGAAGTGAATGAAGAGTTAAGGAAACGGGGCTATAAAGTAATTGAAATTGATATATCTGAAATTATTAAGTCGGGCGGTTCTTTCCGCTGCTGCACAATGCCTCTTGAACGAGTGTAAAAAAGCTTAAAAAGAAAAAAAGATCTCGGCAATAGCCAGGGATCTTTTTTTGAGGGATGTTGTATAAAATTTCAAGTGAAAGGAACATTAACCTATATAAGCTGTTGAAGGAAAGGAGTGATAAACATGGCAAATCGTAATCCTATTGTAGTTCAAGGTGCTGAACAGCTTCTTGATCAGTTAAAAACGGAAATTGCGGGAAGACTTAACGTTCAGCTTGGCGCTGAGCAAACGGCTCGTGCAAATGGTTCTGTTGGTGGAGAAATGACGAAGCATCTTGTTGCAATGGCGCAACAGCAATTAAGTGGTGCACAAGGACACATTCGCTAGTCTGCTCTACATAAACACTCTGATGAAAAGTTCTGGCTCTTTTGAGCTGGAACTTTTTTTGTAGGAAACATCATTCTACTTTCTCTTGATCGTTTGATTTGAGATTTTGCTTGAAATTCTCCACTTTCAAGGTTGAAAAGTGCATAAAATGGGAAAAGAACAAAAAAAGAGAAAGTAGAGGTTTATCATGAAAAAGCTATTATCATTTGGAAAAAGTCTTGGTAAAGAAATTCAAGAAGACCAAGCAACGGGACTAGCGGCTGAGCAAGCCTATTATTATATGCTATCATTATTCCCTATGCTTATTTTACTGATATCGATTGTTCCGTATCTATCTATTAAACCGGAAGAGGCAATCGATGTCCTTCAAAGCGTTATGCCTGGAGAAACGGCTGCAATCTTTAAAGATAACGTAGCTCAATTTATAAGCCAACCAAACGGCGGGTTACTGACTGTAGGGATTTTAGGAACCATTTGGTCTGCTTCAAACGGTATGAACGCCTTTATCCGTGCAATGAACCAAGCCTACGACGTGAAAGAACAGCGCTCGTTTATTAAAGTAAGAGGTTTGTCCATTCTTTTAACAATTGGATTAATTGTAACAATTGTTGTATCGCTTCTTTTACCAGTGTTCGGAGGGGTTTTGTTAAATTGGATAAGCGAATGGTTTTCTCTTCCTTCAGGTACAACAGTGGTTTTAAATATTCTGCGCTGGATTATCGGTGTCGGCATTATGGTACTTGTTTTATCCGTATTATACAGATTAGCGCCAAACAAAACGTTTCCTTTTGCCCATGTATGGCCCGGAGCGCTCGCTGCTACGCTGTTATGGCAGCTGACATCTTTAGGGTTCTCATTTTACGTAAGCAACTTTGGCAATTATTCTGCTACTTATGGAAGCTTAGGAGGCGTGATTGTTCTGATGCTTTGGCTATTTTTAACAGGGTTAATTCTCGTTATTGGAGGAGAGATTAACGCTATTTATCACCGAAACAAAACGGCTGCGCCTCCTAAAGATACGTCTCAGGCGATGTAATAAAAGATGTAATAAAAAAGGAAACCTTTATAGAGGTTTCCTTTTTTAACGTTTAAAGCTATTCACAAGCTGTTTAAATGAGTTGGCTGTATATTTGACCGAATCTTTTTTGTACTGTACATCGGTTTTAATCGCTGCTTGTGTTACTTTTAAATGATTTGTTTTTTCTTTGATATGATCAGTTTCGTTTTGAAGATGCTGAGAAGTGGCATTTACAGAGTTCACAGTTGGCTTGATTTTTTTATTAAATGATACGCCTGCGTAAATAAGATACGCAAGTGATGCCAAAACAACAGCTAAGCTTATATAAACAATAATCATCGGTGTGCCTCCTTTGTACGTATTTATATTTATATAGGTGAGAATAAAATATATACGAATATCATCCTCTTTATTTAATTGTTATACCCATTTTTAATCAAAACAAACAAAAGCCTGCCGAGAAGACAATATATTGGATTTTTTCTGAAATTTCATTCATCATTACATATAGAGTTACCTTGAAAGGAGAGAGAAGAAGAATGCCGTTAGATCCGCATATTCAAATATTTCTAAATCAATATAATGAAATGCCCCGTCCTTCTTTAGAGGACGTTACACCCCCACAGCTGAGGGAAATGGAAAAGATGTCCTTAACTCCTTCTAAAGAAGCAGTTAAAAAAGTATATAATGAAGAAATTGAATTAAATGAACGTACGCTCACTCTACGAGTGTATGAACCTGAAGGAACAGGGCCATTTCCCGCTCTTGTTTATTATCACGGAGGAGGCTGGGTATTAGGCAGCCTGGATACTCATGACTCCATATGCAGGTCGTATGCAAATGAAACAAACTGTATTGTAGTGTCTGTTGATTACCGCCTTGCTCCTGAGAGTAAATTTCCCGCTGCAATAAACGATGCCTATGACGCCTTGGAGTGGATTTCAGCTCATGCGTCTCAATTAAATATCGATTCAAACAAAATTGCCGTCGGTGGCGACAGTGCCGGTGGGAACCTTGCTGCGGTTGTAAGCATTTTAGCAAAACAAAGACAAGGTCCATCCATTGTTCATCAGCTGCTTATTTATCCGTCTGTAGGATTTAAAAATCAACACCCTGCCTCTATGAAAGAAAACGCCGAAGGATATCTTCTTTCAAAAGATCTCATGGATTGGTTTCGCCTTCAGTACTTAAATAATAAAGAAGAAGAACAGCACCCCTATAACGCTCCAGTATTACTAGAAGATTTATCGAGTCTACCCAGCGCTACCATTATTACAGCACAATATGATCCTTTAAGAGATAGCGGAAAAGACTACGCGGACGCATTAAAAAATCACGGTGTCCCCGTCACCTATGAAAATTATGAAACAATGATTCACGGGTTTTTAGGGTTTCATGAATTCGTCCCACTCGCTCAGCAGGCGATCAATAAAAGCGCAGCTCAACTGCGTCAGGTATTTGATTCTATTTAAGGCGCAAAGATATATAGTGTCATAAAATATTTAATTAAAAAAATACTAAAAATATAGTAAAAGTTAAAAAGTTCTTTCCTTAATTGGATTGGGCTTTTTTACTTTTCAATTTTCTCATATAATTCATCCATTTTAACATTCAAAACGTCAGCTAACTTAAGTGCTTTATCCATGCTAGAACAAACTGAAAAAGAAGAAAAGAAATTCTTGAGGTTATGGAAAGTATGATAATGGATTATAGAGAAGAAGATATGGGGAATATTAGCGATTTTAACAGAAATTTATTGGGAAATAAAAAAGAAATATAATTGAAAAAATAACAAAAATAACCTATTTAGTGGTATTATTTACTCGTTGAAGGGCTGAGTACTGTGATAGAGCAATTGTAGGGTTTAAGCTTGAGCTTCCTGAAATATGCCATAAACGTAATGAACAATAGTTGCAGACCCAACCAACTAATTATGAACGTAGAAAAAGTAATCAGCCAACTTGGTTTATCAGTTTAAAGTAACACTATATAAAAAGAAATTTAAGGTACTACTGGTTGTGGCTTCAATTAAACAAAAGGGGAGAATTTTGTGAAAAAGTTGCTAATTGGTACTGCTTTGCTGTCACTGAGTTTGACTATGGGTGCTTGTGACAGTTATAAGAGGGAAAATGATTTACTAGAGAAGAAAAGTGTAGCTGAAGCACCTAAAAAGAAGTCTGAAGGCAAAGATTTAGATAAAAAGTCTGAGTCTCAGCAAATTCAAAACGAACAGAAAGATTTACGTGGGTATAGTGTAAAAGTTGAAAAAGAAAAAAAGCTAAAGAGTTAGCAGAGCAGAAAGCGAGAGAAGAAGCGGAAGTAGCTGAGTAACAAAAACAACAAAAGATTGCTGGAAAACAGCCTGCAGTAGCTTAACAGGAAGAACAAAATAAGCAGGAAGAATCTCCAGTTAGTCAAGAAACAATTGATAATTATGAAGCTAATCAGGCTGAAACATGGGCTGAAGAAGCTGAGATAGAAGCGGAATTAAATGCTGAGGCTGCACAAGAAGATACTCAATCAGAAGAATACTACAGGAAACGTGCAGAAGAGGAAAGAGCTAGTCTTAAAGAAGGTGAAACGCCTAAATGGACTGGTGATCCGTGGGTGGATAGTCAAACTGAGTGGGCTGAGATGACACCAGAAGAACAGAAACAATGGCAAGAGGATAATCTAGGAGATTTGAATGAAGATATTCAGTATGATGATAATGGAGAGATTATAGAGTAATTCAATTATAATTTCAAGAATTTCCTTTGGAATAATTTTGCTATATTCTATTGATAAAAAAACTAACTAAATGGTACAATAGACTTATAAAAACATAATGGAACGTTGTTTTCACAGAGTTTATTGACGACATTAAGTAAGGTGATTTTTTGAATGATAAAAAACAAGTAGGTCAGCTGATTCAAGATCTGCGAAAGATTGCGGAAATGACAACTGTCGAGTTATCAGAAGGAATTTGTACTGAAGAAGAGCTACATCGATTTGAACAAGGTGAAATTCATGCAAGCAGTGAAGTTCTCTATCATTTATCGAAACGCTTAGGGGTTCCGATGAATTATTTCTTTGAAGCAGGAGAGCTAACGCCCAACGATTATTCAAAAGAAATTAAATCGACCATTAGGCATTATATACGAAAACGCGATTATGAAACCGTGTTACATATGGTGAACAAAGAAAAAGATAATCCTATGTTTCAAGATCCTTTTCATGCACAATTTTTCCTATGGCACGAAGCCATATGTGATTATTATATTGGAAATAAATTTGAACAAGCGCTTCGTAAATTGGAAAAAGCTATTGCGTTCACGCGTACGAGCGAACAGTTTTATTCAGAAAAAGAGATTGCTATTTTAAATAGTATTGCTATTATTTATGAAGAAGAAGGTCATTTAAAAAAAGCGTTCAGTACGTTTATGGAAGGATTGCAGCATATTGCTTTGCTTCCTAAGTTAAAAGATCCTCTTGTTAAAATTCGAATTTTATATGGATTATCACGTGCGCTTTTGCAAATGGAACGTTATGAAAAGTCGGTTAAATATGCACAAGCAGGACTAGAGCTGTGTATTCAGCATGAGACGCTTTATTTATTAGGAGAACTGCACTATCAAATTGGAGAAGCACTCTGTCAGCTTGATGAGCTTAAAGAAGGAATAGCCTACCTAGAAAAAGCTATTACCGTTTTTGAAATTGAACAAAATGAAGCATTTGTGACCATTATTCAAGAAGAGATGTCTAAATATCAAGAAACAAAAAAGAAGAGCTGATCGCTCTTCTTTTTTTATCTCCAATACACTGGGTGTGGGTAAAATGGCCGAGGGCGAGGGTAAAAATAAGGGGGGTGATAATAAATGGGACGAGGATAAGGGTAAGGATAAAATGGCCGAGGGCGAGGATATGGATAATAACCATAAGGGAATCTTTCGTCAGCTTCTTGGGGATTTGAATAATAATCATAGCCATATTGATACTCTTCTAAAGGTTGTTCCGGGTAATATTGATAATTCACTCTTTTCACCGCCTAAGTTTTTATGCTTTTTACTGTATTCACTACAGAAAGAATTGGAGTATGTACTCATCAAACTTTTAATTTGAAAAAGGCGGGAGACAAGGAGTATTTTGAAAATAAAAACAAATTAGCTTTCCTTCTCGTTTTCTTGTAAGTTATCAGCATCGGGAAGGGTGGGGTGTTCAAAGCTTTTAATAAAAGAAGCATAAGCAATCGTATCTTTAATAGGATTTACATAAGATAATGGTTGACCCCGGTAGCTGAAATTAAATGTAATCCAAGCAAAATCTTTATTATTGTTAGAAATCAGTTTTGCATTATGTATAAAAGCAGATGCGGCAATCATCGCATCTGGGCCTTTAATTTTTTTATTGGATTCTATTTTAGCTTTTCTGCGAATTTGAGCTGCTAGCTGCGCAATTTCACTTGTAACGTCCACAATCTTATCTGTCATATCGTAAATATAATGATTTTTTACTGCTTTGACTTGAGGATTTGTTTCTACTTCCCAATGCGACAGAAGTTCCATTTGTACAACGGTAGGCATTAAAAATTCCGCATTATTTGAAATAAGTTCATTAATATATTCTACAACTTCTGGATAATTAAGCGCATGTGAAGCCCAAATGTTTGTATCAATGATTACTTTTTCACCCAACACAAATCGTTCACTCCTCTCTACTAGCCATTCGTACCAGCTCTTCTAACCCAAAAGGTGAGTAAAGAGCCGCAGATTCTGAAAGCTGGTTGCTTAATAGAAGCTTTTCATATTTAGTTAATCTAGTTTTTGCAGATTTTATGAGCTTTTCTTGTGTGTCATTTAATGTTTTATCTTTTTTATCGTACGTGCGTAGAACTTTATTTTGAGGTTTGTATTTAAGATTTTTCTTCTGCATAGGGGGTGAGGAAGGTGATTGCGGCGAGGGCTGTGTGTAAATTTTCCCATTTATTTTTAGGTTAAAGTGCTTCTGAACTTCCTTGCTGTATGTTCCTTTTTGGTCATCTACCAAGCGCTGTGCTTTCATGATATCCCTGCCTTTTATATAAATTTATATAGTATATGTGATGAAGTTTTCTCTTACTATTCCTTTTATATAAAAAGATTAAAAAATTAGCTTCCGGGAGTTATTAAATTAACTAATGTTTGCCTGGGGGGGTTATAATCTCAGCGAATACCGGACAAAGCTTTAAAAACATGATATCGTGTAAGAGAATAAATCAGTATCGGTTAGAGAAGGAACTACAAAAAAGGGGATGCAAAATGAAAACAGAAAAACAAAAAATGCTTGATGGAGAATTATACCTTTCCGCTGATCCGCAATTAATAAAAGAACGTGAAAACGCTCGAAGATTAACAAGGCTTTATAACCAAACAACAGAAAGGGAAGAAGAAAGACGTACAAACTTATTAAAAGAACTGTTTGGGTCTACGGGAAATTCTCTTTGCATAGAGCCTGCTTTCCGCTGTGACTACGGTTCTAACATTCATGTTGGAGAAAATTTTTATGCTAACTTTGATTGCGTACTTTTAGATGTATGTGAAATAAGAATAGGAGATAATTGTTTTCTTGCACCAGGTGTACATATCTATACAGCAACTCATCCTTTGCATGCTCTTGAAAGAATTTCAGGAGCTGAGTTTGGAAAACGCGTAGAAATAGGAAATAACGTCTGGATTGGGGGGAGAGCCGTTATTAATCCTGGAGTGAAAATAGGCAATAATGCGGTAATTGCTTCGGGTGCCGTTGTGACAAAAAATGTTCCTGATAACGTGGTAGTCGGAGGCAATCCTGCAGTTATAATCAAGCATATTGAAAATTAAAGAATAAACAAAGAGCTTTTGAATTGTAAAAGCTCTTTGTTTATACGATGTTTTATTGCCGATTTGGCTCGTCCTCATTTATAATGTTTTGGTTAAATGTAAAAATATACATATTTCCTTCCGAGATCATCCATACTTTATTGACAAAGGAAAATTAATCATGGTATATTATCTTTAATTAAAGATATTCAAATTAAAGATAAATAATGAATGATAAACTAGACGATTTGTCCGGAGGAATGTAGAATGAACCACTTAAAAGGAATACACCACGTAACGGCTATTACAAGCAGTGCAGAAAAGAATTATGAATTTTTCACATATGTGTTAGGCATGCGCTTAGTTAAAAAAACGGTCAATCAAGATGATATTCAAACGTATCATTTGTTTTTTGCAGATGATAAAGGCAGCGCCGGAACGGACATGACTTTTTTTGATTTTCCAGGTATTCCAAAAGGTTTTCACGGAACAAATGAAATTTCAAAAACATCTTTCCGCGTTCCAAATGATGCGGCTTTAGACTATTGGGTAAAGCGCTTTGATCGCTTAGAAGTAAATCATACGGGGATTCAAGAGCTATTTGGGAAAAAGACGCTTTCGTTTGTTGATTTTGATGATCAGCAGTATCAGTTAATTTCCGATGAAGGGAATCAAGGAGTTGAATCAGGCACTCCTTGGCAAAAAGGCCCTGTCCCTCTTCAATACGCTATTACAGGACTTGGTCCTATCTTTATTCGTATTGCCGAGTTTAATTACTTTAAAGAAATGATGGAAAAAGTCCTTTTATTTAAAGAGATTGCTCAAGAAGGAGACCTTCACCTATTCGAAGTAGGAGAAGGAGGAAACGGTGCGCAAGTAGTAGTAGAACACAATGAAAAACTTCCGCAGGCTCAGCAAGGTTTTGGAACTGTTCATCACGTTGCTTTTCGCGTAGAAAATCGACAAGCTCTTGAAGAGTGGATTAATCGAATGTCAAGCTTCGGTTTCCATACGTCTGGTTATGTGAATCGTCACTTCTTTGAATCGTTGTATGCAAGAGTGGCTCCGCAAATTTTATTTGAATTTGCGACAGATGGACCAGGATTTATGGGAGATGAACCTTACGAAACGCTCGGAGAAAAATTATCACTGCCTCCTTTTTTAGAGCCAAAACGTGCAGAAATTGAGAAGCTCGTGCGTCCGATTGATACAGTAAGAAGTACAAAAGAGTTTATGAAAGAATAATACACAAAAACACTCAAATAGCTATTTGAGTGTTTTTTTGCTTTTTCAAAGATGAATCAGCTTTCAAAACGCTAAAAAAGAATGTGTTTTTGATATCTTTTCCTTTTATATATACCTATCGCGAATGTTTGCTTAAAAACTGCCAATGTCCTACAAGGAAGGAGTAGGAGTGGGTTGTGCATAGCCTTCTTTATATTTTTCGTCGATGTCTTTGCGGATATCTTTTATTGATTTGCCTCGGTTATAGTCGAGCATAGCTTTAGCTGCAATTTCTATACACAATCCGCATTTTGTTCCATGATCATCCCAGACAACTGCTCCATTTCTTTTGTTTTTAAAAATAAAGCAGTCATAGCTGTTTTTGTGATTTGCTTCCATGCCACATCCGCAGTAGCAAGGGATTTTTTCAAGTAGTTCACGATTTTTAGCAACGGATAGATAAACTAGTTTCATATCTTTAGGCTGGTTCTTTAAAAACTGTGGTAAAACGTCTGCTCCCGGAGTTTCTTCGCGAATATCAGCAACTGCAGCTTTGTGATGTTCATGACCTGAATGTGCAGAAGAGTTTGTGGCAGAAGAAGTTGTTGTATTGTTTGAACAAGCGGATAATCCAATACTTGTAGCGAGAATCCCCAACAAAATAATTGATTTTTTCAATACAATTAACATCCTTTCATGTGAAAATAAATGATAGCTGCATCATACACGGCAGTTTATCTATGTAGATAATCAAACACCTGCTTGTTTATATCTAATTCTCTATAAGTATGCAGAGCGGTTATCGTGTATGATAGAGATGGACGAGGAAAAAATATGAAGCATGAATTTATCATAAGGTGCGTTTTGTAAGTAAGTGGACAGAAGGAGAAAGTGAACGGAGGTTAAACAGTAGTGAGTGAACAAAATCAACGACTTTTTGAATATATTTTAGAAAATTCAGCCTCTATCAGTGAAGAATGGCTGCGCCAAAGAAGTAATATTAAAGGATCAATTTACTCAAAGGACGCAGATGCTTCAGTTGAGAAAAAGCTGCGTGAGCAGCATCTTTATACAATCGAAACAATTGCGAGCGGCTTTCTTGACGATCAAGAGATTTTCAAACAACGTATGGTGAAATGGACGACGGAAGTAGTAAACAGCAGAATTAAATTTGATACGCCGATTTACGAGGTAGTAGAAGCGCTAAGCAAAACAAGAAAAATTATTTGGACGTATGTCAAAACATATAGTCTGATACAGTCATCTATCACAAAAGAAGATATACTGTCTTGGAGCGAAGTTTATCATACAACATTTGATAAACTCCTTAATGAATTCTCCGAACAGTACTATAAAATCACAAGGCAAAAAATAAGTCTTCAGCAAGAGCTAATCGACGAAACGAGTTTTCCTGTCATTCCAATTGTAGATCACATCGCGGTCTTGCCTTTAGTAGGGCTTATTGATGAAATCAAAGGTGATTCAATTATCGAGGTTGTTCCAAAAAGATGTGCAGAAAAACATATAAGACATCTAGTCATTGACTTATCGGGTGTAAATTATGTAGATACGTATGTTGCGCACAAATTTTTTGATTTAATTAACATTTTGCAGCTGCTAGGCATCCATGCGATTATGTCAGGAGTGAGTCCTGATATGGCTCAGACGGCTGTTAATGTAGGAATTAGTTTTAATAAAATTGAAACGTTTGGACATTTAAAACAAGCTCTTTCTTCGCTTGGTGTAAAGAAAAAAGAAGAATAAAGTATAGAAATGCTAAAAAGAAACGGAACTGAAACTTTTGCTCTCAGTTCCGTTTCTTTTTGTTTGTCTACATTCTTCTGCATTCAAAATCTTGTAAGCATGCCTTACAAACTCCTTTTCACATGGGGACAAATGGAAGATACTAAGGAACAAATAAACGGCGGTTTTCTATGCCAAACGTCTCGTTTAGCTCAAGAATGGAGGTGTAAAGAGAAGAATAAGAGAAGTACATAATGAGATAGTTAAAGTCTTAGATAAGTACTGATAAGCCGTGTGATTAAGGAGGAGTTCTATGAAAATAATTTATCTTCTTTGCCTGCTTCCGTTTGTAGGAATATTAGGCTTATTGCCTTTTGTTAACAAAGTAACGCCATTTATTTTAGGAATGCCTTTTTTTCTCTTTTGGATTGTTATGTGGGTAATCCTTACGTCGTTTATTATGGGCATTGTGTACAAGCTCGATCCTGCTGTTAAAGGAGGAGATAAATAATGAATACCGCTCTAATTATTATTTTTGGTTTTTTACTTTTAGCTATTTATCTTGGAATTCGAGCTACGCGGGGCAAAAAAATGGATTTAGAACAGTGGAGCGTAGGTGGCAGAGGTTTTGGAACTGTTTTTGTCTTCTTTTTGATGGCGGGTGAAATCTATACTACTTTTACGTTTCTAGGTGGAAGCGCTTGGGCATATGGAAAAGGAGGACCAGCGTTTTATATTTTAGCCTATATTTCTTTAGCGTACGTGTTAGGGTATTGGATTGGCCCGCAAATATGGCGATATGCCAAGAAACATAAGCTTATGTCTCAGCCGGATTTTTTTGTTTCAAAATACAACAGCCCGTTTCTTGGCATTGTTGTTTCATGCGCAGGGGTGCTGGCAATTGTTCCTTATATTATTTTACAATTCAAAGGCTTAGGTATTATTGTATCTGAAGCTTCTTATGGGTCTATCTCTTCAACTGCAGCCATTTGGATTGGTGCCATATCATTAACGGTTTACTTAATGATATCAGGCATACATGGTTCCGCGTGGACGGCTATTGTTAAAGATATTATGATTTTTATTGTCGTCTTATTTTTAGGAATATATATGCCGTTTCATTACTACGGAGGCTTACAGTCAATGTTTGAGGCTGTGCATCAAGCAAACCCAACGTTTCTTACTCTTCCCAAAACAGGGCTAAGTATTTCGTGGTTTATTTCTACAGTCATGCTGACCGTATTAGGATTTTACATGTGGCCGCATACGTTTAATGCAACGTATTCAGCTGAAAACGAGAATGTATTTCGAAAGAATTCTATTATAAGTCCTATTTATACGTTAATGCTGCTTTTTGTCTTTTTTGTAGGGTTTACTGCTCTTATGCAGGTACCTGGACTACAAGGCGCAGAAGCAGACTTGTCACTGCTTCGTCTTTCCATTCAAACATTTGATCCGTGGATTGTCGGCTTTATTGGCGCAGCTGGTTTATTAACAGCACTTGTGCCTGGATCGATGCTTTTGATGGCAGCTTCTACGTCACTGTCTAAAAACGTTTATGGCGTTCTTGTTCCTTCAGCGACGGGAAAACAAATTTCGATACTGGCTAAATGCTTCGTACCGGTCATTGCGCTTGTTTCAGTCTATTTTACACTTCATGGAGGGAATACGATTGTAACGCTTTTACTAATGGGCTACAGCATTGTGACGCAGCTGTTTCCTGCTTTTATTTTTAGTTTAATGAAAAATAATATCGTGACTAAATACGGGGCATGTGCAGGTATTGTTGCCGGCATTGCGTCTGTGATGTATATAACGATTACTGAAACAACGCTTGGCACGTTGTTTCCTGCGTTGCCACAAATCATTAAAGATACAAACGTCGGCGTTATTTCTTTATTTATTAATTTAGTTGTATTAATGGTGGTCAGTTTAGCAACGAAAAAAATCGCCGCACAGCCGCATTTTGAAAGCGGGGCAGTAGATGGAAAACAAATTTTGTGAAAATCTTTTTCCAATTGCGTTTTAAGAACATCATGAAGGGTATAAAAGTAGTGCATCACCAAAATGTTCAATATGGCTGCAAGACATAAGCAGCCTTCTCGATAAAATGTAACGATTGCGTTGTTTTTAAACATAGGTAACGAATGTGAAAAGCAACAAGACGTATGCCACAAGCGGTGTACGTCTTTTCTATGAAAGATATTCACCTAAAAAAGGAGATGATAACATGACATCTGAAAAAGCATTTGAGCAAAAGAAAGATCTTTTAATGAATCAAATTATTGAATCGGGTTACTTTAAAGCAGAAGACGGGAGACATTTGTACGAATTGAATTTAAGTGAACTAGAACAAACGCATCACGATCTTCAAAACCAAAAGGTAAGAGAAATATAATTAAAATCTCCCAGATTATTAGAAATTCAGCTGATTTCGTATATATGTGTAAACACCTGCTGTTCTGTTTGTTTCTCCGCGGCTTTTTGCTTGAAAGCAGGCACTTTTCTTTTTCTTCCGGTGCGTTTACAGCCTCGCTGTTTCCAATCATACTCCTCAAACATATAACTCAACACTTAAGAAATATGCGAATAAAAACAAAAAAAGCGCAGCTTCTGCGCTTTTTTTGTTGAGTTAAAAACGAGTGGAAGCCGCTGTTTTTTTAGGTTTGCTCATTGCTTTTTTTAATACTTCAGAAAAATAGGGATCTCCGCTAGGATTTTGCTGTCTTAGCAAGTCAATGGTTCCTTTCACGTCATCCATAGCTCTGTGAGCATGCTCTCTCTCGATATTATGATGATCAAGAAGCGTTGTTAGTTTTTTATTAGGAAAGCCGTACTCTTTCCATTTGACAGCACGCATAGAGCAGTGCCATTTTTGGTTAAATAAAGATGGATACCGTTTTAAAAGAAAACTGCGATCGAAAGAAGCATTATGAGCGATGATAGCCGAAACGCTAGTTAACAGCGATTCCACTTTTTTATCGTCTAATGTTTTATTTTTGACCATCTCATTTGTAATTCCCGTTAAGTTTGTAATATACGGGAAAATGGGAGTTGAAGGCATATTAAATTCTTCATATTCTTCTACAATGTCGATTATTTCTCCGGTAGAAGAATCATAAGAAACAACAGCAATTGCTAGTTCGATAATATCGCATGTTTGCGCACTTAATCCCGTTGTTTCAACATCTAAAACGGCTGCTAATTTCACTTGTTCAGTTGACAACTCGTCGCCCTCCCTTTCTATTTATCATTCTATTAGCTTATCATTTTTTAAAAGAAAACGTTAGTAAAAAAGATGAGGGAGCACGTACATAGATTTATTTTATATGCCCACGCGGAAAAGGAATTTACTTTTTTAAAGGAGATGACGATAGCAAAGGAGAATAGTAATATTTACTCATCTAAATTAAGTCTTCATTGAAAATAATGAAATGAAGGAAGAAGGGGATCGTTATCATGCAATTGCTGTATATGGTACTTTTTCTTGTCTTAATTTTTTGGGGAATTACATCTTTTATTCATTACAGGAATCAAACTATTAAAGTTCGTTTGAACAAACATTATACGAATGCAGTAGAATGGATTGAAGCCGTTAAACAAGAGCTAGAAAAGCAAGGGAAATCCGTGAGTTATGAAGGGGATTTCTTGTTTAAAATTGATGAAAAACCTTATGAAATCGCAGCGCGTAATATGTCTATTTGGAGCATGTCGCTCTATCATATCTTGCTGCATCGTCAAAAAGAACATTCTTAAATTTACTTGCATACGGAGATTATCACTTCTCGTCTACTGAGGAGTGATTTTTTCATCTTTACTTTATCCATAATAGGGAATTTTTTGTTTTTATATAATAGTAATACGAAAAAGATGGTTCTAATTTCCTAAAAAAATACGTTTCATATATTTTTAGTTTTGGTTATCGATTTGGCATGGAATTTGCATATGTAAGAAGGGTTTATCAGACATTTTAATTGTCAGGCAAAGAAAACTAGTTACATACTATAAAACTATTTTACATTATCTACTAGAATCAAAAAATTTTAATAATATAGTAAAATGTAGTTGACCTTCCTAGTTTTAGAATATAAAATAAATCTTGCTAATAGTTTGAAAATTCTAAAATGGAGGGGTTTACTTGAAAAGCTGGAAAAAGATTTTGGGGACATCTTTTCTTGCCACAACTGTTACATTAAGCGGAGTCGGGCCAGTACTTATGAATGGAAGTGCTGCTTCAGCTAAAACCGCACAATCGGAAGAACTTCCGAGTTCACCAATTGATATGAATACAGTACCGGAAGAAAGATTGGCTAACGCACTGAAAAACCAAGGAGTTATTTCTCAAAGTGCAACACCGCAAGAAGTGAAGAAAGCCGTTACTTCTTACATAAACAAAAAAGATGCACATAAAGAGAGCATGAAGGGACATAAAGCTAGCAAAATTGATTTGAAAGCGAAAGAAATGCAAACAAAACAAAAAGAAAAGTTTCAACGAGGCGAATTTGCTAATATTAAGTCTCAAGGAAACAATTCGGGGAACGGGGTAAACGTTAAACCTGCAGCTCAGGCCAAATATAACGGACAAGTGAGAAAAGATAAAGTTCTTGTTCTTTTAGTCGAATACGCAGACTTTAAGCATAACAATGTCGTTCAAGAACCTGGTTACATGTATGCAAAAGATTTTAATCGAAATCACTATCAGCAATTAATGTTTGGAAAGAAAGACTTTACGCTATTTAACGGTAAGAAAATTAAAACGTTTAAACAATATTACGAAGAACAGTCTGGAGGTAGTTACACAGTAGATGGAACGGTTTCTGACTGGTTAACTGTCCCTGGAAACGCAAAAGAATACGGAGCAGACAATCCGGCGGGAGGAAACGATAATGCGCCTGGATCTAAAGGACCTCGTAATCTTGTAAAAGAAGCGCTTGCTGCAGCAGCAAAAAGCGGCATTAACCTTTCAGATTATGATCAGTTCGATCAATATGATATCGATGGAGACGGCAACCGCAATGAGCCTGACGGCATAGTGGACCACTTAATGGTCATTCATGCTGGAACTGGGCAAGAAGCAGGTGGAGGTAAACTAGGAAACGATGCTATCTGGTCTCATCGCTCTACTTTGGGACAAGTGTATAAAGTTCCTGGAACAAACATGGCTGCTTATGATTATACAATTGAACCAGAAGACGGAGCAGTTGGCGTTTTTGCTCATGAATTTGGCCATGATTTAGGTTTGCCGGATGAGTATGATACACAGTATACGGGGCAAGGTGAGCCGGTAGGCGTTTGGTCAATTATGAGCGGAGGGAGCTGGGCTGGTGAAGTAGCTGGAACAGAACCGACAAGTTTCTCCCCGCAAAATAAAGAGTTTTTCCAAGCAAATATGGGTGGAAACTGGGCAAATATTCAACAAATCGACAGCAAAAACATTACAAAATCGGGCTCTGTGAGCGTGGTTGATCAAAGCGTGACAAAATCTAAACGCCCGGGTATTGTAAAGATTAATTTACCTAAAAAAGCTGTTCAAGGGATTAAGCCTGAGTTTGGAAGCAACTACTACTATAGTAAACGCGGAGACGATCTGCATACGACAATGACGACGCCAGAGTTTGATTTAACAGCAGCTCAAACAGCTAAATTCAATTACAAAGCGTTCTATGAAGTAGAGGCAGAATACGATTACTTATATGTAAATGCAATTCTTCCTGACGGCTCAAAAGTTCTGTTAGATACAATTGGTGATAAAGCGAACAATGCAGACGGTTCTGCTGAAACTTCCGGCGGAAAATGGGAAGATAAAAGCTATGACTTAACGCAATTTAAAGGTAAAAAAATCAAGCTTCAATTTGAATACGTAACGGACGGTGGACTTGCCCTTCAAGGATTTGCTCTTGATAATGCCAGTTTAGTAGTAGATGGAAAAACGGTATTTACGGACGATGCTGAAGGAGCGCCAAAAGTAACGTTAGATGGATTTGAAAAGACAAACGGCATCAGCTATAAAGACAACTATTATTACCTTGAGTGGAGAAACTATGCAGGCAGCGATAAAGCACTTCAATTCGCGCGAGGTGCAAAATATAATACAGGCATGCTGCTTTGGTACGCAGATGAAAGCTACCTTGATAACTGGGTAGGACAGCACCCAGGTGAAGGATTCCTTGGCGTAGTTGATTCCCATGCTCATAAAGTTCTTTACTTTAATGTAAATGGGATTAGCACGACAGCAAATTCAAGCCGATATCAAATTGCAGACGCGGCGTTCTCATTTGATAAATCACCTGCTTGGTCATATTCCCATAAAACATGGGGAACTATTTCATCTAAAGGATCAAATGGAGTTACAAGCTTCAACGACAAAAAATCGTATTTAGATGAAAGAATTAAAGATGCAGGCCGCTTGCTTCCTCAAAACGGATTAAAATTAGACGTAATTGGTGAAGCAAAAGACAATTCAGCTGGTGCTGTATGGATTCATAAGTGAAATTAGACTTATTCAAAAAAGATCTGAAGAGCATATTCTTCGGATCTTTTTTTATGTTAGGAAATCAAAATAAACTATGAGCTAAATAATCAAAGTGCTTAATACCGTTTAAAAAATAAAATAAAGGGAATTTTCAACAGTGAATAATTGTTATTATGTCATGAAATTCATCCATATAATCAATACTAATAGGTAAAGAAAATATTGAAAAGGAGTTCTAACTATGAGCTATCGTATCGAAAGAGATTCAATTGGAGAAATCAAAGTGGCAGAAGATAAACTATGGGGAGCGCAAACGCAAAGAAGTAAAGAAAATTTTCCAATAGGGATTGAAAAAATGCCGATTGAAGTAATACGCGCTTTTGCGGTTTTGAAGAAAAGTGCGGCTATTAGTAATCATAAACTAGGCAAACTATCAGCAGGGAAATCGGAAGCCATCGTACAAGCTGCTAACGAAATTATTGAAGGGAAATGGAATGAACATTTTCCTTTAGTGGTATGGCAGACAGGAAGCGGAACGCAATCAAACATGAATGTAAATGAAGTGATTTCTCACCGAGGAAACCAGCTAATAAATGGCGACGAAACGCTCCATCCAAATGATGATGTCAATATGTCACAAAGCTCTAACGATACTTTTCCTACAGCTCTTCATATTGCAGCTGTACTAGAAGTTGAAGATCAATTATTGCCTGCTCTAAAAACATTAAAAGAAACGTTCGCTGCGAAGCAAGAGCAGTTTAAAGATATTATTAAAATAGGAAGAACCCATTTACAAGATGCTACACCGCTAACACTAGGACAAGAAATTAGCGGATGGCATCATATGCTCGAAAAGAATGAAGAAATGATTAAACAAAGCGTAGAGTATATGAAGGAGCTAGCTATTGGCGGTACAGCTGTTGGGACGGGGATAAATGCACATCCTGACTTCGGCGATGAAGTAGCGAAAGAAATCAGCAGCACGCTTGGAAAAACATTTATCTCAGCACCTAATAAATTTCATGCATTAACAAGTCACGATCAAGTGGTTTATGCCCACGGTGCACTCAAAGCCTTAGCAGCTGACTTAATGAAAATCGCCAATGACGTACGCTGGCTGGCAAGCGGTCCTCGTAGCGGGCTAGGCGAAATTACGATTCCTGCTAACGAACCAGGAAGTTCTATTATGCCTGGAAAAGTAAATCCAACACAAAGTGAAGCTCTAACAATGGTTTCTGCACAAGTGCTTGGGAATGATGTGACGATTGGCATTGCGGCTAGTCAAGGAAACTTTGAATTAAATGTATTTAAGCCGGTTATTATTTATAATTTTTTACAATCAGTTAGATTGCTGACAGATTCCATGCAGGCTTTTAACGATAAATGCGCAGTAGGAATTGAACCCAACAAAGAAAAGATTCAGCATAATCTAGAAAATTCTCTTATGCTTGTAACAGCATTAAATCCGCACATAGGGTATGAAAATGCGGCTAAAATCGCCAAACTGGCTCATCAAGAAGGAACGACATTAAAAGAAGCAGCGGTCAAAACAGGCCTTCTGACAGAAGAACAATTTGAGCAATGGGTAAATCCCGCTAATATGATTCATCCATCAAAATAAAAAAAAGAAGCCAAGCATTCTGAGCTGCTTGGCTTCTTTTTAATAAATATTAATAAAATAAACATTGTTCTAAATAAACACACAAAAAGAAATTGCGGACTAAACAGATTTTACACTGCCTTATACTAGATTCAAGTACATACGATTAGGGTATTTACATTTTTATAAAGGAGGGAATTCAAGTGACGTACGAAGTGAAGTTTTATTTTGGAAATGAAAAATCAATCAGTACATTGGTTGAATCAGAAAATGTAAAAAAGCTTGAGGAATCTATTATTCATACGCAAGGATGGTATCGTTATTATGACAAAAAACACGAAGCTTATTTAGCGATTCAAATGAGCAACGTTTTACACATCGTTATAAAAGAATATCAAGATCCGGAAAAACAGGGGTTTTGAGAGATTCGTCGTATACATAAGGAAGCTAGCAAAAGAGGTGAAAACTATGCAAAAGCGACATTCAAATAATCCTATTATTCTCGACGTTTCTCATCATCAAGGAATCATTAATTGGAAAGAAATAAAAAACACCGCAGTAAAAGGGGTGTATATAAAGTTAACAGAAGGCGGAACTTTTGTAGACCCTAGATCCTATGAAAATTATATAGGTGCTAAAAATGCGGGCTTGAGAGTAGGGTTTTATCATTATGCTCACTGTACAAATAGCCCGGAGAAAGAAGCTGCTTTTTTTATTGCTCAGCTTGGACAAATGAAACTAGACCTTCCACCGTGTTTGGATCTAGAAGAAGATAAGAAAAAAACCAAAGAATTTGTTTCTCGCTTTGCCGTAAGCTGGCTTGAGCATGTTCACAAAACAACAGGGATTAAGCCTATCGTATATACGAATTATCATTTCGCTAAAACTTTTTTTACAAACGAAATAAGTAAGTATCCTTTGTGGGTAGCAAGATATAGTGCAGCCAACAGACAAGGCGGTATGCAGCACCCTGGTGAGCTAAGTCAGTGGCAGCGATGGGCCATGTTTCAATATACGGATTCTGGCAGAGTAAAAGGAATTTCTACAAATGTGGATATAAATGAAATGGACTGCTCATTTTTTAAAGAAGTCACAACAAATCTCTCTATGACGAATAATACAAAAGGACCCTTTGTCTATTCCAAAGGTGATAGAGGGTTAGGAGTCAAACAAATTCAGCAAAACTTACTTGCGCTAGGTTTTTCTCTTCCAAAGTTTGGAGCAGACGGTTTCTATGGAGATGAATTAATCGCTGCAGTGAAAAAATTCCAGAATCGGTATGGCCTTTTTTCAGATGGGATAGCAGGAGCGGACACACTGGCCCGTCTTGTTAAAGAAGTGAATAATCTGAATAATCTGGTTTGAGAGATTACCAGATAGGGAAAAGTTACTGTAAGATTCAAAAAGGTACAAGGAAGGAGTTATTATGAGAAAACGAAAACAAAAAGCATTGATATCAGGTATTACGCTATCAACGGTAGGAGTCGGCATTACGTCTTATATATTAAGCGATGCTGCGAAACGACGAAAAGTAAAAGGACTTGTTCGAAGTGCCAAAGTAAAACTTTCAAGTTTATCTAAAAAACAGCAGGTAAATGCTAGCCTAAATAAAGATGCGCATTCAGATCCTACGTACGTTTCTGAAAGCAATATGATTTCAGAAGGACCTATGTATCAAGATCAGCATAGATAATAAAAAAACTAGTCTTGCCTCGGGCGGGACTAGTTTTTTTATTAATTTTATAAATAGCAGCGCTTATTCATGTTACACTCTCTATATAAGGGAATTATTTTACGCATATTTACAAGTAAAGGAGGAATAGAAGGAGTGATTAGTAGCGGATTATTTGTTAACTTATGTATTTTTTCGTTTTTTGTCAGTATTATGATTGCGATACGAATATTTTTGTTACAGCGTCTAGCCCATAAATACAAATGGATGAGTGGTATTTATGCAAGTATTGTTTCTGCTATTCTTATGGTATATAGCGTTACGTATCAACAGATTACATATGATTTACGTTTTCTTCCTCTTATTTTGACCGTTCTATACTTTGGTTACAGAGCCGGTGCAGTTGCAGGTATCACTATGGCTGTGTGCAGTATCTATTTAGAAAGTCATTGGTTACTGACTATCTTAATTTTAATCTTTACCTTTTTGTTTTCCCTTCCTCTTATTCGATATAGAAAGCAGTTTTCTTTATTAAAACAATCTCTTCTTTGTTTCTTTATTCATTTTATCGTTCATGTCTTACTGACAAATTACTTCTGGAATACACCTATTCAGTCGCCGTTTTATAGCGAAATAGAATATCTAGTGTTCGGAATTCTCGGACTGGGAGTAGCCGTGGCGACGATAGAGTTTTATCGTAAATTTTACGCTGTAGCAGAAGAAGCTGCTTATGCTGGATCAGATTCATGTAAGGATGAAGAATATTCTTTTTTTGTCAGGATAATGAAAAAAGAACTAGAATATACGAAAGAACAGCTGGAATCTTTTATTAATCATCACATGGATGCGGTTATTATAACTGATTTAGAAGGGCGAATCTTGCGAGTTAATGAAGCTTATGAAAAAGTATATGGCTGGAAATCCCATGAAGTCATTGGGAAAAAATATTACGATATAGCAGGAGCTTTTAGTGAGGATGTACATGAGAATATAAAAAAGACTGTTGCTGAAAAAGAGGCAATCAATCGAGTAGAAGTTGTAAGAGCTCGTAAAGATGGAAGTTTAGTAGACCTTCGCATCACCATTTCTCCAATTTTTAATGGGAAAGATGAGTTGGTAGGTTTGTCTGGAGTATGTGTGGATATATCTGAAGCTAAAAAAGCAAAGGAAGAGCTTGACTTGCTGCATCGTAGGCTTAAAGAAAGTGAGTTGAAATATCGCACGTTATTTGAGTACGCAAATGACGCAATTTATTTACTTGAAATAGGGCCGGATCATTTTCCTTCTCGTTTTGTTGAAGTAAATGAAGCTGGATGTAAGCGCTTTGGATATACGAGAGAAGAGCTTTTATCCATGCCTTGCCACGATATTATACCTAGAGATTCTGACATTGTTCAAAAAACAGTCGAAGAAATTCGCAACGGAAATCTTTCTTTTACGCTGCAATCACAGTTTACATTTAAGTCTGGCGAAATAAAAAACCTAGAATATAGTGGAAAGTTGTTCAATATAGAAAACAAAAAAGTACTTCTTATTGTTTCAAGAGACAGAACAGAGTACTTAAAAACAGAAGAGCTGCTGCAGAAATCTGAAAAATTAGCAGCAGTCGGGCAGCTTGCTACAGCTATTGCTCATGAAATTAGAAATCCTTTAACGGCCATCAAAGGGTTTATGCAGCTATTAACTGAAAAAGCGAGTAAAGAAGAGTTAACCTATATGAACATTATATCCTCTGAAATTGAGCGTATTGAAATGATTACAGATGAATTCATGTCTGTGGCAAAACCACAGGCCGTAACATTTCAGTCGATTGATTTGCAGCTGTTAATTCAACAAGTGATTTTATTGCTGCAGCCTCAGGCAACCATGAAAAACATCTTTATTGAACTTAACTCATATGGAGAAATGCCTTTTGTATATTGTGAAAGCAATCAAATGAAACAGGTATTTATAAATATTTTTAAGAATGCGATTGAAGCAATGCCTTCAGGAGGAGAAATTAAAGTTGAGCTGAGAAAAAAGGAACACAATCATATTCATATTCAAATTATTGATGAAGGTGTAGGAATTTCAAAAGAACGCATCAAACATTTAGGTGAACCATTTTACAGTATTAAAGAAGACGGAATCGGGTTAGGGTTAATGATCTGCTTCAATATTATCCAACAGCATAAAGGAACTCTTAGTATTGAAAGTGAAGTAAACAAAGGGACAAGTGTGGAAATTTGTTTACCGTTAGAATAAAAGGTAATCAGTTAAAGGAAGAAGAAATTTTGCAACAAGTTGTTTAGTAAAGTTATAATATTCTATGTTGAAGGAAAATAAGCAAAGGAGTGGTTACGATTAAACAGAAAAAGTGGATTAACATATTTCGTATTCTGTATATTATTTTTGCTATTATTGCGATTGGAGCATCTTTTGGAGACTATTCTTTTGGGCTTAATAATCCCCGCATAGTTAGTTTAACGGCTCTTGTTTTGGCGGTTATTTGTATTGTTCCGTATTACATACTTCGCTTTAAAGAACAAGCTTCTAAAAGTAAATAAGTTAATATTTGTTATCTTAAAAGAGGCTGTGACAAAAGTATTTTAGTTGAAGGAAGATCCGAACGATTCATCGTTCGGATTTTTTTATTGTTATGGTGAACATGGATTTAATCTAGTCGGTTGCTTCTAGCGGTTGATTGGAGTGATTTTGTTATGTCTCAATCTCTTTTTTATCGTCATAAAAGGGCGATAAATGGGCGAGCATTTTTTCTAGCCTGTACATATGCTATAGAGTAAACAGGCTACGGAGATGAAGTGAAATGGGATTTTACAACTGGGGTTACGGCGGTGGTTATGGCTACGGCGGCTACGGTAGTTACGGTGGCGGTTTTGCATTAATCGTTGTACTATTTGTTTTATTAGTTATCGTTGGTTGTACATGCTTGAAATAAACAGAAAAAGCACGGATTTACAAAAATTTTAGTAGATTCGTGCTTTTTTATGTTCATAAGAAGGGCAGTACTATAATAAAATAATGTTGTGCATGTACATAAAAAACATACAAAAAATTTAATTAATAGATTAAAAAAATAAAAAAATGAAGAGGAAGAGTAAATTTAAGCCACCAAAAAGGTCTGAAATTTATAATTTTCCTTATAAGTAATTTTTGTAAAATGCTTCGCAGTACTGATAATAAGACCGAATAACACTCCATAGAACGCTAGTTTTTATCCGCTGACTAAAAGAATTATTTTACTTGTCTGAAAATCAACATAAATGATTTTCATATAGTTTAAATAGGTAAAAAAGACTTATTGTAAAAGATTTATTCTTAATTTTCATAATAATAGGAATATTAAAATAATATATAGACGTAGTAATTTTTAGTTGCTATAATGTTGCTAATTATCACAATTAACAGAAAAATTGCGGTAATTAAATTTACTAGGGATAGGGAGAAAAAACTATGAAAAAGAAAAAACAGGCTTTAAAGGTATTATTATCAGTTGGTATCCTTTCTTCATCATTTGCTTTTGCACATACGAGCAGTGCCGCGCCAAATAATGTACTTTCAACCGAAAAGTATAACAAAGAAATTAAATCTCCTGAGTTTATTTCTGGAAAGCTTTCAGCCCCATCATCACAGAAAGCTCAAGACGTCGTATTTCATTATATGAATACAAATAAAGACAAATATAAATTAGGAAACGAAAATGCTCAAAACTCATTTAAAGTGACAGAAGTAGTGAAAGATCCCGTTGAACAAGCAACCGTTGTACGCTTGCAGCAGGTATATAATAATATTCCTGTTTGGGGATCTACTCAATTAGCACACGTAGCGAAAGATGGAACCTTAAAAGTTGTATCAGGTACAGTAGCTCCTGATTTAGATAAAAAGGAAAAGCTAAAAGGCCAGAAGCAAGTTGACAGCAAAAAGGCGATTCAAGCAGCTGAAAAAGACTTAGGCTTTAAACCGACGTATGAAAAATCCCCTTCATCTGAACTGTATGTTTATCAAAATGGTTCAGACACAACGTATGCTTATGTAGTAAATTTGAATTTCTTAAATCCTGAACCAGGCAACTATTATTACTTTGTTGATGCTATTAGCGGTAAAGTGCTAGATAAGTACAATACAATTGATTCCGTAGCTGGTCCAAAAGCCGATGTGAAGCAAGCGGCAAAGCCGGCAGCGAAACCTGTAACAGGCACAAATGCTATTGGTTCAGGTAAAGGAGTGCTTGGAGATACTAAATCGTTAAAGACAACGTTATCTAGTTCTACTTACTACTTACAAGATAATACAAGAGGGGCGACAATCTATACGTACGATGCAAAAAATCGTACATCTCTTCCAGGTACGCTATGGGCAGACACGGATAATACGTACAATGCAACCCGCGATGCAGCTGCAGTAGATGCTCACTATTATGCAGGTGTGACGTATGATTATTATAAAAACAAATTTAACCGCAACTCCTATGACAATGCAGGAGCTGCGCTAAAATCAACTGTTCATTATAGCAGCGGCTACAACAATGCATTTTGGAATGGCTCTCAAATGGTATATGGAGATGGAGATGGAACTACTTTTGTTCCGCTATCAGGAGGGTTAGATGTTATCGGACATGAATTGACGCATGCGGTCACAGAAAGAAGTTCTAATTTAATCTATCAATATGAATCAGGTGCATTAAACGAAGCGATTTCCGATATTTTCGGAACATTGGTAGAATACTATGACAACCGAAATCCAGATTGGGAAATTGGAGAAGATATTTACACGCCTGGAACAAGCGGTGATGCCCTTCGTTCAATGAGCAACCCAGCAAAATATGGAGATCCGGATCATTATTCAAAGCGCTATACAGGTTCTAGTGACAACGGCGGAGTTCATACAAACAGCGGTATTATCAACAAAGCTGCCTACTTGCTAGCTAACGGAGGAACGCATTACGGGGTTACTGTAACAGGCATCGGCGGCGATAAGCTAGGGAAAATTTATTACCGTGCTAATACGCTATACTTCACTCAGTCTACAACGTTTAGCCAAGCGCGTGCAGGTTTAGTACAAGCTGCTGCTGATCTATACGGTTCAGGCTCTCAAGAAGTAATTTCAGTAGGCAAGTCATTTGACGCAGTTGGTGTTCAATAAGTTATAAACCAAAAGTCGCAAGATAAATGAGGTATCTTACGACTCTCTATACTACCTTACTACCAATAAAGGAGTACTCGTATAAATATATTACAGTACTCCTTTATTTTATGTTAATAAATAAGGAAAACAGATTTCTTCTTGATCTATAAAAATCCACTTCTTATTCCTCCCTTTTATGTCCATTCGAATTATACTGTTGCTTGTTAAATGAAGAGAACACGTTTTAGTAAACGGTCTTATTATAAAATGTTATAATAAAGAAAAGAATTGAATACATACATATGAAAAAGGAGTGGAGGAATCAATGGACAAAATTGCTGTTATTTCAGATATCCACGGAAATCTTCCAGCTTTAGAAGCAGTTTTAGCTGACATACAACAGCGAGATATCCATCGCATCATTTGTCTAGGTGATTTAGTAGGAAAAGGACCGGATTCAAGTAAAGCGATTGATATCATAAAAGAAAAGTGCGAAGTAACAGTAATGGGAAACTGGGATGACTTCATTACAAAGCCTGCGGAATTCGAAGCGTTGAAATGGCATCAGAAGAAGTTAAGTTCAGCCCAAGAGGCATACTTAAAGGAACTTCCTTTTTCCGTTGAGTTTATGATGAGCGGAAAATTAATTAGAATGTTTCACGCTTCACCTAGAAGTCTTTATGATCGAATTCAACCCTGGGATTCACTTGAAAAGCGCCTTAGTCTATTTGCTAATACGGAATATACGGAAAATATAAAAGGATCAAGAGAGCCGGATGTTATCTGTTACGGAGATGTACATAATGCATTTATTCAACATATTAAAGGGAAAACGCTATGCAATGTAGGAAGTGTAGGAAACCCGCTTGATTTACCACAAGCTTCTTATCTTATCTTAGAAGGAAAGGATCAAGACGAAAGTCCTTCAGCATTTTCTATTCAATTTGTACGTATTCCATACGATATTGAAAAGGCTATCGAATTGGCGAGAGCTGTAGAGATGCCGGACTTTGAACCCTACGTTCAAGAATTAAAAACAGCTCGCTATAGAGGACTGAAAAATTAAGAATAGAATGTATTTCAACCTTCAGTATAAATACTGAAGGTTTTTTATTGGAGTATATGAGGGGTTTTTCAACACCATTAGTATGATACATGCAAATAAAAGTTATTCCAATGAATTTAAGGAAGGGAAAACTTGGAGAAAAACATACAGCATTTGAAAGGAAATAAATTTTATTTTATGAAGACAATATGAAGAGGGCAATTCTATTTGAACATAAAGTCATGCAAAAACGCCCCTGAAAAGCTGTTTTTACCATAACGAGTGGAGGAATACATGATGAAATTTTTTATTGATACAGCTAACCTGGAAGATATTAAAAAAGCATATAAAATTGGGGTATTATCAGGTGTTACCACAAACCCTTCGCTAGTAGCGAAAGAAGGCGTAAAGTTTGAAGATCGCATCGAAGAAATTTTAAAAACCGTCCCGGAAGTAGAATCCGTTTCAGCAGAAGTCACGCCCGACACAGTAACAGCAGATGACATGATTGCTCAAGCAGAAGAGCTGATAAAAATTAATGGAGGAGACAAAAATATAACGATTAAACTTCCTATGACCATTGCTGGATTGGAAGCAACCCGTTATCTAGCTAAAAAAGGCGTAAAAACAAACGTAACGTTAATTTTTACAGTGAATCAAGCGCTTCTAGCAGCTCGTGCCGGTGCCACATACGTATCGCCATTTTTAGGGCGCTTAGACGATATTTCAGAAGACGGTGTTTATCTGGTATCTCGAATTGCAGAGCTATTTCGAATTCAACACATTGACTCACAAATTATAGCAGCGTCAGTCAGACACCCAGATCACGTCACACGAGTAGCTCTTGCTGGGGCTCATATTGCTACAATTCCGTATGCCGTAATTGAACAATTAGTAAAACATCCGTTAACAGAGCAAGGAATTGAAAAATTTGCATCAGACTGGGAAAAAGCTGTAAAAAGTTAAATTCACTGAAGGAGAAGACATCACTTTAGTGTCTTCTCTGCTTAAAGAGTATACGAAGATTCTTTTTTTCTATTTTGCAGCAAACAACTTATCAATAATAGGCGAACATCCTATACATATATGCAGAGATGACATACGTTAATAGAAACGAAAGAGGTGTTAAAATGGGCTGTATTATTAACATTGAAAATATCGTGACTAACGGGTTAAAAGATAACTCGAACGTAAGCGTAGGCTGTGTTGTACAAAATAGTCACACGGCAAATACAAAATCGGTAGGAGCTTGTTTTTCGTTTGGAAACGGCTCTCCTGCTATTGCCTCTATGACAAACAGTAATATCGACTTTTGCAAAGGTGAAGAAAATAAAGAGCAGCAATCTTGAAAACAATTCCAGAAAGAGTATTTCTGGAATTGTTTTTTGGTAAGTGATAGAGTTTTGTTAACAAGGTGTTTTGACTTTTAAAAGAAAACATTCATGAGGAAGGGGTTTGAGCGGTGCTATGAGCATTATTTCTATGATTCCTTATACATACGTTGAAAGAAAAATAAAACGAACACAAAAGGTGACGATTCAGCATTCAAAAGATATGTATTTATACGCTGATAGTATTGAAACACAAAACGATTGCTTTCCCATTAATGCCGTATTTGACATCTCCTACAAATGCGTTTCAAAAGACAGCGGCTTTTTATATTTACATACAAATCAAGGAATGTTCGCTTATACCATACAAACCGATCCTGATGATTTTATAGCAGCATATAAAGATATAAAAAAGAAGGGGTGACATTGCTGTCAGCCCTTCTTTTTTTGTTATTATTTTATCCACTGTACAACTTGATCCATACTTCTTCTTGTTTTTCCACGCTTAGGCTCATGAATTCGGTAGCCGAACGCAACCATAACGGAAATATCAAACTTACCGTCTTCTAGTAATCCTTCTTCTTTTAGAATTTCATGTACTTGGTCATAGTTAAACCCTTCAATCGGACAAGAATCAATACCAATTTGAGCAGCTGATGTCATCATATTACCTAGTGCAATATAAGATTGTTTGCTAGCCCAATCAAATAGTGCTCGCTTGCTTTCGAACAAGTGAAAATCATTTTCTTGGAAATCTTTATAACGAGGCATTAATGTCTCTAATACGTCATCCGGCATTTCTTTGACGTTCTTCTGAAGATCCAATACATATTCAGAGTCATATCTTGCGTCTGTGCGAGAAAGAATAATAACAAAATGACTTGCTGTAGGAATTTGACCTTGTGCTCCCCAAGAAACAGCTTTTAATTTTTCTTTTAAATCTTTATTTTCAACGACTAAAAACTTCCACGGCTCATAACCTACTGAGCTTGGAGATAGGCGTCCCGTTTCTAAAATGAATTGGAAATCTTCATCGGAAATTTTCTTCGTTGGATCAAACTCTTTTGTAGCATGACGAAAGTTAAAAGCGTCTAAAATTTCTTCTTTTTTATCTGTATTGTTCATGTGTAAACAACCTTTCTGTAAAAATATTTAGTGATGAACTGTTTAGAGTATCCTATACCCTGTATAGCTTACAACTAACAGTTAGTTAACATACAATTTGTCATAAAACCCGTTTGCAAATTTATCATAAATCATATAAATCATCCTAACAAGTACGCACATTTTTGTTGTATAGTATACTTTTTTATACTATTAATGCAGTTTTATAAGAAGCAGAAAGGAGTAAACAATCTGTGGAGTTTCGTTTTCGAAAAAGTAATTAAGAGAAGAAAGAGAGGAGAAGAGTGATCTTCTCCTTTTTAATTAAATTTTTGTATTTGATTTTTTCGCTTTGTTTTCAAGTTCACTTTTTGTTTCTGTTGAAAATTCAACATCTTTTCCGTGTCCTTGAGGGTTAACTCCAGGAGCCACTTGACCACGGTTAGCAGATTTTTTTGTACCCATTTTCGTCACCTCCGTTCGGTTAGTATGTACAAAAAGCAAAACAAAAATTAGGAAGTCAAGCGTGGAAAGATAAATAGGAAAAGATTATCTTTAAGCATCTTCATTACATAAACAAAATAGTTACTCATTTAAACGGACATAAAAAAAACACCCTTGGAAGGGTGTTTTTTGTTTAAGAATCTGAGCTTGTCGCTCTTTCTGCGTATGGATAGATAGGATCTTTTAATTGAAATTCGTAAGTCACTCCATCTACAAGCCCTACCGTTTTATTGCTATCATAAAGGTCCAGCATAAAAGCAGCCATTTCTTTTGATGTATGAAACTTAGGTACTCGTCCTTCGTATTCAAAATCACTCATATCCATCGAACGCTGTGCAAATTCTGTTTCAGTAGCTGCCGGAGCTAGAACTTTAGCCTGCATTTTTGCTCCTCTTCCTTTTAATTCTTGAGAAAGACCTTCTGTAAATGCACTTACGTAGAATTTTGTTGCGCAATAAGTTACCGCATCAGCCACAATGGTGTAGCCGCCTCCAGAAGAGACATTAATAAGCTGTGTACCTTCAACGTTTTCATAATCTCTTACAAATAGAGAAGAAAGAATGGTTAAGGCTTCAATATTTAAATGAAGCATTGTTTCAATTTTAGTTAATTTTTGTTCACCGACAGAAGCAAAGTTTCCGAATCCCGCATTGTTAATCCAAGTTTCTAATTCATACTTTTTGAGTGACTCATAAAACGTATGAGCATTTTCTGCCACGGATAAATCAACCGACTGGACAATAACATTTACATCTTGATTCAGTTCTTCAATCTTTTCTTTTAACTCTTCTAGCTTGTCCTCTCTACGTGCAGCCAATATAAGATTTTTTCCGCGTGCTGCGAAAGCTAAAGCTGTTTCATATCCAATTCCTGAACTTGCGCCAGTGATTACTGTATATTTCATGTTGATTCCTCCATTTTCGATGTTTTCGAATTGATTATAATTGTTAAAGTATACTTTAAGTCAAGCGTTTATTCGATTTGTTTTTCCCTTTAGAAGTCTATTTATAAACATTTGAAGTTGAGTGCTAAACTTTTTTGCTTTTATGCTACACTTGAAACAACAGCCGAAATTTCATTTCATTAAAAGGAGGAATGTATGCGTTTTCTCAATGTGAGTAGAAGACCTAGCTTACTTGCCCAAATTACATTACTTATTACGGTAGTTATTCTTGTGAGTACCGTCCTTGTATGCATTTTATTTTCTGCAATGATAGATGAAATTGTTGAAAAATATGTAGGTAAGCAAGCTATGACAGTAGCAAAATTAGCTTCTGAAGACAAAATGATTGTAAAAGCTTTTAAGAATAAAAATCCTTCTGAGCATATCCAACCTGTTGCAGAAAAAATAAGAAAAACCACTGGGGCAGATTATGTCACCATCGCCCATGATAAAGGAATCCGCTATTCTCATCCCAATAGTAGCTATATTGGAAAACATACTAAAACAAGCAACGAAGCTTCTTTAAAGGAGCATCAATCCATTATTTATAAAGGAAAAGGAATTTCAGGATTTGCAATTAAAGCCAAGACCCCCATATGGGATAGCCGAGGAAACGTAATAGGCGTTTCTTCAGTAGGGTTTCTTGTAAGCAATATAGAAAAACAGATTAATGATTATAGAATAAAAATTATTAAATTGTCCTGTATTCCTTTTCTTATTGGAGCATTTGGAGCTTTTTTCATTGCAAGGCGGGTAAAAAGACTAATATTTGGACTGGAACCGGAGGAGATTTCCTTTCTTTTTAAAGAAAAGGAGGCTACCCTTGAATCTATTCGAGATGCTACTGTTACTGTAAATGTTGAAAAATATGTAACGTCAATGAACAGAAGGGCTAGAGAACTATTTGGTCATCTTCAAATAGGAGGAGAGATAAAGAACGCCCGTCTAGGACAACTAATTGTTCAAGCGATAGAAAAGCAGCGGGTGTATTCTAACCAGTCCCTTGTACTAGATGGTCAGCAGTATATTTTGGATTTATCTCCTATTGTAAGAAAAAAAGAAGTGCAGGGCATCGTCCTTACTATAAGAACTTTATCTCAAATTGAAGAATTGACAGAAGAGATTTCTAAAATTAAAATGTTTTCCGATAATTTACGTGCTCAAAATCATGAATTTTTAAATAAGCTGAACGTGATTTATGGATTGTTAAAGTTAAAGAAGTATGAGCATGTCATGCAAATGATTTCATCAGAGGTAAAGGAACGCCAAGATATTATTTCTTTTTTAATGTCTTCTGTAAAGGATCCTTTGATTGCGGCATGCTTACTTGGAAAGATCAATCGTTCGAAAGAATTAGATGTTACTTTAGAAATTGACCAAGATAGTAATTTAACAAGTACTTTAGATATCGAAGACGCAAAAAACGTTGTTTCCATCTTGGGGAATTTAATTGATAATGCGCTCGAGGCTGTGCGAGAACATAAAGGGAACGTGCTAGTATCTTTTACAGATGTAGGAAATGACCTGATTTTTGAAGTTGAAGACAATGGACATGGGATATCAAAAGAAGTAGAAAATATGATTTTTATAGATGGTTACACAACAAAAAAAGGTGAAAATCACGGAATTGGATTGACTATTGTTAAAAGATCTGTAGAGCTGCTCAAAGGTGAACTATACATAAGCAAAAGTATGTTACAAGGAGCAAGATTCACATTAGTAATCCCAAAGCTATTAAATAATGAAAAGGAAGAATCGATATGACTGAAAATCAAATTAATGTCATGATTATAGAAGATGATTCTACAGCTGCACAAATTTATGAACAGTTTACTAAGAAACTAGAGCATTTCACTGTTGTTGCAACCGCAGGATCTGGAGAACAGGCTTTAGAATTACTAACAATATTTACACCGCAATTAATTTTATTAGACGTCTTTTTACCAGATATCAACGGAGTGGAACTGTTATGGGAAATCAGAAAGAAGTATCGAGGAATCGATATTATTTTAATAACGGCAGCCAATGATGTTGAAACAGTTGAGGAAGCAATAAGAGGAGGAGCATTTGGTTATTTGGTGAAACCTGTAATTATTGATAAATTTTTATCTACTTTAAAACATTATCAGTCTACAAGAATAGAATTAACCGAAAATAAAATGATAAACCAAGATAAAATAGACCATTTATTTAGAACACATCATAACCGCCGCACTCAATCAGCAGCTGCAGTAACAGAACTTCCTAAAGGGATTGATAAACATACTCTTCGTTTAGTAAGAGATAAAGTTCGCGAAGTTCCGCAGAGCTTGAATGTAGATGAGTTTGCTCAACTAGTAGGTATCAGTTATTCAACAATGAGAAGGTACTTAGAGTATTTAGTATCTTGTAAAGAAATGCAGGTGGAAATAGTGTATGGAAGTGTAGGGAGGCCTGAGCGGAAATACCGAGTAACTAATTCTACATAAAAACGAGATAGCGGTTCTTTGTCCGCTATCTCGTTTTTATGTAGAAATGACGCATGAAAAAAATGAAAAGAATTACTTTTATAAAAGATATTAAACTTATGGTGATTATCTATGAACCTGCTTTAACAAGTGATACCTTTTTAGTAACGTGTAGCAAGAAAAAATGAAAACGTTATCAAAAAGGAGGAAAAATATCCGTGCTTTCTTTATTAGGATTTTTAATGGTTGCAGTATTCATGTATTTAATTATGTCGAAGCGACTTACCCCAATGGTTGCTCTTATCATTATTCCAATTATATTTGGTTTAATAGGTGGGTTTGCTAGCGGAATGGGACCTATGATGCTAGAGGGTGTAAAAGATATTGCTCCTACAGCTATTATGATTTTATTTGCTATTTTATATTTTGGATTAATGATTGATTCAGGATTGTTTGACCCTCTTGTTTCCTTCATTTTAAAGGTTGTAAAAGGAGATCCCCTAAAAATCGTGGTCGGAACTGCGGTGCTTTCAATGATGGTTGCTTTAGATGGTGATGGAACTACTACCTATATGATAACGGTCTCTTCTTTGCTTCCATTATATAAACGCCTAGAAATGAACCCGCTTATCCTAGCAGGAGTTGCGATGCTATCTATGGGAGTTATGAATATGACTCCGTGGGGAGGTGCTTCTGCTATGGCTATGAGTTCATTAAATTTAGATTCGTCTCAGTTGTTTTTGCCTTTAATACCTGTAATGGGTTTTGGGCTTCTATGGGTGCTCTTTGTTTCTGTTGTCCTTGGAAGAAGGGAAAGAAAAAGGTTAGGAGTTATCAATATTAAACATTCTGCAAATGAAATCGCACATGCAGATGAATTAGAGGGAACAGCGCAACATTTAGACTATCGACGTCCTAAGTTAGTATGGTTTAATTTTCTCCTTACCGTTAGTCTTATGGTGTGCTTAATTATGGACTTTATGTCGCTGATGCTTTTGTTCATGGTAGCGTTTGCTATTGCATTATTAATAAATTATCCAAACATCAAAGATCAACAGCAGCGAATTTCATCTCATGCAAATAATGCGGTAGCCGTCGTTTCAATTGTTATTGCAGCAGGTATTTTTACAGGAATTATGTCTGGAACAAAGATGATTGATGCTATGGCAAATACACTTGTAGGAATAATCCCAGATGCAATGGGCCCTTTTTTGCCAGTTGTAGTAGCATTTTTAAGTGCTCCTTTTACATTTTTTATGTCCAATAATGCCTTTTATTTTGGCGTATTGCCGATTATTGCTCAAGCTGCCGAAAGTTATGGCATTAGCGCAGCTGAAATTGGAAGAGCTGCTATCTTAGGACAACCCGTTCACGTGATAAGTCCCTTGGTAGCAGCAGCTCACTTATTAATTGGAATGGTAGGAATTGAATTTAGTGATTTACAACGCTTTTTAATTAAGTGGGCGCTAGGAACTACGGCAGTGATGACAATAGCTGCGTTAATTTTAGGTGTTATTTCTATTTGATATAAAAAAAGACCCCAAAGGGTCTTTTTTTTATACTCTTACGTTGAACTAGACTGTTCGCTGCAGCTGCTTTTTTTAAAATAGAACTTATAAATTAAAAATCCGCATACAGCCACTACCGCTGCAATTAAAATATAGGTTTGTGCATCTGAGATAAAAGATTGAATGGACTTAAAGTTTCCGATTTGCCCTAACCAAAGCATGGCAATATTCAAAGGAAAGATACCAAGAAATGTGAGCAGAGCAAACGGAATAGGTTTCACTTTAGATAGCCCCGAAAGATAGGAAATGTAGTTGCCGAGCCCTAAAGGACGAGCAATCGCAATACTCCATAATCCGCATTTTTTAAACCATTTTTGTGATTTCTCAAATGCTTTTTTCTTTTTTGATAATTTTTTCTTTACCTTATCCTCTAATTTATAGCCTATCCCATACGGTATAAAGCTAAAAGCTGTATAAACGGCGCTTCCTGCAAGAGCAATTAATAATAATTGCACTATGTGCATGTTTAATAAGTATCCGTAGGTAAGGGTGAGAAGAGAACCGGGAAACGGCAGGGAGGAAGCCTCAATGGCCAGTCCGCTTAAAAGTCCCCAAATTCCAAATTGTTTCAGTAAGTCTGTTATGAAATGTAGCATAAGATCGCCTCTTTTTCTGTGTCATAACATTCAAGTACCCATCTATATGTTCGGAAAAACTTATAAAAGAAAAGAAAATAAAGGAAGAAAGTGGGATGTGACAGAAAAAAACTTAGCTTGTACAAAGAAAAAGGAAGGAAGTGTATTTTATAGCTTCTACTCAGAGTGAAATTATACGGGAAAAATAATCGAGTGTGAATTTTTAAATAAACTACGACTTTTATTCATAGTTTTGATTCCTTTTATTCATTTTACTTATAAAACTAGCGGGTGTAAACTTGTTGTGTTGTGAAATAATCCATTATGTATATGTATTAAAAGGAAAGGAGGTTACCGTGTGGTTATTATTGTAGGATTGTTATTGTTGATGTTTTTTGCTTATCTAGGATGGTCTATTATCTGGGTGGCACCTGTTGTAGCTACATTCATTGCTTACTTTAGTGGTTTAAAAGTACTGCCTACTTATACAGATGTGTATATGGGAGGGTTTGTAGATTTCGCTGCAAAATGGTTCCCCATCTTTTTATTAGGAGCCGTCTTCGGAAAGCTAATGGAAGATACAGGCGCAGCTAAGTCGTTGGCGCAGCGTATTGCTAAATTATTTGGAAGTAAAAGAGCCATTTTAGGGGTGCTGATTGCTTCCGCCATTTTGACATATGGCGGAGTGAGTCTATTCGTTGTGGTCTTTGCGATTTATCCTTTAGCAATCGCGTTATTTCGAGAAGCCAACGTATCGCGAAATTTACTGCCAGCAACCATTGCACTCGGAGCATTTACGTTTACAATGACAGCGATTCCAGGTACGCCTCAAATTCAAAATCTGATTCCGACTGCTACATTTAAAACCAATGCAATGTCCGGTTCGATTATTGGAATTGTCTCAGGTCTTATTATGGCGGTGGGAGGGTATTTATGGTTAGCTTATCGCGATAAAAAATTAAAAGCTAAAAATCAAGGGTTTACTGAGCCTAATGAATCATCAGTCGCAGCGAGTGAAGAACAGGACTCGATGAATGTAATATTAGCTATTTTACCGCTGATTGTCGTTGTCGTGACATTAAACGTTTTAAAATGGGAGCCTATCGTTTCGTTATTAATTGGTATTTTTTCTATTTTACTTATTAATTTTAAACACTACAAGACGTTTATTTCTTCTATAAATGAAGGAGCAAAAGGATCCGTGATGGCTGTTATTAATACGAGTGCAGCAGTAGGTTTTGGCTCGGTTATTACAGCAGTTCCAGAGTTTAAAGATGTCACGCATGTGTTGCTAAACATTTCGAGTAATCCGCTCGTTTCAGAAGCATTAAGCGTTCAAGTGCTAGCGATGATCACGGGCTCAGCATCCGGCGGTATGGGTATTGCGCTTCAAGCATTAGGAGATACGTGGTATCACTTGTCTCAAACAACGAATTTAAGTGCTGATGCTCTTCACCGTATTGCAAGTGTTGCGTCAGGTGCATCTATTTTACCGCATAACGGTGCGTTGTTAACACTATTAGCCGTAACTGGTCTTCGGCATAAAGAAACGTATAAAGACGTATTTGTTGTTGCATTTATCATCCCGACAATCGCTTTATTTGCAGGAGTCGCATTAGCGGCAGCCGGTATTATTTAAAAACAGGAGGAGAATACACATGGTTGAAAATCAAGTAATTGTAATCACAGGAGCAGCAAGAGGAATTGGGTTTGAAATAGGTAAACGATTCGCAGAAAACGGCGGAAAAATTGTGTTATCCGACATTGATCAAGCTGCTGTAGAAGCTGCAGCACAAAATCTTCGTGAAGCTGGATTTGAAGCGCTTGGTGTCAAAGCTGATGTAACAAAAGAAGAAGAAATCAAACATTTAATTGAAACGGCAAACGCACATTTTGGAGCGGTTCATACGTTCATTAATAACGCTGGCTTGCAGCATGTTTCTCCAATCGAAGAGTTCCCAACTGAAAAATATGAGTTAATGATTAAAATTATGCTAACAGCTCCATTTATGGCGATTAAGCACGCGTTTCCGATTATGAAAAAGCAAGGGTTCGGACGTATTATTAACGTTTCTTCTATCAACGGTTTAATCGGTTTTGCGGGCAAAGCAGCTTATAACAGTGCTAAACACGGTGTAATAGGGCTAACAAAAGTAGCTGCTCTTGAAGGCGCAGCACATGGTATTACGGTGAATGCACTTTGTCCTGGTTATGTGGATACACCACTAGTAAGAGGTCAGTTAGATGGTTTAGCTAAAACAAGAAACGTACCATTAGAGAGCGTGCTTGAAGAAGTTATTTATCCTTTAGTCCCTCAAAAAAGATTATTAGACGTGAGCGAAATTGCTGACTATGCTATCTTCTTGGCGAGTGATAAAGCAAAAGGTGTAACTGGTCAAGCGGTAGTAATGGACGGCGGATATACAGCTCAATAAAAAATAAAATAAATCATTAAAAGCATAAATGAGTCCAACGGGCTCATTTATGCTTTTTTAGGTTATATCTATTCTATTGAGTTAATCAACGTTAAAATATAATTAGGCTATACATAAAAAAAGCCTCATACTATTTCTCCTGTAAAGATAAATAGTATGATAAAAAAGCCTACAGTTTAGAAAGGATGATACATATGGTGCAAACAGTAAATGAATTAATTAAACATCCGGTTTTTTATTTTTTTAACGAAATTTCAGCTATTCCTAGAGAATCTGGAAATGAAAAGAAAATTAGTGACTATTTAGTTTCTTTTGCAAAAGAAAGAAGCCTTGAAGTTATCCAAGACGAGGCTTTAAATGTAATTATTAAAAAGCCGGCCGCTAAAGGATATGAACATGCTCCAGCCATCATTTTGCAAGGACATATGGACATGGTATGCGAGTTAAATAAAGGGACTGTGCATGATTTTGAAAAAGATCCGCTTCAACTGCGAATTGTGGAAGATATGCTTTATGCAAATGGTACTACGCTAGGAGCTGACAACGGGATTGCCGTTGCATATGCACTGGCTTTACTAGATGCTCATGATATAGCTCACCCCTCTCTTGAAGTAGTCATTACTACTGAGGAAGAAACAACTATGGGCGGAGCCATTGCTGTAAGTCCAGCTCATTTTGAAGGGGAAATCTTTATCAACCTTGATACAGAAGAGGACGGAAAGCTGCTTGTCAGCAGCGCAGGCGGGGTAAAAAGCGTGCTTCGTATTCCCGTAGACTGGGAATCGTCTTCCGATAACTCAGAAACATATAGCTTAAGCATCGGTGGACTGCGCGGCGGACATTCTGGAATGGAAATTGATAAAGAAAGAGGAAATGCTAATAAACTACTAGGGAGAGTTTTATATGATTTACAACATGAACTTCCCTATTCTTTAAGCAGCATTAGTGGAGGATTAAAATCAAATGCGATTCCCCGTGAATCAGAAGCAATTCTATCAGTTGAGCCTTCTGAGGTAGGAAAGCTAGAAAATAAGATTCGTGAGTGGAACGAAATAGTAAAAAATGAATTACAAGCGGCTGATCCGAGCGTATATGTAAAAATAAACAAATTTTCTTCCGATGAGAAATGTTTTACAAAAGAAACGACAGAACGAATTGTACAAGCTATTATGCTAACACCAAACGGCGTTCAAAGCATGAGTATGAATATCGAAGGATTAGTAGAATCTTCTACCAACTTAGGTGTGATTACGACGACAGAGTCTGAGATTGTTTTTCAAAATGAAATCCGCAGCTCAGTAAAAAGCTTAAAAGAAAAAATAGTAAGTCAAGTGCACATACTTGCTCAAGTAGTCGGAGGAAGAGTTGAAACAAAAGGAAATTACCCTGAATGGGCGTACAATGCAGATTCAAAAATTCGTGAATTATGTAAAAAGGTTTACAAAGAAAAGTATGGGGAAGAGGCGGAGGTCATCGCCATCCATGCTGGAATTGAATGCGGTATTTTCCTGGAAAAAATCTCTGGATTAGACGCCATTTCGCTCGGCCCCGATATGTACGACGTTCATACACCTGATGAACACCTGAGCATTCCGTCTACTATTAAGACATGGGAATACTTATTAGCGGTATTAAAAGAAGCAAATAAGATATAAAGTTATCAGCATCTCTATAATTTTTAAAAAAGAGCTTCTGTAAAGGAGCTCTTTTTCATTGGTCATTTATCAGATAATAAGCAGAATTCCGTCAACACGTCAGGCAATTGAGAACATTTATGTAAGCGTTTTACAAATAAAGGTTTTAAAACGGGCCTAAAAGAGGTAAACAATTACTAAAACGATAGACAAATGAATTCAAAACAAGCTCTGCAACTAATAAATTAGTAGGGAGAGAATGTATATGAATGATAATAGTCTTATCAAAGATCCCTTTTTGGAAAAAGGAGAAATTGAATTTTTAGAATTAAGGAAAGACGAAATACGCTATCTAAAGTTCGATCGGTTTTTGAAAGTGATTAAAGCACTTAATCAACGCAGTGATAAAGGCTACCAGAGTCTTATGCTTTCCGTTGATGGCTTTAAAGGTAATTCAAGAGAATTATATGAGATAGAGGAGTTTCGCAGATACGTAAATTTGTTAATTAATCAAGTTCCTCAAATATTATTTTATATTCACGATAAAAACAAAATGACTAATCAAATTTTGAAAAGTCTATCAAACAACAGCAGCCAACCGGCCTCTATAGATCCTAAAAGAGCACGTTTAATGATTGATGCCATACAGGAGCAAGTAGAGAAAACAGAGGACAAAGAGATAAAGGAGAACCTTTCTGAATTCGTATGTAAAATCCAGAGCTTTGTGAATCAGTATTAACAGTTCCCAATAGAAAAGCAGAATCCATATTATAAAAAAGCACGAGAACTCAAAGTTTCTCGTGCTTTTTTATTGGAAAAACAGTAGAAAGAGAAAAGGAGTATCAACATAGATTGATAAATAATAATGGTAAAGCTTCATATTCTGCCGTGAAATAACAAGGAGGAATGAACATTGCATCATATTGAAATAAGAAGACCAAAAATAGAAGACCGCGCAGAACTCCACGAGCTTTTTAATGAAGTAATCACAGATACCTTTCATAAAGAGGGTCTATCAGACATAGTGAACGATATACAAATAGAAATTGAAAGTAAAGCACAATATTTAAAAAGTGACCTTGATAGCGGTGGAAAACATCGATTCTTTTGGCTCGGAATAGATACGTGCACTAATAAGATTATTGGCTGTATTGAATATGGTCCTGTTAGTGAATTAATTACATCGTGTACAAAAGGAGACCTGCAAGGATGGATTGAAATCGGCACAGTTTTTGTTCATCCAAAGTACCAAAGAAAAGGTGTAGGCACACTGCTTTTACATACTATGCTGCTTACGCTTCAAAGCAGAGAAATTAAAAAGATTTGTTTGGACAGCGGATACAAAAATGCTCAAGAAGTATGGAAAAACATATTTGGAATCCCTGATTATTTAGTAAAAGATTACTGGAGCAAGGGGTATCATCACATGGTTTGGAAAATATCAGCAGAAAGTACGCCGATAGTATTTAAGCTCAGTTATAACGAAGAATAAGGTGTCTCCTAGAAAATAGCCGGTACGTTTCTCCCGGCTATTTTCTACTGTTAAGCTGTTTACATATGTGCAATTATATATTAGTGTATTTTATTAAATATAATACCTTGACTGTCATAGTAATATGATTTAAATTATACATAAAGAGGTGATACTTTGGTATATACAAAAATGTCTTCAGATTTACTTCGGGGACATACAGATACAATGATTTTGAAATTACTTCTCAGCGGCGATAAGTATGGGTATGAAATTAGTAAGCTTATTTATACCTATTCTAAAGAGCAGTATGAATTAAAAGAAGCCACAATGTATTCAAGCTTGAAGCGTCTTGAAAAAGACGGCCATATTCTTTCTTACTGGGGAGATGCTGTACAAGGCGGCCGCAGAAAATATTATAAAATTACAGAACAAGGAAAAAACGTATATAAACAAAACAAAGAAAATTGGGAGCAAGCGAAAAAAATTATTGATTTATTGTTGTGAGAAAGGATGATGTTATAAATGAACGAAAAAATAAAAAATCATGTGCATAACATTTTGGCTCCTTATCAGGATGTAGAAAATGTTCAAGATTTAGAGGAAGAACTATCACAGAACTTACAGGAAAAATTTACAGATTATAAAAAAGATGGGCATAATGAAGAACAGGCTTATTATATGACAATCAATTCTATCGGCGATATCACAGAGCTGATTCAATCAATGAATGTAGAAACCAAGGAATTAAAGCAAACAGTCCCTATGGATTTTTCAAAGACCGAGCTTACAAAATCTGATTTTCGTTCTGTATCGGTGTATAAAGGGAAATTTAATGCCAGTAATTTGAATGAATCTGATTTTAGCTACGCAGATCTTACGGACAGCATGTTTAAAAGCAGCAATTTAACAAAAGCGATATTTCATCACGTTAATTTAACAGGCGTACAATTTAAATGGGCAAATTTTAAACAGGCCAGTTTTAAAGACTGTATCTATGACAACACGTACTTTAAGCAATGTAATTTAACAGACATTGTATTTGACGAGGAAACATTTAAGGGAACAATTTTTGAAGGAACATCATTAAAAAAAGCCTCATTTCGCAACGCCACTTTGCTAAATGTACAGTTTCGAGGATCAGATTTAAAAAAATCCGATTTTGAAGGTGCAAAAATGGATAAATTGACATATAACTTTTTAAAAAGTGCCAAGATAGATCTGAGTAAAGTTACGATTATTTAAAGATAAAAAAGACCTCTCTGAAGGTCTTTTTTTATGGACATATAACAATTCTTTTTAAGAGCGAGCAGGATAGTTTATTAGAGAGCTAGAACACATTCATAGAAATAATAAAGCTTTTATCACTTATGTGGAGGAGTATGGAAATGTCTATATATGAAATTTGGAATGAAGTGGATCTTTATATGAATGATAAGCTTATACAACCTGACCCTATTCTTGATGAGGTATTGAAGGCAAATCAAGAGGCTGGATTACCTGCCATCGACGTATCGCCTAGTCAAGGAAAGTTTCTGCATTTGTTAGCTTTATTAAAAGGAGCTAAACGCATTTTGGAAATTGGTACTCTTGGAGGATACAGCACGATTTGGCTAGCCAGAGCTCTTCCGAAAGACGGACAGCTGATTACGCTCGAATTGAGCGCTCAGCATGCAGAAGTAGCAAGAGCTAATTTAAAAAGAGCGGGAGTAAGCCACTTAGTAGAAGTCCTTGTCGGCCCCGGGCTTGATACATTAGCTGTATTAAAGGATAAGAGAACAGAGCCGTTTGATCTTATCTTTATTGATGCTGACAAGCCGAATAACCCAAATTACTTAAAGTGGGCTCTAGAATTATCGAAAAGAGGAAGTACGATTATTTGTGATAATGTTGTTCGTCAAGGGCATGTGGTGAACTCAGAAAGTGAAGATGAAAATGTAAAGGGAATTCGCCAATTTATGAATGTTCTGGCTCAAGAAAAACGAATCAGCGCCACGGCTATACAAACCGTTGGAAGCAAAGGCTATGATGGATTCATTGTAGGGATTGTTGAATGATAAAATTTGTATTACACATAAAAAGAGACGGAGACATAACGAAACCCATCCAATCAACAGCTAGAAGCAAATACATACATGAAACCTACGTTCAGCGTCCCCACGAAAAAATCCGAACGAGTTGGATTCTCAACCAAACTCGTTCGGATTGTCCTTGAATTAACATACTTTTGTTCCAGACTCTTTTTAAATGGGCCCCAATTTATCTGTCATTTGTTTTTCGGTTAAAAAATTAATCAATTCTCGTACAGCGAATGAACTGTAGCGTTCTTTTAACAGAATAATACCAAGTTCCCACATCATTTCAGGATCTGCAATAGGTACGGTAGTAATATTGGGATCTTTCACTTTGGTATAAAGCGATTCGGGTAAAATAGCAATACCTAGTTCTGCCGTTGTTAATTCAATAATTAAATCCCATTGAGAACTTTTATACGCTATAGAAGGCACAAAGCCTGATTTTAAAGCATCTTGAATTAACCGGTCGTGCAGCGTAAATTCTTCACTAAACATAATGAATTTTTCATGCTCCAATTCTTTCATCCAGACGGAAGAACGTTTCGCTAGAGGATGGTTTTTATGCGCGTATAAAAGAAATCTCTCCTTAACGAACGGGTATACGTGAAAATGTTCATCATGACCGCTTGTAAGAGGAAGCATAACAATCCCCATATCTACACCAGCCTCTTCCACAAGTGCTTCAATTTTTTTTGCTCCAAATTCAATAAGCTCTAGAGATACTTTAGGGTATTGTTCATTAAATGCTTTTGCAATCTTCGGGAAAAACAAGGTCCCGATGAGCGGAGGGACTCCCATCTTGATTTGCCCTGTTTGCAAGTTCATTAAATCTCCCAACAAGTGAGGCATGTCTTTTAACACCGACAGAGCTTTAGTTGCTTGGTGATACACAACTTCTCCTGCATCGGTTAGCTTTAATTCTCTTGTTGAACGATCAAGAAGCTCAAATCCTAGTTCATTTTCTACTTTTTTGACGGCTTTACTTAAAGCTGTTTGAGACAAATGAACTTGCAGCGCTGCCTTTGTAAAATTCTTATGGTTCGCTACCTCTATAAAGTATTCTAAGTCTCTGATTTCCATGTGAAACTCCATTTCTGCAAACTGCTTATCCTTTTTCTTTACTCTTTATTTTAACCATTAAATTATTTACTGTAAATGTGCTAATTAAAAAGGGGGAGGATATATCCAATGAATAAAACCAGGGAAAGGAAATGAACTAAAATTTCTGTCGAAATTGATTGATAAAACGCATAATCTTTTTATAGAGAAACATAGATTTTGCTGCTAGCTGATGAGGAATATAAAGATTTTTGCATGTACGTTCGGGCAAAAATGCAAAACTTATCAAAATAACTGAAAGTCCAAAGGCTGCGGCTGTAATCTCTAGCCAAGAAAACATCATATCATTCCTCCTTTTACAAACCTATTAATAGAATATGTAAAAGTTTGAAAGGAGGTTGTACGATAGACCTATAATGAGCGGAGTTATGAAGTTCTCTCTAAAAATAAAATGACGTTAAAGAACGCAGGTGCTGCGCTCTTTAACGTCATTTTATTTTCGCTCTTCAGCTTGATGTTCTTGTTTGTTTTGCTCAGTGAGACGTTTTTGATGAGCTTTTGTTTCTGCGCTTACATGATTCGCATCATTCGGTTGATTTTTCTTTGAACCTCCTGCAGCGTTACTCATTAGACGACACCTCCAGTTCGGTTATGAAACATACCTATAGAATGTGCGTATTTACAGACTTTATACACCGCTATCGATATTACTGCACACGAAAAAAGCAAAGGGAGAGTCACTAAACTGTTCCCTTTGCTTTTTTGCTAGGCGACTTTATCGGTGGTGATAATTTTGTTAATCCAGTCTTTTCCTTCTGTAAACCTTGTAACAAGCATCGCTGTTACTGTATTTCCCGTACTGTTTAAAAGCGTAGCAGGGGCGTCAATAATTGTGGAAATGACCGCAATAATGGGCAGAACTTCTGGCGAAAATCCGTAAATTGTAATGATTAACATTTCGCCAATCATACCGCCTCCAGGGATTGCTCCCATTACGGCTCCAACTAAAAAGGCTACGCCTAATATGCTCAAAATACTCGTAGCAGACGTCATATCTTTGCCAAACAAACTGAATAAGAAAACAATTTTTAGAATACCACCGATAACAGAACCATCTTTATGGGTGTTTGCTCCTAATGGAATCACCGTTTCAGCAATATCCAGCGGCACACCCATTTTCTTTGTTGCATCTAAATTGACTGGAATAGATGCAGCAGAAGAACAGGTAGCAATAGCCGTGATAGAAGGAGCAGCTGCATTTTTCCAAAACAGCTTAATTCCTGCTTTACCGCCAGCAATCCATGCATATAGCGTAAAGAAACCGAAATAGTAAACGATTGCAATTAATAAATAAAGAATAAATGCTCTAGCGTACCCTTGTAAGATCTTTGGTCCAAGTTCTCCTACTACAGTAGCAAAATAGCACCCTAAACCAATTGGAGCATAGTACATCACAATTTTAACAACCTTCATCGATACTTCTTGACCGGAAGTCAGAAATTTCACCATGGGCTGTCCTTTTTCGCCAGCCATCGTTGTAGCAATACCGAAAATAACGGCAAAGACAATTAATTGTAAAATGTGCTCTTTCGAAAATAACTGAACAAAATCAGGTACAGTAAATGTACTAACAAGCTGAGTTAAAAGCGTCATTTTTTCAGCTGTATTTTCACTGTCACCCATCAATTCTTTAATGGCAGAAGTATCTACATTATGTAGCGGATTGTAAAGTGATGCGCCTAAAAAGCCTAAAACGGCTGAAACAGCAGCAGTGGCGATAAACACAACGGCGATACCTAGCATAATTTTACCAAGACGCTTCATTTCATTCATGTTTGCGATCGCCGAAGCCACACTAAAAAAGACAAGGGGAACGATAATCATGAACATCAAATTAAGAAACAAATCACCAAAGGGCTTTACGACTGCCACATCGGGCCCGATAGCATATCCTGCTATCCCGCCAATTAAAATAGCGAGAAGCAGAATAAGCGATGATCTGTACGTTTTAAATACACTTAAAACCATAGTTAGATTTCCTCCAAACAACAATAGCTTCTTTACTACGCAAGAACAGCTATTATTTGCTCATTGCATACGTAGTAACGACTGGCTTTACATCTTTACGCACCAAATCTTCGTATGTTTCTCGCTCTACAGCAAGACGAGCTTCTCCATTTTTTACAAATACAACAGCAGGGCGCGGAATACGGTTGTAATTGCTAGCCATTGAATAGTTGTAGGCACCTGTAGAGGACACTGCTAATAAATCTCCTTGATTAACGCGCGGTAAATCAATATCCCAAATAAGCATATCTCCTGATTCACAGCATTTACCCGCAATTGATACTGTTTCATCTTTTTTATCCGTCACTCTATTAGCCAAGACAGCTTCATGTTTTGCATCGTAAAGAGCAGGACGGATATTATCGGTCATACCGCCGTCAATTCCTACGTATTTTCGTACACCTGGAATCTCCTTCGTTGATCCAATTGTATAAAGCGTTGTACCTGCTTCTCCTACGATGCTTCTTCCAGGCTCAATCCAGACTTCTGGAAGGGTATAATTCTGTTCAGTTAACGTGCGGCTTAGCTTTTCTGTCAGTGCATCTACATAATACTCAACTGGAAGAGGAGAGTCGCTTTCGGTATAACGAATACCAAAACCACCACCTACGTTTAAAACTTTTACTTCAAATTCCATTTTATCACGAATGCTGAATAAGAAATCAGTTAAAATATCAATGGCGCGAGAAAAACCATCTACTTCAAAAATTTGCGAACCAATATGACAATGAATGCCTAAAAGATCGTAGTAAGGCTTTTCTAACGCAGAACTTACCGCTTTCATGGCTTGGTCATTGGAAAGACCAAATCCAAACTTGGAGTCTTCCTGTCCGGTCATAATATATTCATGTGTATGGGCTTCAATCCCTGGAGTAACACGCAGAAGAATAGATGCTTTCTGTTTGCGCTCAGCTGCTAAGGCATGCAAAACTTCAAGTTCGGTAAAGTTATCAACAACAAAACAGCCAATATTCGCATCAAGAGCCATTTCCATTTCTTCAATCGTTTTATTATTGCCGTGAAAATGAATGCGTTCAGCTGGATATCCAGCTTCAAGCGCTGTAAATAATTCGCCTCCTGAGACCACATCTAGTGACATATCAAGCTTCGTTAAAAGGCTAGCCATTTCCATACAAAGAAAGGCTTTCCCTGCATAGGCGATTTGATATGAAAATCCGCTTCTTCGAAAGGCTGAATGGAAGGCCTTGCATTTCGTCTCAATTAATTCTTGATCGTAGATGTATAAGGGAGTGCCGTATCGTTTTTTCAGTTCGACCGTATCGCACTGCCCAATTTCTAAATGATTGCTGCTGTTAATTTTACTCGTTCCATGTAAGTACATAATCCGTATCCCTCCATTTAAATCATTCAACTATAACTTTGATGGTCAGTAGAAAAACACAAAAAAGACCCGTGAAGTGATGTTCACGCGTCTTGGTTTCATAATAATAAAATATTATTACATTCTAGGCATCAACATCTCTTCAATAGCTCTCCACAAACCAAATGGTTTGTGACAGCTCAGCATTTATTCAATACTGAACCAGTATATGAACACAATGGATGTTTATATACTTCGGCACGAAATCCCTTTTACTTATCTTCACAGACTCCATTAGTCTCCAATAAGTGACTCTTGATTTCATGCACCTCTATTCTCAGAGAGGAAAATTATATTTAAATGTAATTTCTATTATATTTCCTTTTCCTCCGTCTAGTCAATGAAAAGTTAAGGCATAGGAATATCAAAAAGAATAAATAAGAAAGCTATAAAGCTTCCAGATAGAACCCAAGCACCCAGCGCTGTCTTTTGATGAATGACTAAAAGTGAGAACGTGACAATATTGAAGAGAAAAGAACACAGCAGCGACCATCCATAATGATGAGTAATACTGTGATTAACATAAGCAATGAACTCAATCACAGTAAATAAAAGCGCCCACAAAAGAATCCACCACATCCGGCCGCTTACATGCAGCGGCAGCCTTCCTAAAAAAACTGGTATAACAAACGGATAAATAATTAAGGTTATTCCAAGGGAAACCATGAGGTGATCGGGTAGAAAAAGGTGATCAATACCAACAGGGTGAAATACCCATACGCGGTGATGAAACAGCAGTACTTCATAAAGCAAATTCCCCGTGACCCAAAACAGCAAAGTAGGATAGTATTCTTGATACCTGCGCCACTTGCCAAATAGTAAACCAAGAATGATAAAAAATAATACAAATGAAGATTGCATACGCTCTCCTTAAAATAATGGTTATTTCTTTTTATTTACATATTATAGAAATTTTATTCTCTTTGCTTTTATTCAGAAACTATAATAGAAAAGCCGTAAGCAGCAGCGTTAAAGACGTACTACCACTATTTGTGGCTTTCTTCACGCTGCTATAATCTTCGTAAAGGAACTTCTACCGCTTTTGTTTACGAGATGAAAGGAGCTGCTATATGTTAAAGTCAGCAAGACGTAAAAATAAGCTCGAAATAGCTCAGCCTAGTATGTGACTTCTTTTTTTGCTATGCTAAAATTGCATACATATAGCATAAGAATACTAGAAGAAAGAAAAGGGTGTTTTGGTATGAAAACATACATCGTAGTTGGAGCTGGGGTACTTGGAGCTTCTACTGCATATCATTTAGCAAAAGCAGGAGCAGATGTGACATTGGTAGATCGCAAGGATGCTGGTCAAGCTACTGATGCAGCAGCAGGAATTGTTTGTCCATGGCTTTCGCAGCGTCGAAATAAAGCATGGTACCGCTTAGCAAAAGGCGGCGCCAAGTACTATCAAACATTAATTCAGCAATTAGAAGACGATGGAGAAACGGATACAGGATATAAGCAAGTGGGAGCAATTAGCTTACATACTGATGAACAAAAGCTTAAAAAAATGGAAGAACGAGCATATAAACGTCGGGAAGAAGCTCCTGAAATAGGCGAGATTACACGTTTATCCGCTAAAGAAACACAGGCTTTGTTTCCGGTTCTTTCAGAAGAATACAGTTCAGTTCATATTAGTGGAGCCGCTCGCGTTAACGGAAGAGCTCTTCGAAACGCACTTGTGAATGCAGCGAAGAAAAACGGTGCAAAAATAATAGAAGGAAACGCAGAACTTCTTTATGAAAATAATCGAGTAACGGGCGTTGCCGTAAATGGACAAACCCTTCTAGCAAGTACAACAATCGTGACAGCAGGAGCGTGGGCAAATCAATTGCTAGAGCCTCTTGGAGTAAAATTTTTAGCAAGCTTTCAAAAAGCGCAAATTGTTCACTTGCACCTTCCAGATTTAGATACAAAAGACTGGCCCGTTGTGATGCCTCCAAGCGACCAATATATTCTTTCGTTTGAACAAGGTCAAATTGTTATTGGAGCAACACATGAAAACGACACGGATTATGACTTGCGAGTAACTGCTGGTGGGCTTCATGAAATTTTTTCAAAGGCCTTATCAATTGCTCCCGGCTTAACAGAAAGCACAGTTTTAGAAACAAGGGTAGGGTTTCGACCATTTACTCCAGGCTTCTTGCCAGTCATTGGAGCTCTTCCGGCTTACGAAGGAATACTAGTAGCCAATGGTCTCGGAGCTTCAGGCTTAACGTCGGGTCCTTATCTTGGTTCAGAGCTTGCTAAATTAGCACTTGAAATGGAAATGGAAATGGATCTTAGCGACTATGATGTAAGAGGAGCTATCGAGTCTTAAGCAAACAGAATGAATGAAAACAAATAGAAGTTCGCAAACTACAACTACTATATGATGAAAGGAAGTAGATTGTTTGCGAAAGATTATGATAAGTGCAGCAGCAGCTTTTTTATTTATGAGCGCGACGCCTGTATTAGCGGAAAACCATCCTCAGCCAGAAACAAAAGACGTGCAGCTGACGTCTCAGCAAAAGCAGGAATTGTCCGTGCTGTACAAAGAAATGCTAGCAAAAAAGAAAGAAATACTTTCCAAATATGTCGAGTACGGCGTGTTAAGCAAAACGGAGAGTCAAAACATTTCTTCACATATGGAAAATCGTTATCAGCATATGGAGAAAAATGGTTTTGTTCCGAAACGACACTGTCATAAAATGCATCATTCAAAGTAATTCATATTCACATAAAAAAGCGCCTTTACAGGCGCTTTTTTATGTGAATGAATGGAAAATATCCGCTTCTTTATCTAGTAAATTCTAAAATCCTCATGTAAAATTAAGAGAATGAGAACGAGTAGGAAAGATGCTAGTGAGGGGTAGGTAAATATGAACGATGAACGAAAATAAGAAAATAGTCCGATTACATGCAGAAAATCATTCAGCTGAGGCGCTAGGAATCATATTTGCTTACAAACAACAAGATGATCATCTTGTTTACAGTATGTATCAAGGTGAAAGCGTTCATGAGCAAAAAATACCTCTGGAAGAATGGGTCTCGTATGAGCATTTTTTCGAAGCACTAAATAAAAAGAAAAAGCTTATGTACGAGCTTCAAATAAATGATAAACGCTATGTAGTAAACTTAACCCCTTTATCTTACACAGAAAAGCCTGAAATCATGGGACATTGCGTGAATATAACTAGTTATCAGGAGAAAAAAGAACAGGTTCAGCCTTTTATCTATCATAACGCAGATGCTGTTGCTGTCGTTGACTTAAAAGGTAAAACGCTTCAAGTGAACCCTGCGTTTGAGAATACATTTGGCTGGACGTTTGAAGAAATTTATCAAAAGCCTCTTCCGATTATACCTTCGTTTTTAAAGGAGCCAGTGTGGGAACTTCATAAGACCATTCAATCAGGTGAATCGAAAACGGAATTTGAGACGGTCAGACAGCATAAAGACGGTCATTTAATTAATGTAAGCGTCACACTATTCCGCGTTGAAAATATGAATGATTGGCCGCTATGCATTGCTTTTGTCTATCGAGATATAACATCACGCAAACAGGCCGAAACGGCTTTAAAAGAAAGTGAAGAACGCTACCGAAGCTTGATTGAGTTATCGCCGGAAGCGATTATCGTTCATAGTGAAGGGAAAATTGATTACATCAACCCTGCAGGAGCTAAAGCGCTAGGATACAAAAGTCCTCAAGACGTATTAGGAGCTTGTGTTTATCAGTTTGTTCACCCTGATTACTATGATGTTGTAAAACAGCGAATTTATCGAATGAAAACAGAAAATAAATCTGTAGACCTACAGGAAGAAAAGTTTATTCATAAAGACGGTCATACGATTGATGCCGAAACCATTGCCTTTCCTATTCCCTATATGGGAAAGCAGGCCATTCAAGTTTTGTTTCGTGATATTACAGAACGTAAAAAAACTGAAAAATTGCTGCGTGAATCCGCTCAGCTTTCCTTAGTCGGACAGTTAGCCGCTGGTATTGCTCACGAAATTCGAAACCCTCTGACGGCGGTAAAAGGATTTATACAGTTATTAAAAGAAACGAGCGGTCAGCCTTACTATGTAGAAATGATAAATCATGAGTTAGATAGAATTGAATTGATTACCGATGAGTTCTTGAGTCTTGCAAAGCCTCAGGCGAAAACCTACAAAGACAAACATGTCCAAGATATTTTAGAGAATACTTTAAAGCTAGCTGAGGTGCAGGGGATTACAGAGAAAATTCACGTAAAAAAAGAAATTGATCTTCATCTTCCTCTCGTATTATGCGAAGAAAATCAGTTGAAACAGGTGTTTAGCAATATATTTAAAAATGCAGTCGAATCTATGCCAAGTGGAGGAACCGTAACGATTCAACTAAAAAGGTTTAATCAGGAGAACCTTGTTGTCCGGTTTAGCGACGAGGGGCCAGGCATCACGCAGGAAAGAATGAAGCATTTAGGAAAACCTTTTTATAGTACCAAAGAGAAAGGAACGGGGCTTGGACTGATGGTGTGCTATAAGATCATTCGAGAACATAGAGGAGAAATTAACTTTGTAAGTGAGCTTGGAAAAGGAACTACCGTAGACATTCTTTTGCCTTTTAAAAAGTAGATTCTACTTTTATAAGCATGAAACCTTTTCTAAAGGGGAATACATGTTAGTGAACGAATAATGAGGTTAAAATTAGGAGGGAATAAGATGGAACGCATTGAAACGGGAGAGATTTTTACAATTTTAGATGAAAATGATCAAGAGCAAGATATTGAAGTGCTTGGAAAAATGACGATTGAAGGGCACGATTATATTGCCGTTGCGTTTGTGGAAGAAGTTTTAATTGAAACAGAAGAAGAAATTGATGTTTTCTTTTTGAAAATTGAAGATGATGGTGAATGGTCTTCAATTGAAGATGATGAGGAGTTTGAAAAGGTATCAGCCGTATTTGAGGAAATGACATCCGCGTAAAAAGAGAGGTTAAAACCTCTCTTTTTTTATTTTAAATAATATAATATTTAGAATTTTTCTAAAAATATCTTGCTGAATTATTTCCCTTCATTTATGATGAATATGTAACATACCAACCGGTTAGTAAGTAAATGAAAGCGAGGGACTACCGTGTATTTTTCTTACTCTGACAAAGTAGTGAAGCTGCAAAAAGAATTGACCTCTTTTATGGAAGAGCATATTTATCCAAATGAACGGCTATACGAACAACAGCTGAATGAACAGCCGTCTAGATGGTCAGCTGTTCCTCCGATCATGGAAGAGTTAAAAGAAAAAGCAAAGCAAGCTGGATTATGGAACTTATTTTTGCCAGAAAGCGAATACGGAGCGGGTCTAACAAATGTCGAATATGCCCCTCTTTGCGAAATTATGGGCCGTTCTATTATTGGACCAGAAGCTTTTAACTGCGGAGCTCCTGACACCGGCAATATGGAAGTACTGGTTCGATACGGAACGCCTGAACAAAAAGAAAAATGGCTAAAGCCGCTGTTAAATGGAGACATTCGCTCCTGCTTTTCTATGACAGAACAGGATGTAGGTTCTTCTGATGCGACAAACATTCAGTGCAGTATTGTAAGAGAAGGCGATGAATATGTGATCAACGGAAGAAAATGGTGGTCTTCAGGTGCGGGAGATCCTCGCTGCAAAATTGCTATTGTCATGGGAAAAAGCGATTTTACCGCATCTAAATATGAACAGCAGTCTATGATTCTAGTTCCATTAAATACTCCAGGAGTTAAAATTGAACGAATGCTTCCAGTCTTTGGATACGATCACGCTCCTCATGGACATGCTGAAATTCATTATGACAATGTGCGTGTGCCAGCGTCTAATATGCTTTTAGGCGAAGGAAAAGGGTTTGCTATTGCTCAAGGCAGATTAGGGCCTGGACGTATTCATCACTGCATGCGGCTAATAGGAGCAGCTGAAAGAGCGCTTGAAGAATTATGTAAGCGTATTCAAAGTCGTTCTACGTTTAATAAGTTGCTTTCTCAGCAAGGGGTTATTCAAGAATGGGTGGCAGAGTCGCGTATTGAAATTGAGCAAGCTCGCTTATTAACATTAAAAGCTGCTTATATGATGGACACAGTTGGAAATAAAAAAGCGCGGAAAGAAATTGCTATGATTAAAGTAATGGCTCCTGCTATGGCTTTAAAAGTCATTGATCGCGCTATTCAAGCATTTGGAGCAGCAGGTGTTTCAGAAGACACGCCGCTTGCGGCACTTTGGGCAAATGCCCGCACTCTTCGCCTTGCTGATGGTCCAGATGAAGTGCACAAAGCACAGCTTGCAAGGCTTGAGCTAAAACCCTATCAAGAAAAGGAGGCAACCTATGCACATAAAGGACTTGTTTGATTTAACTGGCAAAACAGCTATTATTACCGGCGGAGGCAGAGGGTTAGGAGAACAAATGGCAGAAGGGCTTGCAGAGGCAGGAGCAAACATTGTTCTATGTTCGAGAAAAAAAGAAGCATGTCAGCAAGTAGCCGACCGATTGGCCCGCCTCGATGTAAAAACGCTCGCCTTAACTTGCGACATCAGTCAGCCTGAAGATATTAAAAATGTCGTGCATCAGACAATTGAAACATTTGGACGTATTGATATTTTAATTAATAACAGCGGAGCTACGTGGGGTGCTCCGGTTGAAGAAATGCCTCTTGAAGCATGGCAAAAAGTGATGAATATTAATGTTACAGGAACGTTTTTAATGTCTCAAGAAGCTGGAAAAGAAATGATTAAACAAAAAGCTGGCAAGATTATTAACATTGCTTCGATTGCCGGTCTTGGAGGAACGGATCCTCAGTACATGGATACAATCGGGTACAATACGAGTAAAGGAGCGGTCATTACGTTTACGAAAGATTTAGCTGTCAAATGGGGACAGCATAATATTCAAGTTAATGCGATTGCGCCGGGATTTTTCCCTACTAAAATGTCAGGTGCGATTATGGAACAAGGCAAAGATTATTTTCTAAGTCAAACCCCTTTAAAACGCTTTGGCTCCGACGCTGATTTAAAAGGAGCCGCTGTTTTTCTTGCTTCTGCGGCGTCTAATTATATTACGGGAGATATTCTGACAGTAGACGGTGGAGTTCATGCTATGTGAATAAGAAAGGAGTAACTTGATGGAAGACGTTAAAAAATGGTTTACACCTTATCCAGAAGCCTACACTCATGACATTCACATCGAAGATATTTCACTATTTGATATGCTCAAAGAAACAGCCGAACGTTATCCTGCTCACACGGCAACGCGCATGTATCAGCATACGTTAACGTACCAGGAGCTGTATCACTCAGTTCGCGTATTTGCAGGAGCACTCCAGAAAAAAGGGATTAAAAAAGGAGATCGTGTAGCAGTTATGCTGCCAAACTGTCCGCAATATATAATAAGCTATTTCGGCATTGTAGCAGCGGGCGGCATTGTTACTCAGGTCAATCCTATGCTTGTCGAACAAGAGCTAGAGCATATTTTAAACGATTCCGGGGCAAAAAAAATAATTCTACTCGATGATTTTTATACGAGACTTCAAGAAATAAGAAATCGCGTTCATATAGAAGAAGCGATAACTGTCAGCTTGCAAAAACCTTTTGTTCCTACATCACCAGACCTTTCCTTCCTAGATTTTTTAACCATAAAACATGAATTTAATCAGCCGGTCATCCATCCATCACACGATATTGCTGTTCTTCAGTATACGGGAGGAACGACCGGACCATCTAAAGGTGCGATGCTTACACATACAAACATTTACACAAACGCAGTTCAATCATACGAAATATTTAAGCATGATATTGAATTAGGAAAAGAAAAATGCTTAACCGTTATTCCATTGTTTCACGTATTTGGCATGACTTCCTGTATGCATTTATCAATTCTTTGCGGAAATGAAATATTGCTATTGCCGCGTTTTGATTTGGAAGAAGTACTAAATACAATAAAAAAAGAGCAGCCTAGTATTTTTCCCGGTGTTCCAACTATGTATGTTGCTATTACCAATCATCCTCAGGCAGAAGAATACAACATCGAAAGTATTCGTATCTGCAACAGCGGCAGTGCGCCGATGCCTGTTGAGCTGATGAAAGAGTTCGAACGAAAAACGGGCGCTAAAGTGTTAGAAGGGTACGGGCTATCAGAAGCATCTCCTGTGACGCATTGCAACCTGCCGTTTTGTGAGAGAAAGCCAGGTACAGTCGGACTTGGCGTTCCGCAAACTGCTTATAAAATTGTTGATGTGGCTACAGGAACAAAAGAACTGCCAAGAGGAAAGCTTGGAGAAATAGTAATTAAAGGCCCTCAAGTTATGAAGGGCTATTGGAATCAACCTGAAGAGACGGCTCACGCGCTTAGAAACGGCTGGCTGTACACAGGAGATATTGGACAGATAGATGAAGACGGGTATTTATCCATTGTTGATCGTAAAAAAGATATGATTATTGCGAGTGGTTTTAATGTGTACCCTCGAGATATTGAAGAAGTTTTATATGAACACAGCCACATTAAAGAAGCCGTTGTAATTGGTGTGCCGCACCCTTACAGAGGAGAAACCATTAAAGCGATTTTGGTAGTGAAAGATGGGAAATCTCTTTCCGAAGAAGAGCTTACTTCTTATTGTCGACAGCACCTTGCCGCTTACAAAATTCCGCGAATCTTTGAGTTTCGCGCTGAGCTTCCTAAGACTAATGTAGGAAAAATTTTACGACGGGCACTACGAGAAGAAGTGGTGAAAGAAACGATGTAAATAAGCTGAACATAAACAAACTTTTTCAAAAGCTCCCTCTAAGCCATGGTATAATTTGTGAAAATGAGAAAAGACAGAGAGGGTTTGACGATGAAAGATTTGATGATGGAACGAAGCATTCAGCTTTTTGCTCAAAAAGGTTTCAAAGAAACGTCTATTCAAGATATTGTAAATGAATTAAACGTCACAAAGGGAACGTTTTATTATTATTTTAAAAGCAAACAAGAGCTTTTAATGGATATTCACCTTCAATATATTGAAAGATTAATAGAAAACCAAGAAACGATTCTTGCAGATAAGACAACATCTTATCCAGAAAAACTTCACAGCATTATTTTTAAACTTGTTCATGATATTGAGAAAGAAGGTCTTCGAGCTAAAGTGTTTTTTCGAGAGATGCGTCATTTGAGTGAAGAACACTTAGAACAAATCATTCCAAAACGCGATCGTTTTAAAGAAAACGTACAGGAAATTATTGAAAAAGGCATGGAAGCAGGGCAGTTCCGTTCAGATTTGCCTTCAGATATCGTGACGCTAGGCATATTAGGAATGACAAATTGGAGCTATTTTTGGTTTCAGCCAGATGGTGAAAAGACAGATCGAGAAGTTGCGGCTATTTTTTATAAGATGCTGATGAAAGGTATTGAGTCATAGTAGCTGCTAGGCTAGACAGTGCTCGTAAAAGGCGGGAAAGTACAAGCCCTTTCTCTCCTTTTATATTAAAAGGAGGCTATAACATGAATAGTAAAGATATACAGCGTATTGCTGTTATTGGAGCAGGACAAATGGGACATCAAATCGGTATGCTTTGTGCACTCGGAGGATATGAAACAATTATTCAAGATATGAATGAACAATCACTCATTGATGCAAAAGACAAGCTGGAAGCAATTATAGGCAAGTGGGTTCAGAAAGGAAAAATCTCTTCTGAGGCTAAGGAAGCCGCATTCCGAAGATTGTCTTTTACAAACACATTAAAGGAAGCGGTTTCAAATGCTGATTTTATAATTGAAGCTGTGGTAGAAAAGTTAGATGTAAAACAAAGTGTCTTTAAAGAAATAGATGAGTACGCACCAAGTCACGCCATTTTAGCGTCGAATAGTTCAACAATTGTTAACTCGCTTATTGCAAGTGCAACAAACCGTCCAGAGCAAATCGTTAACATGCATTTCTTTTTCCCTCCCCTTGTAATGGACTGCGTAGAAGTTGTGATGAGTGAAAAGACAAGTGAAAAAACAGCTCAAACGACAATGGATGTTTGCAAGCAAATTAATCGCACAGCAGTCCTTCTGAAAAAAGAAATCTCAGGTTTTATTGCTAATCGAATTTTAGGAGCGTTGCAAAAAGAAGCCGTTTTCCTTTATGAAAATGGATACGCAGATTTTGAAGACATTGATACGATTTGCAAAAAAGCGCTCAATCACCCGATCGGTCCTTTTGAATTGATGGATCTCTCGGGAATTGACGTCGGATATTTTGTGATGCAGCAGCGCTATAGCGAAACGGGGAATCCGGAGGACAAGCCAGCTGCGTGCATTGAAGAAAAAGTTCAAAAAGGCGAGCTTGGACGTAAAACAGGAAAAGGTTTTTACACATACCACACACAAGGAGTGAAGTAATGATGAAAAAATTTGTACGTGTTGAAAAAGAGGAGAAAACGGCAATTGTAACCATTGATAACCCGCCTTTAAATGTAATGAGCCAGGCTGTTGTGCAGCAGCTTGAAGAAACGTATGAAGAGCTTAGTAAAGACCCTGATGTCATTACAATCATTTTAACAGGAGCGGGCGACCGGGCCTTTATGGCTGGAGCTGATATTAAAGAGTTTCCTCAGTTAATGGGGCAAAGCGGCATTAAAGAAGAGTTTATGAAAACCCATCGTGTTTTGCAAAAACTTGAAAACATTGAAAAACCAACAATTGTCGTGTTAAACGGTTTAACGTTTGGAGGAGGATGCGAACTTTCACTAACCGCTGATATACGCATTGCCGAAGAACATGCTCAAATCGGTCTTCCGGAAGTGAAGCTCGGATTGTTTCCTGGAGGTGGCGGAACTCAGCGTCTTCCACGCGTAATCGGCGTTTCTAAAGCTAAAGAGTGGATGTTTGCCGGCAGTCCTGTTTCTGCAGAAGAAGCGCTTCATGCAGGCTTTGCCAATCATATAACGCCTAAAGGAAAAGGGCTCGAAAAAGCAAAAGAGCTGGCTAAGAAATTTAACCGTCACTCTCTTCCGTCACTTTCTCGAATTAAGACAGCGGTAAACGAAGGAATAAATCGTACATTATCTGAAGGTCTTGAACTTGAGGCAGAGCTGTTTGAAGAAGTCTTTCAAACAGAAGATATTAAAGAAGGAGTATCAGCATTTATTGAAAAGCGTCCCGCTGTTTTTTCACATAAGTAAAGGAGGAGAAGATCATGTATGAAACACAGGTCAAAGTGCGCTTTTGCGAAACAGACGCACTCGGTCACATTAACAATACGAGCTATTTCATTTATTTAGAAGAGGCCCGTATTGCTTTTTTTGAAGAAATGGGAGCATCCATGCATACACAAAAGTGGGAGTATATTTTAGCGTCTACTAAATGTGATTTTGTTGCGCAAGGTTATTTTAATCAAGTACTAATGATTAAAACCTTTGTATCTAATGTCGGCAATAAAAGCTTTACAATTGGTCATGAAATTACCGACAGCAAGACGGGATCGCTGATTGCTAAAGGAGAAGCTGTCATTGTGTACTTTGATTTTGATGCACAAAAAAGCGTGTCTATTCCAGCGGACATTAAGCAGTTTTTGATGAATTATAAAGTAGCTGTTTAACTATAAAAAAGCAGGTGGTAAAAGAATGTCACAAATCATTCCTGTACGAAAAGGAGAGGAATTAAACACGGAAAAACTGCATCAGTTTCTCCGTGTTTCGATTCCAGATTTACCTAAAGAGCCTCTTTTAATCAAGCAATTTGGATCAGGTGCGTCCAATTTAACCTACGCTCTTTCAGTCGGAGAGTGGGAGGCGGTGTTGAGACGCCCTCCCTTTGGGCCAGTTGCGCCAAAAGCGCATGACATGCAAAGAGAATACAAGATTTTATCTGTTTTATCGAAGTCTTTCCCTCTCGCTCCTCGGCCGTATGTGTTTTGTGAAGATGAGACGGTGGTCGGGAAATCCTTTTTTTTAATGGAGAGAAAGCACGGTGTTCTCATCGACACAGCGTTTCCAGAGGAAGTGAAAGGAACTAGCGCACTTTGCCGTTGTATTTCAGAACAAATGGTGGATGTCCTTGCTCAGCTTCATGATGTTCCTTATAAAGGCACGCTTCTTGAAAAAATCAGCAAGCCCGAAGGATTTTTAGAACGTCAGGTACACGGCTGGATTCATCGTTATGAAAAATCAAAAACAAGTGACATACCGGAAGTAGAAGCCCTAAAAAAATGGTTGACCACACACATCCCCACTACACAGCATTCGACCATTATTCACTATGATTATAAGCTTAACAATACGTTATTTTCGCCGGATGGAAATAAAATTGTAGGATTATTTGACTGGGAAATGACAACCGTTGGAGACCCGCTTGCTGATTTGGGAGTGGCGCTGAGCTACTGGATGGAAGACAGCGATCCTGAACTTTTGAAAAGAGGACTCGGAAATCCACCTGTTACTGTGCAAAAAAGCTTTTATTCCCGGCGAGATTTTGTAGAAGCATACGCTAAAAAAAGCGGACGGGATGTTTCACACATTGACTTTTACCTGAAATTTGCGTACTTCAAGCTTGCTGTCATTTGTCAGCAAATTTATTACCGTTATAAAAAAGGCCAAACAAATGATAAACGGTTTTCACAATTTGGAGATTATGTAAAAACACTAATTATTCATGCTCTGCACACAGAACGAGGACATATATGAAAGGAAAAGTTCACGTAATACTTAAAAAGGAAGAGCTTCTTGCCAAAAAGCTAGAAGGAAAAACGGTTGTTATATTTGACGTCTTATTAGCTACATCAACAATTGCGGCTGCTTTACAGCAAGGAGCAAGAGAAGTTATTCCGGTAAAAAACGAAGAAGAAGCGCGTGAAAAAGCAAAAACGTACAAGCCTGATGATATTGCGCTTGTAGGCGAATATGGAGGGAAAACGATTGAAGGCTTTTTTGATCCGAATCCCAGCACGTTAAAGAAGCATGTTCAAAATAAAACGGTTATTTTGTCCACGACTAATGGAACCGTAGCCATTCATAACGCTGAAAAAGCAAACCATGTATATACAGCTTCGCTTTTAAACGGAGAAGCGGTTGCCAGTGCTGTTTGTCAGCAAGGTCAAGATGAAACTGTTTTATTAGTTTGTTCAGGTTCATCCGGTCGCTTCTGTCTAGAAGATTTGTATGGATCGGGGCACTTTATAAGCTGTCTGCTGCAACTAAAAACATTTCATTTAACGGATGCTGCAAAAGCCGCACTGCTTTTGTATGAGGCTTATGAGCATTCACCTGTTGAAATATTGAAGCGCTCAGCCGTAGGAGAAATGCTCACTCAGTATGGCTTTCTAAACGAAATTGGCTTTGTCAGCCAAAAAAACGTCTATTCCGTAGTTCCTAAGGTAGTGAAAAAAAAGCTAGTAAACGGGGAGGACACGATATGTCTGAAATGAAAACTGAAGCAAAAGGCGGATCATTTTTACTAAAAAAAACATCTGCGCATCACGTTTATACACCCGAAGACTTAACGTCTGAGCATCGTATGATTGCTCAGACGGCAAAGCAGTTTATTGAAAAAGAAGTAGACCCTTACCATAATGACATTGAGCAGCAGGATTTTAATAAAGTAGTAGAATTAATGCATAAAGCAGGCGAGCTTGGACTTCTTGCTCACAGTATTCCAGAAGCATATGGAGGATTAGGTCTTGATAAAGTAAGCAAAGGACTTGTCGGTGAAATCATTGGCCGCACAAGCGGATATGGAGTCGCTCATTCTAATCATACATGCATTGCGACACTTCCTATTACGTATTTTGGCACCAAGGAGCAAAAAGAAAAATACTTGCCTAAATTGGCAAGCGGCGAATATATTGGGGCCTACTGTTTGACAGAGCCAGAAGCAGGTTCTGATGCTCTTGCAGCCCAAACAAAAGCCGTATTAAATCCTGAAAAAACGCATTATGTATTAAATGGAACGAAGCAGTACATTACCAATGCTGCCTTTTCAGATACGTTCATCACGTATGCAAAAGTAGACGGTGAACATTTTACCGCTTTTATTGTAGAAAAAGGTTTTGAAGGACTGTCTCTCGGGCCAGAAGAAAAGAAAATGGGAATCAAAGGTTCGTCTACTCGTCCAGTTATTTATGAAGATTGTTTAGTACCCGTAGAAAACGTACTTGGACAAGTAGGAAAAGGTCACTTGATTGCGTTGAACGTCTTAAACCTTGGACGTTTTAACTTAGGTTTTGCATGTATGGGCGCAGCGAAATATGCGTTTGAACTTGCTTTAGCTTATACAAAAGAACGCAAGCAGTTTAAAACAGCTATTGCAGAATTTAATGCTTCAAAAGAAAAAATAGCAAAAATGGCAGCTCGTATTTTTGCATCTGAATCTATTCAGTACCGTACAGCTGGTTTACTAGAAGAGGCGCTTGGCGGCTTATATGAAAGTGAAAATCATAAGTTAGTAGCTAAACAGCTGGCTGAATTTGCAATGGAATGTTCAGTTTGTAAAGTGTATGGATCGGAAACCCTTGATTTAATTGCCGATGAATCGCTGCAGCTTCATGGAGGCGCAGGGTTTATTCAGGAATATAAAATAGAACAAGTATATCGTGACTCACGCATCAATCGTATTTTTGAAGGCACAAATGAAATCAACCGCCTTTTGCTTCCAACTCAGCTTCTAAAAAAAGCAGCCAAAGGAGAAATAGAGCTGAGCAAACAAGTAGAACATGCTGTTAGTGAATTGATGAGCGGTCAGTGGGAAATATCTTCAAATGAACTTCTAGCAAGAGAAAAGCAGGCGGTTATTACCACAAGACATTTATTTCTTGCTTTGTTAGGAACAGCATTCCAAACGTTTAACGCCAACTTAGCACAAGAACAAGAAACGCTGATGAAGCTCGCAGAAATTGCTGTTGGACTATTTGCGATAGAGTCATCTGTGCTGCGCGCGGAAAAAGCCGTGAGCAAAAATGGAGAAGAACAAGAAACATTAAAAAGCAAGCTGACAGCAACCGTTGTCAGTGAAACGCTATTTGAAATTGAAAAGCAGGCTCGACAATTAATAAACGGGATGTTAACGGGTGAAAAACACCGACAATACCGTACAATTCTTGGGAAATGGATGAATGATTTGCAAAGTGAAGGAGAGTTCACGCGCAATCGAGATATCGCCCGTGAATTTATCGACAGCGGGCGATATGTTGTATAAGGAGGGATATTATGCGTTTTGAAGGGCAAATAGCTGTTATTACAGGAGCTGGAAGCGGCATTGGAGAAGCGACCGCTCAGAGAATGGCGAAAGAAGGCGCTCGCGTCATTCTTGTCGGGCGAACGAAAGAAAAACTAGTACAGGCTGCATCCGCTATTGACACACGGTGTGAACGAAAATGCACGGATATTTTCCCAGCTGATGTAACGAAAGAAGAAGACGTCAAAGAGCTGGCTGAGTTTATAAAAGAAAAGTACGGACAAATTCATTTATTAATTAATAACGCAGGCGGATCAGTTAATTCAACCATCAAAGAAACAACTCTTGAACAGTGGAAACACGTGCAGGACGTCAATTTAACAAGCGTGTTTCTTGTAACAAAACATTTGATTCCTTTTTTAACTGAAGAAATAGGAGGAAATCGATCTATTGTTAACATCGCTTCTCTTTCAGGACATAAAGCAGGTGCACAAATCCCTCACTACAGCGCTGCTAAAGCTGCTTTAATTAACTTTACAAAAGCAATGGCATTTGAATTAGCACCTCAAGGAGTCAGAGTAAACTCTGTGTCTCCTGGATTCGTAGAAACACCTTTAACACAGCCTGGACTTGAAAATGAGCGCTTCACTAAGGCAATCGAAAAAAATACGGCTTTAAAACGTGTAGGTAAACCAGATGAAATTGCAAACGTTATTGCTTTTGCAGCGTCTGAAGAGGCATCGTATATGACGGGAAGTGATTTATTAGTAGATGGCGGATGGCTTATCGTTTAATGCAAAATAAAAAGGAGGGAATCTGAAATATGAGTGATTTAGTGGTAGAAAAGCAGGGGACTATTTTATCTTTAACGTTAAATCGTCCGGATCGTTTAAATGCATTCAGTGAGGAAATGATTGAAAAGTTAACATCTGAAATAAAACAGGCGCAAAGCGATGAGTCTATTAAAGTGGTTATATTAAATGGCGCAGGGAGCTCATTTTCTGCCGGAGGCGATGTAAAAACGATGGGCCAAGCATCCGGATCTGATGTTTATGAACATATCGGCCGTTTAAATGAATGTATTTTAGCGATGCAAAATCTAGAGAAGCCAATTATTTCAGCAGTTCATGGATTTGCAGCAGGAGCGGCTTTTAATTTAGCTCTCGCTTCTGACTTTATCATTGCGTCAGAAGAAAGTCGGTTCGTATTAAGCTTTTCTCAAGTTGGATTGATTTCAGACGGAGGAGGCCTTTACTTTCTTACAAAGGTCGTTGGTCCCCACAAAGCTAAGGAACTGTTATTTTTAGGAGAGCCTATGAATGCCGATACGGCTTACAAAGCTGGTTTTTTAAACCGTATAGTTCCGTTAAATCAGTTGAAAGATGAGGTCACATCCTTTGCAAGTCGCTTATCACAAGGACCAACGAAAGCGTATGGAAAAATGAAAAAAATTGTCAATGATTCTTTTCATTTAACGTTAGAACAAGTCCTTGAACAAGAAAGGCTAACGCAAGTTCTTATGGTAGAAACAAGAGATCATCAAGAAGGAATATCGGCGTTTAAAGAAAAAAGAAAGCCACTATTTCAAGGGAAATAAGAGGGGGATATAAGATGAAAGCCATTCAATTTACGCAGTACGGAGGACCTGATGTTCTTCAAGTTATCGATATTGCACGTCCTGTACCAAAAAAGAAAGATGTGCTCATTAAAGTTGCGGCAATCGGCGTTAATTACGCCGACGCTGCGAGGCGTGAAGGAGCATACGTAGTCGAAACACCGCTGCCTTTTATTCCTGGATCTGAAGTGGCGGGCGAAGTGGTTGAGGTAGGCGAGGATGTAAAAGGAATACAAGTAGGTACAAAAGTCGTGACGCTGCTAGGATCTAATCGTGCAACAGGCTACGCTGAGTACACGCTGGCAGATTCAAGAGGCCTTATTCCGTTGCCGGATAATGTGGATTTAACACAAGCGGTTGCTTTGCCTCTTCAAGGACTCACGGCTTATCATATCTTAAAAACAATGGGTCGCCTTGAAAAAGGAGAAACCGTCATCGTTCATGCGGCAGCAGGCGGTGTTGGAACCTTAGCTGTTCAGCTTGCCAAAATTTTTGGAGCTGGAAAAGTTATTGCTACAGCGAGCTCCAAAGAAAAGCTTGAGCTTGCAAAAAATCTCGGAGCTGACGAAGCGATTAACTATACAGAAACAGGCTGGGAAAAACAAATTTTAGAAGTGACGGAAGGAAAAGGAGCCGATATTATTTTAGAAATGGTAGGAGGGCATATATTCTATGAATCTCTTCAATGTCTTGCACCATTTGGGCGCCTCGTTTTTTACGGAATGGCTAGCGGAAAACCTGTAAAATTTAACCCCGCCCGCCTGATGGAAAAAAATCAATCGGTTCTAGGCTTTTTCTTACCTCAAATGATGGCAAAACCAGTGATTTATCAACAAAGCTTGCATGAGCTATTAAACTACGTGAATTCCGGTCAGTTAAAATTAATGCTGGGCGGCACATTTTCACTTGATGAAGCGGCAGATGTGCATCGTCTGCTTCAAGGAAGAAAAACGACCGGAAAATTAGTGTTAGTTCCTTAACAAAACAGCTTCCGTCTCTAATAGGGATGGGAGCTGTTTTGGTTTAAAAAATTGGCTTTCACCTGCCAATTTTTTAAAAACCGCTTAATAATTTGGCATAAAAATCAATGTTTTTTACTAATTTCTTCTATATTTTAACACTGGCATGGAAGTTGCATAATAAGTGTTTGAACATATAAAGGAGGAATTGAATATGGTGAGAAATGGAACGGACCGCGTGAAGCGGGGAATGGCAGAAATGCAAAAAGGTGGCGTTATCATGGACGTTATCAATGCAGAGCAAGCAAAAATTGCAGAAGCAGCAGGCGCTGT
>NZ_JBYSWQ010000006.1:0-22508 GCF_058781295.1 Priestia sp. FW507-14D1A
GCAAGAAAAAGATCGTAATCGCAACATTGCTGTTGTGATGAATGAGCTTGGCCAAGTTTCGATTGACTCAAATGAAGTAGAAAAAGACACGCCGTTAAAAGAATTGCTAAACGGCTGCGTGTGCTGTACTATTCAAGGTCAATTTGAAACTCAGCTTCATTCACTTCTACAGGAGAACACATTGGATGCTATCTATATAGAAACAACCGGAGTTGCACATCCCATTGAAGTGTTGGATGCCTGTATGTCTCCTCTTTTTGCGCATCAAGTCACGATTAAAAGTATTATCACCACACTCGATGCAACAAGGTGGAAAGAACGTGGGTCCTTAAGCATTCAACTTCAAAAACTTCTTCAAGAACAAGTAAAACATGGGGATGTAATTTTATTAAATAAAACGGACATGCTGTCTGAGGCGGAAAAGTCTTCCCTGCTTTTTGAGGTTCAATCAATTAACGCTCGTGCAATAACATTATTAACGACATTTTCCCGCGTGAAGCTTGACCTGATTCAAAAAGCTCAGCTGTCTCAAAAACAGCCGCACGAGAAGGCTCATGTTGAAGATCATCTTCATTTGAAAACATTTGTATATGAGTTTACAAAAAAAGTGGATCTTGAATTATTTGAAAATTGGCTGCGCCAAATGCCAGATACCATCTATCGTATTAAAGGCTATATGCGCTTTACTCATTCGGATGATACGTATTCGTTTCAATATTCATACGGCATGCCTCTATATATGAAAGAAATGATGAAGCTGCCCACCACCCTTGTCTTTATAGGGGAAAACCTCGACCACGCTCAGATGAAACAAGAATTATTTAATCTTGAACAGCAGTCCAATTAAAAATCCCGCCTAGAGCGGGATTTTTTTATTACTTATAAACAGGCATTTTGTACTCTGCGCAAAATTTCATATGCACGATTTCCGGCTAACTCTGTCAATTCTTCAAATTTTTCATCTCTTTTCAAATCAAGTTCAATAATTTCTTTTGCCAGCTCAATAATCTCTTCTTTTTTCAATTGTTGCACAGCCATTTAAAACGCCCTTCCCTTTTAGAATTTATGTATATTCTCACATTGATTTTCTATTCATCATTTTGAAAGCAAGTGATTAACCACAAGGCTTTATCCTGTATGGTTAACCACTTGGGATCGAGTTAATCATTAGTTTATAGGACTCTTTTCCCTATTTCATTATTTATGTCACTTTTTCTCACATAGTAATTCAAAAATATAACATATATATGTTAGAATGTATTACATGTTATAAATTTTTGTATTTTTTTCCTTTATAATAATAACATACTACTACGTACTCAGGGGTGAGGGAGATTGTCTACGAATGAAGCGTCATATCGAGATAAAAAAGTCATGTCTATTGGGATTGTAAAAGAATTAACCGGTTTATCAGAAAGGCAAATTCGCTACTACGAGAAAAGAAGCCTGCTCTTTCCGGACCGAACCAATACGGGTATCCGGAAATATTCGTTTTCAGACGTCGAACGATTAATGGATATTGCCGATCGCATAGAAGAAGGAGTTCAAACGAGTGAAATACGCACAGAACTGGCCAAAAAAGATGAAGCGAGAAAAATGAAAGAAGTAAAAAACCAAATGCTTCAAGGTCAGTTGAACGCTCATTTCAAGCGGAAGCTATAAAGTATACATACGGTGACTTTCCCGTCTCCGTTTTTATTTCTTTACCGCAGACAAAAAAGCGCATATCTAAAGATATCCGCTTTTTTGTCCGTTAAGCTGAGCGCCCTTTAAAGAATTTCGGCTGATGAGAACTCATGAACTTAGTTTTAGATAAAATGAACATAACCGATCCGCCCCAAATGAACAAAAAGGCAATCATCTCTACGCTAGAAAACGGTTCATGATAGACGAACACTCCTAATAAAAGCGTCATGGTAGGAGCGATGTACTGTAAAAAACCGACCATCGATAGCGGAATAAGCGGCGCTCCTTTAGCAAAATACAGTAGTGGCATAGCTGTAGCGACACCGCCGCCAATTAAAAGAGCGCTCAGATCAAGCGACTGAAGAGAAAAACTTGAAGATCCTTTCACTAAAAGAAAGATAAAATAAATAACAGCAATAGGTGCAACCATCATCGTTTCAATCGTTAATCCTACTTTTGCTTCTAATTGAATAGTCTTTTTTACAAGACCGTACAAACCAAAGCTAAACGCTAAGCTTAATGATACCCATGGGATATGCCCGTATGTAACCGTCATAACGATAACACCTATAGCAGCCAATCCAACAGAAGCACCCTGCCAAAAATTAAGCTTCTCTTTTAAAACGACTATACCAAGCAAAATACTAACGAGCGGGTTGATGTAGTAACCTAAACTTGTTTCAATAATATGATTATGGTTAACCGCCCAAATGTAAACGAACCAGTTGATGCTGATCAGCACTGAAGCCACAAATAAAATGACCGCTTGTTTCGTATTACGAAATAATAAACCAAGCGTCTTCTTTAAAGCACTCATTTGCTTTGTCACAAGCAAAAGTAAAAGCATAAAAACAAATGACCATATGACACGGTGAGCGAGTATTTCATTCGCATTCACTTCGCCAAGAAGCTTCCAGTAAAGCGGAAAAAGCCCCCACATAACGTAAGCGCTGGCTGTATAAACAATACCTGCTCGTTTAGAATCTTGATTCATTTCTCAACCTCTTTTCTTTATCTCTCTGTCTCTTATCATTATAGATGCATTTACCTCTTTTTTATAGCTTTATTTTGCCTATCGAAATAGCTCATAAAAAAAACGATCGCTTTTAGCTCGACCGTTTTTTATACCTTATTTTTTAGGCTGTTTAAATACTTTGGCACTGCGAATATACTCTACATCCTGTACATTTTCTCGCGCGTTAGCGATTCGAGCCGCAGCAAAGAAATAATCGGATAAACGATTTAAATACTGAAGCACCGCCGCATTAATTTTATACTCACGCTGCACGCCAACAACAAGCCGTTCTGCGCGGCGTGTAATCGTCCGGCAAATATGAAGCGTTGTCGCTGCAGGTGTGCCTCCAGGTAAAATAAAACGCTCAATGGCCGGCGCTTCTGACATATAGACATCAATGCGCTTTTCAAGTACTGATATCATGTCGTTTGTTACTTTGTACGGATGATCATCTTTTGCAAATGCTAAATCACTTCCACAGTCGAAAAGCTCATGTTGAATCGTAATTAGCTCTTCTTTTACATCTTTTAATGTTGCTTCATCCAGCTGATAAATCGCTTGACCTACAAAGCCATTTAGCTCATCAATCGTACCGTATGCTTCCACTCGAATATCATCTTTATTTACTCGTCCTCCAATTAAGCTTGTCTGCCCTTTGTCCCCTGTTTTTGTGTAAATGTTCATTGTATTTCCTCCTTCAATCGATTAGCAATTCCGTACCAAATGTGATCTACTTTCCGGGCATGTGCCGCTAAATGCTGATACGCATACCCGCACTCATCTCTCCACTGCCGCTCTGTTGGATCTAAAGGAACAATCCCTTTGCCGACTTCAGTTCCAATCACTATTAACTGTTCCCATACACCGCTGTCTCTCCACTTCTGTATTAACTTTTTAACAACAAGATGCGGAGACTCCAGCTCGCTATGTATTAATTCCTTAACATAGTGCTCAAATCCTTCTAGTACTATGTAACTTTCTTCGAACTCAAACGCTGGTAAAACGGGGTCTTCATACAAACAATGCCATTTTATCGACTCACTGGCATAATGCTGCTTCACCCATTTTCTTTTGCCGGTAAATGCACCGCCGAATACGAAATGCATGCTCTTCTCTCCTTTGCCTGTTTGTATGTACACGCTACTGAAAAACCTTCTCCGTAAGAAAAAGAAACATCCCAAAGCGACGCTGTCTGTTTAAAATGAGATGCAAGTAAACGCAGTGGTCCGCCGTGTGAAACAATAGCAATGTGATGCAATTGCTGACTGGCCGCCAAATCGACCGCTTCTTCCCACGCTACCCAAACTCGTTTTGAAAAGCCTGGGAAGCTTTCACCATTCGGAGGCGTACGTTCTGTCCAGTGATCAATCCAATCTCTATACGCCCGTATGTTTTTTAAATCTTCATACGTCTTCTCTTCCCAATCTCCAAAATGCAGCTCACGCCAATTTTTACTTTTAACCACCTGAGATTTAGGAAAAACAACTGAACTTGTTTCTAGCGCTCTTTTTAAGTCACTGGAAATAACGAGCTGAGGTTCTAGAAAAAGCTCTTTTAATTCATTTTTCCCTTCTGTACTTAAAGGCGGATCACTCCACCCTATATATTTTTTCTGTTGATTTTCAAGCGTCATGCCGTGACGAATACATGTGATAACCAAAGAATTATCCATAAAAACGTTTCTCCTCCTTCAATGGTTGCCCCTATAACATCTCCTGTTACGCCACCAAACTGCGAACGATAAAACCGTATCCACAGCCATAAAAACCCGGCAAAGAAAAGAATAATGAATTTATTGTCCATAAAAACAGCGAAAATAGCAACTAAGAATAGGCTCATGATGATAAATCCATAAATAGACCGTTTGGTGACTCCTTTTTGAAAATAAGCAGCCAGACCCGTATCTTTAGCGGGCTTATCTCTCATCAACAAAAAGGCTGCTCCAATTCTTGGAAGTGTAAAGACTACTAAACATGCCCAAATTGATAAAGAAGAAAGAGACGCTAATTCATAGATCGCACTAAAACGCAGCAGAAGCAGAACCATAAGAGAAAGAATAGCAAAAGACCCAACGTGCGGATCACTTAAAATCTGCAGTTTTTTTTCCTTTGACTGATGAGAAAAATACGCATCGCTTACGTCCATCCAGCCGTCTAAATGAAGACCGCCCGTTAAGATAAGCGGTAAAAGCAAAACTAAAATACTACCAACGATCGTAGTGATAGGTGAAGACTGAAGCAGCTGTAAAAAGCTATAAAACATCAAGCCTAGTAACATACCAATCCACGGCAGCACAAAAAGTGAGCGTGCCGTTCTTTTTTCAGTCCATTGAACGGTTTTAGCCAGTGGTAAGATCGTAAAAAACTGGAGAGAAATTCGTAGTATGGCTATCCATTCTTTCATATATCTACACATTCCTTTCCTTTTTTAAAACGATAGATTCCCGCTTCTACACAAATAGCCACATCTGCTTTTTCTACAATATACTGATGTAATTTCCCTAACATCTTCATATAACTATATGTGGGCTCTTCTAATACACCCGCTTCAAACAGTTCATTAGATACTAGCACAACCGTCTGAGACTGCGCAAACAGCTTATCGAGCGTTTCTGTCATATGACGAAAAACCGCTTGTTTCCCTTCTTTTGTTTGCCACCTTTTTTCTGTTAAAAAAAGCTCATTGGCAAGCCAGTTCGTGACACAATCCAAAAGTATAGCATCATCACTTTGAAGATTCGGCAGAATTTTTTGTAAATCTACAGACTGTTCGATCGTTACCCAAGGCGTGTTCGCTGCTTGGCGTTCTGTTTGATGAAGCTGGATGCGTTTTTGCATTTCCTTATCTGTTTGCCTGCTTGTGGCAATATAAACAGCGCGCTTTGTACAAAAAGTTTGAACCATATTCTCCGCTGCACGTGATTTTCCGCTTCGAACGCCTCCGCTAATAAAGATGATCATATTTCATCAAGTCCTTGTTTGATTACGTTAAGTAAATAGTCATTTTCTTCTTTCGTTTTCACAGCCAAACGGATATAGCGGCCATTTAAAAATGGGAAGTTTTCAGTATGACGAGCTACCACGCCATGGCTTGCTAAATAGACAAGCCATTCGCGCGTTTTAATAGAAGACGGAACACTGCAAAGATAATAGTTTGTCTGAGAAGGAGAAACCAAAAGCCCCCATTCTTTTAGTTGACTCAAGATCCGTTCCCGTTCTTGTTTAATATAATGTACGGTTTCTTTTACAAAATCTTTTTCATCCACACATATCATGCCTACTTGCTGCGACAATCCATTCACACTCCAAGGAGGCTGCTTTTTAGACATCTTGCTGATGATTTTTTGATTTGCCAAAATATAGCCAAGACGAAGCCCGGCAATATTAAACATCTTTGTCATGGAACGCACAACGATGATATGTTCATAATCCAGAATAAGAGAATCAAATGAAGGCTGATATTCGACAAAATCAATAAATGCCTCATCAATCATTAAGTATGTACCATGATGAGCAGCAGCTTTTACTACTTTCATCCATTCCTCATGACTATACATAACGCCCGTTGGATTATTTGGATGGCAAATCCACAGTATTTTTATATCCGGAAGAATGCTCATAATCAACTCTATATCCCAGCTCCAGCCATTTTCTTCAGCTAAAGGAATGTATGTCACTTCACATCCATAAGCTTTACTTGCCTGTTCATATTCAACGAAAGTCGGCTGTACAATCCCTGCTTTCTCTCCTGAAAATAACGAAGCAATAAGGAAAAACGCTTCAGCGGCACCATTTGTAGGCAGCACTTGAGCAGCTGAAACATGATGATGAGCTGCAAGTTTATTTTTCAGCTTCGTTACTTGAGGATCAGGATAACTAAACGCTGCATCCTTGAATTCGTTCCACTTTTCGTGAAGCACAAGGGGAGCCCCTAAAGGATTTGTGTTCACGCTAAAGTCTTTTATATGCGACAAATTCTCGGCCCCTATTGCTTTTAAAAAGACAGTAGGATTAGCTCCATGTGTAGGTAATAGCACTAATAACTCCTCCTAACAAAAAATATAATAACCACGTAGCATAGACCGTCCTTTTCATAATGAAAACAGCTTGTTCAATATGACCGGCTTGCAGGGGAATGAGTGGTTCACCCATTTTTGCACGATTAGATTCTATGCCTTTATATGTATTAAGTCCGCCGAGTTGAATACCTAACAGAGCCGCCACTGCGCTTTCCCCGTATCCGCTATTTGGACTTGGATGCTTCTTAGCATCACGCTTAATCAAACTCGTTACATGCCCAAGAGAATACTGGCTTTTTGCTACATTAACAGCCGTCATCACCACTGCAGTTAACCGACTTGGAATATAGTTTAATACGTCATCGGTTTTTGCACTAAAGTAGCCGAACAGAAAGTAGCGGTCATTTTTGTACCCAACCATCGAATCACATGTGTTAATAGCCCGGTAAAAAAATGCTAGGGCTCCTCCTCCTATAAATGCATAAAAAAGCGGAGCTGTAATACCATCACTTGTATTTTCAGCCACGGTCTCTACCGTCGCTCTGGCAATTTCTCCTTCTGACAAACGATCTGTATCTCGTCCCACAATCATGCTTACTTCATATCTAGCTTTCTCCATATCTCCTAGCTGAAGCGGCTTTTGTACCTTATAGGCAGCTTCGCTTAAAGAACGAGTGGATATAGTAGTCGCAATCATTACGCCCTCTACTATAACACCTGCTATAAAATGAACTCCGTACAAAGCATGGAGGAACAAAAAGGGAACAACTCCTGCGAGCACAGCCATACTTATCACAAGAAGCAATCCTTTGAATCGTTTTCCTGCACCTGTATTTAATCTGGAATCCATCCAATAAATCCATTTGCCGAACCAGCGAACGGGATGCGGCCAATTTTCGGGGTCACCTATAATTCGGTCAATTAGTAAAGCAATCGTCATGGCCGTCATGTGTGCAATTATCGCTTGTGTAATACTCATTTCTTCACCTCTTTCCCTTAAGTCCCTGCTCTAAGCTTATTTTCACCAGCTTGGCTACCGCTTGCCCTAAAGCGGTCATAGAGCCTGCATATTCATATAATGCTCCTTGCTGAGACGCTGCAACTGAGATGCTGTCCGTAGATGTTCCCGTAGCAATCGTCTTTGTAGCCGAATCTATGACACCCAGCTGTGACAGCGTTTTTGTTTTAGCTTCTGTGGCCGCGATAAAAAGCTGTAAAAACGCTGCATCCGTAAGCGTACCTTCCACGAAAAAAAACATATTAATTGTACCGGGAGAGGAATAGAACGGGACAGCTTCATCAGCTGTAATATCTACTGCGTTTCCTACTCCAGCCGTTATCACGGAAGCTACTCTTACTCCGTAGCCTTCATAACAGTAAACCGCTCTTTCTTTTAACCAAACGGCTGTCATCAACCCTACGATTTGCTCATGGCGCACATTTTCTTTCATCAAATATTGCTCATACTCCAAAGAAGGAGTATCTGAATAATAGTCTTTGTGAACAAATCGATTGTAAAAGGTGTCCGTTTCCGTAATGCCTGTTCCTAAAACCCCTGAGCTGTATGTTTTATAAGAAGTCTCGGTTTTCATGATTAAAAGCTCAGGCCGTTCTTCAATTTTAAGATGTGAAAAGGGACCAATCCCCTTTTCAATTCGAACTGGAATATGGTCCCTCTTCTTATTTATTGTACACCTCAGGGTATACTGCTTTTGCTAAGTCCTCTAAGCCATCTACAATACGAGGTCCTAAGCGATTGATTTTGTTTTGATCAACCTTCTCGATGTTACCCTCTTTTACAGCAGTCATGCTGCTCCAAGCGGGACGCTTCATAATCTCATTTTTGTCTGCATCATACGTTGCGATAATAACGTCAGGGTTTAACTTAACAACTTGCTCTTCAGAAAACTTAACCCAACCCTTTTCACTAGCTGCTACGTTATCCGCACCGATCATAGTAAGCATTTCGTTCATGAACGTACCTTTTCCTGTTGTATAAATCTCAGGAGCTCCTGATACCTCTATCCATACTTTTTTACGATCTTCTTTTGAAATCGTTTTTGCTTTTTTCTCAATTGAAGCTACTTTTTCTTTCATGTCTTTAATTGTTTGATTAGCTTCTTTTGTTTTACCTGTTAATTTACCGATTTGCGTAATAGAATCATAAACCGTATCAAACGTTGTTGAATCTTTTACAACAAATACCGGAATACCCGCACTTTCAATTTGTTTAAATACTTCATCCGAAACGCCCATACTTGAAGCGTGTGCCAGCACTAAATCAGGATTTAAAGCAATAACTTTTTCCGCATTAACGTTCATATCTCCTACCTGCGCTTTTTTCTTTACGCTTTTAGGATAATCATCGTTGCTTGTAACACCGACTAATTCTTTTTCAAGGCCAAGGGCATATACAATCTCCGTATTACTTGGCATTAAGGAAACAATTTTCTTAGGCTGTTTTTTCAACGTGATTTCTTTATCACGCGCGTCTTTTACCTTCACTGGAAATGCAGCTTGTGACGTTTGTTCCGTATCTTGCTTCGTTTTTTTATCACTGTTGCTTTGGTTGCCTGCACCGCATGCAGCAAGTACGATGACTAACAGTGCAATAATGGAATACGAAAGCCATTTTTTCATCTAAATACTCCCCCTATATATTGTTCATTGTGAATACGAAACCTCCACGTTAAAGAAAAAGCAAATGATCATGCAAAAAGCAGCGCTATCCCGTTTTTCCGCTTTGACTATGTATACTGCTCGCAGGCAGCTTCAAAATAAAAAAGCTTTACTTTCAATTGAAAGCAAAGCAGGTAACGTCAAGATAAGCAGGAAAAGAATCCGTTCACTATACTTGATATGTATGTTCATTACCCTGCTTCACCCTTCCTCGAAGGTTTCACAGCTAACAATAAGGCAGGTCTCCTGACTTACGCACAGAGCGCTTACAGTGGCGGGACCGCGCTGGTTTTTCACCAGACTTCCCTTTTCACTCAATCTTTAAATTGAGACCTTATTGCTTTACGATTATTCACTTGTCCTAGTATACCCCACTCATGGAAAAATGGAAATAGCCATTCTCACAAAAAAAGCTGCGAGAATGCTCTCGCAGCTTAAGGAATTAAAGAGTTGCTAAAAATTCACGGACCGCTTCAGGCGTTTTAGCATTTGCACTGTGCAAGTGTGCAATTTTTTCACCGTTTTTATATACAAGAAGAGAAGGAATACCCATTACATTGTTTTCAGCAGAAAGTTCTTCAAACTCATCCTTATCAATTTTAAACCATGCTTTATCTGTATTTTCGTCAACGATTTCATCAATGAACATATCCAAACGTTTGCAATCAGGACACCACGTTGTCGTAAAAATTCCAACGCTTAGTGTTTCGTTCTTAATTTGTTCGCGAAATTGTTTTTCTTCCGTAAATTGTTTCATTATGTTACCTCCAACATCTATTCGTTCCTTCTCCCTATTCTATGGTAAGAAGTCTGACTTCATTATAAACGATTTTTTTATCATTGTGCTAATGTTTCAGCTTATTTAGACCATAACGGTTTTAGACGTAAAAAAATGCTAGCTTAAAAAAGCTAACATTTCGAAATCGCAGAATGTTGTGTCTATTATCAGCTAAACCATTTAGGCGGCATGTTTCGGTTCCAATAAATTTTCCCTAAATCATAATGCTTCTGAAAATTATCTGCAGCCGCATGATAGTGAAAATTAAACCAGTATCCATCTTTTGGAGGATTTTCACGCCGTACATGAAATCGTATTAAGTCCTGACCGGTTTCCCGGTCATATACATGGAAAATCTTTTCACCGTAGCCAGCAGCAGGGTGCTCGCTTATCTCGAGATTCTGAATCGACTGTTCACGTTCAGTGCCAATGTCGGTCAGCACTTCTTCAATTTTAGGTAACACTGCTAGACGAAATTCATCTTCAATGACAGGTCCAATTTTTGTTCCAAATTTTTCCACTGACTGTTTTTCAGCTGATTCCATTGCATACGTAACAAATGATGAAACGTCTTCATATTTTGGTTCTTCATATGGCAAATGAATATCTTCTATAACAGCTGTGACAGGAGTTGTTTCTCTTACATACCCTGCTTTATGTTGCTTGTCCGCTTTTGCATCATCAACGTATAAATATTCTGGTGGAGTGACAAGCCCAAATGTAAATACTGTAATAAATACAATTAGCATTCTTTTTATCCATCTAGGCATTCGTATCTTTCCTTTCTCATCTTTTCCCATATGGTCTTTTCATATCGTAAAATTCATTGTTATAACTCACTAGGTATTGTAACATACTTATTAATTTTTTACCTATATTTGCTTATTCATTTATGCTGCCTACGGGCATTCGAAGACTTTTTAGTTAGCACCTTCCTTCTTCTATTTGAGGTTGTCACACCGAGCGGAAACCTATACAAGATATTCCTTTTTTGCTGGATGCTTAAACACAAAAGTATTTTTATGTTCAAAAATATATCATACTTTTATGAACTTTAGATGAAATTCATAAAAAAAACTTCCAAAACTTTTTAATTCCTAAAAGGTTTTGGAAGTTTTTTCAATGATCAGGATTCATTTTACTTTTTTGTTTATTATTGTATATCAATTGTCCCGTAATGAAATTTTGATGTTTTTCGTTTTTGTACGGTAAATCCATGTTCTTCAAAACGACTGCTTTTCCAATGATCTTTTAGCACGATCTTTTGTTTGGCTACTCTTTTTGCTTCTTGTATAGCCATTGGCGTCAGCGTAGTATACAGTGCTATTGCTTTAATACCGTTAATTCCATTCGATTCATCAATTTGCTCTTGAAACATAGGATCAAAGTAGACAACATCAAAAGAATTATCTTCACAACACGCCAAAAACGATTCAAAATTTTGATGAACCACGTTTATACGCTTCATTGCATCGTTCAACTCTTGTACGTCACTTTCCCAATTTAAAAGTCCTTGTTTGACTAAATAAGCTACATAGCGGTTGCCTTCTAGTCCGACAACTTTCCCGCTTTTCCCTACCGCTGCGCTCGCCATCATACTATCCGATGCAAGACCAAGTGTACAGTCAAGCACGCTCATTCCTTTTTCTAAACCAGCAGCTTCAATAAACGGATCACGTTCTCCTCGCAGCCATCTCTTTACTCTAAACATAGCGGAATTTGGATGAAAAAAAATAGGTTCCTCTTCATTTTGGACATGCAATTCTACTCTATTCTTACCGACAACCAGCACGTCTGCAGCTTGAAGATTTTGAAGATCTGCAACGGATTTCTTCTCTCTTACTACAAAAGGTATACTTAAATCAGCGGCTACTTGTTTGGCTTTTACAGTCATCTGTTCATTTGTTCGACCAGCAGTCGTAACAATCACTTTCATAACTCCCCCTACACTGTTTGGCTATTTACATAAAGAAAAAGGATGCCGATAGACATCCTTTTTCTTATAAAGTATATGCGATTTTTCTCTAAAAATCTATATACTAGATGTGACAAAAGCAGGACATTTTATGAACAGTGCTGCTTAAAGCCATTTAAAATATTTTCAAAAATAACTTCTAACGGCTGACCTTCAATTTCATGTCGAGGAATAAAATGAACGACTTCTTTTCCTTTTAAAAGCGCCATAGACGGTGATGAAGGCTCAATGTCCCCAAAATATTCACGCATTTTAGCTGTTGCTTCCTTATCTTGGCCAGCAAAAACAGTTACCACTTGATCTGGTTTTTGCTCAGACTGTAAGTACGCTTGCGTTGCTGCAGGACGTGCTAAACCAGCAGCGCATCCACAAACTGAATTAACAACAACAAAAGTTGTTCCTTCTACGTTTTCCATAAAATCAACTACGGCTTCCTCTGTTGTTAATTCTTCATAACCAGCTTGAGTTAATTCTTGACGCATTGGTTTAACTAACTGACGCATATATTCTTCATATGCCATTGACATATTAACATTCCTCCTAACAATCATTCACGCTAAAAGCATACTATAAAAACCAGGAAAAATCTAGCTACTCACTCTTCAAATCCTTATCGTTGTCCCGTTCTCCTTTTCCATTTGACAAAAAAAGATTAAAACCGGGTCATATCATCTAATTTTTTTCCATAAAAATGTCGATTTTTACTATTAATATTCCATTTTTTGTACTATAGTAGTAAATAGTAGTTTAGTAGAAAGGATTTTCAAATTGAACCAGCGATTTAAACCGAACAAACGATTTAAGCCAAACAAACGATTTTATGCATTTTTGTCTTTAGTGTTAGTGATCGTCGCTTCTTTGTTTTTTATTACAGAAGCCAAAGGAAGTGAATCCGCTGCATCTCAGCAAGTATTAGCATCTACTGCGTTGCCGCTGAAAGAAGCTGCATCTTCAGCACAGCCTGAGAAGCTGCTTAATACACTTCATCATAATATGTATGTAGGAAATACGGTAAACGATCAAAATCAAGCTCTTACACAGCCTGTTTACCTTACGTTTGACGATGGTCCAACACCTGATACTCTTCATATTTTAGATGCTTTGCGTCAATATAACGTAAAAGCAACTTTCTTTATGTTAAAGCATCAAATTGACGTTCACCCTGAAATTGCTAAAAAAGTAGCACAGGAAGGACATGCCATCGGCTGTCACGGCGTCTCTCATGATATTCATGTCATGTATAGTGAAGACGGCGCCGCGTTAAAAGAAATGCAGGAGTGTCAAGCGACCGTTAAAAAAGTAACCGGTGTCGACAGTAAGTTAATCCGCGTTCCTTACGGCAGCGTTCCTTATTTAAAAGAGCCTCACCGTACAGAGTTGCTAAGCCACTTTAAATTATGGGACTGGAATGTAGACAGCGAAGACTGGGCACTTCGTTCTGCACCTAGAATTATTCAGGGGCTTGAACCTCATATTCAAGGGGTTAACTCCAATGGAAGAACACCAGTCATTTTATTTCATGATAAATCCTTTACGGCACAATCCCTTCCTGCTATTTTGACTTACTTAAAGCAGTCGGGCTATCAGCCTATTAAAATTGATAACACCATGCAGCCTATGCAGTTTCCAACTCCCGCTGCAAAACAGTCGTAAAAAAAAGATCATTCAGATGAATGATCTTTTTTTTATGCTTTTCTGCTTTCCGTCATTTGTTTCCAAACAGAACCTTTTGCTTCTTCTCCGCCTTCGATACGTTCAATTGCTAGCTTGATTTGTAAATCTACCTCAAATTCTTTATCATTCTCTGCTGCTTTTAATGCAGGAAGAGCCGTCTCGTCCCCTACCTCGTATAAATACATAGCTGCACGCCAGCGAACAAGCTTGTTTTTATCACCAAGAGCTTCACACATTGCCGGAATACCTTCTTCAAAACCTAAATCTGACATGCAGTCTCCAGCAGTACGGCGCACAGTGACTGATTTATCTTTTAATGCTTTGTATAAGTAAGGCAGTACCGCTTTTGATTCAATCATTCCTAAGTAGACCGTAGCTAAGCGGCGAATAGATGCTTTTTCATCATCAAGCGCTTTATTTAAAACGTCTAAATCAGCTTCTGTTGGATCCATTTGTTCTAAATGGGCATAGCGCACTGACCAATCGTTGTCTTCTAGCATTTCTTCTGTGACTTTATAGGTTTTACGCGGCTGTACAGCTTTTCCGCCTTCTTTTTCTTCTTGTGCATTAGCCACAAGGCGAGTTAATCTTTCTTGCGGATATGCTGCTGCTAACTCTTCTACTACTTCGTCTCCGATAGCAGCTAACTCTCCGTAACGAACGCCTTGTTCTTTCCATTTCCGTTCTAATACCACATTATCTGAAAAACGTTGAAGTTCTGCTACCGCTTTTGCGAATCGCTCGGGCAGACCAAAGCGCTTTTCTTCATTTCCGTCCGTTAGCTTGACTTGCATCGGTACATTTTTGAACATTTGAACTGACACATTGACCTCACCAAAATGCTCATTCATTTTGTGCTGTTCACTGCTGCTTTGCAAATCTTCACCAAACGCTGCACGAACTTGCGGCAAAATTTGCTTCCAGTCATATTTGGCATTTCGCTCTACTGCCAAGAAGTCCGCTACGTGGTAGACTCCTTTTACCCCTTCTACTTTCAAGATGTCTTGAACAACTTCAGGAGCTGCTTCAGCATTTTTTTCCGTATAGTTATTGCTTTTTCCGCCTGATAGCACTTCGTCTAAATTAATTTTCATTGTATTCGGACTTGGCGTTGGCTCAATTGATTTAATGTTCATATCGTATCGTACTCCTCTCATTAAAATTGTAGCATGTGCTTTATACTCAGTCTAACGACTTGTTTACGCGTTTTCAATTTCTTCAATCAGCTCTGAAAGCTCTGCCCAGCGATCAAGCAGTGCACTTAATTCTTCATTTGCTTTTTCTTGTTCTAACGATAGGTTATGCGCTTTTGTATAATCGCTGCCCACCTGTTCAATTTCACTTGTTAAGCGGTCAATTTCTTCTTCTTTTGCTGCAATATTATCTTCGATTTCTTCCCATTCTTTTTGTTCTTTATACGTTAAGCGACGCTTTTTTGTTTTCTCCGGCTGTTTTGGCTTTTCTTCTTTCACTTTAGCCTGCTGAACCATTGCCTGCTTCTTCTTCATCGCTTCTTCCAATTGATCTGTATAAGCGCCAAAATAAATCGAAATGTTTCCTTCTCCTTCAAAAACTAGTAAGTAATCTGCTACTTTATCCAAGAAATAGCGATCATGCGATACAGTGATAACAACACCTGGAAATTCTTCGAGGTAGTCTTCAAGCACCGTTAGCGTTTGAGTATCCAAATCATTAGTCGGCTCATCTAGAAGCAAAACATTTGGCGATGTCATTAATAATTTCAATAAGTATAAACGACGGCGCTCTCCCCCGGACAATTTTTGAATCGGTGTTCCGTGCGTATGTGAAGGAAATAGAAATCTCTCAAGCATTTGCGACGCAGAGATCATCTTCCCATCCGTCGTATGCACAACTTCTGCCGATTCTTTAATATAATCAAGCATGCGTTGATTCAAGTCCATATCATCGCTTTCTTGGGTATAGTAAGCAACTTTAACCGTTTGTCCTCTGTCAATTTCACCGCTGTCCGGCTCAATGCGTCCTGCAATCATATTCAACAGGGTAGACTTTCCGCTTCCATTTTTCCCGACAATTCCAATTCGATCTTGTTTTTTTACGATGTGCGTAAAATCTGAAAGAATGATTTTATTTTCATACATCTTAGACACATCTTTTAATTCAAACACTTTTTTCCCAAGGCGACTGCCTGCTAAACTTAAATCCAGTGATTCTTTTTCAGAGGAATCGATTTTCCCTTCTAATTCATCAAATCGCTGAATACGCGCTTTTTGCTTAGTCGTACGCGCTTTTGCTCCTCTGCGAATCCAAGCCAATTCATTGCGGTATAAGTTGCTTAATTTTGCTTGAGTTGCTTTTTCCTGCTCTTCTCGAATCGCTTTTCCTTCTAGAAAAGCAGCATAGTTTCCTTTATAGCTATATAAATTTCCACCGTCTAATTCAAAAATCCGGTTTGTAACAGCATCCAAGAAATAGCGATCATGAGTAACAAGCAGCACGGCTCCTTGATATTTGGATAAATATTCTTCGAGCCATTTAACGGTCTCATAATCTAAGTGGTTAGTCGGCTCATCTAAGATCAGTAAATCAGGTGTTTGAATTAGGCTTTGCGCAATGGAGACGCGCTTTTTCTGTCCACCTGAAAGCTCACCAATTTTTGCACTCATATTTGAAATTCCAAGCTTCGTCAAAATCGACTGTGCGTTAGAATTGGCTTCCCACGCGTTCATCGCATCCATTTTCTGCTGTAAATCATACAATGTTTGCTGATTTTTTTCGTTTGCAGAGTCTTGCTCTAACGCATACAGAGCTAGCTCATAGTTTTTTAATAAGTTAAGAAGAGGCGTATCTCCGCTGAAAACTTGCTCCAGAACCGTTAAGTCTTCATCAAAATCCGGATGCTGCGGTAAATATGTCACGCTGTAGTCTTTAGCATGAACAATATCTCCTTCGTCTCCGAGCTCTAAACCTGCGATAATTTTAAGAAGCGTTGATTTCCCTGTTCCGTTTACACCGATTAAGCCGATTCGCTCATTTTCCGTAATGGTAAATGTTAGTTGATGAAACAGCTCTTTTTCTCCATACGTTTTTGTTAAGTTTTCAACAGTCAGCATTTTCATAATGATAATTCCACTCTTTCTTAAATTGAACTAAAAATTCTTTCATATATGTATGTCGCTCTTGCGCTAGAGACCGTGCTGTTTGAGTATTCATTAACGCAGTGAGCTTTAATAACTTTTCATAAAAATGTGCAATAGCCGTTGATTTCCCGTGTCTGTATTCTTCTTCCGTCATCTCACTTCGTACAGCAATGTTTTCATCATACAAAGCCGTGCCTTTAGCACCTGCATACATAAACGTACGTGCGATACCAATTGCACCGATCGCATCTAAACGATCTGCATCTTGAACAATTTGACCTTCAAGCGTAGCCATAGCCGGACGGTTTCCGCCTTTAAATGACATCGTTTGTAAAATGTGAACGATATGCTTGCAGTTCTCTTCTTCTACCTGATGACTCTTCAGCCACTCCCACACTTCTTCGTACGCCTTTTCAACATCTTCGACTAGCTTATCATCTACAACATCGTGTAAAAGTGCGGCTAGTTCGATAACTTCCCGATTGCCGCCTTCTTTTTTATATAAAAGCACTGCATTCCGACGCACGCGATCGATATGCTGCCAGTCATGACCCGTTGTGTCATGCGCAAGCTTTGCTTGAACCCACTTTTCCGTTTCCACTATTTTATTCATTTGCTCACCTCAATTATATCCACCATTATTTTAGCACAAAGTGAGGCGCTCGTCTCACTGACAGCGGATCACCGTTTGAAAACCCTTGCTTAAAAATAAAAAACAGATGGAGATCCACCTGCTTTTACAGCAATTCTTTTATATCTTTTTGAATATCTTTTGGTGCAGTTTGAGGTGCGTATCTCTTCACAACTTCACCTTGACGATTCACTAAAAACTTTGTGAAATTCCACTTTATCCCTTTGGAACCTAATAGGCCCGGTGCTTGTTCTGTTAAGTATGTAAATAACGGGTGTGCATGCTCCCCTTTTACATCTACTTTTGCAAACATCGGAAACGAAACGCCATAGTTTAACTCGCAAAATTGTTCAATATCATTTGAACTTCCTGGCTCTTGACCACCGAACTGATTGCAAGGAAAACCTAGAACCGTTAGACCGTTTTCTTTTTCTTCTTCATACAGCGCCTGCAAATCTTTATATTGAGGGGTGAAGCCGCACTTGCTAGCTGTATTCACAATCAACAGCACGTCACCTTGATAGTTAGATAGCGATACGTCTTCGTCTTTAATTGTTTTTGCCGAGTATTCATACACGCTCATCAAAACGCCTCCTTTTCCCTATTGTAATTCACTTTATTTCGGAAGTACAACTGAAACGCTCTTATGATTTGTCGTAAAGAACCTTTAGCTGGTCAGTCGTTTGCAGCATGTAATCAATCATCTCGATTAAATCTCCTACTTGGTCTTCGTAAATAAATCGGTTAAAGGTTACCTCAATATTGTTTTCGTATTCGCTTCCTCCGATTTCATGAGTAATACGCTGCTTCACAACTCTTGTTGTTCCCCAGATCCGCTCACACATTTCCTGTATGTTTTGAAACTCAGCTTCTTCAAACGGTTTTTGTTTTTTTAGCTGAAAATGAATATAAACTGTACACCCTGGTTTTTCTACACGGGAAGGCGTTAATTCGGCATGAATGTTGTCTAAGTCGGTTGATAAAGTTAGCGACGCGGTACAGCAAAAATGCTGTTGAAAAGAAATACGGTACGTTCGAGTAAACTGAGCTAAGTCTACAAAATCTTCGCGATTCGTAACAGATACTTGCCCAGATAAGTCAAGATCATAGATCTCTCCTTCTACAACAACTTTTAAATTATCAAATACAATCGGATCAAACATTTCAACTACTTCCTTTTTTATAAAATACGAACAGTCAGCTCTTCTTCTTTCTTGCCAAATTAATTCATAACATACCTGTTATTTTGTTTTATATTACAAGAAAGAGATTGAGACACAACTAAGTCCACCCAATTTACATCTAGAAGCCACTACACCCATGAAACTTCTTTTTACCATAGCTATGAAAAAATCCGAACGAGTTTGATTCTTCATCAAGAATCTTGCTTCATCGTTCGGATTTTCCTTCAACTAAAATACTCTTACCCCAGCCTCTTCTCTTAAAAAATCCCTAGTGCATGTCCATTCTCGTTAATATCCATATTGAGCGCAGCAGGTTTTTTTGGAAGGCCAGGCATTGTCATAATTGAACCTGTTAGCGCCACGAGAAACCCAGCTCCGAGTGAAGGACGGAATTCCCTTACCGTAATCTTAAAATCAGTTGGTCGCCCAAGCTTCGTCTGATCATCACTTAACGAATACTGCGTTTTGGCCATACAGATCGGCAGATGATCCCAACCGTTTGCTTCAAATTGCTGTATTTGCTTTAACGCTTTTGGAGCAAAATCTACGCCTTGTGCTCCGTATACGGTTTTAGCAATAGCTTCTACTTTTTCTGGAATCGAAGCCGACACATCGTAAAGAGGAGAAAACTGACTTTCTGTCTCGTTCATGACTTCAAGAATTTTTTCAGCAAGCATGACGCCGCCTTCTCCGCCTTTTTCCCATACTTCTGTTAAAGCAACGGGAACATTCTTTGAAGCACACCAATTCATAAGCGCTTCTACTTCACCTTTTGAGTCCGTCACAAAACGGTTCACGGCTACAACGTAAGGAACGCCGAATGCCTGAATCGTTTCAATATGCTTTTCCAGATTTTCAATTCCCGCTTCTAAAGCCTCAATGTTTTCTTCATTTAAACGCTCTTTAGGAACGCCCCCATGCATTTTCAAAGCGCGAATTGTTGCAACGATTACCACCGTTTCTGGTTTAATATCTGCCATACGAGCTTTGATATTCAGGAATTTTTCTGCGCCCAAATCTGCCCCGAATCCCGCTTCTGTTACTACATAGTCGCCTAGTTTTGCAGCCATTTTTGTGGCAATGACGCTATTGCAGCCGTGGGCAATATTAGCAAAAGGACCTCCGTGAATGAGGGCTGGAGTATGTTCCAACGTCTGTACAAGGTTTGGTTTAATTGCATCTTTTAAAAGAAGAGTAAGCGCTCCTTGTGCACCTAAGTCTGCAACCGTTACAGGCTCATTGTCCATGTTATAAGCTACCACAATAGACGCTAAGCGACGCTTCAAGTCTTGTAAATCTGACGCTAAGCAGAAAATAGCCATAATTTCTGATGCCACCGTAATATCAAATCCATCTTCTCGAGGAACACCCTGCATCGGACCACCTAATCCAATGACGACCTGACGCAGCGCGCGGTCGTTCAAATCAACCACTCGTTTCCACGTGATTTTACGTGTATCAATACGCAATTCATTGCCTTGATGTATATGGTTATCTAAAATAGCCGCCAGCGCGTTGTTAGCTGTTGTGATGGCATGCAGGTCTCCAGTAAAGTGTAAGTTAATATCCTCCATTGGAAGCACTTGAGCATAACCGCCGCCAGCGGCACCTCCTTTAATTCCCATTACCGGACCAAGAGATGGTTCACGCATGGCGACAATCGCTTTTTTACCTAATCTATGTAATGCCTGAGCTAAGCCGACTGTCACTGTCGACTTCCCTTCTCCTGCTGGAGTTGGATTAATAGCTGTAACTAAAATCACTTTTCCATCTTGTTTTGTGTGTAAACGTTCCATAACGGACAAAGAAAGCTTGGCTTTATAATGTCCGTACGGCTCTAGCTCGGCCTCTAAAATATCCAGCTGCTCGGCAATCTCTTTAATCGGTTTAATGGTTGCCTCTTGTGCAATTTGCAAATCACTTTTTATTTGCTTCTTAGTTGTCATATAAAAACCCCTTTTCTGCTGAGAATTCTTTTCAAACACTTCATCAAAAAAGGATAAAATCCATTTTCTGGGGGGAGATATGAAGTTTAATGAATACAGGAACGACTGCGCTGTAAATTTTACTGAGTTTCAGTCAAGCAAAAAAAAAGCATAGCGACGCTCCAGTTTAACCTTATTGTACCATTTCATTTTAGCCATTACGCATATTAATGCTCTTTTTTTTCAAAATTCAATTGCTTAATATTCTGTATATTCCTATAATAGTATATTGTACATAAATGTTGAACCTCATTTTCACGTGAGAAAGAACATTTATACGCGTCATTACTTCGAAATCGAATAGGAGGAATTTTATTGCCTATTAATATTCCACGTGATCTTCCGGCAAAAGAAATTTTAGAAAAAGAGAGAATTTTCATTATGGACGACGTGCGCGCGGTTAACCAAGAAATTCGCCCGCTTAATATTGTTATCCTAAACTTAATGCCGGAAAAAGAAAAAGCTGAAACGCAATTATTACGTTTACTCGGGAACTCGCCGCTGCAAGTGCATATTACACTTCTTTACACAGCAAGTCATAAAGCCAAAACAACGAGTAAAAATCACCTAGATCAGTTTTATAAAACGTTTGAACAAATTAAAGAACGAAAATATGACGGAATGATTATTACAGGAGCACCTGTAGAACATATACCATTTGAAGAAGTAAACTACTGGAAAGAACTTCAAGAAATTATGGATTGGTGTAAAACAAATGTGACTTCTACTCTTCATATCTGTTGGGGAGCTCAAGCTGGACTTTATCATCACTTTGGCATTGACAAGCGACCTCTTTCTGATAAATGCACGGGTGTATTTACGCATGTTGTATCGAGTGAAGAACCAATTAAGCTGCTGCGAGGATTTGACGATGTCTTTTATTCTCCTCATTCTCGTCACACCGACGTCGACATGAATGAAGTAAAAAACCATCCTGACCTTGAGCTTCTTTCCTACTCTGAAGAAGCTGGTGTTTATATGGCGATGTCTAAAGATGAAAAGTTTGTTTTCATTACAGGACACCCAGAATACGACGTTCAAACACTGCAAGAAGAATTTCTTCGAGATACAGAAAAAGGGCTAGAACCAAAGCTTCCGGAACACTATTTCCCAAACAATGATCCTGACAAAAATCCTTTAAAAACATGGCGTTCTCATGCCAACCTGCTGTTTATGAATTGGTTGAACTATTATGTTTACCAAGAGACTCCTTATCTGTGGGAATGAAAGAACCGATCTGTCCCAGTATTCAATTAAATTACGCATGCTCTTTTTTGTGTTAAAACTGCAGCAAATGAGAAATAAAATAGAAAACCTGCTGCTCGTTTAGGACAGCAGGTTTTCTATTACTAATTCTTCTTCATTCCGCAATTAAAGCTTTCTTTCAGAAATTCAGCATCAACAACACGGCTTTTGAGATCCAACACTCACATACTATTGCTCATTCTCCCTTTTCATCTTCATTTAGTTTTGTTTCATCCATTTCCTTCGTTTGTTCTTCTACCATTGTGTCCAGCCACTGGGGTGGCTTACCGTCTTGGCTTTCATTGTATACTTCTGATATATCTTTTTCTTCCAAAGAGGATAAGATGTCATGAATGTCATTTTGATTGCCTAAAATATTGCCAAATCCTTGACTCACTTTTTTATGACTTCTGAAGTTTGTCGGAAAGTTATTACCAAAATTCACAGCTGAAGCATCTTCAATTGTGCCAATGTGGATGTCACCTATGCTAAAAGTTGATTCTAGAGCTTGATCAGGCT
>NZ_JBYSWQ010000006.1:22606-318719 GCF_058781295.1 Priestia sp. FW507-14D1A
TTCACAGCTGAAGCATCTTCAATTGTGCCAATGTGGATGTCACCTATGCTAAAAGTTGATTCTAGAGCTTGATCAGGTTCCCTCATTTCTTCCATATGGGTTAGTGTATAAGGGACACTTCTTTCATTAATTTTAACTGATATTTCAGAAGGACCCTTTTCTTTATTTTTTGCTTTATTATTCTGACTATCCGATTTTCGATTGACATCAGAGTCATTTGTTATTTTTTTACCTTTCTTTCCTGGCGCTTGATATTGATTCGTTTGCGAAGGAAAAGTATTACCAATATTCAACGTTCCACTAAGTTCTTTTACATCAATGTGCTCTAAATAATAAGACAGTTCGTCCAAGTTTAGTGTTTGAACGTTCTTTATATCTAAATGAAAAGAATGGACCGTTTTTTTTGAAAGTTCATTCATGTTTTTTTCTAAATCTGTAAGCCTTTTTTCAATGTTTTGGAGTATATTCAGCACCTTTTCATCCATAGAGTTTGACCCCTTATTTGATTTAACACTTTTAGCCCATCTACAACATATAATAGTGTATTAGATGACTTCTATTAATGTCTCATATGTATCGGGAGGAATTATGAAAATACATCTTCGTTCTCCTCAGATCGTTTTTGATGATCTCACCGTAAATGCGGTTAAAAACAACGCAGGAGTTTTTATAGGGAAGAATGTGCAACAAAATTGGGAAACTACGATCAGCAGCAGTAATTCAGGTTTTGGAACAATTTTGGGAGATGATAATCAGCTATCCTATAACACACATCTTGTTCTTGGTGAAGATGATATAAATGATTCTTTTGAACAGGTCAGAAAGGAGGATTGACTCTACGTTTTTATTCATCATTCTTTTTAGGGATTTTTGCAATGGTGGTATTATTTAAAATTTTATTAGAATCACCAACTACTTTTCCGAAACCATTAGAAATTCGACTTTTATGATTCCACTTATATTGAATATTAACGCCGTAAAATAGGCCTGAACTATTTTGAATTTTATTTACTTTAATCGAATGATAGTGAATATTAGCCATAGACAACACCTCACAGACAGAAGTTTGCTTCATCACATTCAATATAAAACTGAAAATACATTATCTTATGTCTAAACTCTTATCTGTTTACCTCAAATTGAACGTCTCTTTAATCATTTGAGCTTTTACGTCTTTTCTATGATACTTACTCCATTTACGATAAAAGTATTCCTGTCATTACCTTTTAGTCTATGTTAATAGCTGCGATTACATCCTAAAATAAGCTAGCAAAAAACCATCTGTATAAAAGATGGTTTAACTCTATTACTAATCTATTCTCGCCACTCTGACAGAATAATTAATAGAGTGCTTAACCGGGTATTTGCAGAACCCGTTTTTCCTCATTTAACTTTGTGTAACAGGGGCGTTGTTGACATCTATATTTTCAGAAAAATAGGAATCAACGACGTCATTATCGTTAATGATATTTACAATTTGAGAGGCAAAGTTATTATAGCCGATTATTTCACCAAAACCTGTATTACTTTTCCAATTTACTTGCCAATCTGATTGAGTATTTTCCCCTGTGAAAATACCAGAATTAGTAGAAATATACGTAACATTAAGATTAGTAAATTTTATAATCAACTTTTTCAACTTCTTTCATCTTCTTTTTCCCTAGAATTGAGAAACTGGCTGAGGATTAATATTTTCCGGCTGGGTAATTGGAATGTCACAAACATCTTGATCATTAATGATATTCGTACTGCCCAGTATAGCTGAATTTACAGAAAATCCGTTTCCTAAGTTAAATTTACCTTGGGAATTCCAATCTGGCTGGCTATTTTGACCCGAAGCAATTACTGAATTGGAAACCATACTTACCACATTTATTTGGTTGAAAATGACGGAAACAGGCATTAGTCAATTCCTCCGTTTTCTAAAATTTTAATGTAGTATATGCTTCCTTCTAAAGTATGGTTCAATCGATTTTCTGCAATCAAAAATGTTAGTTAGGTCTTACAATTATTCATTATACCTACTCTTCTTACAAATCGTTTTACACTGCCCTTAATCAGCAAGCCTGAAGGGAGGAATTTATTGATTATCCTTAAGAAAAAAAGTATTTAGTTATCTTTGTGCACAGCTATGTTTTTCTTTTTAATTTGCATTTAGAACATAGTTTTATCAAATAAATAAAGGGATTTAGACATAACAAAATCGATCTACAGACAAACAAACGAGATAAATGGTCTAGTATGGATCGCTTGTTTCACCACTGTTGATTTCCGTACAAGACGTTGCTTTCCGCGGGCGGCCGATGAGCCTCCTCGCCGCTGCTGCTCCTGCAGGGTCTCACCTCTTCCGCTTTTCCCCCAGAAGTCTTCACCCTACCAATGAAAAAATCCGAACGCGTTTGATTCTCCATCAAGAATCAAACGCGTTCGGATTTTTTTGTCTCAGTTTTTTTAAAGTTCTTTAATATATTCAATCACCGAATCTGGAAATTCGTTTCGAATTCCGCAATTCCCACAGTAAAATCCGCTATATTCGTCTGTCGCAACGTACTGTCTTAGAAGAAACAATGTTAACCTGTTTGGGAGACCGCATTCTGTGCAAAACGCCAGGTATTTGCTGCGCTGTCTGTTTGCTGACATACGTTTCATCCTTTCGATTAACTATAGAAAGCGTTTTCTTATTTATATGGAGCTTTCTTATTAGTTTATGACAGCAATTACGGTCTACCTCCAATTATTGTCGCGACGAGAAGGGCGGAATAAACGCAGAATTAAATTAATTATAAGCACAATAGCTAAAATGTTAATTAACAACCCAAAAATCCCGCCCAGTGCACCCATATGACCAAGCAAACCGCCAAATAACATCCCTGCCAGACCGCCATAAAGCAGTCCACGAGCGAACCCTCCTCGTTTTGAACGGGTAACCCCTCGATTTACAGTTCCATTTCTGCGGTTTGAAAAATTAGACCTCGGCTCATTTTGCCTAACACTTGGCTGTCTATTAAACGACCGCTTCCCTGACCGGTACGACCTTGCACTTACGTTATAGTCATCGTGATAGGAAATATATTCAGCTAAGGGAGATAAACTTAGCGAAAAAATCAATGCTACGGCAATCATTATTTTTTTCATCTGCTTTTTCCTTTCTTCACCTAATAGTAACTGTTTATTATAGTGCGCTGTTTCATGCATATCATACGTTTTGACACAAAAGGGAAATTCAGCTTCATACAAAATTTTTAATCGGGTATCATAACGTTATACTTTGCCCTAGAAAGGAGCGTGCATGTACATGATACGAAGAATTAGCATACTGCTTTTCACACTGTGCTTCTTATTTAATGGAGCCCTTGCTGCACTATGTAAAGCGGAACAAGTAAAAAATGTAGAAGTGCGTGACCGTTTGCTTTATCAAGGTAATAACCAACTAAAGCAAACCGCCCTAACATTTGATGATGGACCGGATCCTCGCTTTACTCCACATGTATTGGATCAGTTGAAAAAGCATGGTATTAAAGCAACCTTTTTTCTTATCGGGGCAAAAGCTCACGAACATCCTGAGCTGGTGAAAAGAATGGTAGCTGAAGGTCATGCCGTTGGGATTCATACCTATTGGCACCCCAATTTACTAAAAGAATCTACTGAAAAGTTTCACTGGGAAATTGCCAAAACTCAGGCTATTATTAAAAACATTACCGGTTTTGAAACGCAGCTGTTTCGTCCTCCGTATGGAAATTTAACACAAGAAATGATCAACGAGCTGCCAAATGAAAATGTCTATGCGATTAACTGGTCTTCTGACTCATTGGACTGGAAGCAAATCCCGGAAACGGAAATTACCAATAATGTATTTAAGAACATGCACGCCGGAACAATTGTTTTGATGCACGACGGCGGCCATTGGACCATGGACCTTTCCAACACCGCAAAGTCACTGGATACCATCATTCCTAGACTTAAGCAAGAAGGATATCATTTTGTGACCGTCCCAGAACTTTTGCACATCCCCTATCCAAAAAATTAAGCGCCAAAGAGTTTCTGATTTAGAAACTCTTTGGCGCTTTACGATTTCCCTTGATAGAAAGTGAATATGCCTCTCCTACAAAAAGAGCGTGTCAAAAGATCTAATCCAAATCCATCTTAAAACTCAAAAATATGTCTTATTTCTTCAAAACGTTATCATACTAAAGATACAAAAAGAGGCATTCTTTTTTTGTTCCATCGCTCTACAATAGAGGGAATTTACGGATAACCTCTAAAATAGGTTTTAAGTTGCATGATTAGGAGTAAATATTACTATAACTACTCTCATATTTTTAGACAAGCTGCATATAGATAAAATGAGAGAGTTGAACGTATTCCACATATCCCTAAATTTCTTCTTCACACAAAAAAATTGACGAACTTTTTTTGTCAACAGGTGCGTATAGATATGATAGAATTCCTATATAATGACCTGGATTCATTTCTAAACAAGGAGTTTTGACTATGATTAATGAACAAGAGACGTTGTTATTTATTAAAGAACTTGGCCGCTTGTTGAAAGACTATCAAAACTGTTCAAACGCCTCTGTAAAAAGTGAAATATATAAAGATATCGTGTTGTTGAGCAATGTTATCCAGTTAGATCACGTGAACGTTTCTTACGCTTAGAAAATCTTTTTTATTTCTTTATAAATTTCAGTTTTTCTACTATAACTACAGAAAAGGAAGAAAGGAGACGATTTCCATCCATCTCTTTTCTTCCTTTTCTCGTTATCGGTTTTTTGTGGTTATTTAGAACATAGTTTTATTAAAATTATTGTAGAGTCTTTCGAGTGTCTTCGGTCCAACTATTCCATCTACCTGCAGATAAAGTGCTTGTTGAAAATCTTTTACCGCTTTGAAAGTGGAAGACCCGAATATACCGTCTGCGCCTCCAAAAAGAGAATAACCTAAGTGAATAAGCATACGCTGAATTAACTGTACGTGATTTCCTCGATCTCCGTATTTAATTAACATGCTTGAAGCCTTTGGCGTCTGTGTTTTAGGTACTTTTCCACTTCGAAGCTCCGACAAAGATAAACCGAATGTATATTGAAAATGAGGGTAATCTTTTAAGCTTGTCCAATCTCCTCCCCATTCCAACCCAATCCTTTTTCCTATCTCTCCCGCTTTGTTCCATCTTCGATCAATGGTCCAGTCAACTTTTCCGTCGTTATCAAGCAGCGCAATGTCAAAAGCTAGTCCATAGTTATGATAAGAATAGCCGCCTTTGGCATTAGTCACAATACTTCCTGGTGTTGTTCGGCCTTGTGAATATAGTCTGTGCTGATGCTCTATCGATCTAAATCCTTCAGTGATACTAACAAATATGCTTTCTTTATATGCTTGCCCAATGAGATCGTACGCTTTTTCTTGCACTATTTCATGTACATCTTGCAACTTATTTTCTGCTTTTTGTAACAGCTTGTCTAATGATAAATCACTCATACTCCCCACTCCTTAACTAGATGGCTTCTCCTTATATATACGTATAAGACGAACTCTAAGGGAGGCATCCAGTATCAGTTTATGCGGGAAGCAGTTAAGTGGTGCAACATGTAGAGCTGCTGTTATTTCAGCACCCAGTGGCTGATAGCCTTCGCTACTCCGTTATTGACATTTGTATCTGTCACCCAGTCCGCTGCTTCTTTTACAGCTTCCTGAGCATTTCCCATGGCAATTCCACATCCTGCCGCTTCAATCATAGCCATATCGTTTAAGCTGTCTCCCATAGCAATGACTTCATCCATTGAAATGCCCAAACGTTCACATACGGTCATAATCCCTTTTGCTTTATTGATACCAAGTGCATTAATTTCTAGATTCGTTAAACTAGAGTTGCTAATTTCAAAATCTGAAATGCCTGCTATTTGTTTCAGCACTTCTTCTCGTAAAGCATCATCTGGAATATCGTAGCCAAACTTCAGCCATTCCTGTGAGGAAATATCTTCTGGAAATTCGTCTCTCCACACTTTATCCGTAGTCACAGCCCAAAAGTTAAGCTTATGCTCTTGCGTTAAATTCCACATCTTCTCGATAGAAGAAGCATCAATTAACTTTCGTTCTACAAGCTCTCCAGATTCATCCCAAATTTCACTTCCGTTCACTGTAATAAGGTAAGAAGATAGCTGTAGAGACTGCGCATATTCACGGCATGTTAAAAGAGATCGCCCCGTGCTGAGCACCACATGAACACCTTGTTCTTGGGCTTTAGCAATGGCCTGACGATTTTCTGTAGAAATTTCTTGCTGATTGTTCAGTAGCGTTCCATCCATATCTAGTGCGATCAGTTTAAATTCTTTTTTTTCATTTGTTTGCATCTTTCTCTCTCCTTCTCATCAATAGTAGGTATGACATTACGCTGAGCATTTGACTTACACTATGTAACTCTTATTATAACTGTAGCACAGGAGCATTTCGCTCTGCATCAGATAAGCGTTAAAATGGTCAATTATTCTATGGGGAATAATTGAAGGAAAACAAAATGGCTTTGCCGTAATTTATATATAACGCTTTTCATTTTTAGTTATTTCAACTAGAATTTTGGTAAAAGGATGTGAATGTTATGAATACTATTATTTCACCAGCTGACTTACATACTGCATTACAGCAACCCCAACACTCCATTGTGTTGCTTGACTGCCGATTTACCCTTGGGAATTCTGAGGCAGGCGCAAGCGCTTATCAAAATGAGCACCTCCCGGATGCTCATTATTTGGATTTAGAAAAAGATCTGTCTTCTGTGGCTACTTTGCACGGAGGAAGACACCCGCTGCCTGACGTTCAAAAGCTAGCTCAGAAGCTGGGCAATTTAGGAATTAATGCTGATTCAAAAGTCGTCGTTTATGATGAACAAAACGGAATGATGGCTTCAAGAGCATGGTGGCTACTGCGATATATAGGAATTGAAGACGTACAAATTTTAAATGGAGGTTTTAATAACTGGAAGCAATCGGGATATGAAACAACGAAGAACGTACCAGAAGGTTCTCCTCAAACGTTTGTACCTTTCGTGCAACAAGATTGGGGACTTGCAGGAGTTGAATATGTAAAAGAGAATCTTCATAACCCTAATGTTGTTCTTATCGACTCTCGTGAAAAAAAGAGATATCTCGGATTAGAGGAACCCATTGATCCTGTAGCAGGACATATCCCAGGCGCCATTCATTCTTTCTGGCAAGATGTGTTAACTTTAGAAGGTTTATGGAAAACAGATAAAGAGTGGAAGGAAATGTTTTCAGCTATTGATTCTCACGCTGAAATCATTGTATACTGCGGATCGGGTGTATCTGCTTGCCCTAACGTTTTAGCTTTAAAATCAGCAGGTTTTCCAAATGTAAAATTATATGCCGGCAGCTGGAGCGATTGGATTAGCTATCGTGACAATCCAATCGAGAAAAACAGATAGACAAAGAAGGCTCAGTCTCACCAAAAGTATAGAGGCTGAACCTTCTCTTTTTGTATTCTTCTTATTAGGCGCATGTTATTTACTAAGCCTTAACATAAAATCATGAAGCCGCTCTAAGGTAAGCAAATTTTGATTGCATGCTTCGCTATCTTGACAAATATAATTTCCTCGTTGTGTAAATGTCCCTTGAACAGTTCCTTTGATTTCAGCAGTGAACATACCGACTTCCTCGTAGCTGTGGCAAAGCGTGCATATTCCCTTCTGATTGATAGGTTTAAACGTTCCTTGAATACCTTTTAACTTCTGGGTATCCGGATCCTGCGCTACGATAAACTTTCTGTTTGAGCCTTTATCGATCCAGCTGACATAGGAAATGCTCGTTAGATCAATGCTGTCAGCAGACGGAACTTTTAACTTTTTCACTTTTGGAAATAACTTTTTCACGCCAGCTTCCGTAAAAGATTTAAATGGAATCACGTAAGGCTTTATCGTTTCTAAAAACACCTCTGCTTGCTCTTTATTTCTAACTTCAGCAACTGACAGCAGCACTTCTTCTTGTTCCTCGCTAAGCACATCAAACACATTTAATACTTTTTCTTTTGCAAGAGCTTTTAAAGCCTGCAGCACATCGGAATTGTTTACTGTTCTATGCCCATTGATAAGGATTTGCGTTTGGCTTTTGATAAAATTATATTGATCATTTCTTATAAACGCTTCCACGTTCTTCACTCCTTCTTCATTTAATCAGCTACTTTTTACTTTACAGTACGGATTCCTTTTACGAAATGTAAAAAATAAATCAGAAATAAACTATACCTAAAAAAGCGCGGGCATTCAGTTGCCAGCGCTTGATTTCTACCGTTGCTTTTTATATACAATTTTTTTGATGGTTTCGGTTGATAAAAAGTATTCACGGGCTAGTTCCTCAATTGAAGTTCCTTTTTCAAACAAATTCCTAATCCGTTCGTTTCGCTCGTCAATCAACTTTCTTCCACCAGAGCAAGTTCCCCATTTTCTTTTTGCCTTCTGCGGCTTTGGAATATAAATGGTTTCTCCTTGAATGTATTTTTGAATTTCACTAATCAGCTCTTCAGGTAAAATATTTGTTGCTTTTACATACGTCATTTCTGCCAGCTCCTTATGTGGTTTTGCTTATACAATAAGGGGCAAAGCCGTATATATTAGAAATGAGATATGCGCGGTTAGGCGATGTTCTATTACTAAACCGTCCACCCCATGCAAAGTATCGCCTTTCTAATATCAGGCTTTGCATGAGACGCTGCAGTATCCGGTAAACATCTTTTATTTACCATTTATTACACCTCCACTTTACATCGACTGTAAACCAAGCTTGTAGAAAATTACAATTATTGGCTCAAATTTTATTATAAGCTATCTATATTCTTGCACACAACACCTTCTTATTTATAAAGCTGACACCAAAAATAAAACGAACTTGCAGAGAGCTCGTTGTTCTCCCTGCAAGTTCGTTTTATTTTTGTTATGAACGCTTCTGCTTTTTGTTAGCTGAACTGCTTTGAACACCTTGTTCAGAAGTGGTCGTCCCTTGTCCTTCTACATTTGGTGAACCCAGCTCTGATTTTGAGCGGTCTTTTTTAATTTTACTCATGTCACTCACCTCCAGTTTGTAGTGTACCCTTTGTACAGCTACATATAAGGAGAGGTGTGCTGATTTTATTGTTTCTTAAGCATAAATAGCCATAGAAACGTTAAGGCTTGCTTTAATTCATTTGGGAGCTGTCCAATCAGCTTATCTGGAACATTTCGCTTATATACACCTTCGCCATCGATTACTTCCCATCCATTTTCTTTTGCAAGCTGTTCAAACTCCCACGGCATCATCGTATTGCAAATAACGTCTTCACCATATAGTCTTTGAAAACTATTGGTACGAGGCTGAGCAGTTGGTCCAAGAATACCTACACATGCATATCCTCCTGTTTTTACAACTCGGTGCAATTCCTTCAAAGCTAATCGCGGGTGCTCCGTCCATTCTAGGGCGTTGATTACCATAACCCCTTCTACTGATTCAGAAGACAGCGGAAGCTGCATAATATCAGCTTGAGCGAACGACAAATTTTCACTTTTATGCAGCTGGGATGCTTTTTGAATCATTTCTTCCGATAAATCAAGACCGACTGCTTTATATCCAGAAGCAGCTAGAAGAGACGTTCCAAACCCATCACCGCAGCCCACGTCTGCCACTATACCACCTGATTTAAGATGTTTTTGAATAAATGGAATCACTGTTTTCCGACTTCCGTTTTTCCACATCTCTTCACTTCGGCTATTCCAAAATGAGACTTTTTGATTCCATTCGTCTTGAGCTTGATCATGCCAATTAAATGTTGTCATTTTTTATCCCCTTTGCACTCTTTTCTTTACCTTATCACTTTTTATAATGAATAAAAACGACTATTTCAGCAACCATATAGATGTAAAGGAAGGTGTTTATTTGTATGAAAGAACGTTTCGTTGCAGTACGTAAAAATGCAGACGGCGACCTCTTAGAATTCCAAACGGCTTCAGGAGACGTTTTAACCTATGAAGAAGCGTTAAAGAAAGTAGAAGCCGGGGACGTTGAGCATGTGAGTACCTTTGTAGGGAAAGACGGCGGTACGTATATTCGCAGCATTCCTGACCATGACAAAACAAATAATCTCGATGCATTGCCATCGTTTTAAAGGAGAATGAAGATGACTAAAAAGAATAACAAAGGAAGCGCTAATCAAAGTAACCCAAAAACGCAGCACCATCTTGTTGAAATGGGTGAAGAAATTTCAAGCGGGGATAATTCAAAAGGAAACAAACGCAACAAAGATCAGTCAAGTAAAACACAATAAGAAAAAGCCGTGCTTCTTAGCACGGCTTTTTCTTATTAATGTTGGCTAGGAAGACCTAATGTTGAAAAATCTCCTGTTGCTACGCTTGTTCCAACTGAAGCAACACCTGCTACTAATGTAAATGCTAATGCCATACCGACTAATACTTTTTTCATAATTATTTCCTCCTCTTTCTTTGATTTGACTCTAGTGTATCACAGGATAAAAGTAGATGAATTCCTTTCTATCAGCATTTATCGCCTTAAAACCATGGATTTTCTCCATTTTGATAGAAATTTCTCAAAAATTATAATGATAGGAATATTTTAAACAAATAGAGCTTCAAGTTCTTTTTCTACTAGCTTGACGAATCGCTCATTTCGTTGCAGGGTGAAAATGGTCATAGACTTTTCCATATATTCTTTACCTTGTTCAATTTTACCTAATTTAATTAAGCTCTCTCCTGCTTGGTAATGAAGTTCTCCAAATAAATACATTGATTCGTTACTAATGCACAAATCGATTCCTCGATTGCTATATATTAATGATTCATCATAGTTACTCATATCTCCAAGCGTTTTGGCAAGTGCATTTAAAATTCTAATTTTTATATTTTCGTCTTTTGTTTGGGGCAGCTCATTTAAGCTTTTGAGTGCTGTTTGATATGTATCTAGAGCCTGTTCATACTCTTTCTCTTCATAAAGAATAATCCCAATGCTATTTAAAATTTCAATTTCTCTTTCTTTATAAAACGTTGCCGATTGCTTAGTAAGCTCGATCGCTTGGTACATTTTAGACAGCGCATCTTCTTTGTTGTGATGAATGTAATACACGCAAATCCCTTCGTGCCACATTAAAAATTGCTTGTTCAGCGGGTTTTGAAACAGAGGACTTTCTTTTTCTTTTACAATGATATTATGAATAGCATCATAATCTCTCTGACGAATATATTGACGAATTAACGATTGAACCGCATCTACGTAATCAAGTCGAGGTGATTCTACACTATCAAAAAAGTAGTTAACATCTACGCCAAGGCGCTTAGAAATTTTATAGAGGGTAATGCTTGATGGATATTCTTCACCGTTTTCAATTTTGCTGATTTGCGCTTGTGTACAAATGTCTCTTGATAATTCTTGTTGTGTCAACCCTGCCATTTTGCGAAGGTCTCTCATAACACTCCCAATTCTATACTCTCTCATCTCTTTTCTCACCCTTACTTTCACATAATATATTCTCTCTATAAACATATAGTGCTTTTATTTAGATAGTCAACTGTAAACACGTTAAAAATTTATACGATGTTTCGAAATTGACCATTCCCTATAATAGCAAATTAATCTATAAGAGTAAAATAGTGTATGATTCCTCTTCTCTAAAAAATCCCATAAAAAAAACGTGATTGAGACATAACTACATCAATCCAATCTAAAGACGAACAAATAGGATAAATAATCTGGACTACTTGTCACACCGCCGTTGATTTTCGTGCAAGACTTCGCTTCGCCCTCCAATCAACCGCTAAAAGCATCTGCATCCATGAAACCTCTGTTCACCATAACAGCAAAAAATCCGAACGATAAATCGTTCGGATCTTCCTTCAACTAACATATTTTTGTTCCATTCTCATTCACATTTTTATTTATAAACAGGATATCCAACAAATTTAAAGTCTTTGCCGATTGACGTCACAGAAAGACGCTCCACGTCCACTGCGTCCCACATTTTCTCTACGCCTTTTCCTTCTAGGAAAGTAGGAGCTTCTTTTCCTCCTGAAAGCTTTGGAGCCATATACAGCACCAATTTATCAATTAAACGATTTTCCACGAATGCGGCATTCACTTCGCCCCCTCCTTCAATTAAAAGAGACGACACAAATTTCTCACCTAGTATAGAAAGCATGTCTTCAAGATTTACTTTATCCTCACCGCTTGTAACAAATACTTCGACGCCTTGCTTTTCGAGCTGTTCTTTTTTTTCTTTTGAATAGCCCTGACTTGCAAATACCCACGTTGGAGCTAAAGAATCCGTTGCTAGCTTAGATTCAAGCGGCATGCGCAGCTTTGAATCCATCACAATACGAATTGGACTGCGGCCGCCTTCAATGCGAGTTGTCAGCTCTGGGTTGTCCTTAATGACCGTATTCACCCCTACTAAGATACCCGCTGTTTCATGACGCAGCTGATGTACATCCAAACGAGCTTCCTCAGACGTAATCCACTTGCTGTGAGAAGAAGCAGTTGCTATTTTACCGTCTAACGTAATCGCTGACTTTAATGAAACAAACGGCTTCTTCGTTACAATATACTTATTGAAGACCTCATTCATTTGACGTGACTCTTCTTCACATACACCTGTTATGACCTCAATGCCTGCGTTTTCTAAAATTTTAACTCCATTACCTGCTACTAAAGGATTGGGGTCTAAAGTTGCTATGATCACTTTTTTTACACCGGCTTCAACTAGCGCTTCAGCACAAGGGCCTGTACGTCCGTGGTGTGAACAAGGCTCTAGCGTTACGTAAGCAGTTGCCCCTTTTGCTTGTTCGCCAGCCATTCGCAGCGCGTGAATTTCAGCGTGCGGTTCGCCAGCTTTTAAATGCGTCCCAATTCCAACGATTCGATTATCGTTTACAATGACCGATCCTACAAGCGGATTTGGCTCTGTTTGTCCTTTTGTTGCTTTTGCGTTTTGTAAAGCTATATTCATATAAAATTCGTGATTGATCAAAGAAGAACCTCCTCTTTTAAGTGTCCTGAACGTTTAACTTTAGTATCTAAATACTTTTCATTAAACTGAGATACATCTCCCCAAAGTGGAACGCGCCCTGATAAAAGTGCGCCGTTTTTCTCAAGCGCGATTAGCTTTTTCGGATTATTGGTAATCAGCGTAACCGGTTTTTGGCGCAGCACTTTTAACACGCTGATGGCATCACTATAGCTGCGAGTATCATCTTCAAATCCTAACCCTTCATTCGCTTCTACCGTATCAAATCCGTTTTCTTGAAGAACGTATGCCATTGCTTTGCTGAATAGGCCAATACCGCGTCCTTCATGATTTGCTAAATAAAATAGCGCTCCGCTTCCATTTTCGACGATCATTTTCATCGATTGTTTTAATTGAAAACCGCAGTCGCAGCGTTTGCTTCCGAATATATCTCCCGTATGGCAGATACTGTGCATACGAATGAGTGCCTCATGCGATTCTTGAAAATCTCCGTACACAAGAACACTCGATTGCTGCATGTCAGCTAAATTAGCTCCTTGCATTTTTTCAATAAGCTCTTCCGTACTTAAAGATCCTTCTTTTACATTATCAGAACGCAGCCATGAATACCAACTAAATACTTGTGTCTCACCATCTAGATTCACAGGAAGCGTGATAGGTCCTACTATATAAATAAAATGATCATCATTTTTTACTACGTTAATTTTATCTTTTAAAATTGAAACAACTTTTTCGTTAATCACAGTCATTTCCTCCTCTGATGTGTCTTTCACTTATCTACTATTTTCACATTTTGCTCAATCTCTCACATGAACAACTATTTTTTCTAGCACTTCACTACATTTATCTTTTTTAATTGATGTATCAGCTTACTAAAAGTAAGTAACTTTACTTGCTTAAAGTATTATATGACGATAAATTTATCTTGTAAAGCTTTTATGCTCTATTTGTTACTTTTAGTAATTAACTTCCTTAATTATATAAATTATATAATCAAAACGTAAAAACGTAAAGTAATTTATATTCTTTAAGTAATTAAATTACACAACACTAGATAAAATGCTGACTTTGTTTTATAATATAGGAAGAGAATGGAGGTAATAACATGGACGGTTTAGCACTCTGCCCGCGTTTTGAAAAGGCTGTTACTATACTAACGAAACGTTGGACGAGTTTGATCATTTTTCAGCTGCTTTCCGGATCACAGCGGTTTTCTCAAATGCAAGAAGCACTTCCAGTAAGCGGAAGGCTCTTATCCGAGCGCTTAAAAGAACTAGAGCATGAAGGAATCGTCATTCGTACGGTTATTCCGGAAACTCCAGTTCGAATCGAGTATTCATTATCCAACAAAGGATTAGCACTAGCGCCGGTAATTCAGGAAATTCAGACATGGTCCAGTGAGTGGATTACAAAAGAAGAAGTGGAATAAAAGAAATCTCTAAAGAAATCAGAAGGGCTTCTATATCGATATGCTCACAGCCGTTTTCTTTAGAGCTCTATAAATAAAAAAGGCATGCTCCCCTTGAGCACGCCTTTTTTTATTTATGTTATTTTCCTAATGATTCATTTTGAGAAATAATGCGCTGTTTCTGGCTTTTTCGGCCGTGCAATACAAGGTATACTGCTATAGCTAAAAGAGCAACAACAGAACAGAATACATACATTCCTTTATACCCGGCTGTTGTGGATAAAATGCCTAATAAAAAGGACCCTAAACCCATTCCAGAGTCAAAAAACACAAAAAACGTAGCTGTGGCGACACCTCGGCGATGAGGAGAAGCTTTTTTTACAGCAATGGATTGAAAACTTGATGTAATCGTTCCAAAGCCTAATCCAATCAATGCTCCAGCTAATAAAAACAACCAGCTTGTCGTCGCTTGGCTAAGTAAAAAGATACCGATGGCTAAAGATAAAATGGACGGATATACCACGCTGTTTTCTCCGTATTGATCAAACCATTTTCCAGTAAAAGGTCTAGAAGCTAATAAGCACACCGCGTATACAACAAAGAAAAAGCTTGAAGCTTGCGTAAAGCCCATTTCTTTTGCATAAATAGACACAAACGAAATAACACTTGCATATGAAAAAGCTACCACAAGGCCAGCAACAGAAATAGGCAGCGAACGGTATTCAAAAAACGCCGCAAGACCTTTAGCTGGCTGTATTTCATTTGTTGCAGAAGAAGCTTGCACCTCAGGTACACGAAGTACTAGACTGCATAATACTGCTAAAACAGAAGATACAACCGCAACGGTAAAAACCGCTGTATGACTCAAAGTATTTGTTAACGTTAAGCCTACAAACGGACCTACTACCATCGCTAAGTTCATGAACGTCGCATAGTACCCCATCCCTTCGCCTTTTCTCTGTTCTGGGATTACATTTGCAACGATTGCTCCTGTAGCAGTTGTGCTCATTCCAAAACCAATACCATGAAGCACACGCAGCAGCAGCAGCGCAGATAATGAGTGAATATTCATATATAAAATAGAACCAATTAAAAAGATAAAGACACCTATCAATAGCACTTTCTTTTGTCCTAATGTTGTCATCCACTTACCGGCTAGCGGTCTGAACACAATACCGGACACTAAAAAAATTGTCACAATTAACCCTAGGCTTTGTTTACTTGCATGAAGTTCATCTGTTGCAAACAGCGGCAATGTGACAGTTAACATATAAAAAATGACAAAAACAAAAAAGCTGGTCAATGAGACCGCTAAAAAATCTTTTGTCCATAATTTCGATTTCTGCATGATTTTCCTCCTTTTATTTGTTTATTCGTATCTATTTATTAAAACAAACTAAATCATAGTCTAGAAATAATATGTATACGAATTATCTCAACTCAAACTATTATAGGGGTCATATATGTAAGTGTCAACATGTATTTATCGATTTTGATTTCCATGCAAGAATTCGCTTTTCGCGCAGGAGTCTTCGTCTTGCCCTTCGATCAACTGCTAGAAAGCCCTACACACACGAAACCTGCGTTTACCACAAAAAAAACAAACCATGAATCAAACACTTTGATCAATGGTTCGTTTTTCACTTCGTCTAATATTCTTTTGTCCTAGCCTCTTTTAGAACCTTCACTTCTTTAAATGAGAAATAATTTGATCCGTTACTTCACTAGTAGTTGCGCTGCCTCCCACATCTGGTGTAATGATGCCCGATTCCGTCACTTGTTCAATAACCTCTAACAAATGACTGCCTAATTCTTGTTCACCGAAATGATCCAACATCATTTTAGCCGTCCAAATCTGTCCGATTGGGTTTGCAATGCCTTTTCCGACAATATCAGGAGCAGACCCGTGCACCGGTTCAAACATCGAAGGATATTTTCCGTTCACATTAATATTTGCAGCAGGAGCAACGCCAATACTCCCCATAATAGCAGCTCCGATATCTGTTAAAATATCTCCAAATAAATTACTTGCCACAATTACATCAAAACGACTTGGATTTGTAACGAAAAAAGCAGCCAGCGCATCGATGTGCTGTGAGTCTGTTTCAATATGAGGATAACTCTTTGCAACATCTTGAAACACTTCGTCCCAAAACGGCATGGAATGAACAATTCCATTTGACTTCGTTGCGCTTGTAACTTTCGCTTTTCTTTTAGAAGCTAATTCAAATGCGTAGCGCATCGCTCGTTCTGTTCCTTTTCGAGAAAAAACCGCATTTTGAATAGAAATTTGATCTTCTCCTTGATAAATCCGGCCTCCTACTTCACTGTATTCTCCTTCACTATTTTCACGAACAACAATTAAATCAAAATCTTTTGGGTTCGTTAGTGGAGATGCGATGCCTTTTAACCTCTTGGCTGGACGAATATTAATTACCTGCTGAAATTCTCGACGAATCTTAATGAGCAGACCCCATAGCGAAACGTGATCTGGCACAAGATTTAAATTTCCTACGGCTCCTAAAAAAATTCCGTCAAAGTCTTGAAGCTGCTTTAGCCCATCTTCCGGCATCATATGTCCGTACTTCAAATAATAATCACAGCTCCAAGGAAATTCTGTAAATTCAAATTTTAATCCCCCGTGAAGATCTGCAATCGTACGAAGGACTCTAACCGCCTCCGGCACAACTTCTTTTCCTACTCCATCTCCTGGTATGTTCGCTATTTTTAACGTTTTCATCAAAAATCCCCCTGCGTCTTTTTATATTAATCTCTACACAATACTTCATGCATCTACTCTTTTGATTATACGCAGGGAACATAAGAGCCTCAAGAAAATTCAGAATATACAAAGTATGAAAAAGACACCCCTGAAAGAGATGTCTTTATTAAATCGGTAAAAACACTCCAGGTGCTTCTCCATGTTCATCGTCATCGAGCCACCATTTAAAGCCTTCTTGTGCAACTAATTTTTGCGCTTCTTCAGGACCTTGTGAGCCGGATGGATATTCATAAAGAGGCAGCATGTCAGCTTCAAATGCATCTAATACAGGCTGCACCCATTGCCAAGACAGCTCTACTTCTTTCCAATGGGCAAAAAATGTGGAGTCGCCAATTAATGCGTCGTAAATAATTCGTTCATATGCTTCTGGCACACTTTCTTCTTCTCGTGAAAACGTAATACGAACCGGCTCAATAACACCATTTTTTAATGGATTTTTGCTGTTAAGCTGCAAAGCGACGTTTTCACTTGGACTAATTTCAATAATAAATAAGTTTGGTGCTACTTTGTCATAAGGAGTTTCATACAGACCTTTTAAAGAATCTTTAAACTCTACGACGATACGAGTTGATTTTTCTTTCATTCGTTTGCCCGTTCGAATATAAAAAGGAACGCCTTTCCAAAATGGATTATCGATCCATAAACGTGCTGCCATAAACGTATCATTTTTAGAGTCTGCTTCTACGCCAGGCTCTTCTTTGTATCCTCTAACAGATTTGTGATCGATTTCTCCGCTTCCGTATTGCCCTCGTACAACATCGCGAGCTACTTCTTCCGCTTGAATTTTCCTCAGTGACTGCATTACTTTTTGCTTTTCTTCTAAAATGTTTTCTGAGCAAATTCGTTTCGGAAGATGCATAGCTGTCATCATGAGAACCTGCAGCATATGATTTTGAATCATGTCGCGTATGGCCCCCGTATGATCATAATACCCTGCACGATTTTCAACACCGACTGTTTCACTTGCCGTAATTTGTACGTTCGCAATGTGTTTGTTATTCCACAATGATTGCAGCACAGGGTTCGTAAATTCAAGCGCTTCTAAATTTTGCACCATCGGTTTACCTAAATAATGATCAATTCGATAAATTTCTTCTTCTTTAAACGTACTGCTTAGCTTCTCATTAAGCTCTCTTGCTGAAACAAGATCATGTCCAAACGGCTTTTCAATCATTAGACGCTTCCAGCCGCTGGTTTGATCTAAGCCGCTTTTTTTTATATGCAAAGCAATTACATCGAAATATTCGGGTGCTACGGACAAATAAAACAAACGATTTCCTTTACTTCCATGAGTTGTTTCTTGCTCATTCACAACCTTTAATAGCTGTTTGTAATCTTCTGTTTTGCTTGCATCTACTGCTTGATAATGAAACAGAGACAAAAAATCTTCCTCATTACTTTCCATTTTCCGTCTCGAAAAATCGTTTACAGATTGCTTTACACGCTCTTTAAAATCCTCATGAGACATCTGCTCGTACCCCGATCCAATAATAGAAATAGCATCAGGGAGCTTTTTGTCTGTAAATAAATTATAAAGAGCAGGAAAGATTTTTCTTTTTGCTAAATCACCCGTTGCGCCAAATAAAACAAAAGTTAAGGACTCCACTTTTTTTCCTCCCGTCAGGTTGTATGTATGATGGATTTTCTCTTCTCCTAGCTTACCTCTGTTTATTTGGGAATATCCTTTTTTCATCAAAAAGGACGCTCACAAGTGCGAGCGTCCTCAGTTATTTACATTAAAATGTTTGTCATTCCCCACAGCAGCAAAAAACTTAGCAAAATGGTCATATTTGACACGGTGCCGACAAATTTTTGATCGTATTTGAATTCTACTGCGTAAGGTAAAACTGAGCCCGCTACCGGTAGAATGAAGCAAACTAAGATTGTATACCGAAACATATCTTCAAACGGAAGCAGGAAAAACAGCGCAATCCCTACGCCAAGTCCAATCACGTAGCGGATGCTTAAAAACATGATAATTTTTTTCAAATAGCTTTTTTGGAATGAAAAATTTAAGTATACGCCTAAAAGCAAAAGAGAAAGCGGCATATTCGCTTTCGAGATAATGCCTGAAACGTCTAATACGTATGATGGTAAATGAATGCCTATAATCGCAAGAAGACAAATGATTACATAGGTAAGAAGCGGCATTGATTTTAATACTTTATATAAAATCTTTTTAAATTCAATGTCGATATCATCCCCAGAGTAGTAGCTGCCAATCACATAGCATAAAACAAAAATAACAAAGGCATTTCCGACATCAAACATACCAAAATATTTAAGCCCTTCTTTTCCCCAGATGCCTTCTACTAGTGGATAAGCAAACATTCCAATATTAAATCCTGGAATCATCATCGTCAGCATGCCTTTCACTTTTCTTTCATCTTTTCGAAAAACAAAAATCCCTACCGCAGCTAACAATAAGCCATAGACAATCCCAATAACTAATAGTAAGATAAGCGATCCATCAATTTTAATACTGCTGAATGTGACAATAATTAAGCAAGGCATTGTAATATTAAAAATAATTCTGGCTAAAGCTTCCCCGTCTTTTTGCTGAAGGAGGTTTGTTCGTTTTAGTATGTATCCTAATAGAATGATTGTAACGGAATACAAAAACTGACTGTTAAAGCTGCTCATAGACCTACTCCCTTGCCCTCTAAGATAAACGTTTTATAGAAACGTTCTTCATATCTTTTATACTTATTTAATCGATTGTTTTACCCTGTCTTTTTTAATCCTTTTTTCATTATAATATAAGCAGCTTAAAAAGAAACTAGAGAATTGGATGCAGTTTACCTGTTTGTTAGACAAGAACAGCTTAGAAACAAATGAAAAAACTTTCCTCCAAACTGATTTTAAAACAGGACATTTTTCTTTTTTATGGAATTCACTTAAAAGGTATGAGTATTTTTATGAGGAGGAAGAAATGTGAAACGAAAAATGATAGCGCTTACTTTTTCTGCTACTCTTTGTTTTTCAGCTTCAGGATCTCTTGCTGAAGCTTCTAACAACACAGATGTAATCCCAAATGCTGATCAGTCGGCAGAAACCTATTTTGACGGAGCGAACGGGAATTGGCTCACCACTAAAAACCCCGCTCAATATCAGCAGGCCACGCTCTATGGCAATATTGGGCTTACTCCTTATAACTGGGGAAAACCTGAAGATGGATCGGGCTGGTATCGAATCAATCAGCCCGCTGAGGTCAAAGGAACGCAAGTAAATGGCATTTTTGAAGACGCTCAGTTCGTCATCCGTGTTCCTGATAACTGGAACGGAAAACTTGTGGTAGCTGGCATTCCTGCCACGCGCAACGAAACGTCCACCGATTTATTATTCAGCGATTACGTTCTTAAAAAAGGCTATGCATTTGCAGCCACCGATAAAGGAACGCAAGGAGAAAGTGACCCTACCGATCCTTTTGCTAAAGTAAAAAATGCACTCGCTAACGACGACGACAGCGTAGCAGAATGGAATATGCGCTATCGTCAATTGACAAAAGCTGCCCAGCAATACTTAACTACTCATTATTCGGATAAGCTAATCAACCCGTCCAATCGAAAAAACCCTGCAAGCGATTTGATTCGAAACAATCATAAAGTACCAACTTATGCAATTGGCATTTCAAACGGTGGATACGTTGTCAGATACGCACTTGAACACGATGATCCAAAACAAACAAAAGAGCCTCGTTTATTTGATGGAGGCGTCGATTGGGAAGGCGTATTATGGAGTTCAAAAGCGCCAAATTTAATTAGCTCACTAACACCTGTTGTCAACAACGCAGAAGAAGCGCTGTACGGAACGGGCAAAGAACAGAAAAAAGCCATGAAACAAATGTACAAAGCAGGTCTTCCGAAAGGATCAGAAAAATTGTGGAATTATCATGATCAAGTGTACTGGGCGGTCACATTAAACATTTACCGTGATCACTTTGATCCAACTGCTCCAGGAAGAACAAACTGGCACAACTATTTAAACTTTACTTCAGCAGGTCTACGTGATCGCTCATGGGATTATATCTTTGAAAATTATCGCTATCAAACCCGTCCAAAAAGTGTAAAAGAAAATGTAGCAAAAGTAGAAAATACGGGTGATATCGATGTACCTCTTATCAGTATGGCCGGCTCTCTCGATTCACTTATCTTCCCGTCTATTCACGCGGAAGGCTATGAAAAACTTGTTAAAAAAGCTGGCAAAGCAAATCTTCATCGTCTCTATACCGTTAAAAACGGAAATCACGTTGACAGCTTAGTATGGAATAAACAAACGGATCCAAATCAAGAGCTTCAGCCTCTGCTTCCATATGCCCATCAATCTTTTGATTTGTTAGTAGACTGGGTGGAAAATAAAAAAGCTGCACCTGCAAGTAAAGATATTAAAGCACCTCAAAATAACCTTAAAGTAATGGACATAAAATCCGGACAAGAAGTAGATCCACGCTAAGGTTGAAACATAACTAAATGAATCCAACCTAAAGACGAACAAATGAGATACATGAGCTAGACTGCTTATTACACCGCAGTTGATTTCCGTGCAAGGCTTCGCTTTCCGCGGGCGGTCGCTGAGCCTCCTCGTCGCTTGCGCTCCTGCGGGTCTCATCTGTTCCGTTTTCTTTCCCCGCAGGAGTCTTCGCCTTGCCCTCCAATCAACTGCTAGAAGGAACGAAACAGATAATACTATGTTCACAATCACAAAAAACGAACCACTAATCAAACATGTTGATTAATGGTTCGTTTTTCACTTGGGCTAAAATACTTTTCTCTCAGCTTCAGTCTTCATAATAATCAAGATACAAATGACCTGCTGAATCTGCTTGGCCTAAAAATACCTTATCGGCTGCAGCACCTTTCTTTTGGAGCTGCTCTTTAACCCATGCTACGCTATATCCTAGCTCATGAACGGCTTCTTTCATTATATTTCCGTCCATGATAATCGTTTGAGGTAATCGTGTCGCCTCTCCTTTTATTAATAAATCTTCTCTCGTAACGTTTTGCTTTTCTTTTTTTAACAGCACGCTTAATTCCCCGTTGGTTTCGAGCATAGCAAAAGCGACGTCTTCCACATAAAAGATGTCTTTTTTGCGAAGCTGCTCCATGAGCTCATCTACTGTATATTTTTCTTTTTTTACATTTCCCTCAAGAATTTTTCCTTCTTTAATGAGGATTGTTGTTGTCCCTTCCACCGCTTTTCGAAAGCTTATACTTTTTAACGATACGTTTGATACAAAAATAAGAAACGATGCCCACACTAAAATCGCTACTACACCATGACTTGCCTGTAGATCTACATCCATTGAAATTGTTCCTGCAATATCTCCAATCGTAATGCCAACGATATATTCAAAAAAAGAAAGTTTGGATAACTGTTTTTTCCCTAACAGCTTTGTAATAAAAAACAAGCCAAGTAAAATCAACACTGAACGAAGTACCACTTCCATCCAATGATTCAACGCATGCACCTTCTTTACTAAAATTAATGTATCCTTTATTTTGTGCACATTTATATGGATCAAAGCAGATTTTCACCTTCCATTATTTACATACCTTTCATGGCAGGTTAGAGTAGAAAGAAGTAGGAAACAAATGGGGGTTTTATGATGAACGATGAAGTGCTAACCGTATTTAACGACCAACAGGAGCGCATAGGAACAGCGTCTCGCAAAGAAGTTCACGAAAAAGGTTATTGGCACGAAGCGTTTCACTGCTGGTTTGTCAGCCGTGAAAATGATACAGACTATATTTATTTTCAAATTCGAAGCGAACAAAAACAAGATTACCCCGGCGCACTTGACATCACAGCTGCCGGACATTTGCTTCATACAGAAACCGCTGAGGACGGTGTAAGAGAAATTCACGAAGAGCTCGGCGTCAACATTTCATTTGATGAATTGCTTCCTTTAGATGTCTTTAAATACGAAGTATCTCAGCCGCACTATGTTGATAAAGAATTTTCACATATATTTTTATACTACAGCTCTCACCCTCTTAGTGCGTTTACGTTGCAGCAAGAAGAAGTATCAGGACTTGTAAAAACGTCTTTTTCTCACTTTTGCGAACTGTGGCTTGGAAATCAAACAGAACTGATCATTGAAGGGATAACAAATAAAAAAGAGCCTATTCACCGTACAGCACATAAAAGTGAATTGGCTCCCCATCCCGAAGCTTACTATAAAAAAATCATTGCATGTATTAGTCAGCACCTGCATTCAGCAGAAAAAGCTTAGAATCCTAAGCTTTTTCTGCTGAAAAAATCATATATGTTGCACTGCCAAGCGCAACAAGCTTGCCGCTGCTGTCTTCAATTTTCACTTCTCCAACAGCCAGCGTTTTGCCACGATGAGACAGTGTGGATTTAGCAACTAGATAATCGCCTATACCCGGCCTTGTGTAATTTACTTTTAATTCAACTGTACTGGCACTTTCCTCCTCAGAAAGAGAAGACCGCACAGCTGAACCAACCGCCGCGTCGATAAGCGTAGCAATAACGCCTCCATGAACCGTTCCTCTTCCTTGCAGAAGCTGCGGCTGAATCGTGATTTTTAACTCCGCATATCCTTTATCAAGCAGCGTTTCTTCAATGCCAATATAATCCCAAAACGGAATCATCCCTTTACTCGTTCGTTTCATCAATCTCATCCTTTGCATAAATAAGCTATGTAAGAACTTCTAGAAAAGCTGGAGAAATCCTGTTTCTTTGCATGCAAAAAGCGCCTGCTCTTTAGCAAACGCTTTTTATCCCTCTATTTTTCAAATAAAAACTGCACTTTGTTTTCTTTCCATTCTAACTTAGCGTTAAAGGTCTTATCGCCTTTTTTAAAACCTTCAATCAAATCTGTCTGTCCTTCGCTCAACAGTTTTTTTAAATTAGCCTGCGTAACTGTTTTACCTAAAATCTTTTTCGATACGGTAAACGTGCATTTTGTTTTTGTATAGTTTGAGCATCCGTAAAATGAGCCTTTATCCACTACTTTTCCATCGCAAAGCCTACACGAACCAAACGATTTAGAAGAAAAGCTTTTACCTTTGCCCTTGCCTTTTCGCTGAATGGATTCAGTGTCGTATCCGCTGAAGTTCCACTTACTTTCTGCTTCGACAGCGTCTTCGATAATTTTAGCTGACAGCTTTTTTGTTTGTTCCATAAAAGCAGCGGCCGATGCTGTTCCTTCTCCAATTTCAGCTAGACGCTGCTCCCACTTAGCCGTCATTTCTGGTGAAGCTAAAATTTTATCGCCAATCGCGTCAATCAATACCTTTCCTTTATCAGTCGCAAACACTTGGTTTTTTTTCACATCAATATATTTACGGTCTTTAAGCATTGTAATGATTCCCGCACGCGTAGCTTCAGTCCCTAACCCTTCTGATTTTGCTAAAATCTTCTCCAGCTCGTCATTATCCAAATGCTTGCCAGCTGTCTTCATCAGTGTAATCAACTGACCTTCTGTGTAGCGTTTTGGAGGCTGTGTTTTACCTTCTTTTACGTCTACTTTAATAACTTTTCCTTCTTCGCCTTCTTGAACATTTGGAAGAATAACGTCGTCGTCTTTCTCGTTTTGAAAAATTACTTTACGCCAGCCTTCTTGGATTTGCTGCTTTCCTTTTGAAATAAAAGCTGCCCGCTTTTCCACGAGTGTCGTAATCGTTGTATAGTCGAAAATCGCTTTTTCATAGTGTGCCGCAATTAGACGTCTTACGACTAAGTCGTAAATTTTCTGTTCGTCTCCTGACAGTTTGCTAGGGTCCTTCACTTGTTCCGTTGGAATAATCGCGTAGTGATCGCTTACTTTTTTTGCATTTACATAGCGTTTATTTCCCAGGACTGAAGAGTAAGGAAGCGGAAATAAATGTTCGTATTCAGAAAAAGCACTCAGCTTTTCTAAAATCTCAGGAAACGTTTCGGCTTCTCCTTCTGTTACGTAGTTTGAGTCTGATCTTGGATAAGAAACAATCCCTTTCTGATACAGCCCTTGCAGCACATCAAGCGTCTTTTTAGGAGAAAACTTAAACGCTTTATTCGCCGTTGCTTGAAGTGATGATAAGTTAAATAATAAAGGCGGCTGGAACTCTTTTCGCTCCGTGACGAGTTCATGAACTTCCGCGTCTTTTCCTTCGCAAAACTGAGCAATTTTATACGCCATTTCTTTTTCTTTAAGACGCGACTCTCCGTCTTGATGCCATTTGCCTTCATACTTCTTTCCTTCAATATCAAACTTAGCAAGCACTTCCCAAAAAGGCTCTGATTTAAAGTTATCAATTTCCTTTTCACGCTTTACGATCAAAGCAAGCGTTGGCGTCTGCACGCGCCCCGCTGAAAAAACATCTGACATGCCGTGCTTTTTTAACAAAATGCTATACACCCGTGAAGCATTCATCCCAACGACCCAATCCGCACATGCTCTTGTATATGCTTCATAATAAAGGTTACGCGTATCGCTTTCGTCTTTTAACTGTTGAAACCCATCATAAATGGCCTTTGGCGTTAAAGAAGAAATCCACAATCGCTTCATCGGCTTATGCACACCTGAGAGCTGAATGATATTACGAACAATCAATTCTCCTTCACGCCCCGCATCTCCCGCGTGAATAATTTCTGTGACCGTCGGCTTTTTAAGCAGTTTTTTTACCACTTGAAACTGCTTAGCTTTTGAGCGCGTCACTTCATATTGAAAGCGGTCTGGAATCATCGGCAGCGTGTCAATTGACCACTTTTTCCACTCCGGCTTATAATCTTCCGGACTTACAAGCTGACATAAATGCCCCACTGCCCACGTCACATACGCTCCGTCTGTAAATACTTCATTCGGTGGAATCTCTAAATAGCCGTCGTGACGCTTCGGCTTAAACTGTGAAGCTAGAGTCGATCCTTGATCCGGCTTTTCTGCAATAATTAACTTCATGTATTTAATCACCTTACATTTCAAATTTCCATGTGAAACTTAGTCAGTTTTATTATTTTATCATAGAAAGAGCTGTTGGAGTATGAATGAGGAGAAAAGTAGTTTAGATGAGAGATACCTATCTCATTTTAAAAACGTGTCGCTGTCCGTTATAGCTTTTCAATAAAAAAGCTGTAGATCATTTTCTACAGCTTTGATACGTATCTGAATTTTTCTGGAAACAGTCATTATCATATCGACTAAAACAAATCTCCTTTAGGACGTGTTATGAAATAATCAATAACCAAATATACAAACCAACAAGCGTAATAAACAATGTCGGAATCGTTAAGATAATACCCGTTTTAAGATACGTTCCCCATGAAATCTTCACGCCTTTTGTTGAAAGAACATGAAGCCATAAAAGCGTCGCTAAAGAACCAATCGGGGTAATTTTCGGACCTAAATCCGATCCAATAACGTTTGCATAAATCAGCGCTTCCTTGATTATTCCAGCTGCGTGTGTTGCATTGATTGCTAGTGCATCAATCATAACGGTTGGCATATTGTTCATAATCGATGAAAGAATAGCGGCAGTGAATCCCATACCAATTGTTGCTGCAAACAGTCCATGACTAGCCGTTGCTTGGATCACATCAGCCAGAATTTCTGTTAAACCGGCATTACGCAAGCCGTATACAACAACATACATGCCGATAGAGAAAAAGACAATCGCCCATGGAGCTCCCCGTAACACTTTTTTTGTATGAACCGCTCGGCTTTTTTTGGCCATCATCAAAAACAGAATAGCAATGGTGCCTGCAATAATCGAAACAGGGACGCTAAAGAATTCTCCAATTAAATAGCCTAGCACTAACAAAACTAAGACAATTCCGGATAACCTAAACATCTTTTCATCTTTGATGGCATCCACTGGCTTCTGCAAATCTGCTACATTGTATTTCTTAGGAATCCTTTTGCGGAAATACAGATATAAGACCATAATACTTGCAAACAGAGAAACCAAATCTGGAACAATCATGCGTGATGCAAATTCAGAAAAGCTAATACCAAAGAAGTCGGCTGATACGATATTTACTAAGTTACTAACAACAAGGGGCAGCGACGTTGTATCTGCAATAAATCCACTTGCGATAATAAACGGAAAAACCATTTTATCGTCGAACTTTAATGCCCGAACCATGGCTAGTACAATGGGTGTTAAAATCAGCGCTGCTCCGTCATTAGCAAATAACGCTGCTACAACGGCTCCAAGAAGAGACACGTAAACAAACATACGCACGCCATTACCGCCTGCAGCTCTAGCCATATGAAGCGCTGCCCATTCAAAGAAACCAATTTCATCTAAAATTAAAGAAATAATAATAATAGCAATAAACGTAAGAGTCGCATTCCACACAATGCTGGTTACCTCAAGAACGTCTTGAAAATCAACAACGCCTGCCAGTAAAGCAAGCATAGCTCCCCCGCAAGCCGACCAGCCGATTGATAAATTTTTCGGCTGCCAAATAACAAAAATTAATGTTACTAAAAAAATCAATGATGCTAGTACAACTGATGCCACTTTTTAAACCTCCAATTATTCACAACAACTAATACGCAGTCCTTGTTTTTCCAGCTCTTTTAAACGTTCGTCCTGACTTGGTACAGATTCAAGTATGCCCAGAACAAACTCATAGTACTGGCTTTCTTTATTAAGAGAATAAAAAACCCATTGCCCTTTTCTTCTTTCCTTCACAAGCTCAGCATCTCTTAATTTTCGCAAATGCTGACTAATTGAAGGTTGGCTAGCTTGATAGATATCCACGAACTCACACACACAACATTCATTGTTCTCTATTAATTTCACCATCGAAAGCCTTGTTTTATCTCCCAATAATTTTAAGATTTGAGCTGCCTTTTCAATACTATCTATAGATTTTGTACTCATTAATGAACACCTCCTACTCCCTTTCAGCTGATGTATAAATGGGCTTATGTATTAATGCTTCATTACTATAATTGATTTTTAACTGATTTACAATTTTTTAGTGAACTAAAAGTGATTTAGTAGTTGTTTAAGGATTGGATTTAAGGAATTATTTCCCTACTAATTTAAGTCAAATCTAGCATACGATAATATAGGTACGTTTTCTCGTAAAAATGCTCCTAATGTCCTTGGACAAACATACATACTTATTTTGTCTATCTGAATAAAATATAGAGAAAAATAAGAAAGGATGATTACGATTAAAAAACATTATTCCTATTATAATCCGCAAGATGGTAAATATTATGTAGACAAGCCTTACTCTCTTAGAGACAATAAAGTATCCCCCTCTGCTTCTCCTAAAATCCCTTTGAAAAATACAGCCGACAGAGCTTTTAAAATCCCTGTATTCCTCAGCCACCCTTCTATGCTTAATACTACTCAAACGAGATTTCTTAATCGTTTAATTGATGAAATTGAACGTGCTCTTCTTTTCCCTCGTACACTGCCTGATACAGAGCAATATCCTAATAAAACAATAACAAGCGTTCGCCGAATGATACTTTCTAGCTATGGGTTGATCGCGGTGAATATGCAGCAAGTCTTTGCCAATTATACCATGACGAATATTCCCGGCGGTACACCTCCGCCACCATCATGGGAAGGTGCTCCGTTTTTACAAATAGAGCCAAGCATGGGTTACCAACGAGGCCTGCCTCTACTTCTTATCAAAGAATCAGGTGTCAACAGTATAGGCGTTTGGAATCCAGCAGTAGTTCCTTTCTTTATTATTGAATGGGATTCTACAAAACCGCTTGATGAGTTTTTTAACCGTGTTGAATGGAGAGAAATATTTCAAAACTGGGTGGCTCAAGTGCGAAATGGCTACTTTATTCAAACACAGCCTTCCTATCGATACGGCCCGGATGATCTATAGAAAGAATTTCAACCGAAGAGCACTTTCGAAAGCTGTTTCTATAAAACAAGTTAGAATGCGAGGTGAATATAATTGACTTTAATTAATAGTGGGACATGCGTAGGAGTTCTATATCGAGCTAATGCCGGTGCCTCTTGCAGAAACGGGTACTGTGTTCATAATGGAAGATTAGTAGGCGGCGTCATAAGCTCAAATGCTGGTACCTTAACGGTTACAAGAAGCATCGATAACACAAAGTTACAGACTTATAATGGTATTCTTCTTAGCCACCGAGCCGTAAACCGAACGACAGGGCAAGTCACGCAGCAATATTTGTATTTTAGAAAAAATCAGTTAGAAAAAGTTGAAATTACGCCTTATACGCAATATAGTGATCCTAGTTGTCAAAGAGAGAATCATTATAATATCCGTGATATTATCTATCCTGGTGAATGTGTAGGAATCAGATATCAGATAGGAGATGAATAGCATATAGGAAATGGGCGATATCTATATTGGACAGGCCAAGTGAATCACTGTATATTTGATGAACGTCCGCAAAGTACAAATAGACAATTTTTACGGCAGATTTGGTACGCACATTGGATACTCGATCCAAAAAATGAGCGAAATATTATACACAAAAAAACCTCCAGAGGACCTGGATCTCCAAGAGGTGAACGTAGAATTTATGTGTTTAAAAATCTGCTTCCAGCAAACGGTGAGACCGTCCTTGTAAAAGCTGCTTCTCCTGTAAATTCTGCTTCCTGGCCTTTTCGTATTATCTATCAGTGAGAAAAATAGAGAATAATCCTTCGTTCAACTATAACTCACAGCCTCCATCAGTTGTTTTTTCAACATTCCACAACTAATGTGAATGCCCATCCAAATATTAATGACTACCAGTTGGATGGGCATTTTCTTATGATTTTTCTGTTTTTTATTTGTACATATGGTTCGCTTTTTCTCTTTTTTGTAAAAAAATAGAGGCACTAATCCACGAAGTAATTGGAATAATAATGGCTACACCAATGCCTCCGCTTAAGATAGAAATGACTTCTGCACAAAAGGTTTTTGAATTGATAATATCCCCAAACGAATACGACAATCTCTTAAACCATATAATTAAAGTCAAATATCCCCCTACAAATGCAAAATACAGTGTATTGGTTGTGGTGCCTAAAATATCTCTTCCGATTTTTAGTCCTGAATTGAAGAGATTTTTTTTAGTTACGGACGGATCATGAATAAATAATTCATTCATAGAAGATGAAATAGATAGCGAAATATCAATGATCGCTCCTATGGCTCCCATAATAATTGTACAAATGGCTATTTTAGCAAAGTCAATTCCAACGTAAAGTGAAAAAGCGTTAATTTCTTCTTCTTGTTCTTCTCCAAACCCTTGAATCATGGCATGATGTTCAATGATAAAAATAAAGAGTACTAAAACGGCTAAGGTAATAATCGTTGAAACAAACGCAGCAAGCGTTTTATGATTGAATTTATTAATATAAAATAAATTAATGCAGCTAATGATTGTACAAGCGATCACCGTAACAATAATCGTATTTTTTATAGACAGCATAAAGAGAATGGTTAGAAAAATAACGCCAAAATTCAAGAACAAAGCAAGGAAAGATCTAATTCCTTTTTTTCCGCCCACAATACTCATCAGAATAAATAAAATAAGAGCTAGCAATAGTAAAACGTTCACTTTCTGTTCCCCTTCCTAAAAATAAAAAGAATCGAAAGATAGAGTGTAATTGGAATCGTTAAAACAATGCCAATACTGCCAGTAAGAGCACGGATTAACTCCAAGGAGAAATTCATCGAAAACGTATATCCTAAAGGAGAGCCGTTTTTTAAATAAAGAAGAACCATTGGGATTGTTCCGCTTATATACGAAAAAAATAAAATATTCGTCATAGCTCCCATAATGTCTCCGCCAATTTCCTTACCCGATTTCAGTAAATCTTTGTGCGCTATCTCTTTATTCTTTTCATATAGTTCATAGACAGAAGAAGTAATCGTAATCGCTACATCCATAACAGCTCCTAAAGATCCTATTAATACCTCACTCATAAATATTTTTTGAGGAGGAATCGTCACAAACTCCATTCCTTCATAATGAAGGCCATTAGAATCTGTCAGTTGCATGACACCATACGCGATTAAAAGAGAAACAAATGTACCTATTAAAGTTGAAATAATCGCTACATGCGTTTTTTCTTTATTACCGCTTACTAATAACAAAGAAATAACTGTAAAAAGAACGACAGCTACAATACATACAGCTAGCAAGCTCACATTCCCTAGTGCTAGATATACATTTAAGGCCCCGATTAAAAGTACAATATTAATAAATAAGCTAATGATTGAATAAAAACCTTGTTTTTTTCCAATCGCCAGCAAAATCAGTATAAATAAGCCCGCGACAGCGGTAACCTGCGTGTCCCGCTTCACTCCTTCAATCGTGCCGCTTAAAGCATGCTGTGAATTCTTTTCTAAGGAGACAAAAAGATCTGTTCCGACAGTGTACTTTTGATCATAAGCACCTGAGTATGAGTACGTATTCTCTAAATGGATAAGCTTCCCTTTATATTTTCCGTTCATGATTTTAGCAACAATTTTTTGAGAATATACGGTATCTTTGTTGTGATTTAAATCAGCAGATTTATTTTGTTCTACAACATTCGTCTTCACTACCTCCGCTATCGGTTTTTTATAAAGCGAATAATTGTGGTTTGTTACTATTAGCGCTATACACAAACAGCAAATTCCTAGTATATAGAGAAAGATTTGTTTACGCGATAATTTATTAAACTTTTGCTTCGAAAAAAGATTCCTTATATGCTGGGAATACAGAGGTGACATCACGTAATTCCTTTCTGGTTATTATTTGAACGCAGAGCTCTTGAACATGAAGAGACTACAAAGAGACCTAAGACCCTTTGCAGTCTTTTCATTCGTTTATTTATTATGGGCGCTATACAGCAAAACACACTATGATCATGCAAGACACTCCACCTGCTATTTTTCATTCCGTACTGTATCAGAGAAAAGTGAAATTATAGTGAAAACATAGAACGATTTATCTACTTCACTAGTTTTTTATGACTATCTTATATAATCATAGGAATATAAAAGCAAATAGAAAACTGTTTGCGCTATAATAAATTGACTTTATAGCTACTGATTAGTTATAAAACTCATGAAAAGCGACAAATAGTTGCTAAAAACAAGGAGGTTATTTCATGTTAACGAAAAAAACACTTGTCATGCTTTCTACTCTCACCCTTGTAACAACATGCGTAGCATTCAGCACTCCAACTACTGAAGCAGCTGCTAAAGATACCTACTCACAAAAAATTGAAACTAAAGCAGAAAAAAGGCCTACGCTTCGTAAAGGTTCTCACGCTAGCTACGTAAAGGACTTACAGCAAAGCTTAAAAGATGTGAAGTATAACACATCAGTTGATGGAATTTTCGGTACGCAAACACAAAACGTAGTAAAAGAATTTCAAACCGATCACAGCTTGTCTCCAGATGGTATTGTTGGCCCCTTAACATGGTCAGCTTTAGATGAGAACAAGGTAGAAAGAAAGCAATTTCCTGTCAGCACAGCTATTACATTCGGTAAAAAAGAACTCGGTGACAACATTGTCTTCAGTACAGACGACCGCTTACGGAAAGATAACAACGATAAAGCTTACTACAGATTCGTAGCAAAAAACAAAGACTGGATGGATCAAGGCGGATCAGGCACCATAGGGTGGTATCATATTTACAAAAATGGAGATGTGATTGAAGCATCCAATTAAACCTATTTACAAATAACGGTTCGAAAAAAGCCTTCATAATCACTCTTTTGAGTGATTTACTATTTCCCTTACAGAATGCTAAAATTTAAAGGAATCATTCCGTAGGTACTTTACTTTAACAAGAACAGCTTTTTCTCCCCGCAGCTGTTCTTGTTATTTTTTAATAAAAATGAAAAAAGCAGCATGCTGACTGAACATTCAACACGCTGCTTTTTGCGATTCCAGGACTACTCTGCGGGTCGAGGTCCTGCTTCTCGTCCTGAGCTCTCTACCGTTAATATTGGGCGAACGGTGATATCTTCATTTACACGAATTTGACATGATAAGCGCAGGTGATCTTCAATTGAACTTTCTGAGTATGCATTTTTCTCTGCGTGTGTTAAATCACAATATTCACCTTCAAGCACTTCTACCCTGCAAGTCGTGCATTTAGCTTTCCCGCCGCATCGATGAAGAATATTTATACCGTCGTCTTCGAGTGCCAAGACAAGCTTTTTTCCTTTTGCCACTTCAAAACTTCCGTATCCTAAAACGGTTACTCTTGGCATGTATCTCCCTCTTTCCCTCTACTACTGTGTACAAGCAATTTGAATTACACTATATGCAGTTTCTTTTTATTGCATGCCTAAATCCAATTAAGAAGACCATCATTTTGTAATACGGCAACTAAAACGACAATCCCAAGTATAATAACAGGTATCAGTGCTTTTAAAATTTGATACTTAGATAACTCTATACGTTGAGGCTCCTTTAACAAATGACTTTGATTTAACTCAGTATTGTTTTCACTTTCTTTATGATTCATGTTCCTCTGCCTTTCTATTTTTTATAGTGCGGTTCATATCTACTTCTGCTGACATCACAAAAATAGACACAGAATTTCTTCATAAAAACCATCTTAACCTTTTTAAGAACATGCTATACTAACAATTCTGTTTTAAAATAAGTCTCTATCATATGTTTTAAACAAACAAATTTACCTTATTTCCCTTCTTAATAGCATTTCTCACATCGCTAAACGCACAAGCAAGGTCTTTATTTATAATCAAAAGTAAACCCCATAACGAGTCATGGGGTTTTACTTCGTACTTTGTTTTTTTGGAATTTTAATTTGTTTAATATCTCCCAGCACATAAATATAAAAAATTAAGCCTAGCAACAATACAATTCCTGCTACAATAAAGCTTAGATCAAAAGAACCGGTTTTATCCAATAGATATCCCGTTAAAGCTGTAGCTATAATTCCACCAAACAAATTATTAGCTAAATTAACAATAGAACTGAGAAGAGAAATAGAGCCTGCAGGCGCAATTTCAGCAGAAATTGACCAGCCGATTGGTGCCGTTGCCGATATACCTGCCAGTCCAATCGAGATACAAATCATCGCTACTACAACACTATTGGTGAAAATAGAGCCTAAAAAAACAAACCCTAAGCATAATCCTACAACAATGATCGTGCGATATACTTTTTGACTGTTATATCCTTTTTTTATGAGGTAATCAACAAGCCAACCGCCAACTAAAATGCCAGCAAATGTAGCAATTAGCCAAGGTACTGCCGTAAGCAGACCCGATGACATGATATCCATACCGTATTTTTCTTTTAAAAAAGTTGGCAGCCACGTTAACAGTAAATTAAACGTATATCCATAGCCTGTAAACCCAATCATTAGCCCCCAAACTTTTCGATTCGTAAATAATACTTTTAAGGTATGTAAAAATTTTGATGTTTGTTCATCGTTCGCATTTAAATTATTTTCTTGAATATACTTCAACTCATCATCTGATATGCGTCTGTGCTTTTCTGGTTTTTCGTAATAAAACCAAAACAGCAGCGTAAACAGCACGTTTATCATTCCAATGGATAAAAATGCTGTGCGCCAATCAAATTTAGTGATGAGAAACGCTACAAGAGGTGCGCCAAGTACATTTGAAAATTTGGCCGCTGAATCAAACAAAGAATTTGGCAAGCTTCTTTCGTTTGGAGGAAACCATAGAGATGTAGCTTTTGATGCTGCTGGAAAAGCTGAAGCACTCATTATTCCTATTAAAAACCGGACGATATAGAGAAGAAGTTTTCCTTGTAAAAATGCCATCGACATCGTTAATAAACTCCAAATTACCATACCCACTCTTGTTACCCATGCTACTCCGAACCGATCAAGCAAGCTTCCCGCAGGTATTTGCATGATCGTATAAGAATACGTATAAATAGAAAAGACAATTCCGAGCTCTGTTCCCGTTAAGTGAAATGCATCTTGTATTGCAGGAGCGGCCACTGACACCGCTACACGATCAAAATAATTTAAAATAATCATACTGCTTAACAAAGATGAAATAAACCATCGTGTACGTCCTGTTCGCTTTACTGAATGTTCACTCATAGCTAGCTCCTTTCATCAGTAGTTTGTTCGTTTTATTACCGTAGCATTCTACTCAATACCACAACTTCTTTTGAAAGAAACATGCGTTTTCTTCATCCACCATGTAAGAAATTCCTCATGATAAAACATAAAACAAAAAGAGATTGAGTCATAACTAAATCAATCCAAACTACAGCTAGAAGCCACCACCTACATGAAACCTACGTTCACCATAACAACGAAAAAATCCGAACGAGTTGGATTCTCAATCAAGAATCTCGATTCATCGTTCGGACCTTTTTTTACCTAAAATACTTTTGTACCAGCCTCTTTTTTCGCTAATAGTCTATTTGGCTGAAAGTTCACTTTCGGTTACCCACTTGTGATTTTTTACTTTCTCTCCGCCTGTAGTCGGTGCGTAGTCTACCATGTATACCGTTGTTTTTTCGGCTGAATCAATCGTTGCTTTTGTCCCTTTCATACCTTTCATATGATCTGCTTCAAGCGTTACTTCGCTACCTGGCTTTAACTGCTCGTTATCCGCGTCTTTTATTTCTTCTTGAATAACCCACTTATGATTTTTCACTTTTTTCCCGCCAGTCTTTGGCGTATACGAAACGGTATAGGCCGTAGTGTCGTAAGCACCAACAATCGTTGCTTCAGCCCCGTTCATGCCTTTCATATGATCTGCTTTTATAACGGCTTTATCTCCGACTTTATATGTTGGATTCTCTGCTTTTTTTAACCCTTTTGGAACCTCTCCTGAACTAGAGTGATTCATCTCTGAGTGATCGTGCATGGATTCGTTTTTGTCAGCTGAAGGCTTTTCATGACTAGAATCGTTTCTGCATCCGCTTAGTCCAATAATGACAGATGCCCCAAGAATAAATAGCTGTTTTTTCATAACAGGCCCTCTTTTCCACATAATAAACTTTAAAATAAAAATCATTTAATCATTAGAAACAACTTACCTTTGCCTACTCTTCTTCTTTTCCTTATTGTAGCTAGAATTTGTGCAGATTTTGTGAAGATGAAGATAATTGGGCACGAATAATTCCTGTTCCTAAAAAAGGCCCTCGTATGAATCACTTACCACAAGGAAAAAGTATAAAAATAAAAGGAGGAAAGAAACATGCTAAAAATACGCTTTGCTCTGTCCTCACTCTTACTTGCGTTTAGCTTGGTGATGGGAGCCCCTTTTGCTTCCGCATACTCCACTCTCTCATCTAGCGTACAAAAAATAGAAGTAACGTCCATTAAAATGAAAACGCTCAAAACATTTATCGATGAACAAGATATGAATGCATTCACCAACAGTATAAAAAAGGCTCAGCATATGAAACTTCTCTTAGATGAAGAATCTGCTGGGAGCATCGATTGCAAAATGACCATTACCTATGAAGATGGTTCTAGCCGTCATTATTTCATTTGGATTATGGATGATGGACGTGATGTGTTAATTGCTCAGCAAAAGCATCCAGAAGACCTTCATCTTAAAGGGTATGAATTGAATCAAAAAAATTCCTTGCACCTAACAAAGCTGCTAAAGAATATTCTTTAGCAGCTTTGTTTTTAGATCCCTTTTACCGAGAATGACTCGTTGAATCTAATATTTTTTAGTTTATATTGCCCACATAGCATATACTGCTATGACTGCGAGCACGTACAAAATTGCTGAGACGATCCACTTTTTCATATATTATAGCCTCACTCTCTGCAATCGCAGTGCATTTAATACAACCGACACAGAACTAAAGGCCATCGCGGCTCCAGCGACCCAAGGGGCTAACAGCCCAACTGCTGCAATTGGAATACCAAGCGTGTTATAGCCCATTGCCCAGAATAAGTTTTGCTTAATATTAGAAATTGTTTTTCTACTCATTTCAATCGCATCTGCAATGCTCATCAAGTCTCCTCGCATCAGCGTAATATCAGCGGCTTCCATCGCTACATCCGTTCCTGTTCCGATGGCCATTCCAATATCAGCTAACGCAAGTGCAGGAGCATCATTAATACCGTCTCCTACCATGGCGACTTTTTTACCTTGCTGCTGAAGCTTTTTCACTTCTTCTGCCTTGCCTTCTGGCAACACTTCTGCTATAACGTGCTCAATACCCGCTTGCATCGCAATAGCCTGAGCTGTTTGACGATTATCACCTGTAATCATCATCACTTCTAAGCCCATTTCTTTTAACCTGGAAACTGCTTCTTTAGAAGTCGCTTTAATGGTATCTGCAACAGCAAGCATGCCGGCATATTTTCCGTCAAGAGCAACGAGCATAGCCGTTTTTCCTTCTCGTTCTAAATTTGTCATTTCTTCTAAGGCTGTATCAATATTTACCTTATGTTGGTTCATAAGCTTTCTTGTTCCCACTAACAGCTCTCGCTTTTGTACAGTTGCTTTTACTCCATACCCTGGAATAGCTTCAAAAGATAACGGATCTTGAATCTCTATACCTTTATTTTTTATACCTGCTACGAGTGCTTGAGCGAGAGGGTGCTCCGACAAACGCTCAGCCGATGCAACTAACTGTAATAGCTCATTTTCTTCATAGCCTTGTGCAATACGTACATCGGTTAACTCGGGGGTTCCATTTGTCACAGTTCCCGTTTTATCTAAAAGAATCGTATCGATTTTATGCGTTGCTTCTAAATGCTCTCCGCCTTTAAACAAAATACCATATTCTGCTGCGCGGCCTGACCCCGCCATAATGGAAGTTGGAGTAGCTAAGCCTAACGCGCATGGACATGCAATCACTAGTACGGCGATAAGCTTTTCTAAAGCCGGTGCAAATTCGCCAGGCGCAATCCAAATATACCAAACAAAGAAAGTAAGAAGTGCAATTCCGACTACAATTGGCACGAATATACCTGAGATATAATCAGCTAGTCGCTGAATAGGCGCTTTAGAACCCTGCGCTTCTTCTACTACTTTAATAATTTGCGCAAGCGCCGTCTCCCTGCCAACGTTTGTAGCTTTTATTTTCAAAAAACCGTTTTTATTGAGTGTGGCTCCAATTACTTTATCTCCAATGTTTTTATCTACCGGTACGCTTTCACCTGTCAGCATGGACTCATCTAAGGCCGATTGTCCTTCAATAATCTCTCCGTCTACAGGCACTTTTTCACCAGGCTTAATAAAAACAACTTCGCCTTTTTGGACTTCTTCCACTGGAATTTCAACTTCTGCTCCGTCTCTTATGACAACGGCCGTTTTAGCCTGTAAGCCCATCATCTTTTTAATTGCCTCTGAAGAACGGCCTTTGGCATTTGCTTCAAATAATTTCCCTAAAAGAATCAGCGTAATCAATATAGCACTCGTTTCATAGTAAAGCTGATTCGTATGAGCAGATGACCCAAGTGATTTAAGAGAAGAGTATAGACTATAGAAATAAGCTGCGCTTGTACCTAGTGCTACTAAAACATCCATGTTGGCGCTTTTGTTACGCAGAGCTTTAAATGCGCCTACATAAAATTGCTTCCCTACCACGAATTGAACAGGCGTAGCTAAAGCGAGCTGAACCCATGGATTCATTAGCATATGAGGTAAAGGAATAAACGACGTAAACGTAAAATGGCTAACCATTGCCCACAATAAAGGTACGCTTAAAATAAATGCAAACCAGAACTTTCCTTTTTGTTTACTCAGTTCTTTTTCTCTGTAGCTTTGCTCTTCTTCTTTTTCTTCCGACTTTAGCTTTGCTCCGTATCCAAGCTTTTCAACTCGCTGCGTTATATCTTGCGGAGCTATTTGAGAAGGGCTGTATTCAACAGAAGCCGTTTCTAAAGCAAGGTTAACACTTGCCTTTGTCACGCCTTCTAATTTGTTTAACCCTTTTTCAATACGAGTCGAACAAGCAGCGCACGTCATGCCCGTAATAGCAAATTCGGCTTTTTCACTTACAACTCCGTACCCAAGCTTTTCGATTTTTTCTTCAAAGGCCTGTGGACTTGTTTTAGACGGATCAAATATGATGGTAGATCTTTCTAAAGCCAAATTCACATTTGCTTCTTTTACACCTTCTATTTTTTTTAATCCTTTTTCAATTCGGTTAGAACACGCTGCACATGTCATACCTGTAATTTGCAAGGTGGCTTCTTTTTGTTTGTCACTCATCACGTTTCGCCTCCTGTTATATACCTATAAGGGGTATATATATTTCTTAAATCAAGCGTGCGAAGGTATTCGCACGCGATGATGTTTATGCTACGTCATAACCTTGGTCATCAATAGCCTCTTTAATATCTTCAACCGTTACTTGACTTGGATCAAATGCAACTGTTACTTTTGCATCTTCTAAGCTTACTTCTACGCTTTTAACGCCATTAAGTTCGCCTACGCCGCCTTCAACAGCTTTGACGCAATGACCGCAAGACATTCCTTGTACTGATAATGTTACGTTTTCCATTTCTAGCATCTCCTTTATTTCATTAATCGTTTAATGGTTGTTAATAATTCATCTACTACTTCTTCATCACCATCTTGCACACGTTCTACAATGCAATGCTTCAAGTGACCTTCAAGCAAAATTTTACTTACACTATTTAAAGCAGACTGCGCAGCTGCGATTTGAGTAATCACGTCGTCACAATACGTATCTTTTTCAATTAATCCTTTAATTCCTCGAATTTGTCCTTCAATTCGATTTAATCGGCTCGTTAGATTTTTTTTCACTTCTGGAGAATGGTGACTTTTTCTTTCACTATTTATCGTACAACATTTTTCTTCACTGTTCATGTGATTCGCTTCGACCATCTAACATCCTCCCTTCATGACTCCATCATACTATACCCCCCTACCCTATGTAAAGGGAAAAGGTCGCTTACTTTATCTTTCCACCAATTTCGATAGCTATGCTCATATCATTTTCAACTAACATCAACCCACTTATAGCCTATTCCCCATACGGTTTGCAAGTATTCGTCTACAGGAAAACCCGCTTTTCTAAGCTTATCCCGAACATTTCGCACATGGGAGTCAATAGTACGATCTCCAATCTCAGCCTCATATCCCCACACTAACACAAGCAAGTCGTCCCGGCTGAACACACGATTTAAATGCTGAAGAAGTAACCCCACTAATTCAAACTCTTTAGGCGTCACTTGAATGTGCTGCTTTTTATATTGTAATAGGTGGTCTTCCTTGCTCCATACTAACCCTTTATAGGTGATTTCATTCTTTTCTTTTGAGGAGCGTCTAAGAACCGCGCTGATACGTGCAACCAATTCTTCTTCACTAAACGGTTTAGTAATATAGTCGTCTGCACCTATATTTAATCCTTTTACTACATCTAACGTTTGGCTGCGGGCTGTGAGCATAATGACCGGTAGATCAGACATTTTTCTTACTTTTTGGCAAATCTCCCATCCATCTTCGCTTGGCATCATAATATCTAATAACATCAAATCTGCTTTGTTACCTTCATAAAGATAGCGCAGCGCTTCTGTGCCTTTTTCAAATTTTATACATGTAAATCCGTTTGGCAGCAGATAAAGTTCTAGTAAATCCAGCATCCTTGCTTCGTCATCTACTAATAAAATAGTGGCCATCCTATCCATCCTCTCTTAATACAATCTCTACAGCCGTTCCTTTTCCCACCTCGCTTATGATTGTTATTTCTCCTCCATGAGCTTCTACAATCTCCTTTACAATTGATAAGCCTAATCCGTAACCTCCGCTTTTTCTCGAGCGAGATTTTTCCACTCGATACAGCTTGTCAAATACATAAGGCAGATCTTTTTCTGGAATACCTATTCCTTGATCTTTAAGAGTTATTGTCAATGATTCAGCTGATTTTTTTACAATTAAATCAATTTTAGCCCCTTCTTTTGAATATTTCATTGCGTTATCAAGTAAATTGATAATCACTTGCTGAAATCTTTCAGGATCTAGTGAAACGTAAAGGTCTTGAGGGCAGCTTATGTCCAGCTCCATCTCTTTTTCTTTTAAAGCTAAATGAAAATGTGCGCATATGGTGTGCAAATACGTAGCCAGTTCTACTTTTTGTTTTTGAATAAAAAATGTGTGCTGATCCAGCTGCGCCAGCTGAAACAAATCTTTGACTAACTGTGAAATTCTTTCCGCTTCTTCTTCCACAATGGCAAGATATTTATCACGTTCTTGCGGTGTATTAGAAGGTCTTCTCGCTACGTCCGCATAGCCCTTTAAATACATCAAAGGAGTTTGAAGTTCATGTGAAATGCTGCTTAAAAATTCATTTCTCTCTTTTCGTAACCGCTGCAGCTCATTTGCTAGCGACTGAATGGACATTCCTAATTGTCCAAGTTCATCTCTTGAATGAGCACCAAGCTTTACAGACAAATCCCCTTGACTCAGCTTCTCTGTTGCTTTTTTCATCTTGATTAAAGGAGCGGTTATAAATTTAGACAGAGCAAAAATAGTCACAATCGAAAATAAAACGGAAACAGCTCCCGCTACGTAAAAATGATGCTGCAGTCTCGCAATCATTTCGTGAATATCATTTGTGTTTTTGAACATATAAACCGTCCCAAACTGCTGACGGCCTTTTTTAATAGGTGATGCTGTAGCGATATAAGGTTTGCTTTTCCAGTCGCCTTGCATAATTTCACCTTTGTATGTAAGAGACTTTCCTTTCCATTTCTCTACTGCTTTTCTTGCACCTTGAATTAAAGGCCTAGACGAACTGATAATTTTCCCTGTTTTATCTGTTATGACAACATCAGTTTCTGCTTCAGATTCCATCAGTGCAACATGGTTAAGCGTAGCTGCATCATGATGCTTCTCTAATACTTCCCGGTGACTGTTTCCTCTTAAACGCAAACTTTCTAATTCCTCTGAAATTCGTGTGTTGGCAAGACCGCTATACAAGTAAAAAAAGAGCGCAGCTTCAATTAGTAAAATGAACATTAAAAACAAGAGTCCGAGCTTAATAGAAATTCGATTCATTTATTCACATCCTTTGCTTTCATTATAGAAGTAATAATTGAAGAAACTGTGCAGAATAAAGCATACATGATTAAATAACCATTATTCTCTGACAGTTTACCACAGGTATCTGACAGCTTAGCGTATAAAATACGTTTATCATAACGTAAATTTCGAACTCACTAAGCACGCAGCACTACATAATCCAAAAGCAAAAAAAGATGGAGACATAACAAAATCCCTCCAATCCACAGCTAGAAGCACCTATATACAGGAAACCTGCGTTCACTATATCAATAAAATCAACAAAAAATCCGAACGAGTTGGATTCTCCATCAAGAATCTCGATTCATCGTTCGGATTTTCCTTCAACTAAAATACTTTTGTCCCAGCCTCTTTTTATTTAACAATGATAACAGGACATTCTGCAGATTGAGCAACTTCGTGACTTACACTTCCTAAAAATGTCTCTTTCACAAAGCCCTTTCCTCGACTTCCTATTACAATGACGTTTTGTTGATTGTCATGTGCGTATTCGATAATTTTCTTTGAAGCGGTCCCCTCTAAACCGTATGCCTCATATGGAATACCTGATTGAGTTAAATGATTGTGAGCTTCAGATAAAATATCGCGGTTTTCTTCTTCTATCAGTGCGTCTAAGTCAACGCTAAAAACGGGCTGCTGCAAGTGAATTCTTTCCTTAATATGTAAAATGGTCAACTTATTAGCATTTACGCTTTTAGCTAGTTTACTTGCATGTTGAAGAGCACGAATAGAAGGTGCCGAACCGTCAAAGGCGACTAAGATTTTGTTATACATATAAAGAACCCTCTCTCTTTTTGTTCTTTCATGATGCGCTGCCATCTAGATGCTGTAGATGATAAAGCAAAAAATAATAAAGTAAGAGACTTCTTGATTTTTGCTTTATCATCCATACTATACTTTTACCGCTTTCAGAAAAAATAAAACATTTATCCGTTTTTTTCCATATAAAAAGCCTTTGCTTCTAGTGAGCAAAGGCTGATTGTTTATGTTAGTAGGTTATTTAACAAACTTCTTTTAACTCTTCAGTTAAACGTAAAAAAGTTTCTTTATCTCTTTTTTCTAAAGACTGATCAATTTGCAGTAAAAGCTGTGCTTTTTTAAAGTCACGAAGAGATTTGTTTAGCACTAGTTGAGCTGCTGTCGCGTCTGATACTTTTACTTCTTCTTGTGTCATTTTGCGGGACGTATAGTTTTCCATTACAAGTCAACTCCTCATCCTTTTCGCTATTATATAAGAAATCATATAATTATTCAAATATTTTTTCTTATTTTTCATTTTAAATGTGCCTCTCAAAATGAGGTTTGGACATACCCAAATCATTTTAATCCAAAGGCGAGCGAATTGGATTGAATTGATTTTTGTTCAAGGCTTCGCTTTCCGCGGGCGGCCGGTGAGTCTCCTCGTCGCTTATACTCCTGAGGGGTCTCACCTGTTCCGCTTTTCCCGCAGGAGTCTTCGCCTTGCCCTCCAATCAACAGTTAGAAGCAACAGAATATACAAAATCCACGTTCACCATCACCATGAAAAAATCCGAACGAGTTGGATTCTTTATCAAGAATCTCGATTCATCGTTCGGATTTTTTTTAACTAAAATACTTTTGTCTCAGCCCCTTGTTATCACAACCACTCTGGGCGTGAAGAACCTCGAGGAACCAGAACCGTTTTATATTCCCCTGGAGTTTCCGACATTTCGATTTGTTCTGTAAGCCCTTGGTACAATCCTAAAGGTGTTTGGGCCGTAAAGAGATCCGGTGCAATGTACTCATGCTTCTCTGACGAACCAGCTGTTTGATGAGCGTACGCTTTCTCATAGATGCCCATTGATAAAATCCATAAAGATACGCGATCTAATGATACACGCACGCGGTAGCTGCCTCCTTCTTTTGCTCTTCTTTCTAGTGCCATTAAAGCACCAACTTCAAGCAGCCAAGAAACCGCATAATCATTTACCACTACAATAGGAGGCAGCTTAGGATTTTCTGGCGATCCTTCTAACGCCATGACTCCCGTTACGCTTCCCGCTGTTTGGTCAAATCCATTTCTTTTTGCCCAGTCTCCTTGCGTTCCATGCAGGTTAACGGTGCAGTGGATGATTCCAGGTTTTAATTTTGCACACTCTTCAGCTGTTAGACCGTATCTCTCTAGGAATCCGTATCGACGGTTCGCAAAAAAGATATCTGCTCCTTGTAGAAGTTCAACCATTTTTTCTTTTCCTTCTTTTTCACCGATATCCAGCGTTGAAGAGCGCATACCGACATTAGACGTAGCGTAAATCGTATCATGCTCCCAATCCGTTGGCTTCCAAATATTTAAGACGTCCGCACCGTGTAAAGCGAGAGCTCTACCAAATCCTGCTCCTGCAATAACATGACCAAGCCCTAATGCTCGAATACCATCTAGCGGCGTTTTAGGATTCTTTGAAAAAGGAATCGGCTCACTTTCTCCAATCTTTTCAATTTCAATTAAAGGAAGCTGCGCTATTTCTTCATACACGGTTTCTTTCATAAACTCTTCAATTGTCCGCACAACAGGCATGATAACTCCTCGCTCCGCTGCAGCTTTTTCTAATTCTTCTGCATTCCAACCGCGAATGGCTTTTGCGACTGCATCAGGATCTTCTATACAATTTAACAGCTTTAGCGTTTCGTGCTTAGAGCGTGGATATGGATTCAGCGGCATCACCCATTTATCATCTTTTGTTTGATAAAAGCGAAAGCCTAATGGGTTATATGGGTCATTTGCTTTACTTGGTGCGTACCCATTAAGCTTTTCCCATTTTTTATCGTAAAAAGGTGATAATCTTCGGATCGCTTTTCGTAAATCCATATGAATATCTTGACCTTTTCCTCCGCGTATTCTCCAAATGTTTGAGACAGCTACTGATTTAGCAGCTAGTGCAATAGCTGCTGCTGAGGCAAGGCGCAGCGTACTAGGAACAACCGGATCTTCTCCGTAAAACGTAATGCTTCCTCCGCTGTCTTTTGCTGATAAACCGACCCCTTGAAGCACATTTTCCAGCTCTTGATAGATATCAAAATCACTATTATCCGTTAAACGATTTTCATTTGCTTTCACAATAGATTTTGTTAGCTGATCTTTCATAATGTTGCTCACGCATAGTCCCTTCTTTCCTCATATAATTACCTCATTATGTCCCTGCTTGCTGAAGTTATGCCCTCATCGAGTGAAATCAAAACACTTCAAATATATAACCTTTACGTTAACGTTAGTTTTATCTTAAAACGAATGTATCATATATCACTTGGTCGAACAAATAATTTGTTTCATAGACAAACAAAAGCGCTTTATGTTTTTATACATAAAACGCTTTTTTCCTATTTCATATTTTCTTTTTTGAACTACTTTTCAATCGGTTTTTTTAATGCATGTAAATTTTCTTCTGCAGAAAGCATGACTTGGTTCATAATATCTTCTGCATCCTTAATGGCTTGGTTATAAAAGTGGGGACCAATATGTTCTTTAATAAACTCTAATACACTTTCTGCTGCAAATTCACTTATTTCTTCATCTCGTTCGTTATAAAAAAACGTTTGAATTTCACTCAGCATTTTATCTTTATCTTCTTTTGAAAAATTAATAAACATAAACAAAACTCCTCTTTACATTGATATCTGTCTACCTGACATCATAGCAAGAGGAGCTGAGAAAATGCAGTCTTTTTTTCTTGTTGTTTTTGTGTACAATGTTTATGCTAAATTTAATTAGCTAGATACTTTCATAGCCGGTTTTTCTTTTATGCGGCCTGATCGCTTTTTCATATCCTGTAAAATTTCTAAATATCTCTTTTCCGTCAACTCATATTTTACGAGTGGGATAAGTGATAACAAGCAAAGGATGCCTGGAATGATCGTAAAGATTAAAGCAATCCAAATGAGCGTGCTGTGTGACTGAATTTGATTTGGCATGTACCCTACCGCTGAAAGGATGTACCCTCCTACTGCTCCACCCAGTGCTGAAGCAACCTTTGTTTTGAAAATATTCGTAGAAAACACCATTCCTTCCGCTCGGTTCCCCGTTTTCCACTCGCCGTATTCTACACAGTCAGCGAGCATAGATGTTTGAGCAATGTTGCTAACTCCACCGCCGAAAGAAGCTAAAAAGCTTAAAATCATCACCGGCATAACGTGAAAACCGGTTGCAAACATTGTAAGAGTAGCTACAGCATTTAGGGCAATTCCTCCTATTGCTGCGCGTTTCTTTCCAAATTTATTTGAAATGAAAGGAGACGCGATCGCTCCTACAATTTGTGCTGTGAAAAATAAGGTTAAATAAAGAGACGCGATATTCTCTGCATTTAAATTGTATTTAAAATAGTAAATAGAAAACGTAGTTCGAATTGTTAAAATCGTTTCAACTAAAAGCATCGAGAAAATTAGATAACGCAACGGTTTATTTTGAATAAATAAGTTCCAAACTGCTTTTGGCGTCTGCTTTTCCTGTCTTTTTACGGTATAGTTTTCTTTTACTCCTGAAAATGTAATAATCATTGTAATCATTAAGATACACGCATAAATAAGACTCAGCATAAACCAGTTTCCAAAATAATGAGCTAGTGGAAGAGTTAATAAACTAGCAAATAAAGACCCTACTGCTGCAATGGTTCTAGGAAACGCCACTACTTTATTTCGTTCTTTTACATCTTGTGTAATCGTTGCTGAAAGCGACCAATAGGGAATATCCATAATAGCAAAGCTTGTTCCCCATGCGATATAGGTGATATAAGCGTAAATTAATTTTCCTGTATGAGAAAGATCAGGACTAATAAAACACGCGACTGTAGCAACAGCTGCAAAAAATCCGCCTATTAAAAGATAAGGCCTAAACTTACCAAATCTCGTTTCTGTATTATCAACAATCATTCCGATAATAATGTCTGCAATCCCATCCCATATCCTAGCAATAAGAAATAAAGTTCCTACAGCTGCGGCATTTAATCCTACGCTGTCCGTATAAAAAATCATTAAATATGTACTTGTTAATGCATAAATAATATTGTTTCCAAAGCTTCCCATTCCGTATGATAGTACGGTTTTCAGAGAAACTTTTGACTGTACCCCCATGCTCATATAACCTAACTCCCTTCTCCTATAAAACGCTTTCATATCATATTATGAGTGACTAGAATCTCATTGCTTTATGAGATTCTAGTCTCCTGTTGCTACTACATGTTTTCTACAACTCGACTTTCGTAAGGCTGCAGAACAATATCTTTAAATACTTTTAGTTCTGGCGTATGGTTCATAAGGAAGTAATAACTTTTCTCTCCAAGCTTGCGAGGATATACTTCAATCCCCTCTTCACTTTCCGTATGCTCAATCTGCTGCTGTTTTACAATATCAAGCGCAATTTTTTCAAACGTTTGCCCTTCAATTCCACAGCCTACATAATAAACCGTCCCGCGACCAAACTGATTTTTTGTTACAGCGGCTTGATTATAGAATGGATCATCATACTCATACAGCACTTCAGCTGTTACAGGTGTGACAATGTCTCTCCACACGGACGCACTTGACTGCTCTCCTTCATACGGTCCTACCCCTTTAATGGCTGCTTTTTGAGTAGAAGACAGTGCTTCCACTTCATGAATTTCGATGCCTGTTATTTCTTTTACATATCCAGGCAGCGTCTGTTTAAAGTGAATATTATTTTGTTTGTCTTTAATGCCGGTTCTAAACGTAAAAACGATGACGCCTCCGTTTTCAGTAAATTCAGTAAATCTCTTACCTAGTTCTTCATCAATTATTTGCAAAGCTGGAACAACCAGTACTTTATAGCTTGAAAAATCTCTCGCAGCAGGAATAACATCAATAGGTGTATTCAACTTATAAAACGGTGTATATCCTCGAAGCAGCTCTTGCGTAAAGTCAAATCCTTCACTTTGCTGCTGAAAGCGCCATGACCATATATTTTCATAGTCATACAAAACGGCAACGTCGGATTTAATATCAGACTCAAGTACATGTTCATAATGAACGATTTCACTAAATAACGACTGAACTTCTTTGTAGCGTCTTCCATAGTGATTATCGTGACCTACAACTCCATAGCAGTACTGCTCGGCTCCTCTTGTCATTCCGCGCCAACGGAAATACAGCATATTCGTACATCCATGAGCAAAAGCCTGATAAGACCACATCTTTGCCTGGTTAGGTCGCGGAAGATAACCGATGACATCATGACCTTGAGCGCCCATTAATTCCTCTACAATCCAGAAGTTTTTATGTAGCAAACCTCTATTAAAATCATGCCCTAGTGCAATATGAGCCGGGGTAATTGGCTCTGTTTGACCGCCCCATACCGGATAATTGTCATAAGATACAAAGTCCATTACTTCTAGATTTTCTTCATGATCAAACCATTTATCAAAGAAGCCTCCTGATACGTTCGTTGTCAACAGCTGGTGATCACCTTTATATTTCTTTACAATCGCTGTTTGTTCGTGAGCGTATCTGTTTAACGAAAAAGAGCGAAAGCGCGCCCAGTCAAGCTTTAACGAAGGGCTGTGGGTCGTAATTGTTTTTACAGGCATAGGCACTTCAGTAAACTCGTTATATGTTTGTCCCCAGAAAATAGTGCCATACTTCTCATTTAACTCATTGATGTCTTTGTATTTTCTTTCTAAAAACTGCTGAAACTCTTTATGACATTGTTCGCAGTAACACATGTCACTGCCTTCATGGCCAAATTCATTGTCAACTTGCCATGCTACGATTGCGTCTTCTGAGCTGTATTGTTTTACTAATTGTTCTGTAATCTGAGCGCTATACTTCCGGTAAAGAGGCGAATTAAAACAATATTGACGTCTTCCTCCAAAGGCTCTGACCGCCCCGTTCTCATCTTTTGATAAAATAGAAGGATGCTGTTTCGCAAGCCAAGCCGGAAAAGTGGCAGTAGGCGTACCAAACATAACATCAATATTTTGTTTTTTAAGCTTATTGATAACGCTATCAAAAAAGGAAAAGTCATATTCACCTTCTTTAGGCTCCATTAGATGCCAAGCAAACTCTCCTATTCTCACCATGTTTGATCCTAGCTCTTTAATGCCTTGGATATCTTCTTCTATCATATTCTCTGGCCAATGTTCAGGGTAATAATCGACACCGATGTACATTTTTCTCTACTCCTATCTATTTCTTTATTTCATTAAATGAACGATTTGCTGCTACTTATTAAGGTCTACTCGAAAACCGTGATAAAAAGCAAAAAAATCACATTTCCTATCTTCATAAATAATTCTCTATTCAACTTTTAAGATACATACTTTCTAATCTTTTAAAACGCTTACAAGTTTATTTTATGAACTTTATTCAAAATATTCAATGGTAAAAATTTAGAGAAAAACATCCTTTTTTTGCTCTTTATTAAAAGAAAGAATAAAACGCTTACAAAGACAAATGTTTTTATAATTCTTTTATATATCTTCCCTCACACTTCCCATATCCACATTTAGGTAATAAATTGCTTAGAAAACAATCGTCAAAAGTAATTTCTTTCATACATGTTATCTATCAATTAGTAAGAGTCATTTGACTTATCTATAAAATAGTAAAAATTACAGAGCAGGTTTTTACCATTATTAACACATTAAACCCACGTTCATCATCATAACAAAAAAAGACCGCACAATTAATCAATACTCTCGATTAATTGTGCGGATACTTCTTGGGCTAAGATACTTTTGTTCCGCCTTTTACTTGCAGCTGATTATAAACACACCTTTTACCGGTTTGTGTTCATGCAGCTTCCATTTATACAAAGCTCTTCAAACACAGGATCCTTTACATTTTCCATCAATAATGGTGTTACAACATGCTGGAAATTAGAATGAAGAATCGTTAGGTTTGTGACGGGAGAACGTTCATAGGCTCGAATCCACAAGCCGTATTTGCCTCCGTTGCTTTGCAAATTCTTATGAAGACTTTTGGTTAATAAGGCGAACAGGCTGTCTTTAATGCTATAATTAACTTCGTATGGATCACTACTAGCATTTAAATCATACATAGCCGCTGCACCTTATTTTCGTATCATTTAAAATAAAGGAATTTTAAAGAGAAAAGTGAATAGTATAAACATGCACTTTATTTACTATCTCTTTTTAATTTTCATATATTCATTGCTTTTAAAGGAGAGGATATCATGCCAGGAGCCACAAGCATGGTCGTAATCGGGATTACTGCCTTAATTGTATTTGGACCAAGTAAATTGCCGGACATAGGACGAGCATTTGGACATTCCCTGCGAGAATTTAAAAATGCAGCAGAAGGAATTATACAGGATGACGACAAAAAAACTTCAGAGGATACTACTGAAGATAAAGAGGAAAAAGCCTAATTTTTATTTAAATGAAAGTTATACAGACTAAAAAGCCCACTTTTAACGTGCAGTGGGTTTCTTTTTTGATGTATGATAGTAAAAAATAGTAAAGAAAGAGGGTAACTTTTTGTTTAAATCGAAACTGCATTTTTGGACATTAGAACTATTAATGATTGCTTTACTGATTTACATTTGTAAACATATTTCGTTTGTTTTTCTACCAATCGGTGTGTTTATCTCCACTTTGTTTTTCCCTATTCTTGTAGCTGGTTTTCTTTTCTTTTTATTCGAACCAATTGTGTCATTTCTCACAAGAAAAAAAGTGCCAAAAACACTGGCCATTTTACTATTATACGTTGTTTTTATCGGCGTAATTGCTTCTATTGTGGGCGGTGTGGGACCTACCTTATCTAAACAATTAACTGATTTGGCTAAGAATATTCCGTCTTACATTGTAGAAACGAGAGAGTACATAAATGATTTATCTAACTCAAGATGGTTTAACTGGCTGGTTGAACAAAAATATGTGTCGCTCGATCATATTGAAGAGTCACTTTTAAACTACGCGTCTACTTTACCTACGAATCTCACAAACAGTATTTCATCTGTTTTAAGCGTCGTAACCAATATTACACTTACGGTTGTAACCGTTCCTTTCATTCTTTTTTATATGCTCAAAGACAGCCATAAACTTCGTAAAAATACGCTGCGTATGGTTCCTGCTTCTTATCGAAAAGAAACGTTACGTACAATGAAAGAAACAACAAATACGCTAGCTACTTATATTCAAGGCCAAATGCTCGTTTGTTTGTTTGTCGGTATTAGTACATTCATTGGTTACCTCATCATCGGGTTGCCTTATGCATTGATACTCGCACTAATAGGAGCCCTTACTAATATTATCCCGTACGTCGGCCCTTTTATTGGCGTAGCACCTGCTTTAATCGTAGGTTTATTATACTCTCCTACAAAAGCGATATTAGTAATTATCGTCGTCGTAATCGTTCAACAGCTAGATGGGAACATTATTTCTCCGCTGGTAATTGGAAAGAAATTAAACACTCATCCTTTAACGATTATTATTTTATTGCTTGTTGCTGGTAATATTGCAGGAATACTCGGAATGATCTTAGCGATTCCGGCTTATGCTGTAACAAAAACAATTGTGATAAATATTGTAAGAATGATTCAATTCAGAAACAAATCTGTCAAGCTATAAAACGCAAAAGCAAGCCAATAAAGAGGCTGGTATAAAGTTATTTTAGTTGAAGTTAAATCCGAACTATTAATCAGATTAGATTAATAGTTCGGATTTTTTGTTGTTATATTGGACGTAAGTTTCGTGCAGCTACTTCTGGCTGTTGATTGGAGAGCAAGGCGAAGACTTCTTCGTGAAAAGCGGAAGGATTGAGGAGGATCATCGCCTGCCAGCGAAAAGCGAACTCTTGCACGGAACTCAACAGCGGTGTCACAAGCGGTTCAACTCCTTTATCCCATTTGTTTGTCTTTAGATTGAGGTAATTTCGTTATGTCTTAATGTCTTTTATCTTCCCATGGGTTCAACACTGACACACCATCAGATGATTTCCATCCGGATCTTTAAATGTAAACCAATGATTGTGTTGAATTCCTGTCGTTAGCTCTACTTTTTTCTGTTTCATATATTCATAAGCTTCTTTGATATCGTTTGTATTCAAATGAAATGCTGGCGTTTTAAAAAGCGTATTTTTTGAATAAGTTTTGCTATCTAATACAATTCCGGTTCCATTCATAGGTATCACATATAAATGATCATATAAAATGTCTCCATCTGCTATTAAACCTAGTATGTCACAATACCAATCTCGTGCTTTTTTTATGTCCTTTACAGGAATAAAAACCGTGCCTACTTCATTTAATATAGGGTTCATTTATGACCTCCGGTATGGATTTAGTAGTTTTACAAAGTATTCTCTTTTAGTCGCTGATAACCTTTTATTTTGAGATACTTTCTATCAGTTCATTAAACTCGGTAGCAGAATTAGCAGTCTTGCGGACACGGCTATTCTCCGTACATAAGCTACAGGACAAATGTAGATACTTCATGACAAAATGCAGATGACTAAAAAAGAAAATGAGAAAATCTCCCCCTTCTCCTGCTTTGCACGTGTATAATGAAAAATAGACTATAGATAGTAGCCGTCTTTTGTTTGTAGCATCGAACTTTCGTGCATTACAATAGATTTAAAACCACTATCCAACTAAGAATTAAAATGACTAACTTAAGGTTAAGGAGGTTAGATGTGTATGGATTATTCATCTTTACTCATACGCGAAGTCATTGATAGAGTATCTAAATTACGCCTCTTATCTGTTTATAATGAAAGCATAAAAAGTGATTTAGAAAGCACCATCCTCCCTCTTTATCAGCAGCACTTTGAAAATAAAGATGTAAACGAGGCGTTGAGGATTTTAAAAAAAGACTTTCTCAATCGTACGAAACGCAGATGGTTAGATGCTGCTATACGCGATTATGAGCAAAAAAAGCCTAAGAAGAATAAAGAGCTGATTGGAGAATACAAAGCGCTAACAGCTTATTATAAAACGAACGGAAAAGAACTCTTTTGCAAACAGTTTGAAAACGTATCATCTCCGGAAGAAGTCATTGATAAACGAATTGGAATTCTACGTGAATGGAGTCAAGAAGATAGCTTCTTCTTAACGGATTATCCTTATATTCATCAAAAAACCAAGACCCAGCGAGAAAAAGCAATCCATACGGATATATCTATTATTATTGGGCTGACTATACTGGACCCAAACTTCCAAAACGGAAATCATAGTATTATTGAAAGCCCTTTTTCAACTGTAGAGAACCCTTTTTTCTCTAACTCAAGAGCAAAGCTTCTCGTCGAACAACCCCTATTAGAGAAAGAAGGAAAAGAATATTTCTTAAGTACTTATAACTCTGAAGACGGGACAGATTACGAATTGTTAATAGAAAAAGAATACGCTGAAGAAAATGGAAACAAGATTAGTGATTTAGATCGGTTTGATTATAAAGTGTTTTTAGAAATCATGAGCCAGCGCGACGAGTTGTTTGCTACACAGAAAATCATTAACGTAAAAATTGGTGACCTTGTGAAAGCACTTTATAAAACAGACAGTAAGCGCAACTATCAAATGATAGAAGAAAGAATTACAAAAATGAAGCACTACAGCATGACAAAAGTACAGCATAATAAGAAAATTGCCTACGGTATTTTTGACTTTGTGGATATTACTACGATGCCGAACGGAACGCGAATTGCTGAAATTCACGTCAACGAAGTGATATATAGAGACTATATTCAACGCCAAACGGTGCGTATTTATAAAAATAAAGTAGAAAAATTAAGTTTAGACGCCGCTTATCATTTGCTATTCGTTATGCAAAAAGAGCGTCTCATTTGCTATGAAACAAAATCTTCATACAATGTCACAAGAGATTATTTATATTTTTCGACAAGAGTCCGCTTTCGAAAAAGACGAAAAAAAGAAAACCTTGTCGAAATTGAAACAGCCTTAGATGAGCTAGTCGAACAAAAACTAGCTGTTCAATCTTATAAAAGAGTAGGCCAAGTGTTTCAGATTACCTTTATTCCTGTGGGAGAAAGTGAAGTAAAAGACTTATTAGCCGGTGATTACGAATATGCTCCCCTTTCTATTTATCAAAACGTAACAAGTTCTATAGGCTAAAAAAGAATGCCCTTATAATCTTTATAAGGGCATTCTTTTTATCTATCTACTATTAGTTACTGCACTTTTTGCTCCACATTTCCGTGCAAAAGTGTTTTTTTGCTCCAATTCTCCATGTAAACATATTATTTCCCCTGCTAATATGGCAGTTAAACTTCACCTTCCTCGTCATTTTGTGAACTTTTTGTGTCTGAAAAAATCGTTATAATTGTTTTTTGCTCCAGATTTCCGTGCAAATGTGTCGTTTTTCTTTCTATACTGCATTTACTATAAGTTTGGCTCCAATCTTCCGTGCAAATATGCCACTTTTACATAAATTTTCTTGTGGCAGCGACTTTCCCTCTTCATTTTCTCCAATTTTTGCTCCACATCTCCGTGCAAAAGTGTTTTTTGCTCCAGATTTCCGTGCAAACATGTCATTTTCTTAAAAAAACACTATTTTCTCTGCAAATGTTTGTTTATCCCCTCTGAAAATGTGAACTTTTTGTGTCTCAAAAAGGGCATTTTTCTTTTTTTTTGTCCCTATTTTCCGTGCAAATGTGTCACTTTCTTACCTGAATCTTTACTTTTATTATTTTTGCTCCTATTCTCCGTGCAAATATGTCATTTTTACATCAAATTTTTTTTGAACTTGTCGCATTTTGTGTATTTCATCCGTCACAATACGACATTTAGCTTAAGAATGCTGTTTTATCAACGTTTATAAAATATAAAGCTATTTTTGCTCCACATCTCCGTGCAAATATGTCACCTTGTAAATAGATGTTTCATCCCTTGGTATCACTAGTCTTCTTAAAAAATGCACCATTTTCCCGTGCAAATATGTCATTTTACAGCCTATATGACTGTGTCTATACTGTAAAAGACGATGTATATAGTTTTGGAAAGGAGGTCACTACATGAGTATACAAAAGCTGGCACTAAAACGGCACACCCTTATAGCAAATAAGCTGCTGATTGTCATGAGCGGCTTAAATAGAAACACGAAACGAGACAATAGCTATTACTATGAAAAACATTCATTTGGTCTTGCAAAAAACTTTGTAGATATAAAGTGGACAGGTTCTCTGATGAAGCAAATTTTAGCTTACGTAGCCAAATGTAACAGCCAGGGTCATATTTCAATTATTTCTGAGCAAGAACTGGCTAATACAATCCAATGTTCCGTTCGGACCGTTCAAAATAATAATAAGCTTTTAGAAGACTATGACATCATTCGCTGGGATCGTTTATGGGGAGACTATATTCAAGTTTCTTTAAACAACTATTTAGAGGATTTTTTAGATTTACATATAAAAGAAGCTGCTGATGTTCAAAACATATCATATAATCCTGAAATGCTTGATGAAGATCACAATACATATACTTCAAAAGGTGGTTATACTTCTGTTTCGATGGAAGTGATTTATCAATTGCTGGCTATTAAAAATATCAACATGCTGCGTCTGGCTTTACGTGCGTTGTACGTATACGAATCTGATGTGAACGTAAAGAAAGATTCAGAAGCACTTTTATCTTACACTGAGGTAAAACACATTCTTCCAAAATACATTGGCTATAAAGCTGCTATTAAAGAAATGGCTAGTAAATTGAGTACAATTTTCCGTATCGATATACTAGAAAAAGATGATTGTGTCAAAACATTATTAGAACAAAAGCAGCCAAGAAAATCAATTATTGAAAAAATCAAGGATGGTTTTATTTTAAGCTTTAATTTAACTGGTGCTCATGATAGTAAAAAGCAAAAAGAAATTGAAAAAATCCGTGGAGAGCATGCATTTGCTCAGTTTAAGAATTTCTTTAAATCTTTTGGTCATTATTCAATTAAAAAGGAAGATATTCATTCCATTGTACATGAGTTTGGTTTAGATATAATCGAAAAATCATTAACGTCCGTTCAGCGTTACCTACAACAAACTTACATAGAAGAAAGTATGGATGCATTTCGCCCTCTTGTGCATGAAATGGAGTCAAATTTCTTTACGTATATCCGCAAAATTGCCAACGGGTATTATCAGGCAAAAATTAACACTCTATAATACTCTTTTTTGTTATGCCTTTTTTTACTCATTTCTACTCTATTTTCCTTCCATTCTTTCTTTCTCTTTCACTTGCTAAAACATAAATGTCTCTCAGCTATAATAAATACCTTTAAATGATAATGATTTTCGTTTTCATGAAAAAAATCAACTAAATGAACAAAAAATACAATAAATAAACGTTATTTTCCGAACTACTGCGTAGAAAATATAGCTGTTATAAAAAAATCCTATATTTTTTCGTGGAAATTCTTGTAGTAAGCGGCAGTTTTTTTGATGGCTTCATTCCCTATAACCTCAGTCAGCAGAAGGCTTTTATCCATATAAGTTTTAGCAATGTTTATAATTTCTTTAATTTCTTTTTAATCTCTTATAAATGTATAGTAATTTCTATAAAATAATGAGCAGCAAATAAATAACATTTTTTTATACATGGAGACATTAAGCTCCTATACAAATTGTAATCATAAATTGGTTTAGTTTAATGAACAGCAAATATAAAAACAGAATTAACTTCTTTTCCTCTCTTCAAATGAAAAACACACAAAACAGATGTCCAGATTTTGTGTGTTTTTTATTCATTAGAGCTATATAGGTTAAGAACTTTTACATATTTTAAAGCAAGTTATTTAATTAGTTGGAGTTTAAATGATTTCTATCTACCGCTGCCGGTGGTGTTTCCATCCAGCCGTTTTCCATCATAATATCCGCTGCATCTTTTACAAACCTCGAGATATTTGTCATTGATTTTCCATATAACAGCGCCAAATCATGTCTTCCATTGACGGCTACTGAATTTCCAAAAGCCCTCATTTTCATTGAAAACATATCCATTTTATGAAACAGCATCAATTTATCCGAAAACGGTGAAAAAGTCGACGTAGTAATTAAATGATCAAGAAAGGATGGCGCTGGTAAATTATCTCGATGAAGTTTTTCAATATAGCGTTCTACCGCTTTATTGGTCAGATCTTCACCTTTTACAAATAGCGCACGGATTTTTTCACTTTTAACAACTTGACTAAATGCCAAAATTAAGGCTTTGCTTGTCACATTATTCTCGATGTTATCATATAGATGAGCAATTTCTAATGCATGCAAAGGTCGAACATCTCCTATAAACCCGCTTAGATAATGAGTAGTAGCGATGTTCACTTTTTCTGGTGCGGGAATAATTGGCGGCTTAATAATAAATCCTTTATCCATTAAGATTGCCTTTATTTGCTCCATCAGTTCCATTGTTGCTTTCATACAATATGTTAAAAATGTCTTTACATCTTCTCTATACATTAGGGGCAGTGCGATACTGTAAATGCTTAATCCCGCTTTAGCAGCATATTTTAAATAATGCACGTAAAATTCATCTTCAAACAGCTTTGGAGCACCTAGATTCACATCTTCTTGCGTAAATCCATACGGAATTGGCACATTCTCTTTTGTGAAAATGTCTTTTACGTTACTTTGAAATTCTTCTGTTAAACCTTTTGCATGCTGTAACAGCTTTTTTATATCAGGATCTTCAACGTGTTGAAGAAAATAACTTAAAATATACGAAGACATGCTGTTGCCCATATAGGTTGCCCAAAGTTTACCCATTTCAGGGGCTGTTAATTTCTCTTTCACGCTTGTTTTTTTTGAACCTATTTTAATTGGTTTGATTGTTTCCATCTATAATCTCCTAATTAGATTTGTTCTTAGGTTGGTCTTTTCTATTTTATCTATTCTTCCACTTTTGATTTAACATTATCAGGTGAGGTATGCAGGTTTTCAGTATTTTAATTTACAGTCGGACCTATTCGCTGTTTGTTTCCGTGCTTAACCTGTACGCTGACCTTCACGTTTATTGAGTCTTTGGTTAAAGGAATTGCCCCGTTGTTTTGAACAGCTTTCCATTTACGCAGTTCTTTTTTATAAAGAACATGAGAAAGCCTGTAAACATCACTGTTTATACTTAAACCTTGCGCATACGTTTCAATGATTTGTTTCTTAATTTTCTGTTCAGCTTCTTTTTTTATAGTCGATAGTTTTTCGTGCTGCGGCATAACTAAAATCGTTGCTTTTGCACGAACTTTTATATTAAATGTTAAATTACTGCCTTTTATAACAGGTTCAATTTTTACTTTTTTCTTATCTACCACAAGATCAATATCGGAATGATCAGGCAGCCTTACCCGTAAACCAGCTCGTACAAATTCATCCGTTATCCATCTAAGCCCTTTGATTTTATTCTCTGAAAAAACTCCTTTTAATTCAGACGATGTAATAGCCACTGCTCCGTTTACTTGAATAGCTGTTTCTCTTTTTTGATCCGTTGTTAAATGTTCTTTAGTCTGAACGAGAGGAATATTTACTTCGTGACTCGGTTCATTAAGATGGATAATGAGCTCTCTTAAATCGATGGGTGGAATAAACGAGTTTTGCTTAAAAATCACTTTAGGATCGCTCAAGCGAGAAAGAGCGTTCGATACTTCGAACATAGGCGTAGCCAACAACGTTTTTTTCAAAGGACTTTTCGTAGCATACATCCAGATGTTGTATCTCGTTTCCCGATAACGATCTAAAAAATCTACTGCCGATTTGACAGCACCATGCTTTAACGCATCGTCCGTTAAAACAAGGAAAGCTAAGTGCCCAAAAAAGATTCTGCGCTGAGAAATTTGATAATATCTAAAAATAGCTTCATCGATGGTTTTCCCTGTTGCATAGCCAACTTCTACTTTGACTTGACCCGCGCCAGCACCGCTTGCCTCGGATTTTGCTAATAAACTTAAGTTGATGGTCTGCAGGTAAAGAACGTAACGGTTATCTTTAAAGTCTACCCCCATTCCTTGTGCATATACCATTTGTTCCGGTTCATTCGTATCCCAGCATCCCGAAAGAAACAATAAAAAGGAGCTCATAACAAGTATAAGTAAATTCCTTATATTCCTTTTCACTAACTTTCTCCTTTTTCGCGGGTGGAATCGCTTGGGTTAAGCATACTAGCTCTTGTTGCTTTTTTACTTTCGGGAAGGCGGAAGAGAGATTTTAAAATATTTTTTGCGTCTAACCGGGTTGCTAACTCGAAATATGGCACACCAAACGTTCGAATGTTTGTAATATAGATCATGACTAAAAAGATGGATATAAAAAATCCAAAAAAACCTAGGATGCTGACACAGATAATACAAAAAAAGCGGATTAGTGAAATTGTTCCTATAAGAGACTGATTCGCTAGCGTAAACGTAGCAATTGTAGAACCTGCAATAACAACAAGCATGGCGGGACTGGTTAAACCGGCTCTAATGGCTGCATCACCGATAATAAGCCCTCCGATTACACTGAGCGTCTGCCCGACAGAAGTCGGCAGTCTAAACCCTGCCTCTCGAAACAATTCAAATAAAAGAAGCATCAATATTGCCTCAAGAGAGGTAGGAAACGGGACACCTCTTCTTGCTTCCACAATCGTAGCTAACAGGCTGAGCGGAAGCTGATTTTGATGAAAAGCCGTCATTGCAACCCAAAAACCCGGTAAAAAAGCAGCGATAGAAAGCCCGAAGATTCGAAGAATACGCTCAAAGGAGCTGTATAAATATGTATTTTCTTTATCCTCAGATCCCTTTAACAAGTAAAAAAGGTTAATAGGTGTAACATACGCATATGAAGTTCCATCAATTAATATAATAAACCGGCCATTTAACAGAGATTGAACCGCAAAATCAGGTCTCCCTGTATAAGCGTGGCGAGGAAAAAAGCTATACGGATTTTTATTAATGAGCTCTTCTAGCTGTGTTCCGCTGAAAATACCGTCGATATCGATATCCCCTAACTTTTCCATAATTTCGTCAAGTATCTTCTTGTCAGCTACATCTTCCATGTATAAAATGCTTACTTTTGTTTTTGTTCGTTTTCCAATCTCTAAAGAGTTTGTTAACAAGGAAACTGATTTAAGACGCTTGCGAATTAAAGCAATATTGACAGGTAAGTCTTCAATAAAATTATCTCTAGGACCCAATATGGTTACTTCATTTTTCGTTTCTTCTGGGCTTCTTTGAGGACGGTCCGAAATATCGATAGACACAATAGATTGTGGTGATCCAAAATCAATGAATAATTTCCCGGAAAAAATTTCTGAAACTGCCTGTTCTTCATCTTGAACGATAGAAACTGAGGGAAGATTTAATAATTTTATGATCTTGTCTCCTTCTACTTCACCCTCTAACTTAGCGCAGCATTCCTCTAATTTTTTAGGAATCATTTCATAGAGCATTTCCGTACTAACTAGACCGGTACAATAAATCATAAGCACTCGTTTGTTATAAAAATAAACGGTCTCAAAGTTAATATCGCTGCATTTTCCAAATAAATCTCTTAATGTACATTCATTGATTATCTGAGCACGAGAAGAACTTCCTTTTAAAAGATTTTCCGTCTCTTGTTTTTTAGAGCTGTCGCCTTCTTTCTTCTTAAAAAATTCCACTCTTATCCCTCCTTGTTTTATGAGAAAATAGAAAGACTATGACTACTAAGAAAAGAGAGAAAGCAACAAATAACCAGAAAGTAGCCGGTATGATTGTAAAAAATAAAAGATTTGAAAAAGCAAAGTCCGTTATAGGAGCCAGCGTACATACAGTGATAACCACTAAAACGAGTAAAAGAAATCTTTTTTGGCCTTTTTGAAACGGAACTAATTCTTTCATAATAAAAAGAAAGGTCGAAATGCGGATAAAGGTACCCGACAACCACTGATAAATAGATAGAAAGTCGATATGCTCTATAAACTTTCCAAGCGATGCAATTCCCCATTCTTCATAGGGAGGGAAACGTTGCTTAGAGGCTTCTACAGGGCCAAATTCAGTAATTGCTCCAATGAGAGGCCCAATCGTAAGGCCTGTTAAGAGAATTGCAGCCACTGCTAAATGCTTATAGCGTATAGGCTGCGGTACTTTGTGCTGTAAAAAGAGCAGCAGCAGCAGCTCTACCATCCCCGATCCTTGAAATACAATACTTTTAATAACAGGAAAATAGCCATTTTCTAAAACTGGCTGCAATAAAGAATAATCTTTAAATTGAAAGTTTGTAAAAGAAACAAAGAAACCTAATATTACAATAAAAAATAAAAGAAATACGTTTACAATGCTAATCGTTCTAATACTCGTAGCGGCAAGTAAGCAACAGGTAAAACCAAATAGTAAAACGAGGATAATTAAAGGTGTTCGCTGAAGAAAAATAATATTAATCCACGTAATTGTCTCTCGTAAAGTGACGACCTCCATAATGGTCAAATAAGCGATTGTAAGAAAAATAACGACATTGGTGAATGACTTATTCATATGTTTTTTCATCCATTGAAAAAGATGTTCGCCTTTTGTTTTTTTATTTACATATACGAGTAAAGGAACCCATATGAGCGTTAAAAGACAAGTAAGAAGAACGGTAATCCAAGCATCTCGTCCTGCCGTTTTAATTAATGGAGATATGAGCATCACATGAGTTTTTAAGCCAATAAACGTCATTGAAAGAAGGATCAATTGAAAAACAGAAATTGAGTCTGACTTATTCATGGTAATCACTCCTTCTCTTCAGAAAATTTACTACTGGTAGCTTATCCTAAATTTCTCATAATATAATGGAGAATCATTATTTCAAAAATAAAAAAGAGCTGTTTTATACGTCGTATTTCTCACGTATAAAACAGCTCCGCCTGTTATTCACTGCGTTCAATTACTAGTTAGCTGGACTTCTTTCTTATCTTCATTTTCTTCTATTCCCGCTTCTTTTATATTCACAAAAGGTTGATCAGCAACAGTCACAAGCTCGCCGCCGCAAACATGGCGAACAACGGTTACTAGCTCTGGAAAAGCGGGGAATTTGCCGTATAACGTTTTTAAAGGAAGTGCGCCTTTACATATCTTACTGTTATGTGGTTCATACCCTTTGAGCGTATCAAGTAATAATTGTTCTCCGCTTTCAGTCAATTTGATGTAGGTGTTTCTTTTATCATTTTCTCTTTTGGACAAATACAGATATCCTTGATTTTCTAATTTTTTCGAAAAATTAAACGCTGTAGAGATATGCATAGCTCCTAAATTAGCTAACTCTGACATAGAGATTTCTCCTGTGTTACTAGCTAAACATAAAATATGATGCTCATTTACATTCAGACCATAAGGTTTCACCCATTGCTCCCAGTCATCTTCTGCAGCTCTCCAGATGGCTTTACTTACCTGCATTAATTTGAATCCAAACAATGATGCATCTTTTATTGTGTATTCACTTTCTTGTTCTTGTTTCGACATACTATCATTCCTTATTTGTAGGCTGTTGTAAGTTAGTTTATTTTTAAAACGCGTAAAAATATTTTTATTTCATCTAATTTATCAGTATACCTACAAAATCAGACGAAAAAATACACGTACAGTTTAATTTACCAGCTTTATTCCACAAAATTTCTACAATTCTGAAGAAGTGTCTACCAACTAAAAAGAAGTACTTACTTTATTTTTATTAAAAAAAGTAATAAGCGTCTTTTTAATTACTAATAGATGATGCGGATTCTAAGTGAGCAAATGCTTGTTCTAAGTCTGCAATTAAATCTTCCGTATCTTCAATTCCTACAGATATGCGAACCAGTCCTTCGGATATTCCAAGAGCTTTACGTTCTTCAAGCGTACATTCTACGTGACTAGTCGTTCTTGCTGGTCCATAAATTGTTTCAACCGCTCCTAAATTGCCGGCTTTATTTGCATACGTTAACTTTGGCAGCAAAATTTTAATAGCTTCCATTTCTCCTTTTAAAACAAAGCTTAATATTCCGCCAAAGCCTTTCATTTGTTTTTTAGCAATATGATGATGAGGATGTGTTTCCAATCCAGGATAATAGACGGCTTCAACTGCTTCTTTCTTTTGAAGAAATTTAGCAATTTCCAAAGCGCTTCGCTCTTGTTGACGTATACGTAATTTTAACGTTTTCATTCCTCTTAAAATAAGATACGCTGACATAGGATCCATGGTCGCGCCATTGATCTCACGGTAGTGATACACTTGCTGCATTAATTCTTTAGAGCCGCATACTGCCCCTCCTAAGGCATCCGCATGTCCGCTTAAAAATTTTGTTGCGCTGTGAATGACAAGATCTACCCCTAATTGAAGAGGGTTTTGATTAATAGGTGTCGCAAACGTATTATCAATAATGACGACTGCCCCTACTGCTTTTCCTGCTTTTGCTATTCTTTCAATATCAATAATTTTCATCGTAGGATTTGTAGGTGACTCTAAATATAGCACTTTACATCCTTTATTTACTTCCGCTTCAATTTCTTCATGATTTCCCGTATTGCATAAGGTTACATCAACTCCGATGTTAGGAAGGAACTCGGTGAAGATTTTATTTGTTCCTCCATATGTATCTTTTACCGATACGACGCGGTCTCCCGGTTTTAAAAACGTGTATAATGTGCTGCTAATAGCCGCCATGCCAGAGGAAAATGCGACCGCTTCTTCTGCTTCTTCAAGTATCCTAACTTTTTCTTCAAAAGCTTTAACCGTAGGATTACTCATGCGATTATACGTATAGCCTGGTTTGTTTCCTAACGCAACTTCTTGCCATTCGTCTACATCATCATAATTGTAAGCTACGCTGAAGACGACAGGAACTTGAGTGGCATTGTAAGCAAGCGATTCTTTTTCTCCTGCCCATACCGCTTTTGTTCCGTCTTGTACATTTCTAAACTGTTTGTCTGTCATTCACTCATCACCTCTGATTTTATTAATTAGATAATGATTAGATTATATATTGTATACAATATACTGTATATAGTACAGAATAATCTGATAATAAAATAACCATACTTACCTTATTCAATTTAAAGAGGTTGAGACATAACAAAATGAATCGAATCTAAAGACGAACAAATAGGATAGAGCTGAACCGCTTGTGACACGGCAGTTAATTTCCGTGCAAGAGTTCGCTTTCCGCAGGCGGCCGCTGTTCCCGCAGGAGTCTTCGTCTTGCCCTCCAATAAACGGCTAGAAGAACTTAAACAAAACGAACCACTAATCAAAAATCTTGATCAATGGTTCATTTTTTACTTCGTCTAGAATACTTTTGTCCCAGCCTCTTTTTTTATTCGGCTTTCACTAAAATTTTCACCTGTTCTTTTTCTTTTAACAATGTCTCAAAACCTTCTTCAATCACATGTTCTAGTTTAATACGTTTTGTCACCAGTTTATCAGCCGAAAAATAACCTTTTGCCATTAAACTAATAACCGCTGGAAATACATCGCGGTAGCCAATAATACCTGTTACTGTACGCTCTTGTAAAACGATTGTTTGGGGATGAATGGAGGCTTCTTTTTCAAATATACTAACAATCATTGTCTCTCCGCCACTTTTAGTAGAGTTAATGGCTTGAGTTAAAACTAAGGGAACACTTGTCACTTCATAGGAAACATCTACACCTCCGCCTGTGCGCTTATGTACTTCTGCTACGGGGTCGTATTCTTGCGGGTTAATGGCAATCGCCCCAAGTTCTTCAGCTTTCTGTCTGCGCTGTTCCGATAGTTCAATCGCATAAATTTCAGATGCACCCGATGCTTTCAACGCTTCAATAACTAACAAACCGATTGGCCCCGTCCCAAATACAGCGGCTTTATCTCCTACCTTTAGTTTGCTTTGGCGCACAGCATGAAGAGCCACAGCTGAAGGCTCTACGAGAGCTCCTTGCTCGTAAGACACCACTTCTGGTATTTTATGAATCATTTCTACTGGTATGGAGGCATACTCAGAAAAACCTCCGCCCCCTCCTGCAAGACCATAAAACCCCATTTTATTACAAAGATTATACTTTCCTTGTTTACAGCCTTCACACTTTCCGCATGCATAGATAGGTTCTACCACTACTCTGTCTCCGACTTCTATATTCGTAATACCTTCTCCGATTTCTACAACTTGTCCAGAAAATTCATGCCCCAGCACAACCGGCGCTTTATCTTTGCTTAATGGATGAGGTTCTTCTGTAGGAATAAAAATGGGTCCTGCCGTGTACTCATGCAAATCACTTCCGCAAATTCCACACCATTCTACTTTAATTTTTACTTTCCCTTGAGAGACGGTAGGTTCTGCAATATGTTCTAACCTTACATCTTTAACGCCATGCCATCTTAATGCTTTCATTCTACTCAGCTCCTATTCTTATTTAAAAATTTAAAACAGCTAAAAACTCTAAGCTTACAAATTGAATTTTTTTAATCTATTGTAAAATGTACTTCTTGGTATATCTAACAGCTTAGCGGCAAGTGACACATTTCCCTGCGTTTTACGTAAAGCATCCATCATTAAGTCTTTTTGAACTTTTTCACGAAATGTTAGTGCGGGTAAGGACGTAAAATCATTTTCTTCTATTTCTTGTGAAGTATCAAAGTGGGAGATGCTCTTCTGACTGCCAAGATTTAAAGAACTTAAATAATTCAAAACCTTCTCTTTTTCTACTTCCGTGTTTAGTGAGATTTTCAAGCGTTCAAGTACATTAAATAATTCTCGAATATTGCCGGGCCACTGGTAATCTATTAATTTATCCACTAATTCTTTAGGGAAATTCATATTCCAATTATTTTTTTGACAAAAGTAGCGCATCAGATGCGGAATATCTTCTTTTCTTTCCCGTAAAGGCGGAACATGCACGGGATACACGTGAAGCCGGTAATATAAATCTTCTCGAAACTTCCCTTCACTGACAAGCTGACGAAGATCTCGATGAGTAGCGGTAATGATCCGGATGTCTACCGGAATTTCCTGATTGCTTCCAACAGGCGTTATCTTGCGCTCTTGCAATACTCTTAGTAAAGAAACCTGCATAGAATGAGGAAGCTCACCTATTTCATCAAGAAAAATCGTACCGTGATTAGCCTGCTCAAACTTTCCTTGATATCCTTGACGCCGTGCTCCTGTAAATGCTCCTTCTGCATAGCCAAATAATTCACTTTCCATAAGTTCCTTCGGAATGGCACCACAATTAAGAGCAATAAAAGGCCCGTTTTTACGCGAGCTGTTTTCATGAATCGTTCTCGCCACTACTTCTTTTCCAGTGCCTGTTTCCCCTAAAATATAGACCGTTGTATCCGTAGGAGCCGCATGCTTTATTTCTTCTAGTGTTTGCTGAAAGGAGCGGCTTATGCCCGCTTCTCCTTTAAAAGAAAATGATTGAGCAGGGATCTGTGTAGCTGTTTGGTTATGGTGCGCTTCTTCTGATAGATAAATAATCTTTCCAATAGAATGACCGTGTCTTTTTGAAATTACAGGCACTTCCATCACTATACGAAATCCCTGTTGTACAATCGTATTTAACTGCAGGCCTGACCATTTTGGTATACATTCTCGTCCGGTTTTGCTTGCTCCCACAATCACTTCTTTGTAATTGCAAAGCAACAAGAGCTGCTTGCTATCGACGAAATTCATAGAAGCATGAACCAACTCAATTTCGTCTTTGTGCATTCGAATGCTTAACTCCCGTTCAATTGTATATGCAATGGACGTAACCATTCCAAGTGTATAAGGGTGAGCTCTGTTTACAGGACAAGAAATATTAATAATCCCAATTAAATTTCCGTCGTCATTTCGAACAGGCGCTGCCGAACAGCTCCATTGATGCGAAGCAATTGAATAATGTTCTGTACCCGTTATCATAATGGGCTCTTCCGTTTGCAGAGCCGTACCGATTGCATTTGTGCCTACTTCTTTTTCTGTCCAACAGGCACCTTCCACAAAATTAATTTTCCTTGCTTCATTCAGTGTAAGTCTATTTCCTGTAATAGATAAAATATAGCCTTCTGGGTCAATTAATAAAGCAACCATTCCTAAGTCCGCCGCTGATTGTCTGATTCTTTCTAAATGCGGCAAAGCTGTCTCAAGAAATAAAGAGTTCATTTGTTTTCGAGAATGAAAAGCTTCGTTTTTTAAAATCGATCTGCCTTTATCTAGGTAAGGATTAACATCTGCGCTTTTACAGCGATGCCACGATTTCACAATGATGTCGTTTAACCTTGAAGATTCAAGTGCTCCTTCGTTTACAAAACGTTTCCATGTGTTTAAAGAAAGTGTGGATTCCATTTCTTACCTCTCCCCTATAAACTTAATTGAATATAGTAAATCAAGGCTTGTTACTATTATTATAAATCACAAAGAAAACGTTATCATTACTAAAGAGAGATTCTTAAACTTACGTTATGTAAAAAGTATAGAAAAACTAGACGAGGATGCAGGAAAACTCCTATCGCTCTTGCATGATTCCTTCATCCTCTAGTTTATCTTTTTAAGCCCTTCATTTTTACTTTTCATTCTTAAAGGGCTTAATCACTTAGGGCATTTGTATAGTTAAGAGTGAATGGCCTGACCCGCTGACTGCAAAAGAGCTTCGTGAATGGCTTCAGATAATGTAGGATGGGCAGCGATAAAGTCTTCCATTATATCTGTAGTCAACTCTCCGTGCATCATAATGGTTCCTTGTCCAATTAATTCTGTAGCATGTGAACCTACAATGGAAAGCCCAATAATTTCGTTAAACTGCGGTTCTACGATTACTTTTACTTTTCCAACGGACTCATTGGCAATCATCGCTTTGCCGTTTGCCGTAAACGAGAATTCTCCGACGCGAATATCGCCGTATTCGCTTCGAGCCTGCTTTTCTGTCATACCGACACTTGCAATTTCAGGGTGAGTATAAATGCAGCGGGGCACAGCTCGATAATTTACGCTCTTGTCTTTTCCGCATGCGTGTAAAGCGGCAACTGTGCCTTCATGAAAGGCGACATGAGCAAGCTGAATTCCGCCAACTACATCTCCACAAGCATAGATGTTAGGTATATTCGTTTGCATATGCTCATTAACATCAATTCCTTGTTTTGAAAAATGTACGCCAACCTGTTCTAAACCTAAACCTAGCACTCTAGGTTTTCTTCCAATTGAAATTAATGCATACTCAGCCTGCAGTTCATGCAGCTCTTCTTTATGTTTAAATAGAGCTGTTTTATCTTTTGGCTGCATTTCTGTTAGCGAAGCGGATGTATAAATCCTTACGCCTTTTTTCTCTAATTCTTCCTGTAACGTAAATGCGATGTCGGCATCTTCACCAGGAAGCAGCTGGTCTGCCGCTTCCACAATTGTTACTTTTGTTCCCATTTGGCTGTAAATGCTTGCAAATTCACATCCAATTACACCCCCTCCTACTATCAAAAGAGATGAAGGGACAGCAGGCAGCGACATTGCTTGTTTACTGTGAATGATCCACTTTCCATCAAAAGAAGCAAATGGCAGGCTAGCAGGTTCTGAACCCGCAGCAATAATAAACTGTTCAGCCTCTACCTCTTCTACGTGATTTTCGTTTCGCACGGATAGACGATGATTTGTCAAAAAAGAAGCTTCTCCTTTTATGACTTTAATACTGTTCTTTTTCATCAAATAGCCAATTCCCCTGACCAAGTTTTTTACAATGGCTGTTTTATGATGCTGAACGCCATCCCAGTTAATTTTCACTTGTTCTAAAGGAAGAGTGATGCCGAATTGCTCAGCTTTCTTAATTTTCTCATAGGCTTCCGCGCTTGCTAATAGCGACTTTGTTGGCATACAGCCCTCATTTAAACAGGTTCCACCTAAATCTTTTTGTTCGATTAACGTAACTTGTTTTCCTTGCCGGGCGGCAGTGATTGCCGCCACATATCCTGCTGGACCGCCGCCAATGACAACTAAAGGTTTCACGGAATGCACCCCTTTCTATAAGAGTAGTAAAATAGGCTGTTCTAAGTATTGTTTAATGGTTCCAAGGAAATTAGCTGCAGGTGCTCCGTCCAGTACGCGATGATCAAACGTCAAGCTTAAAGGCAGCAAGTTTCTTTTTTGTAATTCGTCTCCTTTATACATCGGTACATCTTCAGTAGCTCCAACACCAAGAATTCCTGTTTCAGGCGGGTTTAATACAGGTGTAAAATACTCTACTCCGTAAGCACCGAGATTAGTAATAGTGAATGTAGAACCTTGCATTCTATCAGTGCACAGCTGACCTTGCCGAGCATCTGCTGCTCGGGTTTTGATCTCTGCAGCTAATTCCACTAACGGCATCTTTTCAGCATGCTGCATAACTGGAACAACTAACCCATTTTCTAAAGCTACGGCCATTCCAAGATGAACATGGTTATAGAGTTGAATTTCGTTATCAATATAGGCACTGTTCATTTGTTTGTGTTCTTGAAGTGAAAGAACAACAGCGCGAGCAATAAAATCAGTTAGAGAGATTTTCACCTTATGGCGTTGTTGGATTACATCTTTGATTTCTCTCTGAAGAGACAGCAAATCCGTCACGTCAGCTTTCATATTAATCGTTAATTGGGCACTGTTTAATAAACTATTATGCATTCGACTTGCAATGACTTTCCTTATGCCCGCTACGGGAAGCGTTTCTTTGTTTATAGCGGGGTTATCCCTTTCTACCGTTTGGGGACTCGCTTCTGAAGCTCTTTCCGCCAGCGCTTTCTCTACATCTGCTTTGGTGATTCTTCCTTTTGGTCCTGTGCCTTGAATCGTTTCAACATTAAGGTTTTCAGATTCTGCTATTTTCCGTGCAATTGGGGAAATGCGCACAGTTTCTTTATTCTTTTTTGATGGAGCTGCGTTTGCTGGTGGCTCTTCTAAAGAGATAGCAGCCGCTACCTCGCTTTTAGGCGCTTGCAGCTCATTTGCTGAACGGTTCTGCTCAGTGACCTGCTCGTTTGGCTTTCCAACATAACAGATAATCGTTCCAGGAGGCACTCCTACATCTTCTTGTACAAGAATATCAAGAATCACACCGTCCTGCGGCGCTTCAATATCCATTTCGATTTTTTCAGAATTAATGCTTGCAATCATATCTCCTTTTGAAACGGAGTCTCCAACTTTTTTGTTCCACGTCGAAACGGTTCCTTCTTTCATTGCCATCCCTAGTTTTGGCATTACAACCTCTGCAGCCATTTGCTTCCTCCTCCTTTTCTTTAATTACACACTTAGAAGCGATTTATCTCCTAGTAACTCCGATACAACTTCAATCACTTTTTGTGGTGTTGGCAGATAAATATCTTCTAATGGAGGTGAAAATGGCACAGGTGTATGTGGTGCTGTAATTCGTTTAATAGGTGCATCAAGCATGTCAAATCCTTTATCAGCAACTAGCGCAGCAATATCTGTTGCGATGCTGCATCTTGGATTGGCTTCGTCAATGACAATTAATCGATTCGTTTTTTCTACAGAAGAAAGAATGGTCTCTTCATCAAAAGGTGATAGACTTCGCGGATCGACTACTTCTACATCAATTCCCTTGTGAAACAATTGATCTGCTGCTGTAAGTGCAGTATTTACTTGTTTTCCAATCGCTACAATGGTTAAATCTGTTCCTTCGCGTTTCACGTCAGCTTTCCCTAGCGGAATTGTATAGTAGCCTTCAGGAACCTCTCCTTTCATGTTGTACAATGTTTTGTCTTCAAAAAAGATAACGGGATCATTGTCTTCAATAGCTGCTAACAATAACCCTTTTGCATCGTAAGGGTTAGAAGGTACGACTACTTTAAGGCCAGGAATGCTAGTAAACAAGGCGTACAAGCTCTGAGAATGCTGAGCTGCAGCCCTAAATCCAGCTCCATGAGTCGTCCGAATCGTGACGGGCACTTCAGCTTTTCCTCCAAACATGTATCTAAATTTCGCCCCTTGATTCAGCACTTGATCTAAACAGCAGCCAATAAAGTCATTAAACATTAATTCTGCAACCGGTCTTAACCCCGTAGCTGCCGCTCCCATTGCCGCTCCTATATAAGCTGCTTCTGAAATAGGCGTATCCAGAATTCGTTCACGTCCAAATTCTTGTACAAGCCCCTTTGTCACTCCAAGGACCCCGCCCCAAGCCTCATCATCTTGCAGGTGGTCAATTTCCGCTCCGCCAGCTACATCTTCTCCCAAAAGAATCACATTCTCATCTTTTCGCATCGCTAGTTTCATAGCTTCATTAATAGCTTCAGACATGCTTAATTTTCTAGTCATTTTCTTTTCCCCCTTTAATTAATAAGATACATAAACATCCGTTAATAGTTCCGAAGCATCAGGGTAATCGCTTGTTTCTGCTAACTCAACTGCGCGTTTTACTGCTTTTTCTACATCACCATCAATATCTCTAAGCTCTTTTTCTGTTACTACTTGTTCTGAAAGCAAGTAATTTTCAAAAAGAGCGATCGCATCTTTTTCCTGGAGATGTTCTTTCTTTTCATTTCCTGATTTATACGTTTGTGCGTCGCCTTCAAAATGTCCGTAATTTCGATACGTTACACATTCAATTAATGTTGGCCCTTCCCCTCTGCGGGCTCGTTGAATAGCTTCTGCAGCTGCTTCATAAACCGCCATCACGTCTTTTCCATCCACTCGTACCCCTGGAATGTTATAAGATGCGGCACGATCTGCAATCGCGCTGCAGCTCGAAGCATAAGAAAATGGAGTTGCCTCTCCGTAGCCATTATTTTCAGCAACAAAAACAACCGGCAGTTTCCAAATCGCTGCTAAGTTAATTCCTTCATGAAACGTCCCTTCATTACCCGCTCCGTCTCCAAAAAAGCAAACGCTTACATCTTTTGTCTTTTTATACTTAGCAGTTAAAGCAGAACCGCATGCAAGCGGAAAGCCTCCTCCTACAATTCCATTTGCCCCTAAAATTCCTTTATCTAAATCCGCGATATGCATGGATCCGCCTTTTCCTTTGCCTAACCCGGTTACCTTTCCAAAAAGCTCAGCCATCATTCCATCTAAATCGCCGCCTTTAGCAATACAATGACCGTGTCCGCGATGAGTGCTCGTAATACTGTCACTGTCATTAAGATGAGCGCACATTCCAACCGCTACCGCTTCTTCACCTGCATACAGATGAACAAAACCAGGCAGTACACCTTTTGCAAAAATTTGATGTACTTCATCTTCAAACTTTCGAATTTCTACCATTTTCTGATACATCCAGCTGGCTTTTTCTTTCGTAAGCTTTTCTGTTTTGTTTTGAGCAGTTTTCATTATGGTAAGCCTCCTCATTTGATTATCAAACTTCACTTAACTACTATTGCAAGTACCGTGCCAATAGTAAAATCGCTTTATACTAGCAATCTATTGTTGGATTTGGCCTCATAAAGTTAGACAAAGTTGGACACTGTTCCAACTTTGTCTAACTTTGTCCAATCTTAGGGAAACCAATTATGTAAACTGAATTTAAGGTGCATAATAAGTATGCAGGAGGAAAATTACATTGAATAATCAACAAGAAAGCTTTTATATAAATATGATATAATGCTGAAGGAATCGTCTTCATTTTGAAGAATACTAAAGCTCCTAAAGGAGGTTGGTTAAAGCAAAACGGGCTTTATAGAAGTTTTACCGTAAAGTTGGATGTAAATTAAACGATGAAAGATGAGGTGAAAACCTGGAAAACATCCAAAGTTTTTGTCATCTACACTTCGTGATGTCTAGATGACATATCGCCAGGTTACTGTTATGCACAATGCAATTCAACACATTACAAGTTTTCATGTATACGCAGCCATTATTATATTTATCATTACATATTTTTTGATTATGACCGAAAAGATCAATCGCGCTTCGGCAGCTCTTTTAGGCGCTATATTGATGATTTTGTTAGGTATTGTTGACTTTAATAAGGCCATTATGGAACACATTCAGTGGGAAACGATTGTCCTTCTTATGGGTATGATGATTTTAGTCGGCATTACAAACAAAACGGGCGTGTTTCAATACGCAGCCATCAAGTCTGCTAAAATCGCTAAAGGTGACCCTGTTCGAATTCTAGTTATTTTATCAATCTTAACAGGCGTCGGATCAGCATTTTTAGACAACGTAACAACCGTGTTATTAATTGTTCCCGTTACATTTTCCATCACTACTATTTTGAATATTAATCCTTTTCCATTTCTTATATCAGAAGTGCTGTTTTCAAATATTGGAGGAACGGCAACTTTAATAGGCGACCCGCCTAATATTATGATTGGGGCAGCGAACCCTCACCTTGATTTTAATGCTTTTTTATTAAATTTAACTCCTGCAGTACTGATTATCGGTGTTGTTACGCTGGGGATTCTTGTTCTTATCTATCGTAAAAAGTTAAAAGTAGAAGATAGTAAAAAGCAAGAGCTAATGAGTTTAAACGAAAAAGATTATATTCAAGATTCCGCTTTAATGAAAAAATCGTTAACTGTATTAGTCTTAACGATTCTAGGTTTTACTCTGCATTCCGTTTTACATATCGATGCCGCTATGGTAGCTATTACAGGTGCAGCTGTATTATTGGTAATTGGATTACGAACTCATGATGAAGTAGAAAGCGCGTTTGATTCTGTTGAATGGACAACCATTATTTTCTTTGCTGGTTTGTTTATTCTTGTCGGGGGATTAATCGATGTAGGCATCATTAAAAAGCTCGCTGCAGGCGCGTTAAACGTTACAGACGGCAATATCGCACTGTCAGCTTATCTCATTTTGTGGATTAGCGGAATTGCTTCAGCTGTTATTGATAACATTCCTTTCGTTGCTACAATGATTCCACTTATTCAAGATATGGCTCATGGAATGGGAATGAGCCCTGATTCTGCTCAAATCAGTGTACTATGGTGGTCACTGGCTCTAGGAGCATGTTTGGGAGGGAACGGTACGCTAATTGGAGCGTCTGCCAATGTAATTGTAGCTGGCATGGCTGTAAAAAAAGGACATAAATTTTCGTTTATGGATTTTTTGAAAATTGGAGCTCCAATTACGCTTGTATCTCTTTTAATTTCAACGTTATATATCTTCCTTCGCTATCTTTTATTTCTGTAAGAGAAGAAAAATTAAAATCTACGCGAACAGTAAAAAAGACTTCTCAGCTGAGGAGTCTTTTTTTACTGTAAATACATGCACTCAAGCAGCACAGACGAAGTTGATAATAAAAGCGGCGCTAATGATATACATAATCCAGTGAATTTCCTTTGCCCTGCCAGCTAACAATTTAACGAATGTATAAGATAAAAACCCTAGCGCTAAGCCTTCGCCGATACTAAACGTTAACGGCATCAAAATAATGGTACAAAAAGCAGGCACAGCATCTGTTATCTCGTCTAAAGGAATGTTTTTGATTTCCGTTAACATGAGAGCTCCAACCATAATTAAAATAGGCGCTGTAGCAAAAGCAGGAATAATGCTAATTAATGGCGTAAATAAAATGCTCACTAAAAACAACATGGCAACGACCAGTGCTTTAAGGCCCGTTTTGCCTCCTTCTGCAATTCCCGCAGCATTTTCTACATACGCGTTCATTGCGGTAGATCCCATAGCAGCACTGGCTACAGTCGCAAGAGAATCTGCCATAAGCGCTTTATCTAACCCTTTAATTTCCCCTTTTTCATCCATTAATCCAGCTTTTTTAGATAATCCAATCATCGATCCTAAATTATCAAATAGCTCCACAAGTGTAAATGAAAAAATAATAGAGAAAAGACCGTAATGAAGAGCAGATTTAATATCCATTTGTAAAAAAGTTTCCGACATGCTCGGCATTGAAAACGACACCACGCTGCTGATGCTTTTAGGTGCTTCTACTATGCCCAGCACCATCCCGGCAATTGATACTAGCAAAATGCTAATCAGGGCCGCTCCTTTAATTTTTCGAGCAGTTAATACAGTTACCGCGATAAAACCTAATAAAGCAAGTAATGGGCCCGGTTTTGTAAGCTGACCAAGGGCTACTAAATTTTCTTTGTTGCTTACAATAATGCCTGCTTGCTTAAAACCGATAAAAGCAATAAATAGACCGATTCCAACAGAAATAGCACTTTTTAAAATAGCGGGTATCCCTTCAATAATCTTCTTGCGTAAGCCCGTTATGGTTAAAATAAAAAATACAACGCCTGAAATAAATACGGCTCCTAAACCTGTTTGCCACGTTAGCCCTTCACCCAATACCACTGTATACGTAAAAAAAGCGTTCAGCCCCATTCCTGGTGCTACTGCAATAGGCATGTTCGCCCATAATGCAAACAAAAGAGTAGCAAAGACAGTGGCAAAAATCGTCGCCGCAATTGCCGCTTCTTTTGGAATGCCTGCATCTGCTAAAATCGTCGGATTAACAAAGATAATATAGCTCATCGTCACAAAAGTAGTAATTCCAGCAAGAATTTCTGTTTTTACATCTGTTTTACGTTCGGTTAAATGAAACAGCTTATCCAACCATGAAGGCTTAGGTGCTGATTTTTTTGTTAGTTCCATATGCTGAGCTTCAACTTTTTCATTCATCGCCACTTGCTTTTCACTCCTTTAATTTTCGATTCATCTTCTTTTAACTCGCTTTTACAGTTCCTCTATAAAACAGTGTGTGTTTAGCCATTTCCCCTCTCTTTTTTGATGAAAATATCTATAAAAAAAGCCGTGAAAACAGAAGGGAATCCTTCTATCTTCACGGCTCTTTGCTTCTGTAAACAGAAGATAAGCATCCGTTTTTTAAGTGTTTTGCACAACAAACGATTTCATCGAACGTTTTGCCATTTATATAGCGAAGTTATTTAAAGCAAATAACCGTACAAGAATTCTCTGTAACAGGATCATAGTCTCTAAATAAAGAAGTGACCTGGATATCAAATAAAAGCTCCACTTTTTGCTTTAGCATTTTTTTATATTTAGTCGATAAAGCGGCATCAAGAGACATCACTAATTCTCTATATTCTTCACTAAGTGCTTCTAATGCCGGCATTCTTTTTGGTTGAGCTAGTATAAGAATTTTATTATCAATAATATCTATTTTTTGAGTATTCACGCCTACATTAAAAATTTCTTGGCTAATTTGAGTATACAAAGTAGCTATCTTCTTTTTAGAGATCTGCTCCATATGCTTCACCTTTTTCATTGTTAAAAATGTAGTTTTATTATATTGTTTTCACTTGATTATTGTCCTTTGACCAGCTGCCGACAAATTCAGGCTCATCATAGTCAAAGAAATTGGTTAAATTCTCATGGCGGTTATCAATAAAAAGCTGATTGGCGACTTCTGAGACGAGCTTTGGTATCGCATATTTTAGCCCTGAAAGAGCGGATGCAGAAATTCCACAGCTAATTAAAGCGGAATAATTAAAAGCAAAAAGGCCATATACCATTTTTTGACCTTCCCTATTACGACTTAAAAAAGCAAAGCCGTTACTAAGGTAAGGATGGGCATCCAATACTGGGTTGGCGATTTCATGCGGTGCTTTGTAATGATCGTTCCAGCGGGCGATGTGTTTTTCAACAAGTTGCAATTCTGGACGCAGAGCCGGATCTGTTAGAAGTCCGGTGCTAATAATTAAATAGTCAAACGTAAACGTTCCCTGAGGAGTGGTTACAACTGCTTTGTCGTGTTTTTCCTCGACGTCGAGCCATGGGGCATGCACGTGCAAATGAAAACCTGGCCATGAGGAAGCGCGTCCAAATGTATCATTCGTAGGCGGCTGATTGTATTCGAAAAAATGAGCCATCACTTCATATTTTTCAGCATCTGACAGAGCATGGAAACGTTCAATCATTCCTGAAGCTTCCATTTGTCTGATTGGATTAATACGGGGAAGTTCTTTTCGTCGAACAAATACATGAGCTTCAGCAACCCCTTCGGAAAGCGCATAGTTGGCGTTATCAAACGCGGATGCTCCTCCTCCTAAAACAGCTACTTTTTTGTTCTTCAACGTAGTGAAATCAATGGTTTGTGAAGTGTGAGAATAAAGATGAGGCGGCAATTTTTCAGAAATCATAGGTGGAACATGCCATTCTCCTCCTCCTTGAATTCCTGTAGCTAGTATAACTTTACGTGCCATCAGTGTAGGGCACACGGCTCCATTCCCCTCAATATGCAAGCGATGGATACCTGTTTCTGCAGGCTCAATTAACGTTAATTTTATTTCATTTGCCACAGGAAGGTTAAGAATATTCCGGTACCAGCGCAAATAATTCATCCAGTCTCCTCTTGGGATTTTGTCAAGAGCTTCCCAGCCTTCTGAGCCGAATTGTGCTTCCCACCACGCTTGAAACGTAAGTGAAGGCATGCCTAAATCGACAGACGTTAAGTTTTTGGGCGTTCTTAGCGTAATCATTCGCGCGTACGTTTCCCACGGGCCTTCTAAACCCGAACGATTTTCATCAATAACAAGAATATTCGACACGCGTTCTCGCAGCAAGCCAAAGGCCGTTCCTAAACCGCTTTGACCTCCTCCAATAATGATTACATCGTATACGTGTCCGCTCTTAGGGGTAATTGGCTGTGCTTCTGTTGGTTTCCTGAAGGAAAGGTAAGACAGATCGGTTTCTACTCTTTTATTTAAAGCTTCTAAGCTCATCGTTATCTCTCCTTTCAACAAAGTTTCTTTCCAATAAAACCTATCATTTTATATCTTACATAAAATGATAGGTTTTATAACATCATTTGATTTATATCTATATTATCACTTTTGGAATATGATTGTATCTCCATTCTCTCTAAAGTTTTTTTGGCAAATTGTATAAAATCACTAATATAATTTTTTTATATCTTATGTAGGGAACCCTATTTACATCGTTTAAAAGGAAAAAACCATTACAAAGTTTAAGGAAGAAAGCTTTTCTGACATCAATTTTAAGGGAAACATGTGCGAGTTTGTGACAGTTATTTGTTAATTACGCTCTACTACTTGACTATCGTATTCATCAAATCTATAGTCATAATTAGTAACTCAGCAAAGGGAGTCAACGTATGAGAAATTTATTTAAAATAACAGCTATATTTACAACGATTGTTATGTTTATTTTAATGATTGCCGGCAGTCTGGTCACAACCACAGGATCTGGATTAGGATGCGGAAACGAGTGGCCATTGTGTAACGGGCAGTTAATACCCGAATACGCGGTAGCAACAATGATTGAATATACGCATCGTTTGATTACCGCATTTGCAGGTCTTCTTGTTTTAGCATTTTCTATTTGGGCTTGGATTCGTTATCGCAGAAACCGTGAAGTGAAAATTTTAGCGATTATGAGTATTGCATTTATCGTTATCGAGTCATTGCTCGGGGCTTCTGCCGTTATCTGGCCTCAGTCAGCTGAGGCGCTAGCCCTGCATTTCGGTCTTTCGCTTATTGCGTTTACCGGTGTATTTTTACTTTCAATATTTGTTATTCAAAAGGACCGTTCGGATCATTTTATTAAAGGAGCCGTTACAGGCAAATTTAAATGGCTCGCATGGTTTACGCTTATATTTACCTATTGCGATATTTATTTAGGTGCATATGTGCGTCACAAAGGTGCAAGCTTAGCATGTACAAGCTTTCCTGCTTGTTATGGCAATACGCTTATTCCAAAGCTATCAGGAACAACAGGCATTCACTTTGCTCACCGATTTGCTGCTCTTGTGCTGTTTGTTCTTATCATTTGGATTATGGTATCTGCTATCAAACAGTATAAAGAAACTCGCCGTGATATTTACTATGCGTCCATCATTGCAGTTGCTTTAACCGTTGCTCAAATATTCAGCGGTATCTTTGTTGTCGTGTCTCGTTTAAATGTCTTTGCTACACTGTCTCACTCGGCGTTTATTACAGCGTTATTCGCTACGCTTAGCTACATTTGTGTACAGACGTTAAAAGGTAAAAGACGGTAAAACAGAAATAACTCTACAAAAAAGCCACTTGCAGTTTGTAACTGCAAGTGGCTTTTTTAAGTTAAGCTAGTTCTATTCCGCCTGTAATCCCGTAAACTTGAGCCGTCACGTAGCTTGCATCCGTTGAAGCTAAAAATACGTATACATTTGCTAATTCTACCGGCTGACCAGCACGCTGCAAAGGCGTATCTTGTCCAAAGCCTGGAATAGCGTCGCTTGGCTGCCCTCCAGAAATTTGCAGCGGCGTCCAGATAGGTCCTGGAGCAACGGAGTTGACGCGAATACCTTTTGGAGCTAATTGCTTTGCTAGTCCGCGAGTGAATCCGTTAATGGCAAACTTTGTAGCTGCATAGTCTAATAAATTAGGACTTGGGCTATAGCCTTGTACAGAACTTGTTGTAATAATAGAAGCACCTGCCGGTAAGTAAGGCAGCGCTGCTTTTACGGTCCAATATAAAGAGAATACATTTACTTCAAAGGTTTTGCGCAGTTGGTCCGTTTCTAAATCAGCAATATCTTCTACTGCCTGCTGTTTGCCAGCTACGAGCGCTAGAACATCTAGACCATCTAATTCTTTATAAGCTTTTTCTACTAGCTCTTTGCAAAAAGATTCTTCGCCTACATCACCAGGTATGAGAACGGCTTTTCTTCCTTCTGCTTCAATAAGCTTTTGTACTTCTTCTGCATCTGCTTGCTCTTGTGGCAAGTAATTAAGCGCAACGTCTGCACCTTCTCTTGCGTAAGCGATCGCTGCTGCCCGGCCAATACCTGAATCTCCGCCCGTCACAAGAGCTTTTCTGCCTTTTAATTTACCTGCACCTATGTAACTGTTTTCCCCGCAGTCCGGGATGACGTTCATTTCTTTTTGTACACCAGGTGGTTCTTGATACTGTTTTGGATAGTCTTCATGAAAATATTGAGTTAATGGATTATTTAGCTTTGACATATTCGTCACTCCTTTATAAATGAACCTTTAACCAGCTAAGGAAAAGTTTTCTATGTACTTGTTCTTCCCGTCTTCTTCTTTAATAAACATGTTTGATGTGCTCCATTAGCGCCTCGCTTTTCTTTCATTGCCTTTCTCCTTCAATCAACAGCTAGAAACAGCTGCATACATGAAATCTACGTTCACCATCACAATAAAAAAATCCGAACGAGTCGAATTCTTTATTAAGAATCTCGATTCCTCGTTCGGATCTTCTTTCAACTAAAATACATTTATCCCTCCTCTTTAAGTAAATGGTGAGAGCTTTGTATTTTGCTATGCACAATAAGCTTTATTTCTCGTCTGTGCCCGCTACTCTGTTAGTTCCACTTGTAAAGGCTTTGTTTCTTCTTCAGCCTCTTTAGGAGTGCGAACGATTAACACATCACATTTGGCATAGCGTAAAATATGCTGAGATACACTTCCGATTAAGATGCGCTCTACGGCGTTTAACCCGGTTGCCCCGCATACAATTAAATCAACGTGCTTGTCTGGTGCGATTTTTTTAGATATTTTTGTTTTAGGAGAGCCGTGTTCAATTAGTGTCTCAACTCTTGTTACTCCCGCTTTGATGGCTAGGTTACGATAATTGCTCAAAAGTTCTTCAGCAAATTTCTCTGCATCTTGAAAGCGTGTATCCGTATAGAATGCATAAGGTGATGGACTTAACGCCTGTATGTCGATAACGTGACAAACTATTAAATGAGCGTTATTTTTTTTCGCACTGTTAACTGCTTTTTTGAATGCCCACTCTGCTTCTACAGAACCGTCTACTGCTACGAGGATGTTACGATAAGCCATATTCATCATAATCTCTCCTTTGTCTTTCGTTTATAAAGAACTTTCCTTGCTACACTTTTATTTTACTTCTTGCGCAAACGAAAGTATGTGATTTTTATCACAATATATAGAAATTAATAAAAATAGAGCCGTGTGGAGTGCACGGCTCCATTTTTATTGAACTTGAGAGTTAAAAGTCATTATCCAAATCGATCCTGCTACAATCGTAATAACAAAGACGATTCCAAGTATTAAAGCCATCACATTATAACGAGGCTTCTCTCCGTCTTTAATATGCATGAAGAAAAACAGTTGAATGAAAAATTGAAGCACGGCCATTCCTAGAATGCTAGCTAGTAATATATTTTTAGAAAATACATGGTTTAATACCAGCATCAAAGGAATAACGGTTAAAATAATTGAGAAAATAAATCCTAGTGTATAAGCTTTTAATGACCCATGGTTCTCCATCTACATCACCCCCATTAAATACACAACCGTGTAAAGGAAGATCCAGACAGCATCAAGAAAATGCCAGTATAAGCTGATAATCGTCACTTTTCGCTTTGTTACAGAGGTAATTCCGTATCGTTTTAATTGGATTGTAATTGAAATCATCCAAATGATGCCGACAGAAACATGCAGCCCGTGCGTACTAACTAGCGTATAGAAAGCTGTAAAAAATGCGCTCGTAGAAATGGTGGCTCCTTCGTGAACCATTGTTTGAAATTCATGAATTTCAAGGCCAACAAAGCACATACCTAAAAGCAGAGTTACGATTAGCCAGCCAATTAAAGGCTTTATTTTTCCCTTGTGCATGCTCAGCACAGCTAATCCGCTTGTAAAGCTGCTCGTTAATAAGATAAACGTTTCAGAAACAAATCCTGGAACTTCAAAAAATTCCTTTCCTGTAAGGCCTCCCGCAGTATGATTAACAAGAACGGCATACGTAGCAAATAATGCTCCAAATAAGATGCAGTCCGTTACGAGGAAAAGCCAAAAACCCATAACTTTGATTCCTTCATCATGTTCATCATGATGTTCTTCGTGGTGCGCTGTCGCATAAGCCATGTCAGCCAACCCTCCCTACTGAATCTTCTGTATGCCGAATTTCATCCACCGGAATATAATAGTCCGAGTTGTATTGAAAAGAACGAGCTAGTAAACAAGCTCCGACTCCTGTCAAACCGAATATCGCCACCCACACCCAGTGGAACGTTAAGCCAAAACCAGCAATGAACCAGAAAACCGACATGATAAATGGAATACCTGAATTCTTAGGCATATGAATCGGAGAGAAAGCAGCTGTTTCCTTCGCTTTTTTCTTTTTTCTTTCTTCTTTTGTTGTCCACCACGCATCTTGCCCCGCTACTGTTGGAATCACTGCAAAATTGTAGTGCGGCGGCGGTGAAGGGATGGACCATTCTAATGTACGTCCATTCCAAGGATCCCCCGTTACATCTCGTTCTCCGTACTTAATGCCATGAAGAATCTGCCATGCTTGAAAGATAAACCCTATGCCCATAAAGAAAGCTCCGACTGTAGAGATAACGTTCAGCGGTCCCCATCCCATGTCAAAGTCATACGTATAAATACGGCGCGTCATTCCCATAAACCCTAATGCGTATTGAGGCATGAAGCATACATAAAAACCAATATTCCACGTCCAAAACGCCCATTTACCAAGACGGTCATTTAATTTAAAGCCAAACATTTTTGGCCACCAATAGTACAAACCTGCAAAAAAGCCGAATACAACGCCTCCGATTAACACTTGGTGAAAGTGTGCAACTAAAAAGTAGCTATTATGATACTGATAGTCCGCAGGAGCTGCTGAAAGCATAACACCCGTTGCTCCTCCCACAACAAAGCACGGGATAAAAGCAATTGTCCATAGCATTGGCTGCGTCATTTGAATACGGCCGCGGAACATCGTAAATAACCAGTTGAACACTTTAACACCCGTTGGAATTCCGATAGCCATCGTCGTAATAGCAAAAAACACATTCACATTAGCACCTGCACCCATCGTAAAGAAATGATGTACCCATGTGAAATACGATAGAACGCTAATAATCATCATTGAAAAAACCATAGACTTATAGCCAAATATCTTCTTTTGAGAAAACGTTGCAACGATTTCAGAAAAAATGCCGAATGCAGGAAGTACAACGATATACACTTCAGGATGTCCCCACATCCAAATTAAGTTAATGTACATCATCGGATTTCCTCCGCCGGTCATAGTAAATAAGTGTCCGTCAAAGAAGCGGTCAATAAACAATAAAGCAAGCGTTACGGTTAATACAGGAAACGCGAAAATGATAATAATACAGCTTGCTAGAACGGACCACGTGAATAGGGGCATATGCATAAGTTTCATGCCCGGTGCACGCATTTTTAAAATAGTCATAATAAAATTAATTCCAGAAGCCAAGCTGCCAATACCTGATATTTGAATACCCCAAATATAAAAATCTTGACCTGGTCCAGGACTGAACTGCATGCCAGAAAGCGGCGGATAACTCAACCATCCTGCATCTGGCGAGCCGCCGATTACAAACGACAAATTAAAAAGCATGGCGCCAAAGAAAAATAGCCAAAAGCTTACCGCGTTTAAAAAAGGATAGGCGACATCTCTTGCTCCAATTTGAAGCGGCACAACAATGTTAAAGAACGCAAACATAAGCGGCATTGCCATAAATAGAATCATAATAGTTCCGTGCGTAGTAAAAATTTCGTTGTAATGATTAGAATCTAGAAAATGCCACTGAGGGAATGCTAGTTGAATACGCATTAATAGTGCATCTACTCCGCCTCGAAACAGCATTAATAATGAAGAAAGCATATACATAATTCCAATTTTTTTATGATCGACCGTTGTAAGCCACTCATGCCATAGCCACTTCCACTTTTTAAGATACGTAAGAACAAAAATAATACCGGCTAGTGTTAACAAAATGGCAACATCTGCTCCATAAATCATCGGTTCTCCTGTCACAAAAAAATGAGATGAAAAATCTTTTAATTTGTCTAACAACTTAGTTTCCTCCTTCCTGGTGCTCGTGCTGTGCATGTACTTGTTCTTCAGAAGCCACATTCATAGTCTTCATGTCTTCATTTTTCATATGGTGATGCTGACTATAATATTGACCACCGTTTTTAATTACAATTTCTTGAAATAAGCCTTTAGGAATGGTAGAATACGATTTTTCTAGAGAAAGACCTTGTTTGGCAAGACTGTTATAATCAGCTTTTGTTAAAGCTGGTGATGTTTCTTTCACTTGCTTTACCCACTGCTTAAATTCTTTTGTCGATGTAGATTTAACTTTAAAATTCATATGAGCGAATCCTTCACCCGTAAAATTCGCACCCGAACCAAAATATTCTCCCTTGTGATCAGCTTGCAGCCAAAGCCCCATTGCCATTCCCGGCATGGTATATAATTGTCCTCCCAGCTCCGGTACCCAAAAAGAATTCATAGGTGCATCTGACGTTAGCACGAATTGAACGGGCACATCTTTTGGAATGTTGACATAGTTCACTGTCGCAATATCTTGATCCGGATATTGAAATAACCATTTCCAGTCAAGAGACGTTACTTCAATCGTTAGCGGCTTTACATCTTTTTGCGGCGGATCTACTAAGTCATACGTTGTTCTGGCCGTAGCGAAACCTAAAATACCAATAATAATAATGGGGATGCCCCACCAAATAAATTCAAGACGCTTGCTATCGTCCCAGTCTGGCCGATACGGAGCCTTGTTTCCAGGCTTATCACGGTAGCGTAAAACGATATACACAAGCAGACCTAAAACAGGAATAACAACAATTGTGCATAAAATTATCGAAAAAATAATTAACTGGTATTCTTTTTGAGCCACCGCCCCCTGCGGGTTTAAAATCAAATAACGACTATCACAGCCTGCTAAAAAAATTGTGATGAATACGGAGAGAATGATTAACTTGCTAATATGCATTGATTTTTGCTTTCTCACCTAAGTTCAGGCTCCCTTCCTCTAAATCTCTGTACATAATAATGGTATATAAACGTTCATATTAGAGAAGCATCTCAACAGATCAAAAGGCTAAAAACCTCCTAACATATTGAAGTTTGTCATGACATATTGCTTACTCCTAAAAAATTATCATGTTGCGTTGTTAAAGGGTGTGATATTTATCACACTTGAAGCGATTTTTATCTAGTTTAAATGGCTTTACCATAATTTCGTCACATATTTGGTTAAATGTGGTGTGAAATACCTTGCTCTTAGCGCGTAGATTCTGATAAAAGCAAAAAGCTCTTCCAGTTCTTATTAACCGAAAGAGCTTTTCGTAAGTATTAGATGAAGTATTGAGCTTTAACATTTACTGATTTGCTTATTTGACCTGCTGAAACATCCAATCAATCATTTTCTGATTTTGATACGTGGGAACCCATGAAGCGTGATCTACTTTAATTCTTTAGGATATTCCGTATATAGTGGATGCCCCCAGATTTTTTGTAAATTCATTGCACCGTTATTTATATTTACGATGAAACACTCCTCATAAAGAAAACTATATTTCTATTTTCAAAGAGACTTATCACTATAGCAATATCTTTTAAAAAAGCTATCCACTTTCTTCATAAAGATTACATATTAAAAACACCTAAAGATAGTTTAGGTGTTTTTGAAAGTTTTATATTCATCTTTTCTCTAAGTAAAAGCTCAATGGTTATATGGCCTTCTTACTCTTTGAAGCCCCTTGTTTTTTTCTCCACATATTTTCCATTTGTTCGAGAGTTCTACCTTTCGTTTCAGGAACAAATTTCCAGACAAATAAAGCAGAAAGTACACTCATTAAACCGTAAAAACCATATGTTAATCCTCCGCTATATTCCATCATCACGGGATATGTAGAGGAAATAAAATAGTTAGCCGCCCACTGAGCAGCTACGGCAATAGCTACAGCACGACCTCTAATTTTATTAGGAAAAATCTCTGAAATGAGCACCCAACAAATTGGTCCCCATGACATCATAAAGGAAGCTGTATAAATAATGATAAATACAAGCGTCCCTATACCAATGATGTTTGAAAAAGCCATGCTTGCTACACCGAACATTCCAATGGCCATTCCGATAGATCCTGTTATTAATAAAGGTTTTCTTCCCAAACGATCAACCGTCAAAATTGCAATTACTGTAAAAATAACGTTTACTAATCCCATAATAATGGTTTGCAGCATAGAAGAACCTTTAGCTGCTCCCATGCTTTCAAAAATACGCGGAGCATAATATAGAGCTACATTGATTCCTACAAACTGTTGAAATACAGAAAGCAGTATACCTACAACGATAACTAATTTTCCATATGCCAATAATTTTCCAGACGAAACATTGGTAGAAATTGTTTGTTTAATATCTTCTAAAATTGATTTTGCTTCTGAAGATCCATTAATTTTAGTTAGTATGGCTAAAGCTTTTTGATCTTGATTCTGTATAGCTAAGTAGCGAGGCGTTTCAGGAACTAAAAACAAGAGTGATGCAAAGAGTAAAGCTGGAATAGCTCCTGAAGCAAACATGTATCTCCAACCTACATCATTAATCCATTCTAAGGTTTCCCCATTTGCAATACCCCAATTCACGAAGTAAACGACTAACATTCCAAAAATAATCATAAATTGATTGAATGATACCAATCTGCCGCGAATATCTGCCGGTGCAATTTCTCCTATATAGATGGGACAAATGGCTGATGCTAAGCCAACACCAATCCCACCTATAATGCGGTAGAAGTTAAAAGCTAGTAACAAAGAGAGTGTCGGTTCCCCTTTTGTGAAAAATAAAAACTCAGGGTAAGAAGCGCCCAACGCTGAGACTATAAAAAGAATAGCTGCTAGTATAAGTGATTGTTTGCGTCCTAGTTTCGTCGCAAAATAACCAGATACCAATCCTCCAATAATACATCCTATTAAAGCACTTGATACAGTAACACCGTGTGCTAAAGATCCTAACCCTAAGCTGTCAATAAGATACACCTTTAATGATTCTTCAGCTCCAGATATTACAGCTGTATCATATCCAAACAGTAACCCTCCGATAGCGGCAACTAAAGTAATAGAAAAAATATATAATGAGTTTCGATTTTGTTTCATGCGTTGTTAAAAGCAGTTAGTTAAGAGTAACAGTAGAAGTTCTATTTCTAACTGAGTTCGCATTTATTTGAATGCGTTTTCAAATTTTTGGAACACAAAAGAAATTTTCGTCGTCTATTCGACTAACTGCTCTTATCCTCCCCTCCAATGTACGTATTTTTCTAGTGAATCAAATCTTACTACAGCATTTTCTATACTTCCTTTTGTGTCAGGTATATCGATATACAACCATAATTAATTGATACAAGCTACTTTCATATGAAGCTCCTTTTTAAAGTAAGGTTGCATATTTTGCAACTTATTACTTCCTTTTAAATTCGCCTAGCTTTTTACTTAAGTCGTTTGTTTGAAGGTAGACTTCTTTATATAATTCATAAAGCTGTTTATAGACTTGTACATGTTCTACGTTAGGATAATATGTTTTCGACGAGGTGATAAATACGTTTGCACACTCTTCCAATGAGTTATACCAGCCACAGCCATAAGCTGCTAGCATGGCTGCTCCTAACGCTGGGCCTTGTTCAGTAGACAACTTTACGATTTTTGCATTAAAAACGTCTGCTTGAATTTGAAGCCAATGATCATTTTTTGCTCCTCCCCCAATTGATACAATAGACGTAATTTCCTTTCCGCTTTCTCGAAAGATTTCCATTGATTCACTTAATGAAAACGTAATACCTTCAATAACTGCTCGCGTAAAGTCTCTCTTTTTATGAGAAGCGTCCATTCCTATAAAACTTCCCCGAATCGTAGCATCTGCATGCGGTGTACGTTCCCCAACTAAGTAAGGGGTAAATAAAAGGCCGTTTGATCCGATTGGTACATTTTTTAGGTCAGCCAACAATTCTTCAAACGTGTCGTTTTCTGCGAAATTTTCCTTAAACCAGCTTAAACTGTGACCCGCAGATAGCGTAACACCCATCGTATAAAAGGCATTTTCTTTTCCATGATTAAAATAATGGACTTTTCCATTAAAGTCTCTATCGCTTCGTTCCTCATAAGAAAGAACAACACCCGATGTCCCAATGCTACATAGTGTTTCCCCTGGCGATAAAATGCCGGCGCCAATTGCTCCGCAAGCATTATCAGCTCCACCTGCAAATACTTTTGTTGAAGTAGCTAACCCCGTTTTTTGAGAGAATAATTCACTAATATTGCCTATGCATTCACTAGATTCGACTAGTGGCGGACAAAGGTTAATATTGACTCCTACTAATTGGCAAAGCTCACTATCCCATTTTTTCTTGCTGATGTTTAATAATAATGTACCGGCAGCATCTGAATATTCACTATGAATAAAGCCGGTCATCTTAAAACGCAAATAGTCTTTGGGCAGCATAAATACAGCTGTTTTTTCAAATATATCCGGTTCATACTCTTTTACCCACAATAACTTAGGAAGAGTAAATCCTTCTAAAGCCTGGTTTTTTGTTATTTCTAAAAGACGTTTTTCTCCAATCACTTTATAGAGATGATGACATTGTTCTGTTGTTCTTGTGTCATTCCACAAAATGGCGTTACGTAATAGGTTATAGTTTTCATCCAGCAGCACAAGGCCATGCATCTGTCCAGAATAACTAATTCCTTCTATATCTTCGGGTTTTATATTGGCGTTAGCAATTAATTCATTTAAAGCACTAGCCGTCTGCTGCACCCATTCTTCAGGATTCTGTTCGCTATACCCTGTTTTTTCATGAAGGAGAGGATAATTTTTAGAAACCACAGCGCAAATCTCGCCTTTTGTATCAACTAAAACCGTTTTTACCGCACTTGTTCCTAGATCAATTCCAATTACATATTTCATCTTGATACCTCCGCGTTTATAAACGAGAGTAGAATTGTTTCTACTCTCGTTTGTCCTTTAAACTTCCAAAATATATTGATTTAAAATGGCCTTTAATCGTTCTTGTCTTCCTGATTTATTCACAATATTCGGATTTTTAAACGCGTACTGCTCCAGTGTATGGAAGTTCGCTTTTCCTTCCACAATCTCAAGCCCAATTCCCTCTTTAAAGCTGCTGTAGCGCTCGTTGATAACGTTTTCGAAAACACGATCTTCTACTAATTTATGTGCTACTTTCAATCCTCGAGCAAACGCATCCATTCCTGCTACATGAGCATAGAGTAAATCGTCTTGTTCAAAAGAACCTCTGCGTACTTTGGCATCAAAGTTTAATCCTCCGCTTCCCAGCCCTCCATTTTGCAGGATTTCATACATTGCTAGTGTTGTAGAATATAAATCCGTTGGGAATTCATCTGTATCCCAACCTAAAAGAGGGTCACCTTGGTTTGCATCCACCGATCCTAAGAAGCCTTGTACTCTAGCTACTCGTAATTCGTGTTCAAATGTATGCCCAGCTAACGTTGCGTGGTTAGCTTCTAGATTAAGTTTGAAGTATTTATCTAATCCGTATTGTCTTAAAAATGAAATAGTTGTTGCTGCATCGGTATCATACTGATGTGTCGTAGGCTCTTTAGGTTTAGGTTCAATTAAAAACTGCCCCGTATATCCAATTTCGGTTGCGTAATCTACAGCCATATGCATAAATCTAGCTAAGTTATCTAACTCTAACTGTAAATTTGTGTTAAGCAGTGTTTCATATCCCTCACGGCCGCCCCAGAATACATAATTTTCTGCGCCTAGTTCTTTTGCTGTTTCAAGCCCCTTTTTTACTTGAGCCGCCGCATAAGCAAATACATCTGCATTACAAGAAGTAGCTGCACCATGAACGAACCGGGGATTTGTAAACATATTCGCTGTGTTCCATAATAGCTTTACGTTACTTGTTTGCATATATTCTTTGATCATAGTGACGATAACATCAAGATTTTTATTTGTTTCTTGCAACGTACTGCCCTCAGGAGCAATGTCTCGATCATGAAATGCAAAGAATGGAACATTTAATGTTTCAAAAAGTTGAAAAGCTGCCTCAACTCTAGCTTTTGCTAAATCCATTCCATCATATCTATCCCAAGATCTTTGCATAGTAGCTGCGCCAAAAGGATCCGTACCATCTGCCGTAAACGTGTGCCAGTAAGCAATAGAAAAACGCAGCTGATCTTTCATTGTTTTACCGCCTACTACTTCTTCAGGATTATAGTATTTAAAAGCTAAAGGATTTTTAGAATCTTTACCTTCGTATAAAACTTTGTTTGCGCTTTCAAAATAATTAATTTTATTAGTACTAGTTTGGACCATTTGTCATTTCCCCCTTTGATTTAAGTGAACAAGCTTATCCATTCACTATCTTAATTCGGTTAGTTTGTTTACCCAATAAACTAACTTTATTTCATCATATACAAAATAAATGTTTATTTCAATGTTTTTTTTAGAAAATTTAGTTATAATATTAGATATGATACTTTTAAATATCTAATTCAAGCTTCAAAAAACACCAACTTAGTTCGATAGATAAACAAAGGAGTGGTTATTATTCAAATTGCAGATCAAGCTTTAGTAAAAAAAATGAATCAAAAATTAATATTAGATGAAATTTTAAAGAACTCCCCTATCTCCAGGGCAACTCTCTCTGAGATTACAGGATTAAACAAGTCTACTGTCTCCTCTCAAGTAAATACACTGCTTGAAAAAGATTTTATTTTTGAAATTGGGGCAGGGCAATCCAGAGGCGGCAGAAGACCTGTAATGCTTGTTTTTAATAAGAATGCAGGCTACTCGATCGGTATCGATATAGGAGTCGACTATCTTAACGGAATTCTAACCGACTTAGAAGGAAATATTATTCTTGAGAAGACTTCTGACTTGTCTAGTTCTTCTGCTAGTGAAGTAAAAGAGATTTTATTTGCACTTATCCATGGTTTTGTAACCCATATGCCTGAGTCCCCTTATGGTCTAGTGGGAATAGGGATTTGTGTTCCAGGTCTTGTAGATCGTCATCAGCAAATTATTTTTATGCCTAACTTAAATTGGAATATCAAAGATTTGCAGTTTTTAATTGAGAGTGAGTTTAATGTTCCGGTTTTTGTTGAAAATGAAGCTAATGCAGGAGCATACGGTGAAAAAGTATTTGGTATGACAAAAAACTATGAAAACATCGTTTACATCAGTATTAATGTCGGAATTGGAACTGGACTTGTTATTAATAACGAATTGTATAAAGGTGTTCAGGGTTTTTCTGGGGAAATGGGTCATATGACGATAGATTTTAATGGCCCCAAATGTAGCTGTGGAAATCGGGGCTGTTGGGAATTATATGCTTCTGAAAAAGCGTTACTGGCTTCGCTCTCTAAAGAAGAAAAGAATATTTCTCGAAAAGAGATTGTGGAACGCGCAAATAAAAATGATGTAGAAATGTTAAATGCACTTCAAAACTTTGGCTTTTATATCGGAATTGGATTAACCAATATTCTTAATACATTTGATGTAGAAGCTGTTATCTTGAGAAATCATATAATTGAATCTCATCCCATTGTTTTAAATACGATTAAAAACGAAGTTTCTTCTAGAGTCCATTCTCATTTAGACAATAAATGTGAACTATTGCCTTCTTCGTTAGGGAAAAATGCACCTGCTTTAGGAGCGGTTTCTATCGTTATTGATTCTTTTTTAAGTGTTACCCCTATAAGTTAGTTAAGTGAACGCAAAGGTTAGCAAACTATATCACGTTTGATCTTAAGAATGAAGCAGCTATTTTCGATTAATTGATTTTCTATAAAAGGGAAAGAATTACCCTCTTCTAATAAGAGTGTTATGTCTGTCTCCGCCACCTTTTCCATCCCATGCAGCCAGTCACCTATCATAACGGCAACTGGCTGTTTATATGTTATTGGCAACCTGCTCTTTTCTAAACTACGGAGAGTCTTGCCTTTTGGGTTAATTTACCTGCTTTTCAAATTATGAAGCATGTCTTGTCAGAGTAGTTATGACTTCTTTATATTCCTGTAACTCTTTGGTCTGTGCGAGAGTATTGATTTTCTCTAGCGATAAAAGAGAACTCTGAATAATAAATGTGCGAGGCTCCGTATCATTTTGCAGTAATTCATCAGATATAAACGTCACAAATTCCAGACTCTTCTTTTGTTCCTCTTCATTTGTTAGTTTATTTTCAATCACCCGTTTTAACTTCGCGGTTACGCGCGTAAGCTCAGTCGAAAAATGACTTTCTGTTTTCTCATTAAATACCGCAGAGTAAACGGAAGGATTAAATAACTGTTCTTTTTGTTCTGCTACTTTGATTACGATTTCCTCTGTACGCTTCATACAATAAGTGACGATTTGTTCGATAGGCAATGGATAGTTTAGTGCTTTATTCATTTTAAATATATTGTTAAGCATTCCTTCTAACAGCACGGCTCCATCAAATAAATAAGGAGAAGTCTTAGACGGGAAAATCTCCTGAAAGCGTTCATATATCCAGTTGAATGTTGCTGCTTTTAACTCCTCTATATATTGAAATGTTTTGACTTCATTTAAAACGAGTGTACTTTCAATCATTTCAGGAATTTTGTTTTGTTCTGCAAAGTTCAGCATAAAAATTATCTGTTCTTCAAATACCTTCTGGTTATCTCCTTTATATTCAATAGCTACTTTTTCTCTTTGTAGAATAAGTGATTCTTGCAAAGACGAAAGTAATGAGAGAAGTAGTTCGCTTTTAGATGAAAAATATTTATAAAATGTTCCTTTTGAAATACCGCTTCTTTCTAATATATCTTGTACCGAAGTGTCTACGTATCCTTTTTCCATAAAAAGCTGGTGCGTATGCCCTAAAATATCGAGCTGTTTTTGATTCATTGCTGCTACTCCTCTGTTTACAATTTACTTTTTATTTAGTATAACTTATCTGCCTTTTCCTACGTGAATTTTATCCTTTTTCCTTGATAAACAACTAAAAATAATTATATACTATTAGTACATTTTTATACATTTATTCAACAAAGTAATTATTTATATCTAGCAAGTAACAACTACTAAGCGCTATGTAGCTAGTAGATTCCAAATTTATACCTATTCTGAAGGAGGAATAAGATCATATGAACAAAGAAGTCATTCCCGTTACAGAAATCCCAAAATTCCAATCACGTGCAGAAGAGTTTTTCCCTATCCACTGGTATAAAGAAATGCTGAACAACTACCCTGTTTATTTTCATGAAGAAACAAACACATGGAATGTATTCCAATACGACCATGTTAAACAAGTCTTGAGCAACTACGAATTTTTTTCAAGTGATGGGCAAAGAACCACTATTTTTGTTGGAGATAATAGTAAGAAAAAAAGCACATCTCCAATTACCAATCTTACAAACTTAGATCCTCCTGACCACCGGAAAGCGCGATCTTTGCTTGCTGCAGCCTTTACTCCTCGCAGTTTAAAGAACTGGGAACCGCGAATCAAACAAATTGCAGCAGACCTTGTAGAAGCGATACAAAAGAATTCAACTATTAATATTGTTGACGATTTATCTTCTCCTTTTCCTAGTTTAGTTATAGCAGATCTATTCGGCGTACCGGTAAAAGACCGATATCAGTTCAAAAAATGGGTAGATATTCTGTTTCAGCCTTATGACCAAGAAAGATTAGAAGAGATTGAACAAGAAAAGCAGCGTGCAGGAGCTGAATATTTTCAATACCTCTACCCGATTGTCATTGAAAAGCGCTCCAACCTTTCTGATGATATTATCTCAGACTTAATTCAAGCCGAAGTTGATGGTGAAACATTCACAGATGAAGAAATTGTACACGCTACCATGCTGCTTTTAGGTGCAGGAGTTGAAACCACAAGTCACGCCATTGCAAATATGTTTTATTCTTTTTTATATGACGACGAGTCGTTATACAGCGAGCTGAGAAACAATAGAGAATTAGCTCCAAAAGCAGTAGAAGAAATGCTTCGATATAGGTTTCACATCTCCAGACGAGATCGGGCGGTTAAACAAGATAACGATTTATTAGGCGTTAAGCTAAAAAAAGGAGATGTTGTTATTGCGTGGATGAGCGCATGTAATATGGATGAGAATATGTTTAAAAACCCTTTTTCTGTAGACATTCATCGCCAAACTAATAAAAAACACTTAACGTTTGGGAACGGACCTCATTTTTGCTTGGGCGCCCCTCTTGCTCGACTTGAAATGACAATCATATTAGAAGCCTTTTTAGAGGCCTTTTCTCATATCGAACCATTTGAAGATTTTGAATTAGAATCGAATTTAACAGCTTCAGCTACCGGTCAATCTTTAACGTATTTGCCGATGACGGTGTACAGATAAAGGTTATGTGCATGACAAAGTAGAGAAACATGAAAGAAGTCTATCTTCTCTCATGTTTCTCTTTTCCTTTATTATCTCGTTTAATTATTTATGTACCAAGTTTAGGAGGCCGTTAATATGATTTAAAGCAGACAGTGCCGAAATTTAAGTGGCGATGAGCTGGTTAACGAAATATCAGCTATTGCCTTCTCTGCCTTAATACATCTTCTATAAAATGCTGATAAAAATAATTAATAAGAGCAGTCGCAATCGAGATGACAAAAAGTTGAAAACGCGTCATGTTGACCATTTTGTATACCTTTAGTTTTTCTGCCAGACTCGTCAAAGGATAAGCAAATAGATAATCAAATAGAACGTTAATCAGCAAATATTTTTTGAAACTTCCATAGGTCAGCTTGAACACCCAAAAATTAGCTACAAAAAATGGTCCAAAGATAAAAGATATATCGCTTGCAAGTTTAGGAAAAAGAGGTTTTCTTACTTTCCACCAAGTAAAGCTTTTAGATAACTCACTGATAAAAGCAATAACCAATGAACTAAACGTTAAAACAGGTAGGTATCGTTTAAAAACAAATTTATCAACTTTTACTATAGACAGCCAAGGCAATAAAAGTACTGCCAAAAGCGTTAACTTTCCTTTCATTATGTACCCAACTCCTGCCGTTATGAAAATGTAAGCTAGATAATTTCCTCTTTAGTTTGTGTAATAGGCTCTTTTTTATGTGCTTGTTACACTGCTTTAGTTCTTTTATTCTCCTTTTATTACAAGATTTTTTCCTTTCTTTATTTTAATCCTGTACTTTTTTGCTTTTAGGAAATTATTGATTCTCATATTCTGCATGTGCATGGAGAAAATACGGAGGTGAATGTTTAAAAGGAGGAATTAAAAATGACTACAGTACGTGAAGTTATGACTAAAGATGTGCAAGCTTGTGCACCGCACGATCCAGTAACAGCAGCTGCAAAATTAATGCGTGATATTAATTGTGGTTCTGTGCCGGTGTGTCAAGAAAATCGAGTAATGGGAATGATCACAGACCGTGATATCGTATTAAACTGCGTGGCGGATGGAAAAGATTGCAGCACTGTGCATTGCCATGATTGTATGACTAAAGATGTAATTACGTGTTCTCCGGATACGGATATTCACGAGTGTGCACGTATGATGGCTGACCATCAAATTCGCCGCATTATTGTAGTGGAGAATAATAATATGGTTGGAATCTGTGCAATCGGCGACCTTGCGACAGTGAACGTATATGTTGATGAGGCCGGTGCAGCATTAAGCGAAATTTCTAACCAAGTTCATTAAAACCTTTCAGCATATAAACCCTTAATGCTTGTACAAAATAACCCTGTCTGCAAGGAGGTGCTAACATGCCAAATTTAAACGATAACAAATTTAAAAAGATTCAGTCTGAGAGTCAAAAGCAAGGAAAGTCTCAAGAAGAATATGCGGCTGAGCTTGACGCTAATCGTGCAAAAAGCCAACAGAAAAAGTAACACTAAAAAAAAGGATTACAATCGGCAGAGGCTCGTTTGTAACCCTTTTTGTCTTTGTCATCCCGTTTTGTTACAGGCTGCGATCAGTTATAAATGTATAGTGAGTATGCGCTTCATACTTCTCACCTGGCTTTAATACACAAGAAGGAAAATGCTGATGATGAATAGCGTCTGGTAAACCTTGTGTTTCTAGGCAAACACCGAGGTATTTCTCTGAGTGAACGCCTCTAATTTCAAATTCTTCGTCTAGATGATTTCCAGTATAGAGAACAACTGAAGGCTGATCCGTTTTGACTTCTATTTTGCGGCCGCTTGCAGGATCAAATAATGACATCTGATTTTCAGCTTCTGCTTCTAAAAGAAATGGATGATCGAATCCTTTACCCACTAATATATTTTGCGGATGTGTAGAGTCCACACCTTCCTTGAGACTATGTCCTTCTCTAAAATCAAATGGAGTATCTGTGACGTTTAACACTTCTCCAGTAGGTAAAAGATCATCATTCAACTCTAAGAATTCGTTACTTTTCAACTTCAAAACATGATCCAAGACCGTTTCTTTTAGATTTCCGCTTAAATTGAAATACGTATGGTTTGTTAGATTGATAAGAGTGTCTTGATCTGTTGTTCCTTCATAAGAAATATGGAACTCATTTTTATTCGTTAATGTATACATAACTTTCACTTCAAGGTTGCCGGGATACCCTTCTTCTCCGTCTTTACTTACATATGTAAATTCAACACCTACATGATCACTTGCTTCAATTATTTTGGCATTCCATATTTTGTGACTAAATCCTTCTGATCCGCCATGCAAGTGGTTGTTTCCTTCATTTTTCTCTAGACGATAGGTTTCATTATTAAGCTCAAAAGCTGCTCCACCTATACGCCCTGCTACGCGTCCGACCACAGCTCCGAAATAAGGAGAATACTTTTGGTATTCTTCTATTGAATCAAATCCCAATACAACACTTTCAATCTTCCCTTCAGAATCCGGCATTTCAATATTTGATATTACACATCCATAGTCAAGGCAGGTGATTTTAAGCCCTTCATCATTTAATAAGGTATAAGCATGTACAGCTTGATTGTTTAGTTCGCCAAATTTCTCTGAGTTCACTTTCACTTTTAATCAGTCCAATCCTCTTTTTATTCGTAAATTGCTTAACGGACCCTACATGTTATAAACATCGGATATGTTGTTATAGTTCCCTCTGCAATCCTTCCTGAATCTTCATTATTCTCATTTTATTGTAATCGTGTACATTTCTTAATTCAAGCTTGAATGATAAAGGCTGGCCACTGTATGTCACTGCTATTTCTTCAGTATTCCTAAGTATTCTCCCCAAGGTCCTACATCTTCTCTATATCGTTCTGCCATTACTCTAACAATTTGCGCAATATGCGTTAAGTCATGAGCAACCCAAGTCGAGAGCAGCTCTCTCACTTTTACTTCCCCAAACTCCGGGTGTTCTCCTCTCACTTCCAGATGTTTTTCGTGCTTAACTAGGAGCTTTAGTTGATGTAAATTCTGTATTCTTACCTTTTTGAATTCAAGAAGCTTCTCTTCAATAGAACTAGCAGATTCCTTGTTTAAATGGGCATAGCGGTCAAACGGAGGAAAAGCTCCCTCTTTACCTTTTTGAAGGATAAATTCTAGCCTTGGTATCCAATTGTTTTTTTCTGCTTCTATTAAATGTTCTATGACTTCGGAGGTATTCCACGTTCCTTCTCCTTCATTGCATTGCAGCCACCCTGCAGATAGACCAGACAAAAGTTTTTCGAGCGTTTGTGGTGTATGCCCAAGTATTTCAATCGCTTCTTTTAAATTAAAATTCATATCAATTCCCCTTTCTCGACCTAATGAAGCTGAGCTGTCAGTTATGTAAATCCTTTAGAGATTATAGTCAATTTTACCATAATTCGCTTCTATTAAAGGAGCCAACTATTTTTCTAATTCCTTTTATGATGACTAAAATAAAAAGAGAACGTACGTTTGGTTTTTCTCTAGAAATATGATAAAATATATATAGGCTAAAACGCAGTGAGTATCAGTCTGAATAGGCACTGCTCATTCGTAAAATAGATTGCTAGCAACTTTTCATCTTGAGCTTTCCGTGTGAATTGGAGTGAGACAACAGTGAGTAAAAATCAAAAGCGATGGACAAAAGAAGAAGATAGGTTTCTCATCGAACATTACGGCGTGATGACGCTTCAAGAGATGGGTAAGTATTTATATAGAAGCAAGGAATCGGTTAATAAACGACTTACTCGATTAAATCTTCGTGCTTCGGATACAGCTTTGCGTAAAAAATGGACGCTTGAACAAGATGCTTTTTTGCAGGAGAACATCGATATCATGAATAACCGTGAAATGGCACACTCCTTAGGCAGAAGTCCTTCTTCTATTGCTACGCGCATAAAAGTTTTGGGACTAACACGAAAAACGGCGATGCGAAGATGGACAGTACAAGAAGACGAATATTTGCTAAGGTATTACGGGATAAAACCTCTTTCACACATATCAGCTAAATTACAGCGAAGTGTGCAAGCGTTAGAATCGAGGTTGAACCGTTTAGAAGTGTATGGAGCGAAAGCACACGTAGGACACATTACAGCGTGTGAACTAGCAGCCTGCCTTGAAGTAGATGTTCATACAATTTATAAGTGGATTCATAAAGAGAAACTACCGTATAAAATGATCATCGCCAAGACCAGAAAATTTATGGGAATTGACATTCAATCTTTTTGGAAGTGGGCTGAACAAAATAAATCGTGCCTTAACTTTTTTAAAATACCTAAAAATACGCTTATTCCAGAACCGGCGTGGGTGAATGAACAAAGAAAACTAGACTATGTAAAACGCCCTAAATACGAGCATAAAAAGTGGACAGCAGAAGAAGATGCGAGATTGTGGCGTATGTTTTATCAGGAAAAGCGCAATCAGCGAGAAATTGGGCAGCTGCTCGGGCGTTCGAGAAATAGCGTGCAGCGACGCTTAGAGCGTTTACGTAAAAAGAAACTAGCTAGTTAAACGATAAAAAGCTTGGAATAAGCTATGCTTACCCCAAGCTTTTTTTATTGATATAACTTTTTGTTAAGCTTTAACTGCTTTTTCCCAATCTGCTGCAAATTTTTCCATTCCTTGGTCAGTTAACGGATGTTTTGCTAATTGCTCAATAACAGCGTATGGAATTGTGGCAATATGGGCTCCTGCAAGTGCTACACGCGTTACATGATCCGGATGTCTTACAGATGCCGCAATAATTTGAGAGTCGATGTTTTGAACGCGGAATAACTCAGCAATTTTAGATACCAGCTGTACTCCGTCTTCTGAAATATCATCAAGACGTCCTAAAAATGGAGAAACATACGTCGCTCCAGCACGAGCTGCTAAAAGCGCTTGGTTTACTGTAAAGATCAGGGTTACATTTGTTTTTACGCCTTTTTTAGCAAGGTAGCGCGTCGCTTCCAAGCCAGCTAATGTCATAGGCAGCTTAATCGTAATGTTTTTATCTCCGTCGTTAATTTTAATCAGTTCTTCAGCTTGAGCAATCATGTCTTCAGCAGAAAGTGCGTCAGGCGTTACCTCAGCGGAAACGGATTCAACTTCCGGTACCATTTGAAGAATTTCTTCAATGCGGTCTTCAAATCTTACGCCTTCTTTTGCTACTAAAGATGGATTGGTTGTCACACCAGCTAGAACACCTACTTTGTATGCTTTTTTAATATCCTCAAGGTTTGCTGTATCAATAAAAAATTTCATCTCACTATTCCTCCTTATTGTTATACATCAATCTGCATTTCAACTTGCGCGAACTATAGCCTAGCCAATTTGCTGCAGGGCATATAGATTTTCTATAGAAGCGTTTTCAATCTCTTTTGCAGTTAATACCTTTAATTTTTCTAAAAATTGTATAGCGTCTACTCGGTCTTCGATGTCTTCCTCTGTACGAATATTCTCCGTTTTAATCTGATGGATACATTCGTTGATGACTTCTTTGTACGCATTCGTTTGGATAAACCATTCTGCTAATAGCGTTTTTGTTGCTTCTCTTTCTTCTTCACTTTTAACTGCAAACAAACTCTCTGTTTCCGTTTCACTCAGCATAAGGCTGCTAAAATCGTGATTCATACAAAGCCAAAAATAACCTTTTTGGCTATCGTAATACTTTCCTTCTCTTAAAAGAAAATACTTGATTCCAAATTTAATTTTATGAGATTGGTTCTCTGAACTCGGCATATGAATTTCTTTTATTTCTACGCTTTCTGATACATCCAGATATGTTTCTAAACCGTACTTTGTATTCACTACTTTTGCATCCAATATGTCCATCCTCATTCTCCTTTTCTCAAATTCTATTTATTTTTATAAAAACAGAGGTCTGATTTTATGTAATAACGAATCCCATTTTTGTGGATGTTTTTCTTAACCAACCGACATGTTTTACTGTTTACGCTTTCATTATATATCAGATTATTCGAAAAAACATCAAAAACAATCAAATTCATTCAAAAAAAGTCATAAAAACATAAAAAATAGTCAAAAAAGGTCATTGTTCCTTAAAAATAGATGAACTTTTATGTTGATTGCGTGCCTCAATGTTTCTTAAGGTAATTACCTTTTCCAAAAAAACGCCTTTTATTACATACCCTTTCTGGAAAAATATACTCATTCGTTTCACCATTTTTTCACTTTAACATGATATCCTGTAGTATACTTTTGTTTCACGTGCTAATTCCCATGATTTTTTGCTATTTAAGGTTATTCATTTTTATTAGTGGGAAAGTTACATAAATACAACACGTTATAGGGGGACTTTAACATGGATAAGAGAATTGAAACATTAAAAGAAAAGCTGCCTGATAATCATAAGGAGGTTGCTGTTCTGACCTCTCATATTTTTGATGCGCTTGATAAATTAACAACTGAACATCGCAGATATGTTGATATTTCGGCAGCAGCCAAAATAAAGCCGAATCCGGATGAAGAGAAAGCTTTTTTTGATACCATTTATCAAGTGAAAACACTCATTATGTCAGAGCTTGAAAAAACCGTTGAGGATATCGAACATAAAGGTGATAAAAACTGGCATAAGAACTACAAAGATGGAATCGAGTGATAGGTAAATAAAACGTTTAAAAGCCTGTGTTTTTTGGAGCACAGGCTTTTTCCCATGAGATTCTCTACACTCTACTGGCTTGATTTGAAGAGCTCTTGGAATTCAAAATCATTGAAGATTTAATACCGTTACTTTTTCACGAGTCATGGATTCAATACTTTTACGAATGCCTTGAGCACCCATACCGGATCCTTTTATGCCGATAAAAGGAAAATGATCAGGACCGCGTTCCGTGCGTCCGTTGATTTGAACGGATCCTACTTCAATTTTATTTGCAATTGAGAAGGCTTTATTAATATCTTTTGTAAAAACGCTTGCTTGTAAGCCAAATTCTGATTCGTTTGCTATATCAACGGCTTCTTGATCAGAAGCGACGCGGATAATTGGTAACACAGGACCGAATGGTTCTTCCCATGCCACGCGCATAGTATCATTCACGTCATCTAAAAGCGTAGGATAGATAAGGTTTCCTTCACGCTTGTTTCCAGTCACAACTGTTGCACCTTTTCCTAGTGCATCTGCAATTAAAATCTGAATAAAGTCCGCTGCTTTGCTATCAATTAATGGAACGATCGTACATCCATCTTCAGGAGAACCGACTGATAGTTTATGTACTTCTTCTTTTAAAATATTTACGAGCTCGTTTGCCACTTTTTCATGCACAAGTACACGTTTAATAGCTGTACAGCGCTGACCGGAATAAGAAAATGCTCCGCTTATAATATGTTTTGCTGCTTCTTGTAAATCTGCGTCTTCACATACAATACCCGGGTCTTTTCCTCCAAGTTCTAATACAAGAGGAATCATGCCTGCCTTTTTAGCTAATTGAGTACCCGTATTTGTTCCCCCGGTAAATGAAATCATGTTAATGCCTTTATGTTCAACCAAATAATCCCCAATAACAGATCCGCGGCCCGTTACGACGTTTACAAGACCTTGTGGAATACCTTCTTGATGAAGAGCTTCAATCATCTTAATACCGCTGATCGCTCCTTGCGTTGCGGGTTTGAAGATAACGGCATTTCCTGAAATAAGCGCAGGCGCCAGTTTAGCAGCTGCTAAATTTACCGGATAATTAAAAGGAGGAATTGCGAGGATCACCCCTAAAGGCACGCGTTCAACAATGGCAACTTTAGACTTAGAACCGCCAGGAAAACTATCTCCCTTCATGCTTTCTCCGTTCATATGAAGGGCTTCTTCAACTGTATAGCGAATGAAATCTGCTGTGCGCACTACTTCATTCCTTGCATCTTTTAAGCTTTTTCCAACTTCCTTCATAATAATTTCGGCAATTTCACTCTGCATTCTTACCAGCTCATCCGCCCAGTTGTATAAATACTTGGCACGTTCTTGGAGAGAAATTTCTGCCCACCCTTTCTGAGCTTTTTGCGCGGCATGTACTGCTTCATCGACCTCTTCTTTTGTGATAGCCTGCACTTTTCCAATCACGTCATGACGGTATGGAGAAACAATGTCAATTGTCTGCCCCGATTTGCTTTCTTTCCACTCACCGTTAAGATAAAAAGAATAAGTTGATACATTTAATACCGTTGTTGTCATAAAAAGTCCCCCTTAATAAAAGTAAAATTATTATCAAAATTTTCAGTCTTTTTTACCAATGAAAACTCTGTGAATATCTGAGCAAAAAGAATTCTAGGTGCATCCATTTCTATACCTTTTTATATCGCTTGTAACTTCCTTAAACTTGTTGTCTTTAAAACAGCAGCTTTTCTCTTTTCGACTCAAAATCAAAGCATCATATAATTAAATGAATATTTTGTATTTTTAATATATATAAATTTCTTTCATTCGTACAATACAAAAAAGTTATCTCAACGATTAATAATGTTAATGATTTATGTCCTCCATACGAAAAAAATTTATGGCTTCCTACTTTTTTAGGGAAAATAGGAGTTTTAAGCTCCCTTGATTATATTTATTTTGAGGGAGATATTGAGGAGATGTGCCCTACTCTTTTTGTTCTATGTGTTGAGAAAATAAAATAAGGGTATATAATAAATATAGGAAAATGAAGATAAAAGTAGAATATATATTCTAAAGGGAGGGATTTATTGTGATTGTTACTTTAGGTTTTGCGGCATCAATTATTGCTTTGTTTATGCTTTTTACTAATCGGACGTCCAATATCCCGGAAGAAATCATCCATGACACAACAAATGTTAATAAAGAAGAGCAGTATGTGTATTATATATAAAGCGTCTTAATAGACGCTTTTTTGTTGTGCTTTTTACAAAGTCTATAGCGGTTAGAAACGCCCCTCACCTATCATTTATCTTTATTTGTCAGTGCCTGATAGCCATAAATAGTTAAGCAGAAACTAATAAACGAAAAAAAGATATGTTTTGGCTTAAAGTTGACTAACTTAAATAAGTCTAATCTTATGTTAACATGCCTAAATGTAATCGGATTATGCCTATAAAAACAGGATAAGCTCTGTGGCTCTGTGAGTTATTTACACCCGGTGGAAGAATCACAATTAAGACAAAGCATAGCTTCCAGCAAAACGTTTAAGAGCTAATTCTTTTTAAATGAAAATATCTGAATTCAAAATACGACAGACTTCGACACTATCTATTTGTTACTATATTTTTTAGGTTCTATTTTTAGATTGGAACCATTTTTACATAAATCATTCAACAATTTAAGCCTTTAAAATGACGTGGCAAGTGGAGGAAACTTAATGTGTTTCAAATGTAGACTACTGCTGATAAAGATAGAATTTATACGAAAAATGATGATGATGATCGCCCTAGAAGAAGGGTTTACAAGTAGTAATACGATTAAAATCAGTCAGGATCTCGATGTATTGTTAAATCGGTTTGAAGCTACTTGTTAAAAAATGCTGGTGGATAACAGAAAAAGGATCTTTCGATAAGATCCTTTTTTACTGTTGGTAGACGATTATTTGTTTCAAAAAAATGAAAGGCTAACGTTATTTAGTAGCATATTGTGATCTCTCTTTCGTCCTCTATTTAATCATTATGGGCTTCAAAAAAATCCCACATCATTTTTGAAGCATTAGGACCTTTTGAATCAGTATCCGATCCATTGTCATTTCCTCCTGACCATGCATGCCCCATATCCTCTACCATAATTTTTTTCATCCAGATTTTATTTTCTGTATCTACGTAGTCATACGTTATGTAACTATAATGATTTTCGTTTTCCCTTGAAGTATAAGAAGCTGCATTTTCATGTAGGTCGATACCGAAATTCTTATATGTATAAATCCACTGCTGAATGAATGTAGACGCATTAATTGGATTGACTGTTGTATCTGATTGACCATGAAACGTAATGATGGGAACAGGCCGTGCATAAGGTCCCATTTTTTTATAAGCTTCATCACCGTCAAGCTCAGGATTTAAAGAGCCGTATAGCATGACTTCTCCAGCTGTGATGAGGTCTACGGCATACGCATTACTTCCTGCTGAATGAATGCCTACTGCTTTGAATACATCAGGATAAGCAATAGCCATCACATTTGCCATAAAGCCTCCAGCTGACATACCAGCAAGGTAAATATTAGCAGGATCAACAGCATATTTAGCGGTTATGTGATCAATCATATCTTTTATTATGTCTGGCTCTCCATTACCGCGAAACTGGTTATACTCATAAAACCAATTCCAGCACCCGTTGGAATTAGCAAAGTAATTCATTTGAGGATAGAGAACAATAAAGCCTTTTTCTTCCGCTAGCTTATTCATCTCCGTACCTGTCGCAAAATCATCTGCATCTTGTTGGCATCCATGAAGCATAACGATTAATGGTACTTTACTTAACCCAGTATATGTACTTGGAACATACACCTTGTAGGTAAAATAATCATCATAATTATACTCTTTCCAAATAGGTTGAAAGAACACGCTCTGTAATTCTATTAAAAACGTAGAAGCAGTTAAAACTGGGTTCGTAAAAAAGGAATATAAAATATTCATGAAGTTTACCCTCTCTCTATTTCTGATGTATATACTCTTTATTTCGTTATATCACAAAATAATCCTTTTATTGTGACGCTGATCTTTTATATGTCTCTAATTTTTTTTCTTCATTCTTTAGTCGTACCAATTTATAAGGTAAGTTACGCTCTACGTCGGATAACAACTTTAATTAGTTTTATTAAACTTAATATCACAACTATCCAATCAGGAAAATTTTAAAGGGAGTTTTCACAATGCCTAAAGTAAAGCCTGGTTTTAAACCTTACTGGAATGAGATTATACGAGGACTTATTATCACCAAATAATGTACAAAATTCATAATGCAAAACTATAGAAAAAAGAATTCTATAGTAAGAACAGTCACTTAGTACGTTTAATACATGTATACGCGCGGAATACTAGAAAAGGACTGGCTATAAAAGCCCGTCCTTTTTTATGTTATCAAACGATTATTTATTTAACCAAAATTAAAAACTGATATTATTTGGCGGTACATTGTCTCCTTTGTCCTCTTTCTTGAGCTCAGATTCTATATATGAATCTTTAGAGGATTCTCCCATACGCCAATAAACAAGAAAGCTGATGGCAATACACCCTGCTACATAGAAAAAGAAAATTGATTCATGGCCAATACTTTTTAGCCATAGGGCGATAAATTCTGCTGTGCCTCCAAATATGGCAACTGTAAGTCCATACGGTAATCCTACACCAAGAGCTCGAATTTCTGTTGGGAAAAGCTCAGCTTTTACAATAGCGTTAATCGATGTATAACCTGTTACAATGATAAGTCCAACTGTCATTAATAAAAAAGCCATGACTGGGCTGTGAGCTTGTTTCATAAAAAGAAACAGCGGTACTGTCAGCAATGTTCCTAAAATACCAAAGCTCATTAACAGAGGTCTGCGTCCAATTTTATCCGATAGCATACCTGCTATTGGCTGAATAACAACAAATACAAGCAGCGCACAGAAGTTAATCCAGCTTACGACTCCTTTATCTAGCCCTACACTGTTTACCATAAATTTTTGCAAATACGTCGTATACGTATAAAAAGCGACCGTTCCTCCTAATGTTAAGCCAATAACGGTCAACACTGCTTTAGGATGCTTCATAAGTGCTTTAATAGTTCCGGCATTTTCACGGCTTTCAGAGTCCATTTTAGAAAATTGCTCTGACTCATCCATTGTACGGCGCAGCCATAAAACGCTTAGCGCTCCGATGGCTCCAATGACAAAGGGAATACGCCAGCCCCATGAAATCATATCTGCTTCACTAAGAACGTTTTGCAGAATAATTTGAACACCTAATGCCACCAGCTGGCCAGTAACAAGCGTCACATACTGAAAGCTAGAATAAAATCCTCTTCGCCCGCTGCTTGCCATTTCAGAAAGGTAAGTTGCAGACGTTCCGTATTCTCCTCCTAAGGAGATTCCTTGCAGCAAACGCGCTAATACTAGAATAATAGGAGATAATAATCCTATGGTGCCATAGTTAGGAGTACAGGCGATAATAAAGGAACCGCTCGCCATAATAGTAATAGATAAGGTAAGCGCAGCCCGACGACCATATCGATCCGCATAGCGTCCCATTAATAAACTACCGATTGGACGCATTAAGAAACCGACAGCAAAGATTGCCGCTGTGTTAAGCAGCTGACTTGTTGAATCACCTTCCGGGAAGAATTGCGATGAAAAATAGACGGCAAAAGCAGAGTAAACGTACCAATCGTACCATTCAATTAAATTCCCAACAGATCCTTTGAAAATATTACTTGTAACACGCCTGTTGTTTGCAGCTTCACTGGTATGAGCCATGATTGATCCCTCTTTTCTTTGAGTGTTTAATGTTGGTTCTCCTGTAACATGAAGTAGCAAGTAATTTACCAGCAAATTTTTTTAACAGCTAGACTGTATTGCTTTCTATAAAACCTGTTCAACCCATTACTTATATAATGAGAGCGCTTAAAAAAGGTTGGATCATTCATTTCAATATCATCTATAGATAATAAAATAAGCGGTTTTAAAAGCGGCTGCTGTCTATTACATATGTAGTGTTAATCCTCCCTTCTATTTATATATTGTACTATTGATTTATTAGAAAATATAATATTTTCTAATTATTTATACAAAAATTTTACAAAGTTTGGTTTTCTAATTTATATGTGAAACAGAAAAAAACCACGTTCTTTAAGTAAGAACATGGTTAAGAAAATACTCTTTTCAACTTGAGATTGTAAGCTGCTTACATTTACATAATATGTAGAATAAACATAACTTGTACTAAGCTCTAACCTAAATTTAAGATAATTATCGAATTTTAATCTTATCCTCTAATATATATACAGCCATAGATGTTCTATAATTTTGTTACATTGGCAACCTTAATTTGGCTCATTTGATTTTAAATTCACACAAAAAGCGTTCCACTCCGAGATATTTTTCACCTAAACTTGTTATTTGGAAGCCAAAATTAGAATAAAAGTTTACTGCCTCTTTATCTGTCTCAGCAAAAATAGAATGTATATCATAGTTCTTACAAAGAAAGCTAATCATGCTGCTTCCTATTCCTTTCCCTCTCTCTTTTGGTAAAACAGCTATATGTTTTACAACAGCTTCCTTGGCGTTAAGAAATTCAACTCCTATACAGTTAACTGTTTCTCCATTTACTTCAATACTATATAATTTCCGACTTGGCAAACAAGTGTATTTTTTATACTCTCCATCAACCTTCTCTTCTAAAGTTGCATAAGATAACAGCTTTTTTATTGTTGGGTTCACCATAGTTAAAGTGATTTCTTTCATCCTAGCACCTCTTTTCGCTATTATCTTATGAATAATTAGTTTGTTTTTTAGGACCTTGCGGCTTGCTCTTACATGTCGAAGAATAAACTATACAAAGTAATGAATGAGAAGAAATACCCCGAGAACTGGAGCGGCAGCTAACATAAGGTTTATAGAGTTTGTAATTCTCCACTTCTTGTCTGTTTTTGATTCTGTGGAAAGGTTAGCTCTCATTCGATCACCGCTTACAGCTGCTCCAGATATGATAAGAGCTAGCCCCACTAATATAATGAAAGCGGTGAAAAGTACTGTTTCTGAATTTACGTTAGCTATTGTACATGCTACTAAAAGAATAAAAGATAAAATGAACCCACCAATAATTGATTTAATCATTTCTGTCTTCCTCCTAGTTTTTTTATAAAACCCCCATGCATTATCTATATAATATCATTTTTTCTATATTTTTACTTTTTTCGTTATTCCAACAGTAATTAAAGCAACTAAAAAAGCGAAACGCTTATGTCTAAGTGCGTTTCGCTCAAGGGAACTACATTTCAACTATCTTTTGTGATGTCTGCCGGACGTATACGAATTACTTTTGATAAGTCACTTAGTGGTAACTGTATCTGATGACCTACACGCCCGCCTGAAAAGTAAATCGTTTCACAGTCTTCTGCCGTAGAGTCGATGAAGGTTGTGAACTGCTTTTTCATTCCGATAGGAGAACACCCGCCGTGAACATATCCTGTAAGAGGTAACAGCTCTTTTTGAGGAATCATTTCTAAGGACTTTTCACCAGCTGCTTTTGCCGCTTTCTTTAAATCAAGCTCCTTTTCAACCGGTACCATGAAGACATAATGTTCTTTTGATTTCCCTACGGTCACAAGTGTCTTGAAGACTTTAGCAAGATCCTCTCCGAGCGAAGTAGCTACCTGTACCCCACTCAGATTTTTAGTTTCATAAGAATAATAATTGTACTCAATTTTTTTCTGATCTAAAATTCGCATTACGTTCGTTTTGTCTGCTTTTTTACCCATAATTATCACCGATACCATCATAACACGTTTTGTTTTCATATCTCCATATATTAGGATAGGTAGGTTAAAAAGGGCCAATCATCTATCTTATCGTGATACAATCATTGGTCGTAAGGCACTAAACTTTTTTTAATATCACCCGCCCCTATGTCACAAAAATTTCTTTTCTAAAAGAAAACAAAGGCTTTATCTAAGGAATAACTTGTAGAATAAATGCCGTAATTAAATAGTTAGAGGCAACATAGACCTTCCTTCTTTAACACAAAAAACAAGCCAATAGGCAAAACTTCTTGTTTAATATGCATCATTAAGTAAATCAATAATTTCACCTGTCTTAGGATTTACTGAGTACCATCCATAGGTAGCTTCGTGTGCTTCGCTGTAAGGTGTATTAGGGTCGTCTTTTACATCTTCAAGATCGTGGATAACATAATTTCCATCCTCATCATCGTGGTCATAAACAACAATGTGTACCGGATCATTAATAGAATAACCTTGTTGTTTTCTAACTAACTCCTCCGCTTGTTCGTGAGTCAGTAATGTTTGCGTATCCTCGGCTGGTGCTTCTTCAGCAGCAGATTTTTCGCTACCTTGTGGATTTTCTTGTGAATCCTCAGCATCATCTGTTCTTTTTGCTTTTATCTGAGGTGTTTCCGACATACTTCCTTTTTGATATTTTCCATCATAGTAAACGCCTATTCCTCCACCAGAACTGGTACAGCTTGGCTGATAATCAACTTTTATATAACTTGTATAGTTAGTCATCGTAATCATACAACCACCGTCTATATCATCCGTTATTTGAGTAGCGACATTTCCTTTAATCTTTGCAGTTCCTTCCACATCCCCTGCACTCACAATTCCTGTACTAACATCTTCTGGGTTGTCAAAATGATTTGCGTTTAATTTGAACTTAAACGTGTCGCCTTTTAAATTAGTAATATCTATTCCAGCAGGGTCTGTATCAATATTTCTGCTCCACGTGCTACCCCAGTCAACTTGACTAGGCGCTGATTCAGTTTTATCTGCTGCTTGCGTAGAATCTTCTTTCTGCTTATCCCCTGGTTTTGAGGAGTCTTTCTCTTTTTCTGTGACTTTATTTGTTTTTTTATCCGACTCTTCTGTAGCATTGTCTTGAGGCTCTTTTTTCTTGATTGCTTCGTTACTTTCTTCTTTTGCTTCTACGTTTTTCTTTGTTGCGTTCTCCTTGGTTTCTTGAGTGCTTGTAGCGGCTTCCTTTTCATCTGAAAAACTACACCCGGTTAAGCTACCTACACATAACAGTAGTGAAATTCCTAAAACAAAAGATCCCTTTTTCATCTAAAAACCCCTTTTTATGTATATTTATAGAACTATATTATCATTAAAATATTCGTTTTTTATATAAAAATGAATCTAATATGCTAAATAATGACTTTTCACTACCCTTGGAACCCGATGTTTTCAAATAAAAAAGCCACTAGATGTACTAGTGACTTTTTCATTTCTATTCATTCAATTATGCTACTGCATCAATATGTTTGTTTTCTCTATCGCTACAGATTTTCACCTTAACTATATAGATGACATTTTACTTTATGCTTGCTATCAATCACTGTATCTTCAGGTGTTTCTTTCATGCAGCGGTCAAATGCGAATGGGCATCTTTTATGAAACGCACAGCCTGAAGGTGGATTAAGAGGAGAAGGAATTTCACCTTTAACCTCAATTTTTTCGCGTTTTTCATGTTCATGAATCGCCGGAACAGAGGATAAAAGAAGTTTTGTATAAGGATGACGAGGATTTGAAAAAATCTCATCTGTTGGCCCTTCTTCTACTAATCTGCCTAAATACATTACGCCAACGCGGTCTGCAATATGTCTTACAACGCTTAAATCGTGGGAGATAAAGAGATATGAAAGCTTCATTTCTCTTTGCAAGCTGCGCAGCAAGTTTAAGATTTGTGCTTGAATAGATACGTCCAGTGCTGAAACCGGCTCATCACAAATGATAAGCTTCGGGTTTAAAATCAACGAACGCGCAATCCCTATGCGCTGACGCTGGCCGCCTGAAAATTCGTGCGGATAGCGGTTGTAATCTTCTTCGTTAAACCCAAGCTTTTTTAATAATTCAATGACAAGCTGCTTTCGTTCGCTTTTGGCGCCTAAATTATGAATTGTTAATGTTTCTTGAATGGAAGCTCCAATCTTTTTCCTTGGGTTAAGGGAAGTATGCGGATCTTGGAAAATCATTTGTAAATCTTTACGAATCGTTCGTAAGCGTGATGCTTTAGATTCGAAAATACTTTCTCCATTAAACTGTGCTTCTCCGCCCGTTGGTTCTACTAATTTTAAAAGCGTGCGCCCCGCTGTACTTTTCCCGCAGCCAGATTCGCCTACTAATCCGTACGTTTCGCCTTCATAAATATCAAAAGATACATCTTGAACTGCTTTGATTTGGCCTTTCGCTTTCCCTAAGGCAGAACGAACCGGATAATATTTTTGCAGGTTGCGAACTTCAAGCAAGGGCTTCACACTTTGCTGCTTTGCTTCACTAGACATACGCAACCTCTCCCTCTTGAATTTTTTCATAGTGCCAGCATCGAACGCGATGTGTATCATCGGCATGCTCTAAAACAGGTACTTCTTTATGGCATATTTCCGTTGCAAACGGGCATCTTGGTGCAAAACGACAGCCGTCTGGCACGTTTGAAAGCGGCGGCACCGTTCCGGGAATGGACGAAAGCTCTTGTGTTCTGTCGCCATCTAAGTGAGGAACCGACTTAATTAAGCCCATTGTATAAGGATGAAGCGGCTTTGAAAACAGCGTTTTAACGTCCGTTTCTTCCATCACTTGTCCTAAATACATTACGGCTACTTTTGTACAAATATTAGCGACAACGCCTAAATCATGAGTGATGAAAAGCACTCCCATGTTGAGTTTTTCTTTTAAATCCATCATGAGGTCAAGAATTTGCGCTTGAATGGTTACGTCTAAAGCTGTTGTTGGCTCATCGGCAATAAGAAGCTTTGGCTCACAGGCTAAAGCCATCGCAATCATAATGCGCTGCCTCATTCCACCTGAAATTTCATGCGGATACTCTTTTGCTCGCTGTTCTGGAGACGGAATGCCTGTTAGTCTCAAAAGCTCTACGACTTTCTTTTGCGCTTCTTTTTTGGAGACTTTCTGATGCAGACGAATCACTTCAGCAATTTGTTTTCCAATGGGCATAACGGGATTTAATGACGACATTGGATCTTGGAAAATCATTGAGATTTCGTTTCCTCTTAGCTTTTGAATTTGCTTTGAAGACATCTCTAATAAGTTTTTTCCTTCAAACAAAATCTTGCCATCGTAGCTTGTTAGGTCTTCATCTAATAGCTGAAGAATAGATTCGGACGTTACGCTTTTTCCAGATCCTGATTCACCGACAATCCCTAATACTTCTCCTTTATTTAATTGAAGAGATACATTGTCAACAGCCGTTACTTCTCCGCTATACGTTGTAAAAGTTACTTGTAAGTCTTCTAATTTTAAAAGGGCGTTACTCAACGTTTTTTCCTCCTTTTCTTCAGCATTACGTTTTTCGGATTTAACCAATCGCGCAGACCGTCACCAAATAAATTAAGGCCAAGTACAATTAAAATGATGAATACACCCGGAAACACGGTCATCCACCATGCGTTGTAAATCGCAAGCTTTCCGTCATACAGCATATTTCCTAAGCTCGGTGTCGGCGCAGGAATCCCTGCTCCTAAAAAGCTTAGCGAAGCCTCAGTTAAAATCGTTACGGCAAACACGTATGTTACTTGTACGATTAAAGGCGATAAGACGTTTGGCGCCATATGAAAACAAATGATTCGAAGTGAGCTTGCTCCTTGAGCTTTTAGCGCTTCAATAAACGTTTTTTCTTTTACAACAAGCGCAGCTGAACGAACAATTCTCGCAATCGAAGGGATAAATACAAGGCTCAGTGCGATAATAACGTTGCTTGTTTTAGGTCCTAAAGCAGACATAATGGCAATTGCTAGCAAAATAGATGGAAAAGCAAACAAGCCGTCACAAATTCTCATTAAAATATAATCAAGAATTTTATAATAAGAAGATAGAAGTCCAACGATTAAACCAAGTACAGTAGCAATAATCGTTACTGCGGCTCCAATCATTAATGATATTCTGACGCCGTACATTGTCCGGCTAAATACATCTCGTCCAAAGTTATCCGTTCCAAACCAGTGCGTGCTTGACGGCGGTGCTAATCGATTTGCAGGATCGATTTGTAAGCTGCCAAAAGGAGAAATGAGCGGAGCAAAAACAGCAATCAAAATAGATAATAAAATAAGTATCGCTCCTCTTACTAGCAAACGATTTGAGAAAAAGCGCGCTACCGCTGGGTTTCTTTTTTTCTTTGCAGTTACTGAAATGGTCTCTGTATTTTGTTGTGCGTTCACATTCATCACCCTCCTTTAATCATGATAAGAATTGCGTACACGCGGATCGATCACGGCATACAGCAAATCAACAACTAAATTGATGACCACATAAGCAACCGTAATTAAAAGTACGGCTCCTTGAATAAGCGCGTAATCCCGGCGTTCAATTGATGAAACAATCAGCTGACCTAGCCCTGGAATGTTAAATAATGATTCTGTTACCGCCGCTCCGGTCACAAGTCCCGCAAATGATTCTCCAATAACTGTTAAAATCGGTAAAAAACTCACGCGCAGCGTATGCTTGAGCATAATTGTGCGTTCATTTAATCCTTTTGCTTTTGCCGTTTTAACAAAGTTCTCAGAAATGGTATCGAGTAAAGATGAACGCGTCATACGCGTAATTAATGCAGCTTGAATCGCTCCAAGCGTAATCGTTGGTAAAACTAAGTACTTTAAATACTCAAATAATCCAGCGTTTAACGGAACGTATCCTGAAACAGGAAAAATTCGAAGCTGTACCGCAAAAAGCAAAATAAGGAATGAACCGAGAAGAAAGCTAGGAATGGAAATACCTAAAAGGCTGGCTCCCATAATGCTTTCATCACGAATCGTTCCTTTATGTTTAGCTGCATATATACCAAATAGTAAAGCAAATGCCACACCAAAAATTTGCGCGAGTATAGCTAGAGAAACCGTAGGACCTACATTATCCCAAATTGCCCCGAGCACAGGTTTATTTAAAAAGTAAGAATAGCCAAAATCTCCGTGAAAAATGTTAGATAGCCAGATAAAGTATTGATTAATAACAGGCTCATCCAATCCCATTTCTTTGCTCAGCGCTGCAATTTGTTCCGGACTTGCGCCTTGTCCTAAAATGATTGCTGCGGGACTCCCAGGCGTTAAGCGCGTAATTAAGAAGACAACAATAGATACAATGAATAAAACAGGAATTAGTGCAAAAAGTCTCTTAAGTGTATAAGCTCCCATCGTAAACTCCTTTCTAAAACAGAGAGCCATAAGCTCTCTGTTTATTAGGTTAATAAGATATTATTTTGTTAAACTCATATTGTAGAAAATTGGACCTAAATTATACTCATAGCCGTTTGCGTTGTTAGAAACGGCATTGATGTTCACTTTATGACCAATAAGCGTAAACGGAAGCTCGTCCCATACGTATTGTTGAATCGCATCAATGTCACCGCGAGCTTCTTTAACAGAAGGAGCAGCTTTAATTTTGTTTAAGTAGTCCATTGATTTTTCAACTGATGTACCTTTTGTAGTCCAGAATCCTTGGAAGATGGTAGAACGAGCGTTCCAGTCAACAGGATAGATGTCCCATTGGCTTGTATCACTCATTTTATCGCTGAACGTCGCCCAGTCGTATACTTCGAGTTTTACATTCATACCGATGTCTTTTAATTCTTGTTGAACCACAACAGCTGTATTGTATTGATCTTGGTAATCACGAGACGCCATTAAGCGAATTTCTTCTCCGTTATAACCAGATTTCTTTAAATATTCTTTTGCCTTTTTCTTATCATGCTGGTTGTATTCTTCTTTTCCAGCTGTACTGTAGTAATTTGGATACTCTTTGTTCACAATGGATGAAGAAAGCTTGTAATAATCTGAGCTTCCGTAAGAACTGTCTAAGATATCCTTTGAGTTAAGAGCTGCGTTAACTGCTTTTCGTGCATTGATGTCTTTAAAGACGCCTTTATCTGCGTTGTAGAAAAGTCCCATAAATCCGCCTGGTGATGTTTCTACTTTTGCATTTTGGCTGCCTTCAACTTGTTTGGCATTATCACTTGATACAGATAGCGCAACGTCAAATTGTCCGGTTGTAATACCAGAAATCCTAGTTGACTCATCGCTTACGAAACTAATCTTAATTTCATCGACGTGAGGAGTTTTCTTAACTTCGCGGCCTTTCGAAGAATAATCTTTAAATTTCTCTAATAAAAGATATTGATTTTTCTTCCATTCTTTTACTTTATATGGACCTGTTCCTATGTAGTCTTTGATCCCTTCATCAGATGCATTGTCAACGACTTCTTTTGGTAAAATAGCTGCTGCAGGGATTGGATCAGCTAATAAAGAAAGCGTGTTAACATTTGGTGATGGTAAATGAAGTTCTACCGTATAATCACCGGTTTTGGTCATTTCAGCACCAGAGAAGTTTGTTTTTCCAAGGGATGATAGCTTAATCCAGCGGTTAATAGAAGCGACAACGTCATCTGCAGTCATTTCTTTACCATTATGGAATTTAACCCCTTTTCTTAATTGGAACGTGTATGTTTTTTTATCATCGCTAATATCTACTTTAGACGCTAAGTCAGGCTTAGGATTTCCTTTATCGTCTAAAATCATTAGTCCTTCGCAGATACTGCGCGTTGCGTCTTTCACATCTGAGTCCCCAGTAATTTGAGCATCTAGCGTTGCTGGCTCACTTTGAGACGCGACGTTTAGCGTTCCGCCTTCTTTTCCTTCTTTTTCACTTGAAGAATTTTTGTTTGCGTTACCACTGCACCCTGCTACCATGAGGACAATGGTTAAAAGAGAGATGAAAAGTAAATAAGTCCTTTTCACTAAAATCACTCCTATTTCCTTGTATAAAATTTTAATCCGACTATAATAAGAAGAATAGTAGGAATGTGAACAATTGTAGCACTACCTTCTACCTTTGGCAATTAGTATTTTTGACACACAGAGGCTATTATACCATTTTCTATTAAATAAATATGGTATATATGTATAATAGTTGAATAAAAGAACCATTTATTTCTTATAGAGCAAGCGGTTGAGAACACTTTATCAGCGCATTACAAAAGAAAAAACATTTCAAGAAATGGTAATTTAACAAAAAAGGAGAAAACAACAGTGGGATTTTTAATTGGTATATCAGGAAGCATTATTGTGGATCAAGGAGGACGCTTTCCAGGCTATAAGCGAGCGTATGTGAATAACGACTATATCGAATCAACAGCGCTCAGCGGCGGAGTTCCTTTCATCTTGCCAGTGCTAAAAGACGAAGAAATGATTAAAGCGCAGGCAGAAAGTATAGACGGGTTGATTTTATCAGGTGGACAAGACGTTAATCCCCTTTTATACGGAGAAGAACCGACAACCAAAACGGGTTCACCTTTTTTAGCACGAGATCAGTCTGAACAGCTATTGTTAAAGCATGTGATCGATCAAGGAAAGCCCGTGTTAGCGATTTGCCGCGGCTTACAAATTTTAAACGTTGCTTACGGCGGCACTCTTTATCAAGATATGTCAGATATTAAAGAGGCATTTATCAAACATGATCAATACAACAATACAAGCGACCCTTCTCATTCCATCATGATTAAAGACGGAACACGCCTGCATGACCTTTACGGTAATCAAGCTCTTATTAATTCATTTCACCATCAAGCTATTAAAGACGTAGCGCCAGGTTTTGAAGTTTCTGCATGGGCAAAAGATGGAGTTATTGAAGCCATTGAAAAACAAGGAGAGCAATTTGTAGTCGGCGTCCAGTGGCATCCAGAAATGATGGCAAAAGAACATACTTCAATGCTAAACTTGTTCAAACTGTTTATGGAGCATGTGCAGCAGTCGGCTGTAAAGAAAGTCAGCATTTGACGTTCTACTGGTTCACCAATATGAAAAAGGCAGGCCGTTATAACGGCCTGCCTTTTTGTATTGACTGAAGATACGTATAGGAATCTAGACAAATTTTCATCTATTAATTAGGTAAAAAGAAGAAAAACAGCGCAAGCATCTTTAGCTTTTACAATAGTTCAATATACCCTTCTGTTCCATGTACGCGAATTCGCTGTCCGTCTTTTATCAGCCGAGTAGCATTCTCTACTCCAACAACCGCTGGCAATCCGTATTCACGTGCAATGACTGCCCCATGAGTCATCAGTCCGCCAACTTCCGTAACAAGCCCCTTTATCCCTACAAATAACGGGGTCCAGCTAGGGTCAGTAAAGGAAGTGACTAATATATCTCCCTCTGATAGATTAGCATTTTCCATATTTAAAATGACGCGTGCGCGCCCTTCTATCACTCCTGAAGAAACCGGTAAACCTGCAATTGCCTGGGACGGAAGATTTTCTCGTTTGTAGGCACCTGTAACAATTTCGCCATGAGACGTGATTACACGCGGAGGTGTTAGCTTTTTGTATAATCGGTATTCTTCTTTTCGTTTGGTGATGATTTGATCATTCACTTTATGTGTGCGCACGACTTCTTGAAGTTCTTCAAACGTCAGATAGTATATATCTTCTGTTTCAGAAATAACGCCCGCTTTTACAAGCTGCGCGGCTTCTTTCAAAAGAGCCTGTTTATAAACAAAATAACGGCTAATCATGCCGTATTTGGGATATTCACGATAACCGATAAAATTTCGGATAAGATTAATCTTTTCTTTTGTTTCTTTAGCTTTTTGTTCACCATCCGGCAATTGCTTTAATCGATTTAATAGCTCTTGCTCTTTTTTCAAGGCTTCCTGCAGGCCTTTTTCAAACTTTTGCTTACTAGCGTTAGCCTCAAAGTTTTTAACATTACCAAGAATCACAGGGATAAATGCAGCCGGTTTTTCGCTCCAGCGAGTTTTCGTAATATCGATTTCGCCGGGACATCGCATTCCGTATTTGCTGAGATAATCATAGATAGCGCCTTTGGTTTCCAGTCCACCTTCAAACTTGACCAGGTTCTCCAAAAAGTTATCATCTTTTACATACTGTAAATAATGGATGACTTCTGGATAAGGACGAATTACATCTGCGACATCCAATAGCGCCAGACCCATTTCTGAAGTAATATTGTTTGGTACAGATTGAGAAAGCGCGTCTGCTGCATTTTTTTCATTTAGCCACGCCTCCATTTTTTCATTGATCCATGATGAAGCATCCATAGCGGTCATAAACACAGCTGTACTTTGTGGATCAAATAAAATCTTCTTTAATGTCCCGATATCTTCTGAAATAAAATCGACTAATTCCAACCCTGATTTCGTCTGGATGGTTTGTTTTAGCTCTTCTATTGATGTTTGATTCTTCTTGATCAAGTCAGAAACGATTGTCGAGTCGTTTTCGATTTGTGCCTTAGGCTTCGTAGGCGGCACGCTTTTATTGCTTTTACCAGAACTTTGATCATCTGGTAAAGGTTTTATAAAGTCTCCTCGCTCTATTATGGTCGTAAGTGCGTCTTTCATGAGCGGATCATGTTGTCCCATGGCACCTAACATCATTTTTCTGCTGCCAGGTGAAGCGAGCATAGGTGTAACATCAACAAATAACCTTCCACCGGCTGTACGCATCGGTGCATTAGTTGTTAACAGAAAAAAAGACAATCCCAGTGGTTTCATGGCATCGGTCATCATTTGCTGGTGTCCAACAGATACATAAACGCGATTTTCCTGATCATGCGCTTCAGGAATTGGATATAAAGTAGTGATTGGACGACTTTGGACAATATAAAATGTATCATCAGCCAAGCACCACTCGATATCTTGAGGACAATCAAAATAAGCTTCAAGCTGTCTGCCAACGCGTGCTAGATGTAAAATTTGAGGTTCAGTGAGCGCTTGCGTTTTTTGCAGGTCAGAAGGAACTTCCTTCGTTTCTGTTCCGCCTTCTTTTAATCCGTAAATAGCTACCTTTTTAGCTGCTATTTTTTTATCGACGATTTCGCCTTCTTTTACTTTATAGCAATCGGCAGAGACTAAACCAGACACCAGCGCTTCTCCAAGTCCGAATCCCGCATCGATTGATAACAGCTTTCGGTTAGAAGTAATTGGGTCAGCGGTAAATAAAATACCTGAAGCCTGAGGAAAAACCATTCGTTGAACAATAACCGATACGTGCACTTGACTATGGTCAAATCCATTTTTAATACGGTAGGTTACCGCGCGATTTGTAAACAGGGAAGCCCAGCATTTGCTAATGTGCTCAAGGATGGCTTCTTTGCCTCTGATGTTTAAATAGGTGTCATGCTGACCAGCAAAAGAAGCATGTGGCAAATCTTCAGCAGTCGCACTTGAACGAACGGCATAAGCATGCTCTTCCCCAAACTGAGAGAGAGAATGAATAACTGCTTTTACAACGTCAGAAGGAATTTTTATTTCCAGAATGATTTGGCGAATTTTTTCGCTGATTTCACCAATTTGATCTCGGTCATCAGCTTTTAGCATCGTCAGCTGGTTCAGTAACGCTTGAAATGTTTCATTTTGTTCAAGGGCTTTTTGATACCCGGCCGCTGTCACACAAAATCCTTCGGGTACTTGTATTCCTTGAATTTTTGATAACGCGCCTAAATTTAAGGCTTTTCCTCCAACAAGTGAAAGCTGTGTATCTTTTATTTCTTGAAAGCTAAGAACTAAAGAGTTCATTCAACATCTCTCCTAACCGGTAATGTTTTATTGATTTTACCAGCAGTAAATGAGAATAAACAGTCTATATCGACGTTTTTTTATGTGGTATAATTAAAGTAGGAAGAGAAATACCTACCTTTTTGTTTGCGTTTACATATTTAAAAGTTGTATAACTAACTTATTTGATTCGTATCCTTTTTAAAGCAGGTAAGTACACGTTTTAAAGATTTGTTGTTCTTCCTCATTTAGCACTTTCTTTTTAGAGGATAAAATTTCAGCAGCTCTCCTTATTTTAACCCTTCTTTCATTTGGTCACCTGAAGAGTCTAGCTCATTAGATGATTAACTCTCTTTTTTTGAACTATTCCGAAACCATAGTATTACGAATGTATCTCTTCGCTCGTTTTCGAGCAAGTGTATAAACAATCACCTGCAGCACAAGCGCCGTAAGACTTATCAGTACTACCTGTTCGACAGAATTAAAGGGCGAAAAATATTTCTCCCATTTAGAATCAGGAAGCCTTAATGCGTTATAAAAATATGAAGTGCTAAAAGAAATTATATTTCCTAAAATAAGTGATAAATCCGCTCTAATAAGCCCACTTAGATAAGACAGTGCTAGTGTAACTATGGCCATGATTATATAGCTTACCTTTGAATCATCCTCAAAATCTTTTCGCATAGATAAATAAACATATGGAATGCAGTAAATGGTAAAAATTATAAAAGGAAGTAGTCTTCTCATATAGTAATCTCTCCAATAGTTAGGATTCGACACAGTTCTCTATTATTATAAATTACCGAAGAGAATTTTTTCCAGTTTTTTGTACGCAGAGAGTGTAGAAATACTTATATGTATCATGATCGTTTGTAGAATCATTCCTTAGGGCAAAGTAAAAAAGCACGCTTATGAGTGCTTTTTTACAGCATATTTATTTAAACAGGACGTGTGTTTCAATCGAATATTTTTCATTTATTGGTAAATATTACTTCTTTATTTTTCTCCTAAAATGGCTACAGGGCTAAATACCTCGTAATGAATACGTTCGTTTGGTATATCCCATCTATGTAGTGCTTTAAGAATAGCTTCCATAAACGGAATCGATCCGCAGAAATAAAAGACAGCTTCTTTTGAAGGAACAACGGATTGTAACAATTCTAAATCAATATAACCCTCTTTATCAAAATCAGTACCAAGGTGATCCCCTTCATTAGGCGAACTATAACAGATGAAGGAGGTAACATTTTCGCTATTTCTATTTAGTTGAGCCACATGTTCTTTAAAAGCATGCTTTTTCCCATTAATACTTGCATGAAGAAAGGTAACCTTACGTGTAGGTTGTTTTTCTACAATGGTATTCAGCATACTAAGCAAAGGTGTAATACCTATACCTCCACTAATTAGCACAACGGGAAGTTCACTGTGATCAAGTACAAAATCTCCAGCGGGAGCTGAGAACTTAAGAATATCTCCTGTCTGAACTTGTTTATGTAAATAGTTTGACACGATTCCTGCTGGCGCACCGTCATGCGCATCTTCTCGTTTTACACTGATTCGGTAATAATCCTTTCCAGGGGCTTCAGAAAGACTATAGTGGCGAATATGCGTGTATTTCTCTCCCGGAACATTTGCTGCTAATGTAAGGTATTGTCCTGCTTTATAAGAGGCAATTTCTTTCTCATTTTTAGCTTTTAAATAAAAAGATGTTACATTATCACTTTCTTCTACTTTCTTATCTATATAAAAGCTTTGATATCCTTCCCAACCTCCAGGTTGACTCTCTGTCTCTTCGTAAAGAGCTTCTTCTAGCTCAATAAAAGCATTGGCAATATATCCGTACGCTTTTCCCCATGCTTCAATAATCTCATCTGAAGCTGTATCTCCTAAAACATCCTTTACTGCTTGAAGTAAAGTTTCACCAACGACTGGATATTGTTCTGCCTTTACCCCTATCGCACGATGTTTTTGTGAAATTCGTTCAATTACAGGTTTAATGGCTTCTAAGTTTGTAATATGTTCCCCAGCAGCATACACGGCATAGCCTAATGCTTCCTGTTGAATTCCTCTTTTTTGATTTGTTTGATTGAACATATTATACAAATCCGGCGCTTTTTCAAATAACAATTCATAAAATCTCTTTCCTATTTGTTTACTATGTTCTTTTAAAACTGGCACTGTTGATTGGACAATTTCAATCGTTTTAGAATCAAGCATATAACATCCACCTTTTAAGAATTTTTCATATGTATTAATCTTTTTTAATACTACAATTTAATATGGCTAAATTTGGATTATCCTATACGGGAATGAAAATACTAACTCTAGTTAACGTAATGAATAGGTTCTTTAAGAAACAAAAGAACAATCTCCCCTTTTTGTACATCATATTTTCTGTGGTTAAATAAACTAATAAAAATTTGTTGAATTAGAATTAAATTAGAAAGGTGAATGTCTCTATGACCAACACTTTAAGATATACCTCATTTATACATTATTGGCATGCTTTTGATCATTGTAGCCATATACTATTCAATTGTTAGCAGTGTTCAACGATAAAAGAACGCAAAGGATATGAATGCCTTTGCGCCTTCGTATATCGGCAATACAGAAATCGATTCCTACCATCAGTCCCTTCCTTCCTCTACATTCTTTCTAAGTTTAATAGGTACTAAAAAAGAGGACAGTTAGGTATATACTAAACTACTATCTGTCCTCTTCTAGCCGTACTTTTATCAAAATCTTTTAACGAAGCAATAATTAAGTAACATCTTCTACAAACTCTTCTAGAGAATCATACATTTCTAAAGCTTCCCATTCGCCCATGCCATGTTCAGCTGTAAAAACTGGATAATCTTCATTCCCTATGTCGATAAAGAGCGGGTCACCGCCTATTTCTTCATCACAACCTATAACAAACCAGTTTTCTTGCCAATCTCCTTCTTGATTTCCTATAAGAGAATTGGCTTCTAAATCTTCTCTGTAGCCTAATTGTCCATCAAGAAACTCGCTTTTTAGGTAGATATAATAAGGAGTAGAAAGAATTTCTCCCACTTTATCTTCAAATTCTACTCTCACCGACGTACCTGGAAGTGCTTTGAGAATTTTATAGATTTTCTCTATATCAGGTTTTATCATTTACTTCTCCCCTTTAATGATCTGTATGATTTATCGTGGCTATTACCCATTCTTCTAAGCTGTCCGCTATTACTTCACGCTGTTCCCAATCGTGCCAAAAGGTGATAATTTGGCCAATTCTCCCTTCTTTATCAGGATCCAAGTCTATACAAATATCATCTCCTCCCCCATTCGTGGCAATCGAAATCCAACGTGGGTTCCACCAAAATTCTCTTTTTACTGGTCCAATAGGTTCAATTTCTGGAAAATCTTCAAATTCTCCTCCGTCTAAAAGTTCTTTTAATGTTTGCCATGTATACAGAATCTCCTCTAAAGGTAGTAGCGTATAATTATCGATAGCTGCTATATATTCATCACGCTGTCCATTATGTATCATTAACCAGTCTTTAAGGTTTTTGGGGAATGTTAGTCCCATCTTTTGTTCAACCTCTGCAATTTCTAATTCAGAAGCTGCTTCATTAAGCGTTCCTGCTGCTTCTGGTCGATTTATTTTTAACCACTGCTCAAACTCAGTCCAAACCTGCTTCATATTAGGAGCCTCCTTATATAACATCTTTAAATGAATCTATGAAAAATGATTAAATACTTTTTAAGCTTATACTAATTATGTATGGAAATCTTATGTAAATAAACTGTTTTATTATTTTCTACTACACGAAACGAACATCAATTAGCTCGCTTAACCTCATTTTTTCCGTTTGCTTACATCCTTCATCTATAAATACAAATAAACCTCCAAGGGAATCTACAAATTGAATAACTCCTGTTTCCGTTATACATTGCCCGTGCTTGTAATACGTAAGGTATACTTTTTTATGTGTATGGAGCGCTTCGATCAAGGTAAAATTAATTTGTTCCATTTGATCTTCTGTTAAAAAAGGTTGAGGTATTTCTGACTGCTTTTTTATAACTTCTTGTAATCCTCTGTATTGCTCTGGCATAGTTGCAAATGGTCGCCACTTTTTCATTCCTCTGTTTTGCATATCATCTTCCTCCTTTATGCTTTATGACCTCCTAAAAGGCCGTTTCGATAACGAGCTGTTGAATGCTTGAGATGGCTTGAAGCTCGCAAAACGCTATTCTTCCCATAACGCATCTGTATTTCATCAATTGTTTTAGCAAGTGCATAGGCTCTTTCCCGCTGGTCAATATCTTCAAATAAACTCATTTGCTCTTCTTCTTGAATACTGGTATTCGATAAAGAAATTCCAATCGATCGAATGGGCATTCCGCTATCAAACGTGTGTAGTATGGTTAAACAATAAGGAAAGATATCTTGACTTAGGTTCGAAGCCCGCCCCATTTTCTTTTGTCTTGAGAAGCCGCCACCTGTTTGTTTGCTGTAGCCAATGGATAAATGAATAGTTTGTGCCACGACTTGATGCATACGTAAACGAAAGCACACATCATCTAACAGTTCTAATAGCAGCAATTCCACTTCTTTTCGATTTGTATAGTCTCGAAACAGAATTTGACTCTTCCCGAATGATCGAGAGCTCGGAATATACACGTCAGAAATGCGACTAAAATCAATTCCATTTGCATGTTGGTGGATTTCCTCTCCTAAGACACCAAATTCTTTACGTATCATCTCTACAGAAGAAAGAGCGAGTTCTTTAATGGAGTGAATGCCCAAACGATTTAAGCGTCTTTCCGTAGCAGATGAGATTCCCCAGAAATCTTTCATTGGGTGAATCGACCATAATTTAAAAGGAATATCTTCGTATCGCCAATAAGCTACCCCTGTTGGGCTATTCTTGGCCTCATGATCTAAGCTCACCTTAGCCAGCAAGAGATTCGGACCGATTCCTGCGGTGGCTGTAAGCCGTGTTTTACGATAAATCTCGTTGATGATTTTACGGGCTAATTCTTCTGGTGTACGAGCGAATAAATGTAAAGAAGCTGTCGCATCAATAAACAACTCATCAACGCTATATGCATGGAAATCTTCAGGAGCGACATACTGTAACACTAAACTAGAAATATAGTTCGAGGCCTTGACATACCTTTCCATGGATGGGTTTACGACATGGATATCTTTCCTTCTAGGAATGTCGAAAAGACGGCTGCCTGTTTTGATCCCTTCTTTCTTTAATAAGGGTGTGGCAGCTAACACAACTGATCCCGACCGCTTTGTATCTCCTACAACTGCCAACTTTGTTTTTAATGGATCTAGCCTACGTATCACGCATGAAACAGAAGCAAAGAATGCTTTCATATCAATACAAATAATGACTCTGTTTGGTAGATATTCATAATCCATTGGAATAACTCCTCAAATAAAGAACATTTGTTCTCTATTATATACGAACAAACGTTCTTTATTCAATAAAAACTCTAAATTTTCCCCGATTATTGTTACTATAATTAAGAGAAAAGAGCATCACATATAAACGGGAAGAACGGAGGGATGACCTATGAATAGAAAAATGCTTAATTATATTATCTTTTTATCATGGTTTTTGTTTCTAGTTCTTTTATGGATTATCTTCTCATTTTTTAAAGGTGAAAATGGACAGTGGTGGTCTATGTATCGTTTAAATATAAAAAAATATGGTCCTTGGGCTTTAGAGGTTTCTTACATAAAAATTAGTTTTGCTGCTTTTATCTCTTTATTAATAGCTTATATGCTGAGTTTTGGCTTCAAAAAGAAAAGATAAAAAGACCTTAATTAATTTGTTAATAAGGTCTTTTCAGTATATATAAAATTTATGACATATTTTAAAAAAGAAAAAATGATCATTATTACTTATCCTCTGACTGCTTGAATGGAGTACCATAAGATAATCATTCAAAGGAAACAGAAACGTTTGTGATTCTAGACAGTGATTTTACATTAGAAAAGTACTTTGTCTAGAGATAAGCTGTTGATTGTCAAATTACTAGTTCAGGAGATAAAAGTAAGCGTTCTTTATAAGACTTAGAATGCTCCATTTCTTGAAGCAATAAATCAACTACTTTTTCCTTTCAGGTGTTTAGCTAATATTAAAAAGTTTTATAAGTTTCGTAGTACTATATTTCCAAACTTCCTTGCATATCATTCAATCAAATTAATTAAAAGGATAATATACGCGATTTGAATATGATTTATAATTTTTTTTAAAAAATACCGTTATTAACTCACTTAACGTACGCATTTTGAATAAAAATCTGGATTTTTAATATTATTTTTATTTTAATAATGGATAATGAACGGAAAATTGATAATTTTTTAAATTTTATTAAAAAAGTTTATTTTTTATATTGAAATATGTAATTTGACTGTTTATAATACAAAAAAGATAAGTTATTTGTAATTTAAATTGTCTGAAAATTTAATTTTTTATAAAGAATATTTTTAATGGGGGTTTCACCGTGTCAAACAAAGTACCGTTTTCTTTTATAGTAATCATTGGTTTAATGTTATTTGCGTTATTTTTTGGAGCTGGAAATTTAATATTCCCTGCCATGCTTGGTCAGTCAGCGGGAGCAAATATCTGGTCAGCAAATGCGGGTTTTTTAGTTACTGGAGTAGGCTTGCCTTTACTTGGTGTACTAGCTTTTGGGTTCTCCGGAAAAGAAGATTTACAATCATTAGCAAGTCGCGTACATCCTATCTTTGGTTTAGTATTTACAACTGTTCTTTATCTAGCTATTGGACCTTTATTTGCTATCCCACGAACAGGTAACGTCTCTTTTGAAATCGGACTTAAACCTTTCATTTCTGAAGGCTCTAGTTCTATAGCTTTACTCGTGTTTACTATTATATTTTTCACTATTACATGCTTTTTTTCTCTCAATCCGGCGAAAATTGTCGATATTGTCGGAAAATTCTTAACGCCGATTAAATTAACATTCATCGGAATTCTAGTTCTAGTAGCTTTTATTCATCCTATTGGAAAATTTCAAGCACCCACAGAAAAATATGTAACAAACTCTTTTTTTAATGGGTTCCAAGAAGGATATCTAACAATGGATACTCTTGCATCTTTCGTTTTCGGAATCATTATTATCAATGCAATTAAAGAAAAAGGCGCTAAAACAAAGAAGCAAATTATAACTGTTTGCCTAAAAGCTACAGGAATTGCTGCTATTATTCTTGCAACTATCTATTCTGCTCTTTCATACATGGGCGCTTCAAGTGTAGAAAAGCTTGGACATTTAGATAATGGTGGTACGGTGTTAGCGAAAGTTTCTGATTATTATTTTGGAGAATATGGAGGTTTACTATTAGGCTTAATGATCACAGTAGCTTGTCTGACAACTAGCGTAAGGCTTATTACTTCATGCTCTTCTTATTTCCATAAATTATTACCCTCTATTTCTTATAAGAAAATTGCGATTAGCTTATCCGTGTTTAGCGCAATCATCGCAAATGTTGGATTAAATCATTTAATTTCTTTTTCAGTACCTGTTTTAACAGTGCTCTATCCATTAGCAATTGTTCTAATCTTTTTGACTTTCCTTCATTCTTTATTTAAAGGATGTGCTGAGGTATACCAAGGTAGCCTATTCTTAACATTTATTGTAAGTCTGGCAGATGGATTAAATGATTTTGGCTTACACATCCCTGGTATTGACCAATTATTTACTTACTATCTTCCTCTTTATCATATTGGATTAGGTTGGATATTCCCTGCAATTATTGGAGGTCTTGCAGGTTATGGAGTTAACTTATTTAAAAATAAAGAGCAATTTACTTCTAAATCAACAAGGTTAAATAAATAATAATTTTACTTTAATTATCTTAAATAAAGCAAATACAAAAAGAGTCTTTACTTTTTATAAGTTAAAGACTCTTCTTATGAGTTTCCTATATATTTAGATGATGCTCCTTCTTTTGTACTTTTATAATTAAGTTAAATTAATATTTATATTATTACGAAAATAAGTTCGTTAAAGTCTATGTTTTTAGAGGACGTTTATATGTCATCTTTAAACTTAAACGAACGGTAAAAATAATAGATTTCTTATGTAAATGATAGGTTCGTAAAGGTATACTTTTACGGTCGGTACGTTCAATTTTCTTCAAAAGTTATAGAGGTAAAGTCTAGAATCTTATTTGTAACTTTTTAACGCTGTATAAATAAAAAGTAAATTACTCCTTCTGATCATTTGTAAAATTAAAACATTCCCCTCTATAATTATTGATAATTTTTAAATTGCAGAATATAATAATAACAAGAGTTTACCACAGGAAACTTTTTAGCGTACGGTAAATAAGCGTTTCATCATTTAAAAATGATTCCCTCATTATGAATAAAAAGAGTGAGAGTTAGCCTGGAACTATCCCTCACTCTTTTTATCATTATTTTACTTGTAATTCAGCAATCATATCTTCTAGACGCTCTTTCTGTGCTTGAAGCTCTTCCATAGAAGGTTGATAAGATGAAATAGTTTGTTGTCCACCATATGCCTGTTTAGGTTGAACCAAACGTTGTAATTGCCCACCGTTTTGTTCATATAAACGGTAGCCTACTGCGCCTACCACTGTTCCTGATACAAATCCCATTAGAAAATCGCGATTAATCATTATAAAACTCCCCCATAATCCTAAGTTTTTTATATCAATTCATACAAAAGGTATGAATGAATATCTTACGTAATTGTAGATAGCTTTTGTGATTGCACTTTCTGCTTTTCATGTAACAATTCCAACACATTCACAATCCATGTAATCATCGCTACATATAGCATATTTGATGGCCCTAGAGATAACATCGTAACAATGCCGGTTAAAATATCTGGGTGCCTCATTTTATTGCTCGTACCATGAGATAAGACCGTATAGCCTGTTGCAACTACTGCTCCATATACGAGTGCATCTGGTTTATAAAAAGATGATTTTCGAATACCTGCCAGTAGAAGTAATCCCCCAGAAAACAATGTACGTAGCCAATCATTTCGTGTGGCAGGATCCATTTGAATCATAATATCATCTAATGGATCTAAACGCGTTTGCTGAAAAAAGATAGATACATAACGAAAAATGGTATTGCGAGAAAGTTGTGAAACATCATAGTAAATAAGCATGGTTTGAATGGTGGGTTCTATTCTCACACTCGTTATACCTTTTAAAGCAGAAAACATATGCTCTATTTCCACATGATTTTTCTTATCTCTCAATGCTGGGATATGAAATCGAATACGACCTGGTATATCATGCAGAACGTAGAATTTGGGATTCATTGGTTTCCCTCCCTAACCATAAAATTCTTGCACTATTTATTACTACACCAATAGTGGCCGCATTATGAATAGCTGCTCCCACAATTGGAGAGAAGATACCTAAAGCACCGAATAAAATTGCCATACCATTAATAGCAAACGTGGCAATAAAGTTTTGTTTAATAATGTTCATAGTCTTTTTAGATAGTCCAACTAACTCAGAAAGCATTTCTGGGCTATCAGACGTGATAATAACATCACTGGCTTCCGAAGCAATGTCTGTTCGTTTAGCACCCATCGTTACACCTACATCGGCATGAGCTAAAGCTGGTGCATCGTTAATGCCGTCACCTACCATCATGACAGCTCCTGTGCTCCCATACTTCTTCACATAAAAGGCTTTATCATCTGGCAAAGCCTCTGCATGATACCAGTTCAGTTTTAAGCGACGCGCCATCTCTCTTGCAACCGTTCTCTTGTCTCCAGTAAGCATAATGATGTCGTTAATACCTTGATGTCGAAGATTATTCACTGCGCGGTGCATACCAGAACGTATTTTGTCAAAAATGCTAACTACTCCTACAAGTGTTTGATCATAAGCTACATAAATCACATTTTCGTCGTTTTGCATGTGTTGAAGTAAGTTGGTTGTTTTGACTTTTAATTCATTCATAAAGCGTAAACTTCCAACAACAACTCTTTTACCATTTAGCCAAGTGGAAATTCCTTTTCCTACCATTGTTTCTACTTGAGCATTATTGTCTCTAATAGGAATTAAAATGTTCCATTCTTTCGCTTGCTTCATAATTGCATCAGCAATAGGATGGGTAGAATTTTTCTCAGCTGCTGCAGCTAAACGAATAACATCTTCTTGATTAAAGCCTTCAGCAGCAATTACTTGCTGAACCACAGGCGTTCCTTCTGTAATAGTTCCTGTCTTATCAAGAATAACTGTATTTAGTTTAGACATCTTTTCAATATGATGACTGCCTTTAACAATAGCCCCTTCTTTTGCAGCACGTCCGATGGATGCGTATAAAGCTGTTGCCGTTGATAATTTAATCCCGCAAATAAAATCAATAACTAACATACTCATCGCTCTGTTAAGGTTTCGAGTGAAGAGAAATGTAAGCAGTGCCAAACTAAAAGAAACAGGAACCATTTTTTCAGCTACTGTATCGGCTATATTTTGAATAGGAGCGCGTTTATCTTGTGCTTCCTCCAACAGTTTCACAATTTTAGAGAGAGATGTATCTTCTCCTACTTTTTCAACTGTTACGGTAACATGTCCACTCTGCAAGACACTTCCAGCGTACACATTATCTCCACCACTTACCTCTCGCGGCATATACTCCCCAGTAATTGAGGCCTCATCTGCTGTACCGTTCCCCTCTATTATGATTCCATCCACGGGGATCATTTCTCCAGTAAAAACTACAACCTTATCACCAACTTGAATATCCTCGACTAAAACCTTTTCTTCAACACCCTTTTCTTTTACTCTCCAGGCATATGAGACATCTAATTTTAGAACGGAGTGAATATAATGCTTGGTTTGTTCAGACGTATAGTCTGTTAATAGCTCACTAATAGTAGACATCAAAGTGATAATTAAAGCCGATCCTGGATTCTTCATATACAAAGAAGCGAATATAGAAGCAGCTGTTAATGTATTAGCATTCCCTTTTCGTTCTTTTAGAACATGAAGAACACCATCTTTAATTACATCATAGGAAGTACTAATAGCAGTAAAGGTGCTAACCCAATAGGAAAGTACTTTTACTATAGCAGGATACGAAGAACGTTGAAGGTACCAGTTAACTAAAAAAATAGTTCCACAAGCTATGATAGGTATAGCCTTTTTCCATGAACATGCTGCTTGCATGAGTGTATGTTTATATTTATGGATGAACGATTTTAGACTGTATAAAGAGAGAGTAATATGATGATAAATGAGTAGACTTCCGGTTACTTGATTATAGTTTGCAGAATATACCCCTGGAAAAGAGCGTAACCAAGTTTCAATATGGCTTGTTTCTAGCTGTTTAGTTATATAAAATCGGGTTCTTCCAGGGAGAGAATGAGCTACCTTTACCCCGAACATCATCACCTATTCTTTTCCCCCTTATCCTTAATGATGTTGTATGACCAATAAAGTAAGCTTGCAGAGAAAGCAGGCGCACTTCCAAACGTCTGAATTCCTTTTCCTAATAAAAATAGAACAAATAAACTATCAAAGTCAGCAAAGCCATTAGTTTGCTTTTTAATTCCTTTATCTATAAATCCAAGTGTGTTAGTCATGCCATTCATCAATGTAGCATCTTTGTTTAAAATGGCGTTAGCTGCTATTTGTACGATATAACTCATCAGTTCATCTAGCTCTTCCTGGTTAATATGAGGTACAACAAATTGAAGCAGCAAACTGCCGGTTAGTTCTGAAGCTTCCGATGTTAAAATAAGAGGATGTTTTTTTACTTCTTCCGTTAGAGCATGTGCAATGATACGGTGCTTCCAACTGTCACATTGTATACGCAGTCGCCCCGGCATCGCATGCAATACTTTTATTTTTTGATCACGGAATTGAGACATAATTTTTGGAGCAATAAAAGAGGCACCTAAACCAATTACAGTAGGAAGCATGCTCATCCCTCCCTTTCCTTAAGCTCTATATTCTTCTTGATATATTTGTTCAATAAGTTGAAACCACTCTTCAATTTCTTTGTTATTTGTCATGTGGGAAGCTTTATATGTAATAAGTAAACTCCCGGTATCTGATGTAAATACTGCGTCATAGACAAGGGGTTGAGATTTCAAATTTAAAATAATTAATTCAACTAGCTTACTATTATCTTTCCAAACAGTTGAACGAAGTCTCATTCTTCCTGGAATAAAATGTACAAGATTAATCTGTAACTTATTTAATTTCTTCTCTGCAAATTTCATTAATAATTTCTCTTTGATACTCATTAATATCCAAATACCACCAATCTTTTTTCTTTATTTTACCAAATCATATATTTTATAACAATATAATTATTAAAATACTGTAAATTTTATTACATACAGATAAGTAATAAAATTTACAGTATTTTAGGATGATATAGGATGATAATAGATATGTTTTTTATATAGATGCTTAAAGTTTCTTTATTTGTTAGCTTAAATACTTTCGAGTACAATGGTGTCTAAAAACTATGTACTTCTAGACCACCTGCATTGAAGAAAACTTAATATTAGCAAAATAAAAAGCAACCTCGACATTGGCAGGCGAGGTTGCTTCATGTAAGGGTTCATTCATACGTATCCGAGTACGAACGATAGCAGAATTATAACATATTTTTCAATATAAATACTATTTTCTTGGCTACATAATTGGAAACTATGTAGGAATCACCCTGGATTATTGGTTTATGTCAATGAATTAACTTATCTACCTAACTCTAGTTTAATAGTTAAAAACTGAATAAAAGGTATAATACATACTGTTTATACCAGGAGCTTTTTTGTTTTTTAACCTACAGAGAACATAAACAACCTGATTAAATATCTGTTTTTTATTAAGGGAGTTATTTGGATTAGCTCTTTATTATTTTCTACCTAAACTAATCTTGCCCTTCTCTTTAGATATAATTGTTTACATACCTGCTACAACAGTTGCACACAATATTCAAGGTGAATGAAGTCATTAAAAATAAATTGCTTTCCAAAAGAACCTAACTAAGAATGAGGTAGGTTCTTTTATTTTTAAGCCGTATGATCAAGATATTTAGTTACCATAAAACCAATTATAAGAAGCAAAAAAACCTGTATTTTAAAATACAGGTTTTTTCATATTTCTCTTCAAAGTATCTATTTAAAACTTATTATTTTTATTAAAAATCATTCATTTCCTACCTTTATAACACCACATTTTTGTACTTTTTTCCAGTCTGGTATTTAAATCTTTTTTCAATAAAATACAGATTAGGATTGGTATTCATATAAAAGAAATTGGGGAAGAATTTAAAGGTAACTAGTGAAGTAGAAGTTATAGAATTAAAAATTGAAGCACTTGGTGACCAGATTGTATTAAACCCTACATCTGAAGGGGTTTCCTATAGTAAAAGTAATATAAGGTTATGCCACAAACGGTCCATTTTCTGGAATAACCCTTTAAAGGTAAAATAATATTTGAATGTTAAAATCAAATGTAATTGCAAAAGGAGATTCATAAATGAAAGAAAACCAAATCAGTTTTACCGCGATGATGACAGCTTATATTCGAGGTATTCACTCAAAATATGCAAACCATAAAATTTTCAATGACTTTTTGGCATATGAACTAATTCCTGAAGAACAAAAAAAATTAATAGAGGAGATTATGCCAAAAGAAGCTTTGATGAATTCTACAGCCTCTATCAGTCGTTCTCGATACACAGAAGATTGTTTAATGAAGGCGATTGAAACTGGTTTAGAACAGTATGTAATCTTAGGTGCTGGCTTAGATACTTTTGCATTTAGATATCCTGATTTGTTAAAGAGTCTTAATGTATTTGAACTAGATCATCCTGCGACGCAAAGTTTTAAACGTCAATGTGTGGATAAGGTGGATTGGGATCATCCAGAAAACCTACATTACATTTCTATCGACTTCACTCGAGAGGATATAGTAAATAAACTCAATTCATCACTAAACTATTCTGTCCCATCCAAAAGTTTTTTCAGCTGGCAAGGAGTTACAATGTACTTATCTAAAGAAGAAGTATATAAAACACTAGCTAATATACCTAAGGTGACTCCCTCTGGGAGCATGATTGTATTTGATTACTTCAGTGTAGATGAATTTAATGAGGAAACTACTTCCACTGATTTGAAAAGGAAAGAAAAAATGATGAATAAGATAGGAGAGCCAATGAAAACAGGTTTTGATCCAGCTAGTATGAAGCAAGAAATGGTAGAACTCGGATTGGATTTGCTCGAGAATTTAAGCCCGACGGATATTGAGAAACGATATATGACAGGATTAAATGTGAACTTAAAGGCGCATAAAAACGTGTACTTTGCACTAGCTGTAGTTGAATAGGCTCTATTCCGAAAGGGTGCGATTGGTGAAGATCAATGGGGAATTTGTTTTCGCTGATAGTGGGGAAATTTAAATCGTTATGGACATAGTAGTAAGATGGATTAGAGTTTGATGAAACATTTTTGTTAGTTTGTTTCTTTTTTTAATAATTATAGAACGCCTTGAGCAAACTACCCAAGACGCCGTAAGGCATCACACCAAATTTCCTATTCTAAACATGGGAAACCTACTGTACAGGAGCAGTAGGTTTTTCTATTTTCCGACTATATATGATATAAAACCTTAGTTGCTATAAAACGTATTCCTGGCACCAAGAAGAAGCGCTAATCTTTTCTTAGACTAACGCTCCTTATAATTTGTTTAATAATCTAATCTACAATTAAAGCTTTAATTCCTCATATTTGCTTACATAGAGATAATTTTCGTTGCAACTTTTTGTTGAAATGCTTGATCATGCTCAACGATAACCATTGTGGGACTAAAACTTTGAATGAGCTCTTCAATCTGCACACGCGAATAAATATCAATAAAATTTAATGGTTCATCCCAAATATATAAATGAGCTTTTTCACATAAACTTTTGGCTATAAGCAGCTTTTTCTTTTGTCCACCAGAATAGTGAGATATATCTTTCTCAAATTGAATTCGGTCAAAATCCATCTTACGTAGGATAGATTTAAATAATGTTTCATCAATCTTATATTCTTTAATGAAGTTCGATAATCGTCCTTTCAAGTGAGAGGTATCTTGTTGGACATAAGAAATAATGAGGCCAGAGCCTACATTCATTGAGCCTGTATACTGTATGGATTTCCCTAGAATTAGTTTTAGAATACTACTTTTGCCACTTCCATTCTTTCCATCAAGTACAATACGATCACCTTGTTCAACTTTAAAGCTAATTGGCTTGTTTACTATTTGGGCATTATACTTAACAGATACACCAGTTAAATTAATTAATTCATTCGATTGGAATTCCAATGGTTCTAATTTTAAAGCTTCGGTTTTTTCTACATTTTTTAACAAATTGGACTTTTCTTCAATAGCTTTTTGTTGCCTTGATTCAAGGGTCTTTGCTCTCTTCATCATCTTTTCTGCTTTATGTCCTACAAAACCTTTATCCAACTTAGAACCAGAACTTGTTGTCCCATTTTTGGAAGATTCCACTTGATTAGACCAACCTGTTGCACGCTTTGAAGATTGTTTTAATCTTCCAATGTCTTTTTGTAGACGTTGATTCTTTGCTTCTTCGTGCTCCTGCTGTCTATCAAAGTTGAATTTCCACGAAGAATAGTTACCACTTTGAACTTCAATGTTTGCTCTATTGATAGATAAGATATGATCCACGCATCCATCTAAAAACATTCTGTCATGGGAAATTAAAATAAACCCTTTTTTCTTCCTTAGATAATCAGAGACTATCTTTCGTGCATCAGTGTCTAGGTGATTGGTTGGTTCATCAATCAATAGAAATTGACCCTCATTCAAAAAAAGTCCAGCAAGCAACACCTTCGTTTGTTCCCCGTTAGATAATGTTTTAAATGGTCGGTACATGACCTCCGCATCAACATTCAAATAGGATATTTCACGAAGAAATTCCCAATCTTCTACTAGGGGGCAGATTTCTTCTAAGATTTCATGAGTATACTTGTTTTTATCCGAAACTGGATAAGGGAAATAATTAAATTCTACAGATGAAATGATTTCTCCACTATACTCATAATTCTCTAATAATAAATTGAAGAATGTTGTTTTACCTCGTCCATTTCTACCGATAAATCCAAGTTTCCAATCCGTATCTATTTGAAAGTTTACATCTTCAAAAATATTGTCAAAACTACTCGGATAAGAAAAAGTTAAATTTTGAACTTGTATCATTGACATAATAATTCCTCCTTTGTATAGCAACACTTTTTACTTTTTATACAAAGTCGGCACCTCCATCTATTCTAAATTACTCTGTATAAGTTTGATGGATGTTAACGACTTATACAGAGTATTACATGCGTAACAATAGTTTCTGAACTGCTCATTTCTCTCTCTCCTTTATTCATTAGATTACGTTGCAGCATTAAAAAATATTAAGCCTACCTATGAGAGCATAAAAAATCCTCCCAGTTTGTAATTGGAAGGATTAGTCTTTCACTTATGTTAAATAAGTGCTTATTTGCCATCGGAATAATGACAAATGAAGTATAAACTGATTTATAAAAATGGATAGACTAATCCTATATTTTGTAGTTTGAAGTTATTCATTTCAAATAAAAAATATAGATTAATTAATCATTGTCCATTCATCAGTCCTCTCATAATTGTACCTTTATATTAACAATTTTTTTTATGAAATACAATTTCACAATGTATTCCATATCGTTTATGCCTTCTATATGTAATAAAAACCAAATTAGAAGTAAGCAAATTGATGTTAAGTAGTCTTTCTGATTAACATAACCAATATTACCGGTAGGAAGAAATTATAGAAGGCAAGCGAGAAAATGTATATCATTACAAGAATAATACTCTTAAGTCTCTTCGTCTTAAACAGTGTTAAAGACCTTAATTACATTAGGTAATTAAGAAAAATAATTATCTCTTTTTTTTAAAGCACTTGCGATTTTTTTGACTCCTTCTTCAACTCGGTGATTTTCAACATTTGACACATTTAACTTTAAAACCCGTTCTTTGTGAAAGTTGGCTAAATAATTACTTTCAACTGAATCCAGATATACACCTTGCTCGTATAAATAACGAATAAATAACTTCATATTTACTTGTCTAGGTAACAAAATATGACCATGCATAACTATTTCTGACGATGATTCGTAATTAGCTAGATAATTTTTCAGCGATTGATGAAGAATTTGTGCACGTTTATGGTAAATACTACTTACTTTTAATTTATTATGTTCAAACATACCACTTTTTATATAAAGATATAGTGCAGCTTGTGAAAGCATAGAGCTATCTATATCTAAGGTCATTCTAAATTTTTGAAAGGTGCTGAGAATAGAGGGAGGAAGAACGGCTAAACCAAGCCTTAAACCTGGAAACATGATTTTTGAAAAGCTCTTTAAGTAGATAACCTGTTCTTTTATATCCTCTGCAAAAAGAGGATCATTCTTTGTGTTATATTCAAAATCTGCTAAATAGTCATCTTCTATAATATACACATTGTATTTATAAGCTAACTGTAAAATAGCTTCTTTGTCTTTTTTGCTATATGATGTTCCTAAAGGATTATGAAAGCGTGGCATTGTATAAAAAAATTTAATCTCTTCTTCATTGAATATTTTCTCTAGTTGTTTTAGATCAATACCTTGCGCTGTACGTTGAATGCCTATTGCACGAATTCCATATGTTTTCAGCATATCCATATATAAATGGTAACTAGGTTGTTCAACTAAAATAGTAGATCTGTTATTTGGAAAAGGCATCATGCTCAGTAAAGCGAGTGCCTGTTGAACCCCTGAAGTGATGAAGATCTGTTCAGATTTCGTAAATACTTGATAAGATTCTAAGAGCTTCTTAGCTTCTACAATTAATAAAGATAAACCTTTTGGTGTTCCATAACGAAACAATTCTTCTTGATATGTATCAATCGCTTTATTAATACACTGTTGAAAGTCTTTATAAGGAAATGCATGCCATGTTGGAGATGATGTTGCAAAATCAACACCTTCAGTAGATATAGGTTCTTCGAAGACCTGATGTTCCACAACGTAATAGCCACTCTTTGGAATGGAATAAATAATATGTTGCTCTTCCAAACGTTTTAAGGCAGATATTATTGTACTTTTACTACAAATATATTGGTACGATAAGTCTCTAATTGAGGGTAATTTTCCTCCTGCTTGAAAGTCCCCAGACTGTATCTTTTGAAGCAGTGAATGATAAATTGTTTCATATTTAAGCATAGTATTCCTCCAAATACACATCTGTACCGATACAGATGTGTATTTTTCATATCGTAGATATTGTTAGTTTCTCTTACTATAGTGATAACCGGCCGGATAAAATCTAAAGGAGGTTATTCACATGATTGAAAAGAAAAGAGCATATATAGCTGCACTTACTTATGCCATTATTATCGGATTGTCATTTATGTTTGTCAAAGTTGCATTAACTATTGCTACACCTTTTGATGCACTAGCACATCGATTTACTATTGCTTTTATAGGAGTTACCACCTTAAAAGTACTGACGAAAAAAGCATTAAAAGTAACCAAAAAGGATATAGGGATCATTGCTTTGTTAGCTATTTTATACCCCACTCTCTTTTTTGCCTTTCAGGTATTTGGATTAGTAAATGTATCATCATCTGAAGCTGGAATTATTCAAGCAACAATCCCAATTTTCACCTTAATCTTTGCGAGCGTATTTTTAAAAGAAACATCTACATTAGGCCAAAAGGTAGCTATTATTTTCTCGGTAGTAGGTGTGATATATATTATGTATATGAACGATATAGAAAATAAAAATACTAGTCTACTAGGAACTGGCTTGATTTTACTTTCTGCACTTGTATCGTCCCTATACAATGTATGTGCTAGAAATTTAACTCAACGATATTCCTTATTCGCTATCACATATATCATGACTTTATTTGGTTTTATTACCTTTAATGGTTTGGCATTGACAAATCATCTTATGAATAACACTATCCACCAATTTATACAGCCTTTTCTTTATCTGAATTTTGTGATTGCAATTGTCTATTTAGGTTTATTATCATCTTTAGTTACTTCCTATCTTTCTAATTACGCCTTATCAAAAATAGAAGCATCTAAAATGAGTGTCTTTAGTAACTTTGCTACACTCATTACAATCTTGGCAGGAGTATTTTTTTTAAAAGAACAATTTTACCTTTACCATCTAGTCGGGGCCCTTATCATTATTGCAGGAGTTATAGGAACAAATTGCTTTGGTAAAAAAGGTAAACACAGTAAAAAAGCCTAGTTTCCATAATCTACATTCCCAGGATACAAAAAACTTAGAAATCCATAGATTCCTAAGTTTTTTGCATTCATGTTTCTTTTCATTCATCATAGTAGCCTAACTTAATATCCAGTAAATATTGCCATGTCCATACTTTAACAAACTAAGCATATCAAGGTGCATATTACCTTTTATTTATTCAATCGGAAGTAAAGTATCAACCACAATATTGTTTACAGCATTGATATAAGCAAATGCACTTGCTTTCATAACATCCGTATCTGTTGCTTTGGCAACATACTTTTCTCCTCTATATTCCACTTGAATCTTAACTTTCCCTAATGCTTCCTTACCTCTTGATACACTGCTAATATTATATTCGATCAATTTAATATCTAAATCACTAATTTCTGTAATAGCTGAATACAAGGCATCAATCGGACCAGAACCGACTGCACTACTTTTCAATATTTGATCACCCTTTTTAATCTTCACACTTGCAGACGGAAAATTTGTATTACTAATCACTTGCAAGTCGATTAGTTCATAAAAATGATTACTATAGTGCATTATATCCTGATTATGAATATCATTTTTCGCATAATAATTCTCAACGATGACATATAAGTCATGATTATATACTTCTTTTTTTGCATCTGCCAATGCAAGGAAAGCTTCAAATATCCCTTCAAATTGCATGTTAGTCATCTCATTAAAGCCTAATGATTCAAGAGCATTTTTCACCGCATGACGTCCAGAACGGGCGGTTAAAACAAGTTCCATATCATCTAAACCAACTTCAATTGGGCTAATGATTTCGTAGGCATCTCTTGCTTTTAATAAGCCGTCTTGGTGTATACCTGAAGAATGAGCAAAAGCATTATCACCCGTAATGGCTTTATTTACTTGTACATCAAGTCCCATTAAACTACTTACCAATCTAGATGTATTCATGATTTCTTTTGTATTAATATTTGTGTACGCATTATAAACTGATGAGCGTGTATTAATTGCCATCACGACCTCTTCTAGTGCAGCATTGCCTGCACGCTCACCAATACCATTTATCGTACATTCAACTTTATCTGCTCCATTTTTAATTGCAGCTAACGTATTCGCAGTCGCCATACCAAGATCATTATGACAATGGACACTTAAAAGCACTTTATCATTCAAATTTTTCAAGCGATCATTTATTTTAAATATTAGTTCACCAAACTCTTCCGGCTCGGCATAGCCAACTGTATCGGGCACATTAATAATGGTAGCCCCCGCCTTTACAACAGCTTCGATCGTTGCCCATAAATATTCAAAATCGGAGCGAGACGCATCCTCCGTTGAATATTGTACATTTGGTAGAAATGTTTTGGCATATTTTACTGCATCAACACCAAGATCTAAAATTTGACTTTTCGATTTTCCAAACTTCTTTTCCACATGAATGTCTGAAGCGCCTAAAACTATATGGATTAACGGTCTTTTAGCATATTTCACACTATTATAAACAGCATCAATATCAGTCTTTACTGCTCTTGCTAACGCTGTAATGATCGTTTCGTCTGTATTTCCTATTTTCATAGCAATTTCTTTCACAGCATTAAAATCACCAGCTGAAGACGAAGGAAAACCAGCTTCGATAATATCGACTTTCAGCTTCTTTAGTTGCTGTGCTACTTCTAGTTTCTCATACAGGTTCAGCTTAGCCCCCGGAACTTGCTCGCCATCTCTTAAAGTCGTATCAAACATCCAAATTTTTCTCGTCATTTCAGAAACACTCCTTTGTCATATTAATGTATAAAAAAAGCCCCGTCTCTATAAAAACATAGAGACGAGGCGTTGCTCGCGGTACCACTCTAATTGATCAATCATTACATAATTAACCCACTCATTTTCGGCAGCTATCACCACCTATCTTCATAACGGTAGAAAACCGACATCCCCTACTTATAATATTCAGGGAGTAGCTCTTGGATGAGTTCAAAGGCAATAACTACCGATTCTCACCAACCATCGGCTCTCTGACAAGTTTATATATCCTTCTACTATTTCCAATCTTTGCTTATTTTTATTTGATTACATGCAATATTATATTTATCCACTTGATTTGTCAATAAATTTTTTGAATAAAAAATTTATTCTGATTATGATAACATTTTTTCACAAATTATTAATTTGCACATAAATATCTGCTATCCTTAAGTGATGTTTAAAATACTTTCTTAAAAAGATTTTTTTATATTGCTACATTGGAGAAAAATATGAACTTTTTCTAAATAGCCAAACCGGTTGCATAATAAGAAGAGCCTTCCCTTTTACCATTAAAGGGGAAGGCTCTTCTCATTATTACCGTTTTAGATCTTTTGTTATCTCTATTTTAATTAAGGTCTATGAAAATTGACGGTTTTACCGTCATCTCCTGTGCGTTCAAACCATCCTCTGAAGGACCAGTTATCATATCCTCCGTCGCCTTCATTAATAAACGTTCCTTCTTCAAATATCCAAACTCCAAACGTAATACCATCGTAATCTACAGTATCAAAATATTGTACACCTTGTAGTTGATCAGAATTATAACCTTGACTTAAATTCATCACCATTACATTGTACTGTTGACCAGATTCAAAGAAAGCTTTTTCCATTGCTCCTTTAACAAATCCACTTCGATTGTCAGCTGTTTTAGCTGCATCTGCAATCGCTTGTCCAATCGCTACTGGATCAATCCCTACGTCTGCTCCGACTTCTGAAGCTTCCGCAGAGCCAACAGAACCTCCTAAATTCGGTAGAGCTAATGGTGTCGCTAACATGGCTATACCTACGGCAGAAGCTACAACAGCTTGTTTCGCTCTTCTCATTTGATCTCCTCCTATTTTAGTTGATTCTTAAAACATTTACCCCTTTTTTACACATTAAAACAAAAATACCATAATTAAGTTAAAATAGGATTACTGAGTAAATGCGAGATAAGGATAGAATATCGCTTAATTATTTATTACCAAGTTGTTCTGCCAAACCAATTAAAAGTCCTTCTACTCCACGGATGTAGCAGAGCCGATACGAGTCCTCATACTGAACCACTTCGCCAACGAGCTGAGCACCAAGCCTGGTGAGTCTGGACACCATCTCGTCAAGGTCTTCAACTGTGAACATAACGCGTAGATAGCCGAGAGCGTTGACAGGAGCATTTCGGTGATCTGATACAGTAGGTAGGGTGAAAAATCGCGAAAGTTCAATCCGGCTGTGGCCATCTGGAGTAACCAACATCGCAATCTCTACGCGCTGAGAACCCAATCCCGTTACGCATCCAGCCCATTGACCTTCGACAGTGGTTCGCCCTTCGAGACTCAAGCCAATCTCCTCAAAGAAAGAAATTGCGTCATCAAGGGATTCTACGACAATGCTGACATTGTCCATTCTTAGTAAGTTGTTTTTTCCATAGTTTTATCTCCTTATGCGTGAAATTTTATTATCTGTTCATTTTCATAATGATTCTATTAAAAAGTTACAAATTCCTTTCAAACAAAATATTGTTAAGCTGTCACTAGGTCTTATTTGTTATATGGTTTATATTTTTTGTAGAAAAATGATTCACTAAAACATTTATTTTCAAGTATATCTGTATATGAATCTACAAATCTGGCCAGACTAATAACATATTCCCCCTACTCCAATAAATTTGAAAATCCTTTGCCTTTATCAGCAAAGGATTATTTTTATATTACTTCCTTTTAATGGTTATAAGTATAGGTGAAGGGGAATTAAATATATTAATAGCATACAAGGGGAATATGCATTAGTGACAAATTTCGGGTACTATACTGAATCCCTGTTCGTCAGGGAATTAGAGTGTTTAAAAGAAGAATACATTCAGCTTGACGATATGAAAGTATTGATTAAAGAAGACATTTTACTTATAGAAAAAGTAATGGATATGTTGTGTAGGAATAAAGCTCATTAAATTGAACAAACTATCTAAGATGTTTTCAAGCATCGTCTCATACAAATACGTTCTAAAACAGAAAAAACCTACCTCTTTTGACTGGGAAGAGATAGGTTTTTCTATTTTTTAAAGGATTACAATATATACTCTTAGTTACCACAATGTTTATTTTCGGAACTCCTATTAAAAAAGCAGACTTAAGCCTGCTTTTTCTTTTACTCATAAGATAGAAAAGACGCTGTTAAGCATCCATTTAGAGAACGTTGCTAAAATCGTAAATATAAGAAAACACTAATTTTTTGTTTTTTTACATAAATTTTTTCTATCCGGATCAAACTACTTAAGACGCCGTGAGGTATCTACCACTAAAATCATATTCGTATTCCCAACAGAACAACCTACTGTACAGGAGCAGTAGGTTGTTCTGTTTTATAGCTGTATATTTTATACTTATTTAGTTAACATAAAATATTTTTCAGGAAAAGATAAAGCAGTCTAATAACACTTAGGCTGCTTTAACATTCGTTCTTTAACTATCTATTAAATCCACTCACCAACTATACATGTTTATGTCTGGATATTAACTCACTCATTAATCTGTTTAAAGCAATGTCTATTATGTCATGTTCTGTATACTCTTGTACAAAAGGTAAATTCCTTGTTTCTTTTTTTATTAACAACTTTCTAATCTCATCACACAAGTGAATTTGAGAATTCAAAAGCCTTATTACTTGTATATCTTTCATTTGTTCAGACATGAAATCAACCCCTTTATGATTTTTAAGGAACCTATTCTGCTTTAAAAAGGAAAAACCCTTTTGCTAATGTGCTATTCACATAAATGTACCTTTCTCCACCCTATTATGTTAGTGTCAGGGAAGAAACAAATAAAATAAAATAAATTATTTGGTCTCTTTGCACCTGATGTTTCCTTATAGTAGAAAGGGATACACCTATTTATGAGCATAATCAAAATTGAAAAACTGCTTGTAAAGCTTTACATATAATCTTAAATTCTATAAAAGAAGAGGATCTTTAACGTGGCCTTCTTCCCTTTATACAGTTTTAGTTAGCATAGTGGGTTTTATAAGAACCATAAGCATTTGAAATAAGGTTAATTGGATATTATTCTTTTTGGTAAAATAATCTAATTTAGTGAAAAGGGGGAAGTAAGAATGAGCACAGCGGAAATCATATTATTAAACACAAAAGAGATTAGAAGAAGAAGTATAAAAATATGGGAAGCAATTCCTTAAAGTAAATTGAATTGGAAGCCAGATAAAGAAGCTATGACATGCTTAGAAATGATAAGCACTTTTTCGAATGCAGATTTAACAGATATTCAAATAGATCGCTCAGATGTCGGCTACGTTCGTTCTTTAGGAGATATGTTAATGCCCATAGGTTATCACGAGTCCGTACACGCTGGACAACTCTTACAATATTTAAGAACAATGGAGGTTGATCGTCCCATAGTATGGGATTAAATCAATTAAACACTGTGTATACCCTATAAAACAATAATTACTATCGTGTTTTTCTGTTTGTGATCTTATGCTCTATTGAAGTATAGTACATTGTCAGCATGTATAAATTATAATATCGCCTGAAGAAAGATTAACAAACTAAGTATGATATGATGAAAAGAGCCCCCTGATCGTAAAACGGTTAGAGGGCTTTTCTATTTTAAAGAGAAATATATAGTATTTCCTCCATTTTAAGACGCCTAAACAAGTAGATTTATCTCATAAAAAAAGACCAATACGATTATTGGTCTTTTTTATATTTCGTATAAACACAACACTTTTTATATAGAAACCATTATACCTTTTAGATTTACGTCATTTTTTTAAAAACTATATAATATATATTACGATCAGAAAAAGGCCTTATTTGTCGTTACTAAGTTTAAATAGTAAAAATATTGATCTCAACGAGCTACTTTACTATTTACTCAACAGAATAAGTTTAATTAACAAAGACCTATTGATCCACTACTCTAGAGGTTATGGATGTAAGTGTGTTAGTCTAAGGAAAGCTAAATAGAAGACTGTCTTCTGTGAACTTTTTTAACTGTTAATAACAAATAACTAGATATAAATATATAAGCACAACTGTAATTAAACAGGATTTTGATACCACTAAAGGATTTCAAAAAAAGTTCTTTATAGAACCCCCTTTTTATTTTTAAGATTTAACCTTTAATCTCTACGTAGAAAAATATGTTTTACTTTCGGTTTGTCTTTTTTCCTAAAATGCTTTATGGTCGTGCTGTTTAAACAATGTATTCTCTATCCACTAACCCTTTCTTTTAAATAACCTAGAAATCCATTTTGGACTTTAACTATATGGTCGCCTATCCAAATACTATTGACTCTAAAGTAATACCAACTTCGGGATTCACCTAAAAATTCTCTAACGCTATAACCTTCTTTGATTAAATGAGCTTGAATTTCTTCTTTCCAATCATTAAACATCTTCTTCCCTCCTATTTAAGGTTGTTAAGACTGTCCTTTTACTAATCCCCATTTCATTCAAGGAGAAACCAATCATTCCTATTATTCATATATGTTAGTAATATCTATGTCATATAAGTTTTATAGCAATTTCAACTACGCTGCATTGATCACCTTCAAAAGATTTGTAGAGGGTAACATATCTCTTGAAACGTATGGGCAATTACTATAAAAATGAGGTAGTCTATAAATATATAAGGCAGTTAAGAACAGCAAAGGGTAACCTCTAATTCAAGTGAGCTTACTCTTTATATCCATGTGTATAATTTTATTTCATAAAAACAAACTTTGGTGGGTACATCAGAACATGTGTGCATGACGGATAGAGTATAAAACAGGATTTGAAATAGAAATAAGGTCTAATTAATATAAAAAAAATTATTGTAGCTGTTCTTTAAAACATTGATATTAACAGCAGTGACTAGATGTAATTGATGCAAATAATTAAGCTGATAAGCTCTAATACTGAGTTTTAAAAATGATAGACGTTGATGTGGTTGGTGATAAGAAATAGTTTGACAACTAAAGATATATATAATATACATCTTTTGGGTAAAAAATTACTTCATCGACAGTGATTTTACGATAACAACGTGTAATTCCACAAAAGAGAGCAATGCATACAAGTAAATAAATTCAACTGTACAAATACTATTTTTAATACTCATCCCTATAAATTTTTTCATATTATTGGCCCCTTCCCCATATAAGCTATTCGTTTCAACTTATTTAAATGTAAGAGTATTAATCTTGAGTGAGGTAATAACAATTGCTGCTTAGCTGTGAAGTTATCAAGTGGAATTTGTAGAAAAGTAATAGTGAATTAGTCTACAATCTTTTATTTGCTTTACGAATACCTTTTCCTCTTTTATAAAAATCATCCCGAATTTCTCGAGTGAGCACGCCCTCTTCTATTTTTTCTGCAATATCCATTAGTGTTTCAATGTCAGAAAAGGAATATCTTCGGGTGCCCGAAGGTGTGCGTGCAGGAAAAATAAGCTTTTTGGTTTCAAAATAACGGATTTTCCTTTCAGAAAGTCCTGTCATGTCAGTAACAATCTTCATGGTCATTATTTTTTTGTCTCGATATGCGTAACGTTTCTTCAAATCATCTTGCTCCTTTGTCTAGTTTGTTCATTGTAAAACAGAAATATAGTTATTAGTTAGCTAATTTGTGTACTTCACTTATTGTTCAGTTGTATATATCTGAATTATCAAATAATTATGTTTACATTAGCAGTAAAACATACAAATAATCTACAACTTGGTTATAAATCCTGACATATTAAATATTTAATTATGACTTTTTCTCCAATGTTAAACAAAAAATAATACATAAAAATCTTTTTATTCTTACTATACTGCTTAGAGAAAATAGTTCAAAATTCCAGTTGAATATGCTTATATATAGTCAAAGAAAAGGCCCTTGCTACATTAACTGCATAAGGGTCTTTTCTTAATTGAATTAAACATTTCCATTCAAACTAATTAACTTTAAAGGATAAATAGGGATAGAAAAAAGCACCCTCATCGTTAATGGCATTGAAGAGTAAGGGTGCTTTTTGGGAATTTAGATTTTCTATACTAAAATATAAGAAATATTAGATCTGTAGTCATTGTAACATATTATTTGAAAGATTGTCATACAAATTTTGTTGTAAGAAGGGGAAACTTGTTATTTGATTACAGAATTGCTCTTTATCAGGCTCATATATATCCATGTGTGAGACAAATGATTTTTACCATTTTACCCCTTCGTATACTATCTTTTTTAGAAGAGTATATATCTATAAGATGCACTTTTTATACATTGCTTTCATTGCCCGGATTAACAGAATAAGTATCTTTTCAAAAATGTATAAAAATCTGCATGCTTCATAACGAGAAACTCCTTGAGAACCCTTGCCTTCCTATTATTCTCTTTTTTGTATGTTCTGGAAAGAGACTTTATGTTAACTAAACGCGTATAAGATATACAGTTATAAATCAGAAAAAATTGCTATCGGTGAAGAAGCAGTTCTTCTGTTCTTGTTTAATGGTTGTTTTTTATTAAATATAACGCTGCTTTTTTGATAAAACGAGAGTAGAGATACCAATCAATCCTGCACCCATGATTGCCGGAGTAGTGTGGCTAACTACTGAATACAACTGACCGCCAATAATTGGTCCCATGAACCGGGCTAGAGATTGAATACTTTGAGCTCCCCCTAGTATATGACCTTGCTCACTGTCACTAACAGATTTTGAAAGCATACCATTAAATGATGGCCCAAAGACCGAATCACCCAGTCCGAAGAAAATCATCCCAGCAATAAAGACTAAATAAAAAGCTGTAAGGGCTGAAATCGCAATAAGGATAAAGCCAATAACTTGACTTATCATGCCTAAAAGAGCAATTTTTTTATCCGTCAAAAATTTGAGTAGCCGTGGCATAATGATTGCTTGAGAAAAGATATCCAGTACACCTATTATAGAAAATGTCAGACCAATAAATATAGGCTGCCATGCAAATGTATCTATTGAAAACTGAGAGAAGATAGCTTGTAATGATCCGTTAGGAATCCAAATTAGGAACCCAGCAATTAGCAGCCATTTAACAGATTTAAAGGAAAAAACCTTTGATAATTGTATAAATGGATTAAGATGTCTAACAGATATACTGGAAGAGCGTCTGGACTTCTCAAGACTCTCAGGCATGAAAAAATAGCCATATATGGCATTAAGCAATGTGATAACCGTACCAGCATACATAGGAACACCGTTTCCGAAAGTTGCAAGTGCACCACCAATGATGGGGCCCAGAGCAGTGCCAATCCCAACAACAGCACTAATCCAACCAAAGTATTTAGTGCGTTCATTTGAATGGGTGATATCTGCAAAGTAAGCAAAAATCGCTGAAATTTCGCCACCTGTCAAACCTTCTATAATACGACCAATGAAGAGAATCCAAAGTGCACCTCCAAGTCCAAAGATAAAATAACCAAGAGCAGAACCAATAAGACTAATAATTAATATTGGACGACGACCATATCTATCGCTTAACGCACCTAAGACTGGTGCAGCCAAAAAGACAGAAAGAGCGTAAATAGACGTAAGTAATGTTACTGCAGTAGCTTGACTATTGGGACTACTAGTATAAGTCTTTACTAAAAAAGGTAAAACAGGGCTAACTATAGTCAATCCAAGACCAGTTAAGAAGACAGTGATAAACCCAAACGTTAGGGCATGTTTATTTATTGAAGTATCCATGATAGTTCTCCTTTAGATTTATTGTTTCTAAGGAAACAAATATAAGTTTACTTCTTTATTGTTTCCTCGTCAACAATAAATCATCGTAAAAAAAACACCACTTACTCAGTGATATTTTTCAGATGATGTCTATATCGACCAATGAAACGAAAAATAGTGTCAAATTCCTCATCGGTCATGTACTTAAATACTTCTTTATCACGTTCAAGAAAAGATTGGTGCAATTCTTGATGGACATCATTTATTTTTTGTCCATTGGTTGTTAGGCGAAAATATATTTCCTTTTTATTTTCAACACTTTGATAACTCTCAATCATATTTTTAGCTATCAGCTTCTTAGTAAGCTTACTTATAGCACCTCGAGTCATGTAGCTTGCAGCTGCAAGCTTTGTTACATTTGCATTTGGGATTAGAGCAATATTTTCGATCAATTCTATTTCACTCAACTTATAGTCCTTTAAAGCCAATTCTACTTCCGGTTTATTACGCCAGATTATTTCATTACACAAATCCATAAGTTCACTCATTAACTGCTGTCTTTTATCCATAATGACTCCTCCCTAATTTGTATACAGTATAACGAGTTTTTGTTTCTTTCACAACAAAACGAAATAAAGCATTATAATGTTTATTAAGAATATGTAATAAACGTTATTTTAATGAGAAGCAACTATTAAACTCTTTTATGAAAATGGACGGTTTTATCGTCATTTCCTGTGCGTTCAAACCATCCTCTGAAGGCCCAGTTATCATATCCCCCATCCCCTTCATTAACAAATGTTCCATCTCACACTCCAAATATCCCACCATCATAATTTACCTTATCAAAGTACTGGATGCCTTGTAGTTTCTCATCGTAACCTTGAATCAAGTTCATTACAATTACGTTATATTGCTCACCTGCTTTATAGAAAGCTTTTTCTCTTGCTCCTTTGACAAAACCGCTTCGATTGTCGGCCGTTTTAGCTGCATCTGCGGAACCAGCAGAACCTCCTAAATTCGGTAGAGCTAATGGCGTCTAACATAGCCAAAACTACAGTTGAAGCTATAACAGCTTGTTTCGCTCTTCTCATTTGATCTCCTCCTATTTTAGTTGATTCTTAAAACGCCTCCCTTTTTTTATATTAAAACAAAAATAACATAATTAAGTAAGTTTGTGATAACCGAGAAAAAAGAGATGAGGGTGTTAAAAAAGCTGTCTCTACTCTCGAGTAGAGACAACTCAAGAAACAATTAGCTATTCAGCAGGAGTTTGTTGTGTCTTATGACCAGATACTTTTATCACATACCTAATAAGGAAATGCTACCCATTATCTAATTTAATCTTTCACTTTTTCGACATAATAAGTTCACTCATATATTGAAAACCATATAACAGGAGTTGTCTGACAGTCAAAATGGTTACATACTGAAACGGATTAATTCTCTTCAGCGTAAAGATGTTTGTCTTTTTTAATTTGGGTACAACTACGAATGTGAATGTAGTATGTATCATAAAATTTACAGCTATATACAGAGGAAACTTACGGTATGTGGATTTAAGCACCCACATAGATACGGTAAAAAAGGGCCCCCATGTCCACACATCTTCACCAGGAATTTTCGGATGTATACTGCGTTTAAAAGACCAAAAATTCTTCCTCTTAGCATAACAATTAAGGTATTTAGTCACCATGCAGATAGCAATGGATGCTGGAAGAAAACGTTTAAAATCTTTGCTCTTCATAAATGAAAAGCTGGACCAACAAGTGATAACTAACAGTATTAAAAATAGCCTATTCTTTTTCATGATTCTATACACCTCTCTATTTTAAGGTGTACATCTATTCTAAAATTACACAAAGAATTCTTGTACATGTTACCTGATAGAACAACCTGCTGAGAGTGACAGCAGGTTGTTCTATTTTTAGCTTTAAAACTTAATGTTGATTACTATAGCTTTTAAATACGTTCTGCTTTCTGATAGCGATGTGCCCAATATCTTCTGAAATCTTTAAGTTTTTCTTACCAGGTGATTCTAAGGATACTGGCTCTTCACTTGGATATATTAATTCTTGTGGAGGTGATAGTAATGGAAAACAAATACTCTAACAAGACTGCTTCAGGAACAGACGTACAACATGTGAAGCAAAAAAATGCTCAAGCATCTTCTGGTAAATACGGTACAGAATTTGCAAGCGAGACTGACGTACAACACGTGAAGCGTCAAAACGCTCAAGCCAACAAAAACCAAAAATAATTTTTAAAAGGGTTCTTTCATAATCGTTGAAAGAACCCTTTCTTATGCTTAATCTCCTATTAGCTTGTATCAAAGTTTATTCTACAGATATATCTTAAAAACTTAGTTAACATAATGTTTCTTTCCGGAACAAACGCAAAAAGAGAACCCTTGGAAATGGACTGAACCCAAAAAGTTAGACAATTGATATTTAAGCAACGTAGTTGGCATGAGTACAGTATTCGACTGGACCCATGCCTTTTAATTTTCCCTTAACGTTGTAAATCCGCATTTCCTGACGCTACCCCTTTTAGATAGAGGAGAAACTACTCTTTTATATCCCTTTCATATAAATATAACATATAATCAGTCATAACACCGGGATGGCCCAGTTGCCTTAGCATAGCTGTAATATTGCCACGATGATATGTTCCATGATTGACAACATGTTGTACTACATCAGATAAACGGGTTTCGAGTCGTCCAGCAAATGAAGTTTCAAGCACAAAGGCGGTTTCTATATCTTCTTGACGATTGAGAAACCCTTTGTACCGGCCAGATAAATCGAAAAACATTGTTTCTACTTCCTCGATTCTTTTCGTTTCAATCTGTTCTCTCAATTGATTAGCCGACGCAGACGCTTCATCAAACTTTTTACCAGAAATACAATCTAACCATATGTTGTCAGAAACATAAATGTGCGCCATCAACTTTGATATAGAAGGAAAAACGCTCTGAATTTCCTTTTCGTAAATGTCCTCAGAAAGTTCTTTTAATCGATCGAAAATTTTTTGGTTTGCCCATACATGGTAGTCGTACAATTTTAATGAGTGATGTGACATTTGAAACTCCCCCTATTTCCCAATTCATTATCGACATTACACAAGGTATCGGTAGTCAACTTAACTATACTTCTATAAAAATATTCTCCAGACCTTTTGTTTAAAGGAGTTTTTTGTTCAATTAATATGAATTATAAGAAGTAACAAACCTTTAAAATTCCTATTATTAAAGGTTTTGTATATGTGTAATTCAAATGTTGTAAAAGAAAAGAATAACTCTTGCCTTGTTCTATTCTTTAGGATAAAATACAATACTGAGATATTTTCTCACCATTTTTATTCTGATTTGAAAACCTACTGTACTTTTGTTTGCACAGTAGGTTTTCTATTATAGAAAAGCATATAATTCAATCACAGTACAAACGAGTGGAAAAGGAATGATTAAATACCGAATAGTGGTAATGATTATCTTTATGTAAAAGCTAATAACTCTTCTTATAGCTGTAAATAGATAAAAATATATTGACATTTAATTTCAAACTAACTAAGATGATATACATTACATATACTTCAATTTAATAAACAAAAGCTAAGATAGGATCTTAAGTAATCCTAATCTCCCTGTTATAGAGAGCTGATAATTGGTGGAAGTCAGTACAAAGATTAGAGATGAAATTCACTCCTAGAGCTTCCTCTTCTAATGGTGTTTTAGAGAGGACGGATAAAACCGTTATGCTAATTAAGAGGTAAGATGTTTTTACAATATAGGGTGGTACCGCGAAATTTTCGTCCCTGCTGAATTATTCAGCAGGGACTTTTTTATGTTAAAAGGAGGGCATCATGAAAGAAAATACCGCATCAAAGAATACGTTAAAAAAACAGTTATTACCGCGCCACATTCGAATGATTGCTATTGGAGGAATGATTGGGACAGGAATTTTCAAAGGGAGTGCTGATACAATTGGATTAGCAGGACCTTCGGTTATCTTTTCGTATCTATTTGCTGGACTATTGCTCCTCATTGTAATGGGAGCTTTGGCTGAAATGGCTATTGTATACCCATCGCACAATATGAAAGATCTAATTCAAAAAGCTTTTGGAAGACGTTTTTCTTTTGTAACAGGAGCTACTTATTGCTTTATGTGGCTTACTGTGTGCGTTATTGAAGTCATCGCTGCAGGTAGTTTTCTGCAATATTGGTTTTCTTCTATTCCTTTATGGATTCTCTGTCTCATTTGTTCAATTGTACTTATTTTAATTAATGCTACAAGCGTAAAGTCTTTTGGAGAAATTGAGTTTTGGTTTGCTGGTATTAAAATCTTTGTTATTATTGCTTTTATTTTATTAGGTATAGCGATACTATTTGGAATTATGCCAAGTAATAATTCATCTTCTCATTACCTTCACAATTATAGTGATTTTGTGCCGAATGGCTGGAAAGCCGTTTTTTCTACATTACTTGTAGTCATTTTCTCGTATGGAGGATCAGAACTCATTGGTTTAACTATTACAGAAACAAAAGATGCTGAAAAGGTCTTACCAGGGGTAGTTAAAGGCGTTATGTGGAGAGTAGTTCTGTTTTATACCTTACCTATTTTTATTATCTGTGGCTTGATACCATGGGATAAAATTGATGCAAATGCTAGCCCTTTTGTCCAAGTATTTGAAACAGCCGGGCTTCAAGGGGCTTCTCATGTTATGAACTTTATTTTATTAACAGCTGTCCTTTCAGCAGCCAATTCAGGTATTTATGGCTGTACAAGGATGCTTCATTCTTTATCTCAGTCGGGAGATGCTCCTAAAAGTTTGTCCTATGTAAATAAACAAGGCGTACCTGTTTACAGCTTAGCTTTCAGTGTCCTATTTTTATTATTGGGAACGTACCTTGTATACTTATATCCTGAAAAAGCTTTTTCTTATTTATTAGCTATTCCTGGATTTACAGTTTCTCTTATATGGATTAGTATTTGCTTAGCTCAGCTAAAGCTACGTCCTCAATATAAAGAAAAACCATATTTTAAACTTTGGGGCTTCCCTTATTTAACGCTTTTTGCCGCATGTACATTAATTATTAGCTTCATAGTCTTTCTCATAGACAGTGGGAATAAGTTAAGCTCTATAGTTTGTGTAGCATTCGTTCTTGTAATGGTAATTCTTTCATTTTTCAAAAAGAACACCAAACCTACTTCTCTTGAAATACCGAATGATACCAATTAGATTTTACATTCTTCAAAAACTCAAATCAAAAAAGCTACTTTTTAAAGTAGCTTTTTTGATTTATAGAATCACTTACTTCATCTGACAGCATTTTTAGTGATTTAACTCACGATTTGTTTTTTGGATTTTTGCTCTTCATTCCAAGCCTCTAAGGTTTCAAGGCATGGTAAGTGTAAGATACTCTTTGCATCTCCTTATAGTTGTTTTCGCTGTGAGTGTAGTTTATTTCTTTAGCGTAATATGCCATACAAGATGCCATATTCGGTTTGAGCAATTCTTTCATTTTCTGCACAGCTTGTAGATTACAATAAGCAACATTGATTCCCATTAAGTGCCCAAAATGGTGATGTACGATTGTGTTTGACATATCTTTGTTATCCACACTGTGAATTCGTTAATCATGTTAATTAACTCACGAATGTACTTGTTTTTGTGATGATCAAACTGTTTGTACGTTTCTTCTACTTTGCTAAAATCAATCCATTTCTTTAGTTTAATCATAGGCGGGTTGGTGCTCAAAAAATACGCGAGTTCTTGCAGCTGATTACTGATCCTCAGCCATGTTTCTGCTTTGATTTCTGTCACTTGGGTAGGTTGATACTGTGGCACATACTTGCAAATCGTGGTGTAGAAATAAGCAAAAGCTTCATCAGCAAAATAGACCGATTCTTTATTCCAATACTTTGCATTGTACTCCCCTGGTTTCACTTCTATATAATAAGCATTTTCGACCTTGTCCACATTGGTTATCATTTCAAAAGGAGATTCCATAGCAACACCTCTTTTTTAGATAACGTTAGTATGTCCTTTTTTATTAGTGATTTACCTAAAAATCACTCCAAAGTTAATATCATGTACTTTTATTTTTTTAACCATTTATAAAACATAGGTATGATTGCCTTTCCTTTGAATAGGTTAGTTGTAAAAAAACATGTAGCGGAAAGGAAGTAGCAATTATGCATATAGAAATGAATATCTTATTTACTTTAGGTTCTTTACTGGGTTTATTAGTAGGAGGAGGACTTCTCAAATTAGTAAACCATTTGGCAAGGGGAAGAATCCAATTTATGTATGCTATATGCGGTGGAATCTTATTGGGCTTATTGTTCTTTGATATCCTTCCGTCTACTTGGCATCTATATGATTTAAGAGGCGTTTTATTAGGAATTGTAGCCGGATATATCATCATGCTATGCATTGACCTCTTTTTGCATAAACAAAACAGCGAAATTTCACCCTTACAGGCACTTATCTTATTAACGGTTGCTATCTTTTTTCATAATGTCATCACAGGTATTACATTTGGAATAACAGATATGCACCAATCAGCTTCTGTATTCGCAGCTACCCTTTTACATCAGGTCCCAGAGGGGATGGCAATTATGACAGTCCTTTCTATAGCAAAAATACCTAACATCTTCTTTTTACTAATTGTAGCCATTCTGTCGCTGTCTTTAGGAGGCAGTTTATTCATTGGTGAAAGTGTACAAGTTTCCTCACTTAAACTACAAGCTTTATCGACTGGCGCAGCAATCGGTACACTGTCTTTTGTTATCTTTCATGAAATAATTGGAAATACCATCAAGCACTTCAGGAAATTGCATGTATGGCTATTAATTTCGCTAGGATTCGTAATTATTTATGTTTATCAATATTCTCTTTCCTTATTTCATGGCCATTAGAATGATTAAGTTTAAGTGTCAAAAAGACACCTGCAAATATATGCAGCTATACCTCACTCTGATCATTTATAAAAGAAGAACATTTCATACAATGTTCTTCTTTTACATTACTTCCTAGAGTCATGATTATGGTAACTAGAAATAACTGCTTAGAACCCATATTTCATTCTCTTATATGTAAGCATCTGTATGTTACCACTCTCTCCACTCTTCTGTGATACCCTCTTCAGTTTCTAAGCCAGCTGCATTTGCAGCTTTAATGATAAACTCACAAAGTTCTTCTCTTTCTAATGTTTCAATGAAATAATCAAATTGTTCATTTAATTCGTTTAATCCTATAACTACCTCTTTTACATATTCTAAGATATCTTGTTCTGACATTTTATCTACAGAACCTTTAAGTCTATTCATATAGGTCTCAAGGATTTCATCAGTGGCTTTAATATTCTCTGCAGTGAAAATTTCATCATCTTCCATTCTTTGTTGCCAAGCTGCTGTCGGTTTATTATTTTTTAGGTCTTGCATTATTGTGATATCTCCTTAGGGTCATATTTCCATTTAGCTATAAGCCTAATGCTAATCTGATTATATATCAAAATTAACCGCTCAATTTTATTACTACTCTCAGAAATGTCATTTAAATTTAAATCAGTCTATTTATTAAAATAAAAAGCACCTCAATTAATAGATGCCTAGTTTTTATTATTATTTTTCTTCTGTAATCATAAACTGTACCACGTTATTTAAATTGATGTGCACTAACTCTTTTTCATTCGAAATGAATCTTTCATATTTTGTTATATGACTAATGACTTCTTTCTTTGATGCGGCTTCGAATTTTAATTCCTTTGTTCTGCCATTTATAAATTCGAAAATAACTTTAAATTTAAGCATAGGTGTATCTCCTCATTATCTACTTATCATTCTTGTTTCATCAATTCTTCTTCAAAGAAAAAAATACTTGGATATTTAGTAACCGTATAAGAGTATCTTTTCATGTTTTTTACATAATGACTTTTTAAGGTTGTTACTAATTCATTCGATACTCTTATAGTTACTGTTTTTCCATTACTAAATATTTTCACGTTATATCCTTCATCTTCCATCTTCTCTCCTATGTTCTGTTCTTGCCTTTTTAATAGCGAACAGAGCCAAGGAGCGTTCGCTATTAATGATGGGTGAGAAAAATGTGTCAGTCCCTAATCATTCCTATTATCTTTGGGCTAACGTTTACATACGCATCAATGCGCCATTAGGCTTTGGTAACTCCTCAGCTGTTATCAGATTCATTTTACAAAAATGTTCAAAAAATTGTTGTGCCAGCTCTCTTTCCTTTGCGTCACTTTTCAACTCAGCTATATCAAGCAAAATTTGAGCCATCCATAAATTATCAAAATAACGGTATTTACCTGTATTCCATGTCATTTTTTGGGACGTTCTTTCATTTACATAATATTTCCAGAAAGGCATCTGATCCGATTCCTGTTCTGTGAGCTGGAGTCTGTATTTTGAATGAGCAGGAATATATCCATCTTCACAAAGCTTACCGATAAAATCTTCATTCACCATATAGACGCCTAAGATACGTCTGTCTTTTTCAGGCATACTGGAATCTATTGCTGTTAACAAGACAGCACTATTTTGGTGCAAACGGATGGGTTTGGTTGGCTTCCCCTTGTTATTACCGCTTTTTATTACACCTGAAAAAACCTTCCACTCTAAAAAAGAACTATTCTGTTCTTCTGTGTCACACCAAAAAACCATTTGTGATTCAGAATGAAGTTTATGATTTTTCATAAGTTTTTCAAGTCCCCAGCGAAGTTCCTGGTTTTTTCGTTGTAGCTTTTTTTCCTCTTCCTTCTTCCGTTCTTCCTCGTTGTGTTCCATTTCCTTTTTTTCTATAATTTTTTCGAGTGAATGAGCAACACTTTTATCATGCAGTTTTAGATGCTTTCCAAATACATCGGGGAAAACAAACTTTTTATTTTCCGATGCGAAATGTATTTCAATACTAGAATCATTACATTTAACTATACTGCCTATCCCAAAAAGCTTGTGTGTAACTTTCTTATTGATTAGATTCATTATTCTAGGCCTCCTTGTAGAATAAAAACTCGGTTACTATTAGATAGTAAATTAATAATTTTATTCAACTAACTTACCTTTAAAGCTCACACAACTGTTTGAGTTTTTTTTCAATTTTAAAAAGGGTATTGAAAAAATGTATCCATAATTCTATCTGAAAAAAACACAGCGGAATTCGAAATACGATCGAAAAAACAATTGTAAAACTATTATAACATTTTTTGAAAATATTACAAATTTTTCATTGACAATATATTTTGATTTGAGGTAAAATGAAGTTTTATTATTTATAATAAATCGAAATACAAGTCTCCAACAAGTCATGAAACTTCTGGAAAGTCCCTATAAATAACCATTTGATTACTGGTGATAAGCGAAATGATTCCACCATTAAACTAATCTTTAAACTAACCCTCATTACGTTGGCGGCTTAGTTTAGGGATGTACTGCTACAGTAAGTGGGACAATTAAAAAGCAAAAGAAGAAGATATGAACATTATTACCAAGTGTTTAGAAATTCTCATATCAAAAATTCCGTGCATTATTCCATGAAAATAAAATGGTAAGAAACACTAATTGATATAAATGATTATTACTCCTTTATAAGCTATAATGTAATATGAGGAGTAGTGATGTTAGTATGTATTATTACGGCAAAAGAAATCAAGAACCTTTAGCTCAAGAACAAACAGAGGTTTGGGAATGTACAGTAGAAGATTGTAAGGGCTGGATGAGAAAAGATTTCTCTTACGACAACCACCAAAAATGCCCTTTGTGTGGAAATCACATGGAAGCTGGAGAACGGCTTATTAATAAAATCCCCCTTAATCCCCATCGAAGATAATTTGTACCAATGCTATCGCATAGATTAAAAATTACTAATAAATTATTTAATTTAATTGAAAATATAATTAATTTATTTGCATTTGCTTTCTATTTCTATTGTATGTTATAACTAGTTATACCTTGTATCGATCGTCTTGTCTAAAACCCAGGCTTTTTTTAAAGCCTGGGTTTTCTATTGAACTAATAGTAGATAAATCATGGTTTTCTAATTATAAGACCATAAAAAAAGACTCCTTCATAAGGAGTCCTTTTTGTTATCACTTTTAATTATGCTTTGTGAACGTTAGCAGCTTGTGCTCCACGTTGACCTTGCTCGATATCAAAAGTAACTTTTTGACCTTCTTCTAATGATTTGAAACCTTCACCTTGAATAGCACTGAAATGAACGAATACATCTTCTCCGCCTTCGATTTCAATGAAACCGAAACCTTTGTCTGCATTAAACCATTTTACTGTACCTTGTGTCATAATGTTGCCTCCTGCTGTGGAATATTCCACAAATGTATTACCTCTCTTGCCCAATCATACTATTTCAAGATAAAAACTTCTGTTTAAGGTTTTTTCTTCTCTCAATCTTATACCGAACAAAAACAAGTTAAACATAGTGTAACACATAGAGATATTTATAGCAAATAATTGCTTTTTCCATTCTTCACTAAAAAGCTATCCCATTCGAAAAAGTATACTTTTAAGGACTCCTAATTTTTAACTTTATTCAACCACTAAAGTAATAAAGTTAAAAAATTTATTGGAATTAATAAAATTGCTTTAACGAAACTTAAATAAAAGGTTAATTAATACTTTTAATGAATTAATTTACTTTTAATTTATTTTTAACCATATTTTAATGATTCACTATAATCATTGAATTATAATGGAATCACCAAAGTGATTATCCTTCTTTAGACTTGCTTTCTATCTAAAGCAAGTCTTTTTATTTATAGGAATGAAAATGACTAGAATGATATAGGTTGCACCGTATCCATATATTTTATTAGTAATCAGATTAAAATATATTTCAAATATACAGAGAAACGCTCTCTGAGGGAATGAACTTTGGTTTTACATATAATAAAATAAATAGTTCGACGTAAATTTGAGCAATTTAGAAGCTCTTATTTTCTTCTTATTATTGATTTTGAAACACTTGTTTTGAAATTAGTTAACCTAATGTCACTCTCAATAACTACAAACGCCTTTCGTCAAGAAGTGTTTATAACGTGCTATTTTTAATAAACTTCATTTCTATATACAAACCAAAAGTTAATAACATATATACTGATAAAGAATGGAAATAGGAGAGGATAATCTTGACTAAAAATCATCCATATTTAGATGAGAAAGTTATGACTATAAAAATCGTTACTGAAATGACAGGTTTATCAGAAAGACAAGTTCGTTATTATGAAGAGCGAGAGCTTATTTTTCCAAAACGAAACTCTTCAGGTACCCGAATGTATTCCTTTTCCGACATTGAAAGGTTAATGGACATTGCAGAAAAAATTGAAGATGGTGTTAGAACACGGGAAATGCGTAAGGATTTATTTTAAAGTAGGTAAATTTGATTTGTTCTTTTAGTCTTTGTTCATGCTTACTCAATCTCTATATTCAATATTTACTGGGTTATTTTTATTCGGATTTTTTATAAATGTATATAAGATAAGACTTTTATGCACTCCATTATTATTTAGCCTAGAGAGAAACATTGATACATAAGGGACGTATAAAGATGTCTATATTTTATAAAAATGACTCTGTTAGAACCCTTATTCCCATAAAGGTTCTCTTTTTTATATGTTCCTGAAAGAGTGATTATGGTAACTAGCATATTAAGTAAACCCCTTTGTGTTAAACTGTACACAGAAACATGTATGAGTCTGAAGGAAATATAATGAAATGTGCAATAGGGATAGTTCTTATTGCTCAAGCTTTATCAACGTACTTAACTATTAAGACAGCATATACTCCTTATACTGTTAGAATATTAGATAGAAATACTGGAGTTATGAAAGTTTCCTATAGTTTCCCTTTAACGTACTGGTTAATGTTTATAGGCTTGGACATCATGTTTTTAGTGGGAACATATTTAGTTTTTGCTAAAGAAAAGAAGCAGATCTTTAATTAAAGGTCTGCTTTTTATTTTTACCGATAAATGGTTTTATGTTAACTAATGATTAACAACAAGCATTAGTTACAGGTAGCTTTTCATTTGGCCCATCGCTGTTCTTGTGAACTTCACTATCAGATTTCGTATAAAAGAATTCCCATTCGTTTCCGTCCGGATCTGTTACCCAAAACTTATCTTGCACAGCATAGCAGCAAGTCGTATCCATCTCTTCACGAGCAAAGAAGCCCTCTTTTTCTAATCGTGATTTATGGGAATGGATTTCTTCAGGCGTCTCTATTTGGAATCCGAAATGATTTACTTGATTACCCTTTACTTCGTCTCGTACGTTTAAAGTGAAATTTAATCCTGGCTCATCTAATAAGAATTTAGCGTAATCTACTTTCGTTTTTACAGGTTGAACGCCAAATACCTTTTGATAAAATTCAATGGACGCCTCTAGATTTGTTACATTAATTCCTACATGAACATATTTCATTTATACTTCCTCCTCCGCATGATAAACAATATTATTTTGAATGTAGTAAATTACGAGCATGAGCCGCTTTTACTTGTATCTTTTCTAAACAAGCAGCAAAGCTCCTCAGATAACAGGTGATTTACCTCTTTATCATTTAAATCATAATAGCTCCATGTCCCTTTCGTTTCTTTTGTGATAAGGTTTGCTTCTAATAAAATCTTTAAATGATAGGAAAGTTTAGATTGAGACATTCCAAAGCATTCAGTTAGATCACATACGCATGTCTGTCCTCGCTGGCAGAGCTCATACATAATTTCTAATCTCTTTTGATCAGCAAGTGCTTTAAATTTTTGTTCGTACTGTTTAAATGAGTGCTTTCCTTCCTTAACTGTTTCCATTGTCATTCTCCTTTATCAACTTTTTTTGATTTAATGATCGAAGCTTTCGGCAGCTTTTTTAAAGTTACTATATGTAGTTTCCCCTCTTAGCATAGGATCTTGATGAAAAAAACGCTGAAAGATTAGGTTTTGTGCTTCCTTCTGGTCCATCCCTTGGGTGTTCATAACTAAATGAAAATAGGCTCGAAAGTACGTAACAGATAAATTTCCAGAGTTGTTGACTCTCACTGCTTTCATCCTCACTTTCATAAATCAATTTTTTTTGATGTATTCATCATATCTGGAAAATTTAGATAAATCAAGGCATTAATCAACTTTTTTTGATTAATTTTTAAAATGTATATTTCTGTTGAATATATAATAAAATACTTATATAATTATATGTGAAAATAAGGAGGCGAGTCATAATGGATGTAAAAGCGCAGGTAGAAGTGGAAAAAGCAGTACAGATACTGAAGCTGCTTGGAGATAAGACAAGATTGTCAATGATGAAGCTGCTCCAAAATAACGAGTGCTGTGTTTGTGAGCTAGTTGAAATTTATAAAGCAAGTCAACCGGCTATTAGCCAACACTTGCGGAAGTTAAGAGCTATCGAACTCGTAAGTGAAAGACGAAAAGGACATTGGATCTTCTATTCCTTAAATAAAGAAAACAGCTATTATCAGTTTGTCCTTGATATACTCGATTCTTTACCAAGCGAAGATGAACGATTAAAAGAACTAGAAAAGCAAGGTTTACGTATTAATTGTTGCTAATAATAGGAGGTCTGTAAAGTGATATCAGTTATAGTAGCCTCCCTCATCTTCTTAGTGACATTGATTTTTGTCATTTGGCAGCCAAAGAACTTGTCTATTGGTTGGTCAGCATGTGGAGGCGCAGTATTAGCTCTTTTAGCAGGTGTGGTTGATTTCCATGACGTGCTGGATGTAACTCAAATTGTATGGAATGCAACATTAACGTTTATTGCAGTTATTATTATTTCCTTAATTTTAGATGAAATTGGATTTTTCGAGTGGGCAGCTTTACATATGGCGCGTACTGCAGGAGGCAATGGCGTTCGCATGTTCGTTTATGTATCCCTCCTTGGAGCTGTAGTAGCAGCATTATTCGCAAACGATGGAGCAGCCTTAATTCTAACACCTATTGTACTTGCCATGGTACGAGCACTTAAATTTGAAGATAAAATGGTCTTCCCTTTTATTATCGCCAGTGGATTCATTGCAGATACAACATCGTTACCTCTTGTAGTAAGTAACTTGGTCAACATTGTATCAGCTGATTTCTTTGGTATTCGCTTTTCTGAATTTGCATCACGTATGATTGTGCCAGATCTGTTCTCACTTTTGGCAAGTATTGTTGTCTTATATTTGTACTTTCGTAAAAGCATCCCTAAGAAATACAATCTAGATGATTTACAGAAACCGGTTGAAGCCATTAAAGATAAGAAAATGTTCCGTTTATCAGGAATCGTTTTATTCATTTTAGTCCTTGGTTACTTTATTGGTGAGTTTTTCGATATTCCTGTTTCTATTATCGCAGGTATTATTGCGGTTTTATTCCTAGGAATAGCAAGAAAGAGTCCCGCTGTTCACACTAAAAAAGTGTTAGCTGGAGCTCCGTGGGCGATTGTTTTCTTTTCGATTGGTATGTATGTTGTTGTCTATGGATTACGTAATGTAGGGCTAACTAAAGTATTAGCAAGCCTCATCCAAGCAACCGCTGACCATGGATTGTTTGCCGCAACCATTGGCATGGGATTCATTGCAGCCATACTTTCATCGATTATGAACAACATGCCAACCGTGATGATTGATGCTTTGGCCATTGATGCAACTTCTGCAACAGGTACAATTAAAGAAGCCTTGATTTATGCAAATGTCATTGGTTCGGACTTAGGACCAAAAATTACACCTATTGGCTCTCTAGCCACTCTCTTATGGCTCCACGTTCTTTCGGCAAAAGGAGTTAAGATTTCTTGGGGAACCTACTTTAAAACAGGTATTATCTTAACCATCCCAACATTGTTTATTACGCTTGTTGGTTTATATATTTGGTTATCAATTATTTCATAACACATTTAAAGGAGATTTTACACATGTCTAAAAAAACACTTTATTTCTTATGTACAGGTAACTCTTGCCGTAGCCAAATGGCTGAAGGATGGGCAAAAAAATATCTAAGTAATGATGAATGGGATGTACGCAGTGCAGGGTTAGAAGCTCATGGATTAAATCCTAACGCCGTAAAAGCAATGAAAGAAGCTGGCGTCGATATCTCAAACCAAACATCTGATGTCATTGACCCTGAAATTTTAAATAATGCGGATTTAGTCGTTACATTATGTGGCCATGCAGCAGATCACTGCCCAGTAACGCCTCCCCATGTGAAACGTGAACACTGGGGATTTGATGATCCAGCAAAAGCTGAAGGAACAGAAGAAGAAAAATGGGCGTTTTTCCAGCGTGTACGTGATGAAATTGCTGAACGTATTCAACGTTTTGTTGAAACAGGTAAATAATTAATCAAGAAGCAGTCTATTTGTATAGACTGCTTTATTTCTTCCTAAAATCTGTTTTATAGTAACTAGGAATATGAGGAATACGTCATTAGTGTAATCAGATTGGTAGATTCATGTACATAAAAATTTAAAAATGGTTCTTATTTAATTTAACTTATATGAAAGTATAAACTTGCTTTTTATAAATATAAGATATTCTTTTAGCTAGTTTGCAGAAAAACTTTCGCCTTTACAATTAGATGCATTTATTGTATGATTACACAACAGGAACATTTGTTCGATACTAAGGGTTTAGAGATGAATAAAGGAACACCAGAACAAACTAAGACAGTTAAACACAAAATTTTCTCGCACGGAGCAAAAACATTTGAGCCAACTCTTATTCTTTATCGAAATACCTTGGCGTTTATTGTAAACGTAATAACAATCGGAGGTTTCAAATTATGAATGATAAAAAAGCAGCACTAGATATGGCTCTAAAACAAATTGAAAAACAATTCGGTACAGGATCAATTATTAAAATGGGAGAAGGCACACATACAAAAGTTGAGGCATCTAGCTCAGGCTCATTAGCTTTAGATATAGCTCTTGGAATTAATGGTTATCCTAAAGGAAGAATTATGGAAGTTTACGGGCCGGAAAGTTCAGGTAAAACAACCGTTTCCTTACACGCAATTGCAGAAGTACAAAAAAATGGAGGCCGAGCTGCCTTTATTGATGCTGAACACGCACTGGATCCAGTTTATGCAAGAAAACTAGGTGTAGATATTGATGAGTTACTGTTATCTCAACCAGATACTGGTGAACAGGCACTTGAAATTGCTGAAGCATTAGTTAGAAGTGGCGCTGTAGATATTATTGTTGTTGACTCAGTAGCTGCATTAGTTCCCCAAAAAGAAATTGAAGGAGAAATGGGAGATTCTCACGTAGGTCTACAAGCTCGTTTGATGTCTCAAGCTCTTCGTAAACTATCTGGAGCAATCAATAAGTCCAAAACCATTGCCATCTTCATCAACCAAATCAGGGAGAAAGTAGGCGTTATGTTTGGAAATCCGGAAACAACGCCAGGTGGAAGAGCACTAAAATTCTATTCTTCCGTTCGTCTTGAGGTTCGCCGTGCTGAACAACTTAAACTAGGAAATGACATAGTTGGTAACAAAACAAGAATTAAAGTAGTCAAAAATAAAATGGCGCCTCCTTTCCGCATTGCTGAAGTAGATATTATGTATGGAGAAGGTATATCAAGAGAAGGAGAAATCTTAGATATCGGTTCTGAAGTAGATATTGTTCAAAAGTCTGGATCTTGGTTTTCATATAATGAGGAGCGTTTAGGACAGGGACGAGAAAACGCTAAGATTTTCTTAAAAGAAAACCCTGAAATTAGAGAAGAAATTAGAAAAAGAATTATTGATTTCAAATATGGTGATAATATTAATAACGATAATGTTATAGATAACGATAGCGAAAACGAAAATCAATAAAGGCATAAAACACCTTTCCCACGGCTTGAACTGCACCCCATTATTAGATAAAAAAACTCTAATGATGGGGGTGTTTTTATGTCAAGGCTATTGATTTGCACCTAAATAAACACTACTCATATAGAGAACCAGCATGAATCTTCTTGCAATCCATTTGTATATTTACAATGAACGCACCTTTCTCTTTGTTTCAATGAAATAAAAAGTATAACCAGCAGATAGTGAAGTGAATAATTTTTCGGCCTTAAATAGAATCCCAGCGAGCAACTAAATAAAGAATATCTTCCAAAAAGAAATTTTCATTAAAAAAGCCTAGGTGATACGATAGTAGAACTTTCTATTTCTTTCCCCTTCCATATCCATCGATTCGCTTTATCTCTACTTTTATTTAGGTACACATTATGATTAAGTTGATTATATTTATTTGAGTAATGAAGATTGGCCAGAAGCAAATTAGATTTTACTGAAACCATAACATTATTGTTAATAGCGTTATGAGTTGCATGATATTGCATCAGTAATTGGCCACCATCCATGTTCATCGTATCATTTCCATATAAAATATTATGTTCAATAAGAGTATTTATCGTCCCTCCACGTTTTTTATCATAGCCTCCAATTGAAATTCCTGTAAAACGATTCTTATAAATCATATTCCGTATAACTTGAACATTGCTAGTGTGTTTACCATAGTGTTCACTTGCGATTTCTATTCCTAGATCGTTATGACTTGAAACGTTATGCTCAATAATAACATCTTTTCCTCCGTCTACGTAGATTCCCCCAGCGGAGTATTCATGTTTGTAAGCAGGATTTGAATAACTGCTGACGTTGTAAATATGGTTTTCACTAATGAGTCCTTCACGAGCTCGGTCATATTTCTCAATAGGAGCTACTTTTTCAAAGCCAATTACGTCAATCCCAATATTATCAACGTTTCGAATTGTATTGGCATTGACGATAAAATCTTTAACATTTCCATTTAGAGTTAGTGCTTCACTAAAACCTAAGGTCAGGTTTTCAAGTAGGTTTCGCGATATTTCAATGTTTTCTAACGAACGCGGCGCTTTGGATCCATAAAAAGCTATTCCATGAGCGTTTCCATTTTTATGTGCAGTCTTAATATCGAAAATATGATTATTAATAATTCGAAGGTTCTTTCCACTTCCTTCTACTAAAATACCACATGGTGTATTTTGTTCCTTAGAAGTAGACGAATGACCTATATTCAAACCTTGAATTGTTATGTAGCTCTTATTTTTTATGCTAACTAGCCCTCCATCTGTAGAACGACTTTTTATTTTTTCTCCACTAATAAGAGGCTTTTCACTTTTATAGTTCCTGAAGATAATAGGCTTTTGTCTAGTACCTGAACGGCTAATAATTAATTGTTCATAGTAGATACCGCCTCTGATGTAAACGGTAGTTCCGGGCTGAGCTACTTCACTTGCCTTTCTTAATGTTCTAAAAGGTTTGCTTTTAGTACCCAGGTTTTTGTCATCCCCTGTAGGAGAAACATAAATTTCATGATGTATTGTAGGAGCTGCTGAAGGTTGATTAGCTGCCTCAACCCTTTGGTTTATACAGCATAGTAAAATAAGAAGAATACCAACTGCTTTTTTCATAAGATCCTCCTTAAAGTTAATGAATTTCACTTGCGAGATTTTTAAATTATACTATGGTTCTTTTCATAAGGATGTAAATAATCGCACTATATCTTATTATTTTTTAAAACTACAGCAATTTTTACATTTAAAAAGGAAAGTGCTAAAGTAATGCTAGAATGTGGAGGTTTGAGAAATGAATAAGGAACTTAAGTTACGTCCTTTGGAAAGAGAAGACTTAAAATTTGTCCATGAACTTAATAATGATGCAAACATTATGTCTTATTGGTTTGAAGAGCCTTATGAAGCTTTTGTAGAGCTACAGGACTTATATGATAAACATATTCACGATCAAGGTGAGCGTCGTTTCATCCTTGAAAAGGAGGGGGATATGCTTGGATTAGTGGAATTAGTCGAAATTGATTATATTCATCGTAGAGCAGAGTTTCAAATTATCATCGACCCTGCGTATCAAGGTCATGGCTACGCCATGGTTGCCACAAACCTAGCAATGAATTATGCCTTTTCGGTATTGAATATGCATAAACTTTACTTAATTGTAGACAAGGAAAATGAAAAAGCAATTCATATCTATAAGAAGGTTGGTTTCTCTATTGAAGGTGAGTTAAAAGATGAATTTTTTGTTGATGGAAGCTATCATAATGCTATAAGAATGTGTATGTTTCAAAAAGAATATTTACAAACCAAAAATAAAAACTAAGGTTGAACTAGTATAAGAGTCCTGGTCACCTAAAAAAGAAGAAAGAATGAAATTGGGCTTCTAGTATAGGAGTAAAAAATCCTGAAGGAGAAATGTGCAAACCATTTAAATATGATAACATTGTAAATTATAGAAACCATAAGGATGGTATTATGAGTACATTTAATCCAACAGGATTGCTATTATTCTTAATAATTATTGGTTTAATAGGATTCCTAGCTTTTAAAGTTGTTAAAAGGTTAAAAAAGAAATAAGTAACAAGAAGGACCTGCTATCAAAACAGCAGGTTCTCTTTAATAAGAAGATACATAATACCAGTTTTTATGTACTTTTTTTATTTGTTTAAAATCCCCGTTAAAATCGCTTTTTGAAGGTTTGTTATCGTTTGGGTTATATACAAATCCCGAAAAATTGTCTAGCATCCCACGGTATGTAAAGAAAAGAATTGATTTAGCCTTTCCTTTTGTTTCTACTGCGATGTCGCCCCCACCTTTAGACAATTGAGTATACTTTTTAGGTAATTGAATAAGTGATGGACTATCAGATACATTAGGTTTAATAACACCATTTTCTATTTTAGTTGCAACCTCTTCTCTCTTATCTTGATGGATTTTAAAGTTGAGATCTAAGTTGACTTGATTGAATGGAAATAAAAACCACAATGAGATAGTAATGAGCTGAATAAGAAACGGCTGCCACTTTCTCTTTTTAAAAAGATGAATTAATGTCCATATAGTCATTATGATAAAGAAAGCATATACAAATAACCAAATAGGTAACATTAAAAATTCCGTTATAATATCAACCAGATCCCACTGGAACAAGGACACTAAAATAACGAACAAACTACTAATTAGCGATAAAAGCAACAATCGACTGCGTTTCACACATTTTCCTCTTCCTAAAATAATTCTTTTTTACCTTAATTATATATTAAAACCCTTATAAAAGCGTATGTATAATTCATACATAATTTGTTAACACAATCACTCTTCCAGAAAACATTATAAAAAAGGACCCTTGACGAAGGATAGTTCTTCCAAGGATCCTTTTTCCGGAGTATGCAGCTTTTTATACATTGTTGACTGATCAACGTTTTCTCAGTAGGTGGATGAGAAACTAATGTATAAGAAGTGCACCTTTTATACATATGTTAATTTTAAAAAATATAGTATTTTCAGGTGAAACTGCCTCTTTTTTTTAGTAAACCTTCATAAGATATTCTGATAACATCCAAATTTAAGATGATATACAAATTTCTATTCTGCATGCTTATAAACATCCGGTCTCAGGCTTTCAAATATTGGAATGTATGTTTGTTGTTCTGTAACTTTCTGTATATCAATTTCCGCTGTTATAATCTCTTCTTGATCTCCCCCCTCTTCTACGATGTTTCCATTGGGATCAATGACCATTGAATGCCCCGCGTATGTGTTGCCGACATGATTTTCATTACTCACTTTTCCCACGCTGTTACATGCAATGACATAAACACAATTTTCTATAGCTCTTGCCCTCAATAGTGTTCTCCAATGGTCTATATTTCTGGTAGTCCATTGTGCAACGTAGAATATGACTTTTGCACCTTGAGACGTTGGGTAGCGTGTGATTTCTGGAAAACGTAAATCATAGCATATAATTTGACTGGCTTTGATATTGTTAATCTCAAAGACATCTGGGACTTCATCTCCCCCTGTTAAATAATGATGTTCATCCAACATCGGCACGAGATGTATCTTATCTTTTTGATAGAGCAGCTTACCCGTTTTTGATACAGCAAAGGCTGTATTATAAATATTTTCATTTCTTTTATTTGAAACTGAACCTGCAATGATATTCACTTGATAGTTGATTGCTAAACGTTGAATAAAGGGAAAAGCTCTCTTTAAATCAATATCTGCTTTTTCTGCTACATTTTTTAAATCATAACCTGTATTCCACATTTCAGGTATCACAACAATCTCAGTATCTATATGCAGCTTTTCTTCAAATAAGGACTCAATGCGGTTTTCATTTTGCTTAACTTCACCTTCTATAATCTCTGTTTGAAATAATTGTATTTTCATTTTTCTCCCTCTTATTCATATATAAATTTATAAATAGGATATAAATCACAGTTGTATTTGACATCTTCGCCATGTGATGAAGAAATAATAGAAGGTTTAATTTCATCTATAATTCGCCCGCTATTAATATTTTCACCCATATCAACTGTAAACTTTCGAATCGGCGGATGTAAGGATTCAGCATTAGAAAAGAATAAGTCTCCAGTTAGCAGCACATTGTCATCTTTATGGTGGTATATCACATGTCCTGGTGTATGACCGGGTGTTAAATACACATCTACAGGTAACTTTTTAATGATGTTGTTACTTAGACTTTCAACTTGATGTTCCACCCCTGTTGTTTCCTTTTCTGCCTTATTTGGATATGGTTTTTCGCCATTGATAAAAGGCGCTTCAACTTCGTGGGCGTAAATAGGAATATTTAAATTATCTCTTAAATACTTGGCGCCATTAATGTGATCTAAATGGTCATGTGTGAGTAAAATACTTTTGGGGATACCTAAAGATTTTGCTATATTTAACTGAGTATGTGCATAGTCTTTCATTCCTGTATCAATGATATGAACACTCTCACCATCTAGCACGTACCATGTATTAATTTTGACAGGAATTCCTACAACAGTTTTGTAAGTAAGTTTGTAAATATGTCTAGAAATTTGGACAAATTCCAATTGATGCACCTTCTTTTGTTTTATTTGATAATATAAGTTTAGTAAGAAAAAATAGACGTAACAAGAAGGCACAATTTTGTTACTAGCCATTGAGGTGAAAAAATGTCAGACTTTAAAAGTGATCAATACGGTCCTTGTACGTTAACTGTAAAGCGCGCTTGTCCAATTGAGTTAACGATGCATATGATGGGTGGTAAATGGAAAGGGATTATTTTATCTTTGTTATCAAAATCACCCATGTATTATAATGCAATGCGCCGTGAAATACCGGGTATTACCCAGCGTATCCTTACACTGCAGCTTAGGGATATGGAAAAAAACGGATTGATTGAAAGAGAAGAAACAAACGATAACCCTAAAAGGGTTTTATATTATTTAACAGATCTTGGAGAAAGTTTTGTTCCAATACTAAAATCTTTAGAGAAGTGGGGCAATGTTTATATAAGTCAGCAGGAAGAGGAATTAAAAAAATTGTAATGATTTAAATAAACTCCTTAAATATATTTTACTTCTTTTTAATGACGCCTTGTTTTTTATAATGTAAGTACTTAATTAAGTAGTATCCGCGAAACTATATTAACTTGAAAATGCAAACTCATTCAATGAGAAAAGCCTTTACCATGGCGGTAAAGGCTCTTCCTATGATCTTCCCTAATGGGAATCTCTTGTTATCTTTATCTCTATTTTTAATTAAGGTCTATGAAAATTGACTGTTTTCTCGTCATCTCCTGTTCGTTCAAACCACCCTCTGAAAGCCCAGTTATCATAACCTCCATCGCCTTCATTAATAAATGTTCCTTCTTCAAATACCCAGACACCATAGGTAATACCATCATAATCTACGGTGTCAAAATATTGAACACCTTGTAATTGATCTGAATTATACCCTTGGCTCAAATTCATAACCACTACATTGTATTGTTGACCTGATTCAAAGAATGCTTTTTCCATTGCTCCCTTGACGAAACCACTTCGATTGTCGGCTGATTTAGCCGCATCTGCAATCGCTTGTCCTATAGCTACGGGATCAACTGTTACGTCTCCTCCAACTTCTGCAGCCTCTGCAGAGCCTGCAGAACCTCCTAAATTCGGTAGAGCTAATGGCGTCGCTAACACAGCTAAACCTACGGCAGAAGCTACAACAGCTTGTTTCGCTTTTCTCATTTGATCTCCTCCTATTTTTAGGTGATTCTTGGAACATTTACCCTTTGTTACCAAATTAAAACAAAAAAGGTATTATAATTAAGAATAGGAGATGGATAATTTTCTTCTTTTAAAGCTTTTGTCCAACCAAACCTAAGTTTATAAGTTTCTTTCTAAAAGCTCTCCTGCTTTTTCTGCCATTTCTCACGGTGAATATGGCATTTCATTTTTGAGCCACCACTCAACTACGCTGACGTACGCATTAGCAACAAATTCAGCAAGTAATAATTCATTTAGTTTTACATACAGCTTTTCTCTTTATAAATCTTTTTTGATCTTTACTCACGGGTGTTACCAATCGATTTGTTTCTTATCTCTGAAAAGCTTTTCATTGGGTTCTTCAGAGCCAATTGCTGCTAGCCATAAAATGAAAAGCGAGTAATCATGTGATCAGTTTCTTAAAACGGCATATATACGTTATGCTTATAACTTATTAAACCATTCATCATCAACAGGTTCTAGCCATTCTGTTTCTCCTGGTGTCATTGCTAAGTGCACAAACCAGCTATCCTTTGTGGCGCCATGCCAATGTTTCACATTTGGCGGGATGTTCACGACATCACCTTTTTTTATTAACTGTGCTGCTTTACCTTCTTCTTGATACCAGCCTTCTCCAGCTGTTACTAATAATACTTGTCCAACTTTATGAGAGTGCCAGTTATTACGAGATCCTGGAGCAAAAGTTACATTTCCAATAGATGTGTTAAGCGGCTTTTCGTCTGTAAATACCATTTTTAAATAGGCATCTCCACTAAAGTTGGCTTCCACTTTTTGTCCTAATGGAAAGATTGTGCTATTACTTAATTTTTCATGCTTCATATTTATTCTCTCTCCTTTTAACCGATATAAATTTTTTCAGCAATATTAAAAGCAGACCATGCTTTGGGCCACCCTGCATAAAACGAAAGATGAGTAATCACTTCTACAATTTCGTCTTTGGTTACTCCGTTTTTCTTTGCTTTTTGAAGATGCGGCGTTAATTGCTCAAAGTTTCCACCCGCAATTAAGGCAGAAACTGTAATCATACTTCGATCACGCGGAGATAACTCTTTCTCTCGCGCCCATACTTCGCCAAACAAAACATCATCATTAAGCTCAGCAAACTTTGGAGCAAATTCCCCTAACAGTTCTCGTCCTGCGGTTTGTTTTTCCGGCATCTCTCTCTCATCCTTTCTTTCTATTTTGATCGTTACAACAGATGTAGTATAATGCTTAAACTTAGGTTTAAGTCAACAAGAGAATGTCGATGTTTTAAGAAGAAATTCATTATTGACTTAAAGTCGACTTTAAATGATAAGTTCAATAGATATAAGGAGACAATACTAAAGAAAAAACAATTATATATAACTGATTTTAAGCATTCAGTATTAGTCCAAATAAATGATAGAAAAGGTGAATACGATGGCTTATTCAATTGGAGAATTTGCAAAAATCCTTGGCGTAACAGCAAGTTCACTCAGATATTATGAAAGACAAGGTTTGCTTACACCTAATAGGGATGAGAATAATTTACGAAGATATACGGATGATGATATTGAATGGGCGAAGTTTCTCCTCCATTTAAAAAATTCAGGTATGTTAATAACAGAGTTAAAACAATACACTAAATGGCGTGCGATAGGTGATAAAACAATCCAAGAGAGATTACATCTACTTGAAAACCGCAAACACCTTGTGCAACAGGAGATACAAACTTTACAACAGAGTTTAGACATTTTAAATCGTAAAATTGAATTTTATAACGATCGGTTAAGAGGCGAATTATATGATTTTGTTCTTTATCCAAATGAAGAATCAAACTCATAACATAAGACAATAGAAAAAGTTTTCTATTGTCTTATGTTTAGGTGGAAATCTCTTTTCTAAAATGTATTTTTTTAATCTATTCGGCTAGTATAGGAATGAACAAAATTGCTTGTCCCCCTTTGATCGTCTGTTAGAAAAAGTTGAGGTAACTCATTCAACATGATAACCAACTATTATTTAATGGATTTAGTTGCCAGATAACAAGGCATATATTCAGTGATTTTTCCTTTGTGGTGATGATCTTCATAAAGAGCTTGTAGAGTGAATCCAGCTTTTAGCTGTCCTCCAATTTGAGTTTCTAAAGAATGACTAAACTGTACACCGCCGTTCTTTATAAGTTCTTCATCATTTTCTATCGTACTTTTAGTTCCGTCATAAGGTAATTTATGAACCACTTGTAATTCCTTCTCATCTTCGCCAAATAAATAGAGAGCAGGGTTTGCAAATCCAGATAGCAGAACGCCACCTTTTTTAAGAACTCTAAAACATTCTTGCCAAACGTGTTCAACATCTTGAATATAGCAGTTTGATACGGGATTAAAAATCATATTGAACGTCTCATCTTCAAAGGGAAATGTCTTACTCATATCGCCTTTAACTAAATCAATAGAATAACCTTCTCTAGCGGACACCATTTTTTCTAATTCTAATTGTTTATCAGAGTAGTCAAACACTGTAACTTCTGCATGCTGCGCTGCAAAGACCGGGCACTGCTGTCCTCCTCCGCTAGCAAGTCCCAATATTTTTGCTTTTTCAAATGGAATAAACCAGTGATGTGGAACAGGCTTACAAGGTGTTAAGTAAATATCAAAATTACCTTGAGTTGCATCTACAAAATCTTGATGGTTAATAGCTAATGACCATTCTCCTCCTGATGAAGCCCATTCATCCCACATTTTTGAGTTGATTTTTGTATAATTAGATTTTTGCGACATAGTTAATCCCCCTTTACCTTTTGAGTGTTTTGTTTAATTTTACCATGTTGTTAGAAGAATAATTTAGATGTACTAAATAATTTTTTCGGTTTCGGATAATTAATCTGTATTGGAGAAGTACTTAATAGATATTCTTTAAAATAAAAAACACCCTTTAAAAAAATTAAAAGGGTGTTTTTTTCTTAAATATAAAATCTTGTATATAAATAGGGGACGAGTTTTATTTTTAATGGCTTGTCTCGAAGCTTTCAGCCATCATAAGGTCATTTTTGTAGGCAGCCATTGCGAGTTCATATCTCACCTTTTGGCCCGCTTCTACAAAATCAGCTTCTTTTACAAGGCCTGATAATGAATATTGGTGACCTTTAAAATCTACGTTCAGTTCAGTAATTTGATTGAATTGAAAGCTCTCTATAGGAATTCCATTCACATCTTTCAACAAATATTGACCATATTTCTCGTTACATGTTTGTGCTACTTGCTCCATTACTTTGAAGGCATCGTCAGGGTTTTGTCTATAGTTGAGAATAAGACTTTCATTTACCCGGCGCCTTCCTCGGGTTCCGTTCTGAAGTTCCGTAATGTTGCTATATGAGACGGTATAGAGGTAGCCGTCATACTGACGAATCTTTAAGTAGCGCATCGTAATTTCCTCTATTTTCCCTTGGCGGTTTCCGTTGAGAATAACATAATCTCCGTGATGGATCTGACGTTCAAACAAGTAAGTCAGTCCCATTATATAATCACGAATGATATGCTGGAGGATTATTGCCAGGGCACTGGCCAACACTACTGAACTAGTGAGAATCTTTCCGAAGTCAAAGAAATGGCTAAGCACATAAATAAAGAAAAAAGCCAGGCCTACTACTCTTGTCACCTGATTAGAAAAATGCATCAAGGTCTCTTCTCGTTTTTCATCTAAAAAGCTCGTTTTGTCAAAGAAAAGCTTAATAAATTTACGAATAAAATAAACGATAAGTATAATCAGCAGCGCTACCGTTAAAACCTTTACGGGAAACTGCTGGAAAAATTCAGTAAAAACCAACTTACCCACTCCTTATTTCTAACACTATACCAAAAGAATGTATGCAAAGACAAAAATCTTCTGTTCTTCACAAACCTTAATGATAATAGCACGGTTTTATCAAAAAAAGAAGCGGTATCTACGCTTCTTGAGGGTCGGTATATCGATGATAATCTCTCAATTAATTGAAATTAAAGGGGTAAGGTGAACTGTAATAGACTAATTTTCTTCGTTTTTTTGCAGACTATTCTTATATATCTTTTGACTTCCGTAGACTTTCCAATAAAGCTATTCCTATATTCTCGTCATCATTTCTGCCTAGTCTATAATTAGCTAAAACGACGGACGCAACTTTCTTTTCTTTATCAATCCCTAAAAAGGAGCTGAAGCATCCTGTTCCACCGCCGTGCAACACTACATTATTGTTTTTCTTTAAAAGCAGCCATCCAAGACCCATATCAAACTTCTTTGTTCCATTGCCGTGTTTTTTATGACATAAAGACAGATATAGTTTATCTTCGTACATATTTATTTTTGCGTATTTAAGTAAATCGTCAGCGGTTGAGGATACCGCCCCTGAAGGTGATATAAAATTCCCCTTGTCCCAATGCCAGTTACCGCAATCATTATTTTTGCGGTCATAACCCTGTAAATTATTATTTGAGCTGCCTAAACAAGTATCCTTTAGTCCAAGCTCATCATGGAGAAAGTCATTCATAGTGTCCCAATATCCCTTTCCCGATACCATTCCCAACGCATACCCAATAAGTGAGATGCCGAAATTGGAATATTTCCATGAATAATCTACTTCTTTCAATTTAGTTCTTTCGATTAGCATCTTCATTTTGTTAAAATCCATATGCAACGGATTATTTTTGCTCAAATCACTTCCGCCAAAAATCAAACCTAAAATTATTTTAAAATATTCCCTTTTATTTAAAGGTAAGCTTCCTGAATATCCAGAAGAGTGAGTAGCGAGGCGGAGCAATGTAGGATAATACATGTCTTCTTTAAGTTCTTTTATGTATTTTTGTATAGAGTCGTTTAACGACACCTTGTTTTCAAATATGTATTTTGATAACAGCGATACCGTAAAAGTTTTCGTAATAGAACCAATTTCATAATGATATTTTTTTGACGAGTCAATTTCACCGCTTTCATTATAGACTTTTATAATAGACTGATTGTCCGTTAAGTAGCCAACGGTTAGTTTCAAGTGCTTTTTTTCTTTACAGGTTTTATTAATTAATCGTAATGTTTCATCGCTGATTTCAAACATAATGATTGCTCTCCCTTATCCTTTATTTTTAAAATTTTAAAAGGATTAATCGATATGCTTTAAGTTAGATTAGCCTCTCGAGTTTTTTTATATATTCTTTCTCATATTATCAATTGCTTGAACTCTTCGACTTTCAAACTCTCTTATTACTCTCAACTGTAATTCAGTGTGATCTTCATCCATTTTGATGTCGCCTTCTTCTTCAAATCCATCGTGTTCTTCACCATCAAAGCTATAAAGTTTCTTTAAAAGTTTCCACATTATTTCTAACTCTTCAGTTGAGAACTTGTTAAAAAGTTCTTCTAAAAAGAAGATTCCTTTTTCAGAAACAACAAGCAGTGCCTCTTTTCCCGCTTTTGTAATTTTTACGTTAACTGCACGCTTGTCTTTACTGCTAGGAATTACGTCCACATAACCTTTCTTTTCCATAATGGTAATTAACTGTTTGACGCTTTGTTTTGTAGTTCCTAATTTTCTAGCAATATTATTCAATGTTGTTTCATCTTTAGGTAAATGAGCAATTGCCACCATCGCCATATGCTGTCTTGATGTTAAAAGTTCAAGAGATTTATCACCCTTTACTTGGATTTTATTTGCCAGAGAAAATAAAGTAGCGTAAGTTTGCTGCATTAGAAAAAGCTCTTTATAAATATCCATATTCACCCTCCATTTTAGACAGTATATTGTCCAAAATAAGAATAGTATATTTTGGTAATTAAGTCAATGTACTGTCTATTTTAATTTTGACTATTCTAAGGAGACTATTCTGTTACACTAAAGTAGACAAAGAAATATTGATCGTTCGTAAGCAAAAATTGTCCTTTTTTTATCTAATTAGATATACTAAAAAGGCACTCTAATTTAATACTACTCTCAAAAAATGCAAGACAACCGATATGAAGTAAAGGAGAAAAATCATGAACCAGCACACACAACCTTTAAACCCTATCGCTTTCCACCTTGGTCCACTTGAAGTCCATTGGTATGGAATCATTATAGGGATAGGAGCTTTCTTAGGCTTCTTGTTAGCCTCGAAAGAAGGAAAGAAACGAGGGATCTCTTCAGAAACCATCTCTGATTTACTTCTGCTAGCACTACCGATTGCTATCATTACAGCTCGAATTTATTACGTGCTTTTTGAATGGAGTTATTATAAAGAACATCCGAGTGAAATTATCGCAATTTGGCATGGAGGCATAGCCATTCACGGTGGAATTATTGGATCTGTATTAACAGCTATATGGTTTTGCAGAAAAAAGAATCTTTCTTTTTGGAAAATGGCTGATGTTTTAGCTCCTAGCTTATTATTAGGACAAGCTATTGGCCGGTGGGGAAACTTTATGAATCAAGAAGCACATGGCGGACCTGTTACACGTCAGTTTTTAGAAACTTTACATTTACCTGATTTTATTATTAACCAAATGTATATCGATGGAACCTACTATCATCCTACGTTTCTCTATGAATCACTTTGGAACATAATAGGTGTTCTTGTCCTAATCGTACTAAGAAAATCCTTGTTAAAAAGAGGCGAAGTCTTTCTTACTTACCTGCTATGGTATTCGATAGGAAGATTTTTTATAGAGGGATTGCGTACAGATAGCTTAATGCTAACTTCTCATATCAGAATAGCTCAATTAGTGTCTTTCCTTTGCGTATTAGGCAGTTTGATATTGCTATGGTATAGACGTAAAAAAGGCTTAGCAACTAGCAAGGCTGTCTTTCTCTCATAAGAACCTATATTTTTATGCAGTTTTGTAAAATTAGTAGTTTATGGACTATATTTCAGATATCAAAACGTGTAATTAGGGATAAAAACCAATAAAAGCAGCAAGTTGATCTTCAGAGTCACTGAAAATCAATTTGCTGTTTTTTTGCATCATTCATTAATATTTTTAATTATAATTATGATTTATCTATATTTTACTAATAATAAACTGTCTTTTATAGTTAAAGTACATATTTCTTATGTGAAGCTTTACTTGATAAGAATCTATATTGGAGATGAAATGCATGATAAATATAAATAAAGCTCAAAAGCAAAATCTATTCTCACGAATAAATATCCGGACGTCACCTACTGTTTCTGTATCGGCTGGAGGAGTCGCTTTTACTTTTCTTTTTGCTTTACTTGCTTATGGCTTAGCAAAAGTCCCGGGGTTTAATCATATCGGTCCACTAGCCTGTTCAATTATAATGGCAGTCATTTATCGTCAAATTTTGGGGTACCCTGAAAAAATAAGATCTGGAATTGAATTTTCTTCTAAAAAGCTGTTACGCTATGCCATCATTTTATATGGCCTAAAGCTTAATATTGATGTTGTTATTCATCAAGGGTTAGGATTGTTGCTTCGGGATGTGGGAACGGCTGTATTTGCGATTGTTTTAACGGTTTTTCTAGCCAAATGGATGAAGGCTGATAGCGGTTTATCCCTTCTTTTAGGGATAGGAACAGGAATATGCGGTGCTGCAGCTATTGCAGCTGTTTCTCCGATTGTAAAAGCAAAAGAAGAAGACACAGCTATCGGAGCTGGTGTTATTGCTTTAGTGGGAACCCTATTTGCGATTGGATATACCATTTTAAGGCCTTACATCCATTTAACGAATATTCAATATGGAATTTGGTCAGGCGTAGGCCTCCATGAAATTGCCCATGTAGCTCTAGCTGCAGCACCGTCTGGACGCGATGCTCTAGCTATTGGACTGTTGGCTAAGTTAGGCAGAGTGCTCTTACTTGTGCCATTAAGCTTTATCTTAATGTACTGGATGAAGCGAACAGGAAAAATTGAAAAGGATACCAAGATTGAATTCCCTTGGTTTTTAATAGGTTTTATAATCATGAGTATTTTTGGGAGTTATGTCGTTGGTAAGCACCTTATAATACCTAAAACGATCATGGATGATATTTCAACTCTAACTACCTTTCTTTTAACAATGGCTATGGTCGGGCTAGGGTTAAATGTAAGTTTGAAGGCTCTTCGAACAAAAGCATTAAAGCCGGTGATTGCGATGTTTATTACCTCTATACTCTTATCATTTCTTACGTTTTGGACGATGTAAAGACAAGTAAATTAAAATGATTAAGTAACAGCTACTACTTCCTATATAACTGTTAATGCGAAAAAAGTTTCTTATTTCTCAGGTTTTAAATCTCTTCCCAAATTTATGGATTAATTATAGAGCAATCTAAACCTATAACCTAGATACTAATGGCAGTTCCCTCCTTAATAAACGTTTTCACTTAAAAAACAATCTTTATTGCAGTAAGTAGTGATGTAATAAAGGTTGTATTTGTATATACTAGGGGTTGTAGTGCTGAACTTGGTGTTGTTTTAAGAGCATCAAGCGGATAAAAAGCCGAAGCATCTCCTACCATGAAATGCAGTAAAGTAGTGAAACATTTAGAAAATACATTGACGCCCCTGAATCAGTCATGGTATAAACACAATAGGAGAGTTTAGCACTTAAAAGCATAAAAGCGATAAAGTTTAAAACAATATTTATATAAATAGAATACATAGGAGGAAACAACTACCATGGGACATAATAGCAAAATTATAGACTGTACCATTCGTGACGGAGGTTTAATTAATAATTGGGATTTTAGCGTTGGATTTGTGCAAGACTTATATAACGGCCTAAGCGCAGCCGGCGTTGAATACATGGAGATCGGTTATAAAAATTCACCTAAGCTTCTTCAAGCAACTGAGCCCAATCCATGGAGATTTCTTGACGATAACTTTCTCAAAGAAATTATCCCTGAGAAAAAGTTCACGAAGCTATCTGCCTTAGTAGATATTGGGCGTGTAGATCCAAATGACATTCTGCCACGTGAACAAAGTATGTTAGATATGATTCGAGTGGCATGCTATATTCGCGAAGTAGATAAAGGCTTAGAGCTTATAAAAATGTTTCATGATTTGGGCTATGAGACTTCACTTAACATTATGGCACTATCTAGCGTACCGGAAAATCAGCTTATTGAAGCATTTGAAATGGTAAAGAAAAGCCCCGTAGATGTTGTATATATCGTTGACTCCTTTGGAAGCCTAGACCCTGCGGATATTGAGCATCAAGTGAAAAAGTTTCAAGCCATGATTCCTAGCAAACAGCTTGGGATCCATACCCATAACAACATGCAGCTAGCTTTTGCTAATACATTAACTGCAATGCGCAGTGGCGTTACATTCCTTGATTCATCTGTTTATGGTATGGGCCGTGCAGCTGGTAACTGTAACACAGAGCTGCTTGTTAGCTACATACCAAAACCACGCTATGAGATGAAGCCGATTCTTGGCGTAATTGAAAAGCATATGCTTGAAATGCGTCAAAAGTGGGAATGGGGCTATATCATTCCTTACATGATTTCTGGTGTGCTGAATGAACATCCACGTGTTGCTATGGCTTACCGTGATAGCGAGGATCGTGACAAATTCGTAGATTTTTATGACAAAGTGACGTCTCCAGAAGTTACTACGTCTCCATCATCAAAATAAGTTAAAATGCTAAAAGTACCTCTGTTAATCGGGGTACTTTTTTGTTTTTGTACAAAGAGCCCATGATTGTATAGCATCTACTTAAACTTTGATACCCTCGATCTCGACAATTAGCTAAATGTAAACAGTCGTGCTCTTCTTAAACTATTATTTATGTATGTAAACCGGCGTTCCAATGGGAACTACAGAGGAAAGTTCTAGAATATCTTCATTGTCCATTCTGACACATCCATGTGACATATCTCTGCCAATAGAAGCTGGATCATTAGTCCCGTGTATTCCATATGTAGGTTTTGATAGTCCCATCCATAAGGGACCAAATACAGCTGGAGGGGTAGTATCTTTATTAATGATTTTAAATTTTCCAGTTGGAGTTGGCGTAATCATTTTCCCTACAGCAATAGGATATGTCTTTACTAATTTAGCTCCATCATATAGTTTTAATTGATGCTGCTTTATTGAGACATCTATCCTTTTTGCCATGGCAGTACCTCCAACTTCTTATAAGTTACTATAAATAGAATTTTTTTATTGTTAATAACGTATATCGAATAACTGTTAACTGAAAAACATCTAAATTAATCCATAAAAACCAATGCTATTTATACCGTTCTAATAGTGAAAAATTTCTTTAAAAGCCAAGGCCCTGGCGTAAATCCAAGTGTTAATTGCCAAGCTCCTATTGCTTGCAAACCAAATTTACGAACTAACACCATTTTTTCACTCATGCTTCTTACATCTTCAAACCATACTTCATGCATTTGCCCCGCTTGATCTCTATACTGAAAAAATGGGGATTTATACTCGTTAGAATATTGGATGGGCGACTGATATCTCATCGCTGTTTTAATCGCATTTTGATTGGATATAGCAGATGCTACTGTGTCAGGCTTGTAAGGAATTGACCAGTTATATCCATACAAAGGGACTCCAATGATAAGTTTTCTTCGCGGAACACTTTTTATCGCAAATTCTATTGTTCTTTTTACTTCAGTAATAGGCGCAACAGGCCCTGGTTCGCTGCCTGCATGATGCCAATCATATGCCATAATGAACATATAGTTAACAACGGCACCTATTCCCCCGTAATCATACCCTTTTAACCAAGGAATATCTTCGCTTGTCTTCGCTGGAACCGCTATGGTCAACACGTACCCTGCAGGTTTTAAACGTTCACCAAGCTGACGTAAAAATCCTGTAAAAAGATCTCTATCCTCGGCCTTTACACGTTCAAAATCAATATTCACCCCCCCGTAGCCTTTTCTAGATACTAAATAAAAAATATTATTAACAAGATTGTTTCTTGCCTGAGGATTATTTAAAACTTGATGGGCAAGATCAGAACTAAATCCTTCAGAAGTTAGATTAGTAATCGTAACTAACGGTGTAACTCGGTTTTTCCAAGTCGTTTCAATCGCTACTAAATCGTTTAAATCATTCATAATATCTCCATTGCTGCCAAAATGATATTCAAAGATAGAAATGGACGAGGAATAAGTTGCAAAATCAGTAATTAAGCTGCGATCTAACTCTGGATTTCGAACAGCATAGTATTGCAGTGTACCTGCAATGTAGTTGGATATGTTAGGGATTTTTATTTTCATTCCCACCTGCAAATAATTATAATGAACTGAAGAATTAATCCTTTTTAATTCTTCTAAGGATACATAAGCTTTTTTAGCAATGCTGCTCATTGTATCACCAGGTTGAACTGTGTATACATAAGAAGCTATAAGTAAGGCCTGACCTGGAACAATATTCGTTTCTTCTAACCCATTCACACTCCTAAGCTGAGCAATGGAGTAACCATATCTACTGCTTATTGAAGACAGCGTATCACCAGGTTGAACTATATGAACAAACATGTTTTTTCCTCCTATGCACTCTTTATCGAATTATGTTTTATTTCGTGACAAGTTTAAAGAAGCCATTCAATAAATGTATATGAGTATTCTTTGTATATATAACTGAGTTAAGTGAGGGGGAAACTCTTTACACACTCCCTCCTCTATTGCGTCCCTCATACGGGTAGAAATGTTCCAAAGATTACATCAAAATCTATATATCATAAACGTATGCTTTTAGCGTGCTTGAGAAAGGATGATTATTTGTCGGGTAGGATTAAGTTAAGAAATAAAACTATTTTAAACAATATAAACAACGCGGCGATTAATATTAGTCTTAATGAATAATTAAAATCGAAAAACCTTCTCCTCTGTTAGGTAGAAGGTCATTCGTGTAATTGAAATGTCAATGTAGTCTCTGTAAAAAAGAATTCAATTCTTTAAACGGAAGTGGAAGAATACAAGTAAATTTGAGTGACATGATTTATTTCAGCGCCGGGCTTCCATACCGCAGATAAATTAAAGTCCTTGACCTACTTTAACTTTATTTTCACCTGTACTTCTATAAGCCCATATGATAACCGGAATTAATATCAAAGATACAATTCCTCCACTTAATGATAAAACGGCATAACTTGATTGAGCCACAACCATTCCGGATAAAGCTCCTCCGGAAGCTCCCGCTAAAGCAATTAAAACGTCTATAGTACCTTGTGTTTTCGCACGTGTTAATGGTTCTGTAGCATCCACTATTTGAGCTGTCCCGCTAATTAAACCTAAGTTCCATCCTAATTCCAAGTAACGATAGAGCAACCACTAGAAGAACCATTGAATCACTCGGTGCCATAGCTGCTACCAGCCCAGCTAAAAGAAGGATAATTCCTGAAGCAATTGTCATCGCCGTTCGTCCAATTTTATCAATTAAAATCCCTGTAAATAATGAAGGAAGATACATAGAACCAATATGAAAGCCAATTACAACTCCTACTTCAGTTAGCCCGTGGCCATGATGTTTCATGTGCACAGGTGTCATGGTCATGATAGCAACCATTACAATTTGAGTAAGGACCATAACTGTGGCGCCAACAGCCACTCCTTTTTTGTTCGTTGATCGCTCAGTATTTATTAAATTTTTTTGAGCATCACGTTCTTGTTTATTCGCTTCTATTGCTCTTGCAATCAGTAACGGATCCGGACGCAGCATAATATAAAATACAAGACCAGCTACTATATATGCAACTGCTGCTAAAATGAAAGGTCCCGCAAGTGCTGGAGCACCAATAGAAAGAGCAAAATCTCCCATTACATTAACTAAATTCGGACCTGCAACGGCTCCAAATGTAGTGAAAACCATGGCCATACTAACAGCGGTCCCCCGTTGTTTTGCTTTGGCTAAATCTGTTCCTGCATAACGCGCTTGTAGATTAGTAGCTGTTCCGGATCCATAAACGAGGAGCGAAAGAAAAAGAAGAAAAACACTATTAAGAATGGCAGAAAAAATAACACCAATTGCTCCAACTCCCCCTAGAATAAAACCCGTCGTAAGTCCTGCACGACGCCCTTTTTTTTGAGAAAGCTTTCCTACTAACCAAGCAGCTCCTGCAGATCCTAAAGTAAATAGAGCCGTCGGTACTCCTGCATAGGCATCTGTACCAAGCATTTGCTGTGCAATAAGTGCACCGACAGTAACTCCTGCTGCCAATCCTGCACCGCCAAAGATTTGAGAAACACTTACAACAAATAAGGTTCGTTTATATAAAGCTTTTTGTTTCTCTGGTGAATTAACAAATTCTTGTAAACAAGTTGATTGGGTGTCTGAAGCTTTTACATGATCCTCGTTTACCATCATAACCTTCCTTTCAGAAAACTCATTCTATTTTTAAAAATATTCTCACTAGATTTGGATTATCATAACACGCATAAAAAAACCATACAATATTATAATTGTATGGCAAACAATATTATAAATAGTCGTTAAGTAAACGTTTAAGGATAACCAATCCTTGCTCAAGCTCTCCAATCGTTTTCGGTGCACAGACAGCGATCCTTACAGCTCTGTCTGGACAACTGTTTCCCACTACAAAGCGTTCTGCTGCATACACTTGTACGCCCTGCTGTGCAGCTAATGTTTCAAATTCAGCACCTGTAATCTTTTCTGGTAATAGTAACCAACGAAATATACCAGTTTCCATACCTAAACACGTGTAATTTTCTAAATGTTGATTTGCAATTCGATTTCTGAGAATAGCTTGTTGACGATGATTCTCTACTAAGGGTTCAAATTGATTTGACACAATAATACGTGCTGTTAGCTCTGCTAATAATGGTGAAACTGATATATTTAAATTATAAAGTGCTTTTGAAATAGGCTCTTTGAATCGACTAGGCGCTGCTACATATGCTAGTCGTAACCCTGGTGCTATTGATTTTGATAAACTCGCAATATAGATGACTTGTTCTGGTGCATATGATGCCACTGCTGGCATTGGTTGCTCATGATGGAGATGATACGTTGCATCTTCAATAATAAATTGGTTATATTTTTTTGCAATCACGGCAAGCCTTTCTCGGTTTTCAACAGACATACAGCAAGCAGTTGGATTATGGTAGTCTGGTATCAAGTAAATGCCTTTAATATTATCATTTTTACATGCATATTCAAAAGCAGTTGGACTCATTTCATAATTCTTTGATTTTATCGGTACTAATTGTACACTAAGCATAGCTGCAACCGTTTTTAAACCTGGATAAGTGTGATGATCAACCCCGATGCGATCTCCAGGCTGACAAAGACTCGCTAGTATTGCAGCAATTGCATTTTGTCCTCCATTTGCAAATAAAATGTGATCAACTGTTGTTTTGAATCCGCCTCTTCTCATCAGCTTTACAGCTGCATCTTTTTGCCAAAGACTTTCACCTGGCCTCCCATAACTAAACCACTTTTCGTAATCAGTCTCTTGTAGCATATCTTTTAGTTGAAGGAGAAGCGGCTCGTATGAATCATTGTCTGGCAGTGTCGCGCCCATTTCAATTAAGTGGCTAGGCTTTCTATCTTCGAGTAAATACGCATTCGATAACGCATCATACGATACGAATGTACCGCTTCCAACAGTAGCACTTAATAAACCCTTTAGCTCGCACACTTTAAATGCTTTTGAAATCGTACTCAAATTTAAATCTAAATAATCGGCTAGCTCTCTCTGTGGAGGAAGTTTTGTTCCAGGTAATAAAACTCCCTTGATAATATCCTGTTCCAATTGTCCTGCAATGGCTTGGTAAATAGGCTTTCTTGTTTTATCAACAGATGGTTTCCAGCTCATCGGATAGTTTTCAAACGAATTAATCGGCATAGTATCCATCCTTTTTTCACACAATTATATACTTGTACTGTTTATATCACAATTATCATTATTAATAATTTCCAAGAATCTATGGTTTTTGAGACTTGATTATGATCAATTATTTTAACGATTAAATATAATTGCTCATAATTTTCTACACCTTTTTCTCATATTTCTAAGCCTCTTGTGACTACTGCGAAGAAACATTTTTGTCCTACTGCTAAGAGTTAATAGAGGAGAAGCACATGCTGAAGGTACAAACTCACGCATGTGAAATATCTTAACCTTATCCTAGAGCCGGATCATCAGGGGATGATGTTTTTAGAAGCTATCTTCTATTCAATAAAGGAGTCTTTTGTAAAGAGGAAGTCCGTTCTTTCTTAAACTTTTTAAAATTTCTTGACCTTAATAGGGCTTAATGAAAAATAGATTTTTCAGTCTAGCTACTCATAAATCTATACAAATCTTTACCTACTGCTGTAGATAAACGTTTACAGTTTAACTTGTGTTCCTTTTACTTATTTCTTTTTTTCCATTTTATAACCTGGATGTTAACGCCATGGTCTTCTTGAGATGATATGGTGAATTCGTCCATTAATTTTTTCACCCCTGATAAACCAACGCCTAATCCTCCTGACGTTGTATAGCCACTTTCCAGCGCTTTTTGAATATTTTTAATGCCTGGCCCTTTATCTATAGCTATTATTTTGAGTCCTATTTCAGGTTGTTTCTCTATTATTTCCATTGTAATTTTTCCGGTAGTGGCATATTTATATATATTTCTGGATAATTCTGAAATAGTCGTAATAATTCGGGCTTGATCAAGTGTGCTGAAGCCTAAGCAGTTAGAAAACATTCGCCCTTTCTGACGTGCTTCTACTATATCCACTTCAGTGTGTATCTCAACAGTTAAAGGTTCCTTTCCTTCATCCGATTGAAATAGCATAAGTATCACCACTTTCTTTATTTTAATAGTAGTAAAATAACAATAGGCCAAAAAGAAAGGTTAGATAACCTTTCTTTTTGGCCTACATCTAGTTCAGTGCCTAGCTTATCAGTGCCGTTATGAAGTTGGGTTTAAAATCAGAAGAATTGTACTTTTATCTTTATGAAAGTCCCATGCGACTAGTATATCTGTTACCTTTGAATCTAAAATTACTTCTAATGATTGACTATGTTCATGAAGTAGTCTTTTTTCGAGATTTCTTTTAGCTAATGTAAGGTTCTCTTCAAATCCTAATTGAACTAATTCTTTCTCTATACTTACCATAATACCTTCCCTGATTATAAGAAGTGTTCGCTGATCTAATAGATAAGAAGAAACATTATGAGGGAACTTTTCTGCTTTTTGAGTTACTTCCTCAACTTCTTTATGCAGCAATTTCTGATTTTTATAGGAATGATTAGCTATGTTTTCTTTATCAGAATGGATCATGATAAACATCCCAGACTGCAGCTCTAAATTCCAATCATAATAAAATTCTTTAATATCTAAATGTATATTTAATTGTATATATCCTTTTATCTCTTCAATTAAAGTCTCCATTAACAAATCACGTGTTTTTTGAACATAGATAACTTGTCCCTTGTCTAACAAAGCCTTTTCTAAAGGTAATAAAAAGGCTTTAAAATAAACGGTTATAAAAGGAGGAGAAATGACGGTGAATACACCTCCAGGACCTCTTCCAAAGTTTTCACGAAGTAACCTTCCCATATAGCTACTTAATTCTTTTTCCAGTTTCGTTTTATCCATAGATGGTGCACCTAGTTTCTAGTTTCATAAGGTATACTATTCGTGATGTTTTATGAAAAATCCTTCTTCATCATAAGATCATTTTTGGTAATAAGAATTAACTTTCCACAAAGTGTAAACGAGGCATACTAGTATACCTTTAATAGATTGGTTTCTGTTTCCCTTTGTATTTCCTATGTTTCAAGATTCTTCTTTTATTTAAAGTTCCCATTTTACTTCCATAGATAATTGTACTTAAAAGCAGTATATCCTTGCTAATTTCTTCTTTGTATAATTCATTGTCATACTTTTGGTAATCCTGCAACAATCGATGAAGCTCTTTTATAAACAATACAATCTCATGATTATCAGCCATCCCGACCAAATCCTTTCTGTTGGCACATCCAATTTTCAGGTGCTGTTTTAGGGAATTATTCCGTTACAAAAGGACTTACTCTTTTTAGACAACAAAAATAAGCCGAAAAAGAAAAGGTATGAGCTTTTCTTCCTCGGCTTATGTTTGGCACAATGTGTCCAATTCATTACTGCCTCATTACTTTTTTGGTTTTAAAATAAGCGTAATAATACTATTATCCTTTTCAAAATCCCAATCTACAAAAATATCAAGAATGTCGGCATTTAATATCTCATCATAGTCATCGTTTTGTCGTAAGATTCCTTTTTCCAAAGGGCGTTTAGAGATGCGCAAGGTGTCATCAAAACCCAGCGAAATTAGCTGTTTTTCAATAGCTACCAGTATTCCTTCTCTTACGATGACCAATGTACGATCGCTTAATTTATATGACGAGATTTTTTCGGGACCTTTTTGGGCAATCTCACTCATCTTTATAATTCGATCATGAATTGCTTGTTTTCCTGGGTAAGGGTCACCCTCAGTCAAATCGGCTTTCAAATCGTCCAGACACACTCCCACAAAAATTCCGGAGTGATGATCTAAATTCCAATCATAATATAAGTGCTGTATGTCGAGGTCTGTAATCCCTTTAATTTGTCCAGTAATTTGAGGTTCAAGAGTCTTTACTAAAAGCTCTCTTGTAGTCATAACCTGAAGTTCTTCATTTTGGTTTAACAGTACTTGCTCCATAGGTGATACGAAGCCACTGACATAAATAACAACATAAGGTTCATAAATCGTAACATGAACAGCCTCAGGGCCTTTTCCAAAGTTATCTCGTAACAATTTTCCCAAATTATTCGCCAGCTTTGTTTGCTGAGCTTTAATATCCATATTTCTTCATCCTTTATTAAGAAAGAAGCATCATATCCTCTTTCCATCATTTTATTGTACCATTACGAACGAATAATTTAAATATGCAGAATAAATAAAAAATAATTGTTACAATATGTTTAACCTAATTATAAACGTTCAAAACCTCTTCCTTGTGAAAAAGACACTCACGTATTTGGCTGTTTTTTTTATTTATCATAGTAATACCTATTGAGTTCATTACAAACGCTCCAATAATAAAAGCTAGGAGAATTCTTTACCTTATATAAAATTTAAAGGAGGGGATTTTATCCAGGATTCCACAGAATAATTGAATATATATAAATAGAACCAATTTATTAACAATTAAAATGTAAGTAGGTGTTTAACATGACAAGGTATACGAATGATTTAATTCAAAGTTATATTGACTCTCCTGAAAAGAAGAACAGGTTATACAAACGTACATTATTTATCGTTGGCCTTTCACAAATCTTTGGAGGGGCCGGTCTTGCTGCTGGAATAACTGTAGGAGCAATCCTTGCTCAGCAAATGCTTGGTACAGATGCAGTTTCAGGATTACCAACTGCTATGTTTACTTTAGGGTCAGCAGGAGCTGCTTTAGCAGTTGGAAGGCTTTCGCAACGATATGGACGTCGCTTTGGTCTAACAACAGGTTTTATAGTAGGGGGAATTGGCGCAATTGGAGTTATCTTTTCAGCCATTATAAATAGTATTTTTCTCTTATTTGCTTCTCTGCTTATTTATGGAGCAGGAACAGCAACTAATTTGCAAGCTCGTTACGCAGGTACAGACTTAGCAAGTGTAAAACAACGGGCAACTGCAGTTAGCATGGCCATGGTTTTCACCACATTTGGAGCTGTTGCAGGACCAAATTTAGTTAATGTCATGGGACATTTTGCACTTTCAATTGGGGTTCCGGCACTTGCAGGACCTTTCATATTAGCAGCAGCTGCATATATATTAGCTGGTCTTGTCTTTTTTATTATGCTTCGTCCAGATCCATTACTAATAGCAAGAGCAATAGAAATGAATAAACAAGAACGTGACACTCAACAGAGTTTAAGAAATGCTGAGCAGTCAACAAACAAAAAAGGAGTGGCTGTTGGTGCAACGGTTATGGTACTTACTCAAATTGTAATGGTTTCTATTATGACTATGACACCTGTACATATGGGCCATCATGGTCATGGTTTACGTGAAGTAGGAATTGTGATTGGTGCTCATATAGGCTCAATGTATCTTCCTTCACTAGTTACGGGAATTTTAATTGATAAAATTGGCCGAACTGCCATGACCATTGCTTCTGGAGTTACCTTACTTTTGGCAGGCCTCGTAGCAGCTATGGCGCCAAGTGATTCAATGGGTTTTCTAGTCCTTGCCCTTTCTTTACTTGGATTGGGATGGAACTTAGGATTAATAAGTGGAACTGCACAAATTGTTGATGCTACAGAACCATCAACACGAGCTAAAACTCAAGGAACTATAGACGTTTTAATTGCATTAGCAGGAGCTTCTGGTGGGGCTTTATCTGGAATGGTCGTCGCTCATTCAAGCTATGCGACCTTATCGTTAAGTGGAGGAATTTTATCTTTAATCTTGATTCCAGTCGTAATATGGGCGCATAAAGGAAAAAAAGAGCGCATGCTTAACATAAATAAAGAATTTTAACTCCAATATAAAATGAATGAATTAGTTTTTTCACTTAAATCAACGAAACATAAAAAGGCCTTTAAATTTAAAGGCCTTTTTTTATTTCTATGGAAAAATAATGCTATATTCACTTCAAAAAGCAGAGACCGATTGGCCCTGCTTGTTATTTGACTATCACTTTCCCCACCATTCCACTATTAAAATGATACCTACATATCAGTTCATATGTACCAGGATTTTGTGGTTTTACAGTAATGGTTTTTTCTTTTCCAGGCTGGACTTCAGCGTCAATTCCGAGCTTTTCTACTGTGAAGGTATGCTCTTTCTGACCTTCATTTTTCACTATCAATGTTGTCATTTTTCCACTCGGGATAGTGATGGTTTCTGGATTAAAGTAATCATCGTTTAACTGAACCTCCATGGTTTTTTGTCTTACCATGTCTGATTCGGCTAAAACACCGAGTGATCCTGAAGTCATCACACTGATAACCATCGCAAACAAAACGACTAGTCCCATTAACCAGTTTTTCACAGACATTTGCATTCACTCCTTTCATAAGCCATATTCTTTTCCAATTCATAAAATAATATCACTATTTTTTGTGAATGAAGTATTACTTTTCCTTAATCTCAGTTTCTGAAAAGCGCAAATAGTTATGAACGCTGAGAGAAGCGTGAGGGCTAAAAGAAGAAAATAGCAGGCGTAATCAGGAGTGGATAATTTTTATGAAAAGAGCCTCTCAATTAGGTCTCTTAGTTAAGTTACCTAACTTTATAAAATAGTATTGATACTAATAGAACGGTTACAATCATATTCTTATAAAAGAAAACAATAAAAAAGGAGTGTCAAGTTAGTTGATAAAAGCTAAGGTTAGTTTACGGCCTATTGTTAGTAAAATAAATTTACCTACCGTGTTGAAAACAGCTATACTTCCTGGTGACTCATTTGAAAGCTTATTTATTGCAACCCAAGTAGGAGAGATCTTTTACATAAGAGACGAAGCTATACAGACTTTTTTAGATATTCGCTCACGAATCATAAAATTAGGTACGTCTGAACCAGGTGTTTCCCGGGGAGGATATGATGAACGAGGATTGCTAGGGCTAGCGTTTCATCCAGAATTTTATTATAACGGTCTGTTTTATCTTCATTACTCAGTAGCTGGAACACAAGGACCAGGTGCCCTTTCCGAACATTATAGGCCTAACCCGTGTGATCCTAAAACTTTAAACTTAAGGTGGATAAATAGAGAAACTAAATATGATCATATTGATACAGTGGAAGAATGGGTTTTCCAACCAAATGCTCAGCCTCAAAAAAGACGGACGTTACTTAACTTAAGAAGACCATTTTTTAATCATAATGGTGTCAACAGCTTAAACTTTTCACCTGAAACTGGAAAACTTATCTTTACAACTGGAGATGGTGGATCAGGCTATGACCCCTTTAACTTAAGTCAGGATGATATAGAAATTTACGGGAAAATAATTGAAATTGATGTAGGTAAGAATACATTTATCCATAATCCACCCGTAGTCACACGCTTTAGTGAACTCCCCTCACCTATTCAGGAAACTCTTACGCTCATTGCTAAGGGTGTTCGCAATATAACGGGTATTTCATTTCAAAAATTTTATAATCAGTACATCAAATATGTGGGAAATGTTGGACAAGATGTAGTAGAGTCGATTTTTTCATTTGTTCATTATAAGCCAATACCTGTTCCTCAACTTGTTCAAGCTTCTTTAATGAGAGCTAAACCCAGCCAAGAAGGATTTATTAACCTTGGCTGGCGGGGATGGGAAGGAGATTTTCCGACTTCGTTTATAAAAAGGTGTTCTGAAAATCCGGCCTTGGATGAGAAAATAATTGCTTATTACAATGAAGCGGTAAAAACTTCAGTGAGACGTCTTCAGCCTTTAACAAGTTATTTTCACAAAGATCCCCGCCCCAATAAATTTGGAGGGACCTCCCTTACAGGAGTTCAGCCATATATGGGGAATAAAATCCCTAGCTTAACAGGAAGCGTTATGTTTACGGATATTGCACAGTTTAAAGAATCTCAATCCCCAGTTAGAGGAGTTTTAGCTTATACCAGAGCAGGTACAGATTGTAAGTTAAATGATTTTAGTGTTGTGGAGATTGATTATAATTTTGGTTCTCAAGCAGCTTACTACGTTAGTTTGGGAACGAACCTGGGTCAAACCAGGCTTTATTTAGGAGTGTATGGCTCTATGAAAGTGTCTGACTTTAATCAAGGTACTGTTTTTGAAATTGTTCCATGATTTATATTTATAAAATTCGACTGGATATCGATTTTCTTCCAAAAATCATAGCTTAATTTTTTCACCAGCTATTTTATAAGAATGAACAAATGAACTTTCTAGAAAATAAAAAAGCCTTTAATCAATAAAGCCCATAAAAAATTCATTTTATGGGCTACAGTACATACCTTTAGAAAGATAAAGAAATTTATCTTAACGGATATAACCTATTCCTGTAAAAGTAAATGCGACTTATTAGTCCTCTCTCTTAATTTCTTCATATATTCCATGTAAGAGTTGATATATCAGACAATGATCTAAAATAATGTAAAAACAGTTAACGGAGGTGAAATTCATGTACTTTTTAAAGTCTCTTTCAAATGAAGTAAAATCTGCGCAGCTTTTTTTTCATAGACTATCTAAAACTAAGCAGCTTGTATCAGGCGCTCTTTTCGCCAGCTTAGCAGCCCTTTTTCAATCAGCAGGAGGTTTCTTACCGGGAATAGGAATTTTTATTAGTCCCTTCTCTACTGCACCCATTCTTTTTTGTTTTACACTTTCGCTCCCTCTAGGATTTATTACCTATATACTAACAAATCTGCTTCTTCTGATTATCCAGCCAAGTGAACTTATTATTTTTCCTTTTACAACAGGAATGTTGGGAATGGGCATAGGAGCTTCTTTTTACTTTTTAAAAAAGAGATTATACATTGTTGTAAGTGGTGCCACTCTATTAACTGTTGGGATTATTACCTTATTGTACGGTTTCAAATTCCCCGTACTAGGTCCCGTGATTTCCAGAAATTTTTCTTTTTCTACTACTGGTTTAATTTTTATATTTACTTTCCTTTATAGTTGGATTTGGGTTGAACTCAGCTTAGCTTATTTTAAAAAATTAAAAACATTTATTTCCTAGTGAATCTACAAATTAATCCCTTAACAGAGATAACTCGTCAAAATAATGGAGAAATCGCAATCAGCTTTTTAGAAGAACGTCAATTAGGACAATCTCATTTAAACTTTGTAAGGCTCTTTTCATTATATTTTTAAATTCAACTAAACTATTTGCCTGTTCTCCTTTAATTCCAAAGCTTTTTGCCAGTTGAACAAAATCTGGGTTTGTAAAAGTTACTCCATAGCTCTTACCAAACTTTTTGTTCATCATTTCCTGCTCTATTTTTAATGTAGAGTCGTTTAAAACAATAATGATGAATGAAAGTCCTAAGCGCTTTGCCGTCTCTATTTCAGCAAAATTCATTAAGACTCCTCCATCTCCAGTAATACAAATAGCTGGATCATTAGGGCAGGCTAGCTTAGCTCCAATTGAGCCTGGTAGAGCAATACCCATGGAAGCTAGACCATTTGATATAATGAACCTGTTAGGGTTTTTAGGTTGATAAGTTCGGGCTATAGATACTTTATGAGCTCCCACATCTGAAATCACAATGGTTTTCTCTGAAGAGAGCTTGTCAATAATATGCAAGATATTCTCGATTGTTAAAGGCAGCAAATTACTATCTATCTTTTTCTCTTCAATGTGATAAGATTGCTTAATTTGTTTTTGGAGATTACCAGAGGGAATCCATGGTTTAGAAGGAATATCAAGCTGATTGAATACTCGTAAAGTCTGCTTTATATCTCCAACCAATTCGACCTCTATAGGGTAATATTCATCTATTTCTGCCGGTAAAGTATCTATATGTAAAATTGGTTTTTTTTCCGTGTTCCATTCTTTGGGTAACTTTTCGACAAAATCAAATCCAATTGCAATAAGTAGGTCAGCTTCCTTTAAGCCTGCGAGCACCTCATCTTTTTCATTAAATCCAAACGCAAAGAAATTTTGCGGATGATTTTTAGCCAATACACCTTTAGCCATATAACTATGGGTAACCGGTGATTGAAGGCGTTCAATAAATGGCTGAAGCTCATCCACGGCTCCCTGTCTAACAGCGCCGTTACCGATAATCACAAAAGGTCTCTCATACTGTTTAATAAGAGTATTGGCAGCCTGAATGGACTCCAATATAGGTATGCTTACGGGTATAGATGTAGGTAAAATAGGTTTAATGGGAACGATTTGAGTTGCTAAGTCTTCTGGCAATTCTACTACTACGGGTCCTGGCTTTTCCATTTGTGCAATTTTAAATGCTTTTCGAATAATCTCAGGAAGCGTTTGTGCATCTTTTATCTGAACACCCCACTTCGTTGCCGGTTCCACCATTTTGATAATGTCCATATACTGGTGCGAATCTTTATGCTGCCTTCCCAAAGCAGCCTGTCCTGTTAAAGCAACAACAGGAGAATGGTCTAGCTTTGCACTAGATATACCTGTCAATAAATTAGTAGCTCCAGGTCCTAATGTTGATAAACATACCCCTACTTTGTTTGTTAACCTTCCGTATACATCTGCCATAAAAGCAGCTCCTTGCTCATGCCTCACATTCACGAATTGAATCTGTTTAGAGTTGGATAAGGAATCAATAAAATCCAAGGTCTCTTTACCGGGTATTCCGAAAATATATTCAACTCCCTCATTTTCTAAACATTGAACAAGTGTATCCGTCACTTTCATATTGTTCGACCTCTCTCTAGATAGTATTCTGACAAGCTTATGTGAAAGGAACAGCTCATTAATCTTTATCACATTTTTTAATTTCAACTCGCAAAAATCCCAAACATATGCAAGAAAATCCTATTCACTAACTATTGTTTATAGTGTTGCCATTAGGTTCTTATGTTAAATATATTTTTTAGAGAATGTATAAATAATTGAATGAGTCAAAAAAATCGAAATGAAATTAGACCTTAATGACATTTTCTTTGTTAGTGAACAAAAAAAGGCTTTATTTTCTCTACTATAACCTTACAGAAAGGTATCTTCTGTAACCCTTCCTCTGTGTTGACTGATTGAAAGTGTGGAGATACCCTATAAAACTTTCTATTAGAATGTAACATTTTGAGGAATGTAAAAAATCCCATATACGAATAATAAGGCGCATACTCGTTTAAATTGAAGGGAGCGTTTTTATGAAAAGATTATTAATGGTAGGATTTATGTTGTTATTCTCACTAAATATGCTGGTTGAACCAAGTAGTGCTCGTGCTGAAACACAAGAACATCGTGTTAGTAAATCTCAGGTAAAGTTTGAAAATGAATTCAGAAGACTTTGGATGGATCATGTACTGTGGACAAGCAATTATATTACAAGTGCAACAACAGCAGGGTCAGAAGACCAAAAACAGGTGTTGACAAGATTATTAAAAAATCAAGAAGATATCGGGAATGCTGTTAAGCCGATATACGGAGAGAAAGCTGGGAATAGACTTACGGATTTGCTTAAGGAACATATTGTGATTGCTGGCAAGATTGTAGATGCAGCTAAAGCGGGAAAGAACGTCTTAGTGAATCAATTAAACAAAGAATGGTATAGAAATGCTGATGATATAGCAGCGTTCCTTAGCCAGGCCAACCCTTACTTAAAAAATGAAGACTTGAAAAAATTACTGTATATGCATCTAAAATTAGTGACAAATGATTTATCTGCAAGCTTAGAAAAAGATTGGGAGGCAAGAATCGTTGCAATTGATGAAGGAGTATCACATATTATCTTAATGGCAGATACTATATCTGCGGGAGTTGTGAAGCAGTTTCCAAAGAAATTTAATAAATAATTTTGATAATATCCAGTATTATTTGAAATTTCTTCATAAAACACTCCATCTGTAAGGGCTCTTTTGCTCGATGACTCTAAGAAACCTTAGGTTCACTAAAAAGGTACACGTAGATATTTTGCATAAAGCATCATAACCAAAGGTTTATTAAATTTAAACACTGGGTATTATCAAATCAAGACGATGTGTTAAGAGTACCGCCCGTGCATAGGGTGTGTCCTTCTCTATTCTATAAAAAATGGCGCCTAAAACGGCGTCATTTTTTATGTGGAAACAAGTTTACGGATTCTAGTGCGAAGGTTGTATTTATATGAAAAAGGTATATAGATTTCTATCTAATTGAATGTATTTTTACGCCACTATTCAAAAGTTTTTTGAGTGAACTTCCCTTTCTTTTGGACAGACGGCTCCCATTATGCTCTCGCATCTAATTTAGGTTCATATTTATGAATTCAATACCCTTAATGATTGTGTAAACAGTGGCTAATACTCGACTTCTATCATTTCCATGTTTATTTGAAGTTTTTGCACGAGAACCTCACTATGATGTTATAGTCATACACTTGTTACATTTTAATGGAATGAGTGATGATAAAGAAAGTTAAAAAGATCAAATTAATTTAAGTTTAAGATGTCTCCATTGGGATAATATATAAATAAGCTAGATTTAATGATAATCTGGTTTATTTTCTACATTTTAGGAGGCAACAAAAAATGGAACACGGTAAAGTGAAATGGTTTAATGCTGACAAAGGTTTTGGATTTATTGAGCGCGAAGGTGGAGAAGATGTATTTGTTCACTTCTCAGCTATTCAAGGTGAAGGCTTTAAATCCTTGGATGAAGGGCAAGAAGTGACTTTTGATATCGAAGAGGGACAACGTGGACCACAAGCGACAAACGTAAATAAAGCATAAGAAACCATACTAAAAAACAGACTCTATTTTCAGAGTCTGTTTTTACTTAAAAAGATTTTTATATCAACACTTATTCATCAATAATTATAGTTCGTGTTTTTTTAACTCTTCTTCAAAGAAAAAGGTACTTGGGTATTTGTCGACTGTATAAGAGTATCTTTTCATGTTTTTTACATAATGACTTTTTAAGATTGTCACTAATTCATTCGATACTCTTATCGCTACTACTTCTCCATTACTAAATATTTTCTCACTCATAGCCATTATCCTTTCTCGCATCAAAAATAATCAGGGATTATTTTCTATATGTTTTTTTACGGCCTACTGTTTCTTTTCTCCCTCTATTTCTCTTACGTTCTGTTTTTGCCTTTTTATTACGAAGTGGTGCCACTTCAGACAATTGGACAGAGGTCATATTTGATTCTTTTGTTAAGAGCTTTAAAGTGGCTGACAGTAAAGAAACAGAATCAACTTCTTCTAATAACTTTTCCGCCATTGGCTTGTATTCCACAAACTCCCCCTTGTCGATAGCGGCCAAAACCTGGTGAATGATTGCTTCCTGATGCCCGGCCATTACCTCACTAGAAGTAGGAGGTGATTGTCTAAACATTTTGGTTTTTGTGACATCTTCGATCACTTTTAAGTGATTACGTTCTCTTGGAGTTATAAAGGTAACTGCCAATCCCTTAGTACCTGCCCGTCCTGTTCGGCCAATACGATGAACATAGCTTTCAGGGTCCTGAGGAATATCAAAATTGTAGACATGGCTAACACCTGTAATATCAAGTCCTCTTGCTGCAACGTCGGTTGCAACCATAATTTCAATCGTATGATTCTTGAATTGACGAATTACATCGGCACGTTTGGATTGCGTAAGATCTCCATGAATGCCTTCTGCTGCATACCCACGCTTTTTTAGCCCTTCAGCAAGTTCATCCACACGTTTTTTTGTGCGTCCAAACACAATAGCAAGGTCTGGTGATTGAAGGTCTACGAGATTACAAAGAACATCAAATTTTCGATTCTCTGGAATTTCCATATATTGCTGCTCGATGTTCTTTACCGTTAACTCCTTTGCTTTTACTTTTACGAGTTCAGGATCGTTCATAAATTTCTGGGCTAGACTTTGTACTTGCTTCGACATGGTTGCTGAAAATAGTAAGGTTTGATGGGGAGAAGAGATGCCGCCAAGAATCGTTTGGATATCTTCAATAAAGCCCATATTTAACATCTCATCTGCTTCATCCAGAACAGCTGTACGAATATGATTTAAACGAATGGTTCTTCGCTTCATATGGTCCTTAAGGCGCCCTGGGGTTGCCGAGATAATATGCGGTCTGTTTTTAAGGGCTTTGATCTGACGATTAATATCCTGACCTCCATAAATGGGCAGCGTTTTAACTCCTTTTACCTGTCCAATTCGGTTTAACTCCTCTGCTACTTGTATAGCCAGTTCACGTGTCGGTGCTAAGACTATTCCCTGAATCCCTTCTTCACCAAGCTCAACCCGCTCTATAAGAGGAATGCCAAAAGCTGTTGTCTTTCCAGTACCGGTTTGAGCTTGTCCAATTAGATCTTTACCCGTCATAGCTATCGGAATGGATTCAGCCTGAATCGGCGTAGCCTCTTCAAAACCCAAGTTATGAACTGCCTTTTCAATGGCCTTGCTTAAATTAAAATCAGAAAATTTTTTCATTTTTTTGTGCTCCTTCTCTTACTTAAATTCAGAAATGAAAAAAGTACTCTTTAACGAGAGATATTATTTATTCATTTCTGCGTATTGGAAATCAGAGTTATTATTCACGAACATCTTATTTTAGCGTATCTATACAAGGCGAATTCATGCCTTATTTTATCCGCGCTTACGTGTATTTATAAATTTTTATAGGGTCTATAAAGTGTGGTTTAATTTAGAAAGATATGGTTCTCACTATTTCTTTTTTAAAAGGTATACTATTTAGGAGGAGGGATGATGTAGTTATGTATTATAACCATAGGAAGAAAAATCAAGAGCCCTTACCTAAAGAACAAATAGAGATTTGGGAATGTGAATCAGAAGAATGTAATGGTTGGATGAGAAAAAATTTCTCTTATCAAAAACACCAAAAGTGTCCTTTATGTGGCCATAAAATGAGAACAGGAGAACGGCTTTTAGGTGCGTCTCCTAATCCCCATCAAAAATAATTTATATCCGTCTGTTGTAAAAATCTATAAAAAACTTACGGCACTTCTTTAACTGAAAGTAAACTTCTTACCAAACAAACATGCCATATTTGCTTTGTATTTCTAGTGTATGGTTAACTAGTCCATACCTTGTACCTTCGTATTATCCAAAAATCAGCCTTAAAACGCTGGTTTTTCTATTATAACGAGATTTTAAAATAAGATATAATATATCTTTTGCGAGCTACTGAAATCAAAAGTAAAAAAAAGACTCCTAGGTGGAGTCTTTTTTACTCATTTTAATTATGCTACTTTATGAACGTTAGCAGCTTGTGCTCCACGTTGGCCTTGTTCGATGTCAAACGTTACTTTTTGACCTTCTTCTAATGATTTAAAGCCTTCACCTTGAATAGAGCTGAAATGTACGAATACATCGTCTCCGCCTTCAATTTCGATAAAACCGAAGCCTTTGTCTGCATTAAACCATTTTACTGTACCTTGTTCCATAATATTGCCTCCTGGTGTGGAATCTCCACACTTGTATTACTACCCTTGTCCAACCATACTATCTTAAGATGAAAATTTCTGTGGAAGAGATTTCTCTTCTCTCAATCCTACACCGAACAAAAATAATTAACCTAAGCGTAACACACAGAACGGAAGATAGCAAATACAGAAAAATAGATAAAATTCAAGGTGGAAATATATGTATCTTATTGAGAACTAATTTAAGGTTTACTAGCAGTACGTAAATTCAATGGACTTTCACCATTTTTGCACCTCTGTAGATTACTTACAAAATAATAAGCGCATTAAGAAACCTGCTGTTTTTAGGTATATGAAATTTTTCATAAAATTGATATCTTGGGCATAATACAGGATAGACACTTGGTAGAGGGGGGATTGTGTGAGACTGAAGGATGGAAACTTTTATACAGACAGTAGAACGAATAAGGTATATAGATTAAATGAAGATAACAAAGGAAGCTGGTACCTGAGTACTCATGATGATGAAGATAATAATCAAATGTCAAGAACTTCAGGGCGTAACATGATGAAAATGTTAAAGAGCTTTTATAACAAAGTGAACGACAGTTGAAAATGTACAGCTCTGGAAAACAGCATAAAAAATATAAAGCTAGCTGTGTTAAGCTAGCTTTATTTCTAATTTATAGAGCTAGTTATCATAATGTTTTTTAGGGATTAAGCAACAATACTAACAAAAAATTTTTAGCCTTGCCATTGGGAATCACCCATTATTTAATTTGGATTGCAGAAGCCTTGTTGTCCCAATCCGACGCCATAATACCATTTCTATATTGTTTTTTGAAAAATCATCTATAATTGATATTGTTTTAATCTCATATTGAGATATATAATAAAAACAAGAAAAAGAAAACGCTTTCTATATTTAAATACATTGTTACTTCTCAAACTATAAGGAGGATTTAAAATGAGCCAAGTGGAAAGAAATTCTAAAGTGCAGAAATTAGTTGAGTATCAAAAATTCAATGAAGAAGAAGTTTCGAAGATGACAGATCCGCAGGTTGAATATTATCACTGGCTCTATTTTGATGATTCCGCTTATGATTATATGTAACTCAATTATAAAATAAGAAAAAAGCACAAAAACGTTTGGTTCCAACGGGTTTGTGCTTTTTTCGTTTCTTTAATTATGCGATCACTGGTTTTTAGTCCCATTTCCTGTGACAACAAAGTGAGGGCTGTCTTCCTTCCGGTTGAAAAGTCTCCAGAACTCACTATATTCATCGTCTTCTGACGTATCCGGAAATACCTCTAATAAATAACCTTGAGATAAAAAGATCTTTAGCCCTCCTACTTCGTCCGATTCAACTCTTTCTACAATCGTGTATTCGTTTATATCTTTTATAAAAGATTCAATTCGTTCATCAAATCGATTATTTCCTTGGATATCCCATTCAAAATGCTCATTTTCACTCTTCAACCCTGTTCTTGGAGAATAGAAATCCCGTGACCCTACTACAATTTTATAACCTTTGGCAATACGCCAAGAACATTGAATATGTAAAGCGTATTCAGCTACTTCCTCTTTTTCCTCCCTTCTGGTTACTAAAATTTTTTCTCCAAATCCTAGCCAAAACAAATTTGAGGCTCTCCCTGCGTATCTTAAATTCAAGCCCACCAATTTGTCTAATTTTGATTTAGTTGCTTCTCTCATGCTTTTCTCCTTTTAGTTGCAGTTAAAGCTTTCTTGGTAAGTAGCTAAATAAAGAAATAGAATGTATTAATTGTTTATGGCATTAAGGTTATAGCGACCTATTTCTTTTTTATTTTTGATGACTATTAAAACACCTTTTAAAGCATTTTCTTTAAGCATTCTTATTTTTTCTTTATTAGGAGCCACTGGCAGCCCTCCGGATTTAGTGGTGAACCCTAAGTCATAACTTACATTTATTTTAGCAGTTCTATTTCTATTAAAATCTCCATATCCTGATCCCCTTCCTAATCCATCAAGACCTTTCTCGTCATCAAAAATATTAACTCCTACAGCATCCTTAGAGGCCTTTATTAGCTCTTTATCAGGTAAAATTTTAAAATCTAAATCGTCTTTATCAAAATCAATAAGGTTTTTATCACTGTAGTGCTTAATTTTCATATCGTAGTAAAGAGCAAGAGGGACAATTTCTTTCTCTTTTCCGTTCTCTTCTATTATTGTAGATCCTACCAAACCTTTGTCATTAACTACTTTTACTTTAACATTAGTAATTTTAAAAGGTTTTTTCTGATTATCTTGTTGATATTCTTTTGACACTTTTTTATTTTTTTCTACATCTGAGCTTCCTTGGTTTGAACAGGCTCCGCCTATTAACAACGAAACAGCCATAATAGTTACACCAATTAATTTTTTCATTATTCTATTCTCCCCTGTCTTAAATGACCCAAGCCTTGTGGTTGTGGTAAATTTGTGAAGCTTAAACCTTTGTATAACGCAATTGTATCGCTTTCAATTGTTATTATGTTTTATTTATATTTAGTATGTAATTGTACAGGCTTTAAGTCGTATAAATACTCTTCAAGCAAATGAGTTAAGTTTACCGAAATAGAAATAGAGAAAAAGTATGAACATGGAGGTTTAGACTAACCTTCTGCTAAAGGATCCTTGTTATCAAATATTTTCTTAGTCAGTTTATAAAAACGGAACTAGGAAACATATTGTATCAATAAGTGTTTTTAGTCTATTTTGTAATTCCGATGAGACCATCATCAATACCTATTATTTTTTCTTTACTAAATGTATTAAGTAATACATTTAGTAAAGAAAAAATGAAAGAAATACAATGAGGGTAAATCCAAAGGTATTAATGGCCTCCTCTGCTGCATTATCACCATTCATTAAAAGAGAAGCTAATACGAAATATAGTATAATCCCTATAAAAAGGTTCAAAAAGAAAATACCTATATATTTAGACAATAAGAAATCTCCTTTCTTTAAATAATTTCGTATACAAAACTATTTCCGATAGGTTTTTCTATTTATTTCCTATTAGTCTACCAAATACGTATGTAAAAGTGTATGGTTTTTAGAAGACAAATGTTATAAGAGTTATACAAAGCATTTCTAGTTTACAAATAAATAGCTAATTAAAGTATGTTATTATGGATAAATAAGTAAGTAATGTTGAGTACTACTTTGAAGGAGTTATTAATGAGACAGTTAAAAGGAAATTATTTTTGGGTTCTAACTATACTAATATTATCCAGTACAGTCTTCAATCTGATTTGGAGAGATAAAAGTTGGCCAGGGTATTACACTTTATCCATATTTTTAGTTTTGATTGTACTAAATATTATTTTGAATAGATATGGAAAGAATGAAAGTACAAAAAAGGAATGCACCACACCATAGGTTTGTTGCATTCCTTTTTACTTTTGCAACTTCTGGTTAAAAGTCTCAGCGACAAATTCAAATTCTACATCGTCTTTATGAATAAAAAATGTAGTACACCCTTCAATATCAATACATTTATTAGACTGAGCACATACTACATCTACCTCAACCAGATTAAAATGAACAGCATGAGCATCCTCACTATCTAGACCCATTGTTAAACGATTAATACTATCGCCAAAAGACTTAAAAATAAGCTTTTTCCCTTCCAAGTTCTCTTTACTAACGCCAAATTTCTCATTATTCAATATCCCTTGAAACGATGACGCTTTGGGAAGGCATTGGATATGATGAATGCCTTTGTAGCACCTTAAAGTAAACAAAAAAGGGTGTGCTTCATCTGCCATAATCTCAACACCATATTTAAACGAAAAAGTTTTATAAACCATTTCATAAAATAAAGGGATGACAATATCATCCCATGATTCATAAGCATGAGCATGTATGCGTATTAGGTGGGGATATAAGCTGGTAATGGCACGCTGAAAATTTAATAAAACTTCCGTATCCGTAAGTTCAGATAAAGAATCATCGATTTCATGTTTCTTTATCTTTCGTAGCCTATTATCAATCATCAACTTTTCCCTCCTACTTCTATTAACAAGGAGACGGGACTACGTAATAGCTTTCCAAGAACATCTTTAAAGTGAAATTTTTAAAAATCAATTTCAACAAGCATATCGCCCCAACCATGTCCTTTTAAACAATAATTAAATTTCATACGTTAGTTAATCCTCAATAGTACATGTACGTCATGAAGCTATTTATTATTATACTTGTCTAAGTCTTTCCATTTTGTAAACTTGTTTCTAAGATTTCTAGATATTTCTTCGTCCTTGCTCAGAAGTAAAATTAAAGATGAGTCCCAAAAAACTAATTCTATAATTGCTTTAGGGTGCTGAATTGTTGGTGTTTCAATCCAAAAATCCGGATTACCATCAGCATAAGGCTCTTCTTTAAGCATATCTAAATTTATAGTTTCTTTCTTATCAAAGGCAGAAAAAACTCCCCATATAAAATAGATGTCCTCTTTATTAGCAAGCTCCGTGAGCTTTTCACCTGTAATCCAGTACGTATTGCCGTTTATTCCATTGTTGTAAATTCTGCAGTCAGTAAAGTAATTAAGGTACTTTTCTGGAAAAGATCCATCTAAATCACTCAACAACCAATTGTACTTCTCATGGAGATTATTAAAAGAACTTACTATTTCCTTTAAATCATAAAAGCTCTCTAAGATAGTATTCATGCATGTTTCCTCCATATGTTTTACCATTTTCCTAAATGATTTTTTTGTACACTATATACAAAAATAGTTAACATAACGCTCATTCAAACTCACTAGGACACCAAATAGCTATGTCACCACCCGGAGTTGCAACTAAAAGCCAATCAACTCCTCCAAAAGGGTCTCCTAATTGCCAGCATTCGTAGTTAGGATCGTAGCCATTCACAAATAGAACTCTCCCCGATTCTAGAGAAATGATAAGATGAGGCGATACAGTATCTAGCTGAACGTTTACTACTTTTTGTCTCCTAATATCCCAAAGATGCTTAAAATGTTGCTCTTCTGTATTAAAGGGCACTTCATCCTCTGATGATGGGTATGTATCACAGGCTTCGGGATATACAGTCCAATTTGTTTCGATGCTTAAAACAAAATCATCATCATCTTTTCTATTATAATTAGTAAAATACAATAGAGCTGTAGAACTATTAATCCCAAATTTTACGCCGTCTATTTGACTGCCAATAAGTAAGTGCTTCAGTACTCGTTCTGCAAATTTTCTGTCCTCTATTTTCACTGTGCTTGCTCCTTTAAAAGCATTTTTGATTTATGCCATATAAAAAGCTCACTTTTACCTTTCTAGTTAACACTTGGTGCATTTATACATAGGGTAAATAAAAAACCTCTTTATGAAAAAACAGTCTGTTTATTTCTGCTTTTTCCCTTCTCTTACTTCGCTGATTGTCTTTATAAATTCACGCTCAGTTACTCCTAGATAGGAGTCGGAGCGACGAACGTACACAATTCTGAGGTTTCTGTAAGGCTCGGGTATTGAAAAGAGTTGTACTAATCCTTCCCTCTCATATCTTTCCGCTAATGACCGGGCTATAAGTGTCACACCAAGACCAGAAACTACTGTCCCCATAATCGTTTCAAGTGTAGCAAATTCCATGATTTTTGGTGATACTATTTGTTCGTCTTGTAACCACTGCTGTAGTCTTTCTCTATATTGGCAGCCTTCATTAAATAAAATGAATGGTAAGTGCAGTAACTCTTTGGCAGACTGAATCTGCTTCTTACCTTTTTCATTTGCACTGCATACAAGTACAATTTCTTCATCAAAAGCCAGAATTTGATCAAGCGTTGACACATTTACTGGTTCTGCTACAAATGCCCCGTCTAACTGGAACTTAAGAACTTTCTCTATTAATTGTGTACTTACTCCTGATACTAGAGAAATATCCACATTTTTGTGCTTATTATGATAGGAAGAAATGATTTCAGGAAACCCTACTACTGTTTCAACTAACCCAATACATAATGATCCAACAAGGTTACGCTCATCTTGAAATGCTTTCTGTATTTCATCCATCAGCCGCATCATTTGTTCTCCATACGTTAAAAGTTTTCGACCTTCTACATTTAATGTCATTCCGCGTCTGTGACGATGAAACAATGGGTGTCCAATTTTTCGTTCAAGAGAACGAATGCGTGCTGTTACATTTGGTTGTACATAACCTAGCTTATCAGCGGCAAGGCTTACACTGCCGTATTCTGCTACAGCCATAAATATGCGTATATCTTCTACTTCCATAAACATCCTCCTTTCCACTTACATTCATTTAGGTATTAATAATAGTGATATCTACAATCATTTATCATTATTTTACAAGATATCAAGCTCTAGATAAAATAATGACATCCGAGTGCTACTGCAACTATTTAGTAGAAATTACGTAAAGTTCTTAAAATGAGGTGACTGAAAGGAGGAAATCTGATTGTTTTATTTACTATTGTTTCTTGCCATCATTTTGGAGGTAATCGCAGTATTTTTTCTTAATCTTACAAATGGATTCACAAACTTTGTTCCTACTGTTTTTGCCATACTATTTTATTGTTCTTCAATTGCTGCTTATATGCTACTCAACGCCAAAGGTGAAGTAGGAGTAGCAAGTGCTTTGTATGCTGGAGGAGCAACCGTACTTGTTGTGGTCACAGGTATTATCTTTTTTGATGAAACTATTTCCTTATCTAAAATTTTAGGTGTTTCTCTTATTATAATTGGTGCAGTTTCTCTTAACATTAAAGAGAGCTCTAAAGAAAGGATGACAGCGTAATGGGATACGTATTTTTAACGGTTGGCTTAATTTTAGGCATTGGAGGGCAAATGTGCGTAAAACTATCCAAAGGTTTTAGACAAACTGTTCCCACAATAGGGGCATTTCTACTCTTCATTGCTTGTATTTATTTTATTTCTCTAACGACACACTATTTTGAAATGGGCGTCGTTTTTGCTATATGGGCAGGGCTGACGATTGTTAGTACAACGCTGTTAGGTATTTATATATTTAAGGAATCAAAAAACAAAAGAAAGATTATCTCGGTTACTCTTATTATTACAGGTGTTATTATACTGAAAGCTTTCTAATAAAAATAAGATAAATAAGGCCCTTACTTAACTTACAAGTAAGGGCACCATAGAAGGAGTTAAAAACAAGGAGGTATTGGTCATCGACCGTCCATTGCTATAGTTGGTTATTGGTAAATAGTAACAGTGTAATGGGTCATTGGATTATTGGTTTTATCACTTGCCATCACAATAGTACTTTGAGTACACTAAACATTCTCCTTCTATGCCTTGAAGGGAGTCTCACCTCTTCAAGGGTTAAAAATATTTATCTCCATCAAACTCTAACTCTATTTGATAGTTTTTAGCGTTAATTAAATTTGATAATCTATTTGCTTTCTTTTCAACCTCTAGCCCTCTTAGACGATATTCTTCAGGATCAAATGTAGCCACTTTAATAATGGATACCCCTTCTCCGTAGTAAGGATATTCTTCTTTAGATGATGAACCAAACTCCTTATATTTTCTTGCTTTAGCACGTAATTGAGTGGCATATTCAATCGCTTCTACAATTGTTAGTTTGTGTTCATTATAAGTAATATTATTTTGAATATTGGCTTGATACATTAATTTATCAAGTAGACGCAAATCCTTTCGAATGTCCTCTAAATCCTGTTCAACATCAGATAGTGATCTAGCCTGAGGAGGAATCTTCTCCCCTTTTTCGATCTCTACAAATGCAACTCGGTCCATCTCTTCTTCTAATTCATGTATTCGTTTTGATAATACACTTTTCAATTTCACAGCCTCTGCTAGAGAAATCTTAGACATAGATCAAAGCTCCTTTATCCATAAACTTAATTTTCACTATTTTATTGTTCTAATACCTTTTCATAATAAGGAGGTGTTGTGCCACTTCCGCCATCCCCTGAGACACTGCTGCGATCTACTTTATAAGACATTACATAGCGTCCTTTTTGTTTACCTTTAGTCCAGTTTTCTTCAAACGTCACTAGATAAAACTCTTTATTTAATTTTTTAGCACGAGTTTTTCTTTCGATTTGATACCCTCCAAAAGCTCCTTTCCATGTTCCAACTTTAGCAGGAAATAAATCAATATCTGTTCCTTCACCACTTGTCGCAAACTCTATGGCATCTTCTTTCGTAAATGGCGGAAGGCTAGGTGATAGCGCTTCTAATATACTCCAACTGAGAAGTGAAAGAATAAGAGGTATAATTAGCAATACCTTTGTACTTTTTTCCCTGTCAATTCTTCTTTCTACCCACCAATCTATACATGCATATAACATAGCGGCTGCCATCCCGTAATAAGCCAAATGTGTATCTTGAAAAAACAAACCGTTAATTAAGCCTAATATGCCGTGGAAGAAGACAAATAGCCACCTCATGTTGGGAAGCCATTTCTTTCGAATAGCGTCCAGTATAACTGAGACAAAATTTCCATATATAGCAATAACGTCCCCTACATAAAAAAGATATACAAGGAACCACCCTACCATGTCATTTCCAGTATGATACGATAGTTCTTCTCCGTCAGTTAGCTGTTGAATCAGACCTGTTATTGTCAAAAGGTAAGCTAAAATAAAGCTTGTAGAAAGAGTTGTTATCGTCTTTCTCAAAATCACATAATCTTTTTTACTTTCCATAAAGGGTACCTTTTTCTACTTATTTCTATATATTTTATATTAAACCATATTTCTTCATATAAAGGTGACTTACAAACAAAAAATTGTGATTGATACTAATTGTTTTAGTGGCTTTGTTGTAGTAAGTCGTTAATCACAGAAGTACATATATTAAACTGATTTGTGTTAGACTGTTACAAGCTTAATACTTTGAAAAAGAAAGGCTGAAAAAAACATGACACAAACGAATACAGCATTTCGTGATGCGCTTATCAAATCACTGCGAGGTGAAAGAGGCCATCTTCCGACGATTAACGCAATAACTGATATTAATATAGAGCTTGCTTCACATAAACAAGAGGAATTACCTTATTCTATTTATCAATTAGTGAAGCATATGAGCTATTGGCAAGACTTTTTACTTGCCCTTGCTAAAGGAGAAAACCCTGAAAGACCGAAAAGTGTAAGTGAAAGCTGGCCTGAACACCCTGCTCCGTTTGATGAGGAAGAATGGAAAAAGACAATCCAGCATTTTTGTAATGGAATTGACGAAGCATGTCACTTAGCTGATACATTAGCAATCGAAGAACCTCTGGATGCTTGGCCAAGTGAAACCCCAGGGGGATTACTGCGTAATATTGCTTCTCACAACAGCTATCATCTAGGTGAAATTGTCATTATGAGAAGGTTAAACGGAGCATGGCCACCGCCAACAGGAGGCTTTCCTGCTTAATAAAAAACGATTGAAACACAATGATTAGCAGAAACAAAGCCCTAAGAACCGTCAATTAAACACTTTTAGGGCTTTATTTTAGTTATGTACTATTACCTTCTGTTTCATCTATAAATCAATCGATTACTGAATTCGATTTTCAGTACTCTAAAAATCTTTGTCTTCGTGCAATTAGTTACCTATAAGAATAATGTGTCGGACAAAACAAGTCTTCTTCTGCATTTCTGACAATTGAAAAGTGTCCAACATTGTAATGACCATGTAAACTTTCACTATGATGCTTTATAATTTGTTCCGTACTTAAACCTGTTATGGTTCGCTGTTGAATGCCCACTCCATTGATCGTAGCTGTTTTGACTGCACTATCTATACAGTGTTGTCTCTAAATTTATGACAAGCTCAGTGAGCAACTTAACGAATGTTCTTTGCCCCTTGGTCTTTTAACTAGTTCTCCTCCACAGTTAGGACAAATATACATCGCGTTTTCACTACATTTATCACAGAATGTACATTCATGAGTACAGATATAAGCGACAGAGCTATTATGGAGTTTCTTATTGCACTTTTCGCATGTATTTCTCATTTCTAAAGCCATTAAATCCCTCCTTTTGATATAATTAAATTGTATTGTATAAATTTCTATTTTCACATATCTATTTTATTGTATTACTAGTTAATAGCTTTAATATTGACGGAAAATTCATTATTTTAATTTATAATTTAAAGCGGGGTATGTTTTATGGATGAAATTGATCGAAATATATTACTATATCTACAAGAGAATGCTCGTTTGTCCGTTACACAGTTGGGAAAGCTGGTTGGCTTATCTACCCCTGCTGTTAATGAAAGAGTAAAAAAACTTGAAGAAAAAAACATAATAGATGGATATAGAGCAATAATTAATCCTGAAAATTTTAATAAACCTGTAACAGCTTTTATTTTATATAGCAATACAAAATGTAAGCAATTCATAGAATATTGTAAAGAACACCCTGAAGTTATCGAATGTCATCGTTTGGCAGGCCAATACAACTATCTAGTAAAAGTTTTAACTAATTCTGTTCAATCTCTTGAAGCATTTATTGATGAATCTATGGCTTTTGGAGAGCCGTCTACATTGATTAAGCTTTCTTCACCAGTTGTTTATAAAGCAATAAAGTAGATTAATAATCTACTCTTTTTTATTACTGAATCTATTCAAGGTAATTCTATTAGTAATTCTATTATAAGAAGAACATGTTCTGTTGATAGTCACCTTTTTAACTGACCAGCTAGTAGAATTAGAAGTGTATAGAATTTACAATTGCAGTTACCATACTGTCTGTTATCGACAGGTATTTTTCTATGCGTTCATATGTTACAATAGAGTAAGAACATAAATTAAAATTATATGGTCTCTTTGTACCCTGGGTTTCCTTATAATGGAAAGAGGTACTTTTATGAATATACTTGAAATAAAAAAAACGCTTTATACTCTGATTCAATATGAGGATAGCGCTATTACTCATACCATTCCTCAAGTACTGGAACTGTCGTATTGTAAAACATCTAAGATTTTTCAAATCACTACACTTACGGATCAAAAAACCTTAAATTATAACGATTATGATATAGATAACGCTTCTGAAGCTTTATACAAGATCTTAAACTGAAGAAAGCGATTCAATGATTCTTCTATCTTTTATTTAACAAACGTGCAATTGCACAATATATTATTTTAAACAAAAGAAACTCCTGGTATATGTTCAGGAGTTTCTTTTTTGTTTTTCTAATGTATACAGGATACAAATCTAATTTAAAAAACTCACCTAAAGATATTTAAAACAGCACGAAAACGTACAGATCATGCCACTATTCCTTTAATTAAAAAATCCCTCTAAAAGGTTTAGCACCACCTAAAGATTCATATAATATGTATCTTTAAAATTGTAAAAGTTGCTTTGGTTATTTTCATTTTACAGGTTATTTACTAGAAGTAATTCCTAAAAAATGAAGTGCATTTTTTACAGTAGCCATTGTCGGGGTAGAAGCTAAGTTAATACCTAGCTGTACAGCAGCGCGAGATAATTCTGGTCTTAATCCTGTTAAGATACATTGCACTCCAAGTAGTGACATAACGCTATTAATTTTAAACAGATGCTCCGTTACAATTGAATCCAATGTATAAATACCAGAAAAGTCTATAATTAAACAATTTATATTTTGTGTCTGCACTTTTACTGGAACAGCCATTAAAAGTTGGTTTGCTCTTTCCTCATCTATGGATCCTACTAAGGGAAGTACAGCGATTCCCTCTAAAAGAGGAACAAGGGTTGTAGACAGTTCATTTATTTGCTTTATTATTTCTTTTTGTCTTGTTTCACTCTCTTTTTTTACCGTAATATCTCTCACATAGGTTTGGATTACTTTTTTATCTCCCAGCAGCAAGGGATGACAATATAATTCAACATTAACAGTTGTGCCGTCCATTCTAAATATGGTTTCCTCAATGAGCTCTGCTGGACGTTCATAAGCAGATTGGATTCTTTTCCTTATTGCTGCTTTAGATGTTTCTTGAAATATATCTAAAGGACTTGCACCTATGATATCTTCCCTTTTTCCTCTAAAAAAATGTTCAGCCGCGTGGTTAACATATATAATCTTATGATTTGAATGAATAATGAGTGGATCTAACGCATATTCAATGACTTCCTGATAATCAATACCTGAAATGTTTTCATTCATAATTTTCACTCCTTAATATGAAGGTTAGACTACTATTTCCAATTTATCAAGGGTTCAATTGCTTGTTTAAGATCTTAAAAAATGATAATAAAGTTTCCTTTGAAGTTATAAATAAGAAATAGTAAGAAAATAGAAGATTAAAAGGTCGTCTGTCCTTTACAGAACAAAAATAAAAACAGCCCTTAGAAATGAATTCAAGGGCCCTCTCTGCATTTATTTAAATCATACTTTCTTACGAGTTAAATCATGGTGTAAGGCTGTATCAGGAACTGTAGGATTAGGATGATTTTTTTTCACTTCAAACGAGAATTCTTTTTGATGACCAAATATATTAATTCTTCTTTTAGATCATTTACAGAGTTTTGTCTTTTCCTCTTTTGCCCTTTACCCTATTCTCATTTGAATGAATCGTTTGATCTCTATTTCTTTTTCTTCTACTAAGAAAATAGATAATAAAACCTACTAAAACTAATAAAGTAATTAGAAGGATACTTGTAGGAAAGTATAACGTCCCTATGTGGATACCCAAAAATTGAATCATTACCCTTTCACCTCCATATGAGAGTAGTAAACGACTCAAGTAATATACTTTTCGTTCAGTATCTTTCCGATTCATAAACCCTTCGTACAGAAGAACAAATATTATATATAAAGCAACATGCTAGTATGATTTACTAATACTTCTCGATCACTTAGTTTCTTCGAAAGTTATTGCAAGGAAAAACCATTACACATCTTTTTTTGCAATAATGATTATACGTTCTTGTTTCATTTCACCGACACACTGTTTAGCTTCTTCTTGGGTTAAACCTAACGAGGCCATTTTAGAATGAAGTTCATCTTCACGAGAAAATAACTTATTAACTGCAGATTCAAAAACTCCTTGTTCAGAACCTCGATATTCTTTTGTATTTGTTGTATTTGTTAAATATTCCGAGCGCTCTTTATTATAAGTCAATAAATAAATTTCACTTTTACTAAACCCGTTAGCGAAAAGCTCTTCAATAAACTTATTTGCCTGACCACTATTTTCTGCTACTTTAATTTCCTTCACTATTTTCTCCTCCTCTATCCCCATAGAATATGTCGTTCTACTAATAGGTGTATCCTTCAGCAGCCAATTAAAACCAATTTATTCGGATATGGGATAAAAGACTATAAAAAATCATCTAAATATTGTATAAAATGGGGTAAATTATCTACTTCTAAGAGAATAAAATATAGACTTCTTTTCCTTTTTAGAAATATGGAAAGAGAACTTTTTATGTAACCTTGAAAAAATTCCCCCTCTGACAATAGAGGGGGAATTTTAGTTAACCTTTCGCTAAATCTAACGCTTTATCTGCCTTTTTTAAATCGTGATTTACTTGTTCTTCTACATCATAGGCATGATACATCTCATTATCAATCATATATTGAGCAATCTTTTCATGAAGCTCAATAGCTTTATCTAATTGCTTTTTTAATACCTTTCGTACTTCGGGTGTCGCTGTTTCCGTAAGCGCTACAGCATATGTTCGTACACCATTCTTAGCTGATAATAATAAATCGGTCGCAATAGCAAGATCGTCTAACGTTTTAGTAAGAGTACTTTTAGTGGCCATTTTTCTACCCCTCCTATTTATTGAGCTTTCTTTAAGATTTTTTTCAATTCTTTAATCGCTTCAGTAGATGTTTGAACATCTTCTTCAAGAATTTTTTTTAATTCCTCATCCTCTACCAATTCCAACATCGCTGTTCCTTTTGTTACACATGATGTTTTAAGCGTTAAGATTTCATGAACTTCTAGCGTTTCGTGCATAGCTAGTCCCTTTGCCATGTTTGCATCCTCCTTGTCATTTTTTTGACTTGTGAATTATATTCCCAAATCATTTCCATTTAAACAAGTATTCATTATTTTTTAAAAATTTTAGAAAAAGAAACAGGAATATTAAAACTAACAAAAATAATCACCTGTTTTTGCAATTGACCTTCCATTGTGTTGCAGAATAAATCCCTTTAGGTGTAATATGTAGCCCTTCAATGAACCTTAAATTGTAAGTCTTTCCCTTTTTAATCGTTCAAAATTGGGTAATACATTTTGTAAAAAGGTGTGATTTTATTAATTTTTTACGTATTACCATCACGGCTGTTATTCTCTCTTTTGTTGGTGTTATATTCAGGGTAATTTACGGTCAAATAATTGGAGAAAAAGATGTTCAAATAGAAAGTCTTATCGGTCTTTTCATCGGTTTTTTTATTGGGATTTTCTTAATTTCCTGCTTTACTGATTATCGTAAAAAGAACAAAAATAATAAATAAAATAACCAAGTTCGTTTGCGCCACCATTTCAATTAAAAAGTGCGTTAACCCGGCTTTGGATTAACGCACTTGATGGTTACGCTTGAAACCACAAAACTCAATTTTCTATAGAATCTAAACATCCTTTTAAATGCTGAAATGAGGATCCATTTGGACGGAAAGAGTAAGGGTGATTAGTAAATTCAGGGTGCGCATTACACTCAATTACCTTCTAGGCTGATGATTTTTCTGATGACTTATTGCCCGGTGCAAACCAACCCAATAGCGCGATACCAACTAAGACTCCATAGAAAATCAGGGTCCAAATGGTGCTATGAGGAAAATGAGGATCTAAGACACCGATATCTTTATGTGCAAAAGTAATAACAGCAAGTTTCACACCTACCCAGGCAACAATGGCATATGCTGTCGTTTCTAGGGCAGGTCGTTTTTCAAGGAGTTTTACAAACCAGCTTGCTGCAAACTTGATTAAGATAAGGCCTGCAACTCCTCCAAGAACTACAACTGCAAACTGCCCTCCGTCCATCCCACCGATTTCTCCAAACTGTGAATCAGGAAGTCCAAGAGCTATGGCCACTGCAGCTAAAATAGAATCGATGGCAAAAGCAAGGTCAGCTAACGCAATTTTCCCAACTGTCGGCCAGAACCCCTTTCCAGCAGACTCCTTCTCATCATCATCATGAATATTCTCATTATGTTTCCCAAACCGCGCCTGAATGACATGTTTTAAACCTAAATACAGAAGATAAACTGCTCCTACGGCCTGTATCCACCAGACGTTGGCGATAAATGAAATGGCAAAAAGAGCTCCAAATCGAAAAATAAATGCCATAAGAATTCCGTAATTAATCGCTCTTTTTTTCTGATCCTCGGGTAAATGTTTAGCTATAACTGCTAGTACGAGAGCATTATCAGCTGATAATAATCCTTCTAACCCGATTAGAATCAATAATGCCCATACGTATTCCAGCCAAATAGATTCCATCCGCTTTTCTCCTTTCCAAAATGTAAGCTGTTATGCTAAAAGTTTTGTTTACAATAGAATAACCATATATGCTGCAGTAAACTCTAAAAGATAAAATTTTCATTTTTTTAACACTAATCAACAATTGAACATCTCTTAAGATAAACATAAATACGAATTCCAGTATGTCAGTAAATAGTTTATGTCAACATACTTACATAGGTTAGAAAGTCACCTTATTATTGTTATGCCCTTTCCCTTTTCTCAAGAAGTACCTGTGAACAATAAAAAACCAGCTGTAACATATTGGTTAATATGTTACAGCTGGTTTTTATAGTGAAATAAGAAAATTAATTAGGACTAATCCCTACCCAAAAAAGATCCACTAGAGCCTGAGCCGTTTTTTCAGGGCCCCCTAATTCTGTAATTAATTCTTTTTTGTTCCGAATCATTGTTACCGTGGAAAATGTATGCGCAAGCAATCTGGGACTTGCTACGACGATTTCTCCGCTGGTTGCAGCTTGCTTGAATACATTCTCTAATGCCTCATGTATCGCTTTCTCCGCTTCACGAATTTCATGAATATGACCTTCTGTAAGCGAAGAAGTGGCTTCTTGCAATAATGTTTCAAAATCAATATGCGGTCTTTTTAAATGATCTAATGTTACCTCATATAATCTGTGTTTTAGACCATTGGAATTTTGTAATAATTTCTCCGTTTGTTTTGTAATGCGTTGAAACATGCTTGATACCGAAACGGTAAACAAAGTTGCTTTATTTTTAAAATAGTAGTAAACGCTGGCCTTGGTCACATCGCTTGCTTCAGCCACTTGCTCCATTGAAACTTTTTCGTATCCATATGCCATAAAGAGATGGGCAGCTGTTTTTAAAATTTGATCTCTTGTTATATTATTTTCAGTTGTTATTTTAGGTCTGCCAGGCTTTTTTTTCGGTGTCTGATTCGTATTCATAAGGGCCCTCCTTCTAGTTCAAGAAATTGGCACATTTAAACTAGTTGATTAATTAACCTTCTGGTATATATAATTATTGAAGGTTCTATATATATTGTAATAGAAACAAACAGATTTGGAAATGAGGGAGAATTAATGAAAGAATCACCTTTAGCAACATTCAGTCGATTGATGACTGGAAAAGTGAGTCGTTGGGTTGTTATTGCCGTATGGATTCTGGCAACTGCAGTTCTAACGATTGCTTGGCCTGCCGTTAATAAAACGGAAGTGAACAATGCACCAAACTTAAGTGAGAATTCACCTTCCGTAGAGGCTGAAAATCTCATAAAGAAAGAATTCCCTAACTCTTCAGGGGTTCCTGCCCTGCTTACATGGCATAAAGAATCGGGTTTGAATACCGATGACTTAAAATCTATTCAGCAAGTGGCGGCAGATTTAGAAAAGAAACCATTAGAAGAACAAACGTCTACTCCACTTTTGCACAAATTACCATTAGCAGCTTTACAAAAAATGATTTCGAAGGACGGTACAACGCTTGTACAGCCCATTTTCTTTAAAGAAAACGTTGAAACGGATGTACTAGAAAAAAATCTAGACACGATTAAAAAACAAGTAAAAGAACAGGTTTCATATGATTCTTTTGCTACAGATATCGATGCAAAAGATAAGCTAAGCACGCGTGTTACAGGACCTGTAGGAATTCAAGTAGATGCAACCAGCTTATTTGAAGGAGCAGACGTTTCCTTACTAATCGCGACAGTTTTATTAGTCTTAATTTTACTTCTTGTCATTTATCGTTCCCCAATTTTAGCGATTATTCCTTTAATCGGTGTAGGTTTTGCCTATGGGGTGCTGAGTCCGATTCTCGGTATTTTGGCAGATAAAGAATGGATTACGGTTGACTCGCAGTCCATATCCATTATGACGGTCTTGCTATTTGGAGCAGGAACAGACTATTGTTTATTTTTAATTTCTCATTATCGCGATGAGCTTCGCAAAGTAAAAGATAAGAGACAAGCACTTATTAACGCCTTTAAAGGTGCTTCAGGTGCTATAGCTATGAGTGGATTTACAGTTGTCATCTCTCTTCTGGCCTTGATTGTAGCAAAATACGGTGCTTACCACCGTTTTGCAATCCCTTTTAGCTTATCTATTCTAGTTATGGGATTAGCAAGTTTAACACTTATTCCCGCCCTGCTTTCGGTTATGGGAAGAGGTTCTTTTTATCCTTTCGTCCCTCGTACTCCTGAAATGGAAGAAGAATTGGCGAAAAAGAAAGGAAAACCGGTGCGTGACCGAAAAGAAAAAAATCGTTTTGGAAATTGGATTGGTAATGTGGTTACGACTAAGCCGTGGACAATCATTGTAGCTTGTCTAGTCTTTTTTGGAGCTTTATCCATTTATTCTAGTCAAATCAAGTACACGTATGATTTATTGTCTTCTTTCCCTGAAGATATGCCTTCTCGTGAAGGGTTTGCGGTTATCTCTGACGCATACTCTCCTGGCGAACTGGCGCCAGCACAAGTAGTTATTGATACGGAAGGAAAATCAATAGATCTAGAAAAAGCATTAAAGAAAAATGATCTTATTAGTACCGTTTCTGCACCTCAAAGTGGTAAAAGTAATAAGAATTTAAAAGTATATGACGTCACGTTTAATATAAATCCATATAGTATAGAAGCAATGGAAGCTATTCCAGACTTGAAAGATGCAGCAGAAAAGGCACTATCGCAGTCAGGAGTTTCCACAGTGAAATCCAAAGTATGGATTGGCGGTCAAACAGCGACGCAATATGATACGATGACGGTTAGTGATAAAGACAACAGTATCATTGTCCCGCTAATCATTATTTTTATATCGTTGCTGCTATTGGCTTACTTGCGTTCTATTGTAGCTATGCTTTACTTGGTTGGAACGGTCATCTTGTCTTACAGTGCAGCTTTAGGGTTAGGCTGGCTCATCATTCACAACATCATGGGGGCAGATGCTATTCAAGGAGCGATCCCTTTATACGCGTTTGTATTCTTAGTGGCGCTTGGTGAGGATTATAATATCTTTATGATCTCAAGCATCTGGCAGAAAAAGAAGCACATGCCGTTAAAGCAAGCGATTAAAGAAGGCGTAAGCGAAACAAGCGGTGTGATCACATCCGCTGGAATTATTTTAGCTGCTACCTTCGCGGTTCTAGCAACACTGCCGATTCAAGTTCTCGTTCAGTTCGGAATTATCACGGCTTTAGGTGTTCTGTTAGATACATTTATTGTGCGACCATTCCTTGTACCTGCGATCACGACGGTTTTAGGAAGGTTTGCTTTTTGGCCAAGCAAAGTGGAAATGGTATCAGAAAAAGAGAAATAAGTATTTAAACAAAGATGTTTTATAGGTAATTTTCCATATAGCTTCACGGATGTAGAAATAAGAAACTGGAAAATATCACAAAAAAAGAAACCATAATTGTCTTTCAAGCAATTATGGTTTCACATAAAGCTCCATCTAGTGGACGTAATCTTTCCTCTAGGAACTAAATAATTCAACCAGTTCATGGCTAATACTAGGGCTGGCTGAATTTATAAATTTCTCGTATGTAAAGTTATTTATCCAGTGTTTTTTATCAACATGTTGAGTTGTTACGATTCTTATAAGCTAACGTTGATTATTCCCAGTAGATATAAAATACCAAATGCCGCTCCACATATTGCATTGGCAACCACTCCCCATTTTACAGACTTCATAATGACTAAATGTGCTATTTCCAAGCTCGTCACCTCCTCATAATATAACCTTTATAAGTGAACGCATTTATTGTGTAAACAAGCTACAAACATTTTACTAAATTATTCATATTGAACACTTCCTACATATTTAACGCGGTTAATCTCGTCGTCATCCCTGCTTTTTGTATGTTCAAAATCGTAAAGTAAAATCAAACTGTTAGCATTAGTAGGTAAGGCATCTCCGTATTTTTCAACAAAGTTAGGAATAACTACATCATCGTACGAACAACCTTCTAGTAATTGTGAAAGTTTATGAACCTCAACATCCTCATAGTGAGCTTCACTGAAATCTTCGTCAAAGTACTCAATATTAAAGTCCTTTTCGAATTGTGAAGGTATAGCGTCTCCGTCTTCTGTGTAAGCAATCAAAAGATAATTTTCTAGCTCTTCAATAGACGAAAATTTACCAACCCATAAAGATACGTAACTTATCTTCTCCATACAATCAACCTTTCTAACAAACATTTTTTTCAATCATTTATCTCTACACTAACTTTATACGAATTGCCAATCAATTAGGTAACTTAGTCTGTTCAATCTCCCACTACGATAACTTCTCAAACAAAATCCCCTGGTTTTTATTGGTTATCATTACTATAATAAGAAGAATAACAAATAGTGTATATTGCGAGGGTGACGGAAAATTTATGATTAAAGCTTTTAGCGCATTTTTACTGACTACTATCATTTCTTTTGTTGTAATGGTTGGCGCTCTACTCATTTGGGTGACCATGCAAGGAAATCATATAACCAATCCTTCAGATGGAGATGGATTAGGATTTGCAGTGGCATATGGCGGAATAGCAGCTATCCCCATTTCGCTTGCGATAGGAGTCTTTGGTGGAATTATTGGTTATTTAAGAGATTAAAAATCTAGAGTGAAATTTCAAATGCAATTTGTGAAACTAACTAGGTAAATACAATTATATTTGTCTAACTTTCGGAAAAAGCAACCAAATAGTTGGTTGCTTTTTTATTCATCATACGTATAGAATGTCTTTTCATTTATTATCTGCTATGTGTCCCTTTCGCTCCCCAATAAATTTAAAATGAGGTTAGGAGGAGCGAAGGGAACAAGAACATATTTATGATAATAAAAAAAGAGAGAAATCCATTTTATTTTAAGCACCTTATTTCTTCTATTTAAAATCTAACCTCAATAAAAAAGCTTTCACAAAGGCTTAATAATTTAATATAAATTCATTTTCTTCATCGAATTCTGAAACTTCCTTTTGTACAGCTGGTACCTGATCCACAGGAGATGAACTTGAGTAAATAGCAACAACTAAAGTAACCAGAGACGAACAAACAACTACCCATCCTCCATAATACAATGCTTTTTTCATAGTGATCTCCTCCCTAGGGTATTCTTTATAAAATATAAGATATTTCTAACTTGAAGATAATGGAACTATCTCTATTTAGTTAAGCTGGAAGGTGAAAACCCTTAAAATTTTGAAAGGGTTAAGAACCCTTTCCGTTTAGCGAACTCGCTTAGCCATATTACTACCTAACTCTATGCATTATTTAGCTTATATAAAAAATCATCTAGTTCTTCTTCGCTTTGAAATTTAAAAGAGTAGCCGAAATTAGTTGGTGTTTTCCCCTTGTTTATCGCTTTCGGAAAGCTTCTTAATGCCGTATTGTGACTCGGTTTGTCAGGAATTCTAAACTTTTCCTTAGCTGTATCTGGGTGTAGAACAATCGTTGTTAGCTTATTAGGTAGTAAATATACAATCTCTTTAGTAATTTTGTGTTCAAATTCTATAGCCTTTTTCGTTGGGTGATTCAATTTAAATTTATGTTTATCAAAGATTTTATTAACCTTTTCGCTTATCGTAATGGTTTTAACTTCAGTGTCGTGGGTTTCTGACATATTCATACGTACTACACTTTCAATACTATTAATTTGTTCCCAAAACTTTTCCATACCTTGGGTACCAATACCATTTAATTTCATATGCAGCTCAGCCATCGGCTCGTTAATTTTATTTAGAGAAGTAATTCCTACACGTGAAAACTCACTCAATAGATACTTACATCCATTTACAGGAAGCGTAGTGATAGGCATATCTGCTAGTTCGCTAGGTATAAAAATCTTTTCATTTTTAAATTGAAGATGAGCATTCATGGGAGATAGAATTGCCTCGTTAGTGGCGGAAAGCTTTAGTCTCGCTACATTTTTTACTTCTTCCTTTTCTAACCTCATATCATCAAATTGTTTTTGAATCTCTAACCTCATATCATCAATCTTTTGATCTAGATATAGTTTAAGTGTTTTATCTTGATCGTTATTTGTTTCTGAGGCAATAGAAAGTTTATACGCCGGAGCTTTAAACTCGTATGTCACATACAGCTGCATATACCAAACGCTTATTTCAAATAAAAACTTATGAGTCTGCAGCACATCGGCAGTCTCTACTTCCTTCACGTCATGTACAGCTTTATTTCCCTTCTTTCGAATCCACTCTAATTTTAGATAAATATCTTCTTCAATCGCATTTTGGCGATATAATTTATGTATTCTCTCAGCATGCTTAAGGGCATATAGCTCCTCAAGTTCTTCTTCCTTACTGATTAACTTCACAAGGTGCTCACTATATAAACGGGCCTGTATCAATGAGGCATGGGGCTCGTTAAACAAATTATCTTCTATACGCTCAGCCAGGTTTGCTAATTCGTTCGAGAATTGTCTAACGAAATCAAATAAAAAATTCATCTTTCTCTCTCCTGTTTCTTAGTATCTATTAAGCTAAAAGTTTTATTGAAAATTACTCGTTTTCAATACTATTTAGTTGAAATTTATTTAAGGAATGCTTTTATTACTCTTTCACTTGATATGATAGTAACCTTTGCAAATTAGGAAACTGATTATCTGGAGTAGATAAACAAACTTTATATCATGTTTTTGATACCAATTATTACGTATTAATTCGTTAGCACTCAACAGTTACTTTCACATGTAAAGTTATGCTGATTTTACATCATTTTAGCATAAAATCCCATAAAAAAATCACTCCTTTAAAAAACTATATAACTTTAGTGGCTATCATAACTGTTTTAGGAATTGTATAAATCCGGCTAAATCATCTACTTGTAAAGAAATAAAATATAGAGTTCTTTCTCCCTTTATACATATCGAGGTCCACTTAATTGACGTATTCAATAATAAAAAGAAGAATTTCGATTTACGGCCGATTAACTGGAGAAAAAGATGTACCAATAGAAAGTCTCATCGGTCTTTTCATTGGTTTTTTTATTGGGATTTTTTTAATTTATTGTTTTACTGATTATCGTAAAAAGAAAAAACATAATTAATTCACTGCTTTACAAACGAAGCGCATGATGCAAATTTTAATAATCTAAAATAGCTTTCTGTATAACGTTCATAAAAGCAGCTATTTAGGTTAAATTATTATTGAATAAACGTATGGTACTGGAGGTTGTAATTTGTTAATAGGTGAAATTGTTCAAAAGCTAAATAATGGTGCTACTTATGAGGAGATTGCTTCTTCCACCAAAAGTAATGAAGATATATTGAGGAATGATTTAAAGAAATTCGGATTTCACTATGATAATAACGAAAGAAAGCTGGTATTTACAGGATACGAATCTGAGTATGAGAATACACTTCGTATTTGTTATCCAGATATAAAAGGACTTTCCACTTAACATTTCTGCTGTAAATATATAATCTCCCATCATAAAAGCGTGGACTACATTCAGCCCACGCTTTAATTATCTTCATTTCAGTTCTCTTTTTAATACTTTACCGAGCTGATTTTTAGGGAGTTGATCAATAAAATAAACTTCTGGAACTTTGTAACTTGCCAATCGTTCTCTACAATAGTTTAGAATATCTTCTTTTGTTAAAGGAGAAACAGGATCTTTTACCACGTAAGCTACAGGTTTTTCTCCATAAACAGGATCTTCTACGCCTACCACAGCAGCTTCTATAACCGTATCCATTTGCTCAATAATTTCTTCTACCTGATCGGGGTAGATATTATCGCCGCCATATACGATAACATCTTTATAGCGTCCCATAATATATAAAAATCCGTCTTGATCTATCTTTCCAGCGTCCCCCATATAGAACCAACCGTCTCGTAGCACTTTGTCAGTTGCCTCTTGATTATGCCAATAGCCTTTAAAACAATAGGGGCTTTTTATAATAATTTCTCCAACTTCCCCTGTTTTTACTTCTTTTCCTGATTCGGGATCAATAATTTTTACTTCTACACCGGAAAGAGGCTTACCCGCCGATTCAATTTTTTCATTTCCCATATCCGGTGTCCATACACTCACTGTCCATGCTTCTGTACTTCCATACCCTTGGATCATTCTAATGCCTAACTCTTCATACTCCTTAATAAGATAAGCAGGAACTTTTGCTCCTCCTGCAATAGCAACCTTTAGTGAAGAGCTCTTTGACTCTGCATTTTTTACTCTTTCAAGCATTTGCATATACATAGAAGGAAACGCTAGCATCATCGTGATCTCATGAGTTTCAATCGTTTCCCAAATGATTTCGGGTGTAGGATCTGACAACAGAAATAACCCCATTCCGTTGGAAACAGACTTCAAAATATTATTAATAGAACTCATATGATAAAAAGGATGCGAGGCAAGAAATCGACCATCTTCTTCATAGTCTATTCGTTGACTCGATGGCTGTATATAAGAATACACATGACCATGCTCAATCATACAGCCTTTTGCGTTGCCAGTTGTTCCGGAAGTAAAAAGAAGCATAGCTATGTCATCTTGAGAGACCTTTATATTTGGATTTAGTATAGAATACGCAGAAAAAATTTCATTATATTCTTCAGTTGTCTCCACACTATTTTTTCTTCCTACTTGTAAAGTAATAACGTCATTTAATAGTTCGGAATCAAAAGGAATAACCTCATGAAATTTTTGGTCGTAGAAAATAACTTTAGGTTGTGCACTGTCTAAAATATCGATAATTTCATACTTCGTCAGCTGCCAGCTAATAGGAACCGCTACGGCTCCAATTCTTAATGCAGCTAGCAGAATGGTAGGAAACGGATGATTATTTTGACATAGAATTGCAATTCGATCCCCTTTTTTAATGTTATGGCTTAACAGATAATGAGCGAGTTGATTGACACGTTCATTATATTCTTTAAATGTATGGAAAGATGTACTCCAAATTAAAGCCTCTTTTTCAGCAGATTGTGTAGCCCTTTGCTCTAATAGTTCTCCAAGTGTATACATGATAGCTCTCTCCTTTAATGATAATGACCAGTTTGAATCATATTTAAATGGTGCTTCATTCTAATTATTTTTAAATCTATAAACTACATTACCCACAATTAACGTTAACGCAAACGTTAATTGTAGACGTTCGAAAAATTCATATCTTTTTAGCATGTAGAAGATATATATTGGCTATTCAAAGCAGACTATTCAATATACTTTGAAGCTTATGTTGAGGAGTTCATAGCGCTTTATCTTGTACGATTCTTTTCTTTTTTAACTTTACACCATCTATTAAGTATATTCTCTTTCTATGCGTCGAGTTAATTGCTAGTTGCACTCTCCATGTGAATAACAAAAGTCTTAAGAGTTATATTAATAAAAACGCTAAGATAATATAGAGCTTCTCTTCTTGCTATAGGATCTATAAATGACCATGGAGGAAAATATGAATAAAGTCTTTTTCATTTTTATGATTATTGGTGTACCTCTTTCAATTATTGGCAGCATTTTTAATTGGAATTATATTTTCATGTTCTTTATTTACTGTGTGACATTAATTAGTTTGGCTAATTACATCAGACGTTCTACTGAAAGCCTTAGCGTTGTAGTAGGTCCAACAGCAGGGGGATTACTTAATGCTACGTTTGGCAACGCTGCAGAAATTATTATTTCGTTTTTTGCATTAAGTAAAGGACTAAATACAATTGTCATTTCCTCTATTACTGGAGCAGTCCTCGTTAATCTACTTTTTGCGAGCGGAATATCAATGATTGTTGGAGGAATTCGATTTAAAAAGCAAAAATTTAGTGTGTTTAAAACACGACATAATACCTCTCTCTTAATGTTTGCTATTATCGTAACTTTTGTATTGCCATTTATCTTTGCAAAGCGCTTGGATGATAAAGATATGCAGGTTCTATCAACTTCTTTTGCTATTGTAATGCTGACCATTTACCTGCTTGCTCTTCTTTTTAAACTTGTCACTCATAAGGGGATTTTTACTGGAAACGCAGAAGAAAATGGAGAGGAACCAGAATGGGGAAAAAAGAAAGCAATCGTTGTGCTTGGACTGGCCACAATTGTACTAGCTTATATTAGCGAAAAACTTGTTGGCACCATTGAGCCAGTAGGTGCTGCCTTAGGCTGGAGTCACGTTTTTATTGGAATTATTGTTGTGGCCGTAGTGGGAAGTGCTGCAGAGTACGTGTCAGCAATTGCAATGGCCTATAATAACAGAATGGACGTAATGGTGGAGATTTCCATTGGTTCAACCGTCCAAACGGCCATGTTTGTTGCTCCTATACTCGTTCTGTTTTCATACTTGTATGATTTCTTGCCTCTTGTATTTAATACAGCGGAAATGATTGCGATGATCCTTGCCGCTCTCATGACGGTGACCGTTGTTAACGACGGTGATTCCAACTGGTTCGAAGGTGTTTTACTTGTTGGTACCTACATTGCGATAGGCTTTAGTTTTTACCTTTTATAGAATTTTTTCAAGAAAAAGATGAAAATTTCAGCTTACATAAAGACAACGCTTGGTCATCTTTTTAAATCTTGACGAATAACATATGTACAAAAATTTGCTTTTCTTTTGCATGGTTTTCAACTTTAAACACGATTAAAATATTGCTGCATTGATAATATATAAAGGTATATGAACGAGAAAAACGAGCTCTTATCTGCTAAGGGCTCTTTTTTTACATTTATTTCATCTGCCCTTATATACAAGCATTTAAAATAAATAAAAGACACAAGTAAACCTAAAACATATGTACATATTCTGACGTAAATGACATATTAATAGCTCGACAGTGCTAATAATAAAATTCAGAGGAGATGAGAGTGGGAATGGATAATTTTAATTCACAATCATCCACCAATCATTCAAACCCGCAAGTATGGAATTTTGTTTCGGCTCCTAATTTACATCCCATGAAGGTTACCATTAATGTTGATAAGCCCGGAACAGCTCCAGGCCTATTATTTGTTGCGCCCTATACGGTATATGAAGCAGAGATGATTGGCCAAACTGGGGCACTAATTATGGATCAGACAGGTAATCCAGTGTGGTTTAGACCACTTGCTAGTAGATATATTCAAAACACAGACTTTCGAGTACAAATGTACTGCGGGAACCCTGTTCTTACGATGTGGCAAGGAACAATTTCAGGAACTCAAACCGCAACTCCAAACCTTCCAGCAGGCGACCCTGAACCTGGTGCTTATTTTCAAATTATCAACCAGCATTATAAGGTCATTAAAAAATTATTTGCTAAAAAAGGATTTACAGCTGATGTGCATGAGTTTACAATCACCGAACGGAATACGGCTTTGTTTACGGCAGTAAAACAAGTACCTGCGGATTTATCTAAGTATGGTGGACCAGTACGCGGATATTTTGATGATTACTCTATTCAAGAAGTAGATATTGAAACGGGAGAGCTTCTCTTCTTTTGGAGTGCACTTGAACATATTAATCCAGCTGATTCAGTGGTACCTGCTTCATCCGCGACAAGTTCTAATAATATATGGGATTGCTACCACGTAAATTCAGTCGAAGAAGGGCCAAACAATACACTTCTAGTGAGTATGCGTAATATGTGGGCCATTTATAACATTGATAAAAAAACGGGAAAGGTAGTTTGGCAACTTGGTGGAAAACAAAGTGATTTTAAGTTTGGACCGAACGCTGCATTTTCTTGGCAGCATGATGCGCGCTACAGGTCCGAAAATAGGATAAGCTTGTTTGATGACGCCTGCTGTGCCTCTTCAACCTCTCCTCCTGAGGGACAGGCGCGTGGTCTAATTCTTCACTTAGACTATAAACACAAGGTCGCCAATGTAGATCGAACGTATTATCATGACCCAGCTTTATATGTTCCAAGTCAAGGAAATGCGCAAAAGCTTTCTAATGGAAATCAACTCATTGGGTGGGGGCAAGAGCCCTACCTTTCAGAATTTAAAAATGCTGGTAATACACAAAGAAATCCTTCATTTAATTTGTTGTATGATATGCGGTATCCAAATCAGAATCTTTCTTATCGAGCGTTTAAAAATAAGTGGGTAGGTCTACCACTTTACCCTCCTAGCATAACGGTAGACTTATTGCATGACGGTCAAGCTACAGCTTACGCATCATGGAATGGTTCAACAGAAACAGTTGCTTGGCAGTTACTTGCAGGACCAACGCCTTTTAAATTGTCAGTGGTGATATTTAGTAGCCCTCGTACTGGATTTGAAACAGACATTCATGTCCAGGCAGCTGGCCCCTATTTTCAAGTAAAAGCATTAGACTCCTGTGGGAACGTCATTGGTACATCACCGACTACTTACGTAAAAATAAGACGAAATAGACGAAAGTGAGCATTAATAATCTTCTATTAGATTTTAAAAATGGTCGTATAGCGCCCCACTCAGAAGGCTTGAGGGGGTCTTTTACCTTTTAAGGAATCAACTAGAAATTACATGAGCTAAGGACTTTTTCAAAAAACCGCTACTATATTAATCTAAACTGCAAAAATAAAATTCCTGATATATAATATTATATTTTAACAAATAGTAAGGATAAAGAACTGGGGGAATATTTGATATAGATGAGTATAAGGTGCTTTTTCTCCCTAATTACTTAACTTTTAAAATCATATCTTCTGACTTTTCATTCCATTTAACCGTTAAAATCATATATTCAGGTTTAATTACATCTTTACTAGCATCAATCTTTACTTTTTCTTTGAAATTCCCTTCTTTATTTAACCTTGCGTCTCTTACTGCAATTCCATTTTGATTATTTGAAGTGTCTAAATTAATCCCAAAATCTCCTACGGATTCTACCTTACCACCTAGATAATTTAAGTTCATTTGAGCTGTTTCTTTCCTATTTTCAACAGGATATAACGTAATAGTAGCTGACCAGCTTTGAGTTTCACCTGAAAACTCTAAAGGATCCTCAGCTTTACTTTGACATCCAACTACTAATGAAATAAAAAAGAAAAGACTAAATAAAGCAATATAAAACTTTCTCATGCTCTTCCTCCATGTAAACACCATAATGTCATTTTTACTACTATATATTTTATTAAAATATATACCTTTAGTTAACATGGCGTAGAATATTATCTAGTAAAGAACATATGCAAGATCTTTTTTAATAGCTGTTCATAGGTTTTGAAAGCCGCACTAAATGTGGAACGTTCCTTTTCATTTCCCATCATAATTTTATCCCTTTTTATTTTAAGCGGGTATATTATATACAAGTTTATACAAAATGAATTGTCGTTAGTTTAAATAATGAAAGGTCTCCCAGAAATAATTCTGAGAGATTAGTAAAAAAATTAACCTGTAAAAAAACTTACAACACCTATAAGCACAAAAAATATGAGAATTGCAGATAAAATGAGTACAATTGTAAAGATAGGTTTATACTTTGCTCTACTTTCTTGATTACTTATCTTATTATGTAAATCATCTAATTTTCTTTCAATTTCATCCAGACGTTTTTCCGTGTTAATATCCATCACCTCCTACCTTTTATACGAATTACTTCTATAAAAGTTTCCCAATTACTGTATTTTAAAGAATATATATGTAAAAGCCGTTTTGAATTGTATTTATAGTTAGTTACCGAAATCCCCTTTTCACATAGTGAATTTTCATTTTTTTAAAACCTTCATCTAAATCAAAAGTGAAGTGGACTTACTTGTTTGATAATAAACGAAATGATAAACGAAACAGAAATTGTTGCCGCTAGCTGCTTTGGATTTTTGTAAAAGACTCCGCATAAAACAGCATACATAATGAATTCTTCCATATAACTTACATGGATATAAAATACTCCAACCGCTAAAGAAAGACTTAGCAATAACCCCATAGGCAACGCTGGTAATATCCAAGCTAGACGTAAATTATTTTTAGCCATCCATATAATAGCTGCTAGAAACGGAGACGCTAGTGCGATACTTCCCCACAGTAAAAAATAACTAGTTGGAAAAAATCCAAATAGAAAAGCGGAATATATATAATAGCCTGTTAGCATTCCTATAAAGAACATGAATGTATTAAGAGCCCCACTAATTTTGGTTTTACTATACGCGGCTATAAGGGTAGCAATCAGGACCCAAATACCGGCCCTAGAACACAAATCCCCAAAATACGGCAGAATATTCATCCACCAGCTTCCATCAACACCTGCAATAGTATCTAAATATTTGGCTATTATCCCCAAAGCTGTACCGAAGACTAAATAGATAATAGAAAATGCAAGTTTATTTGTAGACTTAACTACTCCAATAGTAAACTCCCCCTAACCAAAGCAAATCTATTAAATTGTTTTAACTCTTTCGTCCAAAAGCTTTTGTATCAATATTGTTGTCATCTAGAAAATTCTCTATCTTTTTCTGTTCCCTTCCATTTACACCTTCATTTCTATTCATAAGTGACTCAATTTCTGTTTCAGAAAAATCTCCTTCGCTCATATGCTCAACCATGTCATCGATGGCTTGATCCAGTTCATCCAAAATTTGATTGGAACCCATAATAAAGCGGCTAATTCTCTCTGACTCTTTTTTATATCCTTCTGGTAAAGTATTGTGCGAGATATATGTGGAAAAGTTACGATCATTTTCTTTGACCAGATCGTTTAGTTGTTCAAGTTTTTTCGCTTCAGCTTTAGGTAGCTGTTGATCAGAATCCATCATTTCTTCAAATTGATCACTGATATTGGATAAATCCTCGTTAGTATTTAAGTAAGTCTTTATACTTTCTTTCATTTCCTTTTCATCAATTACAGCATTATTTTTCGATGAACTAAATATAGAAGTTGGTAATACAATTTCTTCACTAACTTCTTTTGTACTTTCCTGATAAGAACAAGCACCTAATAAACAAATAATCATTAAGCTAAAATAAAGTTTCTTCAATTCAAACGCTCCCTTTACCAATGTATTAATTCCATTAATTTACATAGAAAATTTTAGCATTAAAATTACCTTAGGACTATACATCTAGAGGTGTATATTGCAAAACTACCCTCATCTAATTGAATATAGCAAAAAATGTTAAGAACAACGATTTGTTTGCTGTTATAGTGAACGTAAGGTAGGTGAATGTAAATGAATTATGTAACTTGTATACAGAGAACGCTAGATTACATTGAGGAGAATTTGGAGACACAAATTACTTTAGAAAAGTTAGCAGAAATTGCTTACTTTTCTCCTTTTCATTATCACCGTGTCTTCCAAGCCATGGTTGGAGAATCGGTGATGGATTATGTGAGGAAACGAAGACTTACACGCGCAGCAGAACGCTTATTTTTCACAGATGAAAAAGTCATTGATATCGCACTTGGTGTTGGTTTCCAATATCAAGAATCATTTAACAGAGCGTTCAAAAACTTTTATGATGTTTCACCGAAGCAATACCGTAACGCAAGGAGAATATCTGGACCGCTGCGGGGAAAAGCCTACCTAACTACCACACTTTTGTCAGGAGGAAATAAGATGGAACCAAAACTAGTCACTAAATCTGCTTTTTATGTCATTGGATATGAGCTAAAAACGAAGAACGAGGGTGGCCAGAATAACAAAGACATTCCTGAATTTTGGCAACAGTACATGCAGAAGGGATTAGGCTCTAAAATCCCCAATCCCTTAAAAGAAAACACGGAGCTTGGTATTTGCACTGATTTTAATCCTGAAACGGGTGAGTTTGTTTATGTAATTGGCATGGAAGTAAAGGAAGGTACTTCAGCGCCTGAAGGAACAGTTTACAGAAGTTTTCCTGAACTAGACTATGCCGTATTTACTACACCAAAATCAAATGAAGAATCTTTTACTTCTTCCATTCAGTCCACATGGAATTATGTTTTTACAGAATGGTTCCCTGAATCGGGTTATGAGCACTACGGATCAATGGAATTCGAACTGTATGATAAAAGATGTTATGGCTCAGAAAATAAAGAGATTGATATCTACATTCCTGTAAAAAAACAGACTGTTAAGGCATAAAAGAGAACTCCCATTTCTTTAAGAGAAAAGTAGCGTAGAAATTCATTTATAATACTGAAGATATTCCTATACAAAAGCCCAACCTCTAAGCAATTAAACTTAAGAGAGGGCTTTTTATTCTTTTGCATTGGGAATTTTGGAATCAATCAATGTGAATATTCACTTCATTTTTAATTATCATAATGTACGATATCGCCCATAAAAACATGAGATATACAGAGAAGTGTGATCTGCTTTTTCTCCAATTACTTAACTCTTAGAACAATACCTTCTGATCTGTCACTGGATATAAAGTAATACTAGCTAACCCGCTTTGATTTTCCTCTAAAAACTCTAAAGAATCCTCAGCTTTACTTTGACATTCAACTAATGCGACAAAATAGAAAACAAAGTTAGATACATTTCCTATCATTTTATTTTATGTATTTTCCTCACGTGCATATTTTTTACATTTTATAGGAATGATAACGTTACTCGTTGTATAACAAATACTCACTCATATAAAAGGTGGTAAAACGTGCGACAAAAATATCTTCTGAAAAACTCTAATAGAGAAAAGACAACAGATTCTTCGGCAACTCCGTTATATGATAATGTAAACAAAAACATAGAGAGACTGTTAAACCAATTAGGAAATAGTTCTGATGTATCATTTCGAATGGTTGAGTCTCCGTATCAAAAAACGTTAAAAGCAGCCGTTATTCACCTTGACGGATTAGCAAATGAAAATATTATAAATGAGAATATCATGACGCCTCTTATTCAGTGGCTTAAAGAAAGTAATCAAGTAGTAACCGTCAAAGAGATAGAAGAACAAATACCCCAGATATTAACTGTATCTCAATTGACTATAAAAGAGAATTGGCATGAATTTATGTCAGCCGTTTTAACCGGTGATACAGTCATCCTACTGAATGGAAGTTCTAAAATTTTCATTGGCAATACAAAAAAACTTCAGTCCCGCGCAGTAACAGAACCTACCAGCCAAACTGTTGTCAGAGGACCTAAAGATAGTTTTACAGAGAATTTAAGGACTAATACCTCCTTGATACGAGCTAGAATTCAGGATTCTAATTTACGCTTAGACAGCATGAAAATTGGAAGCGTAACCCAAACAGATATAGGAATCATGTATATTCAAGGGAATGCAGATGAACGTATTGTGAAGGAAATCAAAGAACGTTTAAAAGAGATTAAGGTAGATGGGGTCCTTGAGTCGAACTATATTGAGGAATTTATCCGGGATGATAGTACCACTATTTTTCCCCTTCTTTTAAATACAGAACGACCTGATGCTGTTGTAGGAAATTTATTAGAGGGCCGAATTGCTATTATTGTACAAGGAACACCTTTTGTATTAATTGCGCCTGCTATTTTTTCTCAATTTTTTCAGTCGCCTGAAGATTATTATCAAAATTATTATATTTCTTCCTTTTTAAGGATATTAAGATTTGGTTCTTTTTTTCTTTCTATGTATGCATCTGCTATCTATTTAGCATTGATTACACATCATCAGGGACTTATTCCAAACACATTAATGGTCAGCTTAATGGCGCAAAGAGAAAGAGTTCCTTTTCCAGCAATTATAGAAATGGTAGTGATGGAACTAGCTTTTGAGATGTTGCGAGAAGCCGGAATCCGAATGCCTAGAGCAATCGGACCAGCAGTCTCCATTGTAGGAGCACTGATTTTAGGACAAGCAGCTGTAGAAGCAGGTTTTGTATCGGCTGCTGTTGTCATCATTGTTGCTATTTCTGCCATCAGCAGTTTTACACTGCCATCTACCAACATTGTCAATGCGGCCCGTGGTTTTCGGTTTATCTTGATTCTAATTTCAGCATTTATTGGCTTATATGGAATTTTGCTTATGACCTTATGTATATGGCTTCATATAAGTAGTCTAAAATCTTTCGGTATTCCCTATTTTTCCCCTTTTGCTCCCTTTGATTTTAAAGAGCAAAAGGATACTTTAGTTCGATTCTCTTTACCATCTCTTTTGAAAAAACATCAAAATAAATAGACGTCATATAAAGATGAATGAGGATAAAAATGAAAACTTATCTTTTGCTTTTATGGATCGCTGCCATTTGTTTATGCGTTTCAGGATGTTCGAATTACCGAGAATTAAACCAAATAGGAGTTATTATAGGATTAGGAATTGATAAGAATGAAAATTTGGAACAACCTTATAAAGTAACCTATCAAATCATTAATCCAAGTGGTTTATCACAGGGCAGTTCGTCAGGAGGACAAGGTCTTTCTGTCATTAACTACACAGTAACTGCCAAAACACTAGTAGAGGCATTAAAAAAAGCCTCCGTCGTCATTCCAAGAGAACATATCACTTCACATCTTTCGCTTATCATTATAGGTGAAAAATTGGCAAGAGATGACCTTAGCTTATTATTTGATGCTTTGGATCGAGGCAAACAAGCTCGTACAAGTATTCCAGTTTTTATTGCACGTGATGGGACTGCTGAAAAATTGCTCGGTGTTATTGAACCTTTTGAGGTTACTCCAGTCAAAAGTATCCTAAGTACCAGCCAGAACAATCAAAAAATGTACGGAATAGTTAGTAATGTACAAGCATATGAAGTTATTTCTATGCTTTTGAGTGAGGGAAAAGATCTATCTCTTCCTGGAGTCAACATTAACAAGCCCTCTCAGAAGGCAGAAGAAGCAGGCAATTTAGAGAATACCAGCCCAAGTGCCATGCAGGTAAAAGGATTAGCCATGTTTAGAAAAGGAAAATTAGTTCGATGGCTGGATGGCGATGAGGCTCGATCTGTTCAGCTTGTTACGTCTAAAGTAAAAAGCACCCCCTTTGTTTTCCCTTGCAGTATAAATGGGAATATCACAGTTACAGCGACAGGAATAAAAAGCCAAATAAAAACCGTAATCCGCAATGGGCAACCTTTCATTCATACAGATTTGAACGTCGTGGGAGAAATTACAGAAACATCATGCCAAAAAGATTTAAACAACCCTAAGGTATTAAAAGAGTTGGAAAAAGAAGTACAAAATGAACTGAAAAAGGAAATTACAAAAACTATTCGCATTGCACAAAAAGAAAAGGCAGATATATTTGGCTTTGGTGATAGCTTGTCTCGAACCAACCCTAGTTATTGGCGTCAGCATAAACAGAATTGGAAGAATCTATTTTCAAGTGCGAAGGTATCGATGAATGTGAACGTCAGTATTGTAAATACCGGAATGCGGACAAATCCTTATGAGGTAAATTAGATGAGGAGCTGAAAAAGCGTTGAATAAAATAAAAATCGAAGGGTTTCAATTATTTTGTATGATGTTTATCTTTATATTAGGCAGTACGTTGCTTTTAGATATCGGAAAGGCTGCTAGGCAAGATGCATGGATGGTCCCCCTTTTGGCTACTTTTTTTGGATGTATACTGTATTTAGTCTACATCTCCTTATATAAGAGATACCCTAATATGCCTTTGACTGGCTACCTCATTAAAATCTGGGGTAAATACGTAGGCGGTGCTATAAGCTTTTGTTATATTATATATTTTGTTTATATTGCTTCAAGAGTACTACGTGATTTTGAAGAATTACTAATTAGCTCTTCTTACTACGTTACATCGATTATTACGCTGGGCATATGCATGACCTTTGTGCTGATTTATAGTATTCATTTAGGAATAGAAGCATTCGCACGAGTTACATGCTTATGTTTTGTTGTTATTTTACTGACTCTTTTTATATTAAATGTTTTGTATATAGTAGGAGGCTACATCAAGGTCGAGAATCTTCAACCCGTATTAGCGAATGGATGGGGAAACATAGGAAAAGAGTTAGTCCCTCTTGGCATTACTGTACCTTTCGGGGAATTGATTACTTTTACTATGATTCTTCCTTATTTAAATAAAAAAAGTCAGGCCGCAACAATTGGGTTATCCGCCATCATAATAGGAGGAATGGTCTTAACCATTAATTCAATTATTCTTTTGTGTGTACTCGGACCAGAGACTGTTTTAAGATCCTCTTTTCCGGCTCTTACAGCTGTGAGTTACATTAACATAGCTAGTTTTATTCAAAGACTGGATACCTTTATTCTTATTCTCATGGTCATTTTAGGTTTTGTTAAAATAACCATCTATTTCTTTTGTGCAGTGATTGGCGCGGCTGATTTGTTTCGAATGAAACCTTCTGTTACAAACATTTATTTAATTGGCGGTGTTATTTTTTTCTCCTCACTGATGATTGCTCCTAGTTACCAAGCTCATATAAATGAAGGACTCAAAATTGTTCCTTATTTATTGCACCTCCCTTTTCATATAGCAATTCCCATCCTATTGCTGATTACAGCATATATAAAACAAAAAATAAAGCCTGCCCTTTCATGACAAGGGAGGCTATTGTTTTTTTAAAACAGGAAAAATGCTAACAGTAAGGAATATCAAAGCAAATAAAATAACCAAAAAATAATCTTCTCCACGGGCAATTACAAAATATTGTTTTAGGTTATAAAACGATTGAAACATATAGTTTCCCTGAAAAACGTCGATGAATGCAATAAGAACATAAGCCCCCAGCAAAATGCATAAGGATGGAATTGTTTTAGCCATTATATCAGCCTCACCTTTTTCTTTTAAATTGCGGTAAATAATATAAAAATATACAAGGCGTCCATGAGATTCAATAATATTTATTAAATGATGGAAAATAATTGATTTTCTGCAAAGCAATCTGTTATAAAAATTTAACGCAACAAGAATTGTGGACATTGAGCTCCAAGGAACTTTGTTCATTCTAATGCACGATTCTATTTTTATAGACTCTTAAGAAATAGTACAAGCCAAGCAGAAGTAATCCTACATTTGTATAAAAATAAAAGATAAATTCATACAAAAAGTTCTTTTGAGCCAATGAATCAAAAACGTAGTGCAATAAGTGGTATAGCGCTACATAGATTAAACAAAGATTCCAGAAAATATTTTCTTCTCTAGAATAAATCTCTCTTAGTAATAAAAGAATGATCCACCAAAACACAAGTATGGATAATGTACTGAGTAAGTTAATTGGATAAGTCTTATAGTAAAAGAAATACGCGCTGCTATAAAATAAAAGCATCGATAGTAACAGCATGAATAGTGGCTTTCTGGAGTGTTTATTGGTGATAAAAAAGTACAAGCCAACTAAAATGGCAATAAAAAAATAAATGTAATTCAACAAATTTCCCATCTTAAACCTCAAAATCTTTATAATTTAATACTATGATATTTAAGTTTCTACTAAAATCTTTTATGTATTGGCTCAAAAACACAGCACTTTACGCTTCCTTGCCTTTTTTATATGTATAATACCCGAAGATAGTAATCCCAAAGGAAACTCCAAAAGCGGTTGAAAATGCTGTTAAAAGATCAAAATTAGAGGTGAACAGAATATTAATCATTAAGTTTCCTCCAAAGAAGATTAAAAAGTATACAAAGAATTTTAAAATAACTTTTTTCAAGAACTACCCTACTTTCATAGATGTCGTTTAAATTGACTGCTGATTCAACATAGATTTTATAAACTGCAAAATTATAAATATATCCAATATAAGATTATATTACCATATATTTTTTACTGGCCATAAAAAAGAACCTCTTTAAAATAGAGGTTCTTTTTTTATAACAGATAAGATATTTAGTTACGGTAATGACAAGAATTAAAATGTCATTCGCAAGCTTTAATAAAGATAATCTTCTAATCCTCTTACTACCTATAGTTTCTCTACCAATTCATCAACACGGACACAAGTGAATCCTTTTGTTTTCACTGTCTTTAATACATCTCTTAACGCATTAATTGTGTTTCTTGGAGCTTCAGATTCTGCTCCGAGCGTATCTCCGCAGTCGTGCAGCAAAATGACGTCCCCGCCTTTTATATTGGCTAGGCGTTTTTTAATCTTTTCGCTTCCGCCAGAGGTTCGCCAATCTTCCGCCATGATTGACCATAGAATAATCTTATATTTACCTCTTCTCATAAAATCGAAAAGGTTGAGCATTCCCCAAGGCGGTCGATAATAAATAGGTGTGACTCCAGTGATAGATTTAATCACCTTGGCTGTATTCTTAACTCCATTTCTAACCTTCCAAGGCGACATAAACCAGTTGGAGTGATGTACGTAGTTATGAATTCCGATTAAGTGGCCTTCACTATGCATGCGCTGAATCAGTTCAGGGTACTTTTCTGCTTTAGTACCGACCACAAAAAAGGTTGCCTTCACCTCATTTTTCTTCAGTAAATCAAGAAGTATGAGGGTATAAACAGGATTCGGACCATCATCAAACGTAAAAGCAATTTTGGATAAATCCCTTCCTCTTTTAACTACGTTCACTCCTAGGCTACGTGATAGGAAATACGGAATAACGGTGTATAATAAAATAAAAAAAATAATAGCAGAAATCATGAACTCCATATTATATACTCACCTCTATCTCCTTTTGCTTTTGTATCGTTCTACTATCTGTTACGTTACGTAATGAACCGCATCTTGCTGCTTCGACAATGACATGGAGAGCTTCCGTGGATGATGTTTTGGTTTGATATTTTTTCATCCTTTGTTTCATCCATCTTAAAGGTACTGAATCGCGGACAAGATTTTCAATTTGCGCAATTAACTCTTTTTCTGACTGTGCAGACAGTGCGAATCCCGAACGACATAAATATTCTGCATTGTCTTCTTCTTGTCCTGGTAACGAATGATAAAGTAGTATTGGCAAACCCATCGCCATTGCCTCAGAGGTTGTTACTCCCCCCGGCTTGCTGATCATTAAATCTGAAATAGCCATTAATTCTTCAACCTTTTCACAGTATCCAAAAATTCTCACGTCATGCTTTGAGTCTTTTAATTCCCACTCTAATTGTGTTTTTAATTTCTTATTTTTACCGCATACTATAAAAAGTTGAATCGGTGTGGAAATGGATTCTAATGCCTTAAAGGTTGAAAGTCCTTTTCCAAAAAATCCGTCTCCCCCTCCCATGATGAGCAGGGTGAACATATTTGGATTGATCATATATTTATCTAAGAGAAGGTCTGTTGGAAGAACATCCATAAATCTTTTCCGTACAGGTATTCCAGTGTTTTTAATTTTGTCCGCCTCTACCCCTAACGCAATTAATTGATCACGCAATCGAGCAGACCCTACCATATATTGATCTGTAGAGGGATGAATCCAATAAGAATGATCCGTATAATCTGTGATGATGGTTATCGCCGGAATATCAATTAATCCTTGCTCTTTTAATTTCGATATTATCCCAGCGGCAAATGGATAGGTACTAACCACTACTTTCGGCTTTATTTCCTGTATGATTTTAAGCACCGTTTGCATGCCCGATAAAAAGATCGAATTTAGCTTAACGGAAAACGAATTTTTTACACGAGTTTTTTTATACAAAAAGCTATACACTTGTGGAAACTTCTTAATGCTTTTTTTATAAATATAATGGCTGATTGGATAAAGGTTGGGATGAACCCACTCCATAATATCAATGGTAATAGGCTCAGCATCAGCAACCATGTCATTTACTGCCTCGCTTATCGCATTTGCCACTTGTTTATGCCCCTCTCCAAATGCAGCGGAAAGAATTAAGTATTTATCCTGTTCACGATTATTCATGACTTTTCCCTCCTTGTAGTTTGTATGCTTTTGCTGTGGGGTGAAACTTAGACTTTTCAGCACATCTTTTTGTTGTTTTGTTTAGGCGATTAAAGAATTGCTCTACTGATAAAAGAGTAAGCATGACAAAAAATTAATAATGGGTAGTTCCCCTTTTTAATCGATTTGTAGGGTATATCTTTTCTTCTTTTTCGTTACATAGATTGGTTAGGAACTCCTTACACTATTTATTAGAAAAACAAACAGTCTTAAGTTGAGCTTTCAAATAGCACATTTTCAGTCTACGTTTTGTAATTAAAAATAGGCTAAAAATAACATTAAAAATCAATGAAAAATCCAGTTTTTTTAATAAATAATGCTACATTAAAAGAAATACAAAGGTGAAATTAATTTTTTCATCTTTGTATTTCAATCCCATGTAAGCATATTCGCCTTACCGACTGTGCTTTAGATACATACTATGAAAGAAGGATAAACCATGGATTTTATCACATCTTATATAAATCAGTACGGATATATCGTGCTGTTTCTAGCATTAATGCTGGAACTTCTTGCGCTTCCTCTTCCAGGCGAACTGCTTATGGGCTACGCTGGGGTTCTTGCTTTTCAAGGACATTTAAGCTGGGTGGGAAGTATCTTGGTAGCTGGTACGGGGAGTATGGTTGGAATGACCATAGCCTACGGGGTAGGTTATAAGTTAGGGACTCCTTTTTTTGATAAATACGGAAAAACCCTTCATATGGGGCCAGAGCGAATTGAAAGAATGTCAAAATGGTTTAGTGTACATGGAAACAAGCTGTTGATTATTGCTTATTTCCTCCCAGTTATTAGACATATTACAGGATATTTTTCAGGAATTACTCGCCTTCCCTTTCGCACGTATGCACTGTATGCCTATAGCGGATCATTTCTTTGGGTCACCACATTTATTACTCTAGGAAAGTTATTAGGACCTCAGTGGGAACAGTTTCATCATTCTATTAAGAAGTATTTTGTCATTGGGATGATCGTAGCTGTAAGTTTGTTGGTTGCTATTTACATTTATAAAAAGTTCAAAGTAACGATTAAAAAGATAGCAATTAATTGTCTCGAGTGGATAGTAAATGTGTTTCATACGCGGAAACGGGCAGGTCTTGTTTTTATATTTACAGCATTAGTAACATTAGGGTTTATTCTGCTTATGATTGGAATGACGCAAGACTTTATCGCAAACGAGTTTGGAGATTTTAACAAAATAACCAGTCTATTAATATCAGCCCTTTTTAATAAAGATTGGAATGTACCAATGCGGATACTTTTCATGCTCGGATCCAGGCAAGTTCTGGTGGCATTAATTTTCTTTACACTTGTATGGATTTTATGGAAAGGCAGAGATAAAAAAATCGAATTATTATCTCTGGTAGTTGTGGCAGGCGGCGGAGAGCTGTACGAAGAAAGTCTAAGACGAATTTTTCACCATTTCTCCCCTATTAGAAAATCGTTGATAGAACAGCTTTCATACACCTTTCCAAGCGAGCAGTCTTTAATGGCTTTTGTTATTTATGGGTTTGCTGTGTTTATGCTGGTTCGACACTCTAAAAGATTATGGGTTCCTACATTAGCACCACTAGCAGCCATTCTTATTTTGTTGCTTATTGCGATTAGTCGTTTGTATCTCAGCATACAATATCCCAGCGATATTGCAGCAGGATATGTATTTGGAGGAGTATGGCTAGGGTTAAACGTTTTGCTTCTTGAAACCTTCCGTCTTATGAAAGGTATTAATCTATAGTGGTTCACTAAAAAGGAAGGTCCAACTAAACAGGAACTTCCCTTGTCCAAATGAAGTTTATTATATTTTGAACGATGAGAAAGGAGAACCTGCATGCAAAACCGTATTTTAATCGTTGAAGATGAAGAAATGATTGCGAGAGCTCTTCAAATTGAGCTTGAGCATGAAGGATACCAAGTATTCGTAGAGCATGAAGGAAAAAGCGGCCTTGAAGCTGCTTTACATAACAGCATTGATTTAGTTTTATTAGACGTCATGCTTCCAGAACTTAGCGGTATCGAAGTCCTTCGCAGAATTAGAAAAAAGAACGCCTACCTCCCTGTTATTCTTTTGACAGCCCGTGACACTACGTTAGATAAAGTGATGGGACTAGATCATGGAGCAAATGATTACATCACCAAGCCCTTTGAAATAGAAGAGGTGTTAGCTAGAGTGCGCAATAGTCTTCGTCATAGAGCTATCATTCAAGAAGTTACTGAAAAAAAAGATGTTCATTTATCAATAGAAGATTTATCTGTAAATTTAGAGACCAGAGAAGTGATAAGAAAAAACAAAACGATTATATTAACACCGAAAGAATATGATTTGCTTGTTTATTTACTAAAAAATCAAAATATCGTATTAAGCAGAGAAAATATCCTTTTGACCGTTTGGGGCTATGATTATGAAGGAGAAACAAACGTAGTAGATGTGTATATTGGACATTTGAGAAAGAAAATAGAAGAAGATATTACCCCTTCCTTAATTCACACCGTCAGAGGAGTAGGATATGTGATAAGAAAGGAACCATATGAAAATTACTACCAAGGTTAACTTGTTTATTACAGTTTCTCTGTTAGTCAGCTTGCTCATTGTAAATACGATTGTATTTTTTTTATTTATGAAAACGACCGTTAATATGGAAGCACATTTAGTCTTCAAAAATGCGAATGAAATGTTGAAAAAATACCACATTTCTGAATCATTATCGCTAGACAAAAACCTTTTAAACTCTTACATGCCTAGTCACTCTTTTATTCGAATCGTGGGACCGAACTCTACAACTATTAATCAAGTCACTAACGACAAAGTCCTCATTCAGAAAATCTCACCTACTTTTTCAACAGAAAAGAGCTTTGAACTTAGACCTTTTCAAGAACATCAAAATTTAGTAGTTCACGTACCGATTCATCAGAATCACAAAGTAATAGGCACGTTAGAAATAAGTGAGCGGTTATCAGGACTAGAAAGCCGCAAAGATATTATTTTGTCCATAATGGGGACTGTTACCGTTGTTTCGGTTCTTCTCTCTTTTCTAGCTGGCAGATGGTTATCGGCTATCATTATGAAGCCTATTGTATCAATGATCTCTACAATGGAGGATATTGAACAAAGTGGAACGCTGAAAAAGATTGGTATACAAACTGAAACAAAAGATGAAGTGTATAAAATGGCCGCTACATTTAACCGGATGATTAGTAAACTGAAAGAAAACTCAGATAAACAAAGGCAATTTATTTCCGATGCTTCGCATGAGTTAAAAACGCCTGTGACTGTTATTAGCAGCTTTGTTACAATTCTTAGAAGGCATGGAACACAAGACGAAAAGATAGCAAAAGAAGCAATTGAGGCTATTTATTTAGAAACAAATAGAATGAAAAATTTGACCAAAACACTGTTGAGTTTAGCTGAATTAGAGGATTCCGAACCTGTTGACATAAAATCAGTTGATCTTGTCTCTCTCACTGAAACCCTTGCAACTCAATTTATGCAAGTTTATGACCGACCTATTATCCTACATAAGAATTCCCACTTAATGTTTATCAAGGGGGATGAATTAAAGCTGAAACAAGTAATCATTATCTTTTTAGATAATGCCATAAAGTATAGTACCGATGTCATTGAGGTCTTTTTAGAAAGTAATCAGCATATGGGAATTCTTCGAATAAAAGATTATGGAATCGGCATACCGCAAGAAGAACAATCTCATGTTTTTGAAAGGTTTTATCGAGTAGACAAAGCCCGCAAACGGGATTCGGGAGGAAGCGGACTAGGATTAGCTATTGCTAAAAATATTGTGAACCTCCATAAAGGAGAAATTGAGATAGAAAGTAAAGAACATATTGGAACAGAGATTAAAGTTACTTTTCCCCTCACGAACTGAGTAAGTCGCTTTTATATAAATTAGTTTATGTACCGCTAGTGAGGCAGGAACTCTAGCAATATTTAATTTCTAAAAATGCTACCTAATGAATACACTCAAAACGGAGTCACCAGTTTTGAGTAAAAAAAACACCTCCAAGTGATTGCTCGGTACTTCATACCCAGTTTATCAGCTTGAAGGCGTTTTTTCATTTATATAAAATCAGAGCCTGTCCAAATGATTAGCAATTGCGTTTTCTTAATCTGCGAACGCTGATACTTTCTAAACTAGTCGTATTTCTATTACCTGAATTATCTTCCCATACTAAAAATCCGCCTTCTGCTCGAATAAACGTACCATTTCCATCAAGCTGTCTTCCAGCAGAAAAAACTTGAATTTTATCTCCTCTTCGAAAATTTGGCCATCCCTGTCCATAGTATTTCTGCAATTTCTCTTACATTCATTCCTACTCAACATAATGCTTTCTAGAGCACATATAAAAAGCTAGCTCTTAGTGCATAACGATCCTTTTTGTTGCTGCAACTTAAAAACAACTGAATCTCTTTCATCTTATATTGCTCTTGTTGCATTGATTTATTGAGTATAAAATACATATATGTTAAAGAGTTTGATATATATAATTTAAAAAGTTATATCTTTTAGACACAAAAAAAGAACCCTCCATAAAATGAGGATTCAAACAGGGTAAGTAAGAAAAAGAAATATACATGCATGTTCCTGGGGGGCACTACGCTTGTATAATCAACTTATACCCGCTATTCACTGATTCAAACAGTTAAAAACATTTCAAATAAAAATTAATCGCTAATCTATTAAATACAATCTCTGAATATATTCAATAGCTTTATCTTTGTACTCTACCTGTTCTCTAATATTAATAATTCGCATAACAAGTCCTCCTCTACAAAGAATAACAACCATCATTTACATAAAGGGTGTTATAGACATGCTTTTTAATAAAAGTGTGTTGCTTCTTCCATTAAAACTTATCCTTAAGCCCATTCTTTCCTATGTTCACGAATAAATTTAATGTCATTTTGATAATGTTCAAGATGTCCTTCGTCTATCATTTTTTGGAACGCCCTGTCGCCTTCACTGGCTTTTCTTGTAATTGTTTTACATAACCCCTCTAATCGCAGCAATACCACTTCCAAATAACCTTCTCGTAATTCTTCGCCGTAAGATTCAAAAAATAATTTCACTCTTTGTTTTCTATGTTGAGCATGGTGCAATGAATTATAATAAATCTTCTCACCTGTTTCAGAAAGGTAAAATCTACTTAAGGGGACGCACGTATAAAGAGTATAAGCAATGTCCCAAATTCTTGGCCCGGGCCCAGCAACATCAAAATCAATGATGCCTACGGGTCTTTCTTGCTTGAAAATGATGTTGTATATGGCAAAATCATTATGACATAGTACCTCAAATGGTTTAGGAGTGTTATCTATTGATTTCCAGCTGTCATCAAATGAAAAATCACTCACTGAATCATGATAAAGACGGAGCATTTTCCCTATTTCTATTAAAACATCATCAGACCACATATATTTCTTCAAAGGATAATTCCCAGCTTCACCTTCAATAAATGACAAGACCTCTCTCCCTTTTTCATCAATGCCTAAAAATTTTGGTGCATAACTAAAACCTTTGTTCTCTAAATGCTTTAATAGCTTATGAAATTTATGGCTATCTGATTTTAGTTCTCGTCGTACAGTTTCTCCCAAGCGATAAACGTTAGAGACATTCCCTCCTGTTAGCACTTCTTCGTCCTCAAAGCTTGACATATAAACATTCCCCCTGAATATATCCTATTTGTCGTCAATAAGTGCAAATGATAAAGCATTCGTCATAAATGAAATACCTGATTTTACTACTGATTCAGAAAAGCCCGTACTTTTTCTTTTATAGCCCATCAACAATCCTTTGGGACTGACTAATAAAGTGGAGAAAATCGGTTATCGTCACATTACGTTACATTATAAAAAAAGAATCTTCCTTCGAAGATCCTTTTAACTGCTTGTTTCATACAAAAATCCTCTAAAAAATGAAAGACCGCTACTATATTAAATCACCAAAAGCCTCCATCTGAGTGAATAATTTGTCCGGTAATCCATTCTGCTTCTTCACTTGCTAAAAAAATAACTAATTTTGCGGCATCCCGTGGCTCACCAAGTCGACCCATCGGGAACTTTGGCCGTAGCTCTTCTTTTAACTCACTGCTCATCCAGCCAGTGTTAGTTGGTCCAGGATCTACAGCATTAACAGTAATCTTAAGAGGTGCTAATTCAATAGCAACTGATTTAGTAAACGTAGAAACAGCCCCTTTTGTTGCAACATAGGCCAAATTCCCAGGCTCAGGTGACTTATCTTGACCTGACACCATATTAATAATTCGACCACCATGCTTACCTTCGATTAGACGTGCAAACTCAACAGTCAAAAGACACGTCCCTCTAACATTCACGTTATAATGAGCATCAAGCGTATCAGCATCTATAGAACGAAAATCTACGTCCACAGAATGTGTTGCATTATTTACAAGGATTGATGGAGACCCTAGTTTGTTTTGAACTTCATCAAGCAGCTTTCTTGGTGCATCGGGTTGCGATAAATCCAATTCCATTGATTCACATCGCACTCCCAGACTGCGAATCTCTTCCATAAGATGTTTCGACCATTTAAAATCATCCTCATTGCAATAATCCATTAAACGATCATACTTTGACCAATGAGTGAAAAAAATATCTGCGCCTTCTCTAGCTAATTCCCTGCATATTTCAGTACCAATACCTTTTGCCCGACTAGCACCAGTAACAATCCCAATTTTATTTATTAACCTCTTCATAATGCATCTCCTCATGAGAACGTTGAATTCATATGCTCACCAATAGCACAGGAATTCAGCAATCCTGTATATGTATATTAGTCTATCAAGTTGTAATAAATGAAAAAATGTAATTAAAGTTTAAAAGGTATTTTCTCCATAGTAATCATTCATTCTTATTTCACCTCACATAAGTATTTTTCCATACATGCATTCAACTTTCCTGCCTTATCAATATGTTACAGACAGCAAAAACTGAATCCCCCTAGTCTTCAACAAGTTTGGACTTGCATTTTCAAGAACGTTATATTTTACTTTTTAGTAAAAAGGTAAAGAGATAAGATAGGTAGAATAATCGATTTCCTAAATAAAATTCCAAAAGGAAATATCCCTATGTTAGAGAACTGAATAAAGGACTGCTTTTCATTTCTCTAACACTTAAAAGGAGGTACACGAATGAATGAAGAGATAATAAAAATTGATAACGTTGAGATTTGTACAGAAAGTTTTGGAAACCCCAAGAATCCCGCTGTACTTTTAATAATGGGAGCAATGTCTTCGTTAGATTGGTGGGATGAAGACTTCTGTCTTCGCCTCGCTGAACATGAGAGGTTTGTTATTCGTTACGACCATCGTGATTTAGGACGGTCTACCACTTATCCACCCGGTACGTCTAACTATACAATAACGGATATGGCTGACGATGCAATTGGTGTTTTAGATGCTTACTCTATAGACAAAGCTCATATTGTTGGAATGTCTTTGGGCGGGATGATAGGACAAATCCTTGCTCTTAGATATCCGGATCGCATAGACTCCCTTACTTTAATTGCATCAAGCGTATTTGGAAAGGAGGCGGAAAAATTGCCCCCAATGGATCAGCGGATACTTGATTACCACACGAAGAGCGCTTCCATAGACTGGTCAAATCAAGAGGAGACTGTTCCCTACCTTGCAGGTGGATGGAAAATTTTAAGTGGAACAAAACCTTATGAAGAGAAAAGAATGTATAAGCTAGCAAAAAGAGAAGCTGCCCGCGCCAAACGGCTGCCGAGTAGATTTAACCATGCTTTGCTTCAAGGAGGAGGCCAATATTATGACAGATTGAGTGAAATTACTATACCTACACTGATTATTCATGGAACAGAAGATCCGGCCCTCCCATACGAACATGGACTTGCTCTTGCAAAAGCTATTGCTCATGCTAATTTAATAGCTCTTGATCGTACAGGACATGAAGTCCATAGTGAGGACTGGGCACAAATTATCGAATCAATTGTAGGGATTAGTTCCTAAAAGTAAAACATGAGATATGAAGACTTCAAAGCGCTTTTTTAAGAAAGCTTTGGGGTCTTTTCATGTTTCAAAGTTCCTTCCTTCTACTTACAGTAGACAAAACGTCTCCTATAGCAAAGGGTGTTTTGTACAAAAGTACCTACATCTTTTCAAAACATCATATTTACGATACACTGATAATTCGCGAAATATCCACATAAGGGTATTACAGTAAGAAAGTGGAGGTTTTTATGAAATATTTTAAGGTGCTTTTTTGTTTAATCTTATTAATCCTTGTAGGTATAACCGGCTGTTCTTCAAAAGAAGAAGTCACAAGCATTAACACTGTTGATGTAAAAGATCTTAAAGACCACAGCGGAACTTATGTTGGAGATAATTCTAACGTAGTAGCTATCGTAAGAGCATTGCCTGGAGGAGAAACGTTTAAAGAAATTAATTTACATAATAAAACACCAAAAATAATGTATGGTACTAAAGAGGACTCTTTATCAGAAGATGAAATATTAAAATATTGGCTCGGCGGTAAGGATACACTAGAGAAAAACTTTCTTTATAATGCTATTTATTTAACGATACTAATACCTAATGCTGAAGGGTACAGTTTTAAAATAGATGATCAGAAATTCTCAGTACCTAGAGAAGAAATGAAACAATTCATTTCCAAAAACATTCAAACTTTACCAGATAGCAATGAGTTATTTGATAAAGAAAAAGCACAGCAATTTATAGATAATAATAAAGAGAAGATTAATAAAGCAGTTAAATCGGCAGCTATTCGAGAACAATTTTTTAAGAATGTTCCTATCGTAAAAGAATAAGAACAAATAAAGAGCCTTATTTAAGGCTCTTTATTTGTTTTCTATTTACTTCACCAAACTTTCAAATTAAATAAAAGCTCCAGAAAGTCACGAATCAAGGAAGCTTTTCACAGCAGTTAAAAAAGAGGATAAGTTTCCTGTATGCACCTCATGTCCAGCCCCTTCTATCGTTACTAATTTACAATTTTGAATGCGCTTAGAAACTTCCTGTAATTTATCTTGAGGAATATGGCTGGATCCTCCTCCTATGATGAGAGTAGGTGCAATTATCTCTGTAAGACTTCCCCACCATTTAGGGTTGGGGTTGTTTAACTGGTGAAGAACTGAAGGTACAACCTCCCAGTCAAACGGTAAAGAACCAGGCGGTTTGGCAGGAATTTCGAACTTTTCTCCTGTAAAAGGTGGAGGAGTGTCTTCAACAATCAATTGATCTACCCTTTCTGGAAATGTTTCAGAAAAAAGATAGGACACCGTACCGCCCATAGAATGCCCAATTAACGTAAAGCGCTCCAAATTCATCGCATTTACAAACTGAAGCAAGTCATCACACATGAGTTCAAACGTGTACGCGTCAGTTCTCTCACTTCCACCGTGTCCTCGCTGATCTAAAGCTAGAAACCGATATTCCTTCCCTAATACAGCTGCTACTTCATCCCAAGACTCTGCACTCATTCCCAAAGCGTGAAGTGCAATAATAGCGGGTGCCGAAACTTTGCCCGCCTCTCGATATTGAAATGTTAAACCATTTAGTTCAATTTGATTTACTCCCATTTTCAAATTAGATCAACTCCTAACTCAGATTTCACCAATTAAAATCTAGATTATTAAGGTTCATCTATATATTAGCGAAGGAATGAAGATTTCCTTCATCTCTTATCTTATTAGGAAAGATATTAGATTATTTTATGTATCCTGTGTAATTCTTTAGTCAGCATAACGCACCTAGAGTTTTTTACTTTCGAGACCTATATAATTTAAACCAAAAGTACTGCAAGCCAATTGAATAAAAGATTGCAAAGGAAGAGACATGAATTTATCTTTATGCCAAAACATTTGTGTGTAAAGAGGTGTATCAACTTTAGTGCATGCTAATTCTTTTAATATACCTTTCTCAACTTCCGCTTTTACTACTACTTCCGGTAGTATGGCAATACCTAAATCTAACATTACACACTGTTTAATAGCTTCTACGCTTACAAATTCAAATTTAGTTGATGTGCAAATACCCGCCTCACGAAACAAGTTTTCCAATACTACCCGGTATGAACAACCCGACTCAGTATACAAAAGAGTCTCATTCTCAAGGTCTTCTAAGTAGATTTCCGCTTTATTAGCTAAAGGATGCTGAGGAGAAGCTATAATTTTTAGGTTTTCTGCAACAAGACATTGCGTATGTAGATTTGCATCGTAATGCTGAATAGGCTCCAATGTAAAGGCAATATCAAGAGTGCCATCTAGTAGCTGCGCTCTCGTTTGTTCTTGAGAGTAAATGGGCTTAAAGATCATTTTAACCTTTGGAAATTGATCCTTGAACTCTTTTAATATTGGAGGCAATCTATACGTGCACTGACTTTCAGAAGATCCAATGATAAGCGTACCTGCGGGCTCCTCCACTCCACTTACAGCGTTTTTTGCTTCCTTAGTCAATTGAATCAGTTTATCGGCGTACCTTTTGAATTCTCTACCTGCTTCTGTTAAAACCAAGCGCTTTCCGAGACGTTCAAATAAAGGAGTTTCAAGTTCATTCTCAAGAGCTTTTATTTGAGCGGTAACGCTTGATTGAGCAAAGTTCAAAATTTTAGCTGTATATGTAAAATTTAAATTTTCTGCAGCTGTTTTAAATGTAATCAGTTGTTTTATTTCGATTTTCCTCACCTCTGTATAATCGGATATTTCGATTGATTCAATCGTAATGTTCATCTGTAACGATTGCTAATTTCATTATAAAATATGGTAAATCAAACCACAACATACTAAATATAAAGAGATAAGGGGAAATCATAATGTCTATAAAAAAAGAGAATACAAAGGAATCAACCGTTCTAATGCAAAAAAATACAAGTGACAAAAACTTCAAATACTATTGGAATGAAATTATTCGAGCGCTTATCGTAACCAAATAAGTAAGGCTAATCAATTTTATTTTTTGGAAAAGTAAATCCACATACAAGCGTATAAATATAAAAACAATAGCTCGCTAACGCTGACGATATACAGAATTAGCGAGCTATTAATCTATTTAAACTTATAATCATGTTTATTGGCTTGAATCTAACCTAAACTTTGCAATATCCTTGTGATCTTGGGAGATAATGAGTGTACCCTTTAACGCATTAGCTTGTAGCTTTTTTAGTTCTTCTTCAGTTGGCAAAAGAGGTAATTCATTATTTTTTTCCTTTGCTCCTAAGGTATAACTAAGAGTAAATTTACTTGTTCCTTTAGATGGAATTTCTCCTATACTCATACCAATACCTAACTTATTGTTATCCATATTATAAATATTTGAACCAATTGATTCCTTTACAGCTGATACTAACTCCTTATCTGGTTCTATGCGAATGTTTGTTTTAGCAGAATCAGAGAGAGCCATAATATTATTAGACGTATTTTCCATCGTAAATGTATAGCGTAACTCCATTGGAACGATACTTTTACTTTTATTCTTTTTATCAGGTACTATCATTTCCCCAACGATTTTTTTATCATCTGTTAACGTTACCTCTGCTTTTTGTAATTTTAAGTACTCAACATTGTTTACATATTCCGTTTTTGAACAAGCGGAGATGATAAACACCAAACACATAATAAACAAACCAAGATAGAACTTTTTCATATTTTTCCTCCAAACATTTTTTGTCCCCCAACAATAAACATATGTTATTATATTTTCTATATTTTGTATTTTATAATTGTCATATGAGCTATTATTAAACATAAAAACACCAAGGTGCTTTATGTTTCCTTGGTGTCTTTTATTAGTTTTTAAGCGTTTAGTTAAAAAATTAGATTTGGAGAAGAGAGTTAATTTGGAAATGAATGTTGAAGATGAACGTAATGGAGTTTATTATACATTTTTTGTAGGAGGAAAAGATGATACAAAATTTATTTGTTTTTGTATCTAGTAATTTTCTTCTACAAAACGTATCGCTTTGTTTAATTCTGAAGTTCTTAAAACGACTTCTTTATCATTAAAAATAATAAAGAAAGGGCTGCCTTCTACCTTTAAGTCTGGATATTGATTCTTTACTTCTTCCAACGAAGAAAAATATCGAACTTGTTTTAAACCCATTATTTCCTCTGGATGATCGATCTCTTCTCCTACTGCCAAAATAAAATATTCTTCTCCATCTGACAATAACTCTTTAGGTGGAGAATCCGCGTATTGTTTTTTCCAAATTAAACTTGAACATGCTGCACATAGAATAACCAAAGATAGAATAAAAGGTAAGTATAACCACTTTTTCATAACACAGCCCCTTCTGTATTCGAAATATATTTCAAAAGAAAAATGATGCAACATCTTTACCTACCATAATGGGTTTTACAGACACTTTAGCACCTTTATTGACGCGAGTACAAAAACCACGCAGGCATCTCGGTGTTTTCAATTAGCAGCACTTGTTTATGCTTAGGATCACCTTTAATAGCATAAATAAAATCCCCATTTTGTGTTTTACCAAAGGCTCTAAAATATTTCTTAGAGTCATACTTTGTTTGATCAGCCATCTCTGTGCACTCATATTTTCCATATGTATCACTTAAAAGCTTTGTGTTAAACATATTATCGTCTTTTGTTACATAAAACTTATCGTAAGAAAAGAACAAAAAATATATACTTAACGCCCCTATAATTGTTATACAACTAGCTAAGCCCCATCGAATTTTTTTATTCACTTTCGACCTCTTAAAATTTTTTTGTTTTACTATAATTAGGTTTTGATATATGTAATACGCTCACGTAGAACGTATTTTCTGAAAGATAAAGTAGTCAACTTAAATAATACTCATCTTTTTTGGGCTACCTTTTTCATTAACTGACTTTTATGATCTTTATCTTTAACTATAATATAATCCTCTGTTCCTTTTACTGAATAGATTTCTGAACCAACTGTAAAATAGTTTGATTGATTATTACCTTCGGGCATCGTAGTTGCTTTAGTTTTCTTTTCTATGGTTCCTATTTGGTCTCCTATTTCTTGTGTTTGATCTAATTTATCTTCTGTTCCGTTATATTCCTTGTTTTCAACTACAACAATGATAGCAGAAGAACTCTCTATATTTTCCCCTGTACTTTCTTGATTACATGCAGTTAGAACGGTTAAATAAACTACTGACAGAAAACTAAGTGTTCTCTTCATAATAGCCTCCGAAAATCATTTTCCTTACCCCTTGATTAAAATTGATATTAGGCGATATACCAAGTTCAGTGACGTATCATAATGTATTCGAAAACGAACAATCCTAAAAGTTCTATTAAAAAAACTTTCCGGCTTCCTCCACATAAAAATCCACATAACCGCAGCTTGAACAAACATAAGGTATTAATTCGCTGTAATGGTGATTGTTATTTAATACGCTGCTCGGTGTTTTATTTACACCTACTGTACCAGGTGATGATTGAATACGAGCTTTGATTAGAGTTGAATCACATTTAGAGCATTTTTTGCTTTGCATACACATCATCCCTCTCTATTCCATAACATTATTCCTATTTTCTATAGTACATGCTTACTAACTTTAAAATTAATAATTAGCCATATAACTTGAATAATCAAAGGGAAAATAAATGCAATTAGCAACGCTATAAATGCGAACAATTTCAGCTCCGGTGTTTGGGTAACACCCGCTCCATCCACTTCTCTTGTCCAGATAACAGCTGTGCCTACAGCAAAAAGTATGATCCAAATTATATTAGCTATACACCAGGAAATCCGTCGTCTTTTCACATCATCACTTCTTTCAATCTAAGCTGCATCTTTCTTTATTAATTCCCAGATGAAGCAATGCTAGAAATAGCTCCACCTACCGCAAAGAGATAAGAAGAAAACGGTATTGTTTCATGTATGAATAAACTTCTTACTCCATAAAAACACAGGATAATAGTGCTGATTAAACCAATCATAAGCCGAATATTTTTATTGATCGTTTTCTCCCCCTTTAGGCTTCTCTTTGCACCTGATCCTTTATCATAAGCCCAAATAAAGCGAAGAAGTTCAACACAACCAGCAATCCATAATAAAAGCCGATCCCTTCAAAGAGCAAAGAGAGAATAGGAAATATCATAGATTCAAAGCCAAACAACATAATAATAAGCCCAATTCCTTTAGCGAGCTGCTTTTCATCCTTAGGTGTAAATATCTTTCCATACCCAGCAATAAAATTAGTACTACCTTTTTTCCATACACGTTTCCCAATATAAATGATGAAGCAGCTTACTAAACATATAAATAATAAGTTTAACATCAGATATTATCCCTTCTTTACACAATCCAATTTAACATATATAGTATATTTTACCATAAAAATTTACAAATATTATGTATTAAAAGTGGACTCATAAAATATAACACTATAAAATATATACATACTAATTATGGATATCTTAATTAATCAAGAACTCACTGAAGAATATAATAAAACTGAAAAAGTTGTGAAAAGCGCCTTTTAAAATGAAGAATACAGCGATAAGAAAGAACATTTTGACGTGCCTGAAGAATTCTTTATGACCTTAGAGTTAACAGAGGGATTATTAAAAAATATGCAAGGTGTTGTGCAGTACTCAAAAGTTTTTTCAGAGTAAGTACTAACTGATTAATTAGGTTTTATGTAAAGGCTGCCTGAGAAAAAATTTTATAGTATTTTCTATGGACAGCCTCTTTTTTATTTACCTGATATTATTAAAGCGGTGGGTTTTCCACACCTAAATGAACCCAATCTTCTTTTGGAGGCCCATAAACTCCAGGGGGTTTCAGTCCTGCTTGACGCATCAGAATGGTAATTTGACCTCGGTGATGAACAATATGCTTGATTAGTCCCATTAAGATTGTGGCATTTGATTGGGTTCTTCCGAACGCTTCTTGCGTATGTCCTAAAGATTCATCTGTCCATTGCTGTTCAATGATTTTAGCAGCGTGAGAACTTACATTTTTAAAGGTTATAGCGATTTCCTGTGCTGAAGATGGAACGCTTGCTGTACTTTCTATTCTATCTATGCTCATTCCAAATTCAGTTAGATAATCTGGAATATTTGTTGTAAAATGCCAAGCGATTCTTCCTAACGTACGTCCTTCAGGGCAAACTTGTTGTTTCAACGAATCATCTGTTAAGCTATCCAAAACTTTTTGAGTTAGCATGGCTTCGCTGTTCCATTCTTTGATAAAATCTGAAATGGTATTATACATGTAAAAGACCTCCCAATATAAATCTAACCTAAATTAACACTTAAATAATATCATAGAAAAAACCAATTGGCTTATTTACTAAAGAAAGGAGATTCTATGTTATTTAAAGCTACCGCTCAAAAAACTATCATGTTTGCTTTATTACTTTTGTATGCTTTATTATTCATTCAAGCAATTCAATATAAAGTACTTGCCTTCTTACTTCTTTTTGCTATCCTCTGTTCATTTCTTTCCCTTTTCCTAAGATATGAATTTCAGATAGACAAAGATGCTTTAACCTATAGAACATATATATTATGGTTTAAAGTATATGCAAAAACCGTTAAACCAATGGACATTAAAAGAATTGTATTTAAAAGGTTAAGTTGGAAAGCAAAATTGGCTGTAGTACAAGTAGAAAACGGCTGGAATATGCGAATAGCATTATTTAATCCACCAAATGTTTTTAGGGAATTAGAAAGATTTGCACATGAATATGATGTAGATATTCAAAAAACATCAGATTATAAAATTCTAGAGAAAATGTCTTGAATGTCACCGCATTTGGAATACATTAACTTTACGTATGGGTGCATAATCAGCAGTTATTCATTTTTAATTAAGCAGCTTTTGGACCTCTTTACCGCTACAAAACATTAGTAAAGAGGTCTTTTCCTAAGCACCTTCAAGCTTAAACACTTTGTCCTCCTTCCTCGCATCAACCTCAAGCCCTACATAAAAATAGGCTTCAAGACCATTTTATTTAACATTATTTGGATATACAATTCGTATATAACACTTTTTAAGAGGTGATGATTCTGTATATATCGAAAAAGGTTGGCATTTTAAGCTGGTTTGCTACTTGCTTGTATTTTTTAGTTGAACCTTTCTTTATTTTGACTTCAACTGCTCCCTACAGTTTTTTACATCACGCAATGAGTGATCTTGGCGTAACTTCTTGTGGAACCTACACCTATTCAATTGCACCTCATGACATTTGCTCTCCTCACCATTTCTGGATGAACGTATTGTTTATTATAAACGGATTAACACTTTCAATTGGCATTTTGTACATTTCACAAAGTCTAAAGAAAACAAGAAAAAGCCAGCTAGCAACAGCTTTTATTCTTATATTAGCTTTAGGTAACGTTGTTTCAGGCTTTATACCGGCTGATATAAATTTATTTTGGCATTCAATATTCGCTCAACTTGGCATGATCACTGTTTTAGCTGGTCTATGGATATATGCATCCTCCTTAACCAGCGGCAAGTATTGGACTTATGGCTGTTTAGTCTCCTTACTAGTCATCCTCATACTCATTATGCTTGTATTTTTTGTTCCTATGCCTACCGGTCTGCTGCAAAGATTATTCTATTTAGTAATCTTTATATGGGGCACTATGCTTTCCTTTATATTAAACAAATAATCTATCATCACAGGACTATGTTGAACTACTCCTCGTCATCTCAAAAAGCAAAAAGTCCATAGAGGCATCCCCTATGGACTTTTTTGCAATTTTTTAGATAAATTCTCTTAATAATTCTTTAGATTTCTTTCCGCTAAAACCAAAATAATTGCCAATAAGCTTGACGTATTCTGTGTAGGTAACTTTTCTATTTAAAGCAGTTTCCCACCATCTCTGTGGATTATAATAGCGACTTCCACTAGAACAATAGGTTAATTGTATTTGGGTATCCTTAAATTCTTTATTAAAGTTTTTTTCTACTCTTTTCATATGATAGTTGGAAGAAACAACGATAGCGGATTGAAAATGATAGTTCATCATTAGCCTTTTTGTGAATTTAGCGTTTTCCGTAGTACTTGTAGCGTGATTTTCTAATATAATTGAATCCTCAGGTATTCCTGAGTCCTTGGCTTGATGATAAAAATTATTCTCTTGACCATTCGAAAGGATTAAATGAGCCGCATAGCCTTTTTTATATAATTCAATTCCTTTCTCCAGTCGATCATTATCACCACTTAACACAATAATCACGTCAGATTTTACAGGCTTTTCGTTTACCACAAGCTCTTTCCCGGCAAACAGAAAAAAAATAATCCCTAATCCCAGCATAAATATACTAATTTTTATCCTTTTACCTTTAATTTTTTGCATATAGACCCTCATTTAAAAAGTTCACTTCATATCGTATCATAAAGCTCAATATTCATAAAAATAAAAAGGTGCTTTCAAAAAAACTTTGCATTCTGTAAACAATCACAGCTTTTATATAAAAGTTAACATTAAAAATTTCAAAGAACATTCTTTCTCAATATTTTCATGAATAACATGAATTTTATACAAATTTAAATATTTTTTAACTTATTTGTATTAATATTTCTCTTTTCACTTATTTTTCATTTTTTAATGATAAAATTACAAACGATATGAGAAGTAAGCAAAATAGCTTATTTATTAACCTTAAAAAACTGACCATTATGGTCAGTTTTTTAGTGTAAAAAGAGTTAGTTGCATCATAGTTTTCTAACCGAATTTAACCAAAGTAATTCAGTTTGTAGTTAAATTCTAAGTTTTTTATTAGACAAATATTTTTCCTTAATGTTAAAATGTTTCTCTTAGGAAAGATAAATTAGGATTCTAATATATAAACTGCTAACACATGTAGACATTTCAGTTTGTTCTAAGTCAAAATTTTATTTTCAAAGGGTTTCTTATGCTCCAAAAGTTTCCTTAGGGAAAATTTATAGTATTTAATAAAAAAAATAAGCTGAAGTCAAAAAAATGTCTTGTTCACTAAATTAGGGCTAATAAACGTTTTGATTATACAGGCTATCGTATGGTAGACCTTTTATATAAAAAATCACAGTTAAAACAGATTGGAGGTTTGTGATAGATCGTGAGAAGAAATCTATTTTATTGATATTTTTCTAACATACATTAGAGAACCTTATATTCAGTGATTGGAATAGAAATTTAATAAAGAAAAGGTGTTTTAAACATGGAACGCAAGAAGTCAGAAGGCTTTAATTATGGTCTTGCTTTTACACTGCTGCTGTTTTTTATTATTAGCTGTATAGCTATTTATAACGCGCAAAAAACAGGACAGTATTCTACAAACTTCGTAATTAAACAAGTTGAATGGTACGCAGTAGGTATTGGGATTATCTTCATCACCATGAGGCCTGATGAAGATCAGTGGGACCAATTCACATGGTTCTTTTATGGGCTAAATATTTTTATCCTTATTTTACTCATCGTTTCTCCCCAAAGTATTGCTCCTGTCAAAAATGGTGCAAAAAGCTGGTTCGTCCTTCCTGGTATTGGATCGATACAGCCGTCAGAGTTCACAAAAATCTCTTTAATCTTAGCATTTAGTAAAGTGATACGAAATCATAACGAAAAATTTCGCGTAAGAGATATAAGAAGCGACGTTTTACTCGTTGGAAAGCTAGGAGCTACGTTAGCGGTCCCTATTCTTCTTATTATGCAGCAGCCCGATTTAGGAACGGCACTCGTGATGATCTTTTTATTCTTTGTCATGATATTCGTTTCAGGAGTCAGTTTTAAGCTCATTCTTCCTACCTTTACTTCAATTATAGGAATCGCTTCAGGTATTTTATATATGGTTTTGAACCACCCAAAAATATTGGAAAAATATTTGCACGTTCAATCCTATCAGTTTGATCGTATCTATGCGTGGTTTGATCCAGAATCTTATGCAGGCAGCTTGTCTTACAACTATATGCAAGTGTTAAAAGCAATAGGTGCCGGATCCATTTCAGGAAGAGATACATCAAAATTTTCAGTATATGTTCCCGAAAAACATTCAGACTTTATTTTTAGTGCAATTGGAGAAAGTTACGGCTTCTTAGGAACTAGCCTTATTCTTTTCTTATTTATGGTGCTGATTTACCAAATTATTACCGTCGCATTTCATACGAAAGATCAATTCTCTACATACATTTGTACCGGCGTTATTTCAATTGTTTTCTTTCATGTTTTAGAAAATGTGGGCATGTGTATAGGACTTCTTCCGATAACGGGAATACCACTGCCGTTTATAAGCTACGGGGGAAGTGCGTTAATGAGTACGATGTTTTTGATGGGACTAGTATTAAATATAAGCTTTCAATCAAAAGCTTATATGTTTGATCAGGATGTGAGGTAATACAATGACTAATAAAAAAATGGCTAAAGAGATAAATTTAGACCTAAAGATTCGTATAAAAGTATTGAAATATATGTGTATTTTTTTATTTTCTCTCTTGTATATAGCCGTTATTAGGTGGGTTTTTTAGGAGGAGTTTTTTATGTTCAAAAAAATTCTAAAATGTTACGATTACAAATTTATTGCTGCGTTAATTGTTCTAAGCCTGATCGGTTTAATTATGGTTTATAGTGCCAGCATGGTAACAGCAATTAGCCGTTATGGTGTATCTGGGGATTATTTTTATAAAAAACAAAAGCTTGCTCTTATAGCAGGCTTTATCCTTTTCACATTAGCAGCTATCGTACCATATAAAATTTATCAAGAAAAAGCAGTATTAAAATTTTTATTAGGTGTCGCTATTTCACTCCTTATTTTAGTTTTAGCTTTTGGACATACAGCCGGTAATGCACAAAGTTGGTTTAAAATAGGGCCTATTGCTATTCAGCCGTTAGAAATAACAAAATTAACGCTTATTATCTATTTAGCCGCTGTTTTTGCAAATAAACAAGAGTATATCAATGATTTAAAAAGGTCGATTCTTCCACCTATGGTGGTTGTGCTTTTTATTTGTTTCTTAATTATCTTGCAGCCTGACTATGGTGGAGCCTTGCTTATTTTAGGAACAGTTGCAGCTATTGTGTTATGCTCAGGGATTTCAAAGAAATCTATTTTAAAAATTAGTTTATTAGGGCTAATTGGAACACTTGTTATGTTAGCCGTTTTATTAGTAACCGGAAACATGGATCTTTTGTTTTCTCCGGGGCGTTTGGCTCGTTTTACCGGATTCTTGCATCCTTTTGAAAATCAACAAGGCGATGGATATCAACTTGTTAATTCTTATGTGGCTATAGGAAACGGAGGAATATTAGGTATGGGGTTAGGACAAGGCATTCAAAAAACGGGCTACTTGCCTGAATCACATACGGATTTTATTATGGCCATTATCGCAGAAGAGCTGGGATTTTGGGGTGTACTTCTTGTATTGGGGCTACTGTTTTTTATTATTTTTAAAGGATTAAAAACAGCTATTAAGTGTCGTGATCCTTTTGGAGCACTGTTAGCTATCGGTATTTCCGTTATGATTGCTGTTCAAGTATTTGTAAACCTTGGGGCTGTCACAGGTCTTCTTCCTATTACTGGTGTCACCCTTCCTTTTATAAGCTTTGGAGGTTCTTCGCTTACATTGTTAATGCTTGCTGCAGGAATACTTACCAATGTTTCCATGTTTAACACATACGCTCAAACATTCAAAAGCCATTCAATGGAACAAGCTTATATAAGAAGTGTTTAACGCCTGAATGGCTAAATGGTGTATGTTAGCTAGCGTTATTGTTATTAACAAGCTGCTACAGGACACATACATCTAATTCTTTCAACCAAGCTCAACCTCTATATTAAGACCATTGTTCGCTGCTATAACAAAAAGTCCTGACTGTATATCAGGACTTTTCACTTTATTTACACAAATAATAATAAAGCTGCTTAGTTTCAATTGCTATATTTTTTTACTAGTAATCTATTAGAAAATAGATTTACTTCCTAAATAACGAGGTGCCCAGTAAGAGTTGCTTAACGATGCAATAGTTACACCAGTTGAACTGCCAGCATGAATAAACTGCCCGTTTCCAATATAAATTCCAGCATGTGAAGGACCTCCAGTAGTATCAAAGAACACAATATCTCCTACATTTGGAGTAGATGTACTTTTTCCTGACTGATACAAGGTAGCTACTGTTCGCGGTACAGTTACTCCGCCTCCATTTTTAAATACATAATAAATGAAACCGCTGCAATCGAAACCACTCGGTGATGTTCCTCCCCACACATATGGTACGCCTATGAATTTTTTAGAATAAGCAATTATATCACTAGCTGTCGCTTGCGTTGAACTATTGACAGTTGAAGAACCAGTGGAGCTGCTAGATGCGTTATTTAAAGCATTCAAAGTAGCCGGACCTACAATTCCATCCACGGCTAAACCATGATCCCGTTGGAAATTCATAACCGCAGTTTGAGTAACTGTACCAAAATAGCCTGTTGGTGTGGCATTAAAGTAACCTTTTTCCTTTAACAATTGCTGTACTTTTTCAACTTCATTGCTAGTCATTCCATATTTTAAAAGTGTACCGTTTGTAACCGTACTTGTTGAATTACCTATTAACGCTTGATATGTATTAGATCCTACAATTCCATCAGCGGTTAAACTATGAGAACGCTGAAAGCTTAAAACTGAATCTTTTGTAATTGAACCAAAATAGCCAGTCGAAGTAGCTGAAAATATCCCCTTCTGTCTTAAAACATCCTGTAATTCTTTTACGTCTGGATCTGTCATACCTTCTTTTAATAGCTTGTCTCCTAAAGCTGCCTGGCTTATTGTCGGTAACACAATCAATGACGAGCATAGAGCTAATGAAGAAATTATCTTTTTCACTAAGTATATCCCCCGATGTTATATTTTTCTTGTTCTTGACTATAAAATTTTAGCAGGGAGAAAGAGAAAAGAAACAACCTATTTGTGAATTTTTTGTGACATTTTCAAAAATCACTTGATTTATTAGGAGGTAATTATTTGTTTTGTCATATAAAGTATAAATATACTTATAATGGTTAAATCTGTTGTTCTTTAACCTCATTTATCTTTTTACTTATATAACGCTAAATCTTGAATACAATAAAACACCTTTCTATAATGGTATACACCAAAAGGAAAGATAGGATGCCAGCGTGAAAAGATAGGAGGAATAATGTGGGCAAATTAGTATTTTTGAAGCGCCGATTTAAATACTTACTTCTTAAACTATTAAGATTAAAAGATCATTCACATAAAGTTGCGCTAGGTTTTAGTCTAGGTTCTGTTGTGAACTTTGTTCCTACCTTTGGATTGGGCCTTATAATATCCGTAGGTTTAGCTAAATTATGTAAAGGAAACAGCATAGCAGGCCTTATTGGTGGAATGTTTTTTATGTGGGCCTTTCCGTTGATGTTTTACTTAAATACAGTAGTGGGAGGATATATATTTCCAATCGACCTTAATCAAACTTTGCTTCAGAATGCAGATGAAGATTTGGATAATCGACTAGAACTAGGAGCGAAAGTAGGAAAGAATTTTTTAACAGGAATGGTTCTTAATAGCTTCTTATTTGGAAGTATACTTTATATTGTTAGTTACTATATTATAAATCAGTACAGAGGCTTCCTCTTACACTACATCTATAAGAAATGGACAGTAAAAAAACACACTAAAAAAACGGATAATTAGCTCAATTTCAACATTTATCTTTAATTGTAAAGCGATATAGCTGAACATTTTTTAAAAAGGCATAGAGATAAATTAGCCTATAATTGATACCTATGGTTATCAATTATAGGCTATACGATCTTTATTTCTGTTTTAAGATGAATATGGAGGAAATAAAGGACTGCTCTCATTCCTTTGTTGAAGATAATACAGTTTGTTTCACCCATTTTTTTCGATTTCTTTGGTCAATTATCCATTGATATAAACTTTGTATACCTAGTATCAGAGAAATTATGACACCGCTAGCTGCCAAGATTAATGCAAAATATTCTACAGGATTGTACGCAAGTATATTTCTCCATTTGATTCTTCCGATAAAATCATTTACTACAAGCCCCATTCCAAGCATTTGACCTACTACGGAATAAAGAGTCAAAATCAGCAATAGCAGGCTGTCTTTTTTCGCATTAACGTTTTCCTGGTATCTAAATAAACTCTCTAGAGATTGTTTAGCTTCCTTATATAACAACTCAATATTGAAATTTTTCCTAAGAAGATAAAAAATATCACGGCTCCGGGACTGAGATACTATTTCAAGCGAAAAATAATTGGCGGTAAACGAATTAATGGAATAAATTAATTTTTCCATTTCTTTTACGTCTTTTTCAATATTTAGCTCTGTATAGGTATTAGCTAATTTTAATAAAACGATCTTGTGAAACAGATTTAATACAAGCCCGTAGTAAAATTCTCCATAAAACTGATTAGCTAAATCAGGAGTTGTACGTTCATCTTGAATCGTTATACAAGTAAAAATATGTTCTTCTATCAGAAAATAAGTGCTAGGAGCCCAGCGCTGATAAGCATGTTTTTGTAAATAATCTTGAATGTAAGGAAGGTTATTAGCATGAACATATGGCTTCCCCTCTACAGTTAAGCCGCAAAGACTTCCCATTCGATAAACATCAACTACATCGATTTTTTCATTTTTCTCTAATGCCACTAAAGATTGGACATACATTCTTTCATCTTCAAAAAAAGAAAAGGTTTCAAAATAAGAATTTTCCTTTGAATCACCTTCAAAAAAGCGGGAGAGCCCCTCAAAGAGGTTGTTAAATACAAATCCCCCTGCTCCCTTGTATATCTTGCCATCGCATTCAATTTTTGTACTGCTATCTTTTCGTGTTCGTGGTTCTAATACGCGAAAGCGATCTGCGAATTCTAAAGAATGAGACAACGGCATAGAAGTAAAGGGTTTCAACTCAGTTCGAATGGTTAAAAACCCAAGTTCATAAGGACATGTCGTTAAATCCACAGAGTGTATTTGAAAAGGAATGCATTCTGTATCTGTAATTAACTTACCTCTTATATTTAAAGGTTTTGAATATCTATGAAGGCCTTTTTCTTTTTCTGAGTGTGGAAAGAGTATCTTATTAGTGAAAGACAAATAATACGCCTCCATATCACGATGTGAGACTTTAAAATCGCCGTAATATGCACATTCGTCTTCTAGTTGATTTAACTGAAATAGCTTAAATCCGCTCTTATTTAAAAAAAGGTAGATACTAGATTCAGTTCCTTGCTTTAAGGAAAAAGGGAAAACAAATTGAAAGAGAGCTCTGTCTATCTTTTTTTCTTGAATATCAATTTGCTGCATTTGTTCTAATGTACTCCTTTCAATTATATATATCATTTACCATTTTGTATCATAACAATCGATAGTAAACCTACTATATTTTTTCTTGATAAGAGTTCATTCAATTTAATAATTTAAAAATAGTAAAACAGCTCCACATAAAAATAAGTAGCCATACTACGATAATAATTGAACCCGCAACCCAATTTTTAGGTCGTTCATTTTGAATGAGCTCTTCTGCTTTTATTGTGCAGTCCTCTATAACACTTGTAGGTAGCATTTTCAAAGCAAGCATAATTCCTAAAGGAACAATGATTATATCGTCAATATAGCCTAAAACCGGTATAAAATCAGGAATTAAATCGATTGGACTGAAGGCATATGCAACAACACAAGCAGTAAATAATTTGATATACCAAGATACTCGTTCATCTTTATAAGCTAAGTATAAGATGAATAGCTGTTTTTTCAACTTTTTCGCCCACAGCTTTAATTGATTAAGCATGTTTCCTATTCTCCTTTGCTATATATCTGGACGGTTTGATGTAATATAAAATTACTTTTATTCTCATTGATACCTACATATTTCTCTTATTAATAAATTTATAACTATAAAAATAACTGATTAATGCAATCATCTTGATTTACAGCTAGTTTGGGAATAGCTTGAATAGGAGCCCAATAGTATGAAAAGATTAATCCTGCATCTTCCCCTTTAGAATTAACCTTATATTCCCACCGTTCTGCAGTTTTTTCTTTAATTTCCAAATGAAAAACATGTCGTTCATGATACTGGCTTTTACCTTCATGATGATAAACATATGTTTTCAATTTTGTTACCGATAAAAACTCCATTAATCCAGATTCTTCTTTGATCTCCCTATATAAAGCTTCTTCAATTGTTTCTCCCTCTTCTACAGTACCTGCCGGAACTTGAACTCCTGCTTCTGGATAATCTTTGTGTTTGTAAACTAATAACTCTGTATGATGACCATTAAACCTAGTTATGTAAGCCATAACTTTTGTTATCATCGTTTTACCCTGCATCTTTGCTTCCTCCTATATATAGATACTAACCGTACAGATTTCTTCATCAGCAAACAAACTTCTTTAACTCCCAATAATAAATCAGGGATATTTTATTACATCTATTTTAATTGTAAATAATTAGTCTCAGTGTTGTCATAATAAGCTGCTTTTACGGAAGGTTAACTGGTATGGGAATTGGAATGGTTAGTTTTGCTATTCTGATAGGATCTATAATCATCATATCAGGAAGTGAAATAATAGGAAAAGGCAAGAATCAAATTGATTCTTGCCTTTTTTGTCTTTATTTTCTTTCAAGAGAAGGTTCTGATACATTTTCGTATTCTGTAATTTTACAGATGCGATTTTCATGACGGCCTCCAACAAATGGGGTTGTTAACCAAGTCTCCGCAATTTCGCGGGCTAAACCTGGTCCAATTACTCGTTCCCCCATGGCTAAAATGTTCGTATCGTTGTGTTCACGCGTCATTTTAGCTGAAAAAACATCATGAACGAGTGCGCAACGAATTCCTTTTACTTTGTTAGCGGCAATACTCATGCCAATTCCCGTACCGCAGATTAAAATTCCAAAATCCGCTTCTCCATTTGCTACTCGTTGGGCAACTGGAATCGCATAGTCGGGATAATCGACTGAACTGCTGCATTCACAGCCTAGATCTTCATATATTATGGACATTTCATCTAATAGATTTATAATCTCTTTACGAATGTTTATCCCACCATGATCTGAAGCAATTATGACTTTCATAAGATTACTCTCCTTGTTCAGCTATAGTCTTAATTAAAATTCTAATGATTTTTGGGGTCTCTTTTACCGCTACGTTATTTCCTGGAACAATCCTCGGAACACTTCCCGTACCATGTTTTAACCCCTTCAGAGTTGTCTACATTCTCAATAACTTTCCCACATACTTGACAAACGATAGTTCCCTGTTTTACATTAACCTGCTTATTCATGTTTATTTCCTCCTTTTTATTAGAAAAATTCGTTTGTATTCAAATACATTTCTTTAGAGACAAACTCGTTTTATCTCTACTTTGATAAAACATTGGATGTTAGAAAAGATATTCTTAAGCCAGAATGGTATCCAGTAAGCTGTATTTATCATCATTACTAGATAACTTCGAATGAACTTTTTCAATATCTACATTAATTAAGTCATTTTCTTTGATTCCTACAGCCCTACCAGAATATCCTTTGAATAATAATTCTACTGCTGTGATTCCCATTTTACTTGCTAATATGCGATCAAATGCGGACGGCTGTCCTCCTCTTTGAATGAAACCCAATATACTTGTCCTTACGCTAATATCTAATCGATCCTCGACATATTTTTGCAGGTCTTGAATATCGTACATTTTTTCAGTAATCAGGATTAAGTTATCTTTTTTACCATTTTTAATTTTCTCATTAAGCTTGAAGCAGATCTCTTCAAAGCCCAATTTTCTCTCTGGGGTTGAAATAATTTCTCCAGCTCCTGCTAAAGCAGAGTATAGGGCCAAATCTCCGCAATATCTTCCCATAACTTCTACAATGGTAGTCTTTTCATGAGATAAATCTGTATCCTTAATTTTACCGAGGCATTCTAATATCGTATTTAATGTAGTATCAAATCCAATTGAATAATCTGTATAAGATAAATCATTATCAATCGTTGCGGGAATAGCAATGACATTTGCACCTAATTCATGTAATTTTTGAGCGCCTTTAAAAGATCCTTCACCGCCGATTACCACTAAATGATTAATTCCATAATCTTTTAATATACTTAAAGCTTTCATTCTGCCCGACTCTTTCATAAATTCTGCGCAGCGGGAGGTTTTTAAAAATGTCCCTCCTTTATCCGCAACATAATCTACATCTGTAGAGGTTAATCTATGAAGTTTACCTTCTATTAAACCTTGGTAACCACTCTCGATTCCCATTACCTCTATGTTATGATAGTCAGCTGTTTTTACTACTGCTCTAATAGCAGCATTCATTCCTGGAGCGTCTCCGCCACTTGTTAAAACTCCTAGCTTTATCATTGCTAAACACCTTCTCATTAATTTAGAAAGGTGACCGACACATATTAAAGACCTTTTTGTCGGTCACTCTCAGTAGCACAATTTTTCTTTCAAACAAGAATTAACTAGTTTTTTCTAATCGATCGACTGTGTTTTTTTTAATAGCTCTTCCTGATTGTTTTAATAAAAAAGCTACGATAAAGGAAGCTACAAACATGCTAATACCTAGAAATGTCATACTAGCATTAAAAGATCCGGTCATATCTTTAATATATCCCACGATGTACGGTCCGAAGAAACCGCCTAGATTCCCAATACTATTAATAAGGGCAATGGCACCTGCAGCAGCAGCTTCCGTTAAGAAAGACGGTGGAATTGCCCAAAACGGAGAATATGCTCCGAACGCTCCGCAAAGGCTGATCGTTAAGAATACAAATGATAAAACAATGTTCATATTTGCAACGTAGCTACTAATAATCAATGCCACGCCACTTGTTACTAAGCAAGCAACGACGTGAAAGCGTCTTTCATTTTTCTTATCAGAGTGGTTACTAACCAACATCATGGTTACCATTGCACAAACATACATTAATCCTAAAATCCACCCCATAGCATGCGTACTAAGAGAAGTGGTTTTAGATAACCCTTCTGAAATTGTCGGTAAAAACATGACGATGCCATAGTAGCCAACCATCCAGAAAAAGTATCCTAAAGATAAGGTTAATACGTCACGGTCTTTTAAGGCCTGAGCGAATGTATAGTGTTTGGCTTCCTGCTTTTCTAACTTCTCTTTTGTTGTAACGTCGATTAACCATTTCTTCTCCTCGTTAGTCAACCATTTTACGTCCTCCAGCTTATCGTCAAGATAGAAGAAGCATATCACACCTAAGATTAAAGCTGGAATCGCTTCCAAAATGAAAAGCCATTGCCATCCAGCCATGTTTAACCAGTCAATACCTAATAAATAAGTAGAAAGAGGAGATCCTATTGCATTAGCACCAGGGATTGCAATCATAAATCCAGCAATTGCTTTTGCATGATGTTTTGTTTGATAAAAACCACTTAGATAAAAGACCATACAAGGATAAAAGCTAGCTTCAGCAATTCCTAAAAGAAATCTTGCGGTATAAAACTGCCATGGTGTTTGGATAAAAGCCATTAAAATAGCAATTACTGCCCATGTAATCATGATTCTACTAATCCATCTTCTAGCTCCGACTTTCGTCATCATAGCACTTCCAGGTACTTCTAAAAGGAAATAGCCAAGGAAGAAAATTCCTGCCCCTAATCCAAAAACAGCATTAGAAAAACCTAAATCTTCATTCATTTGTAATGCAGCAAACCCAATATTTACTCGATCAAGTATCGATATGGTAAAACATAAAAATAGAAATGGAATGAGCCTTAACGTTACTTTTTTAGTAGTTGAACGTTCTAAGTTAATTGGATCCAAAATAATTCCTCCCTGGGTTACCATCCTTCTATTCTTCATACTCTTCGGTCTTTGACCTGAGTGTTTGCTCTAGGCTAATTGACAGAAAGAATTAAAAGTTTATATAAAAGATGATTGATCTATTTCTAAGTCTCAGTAAATCTAGTCCCTACTTCTGTAATCCCTTTCATATGGACATATAAAAAATGAAAGAGCGAAGTATCCCCCTGTATTATTTATCATTTAAAAAAGTAAGAACTATTAGAAAATATCATACACCAAAACCTTACTAGCGATATGAAAACACTATAAATCCACTTTCTACTTTCTATCCTAATAATCCAAAACATTTGTACTCCACAGTAACGGTAAAAAACGCTTACATTTTCGAACCCTTCTCTTAATCTCTCTAAAAAAATATCGAGCTGTAAAGACTAATGAATTTTAAGATTCACATTACCTCCGTTTTATAGATTTAGCTACTTGTATACTAAGTTACCTTATATAAACAGTGTACTTACATACCTATTAATTGTCAATATAATTATTATATTAAATATTTTCTGAACATTATTAAAAATGAAAAGAAATACACAGTTTGTTTGGAAAGAAAACACTGAATCTTACTCATTTTATGCTATCTTTTCAACAGCAAAAAGACAGCTACATTTTAGCTGCCTTTTACCTCTATATTTGGTATTGTTCTAATAAAAAATTAGTTGGAATTAAGCTTTCCAATAACGATCATATAGATTTTGCATGTGAAAACTCATAATTCTCACAGCTTCTTCTTCGTTATGCTGTTCAATTGCATTAATAAGTAATTTATGCTCATTAAAATTAACTTCCCGGTAGTCAGGTCTAGTGACGGTTCGATCTCTTATAAACTTCCACATTTCCTGCTGTTTCATCGCATTGCTAATAGCTGCCATAATACTAATAAATAAATCATTATGAGAAGCCTTTGCTATACCATTATGTAGGGCTTCATCTGTTTCTGGTACGTACACCCCTGCGTTCGTTTCTTCCTCCATCTTATCAATAGTTGCACGCAGGTCCTTAATATCTTCTTCTGTAGCTCTCAAAGCTGCAAAACGTACAATAAGAGGCTCTATGTTCATTCTTGCTTCTACAATGTCTTCAGGGGAGGTAGAGTCCGTTAAAAGTGTTGATTGAGAATTTTCAGCTTCTGTTTGAAACTCTTTAACATATACACCTTCTCCTTGACGAGAATAGATAAAACCGTTCAATTCCAGGGCGCTAAGGGCTTGTCTAACAGGCACGCGGCTTACACCAAATTGTTCACACAGCTCCCTTTCAGCAGGGAGTTTATCTCCTACTTGAAACGCTCCAGATTGAATTTCAGAAAGAATTTGATTATAAATTTGAATATATAATTTATTATTAGAAACTGGATTAAAACTAATGGAAATCACTTCTCTCTATAATTATTAGCTCATTTTATTCATAATTAAGTAGACATAATTATTATATACTGTTCTATTTTTAGGGGCAACAAGCCTAGCATCTTCTAGCAAAAAAATCCTTATTTATGTAGTCAGTTTCTCATTTTACTAATGATTTTATCAATAAACAGCTATACAGGCATACCATCATGGCATGCCTGTATAACGAACCTGAATATTAATCCATATGTGAGCCACCGTTTATATCAATTTCTTCTCCTGTAATATAAGAAGCTTCTTCTGAAGCTAAAAAGGCAATTGTAGCTGCGATTTCTTTCACTTCACCCGGTCTACCCATAGGAATACTATCAATCACAGACTTTGCATCTTCTTCAGGAAGTGACTTCCAAATTTCTGTATTAACGAGTCCAGGAGCTACACAGTTAACCGTAATGCCATCTAAGGCTACCTCGCGCGCTAAGTTCTTCGAAAAACCTAGTACTGCGGCCTTAGATGCCGAGTAGTGAGGTCCCCCAAACACTCCTCCACCTCTTTTAGCCGAAACAGAAGACAAGCTTATAATTCGACCATACTCTTGATCTTTCATTGTTTCTAATACTGCTTGTGTACATAGAAACAACCCAAACATATTGACGTTAAACACTTTTGTAATGTCTTCAAGCGTCATATCTTGAACGGTAACCTTTTGAGAAATACCTGCATTATTAATTAAAATATCAATTCTGCCGAATTCTTCAAGTGTTTTTCTAACCATCGCCTCGCAAGAATCTTTACTTGTTACATTTAACTCTATTCCTAAGGCTTTGCCACCAGCTTCTTTTATTTCGTTGACTGTATCCTGCACACCATCAAAATTAATATCTGCTATAACAACAGCCGCTCCTTGCTCTGCAAGTGTCAGGGCGATTGTACGTCCAATCCCTTTTTTGGAACCGCTACCAGTAATAATTGCTACTCTCTCTTTTAAATCAAACATGTTATATTTCCCCCATCTTGTTAGCTTTATCTATTTAATATAGTTAGTCTTACATCAGTTCTTTAGCTGTTTTGATAATATTTTCTACAGTAATTCCATTTAACTCTAATAGTTTTTCATAAGGCGCAGATTGTCCAAATTGATCCTGTACACCAATTCTTCGAACTGTACCTTTTCCTTCTTCCGCAACTACTTCACATACGGCACTGCCAAGGCCATTTAGAATATTGTGATCTTCAACCGTAATGATTTTTCCAATATTTAAGCAGTCAACCACTGCTTCTCGATCTAAAGGCTTAATCGTATGCATGTCTAGTAATTTCACAGATATGCCTTGTTTCTCTAATTCTTTCGTTGCTTCTAAAGCGAGTCGTACTGTATCGCCGTTGGCAATAATAGCGATGTCGCTTCCATCTTTAATTTTTTTCGCTTTTCCGATTGTAAACTCTTCATTTTCATCGTAAATCATTGGAACCGTATCACGAGTAAAACGAAGATATACAGGTCCGTACACTTTAGCAGCTTGTTCTACTAGCTTTCTAGTAGAATAATAGTCAGCTCCCATAATGACGGTCATATTTGGAACCGATCTTAATACACCCATATCTTCTATAGCTTGATGACTTCCGCCATCATTAGCTGGCGTTAAACCGCCGTGTGAACAAGCAATCTTTACATTTAAGTTAGGGTAGCAGACTTCTTGTCTAATTTGTTCAAGCATTCTTAACGAACCAAAAACCGCGTAAGTGCTTACAAAAGGAATTTTACCAGTCGTAGCAAGTCCAGCCGCTAACCCGGCTGCATTTTGCTCTGCAATTCCTACATTAATATGCTGGTCGGGTAATTGTTTGATAAAGTTTACTGTTTTACACGACTTTGCAATATCGACATCAATGACATAAATATTTTTATTTTCTTTCCCTAATTTTACGATTTCATCTCCAAAGGCTTCTCTCGTAGCTTTTTTTACTGTAAGATCTTTTTCTAGTATGCTCATTATCTTAACCCTCCTGCTACTTCTTCCATTGCTTGATGATATTGTTCTTCATTTGGAGCAACTCCGTGCCAATCAGCCACATCCTCCATGAACGAAACTCCTTTACCTTTTACCGTGTCACAGATGATACATTTTGGTCTTCCATTCTTCGCTACTTTTACTTCATCCAATGTTGCTACAATCTCTTCCATGGAGTGTCCATTAATTCGCTTTGTTTCAAAACCAAATGCATCAAATTTTTTCTCTAAATCTTGCAATGGCATAATTTCATCACAAAATCCATCGATTTGAAGTCTGTTATTATCTACAAATACAACTAAATTATCTAATTGGTACTTAACTGCTGTTTGAGCAGCTTCCCAAATTTGTCCTTCTTGACATTCTCCGTCTCCTACTAAAGAAAAAACTCTATAGTCTTTAAAATCTCGTTTACCTGCGATTGCCATACCTACGCCACACGAAAGTCCTTGTCCTAGTGAGCCTGTTGAAATATCAATACCTTTGCACTTTTTCATATCTGGATGCCCTTGAAACGGAGAACCGTATTCTCTTAACGTGTATATCGTTTCATAAGGAACGAATCCTCGTAAAGCTAAAGCGGAATAATGAATGGGACAAACGTGACCTTTAGAAAGGACGAATCTATCGCGATCTTCCCAGTTAGGGTTGTGCGGATCAACATTCATTTCTTTAAAGTAAAGCGCTGCCATAATATCAGCCGCAGAAAGTGAACCTCCTGGATGGCCAGATTGTGCTCCATAAATCATTGTAAGAGCTGTTTTTCTTAATTGAATGGCTTTTTCTTTTAATTCTTCAATACTAATTTCTTTCATTTTAGTCACCTCATTAATTTATGACTTGCTGTTTTCTAAATAATATATCTATTAACATATAATTTAGTACACTTAGGTAACTTGTATACTAAGTATCTTTGTGACTTAAGTGTACATCTGAAATGCGAGTTCGTCAACAACAAGATTGAATTATTAGAATTTTTTTATTTAAAGCAAGTCATTTTGTAAATTCGTATGTTGTTTTCTCTAAAGTTTTTAAGTAAAAAAAAGTACTGCTCCTATTTTAGAAGCAGTACTTTTTTTATTGATTGATTAGTAAATTGTGTATATAAACAAAAGCTTTATCAAAAAACAACTATGCTTTTGCACTAGAATTATTGCTGCTTATTACATCTTGGCTACTAGATTTAATGCTTCTAGCTACTAGTATGCCTACTATCCCCGATATCCCTAAAATAATGAAGATGTAGTTATAGCTTGTAACGAGCGCAATAAGCGTGGACGAAATAATACTTCCAAAATAGCGAAATGTCGAGTAAATGCCAGAAGCTGTACCAGACTGTTCTTTGCTTACGGAGTCCAGCGAGGCAACCTGCATGCTTGTTAAACCTATTCCGGTCGAAAAACCTCCAATAATTAAAGCTACGATAAGAAAAAGAATAGATCCAATGTTCTCTAAAGATAGAAAAAGGATATTAGAGACAATAATCATAGCAAAAGAAAACCCAATCACTTTTTTAGAACTAAATTTATTGTTTAATAATCCACCTATCCAGCCGCTTAAAGACATTGAAATCGAAAAAACTGATAAAACAAGCCCTGTTTGCGCTGTAGATAGATGAAATTGAGACTTCATTAACAGAGGCATAATTAATAAAATCACATACATAACAAAGTTGCTAAGCATAATAGATAAATTAGCGCTTGTAAAGGTGGAATGTTTAAATAAAGAAAAATCGATAATCGGGTTTTCTGCCGTATTTTCTCTTTTGATAAACAAGATTGTAGATAAAATAAATATTATTCCCATTATTAAAGCCTTGGTAAATTCCATACCGTGTGTCAACAAGATCAATAAAGAAATGCTAATTGCTAAATAAATAGAACCTTGAATATCTAAAGTACTTGTTTGCTTTTTAACATTAAATTTAGGAATCATAACTATTCCGCTGATTAAAGCTAAGAAAAGAAAAGGAACGTTGACCCAGAATATAGCTTCCAAATTGAAGTTTTCAAGCAGGACAGACCCTAATAAAGGTCCAATTGCAGCACCCAAACCCATCCCCATTCCAAATATACCCAGAACTTTAGGAAGCCGTTCTTTTGGCACCACATATCTAATGATTGCTATAGTGTTTGGAGTAAGTAAAGCTCCTCCTACTGCCTGCAGTGATCGAAAGGTAATAAGGGAAATGAGATTAGTTGAAAATATACAGCCTAAAGATGCTATCAGAAAGAACACCACGCCCCATAAATAGATAGTTCTGTTTCCATATAGATCTCCTAGCTTTCCAGCGATAGGCTGAGTGACAGCCATTACAATTAAATAAATAGTTACTACCCAAGAAATACTTGCAAGTGGTTCATTAAAATGAGCCGATATGGTTGATAGAGCAACGGCAATCATTGTCGAATTTATTGGTACAAGAAATGTCCCAATTAGTAATGAAATAATCAAGATAAGCTCTTTATGTTTACCCAAACATTATTGCCTCCTTTTAGTGGAGAGAAATTCCTTTTATAAACGTGTTTATGCTGTTTTTTATCATATCTTGATAATCTGCATGTAAGGCTTTGTCTCCAAAATTTAGTTTATACATAAAATATCCCCAATACGTACTTAGGAAAATCTCCGCTTGTGTACAGCAATCTAATTCTTTGATATATCCTTTCCTTTGCATTTCTTCAAAGTATTCTTTTAGTATTTCTTTCGTATCATTAATTTTTTTCAAAATTTCTTCGTGCGCCTGTGAGAAAATTAAAGGATCTTTTAAAGCAATTGAAATCATGTCTCGGTTATTATCAAAGTCTTTTAGTAACAGGTAACCGAAATTCGTCAAATCTTTTTCAAGCTCCCATTCAATTGATTTATCAAAAATTTCAAGCGAAAAGCGTGTTGTTTTGACAATAGCTTGAATAATGCCTTCTTTATTGCCAAAGTGGCGAAAAACAGTTAATTCATTAACGCCAGCTTGTTCTGCAATTTCTCTAGTGGTAGTACCTTTGTAGCCTTTTTCTTTAAGCAGTTCTATTGTAGCTTTTGTTATCTTCTTTTTTGTTTCATCTTTTTTCATGTTAATCATCCTTTATGCTTCCTGAATGTAAGTATTTACTTTCCATTAGGCAGTATATAAAGGAAAAAGAGCTGTTGTCAAATGGAAGCGAAGAGAACTATTTATTCATTTAAAAGCGTGACAATTCCATTCGTACCATCCACCATAACTATATCGCCATCTTTTAGCTTATTTGTACTTATTTTCGTACCAACCACTGCAGGAATTTCATATTCACGTGCAATTATTGCCGAATGAGAAAGAATGCCTCCAGCGTCAGTAATAACAGCCCCCGCAGTCTGAAATAAAGTAGTCCAAAGTGGAGTAGTGGTTTTACATACTAAAACATCACCTTTTTCCAGCTTATAAAATTCCTTCGTATTTGAAATGACTTTTACTTTTCCGGTATAGGTTCCTGAAGAAGAGGCTAATCCTTTAATAGAATGTTCGCTGTTAGCGTCATTTTCTTCAATAGCTCCCATATATTTCTCAGCTTCTTCTAGGTGAGCTGGCTCAGGGACGCCGAAGTATCTAGGCAAATTAGGCATTTGTTCATGTTCTGCGTGTTCTTTTTTACGTTTCTCAACTAATTCTGTCACGTCTACTGGATTTTCTAAAAGAGACTTTACCTCATCAAGATATAAGAAGAAAATATCTTCTTTCATTAGAAAAACATGATGATGTACTAGTAAATCACCTAGCTTGAGTAGGAATAAACGAGCTTTTGCATCCAACATTGCATCGATATAAAAATGGTGGTCATCTCTTATAACAGATGCATCTAACGCCCACTGATAATATTTTTTAAACTCTTCTTTGTGTGTGCTATCCGCTATCTGTTCCAGAAATTCATTATAGTTCTGTTCACGTTTTTTGACCGTCTGTTTGAAATTCTCATCAAAGTTGTAACCGTCATTAACATACCCTTGAATAATCAGTAATGCGTGAAGAGGATTCTCTAGCCAAGTTTCCCCTACAAAATCGTGACTTACGACGCTTCGATATCCATACTGTTTTAGAAAAGCATCTACTTCAGCCATAAAGCTTTTTGCTGCTTTATTTTCCTCTAATTTCTTTAATAAAGTTTCTGTACATTCTTCTTCAAAGATCTTAGTAAGTTCCGCATCGTCTTTAACTGTTAAAGCAAGTCTAGAAAGCTGCTGATCCGTTTCCAACGATTTGTTCATTTTCCCGGTCAATAGCTCATAAACATCATGTCCGGATTTTTTATTTGTAAGGTTTTTATAGTATTCTTCAACCTTAGTATTTAAAGACATTTGAGGCATAACAATGTCAAAATGCAAGTCATATGCCGTTTTATAAAAATCAGTCAAACTTTGAAGAATCTCTTTTCCTCTCTGAAGATTGAGATTTCCCTCAGTAAAGCTATCTAACTTGTTATAGTAAGGCAGGAATTGTTCTTTAATCATTTGATTCATTCGTTTTGTTAGGATTGGATAAATACTTTCCATCAATTCTTTATTTGCTTGGAATCTTTTATTAGAATCTCCTTTATAAGGCTCCGTTTTTGTATAGATATGACCTTTATAAAGTTTTAAATGAAGTCTATTAAACATAAACTGTAACTTTTTAAAACTAGCAGCTGTTCCTTCCGAAAATGCCGGAATAATAAATGAAGCGTACAAAGGACTAACAGCATGGGAAAAACTTGTGTCATTTAAAATCCAAAACTCTTCCATATCCTCGAAACTTAAAGATATATCTTTTTGGAAAGGAGTTAATTCTTTTGATTCTGTTAATGTGGTAATCGCTCTTGCCTGTAATAGATATACTTGATTGTCTTGAATACCGAACTCTATGTCTACGGGATGTTGGTAAAGAGCTTCTACTTCTTTTGTTATTTCGCTCAATTCAATGATTTTCTCGTCTGTTAAACAAAACCTTTGCTGTTCATCTTCCGTTGTTTCGATTTCTTCAACGCCTTCAGCAAGTGGAATTATTTTCACTTCCTTTAGCCCTTTCTCTTTCTCTATCTCAAAGGTTTGTTTATTAACCAGGTAAACATCAGGTGTTACTATGCCCGATACGATTGCTTCTCCTAGTCCATAGCTGGCATTAATCATCATTTCTTTTGTATTATGAGTAACAGGGTTTTGGCTGAATATGACTCCCGATACTTCGGACTCAATTAATCCTTGAACAACAACTGCCATTGAAATTTCATCAAAATCAGCATACATATTTTGAGTATATTGTTCGACTCTTTCAGTAAAAAATGAGGCCCAGCACGCTTTTACTTTACTTAAAAAATCCTCAGGGCTTTTCACATTAAGATAGGTTTCATACTGGCCAGCAAACGATGCACCTTCTAAATCTTCAGCACTGGATGATGATCGAACAGCTACTGATGTATAAGAGCCTTTTAGATTTCGAAATGCCTCTATGAGATCCGATTCAATTTCAATAGGAATTTCCCCTTGCAAAATTCTCTCGTGGATATTATCCGTTTGACGATTAATCTCATTCCATTCGATATATCGCTTTAAAGCTTCTGTTTGAATAACAAAGCCATCCGGAATCGGTAAATTTTCTTTTTTCATTTTTATAAGGTTTAAAGCTTTTGCTCCAACTTTTTCGTTCGCCTCATCCACCTTTTGAAAACTTAAACTATACATTAAAAATATTCATCCTCCTACAAACTAGTTTTAAAATGTAAGTAACTACTTACTTTATATTCATTTTAAGTCTTTTAAATTTTTATGGTCAATAAAAATTGGTAAAACATTTAAAAAATGCATATTTAGTTGTGCTTTATTTTAATTTCACTTAAATACTATTCCTCTTTTTTATTACATTTTTTAACTTTTATTAGTCTTTTTTATTATAAAGTCTAAATAGTTAACCAATTAAAAGGTTAATAAAAGAAATGCAAAAAACCCCACCTAAATTAAGGTGGAGGTTTCCTTTTTTATAGTTGGGTTAACCATTATCTCTGAGTGCTTACAAGCTTCCACTGGCTGAGTGTCAATTTTATCTTATATCCTCTAATATATAACTGAGCGCTATCAGATTTACGAATCATATGCGAAGTCATAATCAAAAATCTCCTTTCTCATAGAATTATTTTTAATATAAAACTATTTTGGAAATCTTAACCTAAGCATAGCTCAGGATTGTAAACCATTTATTAATGACAAGAAAAGATTATGTAAACATTGGAGAGTTGTAGGGAACCACTCATTAGTTATGTTTTAACTTCAATAGATTGAGATTTCTATATGTATGAATTCATTGACGAAGCAGAAACTGCAGTGAAGATTCAAAATCAAGTGGCTTCCAATACTGTAAGGTAAATCAAACGGATAGGCCTTTAAAGGCCTATCCGTTTACATAGCATATAAAAAATTTATTTTCTTAATAGAATTGAGACATTAACCATCTATAATAGTTATGTACGAAGATCCGTCTATTAGATTGACAATTGACAAGCTACTATTTATGTTAGATACAATCCTTTTTAACTCCTTCAAATCATCTATTACCACATCAGCCTGCGCAAGCTCAGCTTCTTGAGCAAAATCAAAATTACACCCCACTGCCATTAAACCATTATCCTTTGCAGCATTGATATCAGATAGGCGGTCTCCTACTACTGCAGCATGTTTGATATCATATTTCTTTATAATTGTTTTGACTAGCTCTCCTTTATTGAGGGTTTGGATTTGTTGAATACTAAATGTCTCTGTCACCCAATTATTCAAATCGTAATGGTCTACAATTGCTTCTAAATATTCTTTTAAACCGTTACTTGCTATGTAAATGGAACAATTATTTTCTTTTAAATAGCTAAAGACCTCTTTTACATTGGGATATAAAGCACCTTTCCCTTTTCTTATATTCTCCACTAAGCTTTTCAAAAAATAGTCATCCGTATACTTTCTCATTTCATCTGAATGACTAGGTAATAAAGCTTCCCATACTTTTGGTAAAGGTACACCCATAATCTCACGATACTTATCAATAGGAGTGCGAGTATCCCATTGATTGAGTGCTCGTAAATGGTTAAAGGTATCATCAAGCGATAATTCTAAAATTTTATCTGTTTGAAACAGCGTTCCATCCATATCAAAAATCAGTGTTTGCAACATTAAGTATCTCCCTCTTTCAACAGTACTGAATACGTATCTATATATAATACCATAAAAAGGAAAATTAGCAGTTATTAAAAACCATAATGAATATTTTCAGCACAAAAAAGCACCTAATCATTTATAGGTGCTCTTTTTAACTTTACATACTTTGTTTGAAATAATAAATGCAACGGTCGCTGCTATAGTAGCACTTAAAAATGGGTAACTAAAAGAAAAAACACTGACCATTGGACTATTTAACTGTTGTGAAGTCTCAGGTACATATGTAAGTGTAAGAAATAGCCCAGAAACAATTTGAAAAGCAAACAGTAGCACTATAAAACTACCAATAAAGACTGCATAATTTTTCAAAATGACTCCTCCAGTACTCTTAATTTATAAACCTCATATTATTTTAAAAATAGGAACACAGCGATAAAGCCTATAATCAGTACAGTAATAAGTATACCTAGCCCCTTCCATCCTAAGCTGCCTGCTAAACCAGGTAGGTTTCCAGCTTCATTTCTGTTAAATGCATCGTTCATATTCCCTGTGGGGTTTCTCTTGACCTCTTCGTGTTTTAATCTCTCTCTTCTTCTTTCAGGTGTTTCTTTATCTTCGCTCATCGTCACACCACCATTTTTGAAATATTATAACATATTATGGTTAAAATATAAATTAATGGGTTTTTGTCAGATCCCTTTTCTTACACTAACTGTACACATTTCTTTTTTTAATAAGTCTGAAACACCGCTTTGTAATGAAGAAGTATACAACGCTAGTTAATATAATTACTATTACAAACACCTGCATCAAAGAGATCCTCTTTATGTAAGGGGATCTCTTTAATAACCTTATACTAGATACACATTCTTCAAGTTTTTTTGTGTACGCTTATTTATGTAAAACATCTTCTTTTGTGATTACTTTTTCATAAATTAGTGGTTTAGTTCCTGCTTCTGGCAAAAGATAAATAAAGACAGTAAACGTAAGTTGAAGGATTGAAACTACAGCCAAAAATAGAAAAAGACGTTCCCTGTCCTTAAACCATATTACTAAACATAAAACTAGAGATATTAATGACAAAAATAAAAAAAGAAAAAAGCTATATGAATAAGAAACACCATAATGATAAGAAATATCTAAAAAGAAAAATACTATATAGAGAAGTATAAAAGCTGACGGTACTACTTTAGTAAACGTACTCAATAGGAAAAAACCCTTTCTGTTTATTTGTTTTAGATTTATAGCTCAAACATACTCAATTTACATAAATGAGTACACATTAAGAGCCGCAGTGTAAATGATTATATGTATTTTTTCAATTTTTATCTCTCATCTTCTTTCTTTGCAAAATGAAAGTAGCTATAAATACCCCCACTAACAATATCGTTAAATAAAAGGTTACGGAATCTCCTGATCGATTAAATTCATCTACAATAATGGCTTCTTGAAACAATAAGACTGCTGCAATTATTAGAAAGAAAAAAGAATTTACGATTACATAGTTACTTGTCTTAACTTTATTTCTCAGGAAAGTTACATACATAAAATTGCATACTGAAAAAACTGCTAACAGATAATAAATAGGCCTTAATAGCGTAAATGGTTCACCGAGCATTAGTATATTCCTCTCTATTACTATTATTTGAAATTTACTAGTCAATATATTTCATTTTGCAAATAAATCATTATTACTCATCTTAATTATTTATTTTTTGAACCAAAATGCCTCCAACTTTGTCCTTGTCATCTAAAGAAAACTCAATATTGAGTTTATGATTTTTATCAAAATACCCTATTATTGTTGCTCCGGTATCTTCTCTTTCGTAATAATTTTCTCCATATGCCCTAATAACATCTTTTTTGCTGTCACCAGTATGTATTCCCTTTTCGCTACCATACTTGCTGCTAATCAAGTCATACCTACTGACTTTATTATCTACTATTTTAAATTCAACATCATACTTTTCTGTACTTTTTCCGTAAACGTAGGTAGTGTACGGAGGCTGCTCAGTAACCTCTATAAATGTTGGTTTCTTCCTCAAATAACTTGCTACGTCATATTTAGAACTTCCTACTGATACTGACTTAACGTTTTCTAATTCAAGATTGGTGGTTTTGGTACTTGAATAGTATTTTTCTTTAGGTGTAGAAGATGGATCGCAGCTTGCTAATAATAATAAAATGAGTGGAAAAACAAACAAAAAATAGCTCTTAATGCGCACTGTTAGACTCCTTTATATAATTTGTGTTTACTCTGACTCTCAGAATTTTCTAATCTATTAACTATTTTTCTTTTGCATATACAAGTCGATCGAATAGAAAACACTAGCTGCAAAGTAATACATGGCGAGTATAGCTAACGTCTCATAGACAGATTCCGCAGCGCTATTTTTCACAAAAGAAAAAACAGTACGCACTACAAAGAAAACGATAGGATAGACTATAAATAAAGAATTAAATTTACGATTCATAACAACATAATGTTCCTTTATTTGGATATTTATGATTATTATAACATATAATTTTCTTTCTTATTTCTTTACTACATATTCTTTAGGTTTTTCATTTACATAATTATTAAAGGTACAACATCAAAAGAAATTCTTATTAGTAGGTCTTCTTTTGATTATCCGTTGTTTTCGATTTCTTATCTAAGATGAATTTTAAACGGCTACTAAAGATGAATAAACCGCAGATGACCATCAACCAGCGCGTAACCCCTTGATGTATAGGATCAAAAAGGTTTAATAAAACAATTCCTAGTCCTGATAACATAGCTAGATAATGTAAGACCAAGTATAATCCCCCATTTCGGTATTTTACATCTATACGGTATTATTAAAACAATGAGTAGCCCTATAAACAAAGGAGCGATTACATGAAATTTAATAAGTTAATACCAGAACTTTCCGTAAAAGATATTTATAAATCAAAAGAATTTTATTTAGAGATACTTGGATTTGAGCTTGCATATGAACGTCCAGAAGACCAATTTGCATTTATTTCACTAAACGGAGCACAAATGATGATTGAGCAATGTAATGGTCACTGGGAAACTGGTGAACTTGAATACCCATATGGGCGAGGGATTAATTTTCAAATTGAAGTAGAAAATATAGAGGTTATTTTACAAAACTTAAAGAAACATAATATTTCACTTTTTAGAGACGCTATGATAAATAACTATAGTGGCTTCACTCAAAAAGAATTTATAGTTCAAGATCCAGATGGCTACTTGCTAAGATTTTCTCAGGGTTATTCAATACAATAATAAAACTATTTTTAATTTACGCTCATGATTTTATCCCCCCATTCCAAGAGTGAAGAGGATCTCTTAAACAAAAGACGCCTCTTCATTTCTTAATTCATAGCTTCGCACCACACCATGAGCAAAATGAAATTCCAATGATGGATGAACCACCATCATGGATAATTAAACCGTATTCCTTATTTGTTTTATCAAATAAGATAAGATTATCTGGACAATCAAACGGATCACTGTGAATATCACACGTAAAGTTCGCATGATAATTCATATAATCGCAGCAATGCTTTTTCATTCGTTTTCTCCTTACTGTATCGTCATTATTACTTTTCTCGGTAAGCTGAGCAGTGGTCATTTGAAATACGATAATTTTCCTTACCGGTCGGGGCTGCTACCTCAACTAATTTATGTCCTAGCCGATCCCATACTGCTACTGTATGCAAAGATACCCATTTCAGATCTCCTCTAGCAAGACGAAAAGAATCATACCAGTTTTCAGTCGTTACTAATAGATTTCTATAAGTAAGTTCCTTTTTCCTTAAGTGTTTAATTTCCAGCACAAAATCTAACATATTTTCTTCCTTAGGTACTTGAATAATTCGCGCTATAAATGTTCTGTTAGGATTTTTTTTCGTTTTATAAACTTTTTCCCTTTCTATTTCTAGCTCTGGCCTTCCCCTCATATTCCTTCTCCCTGTGTATTAACAAATAATCTCAGTGCTAAGTAGAAATCTATAATTGGTTCAATAATTCTTCTAACTTTTCTTCAATATCAGCCTCTAAATGATTTTTTGACAAATCATACAAAGTGCCTGTCCCTTTAAAATACCCACTAAAGTAATACCATAATTGGATGTAATGAACGTATGCATCTTCTTCATCTGTAAACCCATCAAAGTTTATTGCCACTTGGGAACGATATTCTTTTTCTAAACACTGCTCCGAACTTAGATTTGGTAGTTGGTCGCCATCAATATCCCGGCACACCCATATTTTTAAGTTCTGCTTATCCTCACGTGCAAATTTATTTCTATATTTGTGCTGAAGACTTTTGCAGTATGCCTCTCCTACTTCTTCCAACCTCACAATATCTCTTTTTAAAGTCTCACTTATTTCATTCTCAGGTACTAAAATGTATTTGTCATTTGTTTCCTGATCCTGTTTATCCATAAATAGCTTTTTCAATTTATCAAACAAGCTTTTCCCACCTATCTAAAAAAATCATATAAGCATGTTAAATTCGACTAAAGAAATCTTATTTCCTTCTCTGAGCTCTAGTCGTCATAACTAATATGATATCAGCTACTTCCTTACAAGTAGATTCTTTTACTGGAGTGCTGATTTTCTGACATACTTGTAATTCAATATTTTTTACAGCGAACACATGTGTTAAAGTGTAAAGTAGTGAAGCGAAAGGAGTAAAAACAACATGGCTCAACGAATCGTCAATATGTTTTTATCTGTCTTAGCTGCTTATGGAACGTTAATTTTAACCAAAAACATGAGCATTGCAGATAATATCTTTGTGACACAGATTGTTCGTCTGATCATTTGTGTTGTAGCTGTTATCATTGTGACAGGAATTACTACATACATTTTCAGAAATAAACCTTCTAATAAATAAAAGGGCTGCTATTTAGATAGCTGCCCTTTTTATTTTCCTTAATTCCTATTTTATTTCACCCTATTAAGGTCATACATACTTTTACGCGTTTAAAGCACGCACAAATTCTTTTGCGAGGCTGATAGTAGACTGTGGATTTTGTCCTGTTAAAAGCTTTCCGTCTACTTCAATATGATCGCTCCAATTATCTTTTGCAATAAACTCAGCGCCTAGCTCACGAAGCTTTGTTTCAAGAAGAAACGGCATGTATTTATCTAAGGTTGTATCTTTCTCTTCTGAATCAGTAAACGCTGTAATACGTTTACCCTTTACAATCGGCTCACCGTTTTTAAGCTTTCCGCCTACAAGAGCTGCCGGTCCATGGCATACTGCTGCAATCAGCTTGTCGTCTTCAGCAAATTCTGTTAACAAACGGTGTAAGTGCGTATCGTCTGGAAAGTCAAACATTGTTCCGTGCCCTCCAGGTACAAACATGCCTGCAAAGTCTTGTGAACTTACTTCAGCTAATGATTTTGTATTCTCTAAAAGTTTTCCTGCTTCTTTGTCTTCGTCCGTCACATCATCTGTTAAGCTGTTAGGATCCACAGGTGATTTACCACCTTTTGGACTTGCTACAACTACTTCGTATCCTTCTTTCTTAAATTCTAAATATGCTTCAGAGAATTCTGTAAGCCAAATGCCAGCAAGCTCTCCGTTTTCCATTGTATGTCCATTTGTAACAACCATTAAAATTTTTGAATTTCCTGTCATGATTTACTCATTCCTTTTTCATTTATTATTTATAATTTACATACATGTACCTTTAATAATTCATTTATCTCTTTGAATATGTTCCCCGGTATTATTTGATGAAAACATGGTAACTTTTTCTTAATAATAAAAAGAACAGGTAAAAACAATGGTTAAATTATACGAAAAAATAGACGCTTTTTTTATAGTTTGAAGACTATACAGAGCAGATTTTTTATATGCAGTGTGAAAAGTGATCACTTTAAATATTTTCACTTTTTTGACATATACATCTAATTCGATTATTATCTAATTAGATGTATATCGAATTAGAGAAAGAAGGTAGTAAGCTATGCAATTAGATAAGTTGGTGAATTATCATAAAGCCGTTGGTGATCCTACCAGGATTAGAATTATTTCACTATTAAAAAAAGGACCTCTTCACGGGCAAGCCATTGCTTATAAGCTGGGGTTACAGCCTTCAACTATTACTCATCACATTTCAAAGCTAAGAGATGTAGGAATTATTTATCAAAGAAGACAAGGGAACATTATTTATTTTTATCTAGACCTTGAAAGACTCGAATATAACTCGAAGGCTATTTTGAGTATTGGAGAGGATTCGATGGAAAATCAAGAAAACCATTTACAGGATAAAGACAAATTATCGATTGTTAAAAACTTTATAAACAGTGATGGAACTTTAAAGATCATTCCAAGTCAAAGAAAGAAAAAGAACGTGATATTAGCTTATTTAATACGTGATTTACAGCATGGAAAAACGTATCAAGAAAAAGAACTGAATGAACATATAAAAAAATATCATGAAGATTATGCAACGATTCGCAGAGAGTTAATTATGCAGCATTTTATGTATAGGCAAAATGGAGAATACGAGTTAAATCCGAAAGAGATGTGGCCCATTATCTTTTAAAATGGACGTAAAAACGTTCATTTTTTAAGTTTTCTAATTCGATATATATCTAATTAGTCTATGTTATTTCAAATAGAATTAAAGTAAATTGGTAAGCATGTGATATTAGTTTTATTCTCCTATGTGCTGGCACAGCAGCCATATTAGTTTGCTTACTGCTTACTCTAAAAGCATCTGCTTTGAAAAAAATCATAAAACCTCTGTATGCAATAAGGATTATCCTCTACCAGTTAAATTAGTCAATAATCCTTATCGTACTTTATTTATCTTTTAAAAAACTATAAAAGTGTTTTCACCATAATAAAGTCTATTTGTTCTTCGTCTCCCATGTAAAACGAGTGAGATCCAGTTTGAACAAATCCCTGTTTCTTGTAAAAAGCAATCGCATTTTTATTTTTTCTCCATACACCTAACCAAATTTTCTTTTTATTAAGTGTCGTTGCTATCTCTACTGCTTTATTAAATAAATGTTTACCAAGCCCTTGTTTTTGAAAGCTGTTACCTATATAAATTCTTTCAATTTCAAGCGCTTCTTTCCCCATCTCTTCAGACTGAGCATCATCCGTATTAACCTTTAAATAACCTGCAATTTCATGATTAACATACATAAAAAAGAATTGCGAGGACGTATTTGATAGTTCTTTTTCTAGCTGTTCCACTGTAAATGCTTTTTCTAAATAAGCTTTCATGTTTTCAGGTGAATTTTGATCTTTAAATGTTTCATTAAATGTTTTGTAGCTAATATCTTGAAGGTGATTTAAATCTTCAAGAGTACACTTTTTTATATCCATCATCACTGACATACGCCTCTCCTTTATATCCTCAATAATTTCTCTTGTTTCCTTTTTTGACAAACTCCCAGTCTGCTTCTATATTTTTTCTTACTCTTTGAACCAGCTTAAGAATGGTATCTGTTTCTTCCTGGGTAAAACCTTCTAATGCCACTTTATCCGAATAATCATTTTCTCTTTTTATAAACGGATATACGTTCTTCCCTTTTTCAGTTGGAAAAAGATTTTTATTTTTTTTATTGCGGGGATCGTCTTTCTTCTCAATAAAACCATTCATTTCAAGCTTTTTTATAGCCCGAGCCGCTGTTGTTCGATCTACTTTTATCATCTCAGCTAACTTTTCTTGAATGATTCCCGGATTTTCACATATTCGCACTAAATACAAATACTGCCCCTTAGTCAGGTCATACTCTTTAAATTCTATATTACTAATCGAATCCAATGCTCTTGCTATCATTCCAATTTCACGCAGAATTTCACTCATAAATATCTCCTTTGTATATATTTTTGTTGCAAATACAATAAAAATAATATAAGTTTAATGTACCTTAAAATAGTTGCATTTGCAACAAAAAATAGTGAATAAAGGAGCTGATTACAGTGAAATATGTTGTTTATGTAGGAGGAATTTTACTATTAACTCTGGGAATTTCTTTAACGATCCAATCCAGCCTAGGAGCTTCACCTTTTGATGCACTTTTAGTTGGACTATCCCTAAACGTAGGCCTTAGCGTTGGAAGCTGGGAAATTATACTTGCATGTGTATTAATTTGTGGTAATGCCCTTTTAAGCAAACAAAAGCCGGAAGTACTGGGACTGTTAACAGCATTCATAACGGGTCTTGGTATTGATGTATGGCTTTTTTTATTACAGAATTGGGCTCCCTTTGAAATGTGGTACAGCAAATTATGTTGTTTTGGAATTGGTTTAATCATTATAGGTGTAGGAACCTCAGCCTATTTACATACAAATTTTGCACCCATTCCAATTGACCGCTTAACATTAATCATACAAAAACTAGTTAAAACAAACTTATTACTTTCAAGAACATTGATTTACCTCACATTCTTACTAGCTGCGATGCTTTTAAACGGACCCATTGGTGTTGGGACGCTATTAACCGTGTTTTTAGGCGGCGTGCTGCTTAATTTTTTTATGCCCATTACAAAAAAAGCAGTAGATTGCATATTACCAAAATCTCATACCTCACAAAATCATATTCAAGACAACAAGCGTTCCATATAGCTACATTTTTATTACTCAACTATCATAATAGATTTGCACCATAGTACTAGATATAATAAGAGCAATGAGGAGGAAACATTTAATGAAGGAAAGGAGTTATTATTAATCAATGATTGTATTGTATGAAGATAAGTATAAAGAAGCAGTTATTCAACTAATATTGCATGTACAAAATGTAGAAGCTGGTGTAGGTATTAGTGTTGAAGAACAGCCGGATATTTTAGACATTAAGTCAAACTATCTCCATACCGGCGGTAACTTTTGGGTAGCTTTGAATGATAAGCAAGAAGTAATAGGATGTATTGGGTTGCAAAAGAAAACCAATGAAATAGGCATATTAAAGAAATTTTTTGTCTACAAGCACTATAGAGGAAAAGAGTTTGGAATAGGAAAAAATCTTTATGCTTCTTTGCTTTTCTTTGTGCAGAAGCACGGGCTTTCTAAAATTATTTTAGATACTCCATCTCAAGCTACTCGATCACATAATTTCTATAAAAAAGCTGGGTTTAAACAAGTGACCAAAAAGGATCTGACAGTTCAATATGATTATCCAGATCGAAATTCTCTTCTTTTTGAGCTAGATTTATCTAGCAAACAATTACATAATTAAACCAGAGAAAGCAGGTCTCCAGTTAGAGATCGGCTTTCTCTGGTTGATTAACTATTTATTTTGCTTTAGCTTTAATAATAAAACGATGTTGTTTTACGTCAAAGAAACCTTTAGACTGTATAATTCCATGTATGTTATACAACCCTTCGATATGTGTTTCTATATCAAAATTAGGAACTTGCCAAGGAATTGCCTTTAAATAAAAGACCAGCGCTCCAATATCATAAAATCTCTGTACAGGAAACTCTTCTTTGAAAGAAATGATGTTAAAAGAACTTTGTTTAAGCTCTTCTATTGCTTTCTTTAAATTCCAATTACAAAACTCTTTATTTATTGGAACCCCTATAGATTCATTGATTCGTGAACAGTCTAACCCTCCCACTTGCTGCGTGAAAAACGTGCCTTCCTTTGACAAAATCCTGCTTACTTCTGAAGCACAAAAAGATTCGTGCTGGTTCAAAATCAAATCAAATGTATCATCTTTAAACGGTAAATTTTTGTCTTCAGTTCGTTCAACAGCTGTGACACCAAGCGGTTCTAAACGTTTTTTAGCGATTGGAATGTTAGGTTTGTATCCTTCTGTAGCGTACATAACGCGAGGAAAAGGCTGTAACAAAGATAAAAATTCTCCTCCTCCTGTTCCCATATCTAAAGCGGCATTAGAGTTTTGAATAAGACGAATAGCTTCACTTCCGTATGACCACGAAAGCACGTCGCTATCCATACGACCAGTACGAGTAATAATAGAAAAATCCCAGCCAGTAAAATCAACATTATTTGTATTGTTTACAGCATTAAAAAAATATTTGTCCGTTATCATATTGAACGCCTCCTTTTTATAGCTAGCATTAATCATCTATTCTAAACTAGTAAAAGGCGGACCACGGACATATAGACAGCGTTGTTATGTTTCATGTGCTAACGTATTCACACTAACCGCTCCTTTATTAAAATTACGTATGCTTCATTTGTTTGTCCATTCATATGTAATATCGGGGAGTTTCTCTTCGTTTTCACATCCTCTTTTTATAATACTGAAGCCGTGTTTCTCGTAAAACCTCTGGGCATTTTTATTTCGTTCAAATGTACGTAATATTAATTTTCCATTTGATTCTGTCTTGGCTCTTTCGAGTAAACGCTGTCCGATTCCTCCTCCTTGATAATCTACATGAACGTACAGTTGGCTAATTTCGTCAGCATGATAAGCAATCATTCCTACTATTTGTTCATCCATTAACGCTAATTCAATTTTATAGTGTGCTGACAATATATGATTTAAAAAATAGACATGACGGTCAAAACTGTGCATTTCCTTTTGTTCAATCGCTTTTTCTTTACTATTTCTCCACATTTTTACCGTTTGCTCAGCAAATTGAGGATGATAGTGAACAATATCAACATTAAAATGGGCCATACATTTTCCCCTTATCTGTCATTATGCTATACGTATTCTTAATAACGATGTCTAGATATTCTCTTCATGTGGTTGAAGCCTGTCGAAATCTTGTTTTAATAAAGAATACATATACAAATCATCAAATTTTCCACACGTAAATTCATAGCTTCTTAATAGGCCTTCTTTTATAAAGCCATGCTTTTTTATTAATTTTTGTGAAGCAACATTAGCAGGCTCTATTAATGCTTCAATTCTCCGCAAATTAAAATGTGTAAAACCATATTTTATAACAGCGCCCAATGCCTCATTAGCAATCCCATTCCCCCAGTAATCTTTGCTTAGCTCATATCCAATTTCTGCACGGTAATGGTTATGAACTCTATTAAGAAATCCGCAGCTACCAATAATGTCATCCTGTTCTTTAAGAGTAATACCCCATCTTATTCCAGATTTTTCGTTTAAGATTGATTTATACCACGCAATCTCATTTAAAGCATCTTCAACCGTTGTAAAAGGCTCTAGACCGTAGTGTTTCATTACGTCTTTATCGGATAGGTATTTTAAAATACTGCCTGCGTCTTCTGTTTCAAATTCCCTTAGGATAAGCCTTTTTGTTTTAATTACGGGAAAATAATTTGACACCTGTACCTTCCTTCCTCTTATTCCTTCATTAACTAAACGTAGCTTTTCTCACAGCTTTATCTAATTTAAATAAGCGTTAGTAAGGAATTTCTTTTATTATTACTGAATTCCTTTTTAATCCTAAATATTTGTCGAGAAATGAGCAAAAAAAGCACGCATAACTTCATTTTTAAATCAGCACTGTCATTTCTTTTATATTTGTTAGTTCTAAAAATTAAAGGAATGAAAGCTAGTAATGAAGAATTCTTTTCTAACTAGTCTAACTGAGAAAATAAGGAGAAAAAGATGAAGCTGTATGGCGATTTTGAAAAAGAAGATTGGCTAAATGTATTAAAGCTACCAGAAGAAGAGCTGCCTAATGCATTTATTATTCATGGTGAGTGGGAATTTCAAGATAATATAAATTTATGGAAAGAGATCTTATCCACTGATGTTCATATGCCTAAATGGAACACGATAATAGGTAAGTTAAATAACAGAAACATAGGATTTGCGAATGTGTACGGCAGTCCGATGGCGTCAAACATCGTACATCAATTTGCCGGCAGCGGAACCGACTTATTTATTCAAACGGGATATTTTGGAGGCTTATCTTCTACTATACAATATGGAGATATCTTAATCGTATCTGCAGCAAAAATGCAAGATGGCGTATCACACTGGTATTTACCAGAAAAAACGCTTGTAGAAGCTGACCAAGAGTTAGTCGAAGCCGCCTGTAGATATTGTGAACAAAAAGGCTACAGCTATATAAAAGGACACGTGGTCAGTATGGGTGCCATGCTGATCGAGACACTTGACATGGTAAAGGAATGGTCGCTTGCAGGTTTTCTCGGTGTGGATATGGAGACAGCTACCACTTTGGCCATTGCTCATAAATTCAACAAGCGGGCTGTCGGCTTATTAAATTTATCAGACCACCTTCTTCACGGCGATACTCTTTATTCGTATACAAAGGACAGAGAGTTAATAGAAAGTGCAACTGATAAAGCAATTCGCGATGTAGCTCTTTATTTAAGCAGTACATACTAGAATAGAACAAACAAAACAAGATAACTGTGCAGTTATCTTGTTTTGTTTCGCAGTTTTTAACACCTGTATAGTTTGTGTATGAACAGGATTCTTTGTTATCAGCATTTAAATTTTTATTTGTTTATTGTTTAAACCAGCTTCCAACGTATCGTACAGCGCAAGTTTATAATTAATTCGTTCTAGATGCAGGTAGGTTTGCGACATGTCTGCTTCCACTTTCTTTTTATGCTGAAGCATCATGTTTCTACGTTCGCTGATGGTACTTTCTCCTTTTTTATATGACTCTACATACTGCTTGATTTCAGCAAGAGGCATCCCTGTTGCACGTAAGGCTAAAATAAACTTGACCCACTCGATATTCTGGTCATTGTATAGACGCTGATCATGTTCATTTCGTTCGACAAACGGTAAAATACCTTCCTTTTCGTAGTAGCGCAGAGTGGGCGCAGACAGCCCCGTTTTTTCTTGCATGTCTCTCATTGTATAAGACATGTAGTTTCACTCCTATTTTCATATGCGTATCAATGGTACAAATAGAAAAAGCTGTCCAAAGAGTAATGTCACTCTCCGGACAGCTTTTGAGTTAACAAGGTCCTCACATTACCATTCTTGATGTACAGGACGAATAATCATTTCGTTCACTGCCACACCTGCTGGCTCTTCGATGGCAAACGCAATCGCGCGTGCGATGCTTTCCACTTCGATGGCACCTTTATAAAATTCATCAATACCTGATTTTAAATCTGTATCCGTGATTGTTTCTTTTAATTCTGTTGCAATTGCTCCTGGAGAAATATTCGTTGCGCGAATGTTGCTTCCGCCAGCTGATTCTTCTAGACGAAGACCTTCTGTGATCGCTTTAACCGCAAATTTTGTTGCGCTGTATACCGCACTTCCGGCACCTACTGCATGACCTGCTACGGAAGACAAGTTAATTACGTGTCCATCTTTTTGTTCTCTCATCGCTGGAAGAACTGCTGAAATTCCGTAAAGAACCCCTTTGATATTCACATCAATCATTGTGTTCCACTCGTCTACTTTTTGGTTGCGTAGAAGAGATAATGGCATAAGACCAGCGTTGTTCACAAGCACATCGATGCGGCCAAATGCTGAAAGCGCATCTTGTGCTAGCTCCTGCATTTGTTCGTGAGACGTTACGTCCACTACTTTATAGATCGCTTCTCCGCCGTTAGCTTTGATTTCTTCTTGTAATGCTTTCAAACGATCTTCACGACGAGCTGCTAAAACAAGCTTTGCTCCTTTTGCTGAAAGCTCTTTTGCTGTTGCTTCTCCGATTCCGCTAGAAGCACCTGTAATAATGACAACTTTACCTTTTGTGTTAGACATAATAAACATTCATCCTTTCTGTTTTAACTGATTTCTACCTTTAATGAGAAAGCAAGTCGATGACCGGCTGTTTTTCGCTGTGTTAACTGGTACAGTAGTAGCTTATCTCCTAAAGTCAGCTTCAACGCAAGGGTTTTTTTAAAACTTTTTCTTATTTATTATGTAAAAACGCTGCTGTTAGTCTTTATAGAGCCTTTTTAAGAGCTGTTTTTCTTTATATAGCCACCTGTTTAACTTCTTTTAATTTCCTTTTATTTACATTTAATTCATCATTTTTTGTTATTTCCCTTAGTGTGCATTAAAGTAAGCTTTATGTGTTGTGTTATTTTTAATGATTTATATTGGGAATAATCACATAAAATATATTGTCTTACACTAAAGTTACAAACTTATATGGTGAACATCTCTTATGTAAAGTCATTAAGAAGCATTCAGCACTTTCTGCTCCTTTTTTCCCTTTTCTTTAATTAGTAAGACACCTAACAACCCCATTATTGAAAACAAAATGGGAATCATAAAAGCATAATGATAACCAACATGCAGCGAACGCTCGGGGAATAAATCCAAGACATTCCCGAAAATACTAGGTAATAATACGGCGCTTAAAAAGCCTCCCATATTGGCAAAACCTGATACAACTCCTACTTCTTTTACTGAGAAGGATTGACGTACTACGGCAAATGTCAAAGCGCTTGCGCCGTTTCCAAAGCCGATGATAAAAAGCAAAATAACGACTAGCATGAATGAAGGTTTCACGCCGGAAAGTAATAACCCAGTCCAGCTAAGCACCACAATAAGATGAATAAGTGAATAAATTTTTTTAATGGAATTTAACCTGCTTGATATCCAGCTGATTAAAGGTCCGCCAATCATAGCGCCAAACAGACCATACATAATAAGCTGACTTGCATCAGCGCGGGATAAATGGAACACATTCATTCCATAAGGAACTCCCCAAGAACCAATAAAACCGATATATGTACCAACTACACCAAAATGACAAAGAAATGTTGCCCAGGCTTGGCGAGTTGTCATCACTCTCCTTAGGATCGCCCATACACTTTCCGGAGTCTTAACAGAGGATTTATTTGCTTTAGCATCATCTTGAAATAATCGTTTAGGTTTTACCACCAAAACGACATAAAGCAGGTAGGATACCGCCATTAAAACTAGACCTATGCTAAGAAAAGGAACTCTCCAGCCTGAAAATGAAATCCACATAGACAAAGGCACGGTAGCTGATAATGAACCTACACTTCCTACCAGCCCAATTAAACCTAATAGCTTTACAAACTCATTTCCCTTAAACCACTGACTTAAAATTAACACTAAATTGACAAAAATCATGGAGTCTCCCGTACCGACTAGTAAACGAGAGAAAATTAACACATATTCGTTAGGGGCCGTGCTGTAGATAAGACTTCCTATTCCCGTTAAAAGCGACCCTATAATCAAAAATCGATTGGGACCGTATCGGTCAGAAAGTAAACCAATAGGAATCTGAAGACCTGCATATGCTAAAAATTGTATACTAGTCATTAATCCTATAACAGACGCTGAAACGTGAAAATCTTTCATTAACTGTTCTGTAATAAGTCCAGGGGCTGTTCGTTGACTGACAATCAAATAATACGCTAATAAAGCGGTTCCAAAAACAACCCATCTGTAGCTACTTTCCTGTTTGTTCATTTTGACAGATCCTCTCATGTATAATTTTTCTGCGTAGAAATGCTGGTGGAAAATGTTTAAGAGATGAAGATATTGATAGAATGAAGGTCTGTTTGATAAATAAGTCGCTATTGCGGACAGCTCTTCTTTTTATCCTTGTTTTTCCTTTCTATTATAATTTTAAGTTTTTAAAGATGATTTTTCAATGAGGGATATAATCTTGTAATATACCTTTTTCAATTTCTTTTCACTATTAGATATCCAAGTTAGAGTCGTTCTCGCCATTTTTCGGGTGTAAAAAACCTTAATAATGACCCATAAATAACCTATGTTACACATAGAGCTTTTAAAAAAAGCCTTCTTTCACTATTTTGCTGGTGTTCAATAAGTTGGTATAAAACTTGCATATTCATTTATGAACACTTATTAAAGGAGGAGAACTTTATGAAAAAAGCTGAACGTAAGAAAAGTATTAAAAAGCAAGTCATTACTTGTGCTGTTCTCGCGGCATCTCTTTTACTTCCAATCTCCACTTCCGCTGCTTCTGCACCTTATACGCTTTATCAAGTCGGAAGTACTGCAGACAAAGCTACTAGTACAAGCTTCGGACAAGTCTATATGGGCGGAAGCACCGATGTAGATGAAGCATTCAAATGGATGATCCAAAAGGCAAACGGCGGAGATTTCTTGGTTATAAGAGCGACGGGTACTGATGCCTATAATTCATATATCTATGACCTTGCCAAAAGCATAGGTAAGCCCCTTAACTCTGTTAGCACAATTGTTGTTGATGATTTAATAAGAGCAGGTTCAGACTCTGCTTTAATTGACAAAATTAACAAAGCAGAAGGCATCTTTTTTGCTGGAGGCAATCAAGCTGATTACGTAGATTTCTTAGAAGGATCCCCAGCTCTTACAGCCTTAAATAATCGTATTAATCAAGGCATTCCTTTTGGAGGAACAAGTGCCGGCACCATGATTCAAGGTGATCACGTTTATGACTCTATCTCAGCAGGCTCTACAACTTTAGATTCGAAAACAGCGCTAAACAATCCCTATAGTTCTCTTATTTCTTTTACAGATTATTTGATTCAAACCCCGCATAATAATAACATTCAAACAGACACTCATTTTGAACAACGAGATAGAATGGGACGCTTTTTAACATTTCTTGCACGTAATATCAAAGACGGAGAAGAAACTGGAACAAGCGCCAAAGGAATTGCTGTTAATGAACAGTCAGCGCTTCTGGTAGAAAAAGATGGTTCAGCTAAAGTAGTAACACAGCCAGGCTCTACAAACGCAGCTGTTTATCTAGCTAAAACGAATAAGGCGCCTGCTACTTGTATAAGTGGTCAGCCGCTGACGTTTAATAATATTTCTATCTATAAACTATTTAATGGCAGCACTTTTAATCTTTCCACTTGGACGGGTTCTGGAGGGTTAGCTTATACTTTAAACGTAAACGGCGGTGTTATTACTTCTTCTACAGGAAAAGTATACGGAGGAAATCAGCCGTAAATGCCAAGTCTATGACGACACTATTTTATAGAAAAGGGAAACTTGATTAGTGAAGTTTCCCTTTCTTCCGTATATTAAGGATTGACTAAGTGCTGTTTTGTTTTTAAATGATATAGATAATGCAGTCCTTTTTCTGTTATTTTCGTTCCTGCTCTGCCTCTGCGTTTTATAATATACTCTTTTTCTTCTAGTACATCCAAACGATTTCTCACCTGCTGTTCTGTAAGAGTAAAGCCTTTTAAATGCTGTGTAATCCACTTTCTGCTTGCTGCTTTTCCTGTATCATTACACTGTTTTATCGCTTCTAACAGAGCGTGATTTTCTTGAAGTTCGATCAAGTCAACCAATTCATTTTCAACTTCATGTAAAGTATGCTCCTCCTTTTGACTACTAAGCCTATACTCTACGTCTTTTGCTTTCACTTCGTTTTCATCGCAGACAGTAAGCAAATACTCGATGACTCCTTTTAATTCTCTTATGTTTCCTAGCCATTCATATTCGATAAGCAGCTTCATCGCTTCTGGATGGATATGCGTCCACGTTTTTGATTTAGAAATAAAATGATGAATCAGTAAAGGAATATCGGTTCTTCTATATCTTAAAGGAGGAATCGTTAAAGATAATACGTGCAAACGATAGTACAAATCTTCTCGAAACAACCCTTCTTTCATTTTATGTAGTAAATTATTGTGAGTAGCTGCGATTATTCTTACATTGATCGGAATAACTCTTGTCCCTCCTACCCGTCTAATTTCTTTTTCTTGAAGCACTCTTAAAAGCTGAGTTTGTAAACGCGGACTGATATCGTAGGGTAAGAACCCGGCGCCTTAAGACCTCTCGGTCTTAGGTTTCCGAGAACTCCCCCCCGAACCGTACGTACCCC
>NZ_JBYSWQ010000007.1:0-135730 GCF_058781295.1 Priestia sp. FW507-14D1A
TCATATACAAGCATCATTTGTATCTGTCACAAAAAAGTCGAAAACGCTTTAATTTGCTCTATAGAAGTGTTTGGTTTCAAAAACTGACATACTCTTGTGATGCAAGGGATAAAGAAGCACACTACGTGTTGACAAGTTATTTTAATTATTTTATATGTATAGTATCGAAAACGTATGAGAGGATTTTTTACCATGACAAACCGAAAACAGCAGAGAGAGAAAATTTTAGATGCTGCTTTTGAAGTGTTCGGATCCAAAGGCTACTATGAAGCAAAAATGATTGATATTGCTAAACTAGCCGGTGTATCTAAAGGAACGCTTTACTTGTACTTTTCGTCTAAAGAGTCGCTTTATATCGCTGTGAACAATCGTTCGTTTGATGAGTTTTTGTATCATGCAAAGCGAAGAACGGATGAATGCCAAACGTTTCATGAAAAGCTGTATTCAATTGCGAAGCATCATCTGCTCTTTTTTTACGAAACTAAAAAATATCCCGACTCTTTTTGGCAAGCCCCTCACCAAATGCCAGAGATGATGGGTAGTCTTCATCAATTTTTTGAGGATTATCACGGGCTTGTTGCTAAATTGATTGAAGAGCAGAAAATAAAAAATGCTTTTTTACATTCAAAAGCGTTTTGCAGCATGTTAAATGGGTATAGGATGGATATCGTTTCCGATGATGATATAACAGAAGAAGATATCATGAACTATGCGGAGTTCATTGTGAACTTATACATTGAAGGCTGCCATTTTGAGACCCAAAAATGACTCGTCGGTACTGGTTGATAATGGAGGGATATGATGAATACCAGCAGCACAGTAATTAATTTTTCATATTTTCAAGAACAAACCGTTACCAAGGTTAACACAGACAATACCCTGCCGTTTTCTCTTGGATTTAGTAAAGGTGGACTTGTGGCAGAATGTCCATGGAGACTAAAAAACAAACGCAGCATCTTGCTTGGTCAAGCGGACTGGAAATCGCTGCATTCTGCCGAGCAGCGTCAGCAAGTCGAAGCGCTGCTGCTTGGCCAGCACATTATTTCTATACAGTGGTATGAAGATATCGGTATACTCCGAATTACGTTTTCTAATGGGTATGCGCTAGATATGTTTCACGACAGCTCGTTTTTTGAAGGTTGGGATTTATATGGTCAAGACGGCTTTTCCTTTATCTCGCTGCCAGGGGGAGCGTGTGACCATCAAATTTCAGTTTGTATAGACAGTTCATCAGCACATGAGAGGAGGTGAGTTTTTTTGTGAAAAACTGACCCGTGGGTACTCTAAAATTGTTGAAAAATTAAAACGGGTCTGCAGCTATTAAAGGATGAAGGCTTCTCAAATAACTTAGTTACGTAACGGAGGAAAAAGATGAATTTTTTGACGAGATTTAGTTTAAAAAATGCGGTAGCTGTGTTTATCGTTTCATTTTTACTTATTTTAGCGGGGCTATATTCATTTTCAAAACTAAAAATTGATTTACTGCCGAATATCGAATTTCCGCAGCTGTCCATTGAAGCAACGTATCCTGGGGCTTCTCCTGATGACGTAAATGAAAGCGTCACGTCGAAAATCGAAGACCAAGTGAAAGGAATTGAAGGCGTTAAAAGCGTACAAAGCGTATCGTATGAAAACGTTGGTATTATTAATTTAGAATTCCCGTTTAATACGGATTTAGATAAAGTTGAACAGCAAATTAACTCGTCGATAAAAGAATTAGATTTACCAGAGTCATCAAATGTAGACGTAAATCGTTTTTCGTTTGGTTCATTCCCGATTTTCAACATTTCACTGTTTGCGAAAGATGATGCAAATCTTGAAAAAGTATTAAACGATGAAGTGATTCCTGAATTGAATAAAATTCAAGGTATTAACTCCGTCTCAGTTGGCGGCGTGAAAGAGGACCTTTTACAAATTACGGTCGATAAAGAAAAAGCAGCTCAAGCTGGCTTGACGCTTGATGAGATGAAAGAACAAATTAATCAAAAAGCTGTTTCATTCCCAGCAGGAACATTAAACGGAAAAGAGCTTCAAATTCCAGTGCGAGTAGAAGAAAAAGTTGCGACGATCGATGCATTAAAGAAAATCCAGCTGAAATCTACGATGAATCCTGAAGCAAAGCCTGTGAAGCTTGGCGATATTGCCAAAGTCGAAGCCGTAACAGAACAAGGCGAATATACGCGCTATGACGGCAAAGATGCGCTGTCGATGGCCATCACAAAAAAACAAGATGCCAATACGGTTGAAGTAGCAAGCGAAACGATGAAAATTTTGAAAAAATATGACGATCAGTTAGACTACGCAATCGGCTTTGACTCAGCTGACGGCATTGAAAAGTCTGTTGAAACATTAGTGCGTGAAGGATTGCTCGGAGCATTATTTGCGTCACTCGCCGTGCTGATTTTCTTGCGTAACTTCCGCGCTACGATCATTGCGATTATATCGATTCCATTATCGCTGTTAGTATCAGCTATTTTCTTAAACCAGCTTGATATTTCACTTAACATTATGACACTAGGCGGAATGGCTGTAGCCGTTGGGCGCGTAGTGGATGACAGTATTGTTGTTATTGAGAACATTTTCAGACGCGTACGCCGTTCAGAAGAAGGCATGAGCAATAAGCTTGTCGAATCGTCCACAAAAGAGATTTTAAAAGCTATCACCTCGTCTACGATTACAACGGTTGTCGTATTCTTGCCAATCGGCTTTGTAGGAGGAATTACAGGAGAGTTCTTCTTGCCGTTTGCCTTAACAGTTGTTTTTTCACTGTTAGCATCTCTTCTTGTAGCGATTACAATCGTGCCGATTCTAGCAAAGTTTGCATTTAAAAAAGTACCGCCTGAAGAAAAAGAAGGAAAGCTGCAGCGCGGGTATGCAAAAGCGATTGCATGGTCGCTTAATCATAAAATTAAAATTTTAATTTTATCCTTTATTTTACTGTTTGGTTCATTTGCGCTTGTGCCTTCATTAGGCTTTACGTTTATTCCAAATGAAGAACAAAAGATGCTTCAAGCCAATGTCCAATTACCGGCATCTACATCACTTGAAAAAACAAACGACGTATCCTTAAAAATTGAAAAGATGTTTGCGGATCAAAATGAAATTTCAGATGTGACTACGGAAGTGGGATCACGCGACTTTTCAACAGGTGTAAAACGCCCGAACCAAGTTGGCTATTTCTTGAACGTAAAAGAAGGCGTGAATGTTGATACGTTTATTGATAAAGTTCAAAAGAAAATGGAAAGCATCACGAAAGAAGAATCACCAAAAGCAACAGTTAATGTGCAAGAAGCATCAACAGGAGGGCCTCCTACAAATAATAACGTAACGGTTGATTTATATTCTTCTAATTTAGATGACTTGCAAAAGGCAGCTAAGCAAGTGGAAAACCACTTAAACAAAGACAAACGTCTTAAATATGTAACAAATAACTTCTCAGATAAGCAAAAGCAGCTTGTAGTCGAAGTAGATCCTGATAAAGCGGCAGAGTACGGAGTATCTGGATTTCAGCTGCTTGGTACAATCTCCGATCAAACCAAACCGGTATCCGTTGGAGACTTAAAACTAGATAATACAAAACGAGCGGTTCAGCTTTCATACGATAAAGACCTTAGTTCAGTAAAAGAAATTAAAGATCTTCAAGTGTTTACAGAACGAGGACCTGTGTTAGTAAAAGATATCGCTGACGTTCGTACAATTGATACGTTCACTTCTATTCAAAAGCTTGACGGCAAAGTATTTGCGCGAGTGGAAGCAGACATTAAAGGCGATGATGTTCAAGCTGTGACCAAAGATGTTGTAGATGGAGTGAAAAAGTTAGACTTGCCAAAAGATGTGAGCTTGGACGGTGGAGGCGGAAGCGACGAGACAGTAGAAGTCTTCCAATCTCTAGGTCTAGCCATTTTAACAGCAATCGGCCTTGTGTATTTAACGATGCTCGTTACGTTTGGAAAAGCGCGCATTCCATTTATCATTTTATCGTCACTCATTTTTGTGCCAATCGGTTCGTTAGTTGGCTTAGTACTTGCAAAAGAACCGCTGTCCGTCAGCGTCATGATTGGATTCTTAATGCTGATCGGAATTGTTACAACAAACGCGATTGTGCTTGTAGATCGAATTACCCAAAATCGTGAACAAAAAGGCATGACAATCCGCGAATCCCTTATTGAAGCTGGGAAAACGCGCTTGCGTCCAATTTTAATGACGGCATTTGCTACCATTGCTGCATTAATTCCGCTGGCGCTTACTACATCAAGCGGAACGCTGATTTCAAAAGGCTTAGCTATCACGGTGATCGGAGGGCTGGCGTCATCTACCCTTCTTACCTTAATTATTATTCCAGTGGTATACGAACTCTTCTTCGCAAGACAAGTGAAAAGAGAAAAACAGCTGGAAAAAGAAACGACATAAGAACTATTTTCTAATAGAGGAAAATATGACCATGTACTGTATGTTATAATAAAAGTACGTTTTAACCCCTTATATTATAGAAAAAGAAGCGGCGCTTTCAAGCGCCGCTTCTTTTTTATGTAAAATCATTATTTACAAAAAATGATTAAAAGTCTTGTATGGAGGGAAAGAGTGTTAACAGGAAGCTTTACTATATCATCGTAGAGTTATCTAAAAAACATACAAAGTACAGGAGTGTCGTTTTCGTGAGTTCAACAAAGAAAGTTGTATTTATCAGTTCCATTATCTTAAATGTCCTTTTCATAGGTGTTTTTGCTTTTTATGCAAGTAGCAGCAGCGCGATGAAAAATCCGCTGTCATCTAAAAATTCGTCTAAGCAAAGCTATAGAGATAATCCTTATTACATTGAACGGACCACTTTGTTCAAGCAATTAAGTATTCCTAAAGAGTCAATCGTATTTCTCGGTGATAGCATTACCCAGCGCTCTGAATGGAGCGAACTTTTTCATAATAAGCAGATTGTCAATCGAGGCGTAGCCGATGATACAACAGAAGGGGTATTGCACCGTCTAAAAAGTATTACAGATGCTAAGCCAAAAAAAATTTTCTTGATGATTGGCATTAACGATTTAAACGAGCAAAAATCTGTAAAAAAAACCAAAGCCAATTATGCTGAAATTCTTGAGCGTATTCATAAAGAATCACCGAATACAAAAGTCTATATTCAAAGTGTACTGCCCGTGAACAATAAAAAATGCGGCGACGCAGTGGACAATAAAGATGTGATTGCGTTAAATAACTATTTAGAGCGTCTGGCTAAGAAACACAATGATTCTTACATTGACCTGTATTCGAAAGTATCTACACATAATCAGTTAAAAAGTAATTTCACGGTTGATGGTCTTCATTTAAAGGGCCAAGGCTATGCTATTTGGAAACAAGAAGTTCAGGCATACGTAAACCAATAAAAAAAGCGCTCCGAAAGGAGCGCTTTTTTTTAGATAAGCTCTGGTAAATGTTTTTTAGCATCGTATTCGACAAGAGCATCTCCGTTTTTGATGCGCTGTAAATAATCAGGATTTGAAATAAGTGGGCGACCAATAGCAGCTACGTCGATCCAGCCGGCTTGCAGCGCTTTTTCAGCTGATTCAGGCGTTAAGTCACCTACACCGATAATCGGTCCATCCCAGTACTTACGCGTAATTTCATAAAGATTTTGACCGTTTTGAACATCTTCATAAAAATCTAGCATAGACGGATGAATGATCTCAATTCCTGTTTCTTTAAATGCTTCTGTATACGTTTGAATAGCTTTTTCAGTGTCGTCCCAGCGATAGTCGGGTTTATCAAGCTTATGAGGAGAGAAGCGAATCACAACGCGCTCTTTTCCAACGGCGTCGATAACAGCAGAAATCACTTCTTTCATAAACGTTAATCGCTGTGCAAGGTCGCCTCCGTATTCATCCGTGCGTTTATTAGACCAGTCTGAATTAAACTGATCGATTAAATAGCCGTGAGCACCGTGAATTTCAACGCCGTCAAATCCTGCTTCAATGGCGTTTTTAGCGGCTTGAGCGTACTGTCCTACAACTTCTTTAATATCTTCTTTTGACATTTCTTCAGGCTCTTCGTAGGGCTTGCGGAAACGAGGCACTTGGCCTTGTGCTGCAATAGCGGAAGGGGCCTGAGGCTTATGTCCATTGATTAACCCGGAATGACTCAATCGGCCAACGTGCCAAATTTGAGCGATAATCGTGCCGCCTTCTTCATGAACAGCTTCTGTTACAGGCTTCCATGAATCAATTTGTTCTTGGATATAGATACCGGGAACGCCAGGATTTCCCTTTGCGCGTTCGCTGATAACGATTCCTTCACTAATAATTAAGCCAATACCATCCTTTGCGCGGCGGCGGTAATAGTCTACAACGTCTTGACCGACTACGCCTGTCTCTGGATCAGCAAAGCATCTTGTCATCGGTGCCATTGCTGTACGAGTGTGTAAATCAAATGCTTCAATGTTTGTTGGTTGGAATAGTTTTTCAAATGTACTCATTTTATATTCAGCTCCTTAAGAGGAAAGTATAGCTGCAAACGTTTTGCAGTGGGTTCAGTTTATTGTAACAGGGGATTTGTTTTATCTTCAAACATTTCGACTTCCGAAAAAAGTCCAAAAAAAAGCCGGCTGTCTTTACAGCCAACTTTTACAACATTAATGCTGTTTATTAGGAAGTTTTTTCTCAGGATGTCCAGTAGCTTGACCCTGCTTGTTTTTACGCTGCTTTTCTTGATTATCGTTCAGCTTTTGAACAAATTCATTTGTGTTTTCCATATTATCTAAACCTCCTTTATGAGCCTTTCCCTGTTACTATAACCCATTGCCTGCAAAAACATGACGCCAATCCGCTAAAAGCCGCTCCATATATACACCGGTATATAGAAATTAACAGGAAAATCGTGTATACTGTTGTAAAAATAACGTTAATGTTTCGTGAGTTTATAATTTCTTATTCATTCATGAACAAGAAAAGGTGTTACGCAATGAGTGATTTTTTTAGCGGGAAAGAAATGTCGTTTATTTTGATTTTGACATTCAGCGTGTACATATTTGTCTGGAATGTGCCCCTTCAGGCAACAAATGCCATGATGATCTACTTTATCCTGCTGTTTTTGTATACAGTCAGTAAGCTGCTTTTTTCTCCTCAGTTCCGACAATTTCCGCTTGTTAAGGTGCTATTGGCCATTTTATTCGTTCTTATGCTGGCTGAAATAATCGTTGCTTACAGCACTCATAGCATAAAGATTACAGATTTAAATCATATTTTCGATTATTTCAGTCATATGGATTTGTATTCATAAGTTTTTGAGCCGTCATTTTGCTAATCATTGGCGTATATACAGTTTGTACATAGCTGGTTTAATAAAAAAAAGTGCACAAATGTGCACCTTTTTTTATGAATATTGTTTCACTACGTGATTTACTATTTTTTCGGCTGCAGCGGCGGGGCCAGCTGCCTGTTCGAAACTTACGTTGATTTCTTTTATCCCTTTTTTGTAGCGGTCGTCATGTATGACTTCGTCAACGGCATTCCTTAACAGAGAAGCATTTACCGTTTCTTTTGCTAAGCGATACCCGGCGTTTAGTTCCACGAGTCTTTGAGCAACGATCGGCTGATCTTTCCCATGAGGTAAAACGACTAACGGTACGTTAAAATGAATCCCTTCATTTACGCTGTTCATGCCCCCGTGCGTGATAAAAACGTCCGCTTCTTTTAACACGTCAAGCTGAGGAACATAGGGTGAAATAATAAAATGCTCCGGTGCTTTTTTTATTTTTTTAAAATCAGCCCGGTCTCCTGCTGCAATCACAACTTTTCCATCAAAGTCGCTAAATGCGTCGATGCAAAGGTTGAAAAAGCCTTCTACATCATGAAGTACCGTTCCCATTGAAATATAAAGAACTTTTTCGTCTTTTAGCTTTTCTAGCGGAAAATCATGAGAGCCGTGACGCTCTGGAAAGCTTGGCCCAATAAATAAACACGAGTCATCAAAATGTTCATGAAGCGGCTGAAAAAAGCGGCTTGTATATACGACCGTTAATTCGCCTTCATTGTTCATAAATTGAAGCAGGTTTTTAGGTTCTACGCCAAACTGATTTTTTAGCAAGCTGAGCCCGTACTGAGCTTTTTCGTCAGGTTTAAATGGAACGCCTGAATCCGGATGCAGAGGCATCATTGCTAAGCGTTCTTTTGGCATTAAAAAAGACGCAGAGGATACAATCCCGGGAATCCGCAAATAATCACGCACTAATTCGCCTGCTCCAAACTTGTCGTAAAACACAAAGTCAAAGTCAATTTTTTTTGATAACGTATGAACAAGCTTCAGCGTATCTAAAGACGTTTGGATGTGGATATTTAAAAAAGCGTTGATTCCTTGAGGAGTTTCAGGCTTGATGGATACACCGCTTAATAAGTCTCGGTGAGTGTGTACGATAGCCCCGGCGTTTTCAAGGCGCTCTTTAAAACGCTCGGCCGTAATGTAGTGAACGGTATCACCTCGGTCTGAAAAAGCTTTTACCATTCCAAGCGTTGGGTTTACGTGACCTTCAGCAGGAAAATTAATCATTAAAATGTTTGCCATTTTTTCACTTCACTTTCGGTAAGATTTCTTCAAGCGTAATCAAATATAAGGAAGTTGACAACTAATTTGACTAGCTCATTTATCTTTTCAAACTCTACCTTTGTGTGTAAAATGTGAAAAAATATAACTTTTTTCCTAAAAAATAACATCATTAAGCGGAGATTATGGTAGAATTTTGAGAGCACTAGAGAGAAAGAATCATTTTTGGAGGTTGCTATTTTGAGTACGTTATCAACAAATTCAGAACCGGTTTTAAAGCCTAAAAAGAAAAAAGAGTTTACTTACTTCACGCTGCTTCTATTTATCGTGTTGGGCTTTGGTCTGCAGATTATAGCCGGAATTGGAGTAGCTATTTACGATGAAGTTACGGGTTCAAATATGACGGGAATTTTATTAGAAGGACCATATGCTCTGCTGGTAGACGCGGCGTTTTTTCTAGGTGTTGCCGTGCTGTACAGGCCTGTGCGCAGATTTTTAAAGCCTATGTGGAATTTCTCAGTATTAAAAGAAAGAAAAACGTATGTATATATTGTAGTAGGCTTTTTAATTGTAGCCGCGGTGCAGTACGTGATGCTTTCATTTTTAAACGTAGAAAGCGCAGATCAGCAGCAAAAAGATTTAAATCAGGGCAGTTTTAATCAAACGCTGCTTTCGAGCTGGATATTTTTTATAAGTGTAGCAGTTATCACGCCTATTAAAGAAGAGCTGCTTTACAGAGGTGTTTTATGTGGTTTCTTAACCAAACGCCACCACATGCTTGTGGGCATTTTCGTTTCCGCTCTTGTATTCGGTCTTTTACATATTGGCTTTCCGATTACGGCTACCGTCATGGGACTTGTCTTTGCCAGTATTTATTACCGGACAAAATCTATTTTCCCATCTATGATTTTACATATGCTGTGGAATGGATTAGTGAGTATAACCGTCTTCTTTTGAAAGCCGCTTAAGCGGCTTTTTTATTTGGATAAAGACGCAGAATGCTTTATGCGAATTTTCCCAACTATTAATAATCCAAGAGGGTAAAACAGCCCAAATAGCAGACTGTACGGGATCCACGTATCTCTGTCCCACGTTTGTTCATATGGAATGCTTGGATACACGATAAGTGAAAATGTAACGGCAATAATGCCTAGCGGAAGAGTTAAAATTCGGTAGTTTTTTAATTCAAGAATTTGAGCGAGTCCAGAAACGGTCGCATAATAGTAGAGAGACGTTTTAAAATAAAGAGATAAAAACCACATAATAGCCATAATTACTTCAATGTTTTTTAGAAAATCCGCAACTTCGATCCGTCTTGCAAGCTCATAGCTTGGATATAAAGCAATACGTGTATATGTATTTCCAAGTACAAGAATGCCAAGCAGTAAGATAATAATCATAATGCCTCCGCCGATTAAGCTTCCCGTAAAAAAAGCGCGGTTTCGCTGTGCTGGTTCCGCTACGTGAGCAGGGAAAACGGTTAGCAATACAATAAAAGTGAGAGATGTAATACTTGTAAATACCAGAATAGATCTGATAATAGGCTTAACGCCTACCTCTAATAAAGGCTGCAAATTCTCATAATGAATTTGAGGGAAAATCGAAAAAACTAAGATTAAGAACGGAATAACAAACCAAGGAAAGAGAATTTCAGCACAGCGGGCAATCGTTTCAATGCCAAGCCGAACGCCGACAATCACAATTCCCATAAACAAAATATGAACAGCAAGCATAGGCGTTTGGATAATAATCCGAGTTGTTAGAAACGAGCCCACGTAAAACAAAACTTGACTGCAAAAAAGAAGAGTAGAAGCGACAAATAAAAGAGAGACAAACTTTCCTAGCCACTTGCCTAAAATGGCTTCGTTTAGTTCTATAAGGGTTTTATTCGGATAAAGGCTAGAAAGTTTGATATACATCCATACAAGAAAAACGCCTACACACACGCCTAAAATAGCTGGAATCCATGCCTCTTGCTTTGAATCAGCCGTTAAGCTTCCAGGCACGACTAAAATAGTGTCGCCTAAACTATAAAAAATGACGAGTATTCGAAACTGTGCTGCGGATAATTTCATCTGACTGTGCACGTTGTTCACTTCCTTTTACTTCAACAGACTGAACAAAAAATCACTAAAAGGTTTTAATAAAAAAGCAATGCCGTCTCCGGGGTTAGGGATCTCCACACCGCCGTATTTTAAACTAACAATTAAAATACTTACTATGAACAAACTCCAAAAAATTTGCTTTTCTTTTTTACTGTTCACTTTTTTTAAATAAGGTATTTCTAATAAACAAACAGCTGCACAAAGTAAAAAAATCCCTAAAAATATAAGCATGTATCAACCTCAATTAGTAACCCTTCAAAAATAATGAAGGGATGTTAAAGACGCCTGTGTTTCAAAAATAGTATCACCCAAGATGGCTTCATTTATGAAAAGTAAGACTAAAGGCAGTGCAAAACCGTGTTATAATGACCAAGTTAAGCGTTATAATAGAGAAAAAACAGCATGATTACAAACAAGTAGATACATAACAAGGTAAGGATGGGAGAGAGATAGATGGCAGACGAATTCAAAAAAATGCTAGATGACAAAGAAAAGGTACAGCTTATGATCGCAGCCGTTGTCATGCTCGGAGGCCTGGTCGTTTTGTTAAAAAGCGTTGCAACGGGTCAGGCCATGGGCCAAAGATGGCTAGAAAGTAAAGGGAATGTAGACACGGATCTGTATCTTGAAACGGTAAAAAGCTACATACACCTGTATCAAATTGTGGGTGGCGTCATGTTTGGAGGAGGCCTTCTCACGTTACTTCGTGCTAAGCTAAACAAATAAAGCGGCAGCAAAATAAAAGATCATAGTCCAAAAGAAGTGTCATATCTTTTTAATAACTTAAAAAATAGTGAAAAGGAGTTATGAATGAATAATGAAGAAAATACACCGGCTTATCATCTGTTTATGATGATAGGAGCGCTTGCTATGCTGATTTTTGGTGTTGTCGGTTTCTTTATTCAGTATCCTGCTACGTTAAGTTTTGTGATGTGCATTGGCGGAAGTATCATATTTTTGCTGCATTTATTTGAATATATGAAACCTAAAAATGAACTATAGCATCTTCAAACGAGGAAATCTAGAAGCAAAGGAAGATGAGAAATGCGGAAACACCGTACGTATGAAACGCTAGTTGATCTTTATCAAAAAAGCGCCAAAATTCATTATGAAATCGATTATCGAGATAAAAAATCTGTAAAAAAAGGCAATCGAGCTGCAGAAGATATGAAAAAAATTGCGCAGCTCATTCATTTATATTATCCAGGCATGCTGTTTGAATTTGCAACACTGCTGACGAATCCTACTTATCGAATTGATTTATGGGCTGCACATCATATTTTAGAAATCATGAGCTATTCACCAATGCTTGAGGACAACGCGCTTTCCGTCATTGAACGCTACGCCGATGAAAATGATTTTACAGCTTTAGGAAATCGCATGTGGTTAGATCAGTGGAGAGAAAAACAGCGCTAAAACTCGGCTAAGCAAACAAGAATAACTAAAAGGAAGATAGGTATATGAGTTTACGTACATTAAAGAATGGTATAGGCGTCACCCTTCGAGAAGCAGAATCAAAAGATGCAGAGAAAATGATTGCTTTTTACAATCGAGTGGGAGGAGAAAGTGATTTTCTGTCATTTGGAGAAGGGGAGTTTCTTAGACCAGTTTCAGAGTATGAAGTGTTTTTAGCTTCTGTAAAACAAGAGCAAAATGCTCTTATAGTTGTGGCTGAAAAAGAAGAGAAAATCATTAGTATTGCATCCATCACCTCGTCTCAAAACCCGCGTAATAAGCATGTGGGAACCCTCGGTATTGTAGTAGAGAAATCTTATAGCGGGCTAGGGTTAGGCAGACAGCTAATGATTGAGCTGATTGAATGGGCACGTACGAATAAACAAACAAAAAAAATCGAACTTGTGACGCGAGAAGATAACAAAAGAGCTATTTCTTTATACAGGGAGCTAGGGTTTCAAACAGAAGGATTAAAAGAAAAAGACACCTATATAAATGGCGTGTACTATAATACAATGCTTATGGGTCTTCATTTATAAAAAGAGGCTCGAACAAAAGTATATTAAGTGAATGAAAATCCGAACGATGAATCGTTCGGATTTTTTCATTGTGGTGATGAACATAGGCTTCATATAGGTAGTGTTTTTAGCGGTTTTGGAGGCTCAGCGGCGCCCGCGGAACGCGAAGCCTTGGACGGAAATCAACAGCGGCGGAACAAGCAGTTCAGATCATATATGCTAATTGTTCGTCTTTAGATTGCATTGATGTAGTTATATCTCAGTCTTTTGGTTTATTATTTTTAGCGTCTGCAAATACACTCATCGCCTCGTTCATAAATTTGGCTAATCCTTTTCCATAGCTGTCAATGGTAGTTGTAAATCGCTCATCTTGCACATACATTTCTCCAAGACCTTTAAAGGCTTCTAATGAATACGTTCCAAAGTTTTCATTTAAAAATTGATACCATGTCGCAATAGCTTTTTGAGCTTCTGTAGAGGATGGTGACAGATCATGAAGCGAAGCTAAGTGAGTGTAGATACTTTCCCATTCGTTTGACATGTGCTGCTGTTCTTCTTGTGAGAAGCTTTGTACTTTTTCATTTGCTTCATCTACCCGCTGGTTTCCCCAGCGCTTCCGTGCTTCTTCTTCGTATGGGTTATGCGAAAAATCCAGTCCTTTAAACCGCTCTTTTTCGTTCATTTCAATCGCTCCTTCTTCATATTGAATCGTTTTATTAATGGTTACGATCATTTGATCGAGCCGACTGCGTTTTTCAATCAGCATGTTTTTTTGCAGTATCAACGCTTCTGTGCGATTAAACGTCGGGTCTGCTATAATCTCGTGAATTTGTTTTAAAGGGAAGCCAAGTTCTTTAAAAAATAATATTTGCTGAAGCATATCGAGATTAGCCGGTGAATAAAGCCGGTAACCGGATTCATTAACGGCATCAGGTTTTAATAGCCCGATTTCATCATAGTGATGCAGCGTGCGGACGCTGATTCCTACTAAGTCAGCAACTTCTTTTACTTTTCTGTTCATTCTTTCATCTCCCTTCTGAAATCTACTATAAAATATAACGCAGCGTAAGGGTCAATACTAAAAAAGAAATAATTGACTTTTAGTTTATATGCATTTATATTTAATTAGCATTAACTATTTATAACATGAAATAAATAAGCAAGCCTGGAGGAATAGATGTGACAAAAAGCAATCAGTATCTTGGAGAGATTCGTTCATCGCTTCAAGTGCTATTTGAAAAAATGCAGCCCGAAATGATGGAGAGTTTAAATGAGCATGAGATGACTCCTACGCAATTATTTGTTCTTTCTTATTTAAAGAAAGTAGGGAGCAGTAAGGTTTCTCAAATTGCAGAACTAATGGATGTAAAACCGAGCGCCGTGACTCTTTTAGTAGATCGTCTCGAACAGCACAATTTTGTTGTAAGAGAACATAATAAAGAGGACAGACGAGTCGTTGATATTACCTTAACAGAATTTGGGCATCGCAAGCTTGAAGATGTGCTGAATGGTCGAAAAGCCATTATGGACCGCTATCTTTTGCATCTAACAGAAGAAGAGCTTTCCATGATGGCTTCTATTACGAAAAAGCTTGCAACATCAGCTGCTTCTTATAAAGATAAGCAGCAGTAACAAAAAAGAGGAGAGACACACGATGGAAAATCAAAAAAATTCAAAGCGCACGCTTTTATTAATTGGGTTAATTATTGCGATGTTCTTTTCTGCACTTGATGGAACCATTGTCGGAACAGCTATGCCAAGAATCGTAGGAGATCTTGGTGGTTTAAGCATGATGACATGGCTGACAACAGCCTATTTGTTAACGTCGACAACAGTTGTTCCGATTGCAGGAAAGCTCGCTGATTTAGTAGGACGCAGAGTAATTTATGTTACAGGACTTATTATTTTTATGGTTGCTTCTGCTCTATGTGGAATGGCAAATAACATGACAGAGCTTATTTTATTCCGTGCATTACAAGGAATTGGCGGCGGCGTTATGATGCCGATGGCAATGATTGTAATCGGTGATTTATTTACAGGAAAAGCACGAGCAAAGTTTCAAGGAGTATTCGGAGGAATTTACGGTCTTGCTTCTGTCATCGGTCCACAAATTGGCGGATGGATTGTTGATTCACTGAACTGGAAATGGGTGTTTTACATCAACTTGCCGGTAGGTATACTCGCTACCGTTTTTATTGCCCTGGGACTTCAAGGAAAGAAACATACGGGACCTGTGAAATTCGATGTAGCCGGTATGTTCACAATGGTTATCGGAGTAGTGAGCTTGCTTTTGGCCCTGAGCTTTGGAGGAAAAGACTACGACTGGAACTCTTGGCAAATTGTTAGTCTATTTACACTGGCTGTTGTTGGGATCATAAGCTTTATTATTGTGGAAAAGAAAGCGAAAGAGCCGATTCTTCCGATGTATTTATTTAAGAACCGAACGTTTACGCTGTTAAATATCATTGGCTTTTTTATGAGCATCGGCATGTTCGGAGCCATTACGTTTGTTCCGTTCTTTATGCAAGGAATCGTTGGAGTCAGCGCCTCGGAATCCGGTACCATTATGACACCGATGATGATTTCAATGATTGTGACAAGTATTATTGGAGGGCAGCTTGTTTATAAAGTTGGAATCAAGCCCCAAATTATTACGGGTATGCTCATTATGGCAGGAGGGTTCTTCTTGTTAACAACATTAGACCTTCATACTAGCAAACTTGTTGCCACTTCTTATATGGCCATAATCGGTTTAGGAATGGGTCTTGTAATGCCAATTTTAACACTTGCTCTTCAAGAGAGCTTTTCAAAAGAAGAGCTCGGTGTGGTTACATCATCAAGTCAATTTTTCCGTTCAATTGGAGGAACGTTCGGTATTACGATCTTAGGAGCGGTAATGAATGCAAAATCAGGTACGCTTCTTAGTGACAAACTCGTTCCATATTTAAACACATTGCCTGCTCAAGCAAGTGCTTTTGCAGACGGGTTTAAAAAAGCGATTGATACGAATCCTGAAAGTGTGCTGCAGATGCTGTTTAGCCCTGAGGCACTAAAGAGTATTCCAGCTGCGCTTTCAGACAGCATTGTGCCAATTTTGAAGACCTCGCTAATGAGCGCATTGCACAGCGTCTTTTTTATGGGCTTAGCTTTTATTATTTTAGGAGCGGTATGCACATTGTTCTTAAGACAGATCAAGCTTTCAAATAAAAAAGCCGAAGAAAAACCAGAAGAAGGCATTGCTGAAGTAGAGCCATCACATTAAAAAAAGCGCACAAATTTGTGCGCTTTTTTCTATATTAGCTAGTGGTTTCATTAGGCTTACGAAGAAAAGGGGATTGTTTAGACGTGTCATACGAAATTTGATCAAGCAAATACGTTAAATATAAGTTCAGTTCAAACCTATCTTCTGACACAAAATCTGTAAGCGCTTGCTTATTATCTTTCCACATGGTAATTCCTCCTTAATTTTACGTACTAATGAATGGATTTAATATCAGAAAGCAAAAGGGAAACAACGGCTTCATTTTCGTCTTTTACGGATAGAATTTGCTGATGGAGATTTAAGTTGTGCACGCGGCCTTTGCACGTTTGCAGCGTTCCATTTTTATAGTAAGAAACAGTTATCGTCCCACTTTTCGTTAATTCTCGTAAAAACATTCAAGAAGCCTCCTTAAAAAAGATTACCTGATTTAAAAGCCAGTCCTTTCATTTGAGATGAGCAAAAGGGAATTGTATGTACTGCAAGCTTCCCTTTATATTCTTCAACGTGTATGAATAGATGGAATAAAAGGTTGCTAGCTCACCTATAAACTGTCCTAAATTTCAGAATATACTGTCTTTTACGTATAGTGTTTTTTAAAAGGATTAATGTTACATTTATTATGTAACATTCTGATGAGAAAGAAAACCGTTTCTACAAAACTTCTCTAAAAATTACAAAATATTCATATTCACGTGAAGGATGTAGAATGAACAAATATAGAAGTAACTGCGTTTATAAAAAACGTAAATACAGCTTCAATTATTAATGATCTTAATACTAATTATCAATTATATGTATTTTACTAATTTATTCTTCTCCGATAAAATGCAGGTAGACGAATTTGATAAGAATTTTCTAATGATTTATATAATTAAATTTGATATAATCTATAGGAATAATAATGTATGAAGGGAAACATCATTGATTAATTAGACACAGGTATTATGTTGAAGATGATTCGTAAAAGCATACATATTTAAATTATATATTTTTGTGAGGTGGACAGTGTTGCAACTTAAGGTAGTAAACAGCCCTTTTAATCAAGAACAAGCAGATTTGCTTAATCGCCTTCTGCCGACATTAACAGAAGCACAAAAAATGTGGTTGAGCGGTTATTTAACAGCATCTCAATCTACATCTGCCGAAGGAACGCCAGACGTTTCTACAGCAGCGCCTGCTCAAACGAAGCAGACAGTTTCAAAAGACGTAACGATTCTTTACGGATCACAAACAGGAAATGCTCAAGGACTTGCTGAAAATACAGGCAAAACGCTTGAAGCAAAAGGTTTTAATGTAACTGTATCTTCTATGAATGATTTCAAACCAAATAATTTAAAGAAACTTGAAAATTTATTAATTGTCGTAAGTACACATGGAGAAGGAGAGCCGCCTGATAATGCGCTATCTTTCCATGAATTTCTTCACGGCCGTCGAGCGCCAAAACTTGAGAACTTCCGCTTCTCTGTCTTGTCGCTTGGAGACAGCTCATACGAATTTTTCTGTCAAACAGGAAAAGAATTTGATGTGCGCTTAGCAGAACTTGGCGGTGAAAGACTGTATCCGCGCGTTGACTGTGACTTAGATTTTGAAGAGCCCGCGAATAAATGGCTTAAAGGTGTTATTGACGGATTAAGCGAAGCGAAAGGACACAGCGCTTCGGCGACTGTTCCAGCGGAAGCTCCTGCAGGAACTTCACCATATTCAAGAACAAATCCTTTTAAAGCAGAAGTGCTTGAGAACTTAAACTTAAACGGCCGCGGATCAAATAAAGAAACGCGACACTTAGAACTATCTCTAGAAGGTTCAGGTTTGACGTATGAACCAGGAGACAGTTTAGGGATTTATCCTGAAAATGACCCGGAGCTTGTTGATCTTCTTCTTAACGAATTCAAGTGGGATGCAAGTGAAAGTGTAACGGTGAATAAAGAAGGCGAAACGCGTCCTCTTAGAGAAGCGCTAACTTCTAATTTTGAAATTACCGTTTTAACAAAACCGCTTTTAAAGCAAGCAGCTGAGCTTACTGGAAACGATAAGTTAAAAGCGCTTGTAGAAAATCGCGAGGAATTAAAAGCATACACACAAGGCCGTGATGTGATTGACTTAGTTCGTGACTTCGGCCCATGGAACGTATCGGCACAAGAGTTTGTAGCCATTTTACGTAAAATGCCAGCGCGCCTTTACTCGATTGCAAGCAGCTTATCAGCAAACCCTGATGAAGTTCATCTAACAATCGGAGCGGTACGCTACGAAGCGCATGGACGCGAGCGCAAAGGTGTTTGTTCAGTCCTTTGTTCAGAACGTTTGCAGCCAGGCGATACGATTCCTGTATACCTTCAAAGCAATAAAAACTTTAAGCTTCCTCAAGATCAAGAAACGCCAATTATTATGGTAGGACCTGGTACAGGTGTGGCTCCGTTCCGCTCATTTATGCAAGAGCGTGAAGAAACAGGGGCAAAAGGCAAGTCATGGATGTTCTTTGGAGATCAGCACTTCGTAACAGACTTCCTTTACCAAACAGAATGGCAAAAGTGGTTAAAAGATGGCGTACTGACAAAAATGGACGTGGCGTTTTCACGCGATACTGAAGAAAAAGTATACGTACAAAACCGTATGCTCGAACATAGTAAAGAATTATTCCAATGGTTAGAAGAAGGCGCATCTTTTTATGTGTGCGGAGATAAAACAAATATGGCACGCGACGTGCACAACACGCTAGTTGAAATTATCGAAACAGAAGGCAAGATGAGCCGTGAACAGGCGGAAGGTTACCTTGCTGAAATGAAGAAACAAAAACGTTATCAGCGTGATGTATACTGAGGATTGAAAGGAGATTTTCAACATGGTAAACAAAATTTTAAAAGCGCCCGAAGGTCCTCCAAGTGACGTTGAGCGCATAAAAGATGAAAGTAATTATTTGCGCGGTACATTAGGAGAAACAATGCTAGACCGCATCAGCTCAGGTATTTCTGAAGACGATAATCGTTTGATGAAGTTCCACGGAAGCTACTTGCAAGATGACCGAGATCTTCGTAACGAACGCCAAAAACAAAAGCTAGAGCCAGCTTACCAATTCATGCTGCGCGTCCGTACGCCAGGCGGTGTTTCAACACCAGAACAGTGGCTAGTGATGGATGATTTAGCACAAAAATACGGAAATGGAACGTTAAAGCTGACGACTCGTCAGGCATTCCAAATGCACGGAATTTTAAAGTGGAACATGAAGAAAACGATTCAAGAAATTCATGCTTCTTTATTAGACACAATTGCAGCTTGCGGAGATGTAAACCGTAACGTAATGTGCAATCCGAATCCCTATCAGTCAGAAGTGCACGCTGAAGTATTTGAATGGTCAAAAAAATTAAGTGATTACTTATTACCTCGTACAAGAGCGTACCACGAACTTTGGCTAGATGAAGAGAAAGTGATCAGCACACCGGAAGTGGAAGAAGAAGTGGAACCAATGTATGGTCCGCTCTATTTGCCAAGAAAGTTCAAAATTGGCGTAGCTGTTCCACCGTCTAATGATATTGACGTGTATTCACAAGACCTTGGCTTTATTGCTATTTTAGAAGACGAGAAACTTGTTGGGTTTAACGTAGCAATCGGCGGCGGTATGGGTATGACGCACGGAGATAAAGCAACTTACCCTCAGCTTGCAAAAGTGATTGGGTTCTGTCGACCTGATCAAATTCTAGAAGTAGCTGAAAAAATCATTACGATTCAACGTGATTATGGAAACCGCTCTGTACGTAAAAACGCGCGTTTTAAATACACGGTTGATCGTCTGGGATTAGAAACGGTAAAAGAAGAGCTTGAAAATCGTCTGGGCTGGAGCTTAGACGAAGCAAAATCTTATCACTTTGATCATAACGGCGACCGCTACGGCTGGGAAAAAGGTGTAAAAGGAAAATGGCACTTTACTCTTTTTGTTCAAGGTGGACGTATTGCTGACTTTGAAGACTATAAGCTTATGACGGGTCTTCGTGAAATTGCAAAAGTTCATAGCGGTGATTTCCGTTTAACGGCCAATCAAAACTTAATTATCGCGAACGTATCAACTGAAAAGAAAAAACAAATTAGTGATCTTATCGAACAATACGGATTAACTGATGGCAAGCATTATTCGGCTCTTCGCCGCAGCTCATTAGCTTGCGTATCGCTTCCAACTTGCGGGCTTGCGATGGCAGAAGCTGAGCGTTATCTCCCAGTTCTTCTTGAGAAAATTGAAGCAATTGTAGATGAAAACGGCCTTCGCGATAAAGAAATTACCATTCGTATGACGGGCTGTCCTAACGGCTGTGCACGTCCTGCTTTAGGTGAAATTGCTTTTATTGGTAAAGCACCGGGCAAATACAACATGTATCTTGGAGCAGCATTTGACGGCAGTCGCTTAAGTAAAATGTACCGTGAAAATATCAGTGAAGAAGAAATTTTAAATGAGCTGCGCGTCTTACTTCCTCGCTATGCAAAAGAGAGAGAAGAAGGCGAGCACTTTGGTGACTTTGTCATCCGCGCTGGAGTAATTGAAGCTGTAACAGACGGCACGAATTTCCACGCGTAATATGTATAAAGGGACTTTTCTAACTTACAGAAAAGTCCCTTTTTCTATTTTAATATTCTCTAACAAATACAGCTACTCCAAATACGCCTAATCTTTCAGCAGTAATTTGTTCAAAGCCGTTGTCAAGTAAACAATGAGCTGCAGTGCGGTAGCGCTGACCTTGAGCTAACAAGCGTCCGCAAGGCTTTGCGCTGCCGATTACTGTTGCTTCTACGACAGTACGAGGAGCTTGTCTATCCAAAGGGTTTCGCTCCCAAAGAATTGTCACCACATCCGGAGGACGGGGAATAGATACATTACCTGTGTGTTCATGCATAGCCATCACCTCCTTACACTATAGTAAATGCAAAAAATGACAGACTGCTTGTACACGCGCTGATTTTTATTAAAAAAGGCATTCAACTACGCCTAAATTAACTGTTTTTCTAACAATAAAGCGCTTAATAGAAAAGGTTAGTAGAAAAAAAGAATGCTATAATATAAAAAGGACTAATTTTTTCCAAGGAGGGAGAAACATGCAGCAAAAACGAGTAGCGGTTATTACAGGGGGAGCAAGCGGAATTGGCAAAGAAACTGCCTTAAAGTTTGCGCAAAAAGGAGACGCGGTGGTCATTGCTGATTATGATGAAGAGAAAGGAAAAGAGACTCTTCAAAAAATTGAAGAAGCTGGAGGGAGCGCTTTATTTGTGCAAACGGACGTCACAAAGTTTGAAGAAGTGGAAGCACTGATTGAGGAAACTGTGAACCGCTTCGGGCGAATTGATGTTATGTTTAACAATGCAGGTATTGGACGCCCTACATCTATTTTAGATCAAGACTTAGAAGAATATCACCGTATTATTAATGTGAATCAGCACGGCGTTACATATGGGATTATGGCAGCGGGCAGGAAAATGAGAGAGTTAGGTATTAAAGGCGTCATTATCAATACGGCATCTATTTTTAGCTTTTTAGCCTCACCCGGAACGTATGCTTATCACGCAACAAAAGGAGCTGTTGTGATGATGACAAAATCAGCTGCGCTAGATTTAGCTAAATATGGTATTCGCGTCGTCGCCATTGCACCAGGATTTGTTGATACGCCCATTATTCAAGGCTATAAAGATAACGGTATGATTGAAGGAATGAAAGCGAAAACGATGAGCAGAGAGCTCACTGCACCACAACAAATTGCAAATATGGTTTATTTGCTTTCCTTAGAAGAAGCGGGAGCTGTAAACGGCAGCATCATCATGGCTGATGATGGGTATGCGGCATTTAAATAAAACGAAAAAGGATTCTTTTTAAGAAAAGAATCCTTTTTTATTATGTAGTAGGCAGTGAACTATAAACAAACGTATCGTGAGTTTTTCCGTTTTGATACATATAGTTTTTTAACACTCCTTCTTTTTGAAACCCAAGCTTTTCAAGCACATGCTGTGATGCTTTGTTTTCAAGAAACACAACAGCTCCAATCCGCACTAGCTGAAGGGTATCAAACCCATACGCCATAACAGCCGAAGCAGCTTCTGAAGCATAGCCATGACCCCAGTGCTGAGGGTGTAGCTCATAGCCAATTTCCGCGCGCTTATGCTTTTGGTTCCACTGATTAAATCCAACTGTCCCGATTAATTCCCTCGTATCGAGCCGTTCAATTCCCCAGCGCATGCCTTTTTGATTTCTGTAATTTTCAGCAAAAATATCGATTAGAACCAGAGCTTCTTGAATAGTTGTGAATTTTTCTTGCCCGTAATATCTAATAACTTCTTTCTGAGAGAAGCAGTCAAAAATAGTATCTGCATCGACTTCTGTTATTTCACGCAGTGTAGTGCGAGGTGTACGAAGAATAGGAAACATACTTTTCTCCTTTCTATTTTATATAAAAATTTATATAGAAAGATTTCGTCAGCTCAGAGAAAATACCTTTTATTTTATTTTTCTGTTATAAATTAAGTAGAAATATGAGCTAAACGACTAAGAAAAAGACAGGAACAACTTCTAAATAACACAAACAGTTGTTACGTACTAGCACTAAAAACAGTATACTAAAAAAACAAATAGAGCTAGCTGCACGTAGAGCAGCTAGCTTTCCTGTAGGAAAGAACCTATTTTTTAGTTAACTGATTGCGATCTTCAATTTGAGGAGGCTCTTCAAGCCATCCGTTTTGAATCATGACTTTACCGCCTTCTTTCGCAAAGAAATAAATATCTTTAGCCAGCTGCAGCATCTTTAGTGGCAAATCACTTCGTAAACTAAAAGCGCCTCCTAAAGCATTGCTTCCTAGACCGAAGGTGCTCAGAAGACTCGTGTTATACATCATTAATTTATCTGAAAAAGGGGAGATCGTTGAGCTTGTCGCTTTTCCTGCATGCGTAGCAGGAGGCTCTATATAGCTATGACGTAAAATATCTCCTAGTTCTGTTTCAATTTTTTTTGAAAGCTTCATTCCGTTGACAAAATGCTGCTGTGCCTCTTTGTTGCTAGCTGCCTGAGCAAAGCCAATCATCAGCTGCATTCCTACAAGATTTGTATCAACCGCATGTTGGATAAGAGACACTTCAATTGTATTAAGTGATCTTTTTTCACTAAGCCAGCTTAATCCTCCGATATAATTTTGTTCGTGGACAAACCGAACTTCTTTTGGCATTGAAACGTAAGGAGGCTTTGCAATGACGCCGGTTTCTAATAATATCTGAGTAGACTGATTGTATATTTGCTGCGCTTCTGCTGTTGCGTTTACGAAAAAACTTCTGATATCTTCCCGGTAGGACATCGTTGAATGCAAAGCGAACAGTCCAGTCTCAATTTGAGCCATTAAGCGTACGTACATGACTTCAAACATAGGGTCGAACAGTTTCGGCACTCCTAGATTTACATCATGTTTAGTAAAGCCTAAAGGAATAACTGCACCTTCGTGCTCTAAAATTTCTTTGATTCGCTCCGTAATATTTAATGAGTCGCTATAATACAGCTCAAAAAGCTCTTTATGATCTTCTTTACCTTCAAGACAATATTCTAAAAACCTCAAAATCATCGTTTTTTCCTGATAAGTCATCCATAAGTTAGCAAGCTCCGAGGACGTGAGCGGCGGAAGTTTTGATGTGCTCATTGTACACATTCCTCCTGAAAATAGTGATAGGTAAATATGTATAGCTTCATTAGTATTTCTTTTATTTATAGGAATATTCTTCTTTTTAATTTATTGAAAAGCTTCAGTAGCGGTTATTATAGTAAGATAGTTGAAGGAAATAAACTTTACCAACAAGTCAGTTGTATGATAACTGATATGAATAAAACTAAGTTTTTCTATTACTTTAAATAATTTGACAATTGATGTTATTCTTACTATTATGGAAACATAAGTTTTACATATATTGCTAGAGTTCAGCAACAAATTCTAGCAGCACCATAAGTAAGGAGCTTACGATGAAGCACATTGTCCAAGCAACAGATCATCCTAGAACGAAAGATACCTTAAAAGAAGATTTACGCAGATTAGGCATAACAAAAGGGATGACTATCATGGTTCATTCTTCGCTATCTTCATTAGGGTGGGTAAACGGAGGTTCAGTAGCCGTTGTTCAAGCTTTAATGGAGACAGTGACAGAGGAAGGAACGATCGTGATGCCGTCACAGTCGGTCGATCTTTCGGATCCATCAGAATGGGGCAATCCGGCTGTGCCAAAAGAGTGGTGGGAAACTATTCGGGAAACGATGCCCGCATATGATCCAGTTTATACACCAACAAGCGGTATGGGACAAATCGTGGAAACTTTTCGAACATACCCTGGCGTAAGAAGAAGCAGCCATCCAATGTATTCATTCGCCGCTTGGGGGAAGGACAGCGAAGATATCTTAAAAGATCATTCCCTTGAATTCAGTTTAGGCGAAAATTCTCCTCTTGAAAGGCTTTACAAAAAACATGCCTTTGTTTTATTATTAGGTGTCGGGTTTGGGAACAATACTTCTTTTCATCTAGCAGAATATCGTATTCCATATCGAAACGTGATTCAAAAAGGATCTCCAGTTATGGATGCAGGAAAGCGAGTATGGAAGACGTATAAAGAATTAGAGTTTCGAGAAGAGCTGTTTGAAAAGATAGGTGAAGCGTTTATTGAAGCAAAAGGAATAAAAGCTGAAAAAATCGGTTCAGCATGTGCATACTTCTTTTCAATGCCTAAAGCCGTCGATTTTGCTGAAATACATTTGAAAGCGCTATAGTGAGCGGTTGTATGCTTTCTAAGTTGTCTGTATATCAGACAACTTAAAGTGAGACAAACATGAGTCGCCGCCGCGTCCAGACTTTATATTAACAAAGCGCATAAGTGGTTTAAGCAAGATAGTTTACTTTTTATATTCCTTGTTTCATAATGGCACTTGGCAGTGAATTTATTCGGTCAGGTTGTCTTACAATTATGGAGATAAAAAGCAAGTGTTAAATAAATTCATTAAAAAATTTAAATGTATAGAAAAAAAGGAGAGAATACAATTATGTCACTACGTGATCAAGCACTACATATGCATCAAGAAAAACAAGGTAAGTTAGAAGTTAAATCAAAAGTTGAAGTTCAAAACGCTCAAGATTTAAGCTTAGCTTACTCTCCAGGAGTAGCAGAACCTTGTAAAGAAATTCATGAACATCCAGAAACGGTGTATGATTACACAATGAAAGGAAACATGGTCGGCGTTGTGACAAATGGTACGGCTGTTCTTGGCCTTGGAAACATCGGACCTGCAGCTTCACTTCCTGTTATGGAAGGAAAAGCAATTTTATTTAAAAGCTTTGCAGGCGTAGACGCATTCCCAATTGCACTTGATACAACAGATACAGATAAAATTGTTGAAACTGTGAAATTAATGGCTCACACATTCGGAGGCATTAACTTAGAAGATATCGCAGCTCCACAGTGCTTTGAAATTGAAGAGCGCTTGAAAAAAGAAGTAGATATTCCTGTGTTCCATGATGATCAGCATGGTACAGCAATCGTAACGGTAGCAGGACTTGTAAATGCATTAAAAATTGTAAACAAATCAATGGAAGACTTAAAAATCGTTTTAAATGGAGCAGGAGCTGCCGGCATTGCCATTACAAAACTTCTTTATTCTTACGGCGTACGTGACATGATTATGTGTGACACAAGAGGCGCTATTTATGAAGGACGCTCTCAAGGTATGAACAAAGTAAAAGCGGAAGTGGCTTCTTATACAAATGTAAACAAAGAAAGCGGTACGCTAAGCGATGTAATTAAAGGCGCAGATGTATTTATCGGCGTATCTGCAGCAGATGCATTATCTCAAGAGATGGTTAAATCAATGAATGAAGATGCAATTATCTTTGCGATGGCAAATCCTAATCCAGAAATCAAGCCGGACGCTGCAAAAGAAGCAGGAGCGGCTGTTATTGGAACAGGTCGTTCAGACTTCCCTAACCAAGTAAATAACGTTCTTGCATTCCCTGGAATTTTCCGCGGTGCGTTAGACGTTCGCGCTACTCATATCAACGAAGAAATGAAAAAAGCTGCTGTTGAAGCAATTGCAGCTCTTATTACAGAAGAAGAGCTAAACGCAGATTACGTTATCCCTGGACCATTTGATCCTCGCGTAGCGCCAGCTGTAGCAGAATCTGTAGCAAAAGCGGCAATGGATTCAGGCGTTGCCCGCATTACAATTGATCCGGCACGTGTAAAAACACATACAGAACAATTAACAAAAATCGAAAACTAATAACGGATAAAAAAGCCCTTTGAAATGCTGTTTCAAAGGGCTTTTTATGTTAAAGACCTGCTGTAACTCCAGTGAAATCTAAACGTAACACCATTTCATCTCCCATATGATGTACAATAAAGAGAAAAGAACCCAGGTTTTGTATCATAAAGGGAGGAACAAAGATGTACACCGTATTTTCAACATTTAATGTACCGGATGAAAAAGCTGAAGAAGTGATTGGAATCTATAAAAATCGTTCAAAATCAGTCGACGAGGCTCCAGGATTTGTAGACTTTCTACTTCTTCAAAACGATAAGCGAGCAGGGGAGCTCACCGTTCAGCTTACATTTGATACGAAAGAGAATTATTTAAGCTGGGTACGAAGCGAAGATTTCAAGCGTATTCATGATTTAGAGAAAAAGTACCCTGATCAAGAACTGGCAGCCGTCATCCCAAAAGTTTCTCAGTACAAAGTGGTGGCACGATGAGTTCACTTCCCGTTAATAAGATCGTCGAAAGAGTAACGGAGAAAATCTACGAGTTAGAACCTTCTTTGCTCGAAAAATTCGGAGAGCGCGGCAAAGAAAGATGTCATGAAGATAATCACTACCATATGAAGTATCTTGAGACAACATATAAGTTAGACAACCTGCAAATTTTTACGGACTATGCCTTATGGTTAAACAATTTACTCACAAGCCGAGGCATGAAAACCCAGCATATTATTGATAATTTTAATTTTATACAAGAAGCGCTGTTTGAACTAGATAATTATGGTGATAAACAAGTACAGGCGTATGTGGCTTACTTAGAAGAAGCAAATCATATATTGAAGCAACAGCAGCTTTAAAAAAGAGGCTAGTACAAAAGTGTTTTAGTTAAAAGAAAATCCGAACGGGTTTGATTCTTGATAGAGAATTCAACTCGTTCGGATTTTTTTATTGGTAGGGTGAGCGTAGGTTTCCTGTATGTAGCTATGTCTCACTTTTTTGTTTTACATATGTATAAAGGTGGAAATAAAAAAGAAAAAGGAGAATACATATGCAAAAACAGCTAACAAAAGGAATCATGTTCTTAATCGCTATGTGTATGATTGGAAGTGCGTCAGCTTGTTCAGGTGAACCAGCTAATAAAACAAAATCTGATAATCATAAAGCAGAGGAAAAACCAATTGAAGACCGTCAAGAATTGACAAAGCTACAGCAGTATTCAAGCGACCCAGACATTAAAAAAGGGAAAGATGAAGATTTTGACTTGATCGGTACGTTAAAAAAAGACGCTGAAAAAGAAATAACGCTGAATATCGATGATCAACTCGTTAAAGTACCAAAAAGCTCTGGGATGGAAGTGGAAGGCTCACAGCTAAAAGATATGATTAATAAAGAAGTAGAAGCTGAAATTGACGCAGCTAAACAAGAAGCAACTAGTATTGAATTAACTCCAAAAGCAAAAGCAGATAAAAATGGCGTTTATGAACAAGATGGAGACGAGCGTAAAATTGTAGGTGTTTTTATAGAAGAAAGTAACAAACATATAACGGTAAAAGTTCCAAACGGCAAAAAAACGTATCAAAAAAGCACAGACTTTGAAAAAGAAGAAAAGGGCAGTTTAAAAGAAAAGACGGTATACCTTGAAATCAACTCAGCTAATGAAGTAGAAAGTATAGAAAAAGAAGACCGTGAATAAATAAAGCGACAGTTCTTCTTTCCCTCCTTGCTCTCTTGACTTTTCCAACTGTGTCACTTAACGTTACAGTAGAGAAACAAAAAAGGTGGTTTATGGAAGATGAACAGTGAATTTACCATTGCCGTGCACAGCTTAGTGTTCCTAGCAAATTTACCAGATCACCGAGCAAGCAGTGAATCGATTGCTTATAACATCTGTACTAATCCTGCACGGGTTCGGAAAATAATGAGTACACTCAGAAAAAACAACTTGGTTCGGACAAAAGAAGGGCTAGGCGGCGGTTATACTTTAGGCTGCAGCCCTGCTGAAATAAGTCTTGGATTGATTTACCGGGTTATATCGACAGGAACGCTGAAGCCTCACTGGTGCAGCGGCGACCCTGACGCTGACTGTATTGTCAAATCAAACATTCAAACAGTGATGGACGACATTTTTACAGAGAGTGAGCAAAGCGTAATCAGGCATTTAGATCAAATGACGATCGAAGACGTGCTGAAAAAAGTTAGAACTGCTCACTAAAAGGCACCTTGCTCATGCAAGGTGCTTTTGTTATGACTCTTTGGAAGCGGCTGTTTCAGCCGCTGCTGCTTTTAAGCCGTCATTTACTTTTCTTCCATTCTCTAAATACTCTGTTTTGAAGCCGCTTTTTAAAGCCCATGTGTAGAAGAGAAGGGAAACAACAACAATAATTCCCATATCCCATCCATATTTAATAACATTAAGGCCTCCAAACTTTTCGCTTCCAAGCCATGAAATAGTCATCATACAAAGTAAGTATACAACCATCCATACGCCGCCTTTGAAGTTTTGTCGAAAGCCTTTCCATTTAGCCTTTGCTTGATAATAAAAATAAATAGGAAGGCCGATTAAAATAATAAACAAAACTTGTCCAGTTAGCGGCCAGCGCGCCCAATATAGCGTTAATGAAGCAAAAATAAAACCTAGCGGCGCAATAATGCTTAATCCTTTTAAACGAAGGGGACGATATAAATCGCTGCCAGTTCGTCTTAGCGTCATAACCGTAACAGGACCTGTAATGTAAGAAATAAGCGTAGCGACTGAAATAATTTCAGCCAGCACGCCCCAGCCCCGAAATAAAAACAAAAAGACAAGAGCAACAGCTAAGTTAAAAAACATGGCTTGACGCGGAACACCATAAATAGGATGAAGGCGTCCTAGAACACTTGGCAAATATTTATTTTGTTCCATACCATAAATCATTCGAGCAGTAGTAGCTGTATACGTAATACCCGTTCCAGATGGTGAAACAAACGCATCTGCATACAGTACAATGACAAGCCAGTTAATGTTAAGGGCAATAGCTAAATCTGCAAATGGAGAGTTGAAATTTAAATGACTCCATCCCTGCGCAATATCAGAAGGATTTACCGCACCGATAAAAGCAATTTGAAGAAGCAAATAAATGACTGTAGCCACTAAAATTGAGCCTACAACCGCAATCGGAATAGCTCTTCCAGGATTCTTTGCTTCTCCAGCCATATTAATGGGGCTTTGAAAACCGTTAAAAGCGAATACAATTCCAGATGTAGCAACAGCTGTTAGCACACTAGCCCAGCCGTTTGGTGCGATGCTGCTTCCAGAAGTGAAGTTCTCACCGTGAAAGCCTACAAATAAAAGTGCTCCAATTGTAAGTCCCGGTATAACAATTTTAAAAATAGTGATTAACGAGTTGGCCTTAGAAAATAGTCCAACTGTCCAATAATTCAGTAAAAAGTAAATAATCAATAGCACAGTAGCGATGGCTAATCCTTCGCCAGTTAACGTTCCTTTTTCTACGAGGTGGCTTGTCCACTGTGCCCACTTCCAAGGCCACGAACTCATATACTGTACAGAAGCTACTGCTTCCACTGGAATAACGGATACAATCGCAATCCAGTTTGCCCAAGCAGCGATAAAACCAATAAACGAACCGTGTGAGTACTGCGTATACTTGACCATCCCGCCGGCTTCGGGAAACATGGATCCTAATTCACTGTAAGAAAGTGCAATAAATAAAATAACGACCATTCCAATGACCCATGATAAAATAGCAGCCGGCCCTGCAATTTGAGCTGCTCGCCAAGCTCCGAATAACCAGCCGGACCCAATAATTGATCCAAGTCCCGTCATGGTTAACGCGAATGTTCCCATTCTTCGATGTAAATTGTTCATCTGACTAACACCTTTCATGTAAAATAAGTCTTTCATTTAAACATTGTTGCTTTATTATTATTATTCTGAAATCTTTGGTTGTCAACTTTTGTCGTTACATGCAGTTCTTAATACCTATTGATTTCCAGTTATGCAGGACAGCTATCCTCAACCTTTCTGTCACGGTAATTAAAGCGCTTTACTTACTTTTTCATCCTACAGGAAACCCTACAGAAATAGATAAAAACCGACAAAAAGTTATCAAGTTCATACCTTATGCACTAGCAATATGAAAAAAATAGGGGATAAGTGGTAGTTGTATTCCCTAAAAATGTGAAGAAAAAACGCGCTTCATAATAAAGCCCCTTTTGAATAGAGGAATACATACCTTCAAAAGGGGGGAGAGTTGGACCTTTATCTTTCTTGATGTTTATACTCAAGCAGTTTTACAACGTTTTCTACATCATTTTCAGCAGAAAGTTCGTTAATATTCACTTTATAAATAAGCGTATCCGTTGCAAAAAATTCATCTTCTCCTTCAGGCTTTACTTTTAAGTTTAAAATTTTTACCCGCACAATATGAGTGAACTTACCGCCTTTACCGGGCTGTATTTCACCCATTTGTATCCCGATATCATCTTTTTTAATCGGGCGAACTTTTACTTTTTTATGCTGTTTACCGTAAACCTTCTCATAATGAGAAGTAATATCTTGATGTACCCAAGGTTCAAGAGATTGATAAATAAAATCTTTTACTACAGGCTGACTTACGTGTGATTCTATATTTTCTTCTGGTATATTTTCTTCTGCGGAAATGGAAAGCGTAAAACAAAAAAAGACAAATGCTGCTAAAAATAAAAATTTTCCCACGAAAAAACCCACCTTACCTGTTCGTTTATGTAGCCGATTTTCTAGATCTGCCTCTTTATCTTTTGAACAAAGGCAGGAAGGTATGCACAATTTTTTTGTGGAATTTACCTTATTTAAAATCAATTTAGTTTAAATAAAATATGTTCTAAATAATTGATTGAAAATTCAAATGCGGTTTACGTACAAAAATAGCCAAGTGCGCCTTTACATAGGGACACTTGGCTATTTTCATGAACATTTTATGCTGCTATTTTCTTATTGCCTTTGAAAATAAAATAAAGAGCTAATAACATAAATGCTACACCAATCCAGCGGGATAGATCAAAGGGTACTTCCTTGCTTCCAAACCAGCCGAAATGGTCGATAATCATACTTGCAAATAACTGACCGATAACAGTTGAGATATTAGCTGCTGTTACACCAATTTTAGGTACAGCTAAAACCGTTAGAAATAAATAAGATGCTCCGAATAAAGCGCAGGTAAGCTGCCATTTAGGGACATCAAAAACCGAGAGAATGTTTCCTTGACCAAAGAATACAACGACAATTGTTAAAATCATGGCACCTGTCGCAAAAGTTAAAAAAGCTGTTTCAAACGTACCTGTTTTTTTACTTAGTGTGCCGTTAATAGAAGACTGAGCGCTTAGCGTTAATCCTCCTATTAAGGTAAGTATCACCATCAATAAACTCATCGTAAAATCCTCCTAGAAAATAAGTACAAGCGCAATTCCCATACATACAATAGCCATTACGCGTTCTTTGTTAATTTTAATTTTGCTGCTGCCAAGCCAACCAAAATGCTCAATAATCATGCTTGTAATCATTTGGCCCACAATAACAGCAACCATTGAAACGCCAATTCCGATAAAGGGGATACTAATCACTAGAATTGTTAAATACACCGTACCTAATAAACCGCCGGTTAAATTCCACTTAGGTGCTTTTAAGACGTAAGGTAAATCTCCTTTTCCAGCAAATAAAGTGGTCAGACCTAAAATGAGAGTTCCCATGATAAAAATATAATAACTGCTTTCAAGTTTCCCCACTGTTTTTCCAAGTTCTCCGGCAATAGCGCCTTCCATACTTAAAGCAGCGCCGCCTAGAACCGCAACCAAATAAACCAACAACTTCACATTTATCACTCCAATATTTCTTTATATTTGTATATCTAGAAAAATAGATATAATGAGTGAAAAAAACTCGTTAAAGTTTTTTTCGTAAGAATGAAGAAAGCTCTTGAAGCGTTTCTTCATTTCGGCGATAGTATGTCCATTGACCGTGCCGAATTGACTCTAACAAACCTGCTTTTTGCATCATGGAAAGATAACTGGACACTGTGGATTGAGACAGCTGAGCTTTTTCCTGAATATCTCCCACGCAAACACCGCCTCTGCTGCTGACCTCCTTAGGCAAATGTGCTTGTTTGTCTTTAAAATGCTTTTCAGGTTCTTTTAACCACTCCAATATATTTAATCGAGTTTCATTAGATAATGCTTTAAAGATATCAATAGGTTTCATACTTATTATTTTATTCGTAACAGCTCAGATGTCAAATGTTCAAGTTTGCATTTTATAGTCGAATAACAAGCGATGGGTTGAATTATAACAGCTGTGCAAGAAAAGTCAACTTATAATAGAGGATAAAGAAGAACGGTTTACCCAGTCATCTTTCTATGTTATATGACCAAGAAGTATCTTATTCTTTTGAGTAGAAAAGGTGACATATTCCTTATTTTTCAAGGGATAGTTTAGTAAAATAGAAAAAAGTGAATAACAAAAGAAGCTAGTCTATTTACTCAGGGGGAGGGCTGCATATGCAAGGGAAAACAAAACAAGTGCGCTTTCGTAATATGGTAGCGTATGGATTTGGGGATTTGTTTGGCGGAGGATCCTTTTTTATCATCGGCACATTATTTATGGTTTTTTTAACGGATGTAGTCGGGCTTTCTCCTGTAGAAGCAGGAACGATTGTAGCTCTTGGAAAAGTGTGGGATGCTTTGTTAGATCCAACCATTGGGTACATATCTGATCATCTTCAGACGAAAAAAGGACGAAGAAGAGTCTTTTTTCTTTTTGGAATCATTCCAGTTGCCATCACGTTCAGTATGCTGTGGATTCCTATTGAAGGCTCGCATATGTTCAAATACACCTATTTTATCTTAGCCTATCTTTTATTTAACACGGCGTTTGGTATGGTCATGGTTCCTTACAATACGCTAGCAGCAGAGATGACAACAGATTATAGCATTCGTTCGAAAATGACGGGAATACGCATGGTCTTTTCACAAGGCGCTTCATTTTTAGGCGCTTTCTTCCCAAAACGAATCATTGATGCGTTTCCAGGTGGACAAGGGTATTTAATCATGGGCATTATCTTTGGTCTTCTTTTTGCTCTTCCATGGATTTTTGTCTATAAAGGAACATGGGATAGCGGAGAAGTAGTGAAACGAAAAAAGCAAAACGGATTTTGGTTAGAATTTAAGCAGCTTTTTATCAGTTTTGGAAGTGCATTTAAAAACAAGTCGTTTAACGTGTATCTTGCCATGTACTTAGCATCTTACATTGCAATGGATGTATTTAATGCTCTTTTCTTTTATTTTATTGCCTATTACATGCTGCGCGAAGCTATTTATGCAGACACCCTAAGCTTTGTCCAAATTACACAGGTGCTATTTATTCCTCTTGTTACGTACATAGCCATTAAGTTAGGAAATAAATTAACCTATAACTTCAGCATGATCATATGGGGAACGGGCATTATTTTATTCAGTTTCCTAACAACAGATAGCTCTTTAGTTCTTATTTATCTAGCAGCATTTTTCTTAGGAAGCGGTCATTCAGGAGCGATTATGATTCCATGGAATGTACTGCCGTTCGTATCAGATGTAGATGAAATGATTACGACAAAAAGAAGAGAAGGCGTGTATGCAGGGCTGATGTCGTTTATTCGAAAATCTTCTCAGGCGCTTGCGATTTTTCTTGTTGGTGTTGCCTTAAAAAATATTGGCTATGTACCAAACGCCGAGCAGTCAGCGTCTACGCTAACGGGCTTGCAAAAGCTGTTCATGATTGTACCTGCTATTTTGATTCTCGCTGGAATTATCGCAACCATATGGTTTAAAATAAGTCCCGAAAATCACAAAATCTTATTAACTGAAATTCAAAGAAGAAAAAAGGGAGGCCGAGCGAAAGACGTTACTCCTGAAGCGAAAGCGGTTTGTGAAAGTTTAACGGGTTATAAATACGAACAGCTTTGGAAAGACGTAACCATTTCAAAAGAAATTCGAGATAAAACGGTTGTTTAACCTATAGCTTCGCGAAAATGCGCAAAATTTTTAGCGCAAACATCCGCTAATTATATCCAATAAGAAACTTCCTCTGACGTATTGCCTTTTGACAAGAAAAGAAATTCTCCTGTCTATCGACTCATTTTTCAGGTGAATTTTAGAAAGGAAGAATTTCTTGCCATTAAAGATGTGCAATTTGGCACGTCTTGATAGGGTGGATTGTACAACTTATAATAAAACTATAAACTAGCCATAGGCGCTTTCAATGCGCAGGTATAAATTAGAAAGAAGGAAGGTACAGTTTATGCCAATTCGATATGTTTGTCCACAATGCCAAGGAGCCGGTAAGAAATTTGGATTTATAAAGTGCAAAGTGTGCAACGGCGAAGGAAACATTATCATGTCTTCGAATGAGCCAGATCCAACTAAAAATAAAAAATTAAAATCATCTTCTAAACAAGATAAAGCAATGTAAGGTATTGCTAGTAAAGGTATGTATAAACCCCGCTTTTCTACAAAAAAGCGGGGTTTTCTTCTAGACAGACGAACGCTTTTCTTATGATACAATAAAATGAAAGTCGCTAAAATAAGGGGTAGGGAACCGAAAGAAGAGGGAGATAGATGGAATACACCGCAAAACAATTTACGCCGCAGTTAGAACAACATATACATACAGTTGAAAGATCTATGCAAGAACTTCTCAAATCAATATATGCACAATATAAAGAAGCTTTTGAAAAAAAGGGGATGGAGCTTTCTGTAGAAGTGATCCGTGAAGGGGCAAATCCTTTTCAGCCTGGTTACCACGCCACCATTCAAGTGGGTATTTTGGAAAAAGGTGAGTTTTTAGACGGTCTTTTTATTCCTATCTGGCACTGTGTACGCACGTTTTGGGGCATCCGTTCTTCGAGGAAGCTCCCAGGCAGCAAGATAACCGGCGAGCTGCTGGAAGAAACAGAAGAGGAAATAACAAAAGAAGTAGTAGGGTATTTAGAAATGCAGCTAGAAGATTAGAAGCACCCTGCTTCTAATCTTCTTTAAATTGAAGAAGGTGCAGTTTCTTTTTCAATTTGTCTTTTAGCACGAATAAAAGCCGTCAGCTGCTGAATTTCTTCTTGAGATAGTTCCGCACCGTCGACTGTAATCGTATGAGGTTGAGGCGATGTTAATTCGATGGATGCATCTGAAAGAGAATGAGGTTCCTTTTCCTTACCTAGCAAGTAGTCTGTTGATGTATCAAATAGTTCTGCGATTGTAACGAGTGCTTCAAGAGAAGGACGACGATAGCCAGATTCGTATCCTGCGTAAGTGCTTTTAGCAATTTCAAGCTGGTCAGCTGTATATTGAAGAGACCATTTTTTTTCTTTCCTGAGTTGAGCTAATCTGCTTAACATTCATGACGCTCCTTTGTAGGTATAGTATGTAAAAAAACCGAGGCATTCAGCTCGCGCGCAGATCTTTGTAATCAAACCGTGAGCTAATTTACATTTTTATTCATTATATCATTGCTGCAGAAAAAAGTGTACGCGAAACGAATAATTTTTCTCTTGATTTATTGATTTTTGGTTACTATAATTACAGGTGAAGTACGCGAAATGAATATAATTTATTTGATAGATTGTCAGGTTTTTTTACAAAAATTAAGCAAAGGGGATGTCGGTTTTGAAAAAACTATTATTGTTATCAACTGGTGGAACGGTCGCTTCACTTGAAGGTGAAAATGGACTTGTTCCTGGAATGGAGCCAGATCAATTACTAAGCTACATACCTGATTTAAATGAACACTGTCAAATTGACAGCAAATCTCTTATGAATCTTGATAGTACAAATATGCAGCCAGAATGTTGGATAGAGATGGCAAAAGCGATTGAAGAGCATTATAATGAATACGATGGTTTTGTTATCACCCATGGAACTGATACAATGGCCTACACATCGGCAGCTCTTTCTTACATGCTTCAGCATTCTAAAAAACCAATTGCGATTACAGGATCTCAAATTCCTATTTCATTTAGTAAAACGGACGCGAAGCGCAATATTGCAGATGCGATTCGCTTTGCTTGTGAAGAAACAGGCGGAGTCTATGTAGTCTTTGACGGTCGTGTGATTCAAGGCACAAGAGCAATCAAGCTTCGTACAAAAAGCTATGATGCATTTGAAAGCATTAATTATCCATACGTGGCGTCTATCCATGATAATGCGGTGGAATATACAAAACCCGTTCCCTCTAGTAAAGAAGAGCTGACGGTTAATACATCTCTTTGTACGGATGTAGCGGTTGTTAAACTGTTTCCCGGCATTAAACCCGAATTTTTCGATGGATTAAAGGATGTATATCAAGGCGTTGTTGTTGAAAGCTATGGAAGTGGAGGTATTCCATTTCAAGTTCGCAACATTTTAGCCAAGCTTGTTGAGTTAACACACCACGGTGTATCCGTTGTCATTACGACTCAATGTCTTGAAGAAGGAGAAGACATGGGCATTTATGAAGTAGGCCGAATGATTAATCATGATAGCGTCGTTCGCTCAAAAAACATGAACACAGAAGCCATTGTTCCCAAATTAATGTGGGTGCTCGGACAAACCAAAGACCCTCACCAAGTTAAAAAGATGATGGAAACGTCGATTGCAGAAGATATTAATTAAAAAAGAAAGCAGGTACAGCTATGAAACAAGAAACAGCAGGATATCGTACAGAAGCTGATTTTCTAGGAGAAAAACAAATCCCAGCAGACGTATACTACGGTGTACAAACCGCACGTGCCGTAGAAAATTTCCCGATTACGGGTTATAAAGTACATGAAGAAATGATTAAAGCGCTTGCTATTGTAAAAAAAGCGGCAGCGCTTGCAAATATGGATACAAAGCGCTTGTATGAGGGTATTGGAAATGCGATTGTGCAAGCAGCTGATGAAATCTTAGCAGGTCAGTGGCATGAATACTTTATTGTGGACCCTATCCAAGGTGGAGCAGGAACGTCAATGAATATGAATGCTAATGAAGTTATCGCAAACCGTGCCCTTGAAATTATGGGAGACAATAAAGGCGAATACGGTAAATTAAGTCCGAACAGCCATGTGAATATGTCTCAGTCAACAAATGATGTATTTCCAACGGCTATTCATATTTCAACGCTGAACTTATTAAATAAACTTCTTGTTACAATGAATGATATGCACGATGTGTTTAAACGAAAAGCGCAAGAATTTGATCATGTAATTAAAATGGGCCGTACGCACCTTCAAGACGCTGTACCCGTTCGTCTTGGTCAAGAGTTTGAAGCATACAGCCGCGTGTTGGCGCGCGACATTAAGCGTATCAGCGCAACGCGTGACCATTTGCATGAAGTAAATATGGGAGCGACAGCTGTTGGAACAGGCTTAAACGCAGATCCTCGCTATATTGAAAATGTAGTCAAGCACTTAGCCGATATCAGCGGTCTGCCTCTTGTGCATGCAGAGCATTTAGTGGACGCTACTCAAAATACAGATGCTTATACAGAAGTATCTGCAGCGCTTAAAATCTGTATGACGAATATGTCTAAAATCGCAAATGACCTGCGTTTAATGGCATCTGGACCTCGTGCAGGTCTAGGAGAAATCAGCCTTCCTGCTCGTCAGCCTGGTTCTTCAATCATGCCAGGAAAAGTAAACCCGGTTATGGCTGAATTAATCAATCAAATTGCGTTTCAAGTAATGGGAAATGACCAAACGATCTCTCTTGCTTCAGAAGCAGGTCAGATGGAGCTTAACGTCATGGAACCTGTGCTTGTATTTAACTTGCTTCAATCAATCAGCATTATGAATAACGGTTTCAGAAGCTTTACAGACCACTGTTTAGCAGGAATTGAAGCAAACGAAACGCGCATGAAAGAATATGTAGAAAAAAGCGTAGGAATTATTACAGCTGTTAACCCTCACTTAGGCTATGAAGTCGTATCGCGTATTGCGCGTGAAGCGATTTTAACAGGAAAACCAATTCGTGAGCTTTGCCTTCAATACGATGTGTTAACAGAAGAGGAATTAGATCTCATTTTAAATCCATTTGAAATGACAAACCCTGGTATTGCAGGAAGTTCATTGTTTGATCGTCAGTAAAAAGAACGGCTTCCATAAGGAAGCCGTTTTTTTATAAAGACATTTGCTGAATGACGCGGCGCATTTTCTGAGCTGTTGCAGCCAAAGCGTCATCTTTTTCAGCAAACTGGGGAATTTGCGTATAAAAATCTCCGAAACACTCCTCTTGGTAGCATGGAACGATGTGCATGTGAAAATGAGTTAACTCGTTAAACATTCCCCCGTTTTGAGAGAGAGTAACTCCGTCTGGAACAAAGAGTGTCTTCACTGCTTTTGTCATTAGTTTCGCTGCATTCATCACGGACAGCATGTGTTCAGTATCAAATTCGTCGATTTCCACTATATGTGTTTTAGGAAGAATTAAGAGGTGGCCTTCGTTAAATGGCTTGTGGTCTAACAGACATGTCACAAACAAATCTTCAAATATCACATGTGATTTCTCTTGGTTATTTGCTAATCGACATCCCAAACAATCTATACGTTGATTCCCCACTATGCGTTCTCTCCTTTTTATAAAGTATAGCGTAGTAATTATTGGAAGAAATAGCTTGAGATATAAGCAGCTATTTTTTACATTACCTTTTTTAATTCTCTTATATTTTACAAATTTTTACCATGGTTTTAATTGTAAAAACAAAATGATTACAGTATAATGATAGTGTAACAGTTAACTGTAACTAACAAGGGGGAATTGTTTGAATACATATACAGGCAAGCAAATTACGGAGTTATTAAATAATGAAGGTGCGGACTTGAACCTGCGTACGGTACGATATTACACGCAAATAGAAATCGTTCCTCCGCTAGTTCTAGTAGGGAATAAACGCGTGTATACAGATCAGCACATTCACTACTTTCGAGCTGTTTTAACATTATCAAAAGCAGGGGAGTCATTAGCTTCCATTCAAGAAACGCTGCGTTCAATGAGTGATGAAGAAGTAAAAAACATCGGTGCGCAGCTTCCTCTTTACCGAAGTAAACAAATTCAAAATCAAGAAATGCATCAAGTGAATGAAGATGTATTTGTCGCTATGAACCGAAATTTATCAGCGGACGTACGGCAAAAAGTGATTGAGTCTGTTACTCAGATTTTAAAGGATCATTCATCGCATGATTAAATTGGCCTTAGCAAAATCAGTGATGGAAAAAGAAGAAGGAATGAACCACCTTTGTATTGCATTTGAACGTTCGCAAGTAAAAGTAAAAAACATCACGATTGATATTCAGCTGCCCGAAGGTCTGTTTAAAACGACAAACTTAAATGGATACCTGGAAAACGAACAGGGGCAAATCGAAGTAAAACATATCGACGATGAACCTCTATTAATAGAGCTCTACACGGAAGAGGCCGTTTTATATCCACAGGCAGAGATTGCAGTTGCTGTGACTTACCGGGATGAAAGCTTGCATATGCAGCAAGAAAGACATTCTCTAATAATTAAATTTACGGATGAAGATTTGATAGGAGATTCATTTTTAAATCATGAAATCAGTACAAAAGTGAAAAAATTTGCTCGTACTAATTCAGGGGAAAGAGGCGGTCACATGAACTTAACTCCATATGTAGTGGAACAAACAAGCAAGGGAGAGCGTGCCTATGATATTTATTCAAGGCTGTTGCTCGACCGAGTGATTATGCTCACAGGTGAAGTTACGGATGAAGTGGCTACTAGCATTATCGCTCAGCTTTTATTTTTAGATGCAGAAAACCCAGAAAAAGATATCAGCATTTATATTAATTCACCGGGAGGATCTATTACAGCTGGCATGGCTATTTTTGATACGATGCAGCTTATACGTGCAGATGTAAGCACATTGTGTATAGGGCTAGCAGCATCTATGGGTTCATTTTTACTAGCGGGCGGTCAAAAAGGGAAACGTTTTGCTCTTCCTAATAGCGAAGTGGTGATTCATCAGCCGCTAGGAGGGGCAAAAGGACAAGCAGCTGAAATTGAGATTCGAGCAAAGCGTATTTTGCGGTTAAAAGACCACTTAAATGCACTGCTGTCTGAACGAACAGGACAGTCGCTTTCAACAATTAAAAAAGATACTGATCGAGATACATTTTTTACAGCGGATGAAGCAAAAGAATATGGCATGATTGATCAAATTTTAGTTCATCAATAAGGAGGGAATTCTGTGGAAAAAGCAAATCGTTATTCAGTAGAATATGAATGGGAAAACGTAGTTTTTTATCAAGAGGTAGAAGCAATGACGATACAAGAAGCAAAAGAGTACGTTCAGCAGGCAAAAATAAACGCCTCTATTCGCGCTGTTCATGTCATAGAAGATGTCGAATCGTAACGAAAAACTGGATCCTTTCGGGGATTCAGTTTTTTTGAGCAAATGAAGCAGGGATTTAGATGAAGAAAGGAGAATGCAAAAAGAGATTTAAAAACGAGCAGCTGGTAGCATCATTCAACAAGAACATCTCATTTCAATTACACAAAGAAAGGTAGATGTAAATGAAAAAAGTATGGTCTGGATTAGTTGTTCTCATTGCTATTTGTTGGGTGATAACAGGATGTCAGCAAAGCAGTGCTTCAAGCGGTACTGTTGAACAAAAGCTCGTAATCGAAAAATACATAGCCGATAATCAATATGGCCATGCGGTTAAAATGAAAGACCAAAATCAAGTGCAGAAAGTGCAGCAGTGGTTAAAAGATGTATCATGGAGAGAAGAAAAAGCTGAAATGATTCGAAAACCTAACTACATTCTCCACTTTGAACCGGTGGAAACAAAAAAGGATATAAAGGTACAATCTTATCGGATGTGGGTCAACTTAGAAAACGAAACCGTTGAATTAGCTACAGATACACACTACGCACAGTTAAAGGGCAAACAAGCAAGATCATTTATTGAATTAGTAGAACCGAAATAGAAAGCAGCTATACAACAATGTCCAATGAAAGCTAAAACTGCACTTGTTCATATTGAAGCTATCTTCACCGATATGCTTGATGATCTCGAAGGTCCAAAGCTGCTCATTACTAATGCGCTTGATATGAGGGTATAGAAGTATTAAATGTGAGAGGTGACAAGCAGCAATTTTTAAATGTAGCAACAAAGAATTACACTTACAGGTAGGTCCATTGTTAAAATATTTTACTACAAGAAGTAAGGAAAAAAGAGAAATCAAAACGCTGATTTCTCTTTTTTATTCAGGCATGTCGATGATTGTTATTTCCGCGCATTTTGCGTAAAACAAAACTCACAATTAAGACTAAAATAACAGCACCAATAATAGCAGGAACAATTGCGAATCCGCCGATCTCTGGACCGAAATCTCCAAAAATTAGAGAGCCTAACCATGCTCCAATGAACCCAGCGATGATGTTTCCGATAATTCCACCTGGAACATCTCGTCCCGTTAACACACCAGCAAGCCAGCCGATAAGTCCTCCAACAATAAGCGTCCAAATAAATGACATATACCTAGCCTCCTTTTTATAGGGAATTCCTTTTCATTCTTTCCTAAAACACACCCTGTCATGCGACATGCTTGCTGCAAACCCTTTTACATTTTTTCATTTATTTATCATATATGCTAAGATAGCCCAACATTAAATTGAAGAGTTATGTATGAGAATTCACTGTGAAAGTAACGATAAAACGAAGGAGAGACGTTCAGCTTATGTACGGTTTAAATTCAATTTAGCTCATTCTATTCGTAAAAAGGGACATCCGGTTCACTTTTTAAAGCTTTTTCCCCTAGTTTTACTTTTTTAACGGTATTTGTGATATCATTTTAACTAAACAAATTCTTAACGGGAGAACAATATGGAGTCATTATTATTAGATAAAAAGCTTAAACACATTACGAATTTAATTGTAGAAAAAAAAGAAGAGTTCTCGAAACAAAAACAATATGAAGAAAAAAATATTCAACAACAGTTAGAACCGTGGCGCGTTCATTTAATTCAAATATATGCTGATTCTGTCTCAACAAATGATACAAAAAACTTTGAAGTGCTTGAGGAGTGGGGAAGAGAAGTAGCCAATTTACTCGTTGTCCTTCAGCTTCCTTTGGATGTAGCATTAGAAGAAATCAGCTATTACCGAAATCTTATCGGGGAAATTATTAAAGAAGAGGCAAAAGCCGAAACGTTTACGTTTGATGCCTTCTATCAAGTTATTTCTCGTTTCAACGTAGTAGTAGATAAGGCCGTACACTGGGTTAGTAAATCATATATGACGGACTTTGCAAACAAAATCCAATCGGCTCGCTATGCAATTGATGAACTTTCAATTCCTGTGGTACGCATTACGAAAGAAATTGGCGTGATTCCTCTTGTTGGCGATTTAGATACAAACCGTGCTCAAATTCTAATGGAAAATGCGCTTCAACACGGCAGCGACTACAAGCTAAATTGGTTGATTATTGATTTATACGCGGTTCCAATTATTGATACGATGGTAGCGGACCAAATTTTTAAAGTAATCGGTGCTTTAAGATTATTAGGAATTCAAGTGGTTTTAAGCGGGATTCGTGCTGAAATTGCTCAGACGATGGTGAACTTAGGGTTAGATTTGGCTGACATTACGACTTTCAGTAGCCTTCACCAAGCAGTGGAATACGTTAATCAAGCGGACTAATACAACACAAAAGCCCATGAGTATGTAACCATATCATGGGCTTTTATTGGTAAAAGAAAATTTGAAGCTTATTTAATAAAGCATCTAATGATTGACTAACTTGAAGTGTGTTGGGACTTGTCATTCCTTCACGGACAGCCGTTTGAATCATTAACGTTCGTGTCCGTTCGATTTCTTCTATTAGTATTTGGTACATGGATTTGTCTTTTGAGTGGGTTGAAAGCAGCATGTTAATTCCTCTTTTTTCTATAGTGATTATGGTTAAATTAACATTAATAGGTTTATTTTTCAATATTATGAAATTAAAAATAGTAAATTTTAAGAATTTTTCATATAAAAAAAGAACCTCTTTTTCAACAGAGGTTCTTTTTCTAATATAATAATTTATTAGGCATGTTTATGACTGCCACGCATTTTTCTCATAATGAAACTTACGATTAACACTAAGATGATTGATCCAATAATAGCAGGAATAATAGCAAATCCACCTACAACTGGTCCGAAGCTTCCAAAGATAGCTGAACCTAACCAAGAACCGATAAAACCGGCAATAATGTTACCAATAATACCTCCTGGAACGTCTCTTCCCGTAATTAATCCGGCAAGCCACCCAATAATACCACCTACAATAAGTGCCCATAAAAATGACATAAATATCATCCTCCTTTTTAATGATGTATTGCTTATATAGGTTAATACCCCACTTAAAAGAAAACTATTCATAGAATAGCAAAAAAAATAAAAAAAACTTGTAAAAGGATTTAAGAACTGCGATAGAGTCATAGAAAATAGACTAACTAGTATATAATAGAAAACGGAACATAGTTTAGAAAAGAAAGGAGACATGAAGTGAAAATGAAAAATCAAAGCGAGGTAGTAGAACAGCACTTGATTCAGCATTGGATGTATTTTCAGCATACGAAGAAATCTGTGAAGGTGGATACATCAGAAATTAAATGGATTTCTGCATCTCCTTACAATCGGGGCATATATGCAGGAACCCGCCATATTGAGCCTGCGTTGCGAATATGCCCTCGGCAAGGGGAGGAACCTCTATGGATTGTTGGTCCATCTTCATATGATAACCTTGGGCCAGTTCTCCATAAAAACGGATTTGTTCCTTCTGAAAAATGGATCGGAATGATTCAGCACATTCAAGAAAAAGAATACATACATACAGGAGTAGAAGGGTTTCAATGTAAGCGAGTGCGCACAGAAGCTGAACTTAAAGAATGGATAACGGTATACATAGACGGCTATCAAAAACCAAAAGAATATCGAGCTGACTTTCTTGAAAGGTTTAGGGAACTTATGCAGCACGGTGACCAATATCAGTTATATCTGGGCCTTTATCACAACCGGCCAGCTGTAGCCGGGTCTCTCTTTTTTTATGACGGTACAGCGGGTTTGTATTGCATCACTACAGCTAGACATATGAGGAGAAAAGGCCTGGCCACCGCATATTTGAAGGAAGTTCTTACTGAAGCAAAAAAACAGGCGGATACGTGTATTTTGCATGCGACAAGTGCAGGAAAGCCAGCCTATGAAAAAATTGGTTTTACAGCGGTTAACGAATTTGATGTATACAGATGGAGAAATAGAGATGGAACATAATGTGCTGAGGTTTGTGAGAAAAGAGACAAATTTCGACAAATTTTTAAAAAAGTGTAGCTTCCACTTCGTTTTTGGTGTATCCTAGGAAAAAGCAGCAGCATGAGCTAGTGTTGTACATAGAACACAGATAAAAGGAGTCATTATGAAACATTTTTTTAAAACGAGCACGTTTTGGATAGGTTTGGTTGTCGGAATCGCGCTCACATTTGGGGGATATTTTACTGTTACTAGTATTTATGATTATTATTTAGGACGAGAACAGCTGAAAGTATTGACTGCCTCTCAGAAAAACCTTCAAACTGCTTTTAAAGAGTATAATCAGCTGATGGCCGAAAAAAAAACCAAAAAGCAATTTATCAATGAACTCGATGATATTTCAAATACTATAAACTATGAATATAATGAATTAGCTTCCCTTGATCCTACGATGAAAACGATGTATAAGCATACGGGCGTCATCGATGATATGGAACTGATGATTGATAATATCGATAGCATCTATGAATTAACGATGAATGATCACAAAAACGCAACAAAACCGCTTCAAACCTACGTATCTGATTTAATGGAATATGTAGAAAAAGATATGAAAAAAGAAATCAGCATGCTAAGTAAATAGAACAAAACAGCTGTCTAAACAAATAGGCAGCTGTTTTTTTGTTGATTATAAAAGGAATCTTTTGGTTGCAGGCGAAAGAGTATACTATGCACCCGCTCACTTACGTGCACCACGTTTACAAAAAAGGGAGGACATAGTATGAAGAAAGTGGTGATTATCCTATTTATTTTGTTTTCATTAGCGGCATGTCAGGTTCCTACAGCTGAAACGCTTGAAGATCCTTATCCACCCGCTATAAAAATAATAGCTGAAGGCAAAGAAGCCATCATCAAGCCTTTATTCTTCTGCTGGACCGAATGTGAAGCTGATTTTGGCGAACGAAAAAATTTTAGACAAATTGTTATGAAAGATAGTATTCCCGTCTCTCAAGGTGGGCAAGTGTCAATTAAAATAGATGGTAAAAAACCTAATGCGCTTTATTACAAACAAATTCGTAATCAGTCTATTTATGAAAACATCGTAGAAAAAAAGGACATAAAAAAAACATCTGCTATTACAGTAGATTCTGCCTCTCACAGTGACAGTGATCGGTATATACTCGTAGCAGACTGGAAAGATAACAACGGGAAAAAGTTAATCGGGCGTGTCTACTATACCCCAGTGAAATTTGAAACACCATAGATATGGCTCTCTATGCTGTAATAGAGAGCCATATGCTTAACCAATAGAATTAAGAGCTTGTGCAAGAGAAGAAGTAGTTTTAACATGTTCAAATGAAAGTCCTAAACGAATGGCAGTTTGAGAAATTTCCGGTCGAATTCCAGATAAAATTGTTTGCACACCAATTAAACGGAGAGCTTTTACCAAATTAAAAATCTCTTGTGCCATCATCGTATCAATCGTAGCTACACCGAGCAGGTCAATACATAAATGTTCAACGTCTTTTTCCGAGCATTGCTGAAGCGTGTTTTCTAAAATAAACTGACTTTTAACCGTTCCAATATCTCCCACAAGAGGCAGAAGGGCAACTTTGTTTTGAAGCATGATCACAGGAGAACTTAATTCATTAATTAACTCTTTCTGAGCGTTCAGCTGTTCTTGCGTATTTTTATGATATTCTTGAATAAAGATATAAATAGATAGATCAAACGCTTTAACAATAATGTCATACCACATAAATATCTTATCCACGCTTACCTCTTCTGAATGCAAAGAGATAAACTTCTTTAAGTAATTAACAACAATTTTTTGTGAATTAAAATATTCTCGAATAACAAAGTGAAGAGGCGTACTTAAATGTTTTGGGTCACGTGCAAGTTCGACCGACCACTGCTGGAAATCGGAAAAAAAGTATTCCTCATCTTTTATAAATACGTCAAATAAATGCTGAAAATAATCTTGATTTTGCTGCTTCAGTTCTTTCACAATTGCTGGATTTTTACTCGAATAGACAGAGAACTCATTTTCATCGTCGAGCTGATTGTACCAGTCTTCGGTTAATTGAAGAGAATGTTCTTTGAAAAAATGATATAAGTCCTGATTTTTATGCATGAAGACTCTCCTTATATATGTATAGTCTAATTGATTTATAAATAAAGGCATAAAAGCATCCCCTGATCTAGAGTGAGGATGCTTATAAATAAATCCATTATGAAGCGCATTTATTTTCCTATACGCCTTGTTTTCCCTAACTGTATACTCTCAAACCCAATTTATTAAAAAATAAACATTTTTTAACTAGCATATTCATGCATTTTACCTATTTTTCATAAAGAACCACTTCTTGCGCTTATAGCTTTAGCTTGGGTAAGGCATCTTTAATGCTTTGATAGACTAAAATAAAAGACATATCATCTTCCATAGTGCTCATATGTATGGCCATGTCAGGAGAAATTCCTGTTAAAACAAGCTGAGTTCCCATGAGCTTCAGCCAATTGTAAATATTAAGAATATCACGGCCGAATGAATCATTAAATCGCGCTAACCCTGAGACGTCTAGGATTAAATAACGATCTTTGCTCCTTGTGTTACGTGAGGTGAAGCTATTAAATAGCATTTCTATACGCCGTTCGTTTAACGTTCCGATTAATGGAAGAACAGAGATTCCTTTCTCTATTGGCACGATAGGGGTGGATAGCCTTTCAACTTCTTCCAAAGCTTGCTGTAGCTGTTCCTGGGCTGTAATCTCTATTGTTACGTCTTTTTGAACCCCGATAAAGTAGTATTTATCTTCTTCTTCTATATATGTCGGGTCAATCGTTAGCTGATTATGAAAGAAAGAGCCGTCTTTTCGATAATTAACAAGCGTAACAGAGACTGACTGATTGCGGCTGATAGCGCTGCGAATTTCATCAATGTGGTGCGGGTTTGTTAGAGGCCCTTGTAGAAAACGGCAATTTTCTCCTAATACTTCTTCTTCCTTATAGCCGGTCATAAGGGAAAACCCTTGATTGAGGTAAATAATTGGGTTATCAGGCAAAGAAGGGTCTGTCACGATAATGCCAGATTGTGAGCTATGAAGGGCTTTATTTAAAATGGACCATTTTGAATCTTGAGCTTCGGGTGTAGTCAATGCATTCCCTCATTCCTTGGAATTTTTATAAAAATATTGTGACATAAACACATTAAAAAAACAATTTTCGACGCGTGTGCTCCTAGAGAAAGAATGAAGATAAGGAAAAATATGTTATAATAGTTTCAGGGGCAAAGGGAGTGTGAACAAACGTGATAACCATCAATTTATTTAATGTTAGTTTCTTTGTGATGGCGCTAGCAGGCTTTATTCTTATTTTTTGTTTGCGTCTAAAGTTTAACCGGCCACTGTCATTATTTAAATGGTCTTTTTTGTTCGGAACGGTGCTGCTGTCGCTAAGCTTATACTTGTTTATGGCGACCAGCCAATATATTCATTTGATATGCAATACAATCGGCTCAGTTATGACAGCGCTCTATCTTATCAGTATTATGGTCGGAGCAGAAGAGTCATAAATACATATGTTTAAAAGTCTATTGAAAGTGGAAAAAAGAAAGATGCATAAAAGAGAAAGATACAAACTTACATTCTTTTAGCTGAAATGATGACGACTGGAAAAACACCTCGGTATAAAATGCCGAGGTGTTTTTCATAAATAAAAGGGAAAGGAGAATATTTAGAGAAATACTAGTCTTATTCTACTGAGTGTAGTAAAATAAAAAGTTATTATTCTATTTTTATGTTGTTGCTATTGGCAACATGTGTTAGTCTAAAAGTGGTATACATTTTAGGCGATCCTGAAAAAGAGAGACGAGAAGCTTTTATTCAAGTTTCTTAAAAGCTTTACGTTTACTGAGGTGAAACAATGAAATCTCAAGTACAAAAATTTGTAGGCTATTTATTAGCTGGTGATCAAGACAGCGCTTGGGAAGTTGTGCTAGAAGAAATCCAACAGGGAAAGAACAGCCTAGATATTTATGAAAATTTAATTACAACCGCAATGCGAGTAACTGGAGATATGTGGGAAGAAAATATCATTTCTGTAGCTGATGAGCATGTTGCAACTACGACATGTGATTATGTGCTAACTCGCTATCGCTTTTATAAAAAAATTCAGGGACACGCTTCAGACACCGCTCCAAGGGCACTGCTTCTATGCTTGGAACAAGAACAGCACTTCATTGGTTTAAAGATGGTGGCTTTATTGTTTGAGGAACATGGTTGGAATACTCGCTTTTTAGGGGCCAATCTCCCTCTGGAATACGCTGAGAAAATGGCTATAGAATGGAAGCCGCATATGGTAGGATTATCTGTCAGCATCCCTTATCATATTGAGAGGCTTGCTGAATATACCAAAACTTTGGACAAATTAGAACCAAGACCAACGGTAATGGTAGGGGGGCGCTTAGTTTCTCAAATTGATTTCCGTTCTTACTGTTCTGAGCATACACGCCTAATTCCGGATCTTCACCAACTAAATAACTGGTTAATCAGTTATCACAAAGGAGTGGAAGTTAATGTCGATGCTTGAATATGTTCCAATTCCTTACTTTTTAGTGGATACTGAATTTAATATTTTGGAATGGTCGCAACAATCAGGTCATTTATTTAAGCCTTCAGCTAATTTTTTAGATCTTGTAGACGTATTTAGTCAAGAAAAGGCGAGAAAGTTTTTAAGCCTGCGCCAAAAAGATTCTCGAGAATTGTCTGTAGACGAACCCCATGATGAGCAAACGCTTGTCCAAAGCCGAGGCCAGGCTATTCAGAAAGTAGAGCTTGTGATGCAAACCAATGATTCGCCTTATTCACTGTTTGAATGCTTAATTCAATGGGATAGTGATATAGGTCATTTAGTTTGTATTCGCCAAGATGAACGTATACAAGAGCTAACGAATCTTGTTCAAGACCATCGGAAACGATTAGCAGATACAGATTTTGAACTGCTTGAACAAAAAGAACGTCTTGAAAAATCATTACAAAAAATTAAGCAGTTGTCCGCTTCTTTTATTAAGTTATCCTCTAAAGTAGGACTTATACCTCTTTTTGGAGACTTAGATACAGATCTTGTAGCTGAAAATACGTCCATTTTGCAAAACTTTGCGCATGAAGGAAATTACACCACGCTTCTATTTGACTTTGGGGGACTAGATATATTAACGACCGAAGGAATTCAAGCTTTTGCAGGCTTTATGCAGTCCTTCTATCTCATGGGTATCACATGCTATATTATTGGCATGAAGCCGCACCATACGGCTGCTCTGAAAAATAGAACGTTTGGTGAGCAAATTATTTATATGAATAACCTGAGTGAAATTATTGCTGTGAATAAAAATGTGAGTTAAAAGAGTGGAGGAGAAGAAAGTTATTCTTCTCCTCTTTTTGTATACACTTCTCTTCTTATAATTAAACATCTATTAAAGAATCTTTTTATATTTCAGCTGAAAGAATGGCGTTAAGACGTTGAAGTCCTGTGTCGTTTTTAATTAACGGTATTCAAATGTTTTACGGGGGAATATTTCTACCGGTGCTATCTTTGTGTACAGAGCAGATCCATGTTTCAACTATTATGCCTTGGAACGCAGTATGGTCTATTGTATATTTAATTTTTGTTGGTTCAATTGCTGGACACGGCTTATATTATTGGCTAATCGCCCAAATAAATCCGGTTTTTCCATCTACTTGGTTGTATGTATCTCCTTTAATCGCAGTGTTAATCGGCTATGTAGTCTTAAATGAAGCTATCACGCCTTCTATTATTGGCGGAGGCCTTCTTATTTTAATAGGAGTGTTTATGGCCAATCGTGAAGCTTTGGGAGTACATTTTAAAAAAGGTGTGCTATTCAAAAAGCAGCTGTAAAACAAGTCGCCATTTGCTGACTTGTTTTTAGTTGATCGCAAGACAAAAAAGATTGAAGAAAGATATAAAAGATGACTAAAAGCCTCTTCCTAATGAAAGAAGAGGCTTTTTTGTTAAGAGTTTGCTGACATTGTATGAGACGGCAAAATGATATCTTGGTCTACTAGGAAGGATAAAAGTTCCCGTGTAGCATATGACATATAGCGATCTTTTTTCAAAATGATGCCGAGCTCCCACATTGGGGTAGGTGCGGCAATTGGAATACTTTTAATAAAAGGGTTATTGATCTTTGGAAACACGGACTTTGGTAAAATTGCAATACCTAATTCAGAAGCGACTAGTTCAATAATCAAATCCCATTGCGAACTTTCGTACGCTATTTTTGGATGAAAACCCGCTTGAATGCACTCATGAATAATGCGATCATGAAGAGAAAAATCTTTGCTGAACAGGACAAACGGCTCTTCTCTAAGCTCGCTCAAAGCAACGATTGATTTAGATGCCAGCGGATGCTCATGATGAATGTATAAATTAAACTCTTCTTCAATAAACGGATAGACGTGAAAAAGAGGGTTTTGAATAGGCAGCACGATAATGCCAAGGTCTACTTGTTCGTTTTCTACAAGTTCGACAATTCGCTTTGCGCCAAGCTCCACAAGCTCTAATTTTACCTGAGGATGTTTTGATGTAAAGTTTTTTGCAATCATCGGGAAAACAACAGTTCCTACTAAAGGAGGAATTCCTACTTTAATATCTCCTGTAGGAAGATTTCGTAAATCATCTAACAGAGCATGCAGCTCGTGAAGAGTGGATACCAGCTTTTGGCTTTGCCCATACACAATCTGTCCTGCATCGGTTAACGTCAGCTTTCGAGTAGAGCGATCAAAAAGATCTACGCCGAGTTCTTCCTCTAGTTTTTTTACAATTTTACTTAATGCTGGCTGAGACAAATGAATTGCAGCTGCTGCTTTCGTGAAACTTTTTTGATTAACTACTTCCATGAAATGTTGCAGTTCTCGAATATCCATAAATTCTCCTCACTAGTATTCTTAGTTTTCATACTATTTATTCTATTTATCTATTTTACTTATGATTCAAATAAATGTAAACTCTTACATAAGGAAGTGAATAGAGATTCATCTAAAAATAGTACATCAAATTCCTCTAAATACGTTAGAAACCCACATATTTGTAAGCGTTAACAAAAAAAGCACCCTCGAAGAAAATCCTAGAAAAATATTTTTTTCTCCTGTAAAACAAAGCCGCGAGCGCAGAAATAACACGTGTTGAAATGTTCATTTTGTATACTGTTCTGACAATTAAGAAAGAGGAATAAAATGGTATAGTGAACCACTAAGGTGAGTCTATTCATTCTGCAAACGAGCCGTACATAGAAAAAAGGGCCGGTTTGTTAAAAATAATTGGGGGAGTGGTTGAGATGACATACGTTAAAGGACTAGAAGGAATCGTTGCAGCTGAAACAAAAGTAGGGCACGTTGATGGAGAGAAAGGTCAGCTGATTTATCGCGGATATTGGGCAAAAGATTTGGCGATCAATTATTCTTTTGAAGAAGTTTCTTATTTAATTTGGAACGGCACGCTGCCAAATCATGATGAGTTAAAAGCATTCAAACAAAAAATGGTGACTCATCGTACGCTTCCGGCTAATATTGTTGCGTTAATGGACTGTTTGCCAAAAGATACAGAAGTGATGAGCGCGCTTCGCACATGTATCTCAGCATTAGGAGACCCTTCATACAGCTGGCCTCCGACAAAAGAGCAGGCGCTTGCGATTACAGCGGTAACACCTACCATTATTGCCTATTGGTATCGTAAAATGAATGATTTAGAAGTAGTAGAACCTAACGAGCATTTGGATCATGTAGCAAACTATTTATATATGATTAACGGAGAAATTCCAGATCAAAGTTTGGTTACTGCACTGAACGCCTATTTTGTTTTGACAATTGAGCATGGGATGAACGCCTCAACCTTCTCATCACGCGTTATTTCATCTACCGAATCTGACATGGTTTCAGCTATTTGCGGAGCAATTGGCGCGATGAAAGGTCCGCTTCACGGAGGAGCTCCTTCTGGCGTTATTACCATGTTTGATGAAATTGGAAGTGAAGAGAATATTGAGCCTTGGGTTCGTAAAAAATTAGATAATAAAGAGAAAATCATGGGATTTGGTCATCGCGTTTATCGTACACATGACCCAAGAGCAGAAGCATTAAAAGAAGTATCGAAACAAATCTCAGGAGACAACGGGCTATTTGATTTAATTGTTAAAATTGAAGATAAAACCATTGAATTACTCAATGAATACAAGCCGGATCGAGGCATTTATACCAATGTAGAATATTTCGCTGCAGCGGTTATGAAAGCGGTTGAGCTTCCGTCTGAACTATTCACCCCAACCTTCACAGCAAGCCGTGTAGTTGGCTGGACAGCTCATGTCGTAGAACAGTCAGAAAATAATCGTATCTACCGACCTCAGTCTGCGTATATAGGTTATACGCCAGTTGAACAAAATCAATAAATAAACTCGCTTTCACATAAAAAACGTCGGTAGATCCGGCGTTTTTTCATATGGTTAAATATATTCTTTTTGAGAATAAAATCGCTTTAATAAATAGAATAATCCGACTGCTAAGCATAAACTTGCTGCAGCTAAGCTAGAGGTAATCATGGCGTGCTCACCTTCGGTAGGGGTATGTGAAAGTTTATAGCTGCTGTAGCATAAGAGAGCTGTGATACATAAACAGCAGGAGCTAATCAATCCATACCGCTTTTTGAAGCCAATAATAGATAGTAATACAATCAAATAAATTCCGCTCACCATCATCATAATTGGAAACTGAGGGTGGAATTTAATTGTATATAACAAATAATCGATGTGAGAATAGTGATGAACCGCCGAGGACTTTGTTAGCCCTCCGGTCAAACTAGCTGATAAAGGTCCTTCAAGCATCGAAGAGCCGTTATACCAAGTAGCGACTGAGGAAAGTAAAAAAACAAAACAACTTGCAAATAGCTGCGTCATGCATTTTATTGACACGTATAGAAAGCTCCTCTCAATAACCATCTTTTGTTAATACAAGTCCGAAAATTATTATAGCAGGTTTTGAAAGTAAAAAAAGTACTATTGGAATGGTTTCATAAAACGTTCATATTTGAAAAGGTTTGTTTTTTAAAAATAAAGGGAAAAAAAGTGAAACGGAAGATATGAATAGAGGAGAGAGAAAGATGAAGGCAGCAGTGATTTTGAATCCAAACGCAGGAAACAAAAAATTAGTAAATGAAATTGACTTTATATGTGATCGGTTAAACACTGCATTTGAGACGGTTACTTTATATAAAACAGAGCAACCTGGAGATGGTGCCGATCTGGTAAGAAAATTGGAAGGCAAAGCGGATGTCATTATTGGAGCAGGAGGAGACGGGACAATTTATGAACTCATTAATGCTCTTGCTCCGCTGCAGCAACGTCCTGTATTTGCTATTTTACCTGGTGGAACGTGCAACGACTTTTCGCGTGCAATTGGAATGAATCAAAATCCTTTAAAAGCGGTGGAGCAAATTATAGAAAAGCAGACCGAGGCAGTGGATGTTGGAAAACATGGCGAAGATTATTTTTTAAACTTTTGGGGAATCGGCCTCGTAGCTGATGTATCTGAAAATATTTTGGAAGAAAATAAAGAGAAATTTGGTAAGCTCTCTTACTACATGAGCGTAGGCAGAACTTTAAATCAAGCAGAGCCTTTTCAATTAAAAATGACGAGCGAAAAAGCTTCCTATGAAGGAGAAGCTGTTATGGTGTTAATTGGAAACGGTCCTTTTTTAGGAGGAACTCGCGCTATGCTAGGAAACAGCTCATTTCAAGACGGATTATTAGATGTATTCGTTATTAAAGAAATGGGAATCGAGCCTGTTATGGCATGGTTACAAACAAGCCCTGATGAGGAACAGCTTAACCCTGAAAGCAACCTTATGCATTTTCGTGCAAAAGAAGTTCATATTGAAACTACTCCTGAAAAAACGGTAGATTGTGATGGAGAAAAAGAAACGACGACACCTTCAACGATTACGGTTCTCCACAATCACATCAATATGATAGTCGGAAACAAATAAAAAAACGCTGGAAGTTCCAGCGTTTTTTTTATGAAGACAGCCATCGCGGAGAAGTAAAGAGCATAATCATTATGCTGCTCATCGTAATAACAAGCATGGAGTAGCAAAAAGCAGTAAATCCGATAATATGTAAGCCCACTATCATAATCGTACTGTCTAAGATAAAAATGGTTATTCCTATATTGATTTTCCATTTTTTCGATACAATAATGGCAATTAAATCAAGCCCATCCGAACTGATGCCGTAGCGAAGCATCAGCCCTATTCCCATTCCTACGAGTGCGCCTCCAAGCAATGAGCTAAAGAGCAAAGGAAGCTCCAGCGTACCTTCGAGAATAGAGAGCCATTCTGTCATAAAAAAAGAAACAAATAAACCTATACTTCCATAAAAAAAGTTTTGACGATGACGAAAAAAAGCATATAAATAGACAGGTACGTTCAAAAAGAAAATGGACAGTCCGATAGGAGTTCCAAACACATAATATACGATAAGCCCAAATCCTATAAGTCCACCGTCTAGTAAGTGATACGGAGCAATAAATCCGTTTAGCCCTAGTCCAATTAATAAGCTTCCACAGCAAATCGAAACCACTCTCGAAAAAATATTCCTCACCCTATACGTTAAATTTTAATAGGAGTACTCGTCCCTCTATGTATATGGCAAGCTTAGGTTATTTAGAAGTGAAGAAGAAAAAGAAAATTATGTAAAAAGTATTGATTCTATAACTCTGATATTCTATAGTTAATCTAACTTCGTTTTCACGACAATTTCTTGATTTTTTACGATACTGTTTAACTGTTTGTATTTTTTACTATATAAAAAAGGTTCGTTCTGCAAAAAGCATACGATTGTAATAAGTCGGTAAAAGCAAGCCGCTATATAAAAGGGGTTGATTACGTGTAGGATTCTCTTTCTTTTCAGTCATACTAAAAAGAAAGAGGGATTGTCGTGAAAAATCGTTCCGTACTTTTTTTATGGTTTGGTCAAAGTCAAGCCAATTTAGCAGATGTATTATATATTGTTGCGTTAATCAGCATTCTTTATGCTCAAAATAGTTCTCCTGTGCTGCTTTCATGCATTCCATTTACCATTACGACTGCTAAGTTTTTGAGCAGTTTTACTGTGCCTTTTCTTATAGATCGCTACAGGGCTAAGCGTATTCTTGTTGTGTCTCAGCTGTTAAAAACCAGTGTTTTGTCTATGTTTTTCCTGTGGCATATGTCGCTTATCAGCATTCTGTGCTGCGTGTCGCTTATCGCTTTTTTCGATGGGTGGGCAGCTCCGGTTCAAAGCTCTATGCTTCCTCATTTAGTAGATAAAGAGAAGCTGTTGAAATGGAACAGTATGTTTAATGTCACCGATCAAACGATTCAAATTGCAGCCTATCCGCTTGGAAGCTTTCTGATCATTAGCTGGGATGCTACTGGCCTTTTATGGCTGTCATTTTCGTTATTCAGTTTGTCAATCGTATTTATGCAGGCTATTCGCATTAACGCTCATTCTTCTAAAACGAAGCAAAAACAAGGGTTAAAAGAGGGATGGAAGCTAATTTGGCATTATCCGCGCCTGCGGGTTTTATTAGTCATGGAGGTTTTAGAAGGAATGGCTGCCGGCGTTTGGGCATCAGCAATTGTCTACGTGTTTGTGAAAGAGATATTAAATAAAAATGAAGCTTGGTGGGGATATATCAACAGCAGTTTTTTTGTTGGAACGGTTCTTGGAGGTTTCGTTTTGTTGAAGATTTCAGTTGAACAAGAGAAAAGTCTTTATCATATCGTAACACTAGGCAGTCTTTTATCAGGTTTCTTTACATTATTGTTCGGAGTGATGCCTGCTCCTTTTCTTTCACTTTTACTTAGTTTTGCTATTGGCATTGCCCTTCAAATAAGCGCTACGTGTTCTTACACGCTTACACAAACGGCCGTTCCTTTAGAAAAGCTTTCTAAGGTACTTTCCGCTACGCTTAGCGTTTCATATGTGACGTTTGGGCTTTCGGTGCTGCTGCTTGGAGCTGTTGCTTCGCTAAATGTAACGGCGGCGTTTCTAACAGCAGGAGGACTGATTGTAATCAGCGGCTGTGTAGGTTTATTCTTACGAAATTATGCGCTTGCTAACTAAAAAAGGTTGCTATTTGCAACCTTTTTTAAAACATCGTATTTTTTCTCCTCAACCATAAGCCGTATAAGGTTGTTTGCCTTAAATACCCCTTGCGTAAAAGTAGGGAGCTTTTCACGAAAACGAAAGGAAATAAAGTATGGCTATCGAATTATGTTAAGAGCGTTCAGCTAAAAGGAGTGATTAAATGGTTGTCATTCGACAGGCGGTTGAAACTGATCGAGAGCGACTGGCTACGTTAATGCAAGAATATATAGTAAAATTCTGTGAGCAGCCTGCCCCTTCCCGGAAAGCTTTAACTTTACATATTAAGCGCTTATTGAATAATCCTTCCTATGGTATCCAGTTTGTTGCTGAATTGGAAGGGAAACTAGTAGGTTTTGCGACGGTGTACGTATCGTGGAGCACCAATTATTTTAAAGAAACAGCCACCTTAAAAGACTTGTACGTATCTCCTTTAAACAGAGGAAATAAAATTGGTGAACGTTTGTTTAAGATCTGCCTGGCCTATTCTCAAAAGTATGAGTTTGCAGGGATGACCGCTGAGTGCAGCAGTGAAAATAAAGTGACTCAAAACCTTTATCAAAAAATGAACGGTAAAGAAAATGCAGGGGTTCAATACCTTTTTTTTTAAGAGAAGTGCAGCTTTTACTTTTAAGACTTCTACTAAATGGCAAAAATATGTTATAGTATGAAAAGTGAAATTGATGAAAATGTCGGTGGGCTATATGTTAGATGATTGTATCAATAGTAGGGGGAAGTTGGACTAGCTGTTTGAAAGGCGGCCATCCTATTTTTAGTATAGCCGCAAGGAAGGAGCAGGACCTTGAAAAAAAATCCAATCTTAAACGCGTGGAAAATAGTAACTGCGACGAGCGGTTTTTTACTTGCGCTGTTTATCTTTAAAGTCCGAAAAGGAAGATAATCATATAAAGAAAGCTCCTCGATTGAGGAGCTTTTTATTATTTAGTAATAGGAAACGCCAAGGGAGTCACGGTTGATAAAGAATCTCTGTAAGAATGATAAGTGAAATAATGACGTGTTGGACTATAAAAAGTCATGTAAAGTAAATAATCATATTTCGTTTCCATATAGAAAAAAACGCCGTCTATGTGGAGTGTATAGAAAGAGTACGAAATCCCGAGCAGCGTTTGCTTTTGTACACGTGTGCTGGGGTTTTCTTTAATCCATTCGTACAGTTCAAACACACTCACTCCTGGTGATGATTGCAGCGTATGTACTTTGTCATATAACTTATCAGATACATCAGAAACCGACTGTTTTAATTGGTGAAATAAGTTGGACATTTGTTCTTTCATTGTGGTGAGCTCCTTTACGGGTAGTCAGCTATTAGCATGCTCAGAGAAATCCACGCTTATGTATAGTTAGTGGATGGCTGATTTGAATTTGCCGCCATGCGCTTCTTGGGTATCCATAATGGTTGTAAAGGCATGTGGATCTATTTCGGAAATAATGGTTTTAAGCTTGGTAATTTCTAAACGCGTCACCACTACGTATATGACTTCTTTTTCTGTACCTTCAAATCCGCCTTTACCATACAGTTTCGTCACGCCGCGGCCTAAACGATGCGTAATAGCGTCTGATAGCTCTTCATAGTGATTTGAAACTATAAAAGCTGCTTTTGTTTCATCAAGCCCTTGAATAATCGCATCGATTGTTTTAGAAGCAATATAGTACGTAAGAATTGAGTACATGGCCTGTTCCCAACCTAGCACAAACCCTGCCCAAGCAAAAATGAAGATATTTAAAAACATCACAAATTCGCCCACAGAAAACGGGATTTTTTTTGTTAATAAAATACCTAAAATCTCAGTTCCGTCTAATGCTCCGCCGTGACGAATGACCGTTCCTACACCTGCTCCCAACAGCAGCCCGCCAAATACAGTAGCAAGAAGCGGTTCAGATGTTACGGCTGGAACATGGTGCAATTGAGATTCTACAATGGATAAAGCAACGACTGCAAACATAGATGAAAAGCAAAAGTTACGACCAATTTGTTTGTATCCACTATATAAAAAAGGGAGATTAAAGATGATGATAAGAAGACTGAACGGCAATTTCGTTAAGTACACTAAAATTAGAGAAATACCTATAATACCGCCATCAATTACGGAATTTGGGACTAGAAATAATTCGATAGAAACGGCAGCCAAGGAAGCCCCAATTAACATCATAATGTAGCGATAAATGAGCCGACCTGCCTTTTCCTTTTTGTGCTGTTTCGTTGTCATAAAATCTTTCCTTTCAAAATACTGCCTATACGCAACTCTTACTAGTATAACTAAGTCTTGGGAACTCTATCCAATTATCTACTTTAAAAAAGACTAGCCAGAATAAACAAAATCCTGTTAAATTAAACGGTAGACATTTGCTGAAATAAAGGAGCTGTACATATGATAAACGTATATATTCCAGCGCTTCAAACAAGCGCTGGCGAAAAAGCGGCACGCTATATTGATACATTAACCAAACCGATAGGAAGCCTTGGCAGACTCGAAGAAATAGCAGTGGAATTAGCGGCCATGACCGGGGAAGTTTTTCCGACGGTCACGCCGCCAGGAGTCCTCGTTTTTGCAGGTGATCATGGAATTGTAAAAGAAGGAGTTTCAGCTTATCCACAAGACGTAACGGCACAAATGGCGCTGAATTTTTTACAGGGAGGAGCAGCTATTAACGTGTTTAGTCAGCAAATAGATGCCCAGTTCAAACTGATTGACATCGGCATTGCTTCTGACCTTTCCCATAAGAACCTTGTACAACGCAAAGTGAAGCTAGGTACAGCAAGTTTTTATAAAGAAGACGCGATGACGCGCAGTGAGGCAGAACTGGCTGTTCAAGTCGGATATGAAGAAGCTGAAGAGCTTATTGCCCAAGGAATCAAATGTTTGATTGTAGGAGAAATGGGCATCGGAAATACTACGTCAAGCACGGCTATTTTAGCTGTATTGACAGGAGAAAAAGTCTCTAAGCTTGCAGGAATGGGCACAGGGATTTCTGATGAACAACTGCGCCACAAAGTGAACGTGATTGAAGAAGCGCTGCAAAACAGGCACATCAACCCTCAGGATCCGATTGATATTATCAGTAAAATAGGGGGTCTTGAAATTGCCGGGATGACAGGCGCTATGCTGGCGGCAGCTGCTCACCGTATTCCTATTTTAGTAGATGGTTTTATTTGTACAGTTGCAGCCCTTCTAGCGACAGAAATCAATACACAAGCAAGAGACTATATGTTTGCTAGTCACGAATCTGTTGAACAAGGCCATGCGTGTGCAATGAAGCTTCTTGACAAGAAACCGCTCCTCAACCTCAATCTTCGGTTAGGTGAGGGAAGTGGAGCTGCTGTTACATTTCCGCTGCTGCACTCGGCTTCACTGATGATTGCCAATATGGCTACGTTTCAATCTGCGGGAGTGTCTGAGAAAGAATAAACCTAAAAAAGACATGGGAACAAAACCATGTCTTTTTTCTTTATTTTATAAAAAAATCTTATATTTTTAACATCATAAACCAATAAATGCTAAAGCTAGCACCTGTTAAAATAAATGATCCAATAATTAACAATACCAGTGCAACGCGTCGTTTAATCGCTTGAATTTCTCTATCTTTTGGCAAACGTCCCATTGGTCTTCCTCCATTATGTAAATATTTCACGTATTTTCCTATTTTACTCCGCTTTAAAAAGAGAGAACATATGTCAAAGTTACTAAAAATCAAATTATTTTACAAAAAAATTGTATCCCCGTTACAGCAGGGCAAAGAATACGTATTTTTTCAGTTAGAAAAGGACTGCTCTAAAGGTTTACTTACATGGCAACAACCTTTATCATATAACTGACTATACTATGATGTTATCCAAAGTTGGAAGAAATCTCAATAAATGTGAGTGTTATAATTACATGATAAGAGTCAGAAAATTTTAAAAAAGAGTGTGAGCAAACAATGAACGGTATGTTGATTATTCGGAACGGTGCTCCTTTTTATGAAGGAGCTTCCGTGCCTATTCCAAAAGATAAATCCTGTATTATCGGACGAAGCAGTGAAGAATGGGAGCCTTATCTGGCCTTTCAAAGTGCTTACATTTCACGCAAGCATTTTGAAGTAACGTACGAAAGCAATGCTTTTTTCATTACAGACTTGTTTAGTAAACACGGGACAAAAGTAAATGGAGAAGAGTTACAGCCTGGAACCCCTCGTTTATTAAAAGAGCAGGATGTCATTACCTTAGCAAATGAAGAGGCAGCTTTAGTATTTAGAAATGATGATATGGATGCAACCCTCGATTTAGGACCTTTGCTAAAACAAATAAATAAGCCATTTTACACATTAGATCCAATTTTGCAGAAAGTAAAAGTAAAAGAGGAAACGTATATTCTGTCAGATAAAGAATACGCGTGCTTAGCTTATCTTCTAGAATACAACAATCAATTTGTTTCAAAAGAAGCATTAAAAAAAAGCGTTTGGCCTGAACGAGTAGAGTCAAATGGAGAAATTCTAGTAGCAGCAGAAGAGCTGAATGCGCTGATTTACCGGGTTCGCAAAAAAATAGGAACATATTTAGAAATCGAAGTGATTCGAGGAAAAGGATATTGGCTGCACTTTAACGAAAATGGACGTGAATAGAATCACGTCCATTTTTTAATCTCGTTTTACAGCATGTACACGTATATGTTTAGCTTCTGCCAGCCAAGATCCGTTTTGAAATAATTTGTCTTGCATTCGATTTTCTAAGCGCGTAATGAGGACATTTTTAGTTTCTGTCGTCACGTGAGCAAAAAGAGGGGCTGCATTTGTTTCCAGCCAATTACGCAAGCCGTTTTCCCCTTTTAACAAGAAGGGACGGCTGTAGTGAATAGCCGTGGTGACTTGAAAATTCTGTGATTCCAAAAGAGAAGAATATTCAGCTACAGAAGGAAAGTACCATGGGAAATCTACATCGTTATAAGGGATATCAAACGTTTTAAATTGACGAATGATTTCTGTGAAAATTTCGTCCATGTTTCCTTTTCCAAAAAATTCTGCTACAAATCGGCCGTTTGGTTTTAAAGCATTGTAAATGTTTTTAATGACAAGGTGAGGAGGACGGATGTCGTGTAAAGTTGCATTGGAAAAAACTGCGTCAAATTGTTCGTAATAAGCAAGGTTAAGGGCATTTACCTGTTCAAAGGATAGAGTTGGATACTGATGACGAGCTTGTTCAATCATATTTTCAGAGCAATCGATGCCTGTTGCACGGACATGAAGCTTATTGAGCTGCGAAATAAATTCGCCAGTGCCACAGCCAATATCTAAAATATGTTCGCCAGCTTGAGGAGAAAGAAGGTTCATAGCACTTCCTCCAAATGAAGAAACAAACGGAAGATGATACACTTGAGCAATTTTTTGTTGATTAACAGTTTGACTCATGAAGTGATTCCTCCTTTGTAAAAGATGATGACTATCGTTTTATAAGAAGAAACAAGCTTTGAATAGTAGATATGAAGTTATTGATAGAATTATACCATATATCTTACTTATTATGCCGAAAACTCCAAAGAAAAAGCGCACCAAACTTCTAGTTTGGGCGCTGATAAGCATGAACTATTTTATAACCATTAACCGAACTGAACAAATAGAGGAAGATCTGTATGACCCATCTCACGTACGTAGACGTATAAATTTCCTTTATGATGAATTTCATGGTCAATGGCCATTTGTAAAAGTTGTCTTCCAGGAAGCTTTCTTCCAAACGCTGCAGTTGCGTCAATGGTCTTGTTTAAATCATCTTCGCTAAGTGAGCGTAATACGTCTACTGTTTTTTTCGTATATTCAGCTGCAAGGTCCGATAATGATTTATTACTGAAATCAGCTTTTTGACCAAGTGGAGATAAATCACCGGATTTTACCACTGATGCAAATGCATAAAAGGATGTTAAAATATGCGTAGATAAGTCAAAAGCGGACATAGATGTCGGGGCAGGCTTGTATTCGTAGTGACCTGCTTCAATTTTGTTGATTAATTCATTAGTTACGTTTCGATGTGCTAAAAAGTGATGAGTCATTTGTTCAACTGTCATGATGAAAGGCTCCTTTATTATGTATTCGCTTCTGAGTATAGCATTTGAAAATCAGAAAGCGAAGAAAAAACTTTATCAATAAGAAAAACAGCTGCATATGAGCAGCTGTTTTTCTTATTATTAGAAATTACGTTGTTTTAACTCTTCAAGCAATAACTCCATACCTTCGCGGCTTAAAGTTAATTTGCCATCTGCGATTGTTACGTTGTCAGAAGATACTTCGCCAGTAATCGCACAAGCACCGTTCGGCTCATATTTCTTTAAAATAATTCGATCTGTTTCGACAAAAATTTCAACAGGATCTTTTACATCTATTTCAAGAACACGTCTTAACTCTTTAGGAATTACGATACGACCTAAATCATCTACTTTTCTTACAATACCAGTCGATTTCATTTTTTAATCACCTTTACTTTTATATTTTATTGAGTACGCAAAATATTATTTTTGGAATTTCTAAGATGATTATATACTAGATAACCGCTAAATTTGTCGAAGTTATTAATATGTAAATGAACTGTAATATTATTGAAATATTATCTGTAAATACAAATCCTCCTACAATATGGAATATGTAGGGCTCTTTGTATGATATAGGAGATGCAGGAATTAATTACATTTGACATACAGTTTTATTTATGTTTATGCAGCAGCCTAGAGTTAGGCTACATGTAAGTGTGGAAGCAAACAAGTTGAAAGAATGAAGAGAATATGATTAAATTAAAAAAGTAACTTGCTCAAAATAATTAAATCGTAATGATTACGTATTTCAAATAAAAAAGTAATAAAACGAAAGGATGACAAAGAGTTTGGCTAAAAAATCAAAAGTTGTAAAAGAACAAAAGCGTCAAGAGATGGTAGCGAAGTATGCGCAATTGCGCCAAGAGCTGAAGGAAAAAGGAGATTACGAAGCGTTAAAAAAATTGCCTAGAGATTCTTCGCCAACGCGCTTAAATAATCGCTGCCGCGTTACCGGTCGTCCGAGAGGCTACCTTAGAAAATTTGAAATGTCACGCATCGCGTTTAGGGAATTAGCCTACAAAGGACAAATTCCAGGTGTTAAAAAAGCAAGCTGGTAGTATAAAAGCCCTCATAATGAGGGCTTTTATTATTTATTAGCTGCAAAATATCGAGCAATTCCCTGGTAAATACCTGTAGATATTTGCTGCTGATACGCGTTAGAAGAAACAATTTGCTCATCGTGAGCATTTGATAAAAAGCCTAATTCAAGAAGTACAGCCCGCTGGTTGTTTTCTCGAGTAACATAATAATCTCCAAAACGAACCCCCATATCCTTCATAGAAGGCGCGTTTTCAGCCATGCTTTCTTGAATGTATTTTGCTAATTCTTTATCTTTGGATTCACTGTAATAAAATGATGCGATGCCGTTTGCAGACGATGTAGTAGACGCGTTATAGTGAATGCTGATAAATGCATCTGCATGCTTTGCTTCACTAACGTTCACTCGTCCGCTTAGTGAAATAAAAGTATCGTTTGAACGCGTCATAAATACATTTGCTCCAGCATTAGCTAAGCGGCTTGCCACAAGTTTTGCTGTTGTTAACGCTAAATTTTTCTCAATCGATGACTTGCCTGAAGTGCCAGGATCATATCCGCCGTGCCCAGCGTCTACTACAATAATTTTATCTTTTAAAGCAGCAGATGAGGAAGGCAAACTAGCTGAAGTTGTAGAATCGGCCGCAGCTGTTAACCCTTTTGATACCCATGCTGTTTGACTGGCAGAGTACTGAATTTGCACCCAGTCATTCGTTTCGTTTACTTTTTTGAATCTTTCACCTGCTTTTGCTACGCGAATGATTCCCGCATTTAAGCTCGGCTGAGTGCGTAAATTTGAAGCTTTTGTAATTTGAATCGACTGGGCTGTTTGTGAAGACTGTCCAGAACCTGTTTGTAAGTATTGACTTGCCACCCAGCCTGTTTTGCCGCTTGCTGTTTTAATCTGGGACCAGGATCCGCTTTCTTTTAACACGGTTACTTTTGCATTGCGCGGTAAGTTCGTCACGATGGACGCACTTGTGCTTGCAGAAGAACGAACGTTTAATGAACTGGCGTTAACGACCGCTGGCTTGGTTGACGTAGAACCAGAGTCATTAGTCGGCGTAGAAGAACCGGAGCCTGCTTGTAGGTACTGACTCGCCACCCAGCCCGTTTGACCACTTGCCGTTTTAATTTGCGACCACGATCCGCTTACTTTTACCACCGTTACTTTTGCATTACGGGATAAGTTCGTTACGATGGACGCACTTGTGCTTGCAGAAGAGCGAACGTTTAATGAGCTAGCGTTAACGACCGCTGACTTCGATGTTGTAGAGCCAGAATCCTTAGCTGGCGCAGAGGAGCCAGAGCCTGCTTGTAGGTACTGACTTGCTACCCAGCCCGTTTGACCGCTTGCCGTTTTAATCTGGGACCAAGACCCGCTTTCTTTTAACACGGTTACTTTCGAATTGCGCGGTAAGTTCGTCACGATGGACGCGCTTGTGCTTGCAGAAGAGCGAACGTTTAATGAGCTCGCATTAACGACCGCTGACTTCGATGTCGAATTTGCGGTAGACGTACTGTTTGTTTGCGTTTTATTTATGTATTGAGATGAAATCCAAGCTTCTTTACCGTTATAGGTAATTTTAGCCCATCCTTTGCTTTCATCTACTATATCAACGGTGTTTCCCTTCGTTATTTTTCCAACGATAGCACCGCTTGTACTAGGCGTTGCACGTACATTTAACGATGTAGCAGTTACTTTAGCCGATTCAGCTGCATCTGCATCAATTGAATTCAAAAGCAATGAAGAGCTTAAAAGAACAGAAGAAACGGCTGTGTACATGACATGTTTTTTATTCATTTTTTCCTCCTTGCAAATTACAAATTTCAACATAAGGTTATTGGTATACAAATCATATATCGGCAAATAGTCCAAAATTTTGAGTTAAATCTACTATTATCTCATAATACCGATATTATCCATCATACTATATGTCGAAATTCAATTGTATAATGAATTTGAACTATCTGCCATCTTTGCCGATAAAATTTTACATTAATGTAAAATATAATTATATTAAAGGTGGAATTTAGCGATATTAAAGACCTTTAATCCTTTGTTCATCTACATTTTGAGGATGTGTCTTCTACTAGTAAGAACGTAAAATAGTATAAAACAGCTGAGTGTGAATATGATAGAGGAGAGATAGAAAATAAAAGCGTATCTATCTTTTGGAGGAGGAAACATCCACAATTATGAAACATTTAGAATAAAAATAACAAAAATATATAAAATAATACAAAGCCTGTCTGGAGGGGTATAAAGCTCGTAGCGCAAACCAAAAGTAAATAGTTAGAAAATTCTTTCTTTTTACTTTAAAACATGGTACAGTATAAAAAAGTGAAAGGGTGGAAACTGATATGCGAAAGATTGTTCAGTATGAAACAAAGTGGTCGCTTTTGTATCAAATGGAAAAAGAAGCGTTGCTTAATACACTAAGAGATTTTTCAGTAGACATCGAACATATTGGAAGCACGTCCGTTCCAGGATTGGCTGGTTCACCAATCGTTGATATTTTAATCGGAGTCAAACGCGAAGAAGATATAAATGAAGTGCGCGCTATATTAAAAAATAAATCTCACGTATATGTAGCAGAAAAAGAGATGTTTGTCTTATTAAAAGAAGGCGTTCCAGCTGCACACTACCCTCCAATTATGACAGCTAAAAATGCACGTAAGCTCATTCCACATGATGCGAGAAGAAGTCATGTGTACGTAACGGTCAGTGAATCACCTTACTGGAACGAACGAATTAATTTCAGGGAGCAGTTACGCTCGAACGAACGTGCTAGAAAAAAATATGAAGGTATGAAATACGAGCTTTCAAAACGACTGTGGAACGATATTTCTACCTATGAGTACAAAAAAGAGGAATTCATTCAGCGCAGTCTATAAAAAACGTCATTTCAATTGAAATGACGTTTTTTTAATTAATTATCTTGTAAAACAATGGTCTCAAGCTTGTCAGCAGTATTTACTGCGAGAACCGTATAGTTTTTACCACTTTGAAGATTTGTTCCAGGAAGACTTAGTATTTCTTTTCCATCTGCCGTGGAAACAGATAGATCATACGAACCCGGATTTACTACTTGATAACCTGAAATGCTTTTAAAAGACAGATCTTTAAATAAAGGAGCAGCACCTTTAGGACCTACGTTTACCGCAGGAGCATCAGGAGATAAATGAGCAACACGTAAGCTTGCTTTTCCATCCATTCCTTGCTTATTATTCGTGAAAGCCTGCAGTTCAAGGTTTTCTGCTTTATTTACAGCGGCCACTGTATACGATTTTCCACCGTCTACAACAAGGGTAGCTTCGATGATGGAATCTTTTGTTCCTTTTGTCTTTGCTTCGTATACTTCTACTTTATGAGAACCGGCTGCCAAAGGCAAAGAGTTGGCGACATCTTTAAACTTTGCTCCTTCTACTAAAGCTTTGTCATCCACAAAAATGTCTACAGCCGGAGCATCCGGTGAAGCATGAACGATGCGAACTTCTGCATTTTGAGCTGTTCGCTCATCTGCAGCAGGAGGTGTTTCAGCGGCAAATACTAACATGCGGCTAAGCGCCAAGAAGGCAATCACTGCTGCTATTACGAATAGTCGTTTCATCAAGTATCACTCCTTTTTTAGTATACACAGCTTTATGTAAAGAGAAGGACTGTGCAGTTGTTAGCGTATACTAAATAAAATCAACTATTCGTTTGTTTGTTAATTTTTGATGTGTTTACTGAGATTTCTGACGAAAAAATCGAAGAATAGCCAAAATATTGTACAGAGCTGTTAAGAGCCATGTCAGTAAAAAGCCTAGGCCAAGCCCAATATTGGCATCTATATACGTATGCGTGAAGTCATCATATACGACGTAAGAAAGAGGAGCAATCGACAGTAAAAATAGAAGAAAAAACAAAAGCGTTTTCCATTTGTTTAAAGTGAAGGTTAAACAAAAGAAAAGGAAAGCAGCGAACAATAGAAGAGCGTCTCGAATAGCCCAAGGTAAAACGCCGATATGTGGATTAGCGAGAAGAAAAGTCGGAATAATTGAAAGGAGGAAAAGGAGAGAAAGTAAAGTCACGTGAAGAGTGTGCTTTTTTGTAAAAGCCGGCACCAATAAAAACGCTGCGGTTGCGCTTAAAAGAAAATTACAAATTAAAATAAACTCCATATCAACACCTCATTTATTGAGTATTACTTTTAGTCTATTCAGCATGCTGTTAAAGTAGATAAAAAAAGCTGCGATGTTCATCGCAGCTTTTGGTTATTCGAATTTAAATCCTTGTTTTTCAAGCATAGCTCGAACTTCTGGGTAATAAATGGTTTTATAAATAGCTGATACAGTTTGTGACCAGTTGCGGTCATCAGCACCGTTTGTTCTCTTTTTCATATACTCTGCCATTTCAGCATCATAGTCTTGAATCAATGGCTTTAAGTCGTGATTATAGCTTTCACGATGGTGCACAGCAGCTTGTGGCAATCGAGGTTTTTTCGCAGAATGATCTGCCGGATGTCCAACCACAAGACCGCTTACTGGGAATACGTATTCCGGTAAATCGAGCAGTTCAATGACTTCTAGCGGCTTTCTGCGAATTCCTCCGATTGGGACTGTACCTAAACCGAGTGATTCTGCTGCAACTGTTGCGGCTTCTAAAGAAATTCCAGCATCAGTTGCTCCGACTAAGATTGATTCAAGCCCATCGGTTACGCCAAGAGGGGCATCGTTAAGTTCAGCTGCAATCTTAGCACGATTAAAATCTGCACAAAAGATTAAAAATAGAGGAGCTTGGTCGATCCACGCTTGGTTGCCGGCAAGCTCTGAAAGTTTTTTCTTCTTTTCTTTATCTTGGACGCTAATAATAGTCACTTGCTGTCCATTAATAGAAGAAGCAGCTGACTGAGCAGATTGAATAATCGTATCTAAATGCTCGTCACTTACTGCTTCGTCTGTATACTGACGGATAGAACGATGATCTTGAATTGTACGAATTGCTTCATTCATGATGCGTCATCCTTTCAAAGAAGTTATGATTAACCTTGTAATGTTTTTACATCTAAAGGTGCTACAAGTACACCAGTTTGAGCAAATGCTACAAAACTTTGGAAGTGAGCTGATTTATTGTGTGCTTGAATTGCTTCTTCGCTTTTCCACTCTTCAATCATCATAAATGTGTTAGGTGTAAAAGCATCTTCAAATAGTTGATAGTTGCTGTTTCCTTCTTCTTGTAAAGAATGCTTAATTAGTTCTTGTACGTTTTCTAAAAATTCTTCTCTTTTTGCTGGGTTAACTTTCATTGAAGCTTGTAAATGAATCATGGGTGATTCCTCCTTTAATAATGATGGTGCTTTATATTATTTGTTTTGTTTTTAATCTTTCATTCAATTTATGATTAAAATGAAGATAAGTTCGAATATCATCGAACAATGAAACTATAACACCGATTAAATAACAGTGCAAGGAATTTAGTTCGAAAGTTATCGAACATTGATACACAAAAGAAGCTGTGTTATATTTTAAGCATGAGAAAACCTTATCAACCACCGAAATCTGAAATTAAATTAACGCCTATTTTACACGCGTTGAGTGATCCTAACCGGCTGCGAATTGTACAGTGTTTAGCGACAAGAAAGGAGCAGACCTGTTCGTATTATCAAAAATTAAATGTATCAAAATCAACGCTATCACATCATATTAAAGTACTTCGCGAAGCTGGAATTATCAAACTACGTATAGAAGGTACGCAGCACTATTATTCCTTGCGTTTAGAAGAACTTGAGGAATTGTTCCCAGGTCTGCTTCCTTCCATTATAAATATAGATGAGCAGTTATTTTAAAAGCTGAACAATGTTTTGTTCAGCTTTTTTGTTCAAAATAAATGTGTCCATGCAGGCTGCATCCGGGATTAAAAGAAGAACGACAGTGAGGGCAAGTCGAGTTACAGGTTAAATATTCATGAATGGATAGCTCATGTTTACATACTCCGCAAAGAATAGCTTTTTCATTAAACATAGCTTTTGGCCACCTTTTAATATCATGATCAGCATGTCCGTTATGACATTGATAGCATGGATAATATGTATTACAGCAATAAAATTTTATTGCAATAATATCTTTATCCGTACGGTAGTGCATGCAGCGCGTTTCGGAATCCACCGTATCACCTTTTACTATAGGTGCAGATTTGTTCATTATCATCACTCCCTATGAAAAGTATAGCATGCTTTTATACGCCTTATCATACATATGTAAAAAGAAAAATGCTATAATAAAACCATCGTTTTACATGTCAGATTGCATGCTAAAAAGATCAGATAAAAATTGATGTCAAAACAGATCCATTAAGTGAAGTAAAGAGAGGAAGAAAAAATGAGTAAGCAAGTTATCGTTTTTACCGGAGGCGGAACAGCTGGACACGTAACACCAAACATTGCCATTATGAAAGAATTAGACAGTGAAAAATGGGATATCCATTATGTCGGTTCTCACAATGGTATTGAGAAAGAATTAATTACAAAATTAAACGTTCCATATCATGCGATTTCAAGCGGGAAGCTGCGTCGATACGTAGATATGGAAAATGTAAAAGATGTATTTCGAGTAGCAAAAGGAGTTGGCGATGCACGTCGCGTGCTGAAAAAGTTAAAGCCTTCTCTTGTGTTTTCAAAAGGCGGTTTTGTCACAGTCCCTGTTGTAATGGCTGCTAAATCGCTAAACATTCCCGTGTTCATTCATGAAAGTGATTTAACACCGGGACTGGCAAATAAAATTGCGCAGAAATTTGCCACTAAAATTTTCACTTCTTTTGATGAAGCGGCAAACTATTTTCCAAAAGAAAAAGTGCAGGTTGTTGGTTCACCTATTCGAAAAGAATTATTTAGCGGAAGCGCAGCGAACGGGGAAAGCTGGCTTCGCTTTTATGATAAGCGCCCAATTTTAACCATTATGGGCGGAAGTTTAGGAGCACGTCGCATCAATGAGATTGTTCGAGAGTCCTTGCCTGAACTGCAAAAGAAATTTCAAATTGTACACCTGTGCGGAAAAGGCAATGTTGATACAAGCCTTGAAAAAGAGTCGGGCTACCGTCAGTTAGAATATGTAAATGAACAGCTTCCAGATGTTCTAGCGGCGACTGATTATGTGATTACACGCGGCGGATCAAATGCTATCTTTGAGTTTTTAGCCCTTCATAAACCGATGATGATTATTCCTTTGTCAAAAGCACAAAGCCGAGGAGATCAAATTTTAAATGCACAGTCCTTTAAGAAAAAAGGCTACTGTATGGTTGTGGAAGAAGAACAGTTAACAAAAGAAGTGTTTTTGCGTGAAGTAAATGAGCTTCAGCAGCAGGCAAGTACGATGAAGCGTACAATGCGTGAAGCAACAAAAACGGATGCCATTTCAATTCTTGTAAATGAAATTGAGAAAATGAGCTAAAAAAAGCGTTCTTATCGAGGAGATAAGAACGCTTTTTTCTTTGAATCTATTATTTTAAAATAATGAATAAACAGCAAAAAATAAAGTTTTTAAAATTTCAAAAAATGTTGTTGACAGTAAATTTTAACAGGAGTAAGATTACTCTCATGAAACGTTCCACAGTGAAACGCTGAGTCTTTCCTGAAAGAGAGGGAAAGAGCGGAGGACCCAATTACTAGGGGTGAATCTCATAATTGAGTAGGGTTACTTTCTTGACCCGAACCCGTCAGCTAACTTCGTAAGCGTTAAGAGAGAGGATGGTGTAATCGTGGCCGTTTTCTATAAAAGCGGATAGCGCGTTCCTTTCAAAATATAGGCGAAAGGAGCGTTAACATGCATTTATCTAAGCAAATGATTCAAATGATTGAATATCGTGCAATATGTGATCAGCAATCTTTTGATCTAGCAAACCGCTATTTGTCTATGTTAGCTAATCAAAGTATTAAACGCAGCAGTAAAAACCATAATTAAGTCTAAAAATTAAATAATAAATATACGCTTAATCAATTATGAGCGGGGGACCCAATATTTTGTACGTATGTACTAGGGGTGAATCTCTTAACTGAGTAGGGTTACTTCCATAACCCGAATCCGACAGCTAACTCCGTAAGCGTTTTGGGAGTGAAAAAATTCGTGTCGATCACGGCTTATTTGTCGTGCATTAAACCGCGGAAGAGGACTCTCTTCTGCGGTTTTTTTATGGGAAAATAGGAGAGCAGCTTATGTCTGCACCGTAAAGAGGATATAGTAGGGCTTTTAAAACGAGATCAACAATACGTGAGGAATAATCAAAGATAACCTTTCGCTGCTAGCTCACTTGGGCGTGATGCTTTACGCACGGTAACAGTCACTACGCTTAATTATTGGTGGTAAGAAACAGTTAGGAGGGAGCAACTTGGATATAATCATGCTGGGAACGCTTGTCATATTAACAGCTGCTATGTACGGAATTATTTGCTGGTCGTCTCGTGTAGTAGACGAAAGAGAGGAGAAGTGAACGTGTCGTTCATTTTGCTAGGTATTTCAGTTCTCGTTTTAATTTATTTAGTATATGTACTGTTAAATCCAGAACAATTTTAATAAGCGGAGGAATAAAACGTGGGGATTTTTCTACTATCAGTTGCGCTGCTGCTTGTTTTTGTAGCGCTTATTGCAAAGCCCGTAGGTATTTATATAGCGAATGTGTTTTCAAACGATAAAAACACTAGCTTGGTAGGAAAGATAGAATCGGTGATGTTTAAAGCGGCAGGAATTAAAGGGCATAATCAGACGTGGAAGCAATATGCAATTGCTCTCGTTTTGGCGAATACGTTTATGATTTTTGTGGTGTATCTTATCTTCCGGTTTCAAGGAGTACTGCCGCTTAACCCAAGCCACATCAAAGGAATGGATCCGGCCCTTGCTTTTAACACGGCCATTAGTTTTATGACAAATACGAACTTGCAGCATTACAGCGGTGAATCAGGTTTGTCCTATTTCTCGCAGATGGCAGCCGTTGTATTTATGATGTTTGCTGCACCAGCAACGGCACTTGCAGTAGCAATCGCGTTTATTCGCGGGTTGGCAGGGAAGGAAATAGGAAACTTTTTTGTTGATTTTGTGAAATCAATTACGCGTGTTTTACTTCCTATCGCTTTTATAACCGGCATTTTATTTATGATTTCAGGTGTCCCTCAAACGTTAAGCGGAACGGTGACTGCCCATACATTAGAAGGGGCAACACAGCAAATAGCAAGGGGACCAGTTGCTTCTTTTCTTTCAATTAAAGAGCTAGGCAACAACGGAGGGGGATTTTTTGGTGTTAATTCAGCCCATCCATTTGAAAATCCTAACGCGTTGAGCAATGTATTACAAATTGTCCTTATGCTTTTATTGCCAACAGCACTTCCTTTTACGTACGGAAAAATGATCGGACAGCGTAAGCAAGGCCGCATCTTGTTTGTAGCGATGAGTATGCTGTTTATCGTTATTTTAAGCACAGCGTTTGTAACAGAGTGGGGCGGCAATCCAAGACTTGATGCTTTTCATCTAAATGAAGCGAGCGGTTATATGGAAGGCAAAGAAGTTCGTTTTGGTGTCGGTATGTCGACGCTTTACGCCATCGTGACGACAGCAAGTGAAACAGGTGCGGTCAACACCATGCACGATACCCTTACACCTCTTACCGGGTTGTTAACGCTTGGAAATATGATGTTAAATACCGTATTTGGCGGTGTCGGAGCAGGATTTATGAATGTCATGATGTACGTCATCATCGCCGTATTTTTATCAGGTTTAATGGTTGGAAGAACACCAGAATACGTAGGTAAAAAAATTGAAGGAAAAGAAATGAAGCTCATCGCCGTGACGCTTATTCTGCAGCCGCTGCTAATTTTAGGAGGAACAGCCGTAGCGCTAACTACTCATTTAGGAATAGAAGGTATATCAAACCCAGGCTTTCACGGGTTAAGCCAGGCACTGTATGAATTTACATCATCAGCAGCAAACAATGGCTCTGGTTTTGAAGGACTCGGTGACGCAACTCCGTTTTGGAACATTTCTACGGGAATTGTTATGTATATTGGACGCTATTTCGGACTAATTACGATGCTGGCGGTATCGAGCTCACTAGCATCTAAGCAGCTTGTTCCTGAAACACCTGGGACATTTAAAACGGATACGTCTTTATTTAGCGGCATTTTAATTGGAACTACCGTTATTGTAGGGGCACTTACGTTTTTCCCAGTGCTTGTACTTGGGCCGGTTGCTGAGTATTTGACACTGTAATCAAGAAAGCGGAGGATTATAATGAATAAACGGAATTTTACGAATAATCTTGAATTGGATCGTAACAGTCACATTCAAGGTGCTGTAGATAAACAAACTTCATCGATTTTTATTCAATCAGTACAGCAGGCTTTTATCAAGCTAAGTCCAAGAACGATGATAAAAAACCCTATCATGTTCGTAGTAGAAATCGGGTTTGTTATTACGCTTTTTTTAGCTGTTGTTCCAGATCTTTTCGGAGAAAGTACAGTAAGCGCAGGCTTTAATATTGCCATATCTCTCGTGTTATTTTTCACAATTGTTTTTGCTAATTTTGCAGAGGCATTAGCAGAAGGTCGAGGAAAAGCACAGGCAAACTCATTAAAGCAATCGAAAGGTGATATTACAGCTAATAAACTTCAAAACGGGCAAATGATACAAGTTTCGGCATCGCACCTAAAAAAAGGAGATATCGTCGTCGTTTCACAAGGCGAAATGATTCCTGGAGATGGAGAAATCATTAAAGGACTGGCATCTGTTGATGAATCGGCCATTACCGGTGAATCGGCACCTGTTTTGAAAGAAGCAGGCGGGGACTTTAACTCTGTAACTGGAGGTACAAGAGTTGTCAGCGATGAAATTACAGTTAAAATTACGTGTGAGCAAGGTGAATCATTTTTAGATAAAATGATTTCGCTTGTTGAAGGAGCAGAGCGGCAAAAAACGCCAAATGAAATTGCGCTAAATACGGTTTTAACAAGTTTGACGATTATTTTCTTACTAGTTGTTGTGACGCTTCCTGTATTTACAAACTACTTACATTTTCAACTGGACACGGCTATTTTAATTTCACTGCTCGTTTGCCTCATTCCTACGACAATTGGAGGATTATTATCGGCCATTGGAATTGCTGGGATGGACCGAGTTACGCAGTTTAACGTGATCGCTATGTCAGGAAAAGCAGTAGAAGCAGCTGGTGACATTAACACAATCATTTTAGATAAAACCGGCACCATTACGTTTGGAAACCGAATGGCTCATCAATTAACGACTGTAGAAGGCACAGACGAATGTGAACTTTACAAATGGGCGTTTGTTTCTTCTCTTTATGACGAAACACCAGAAGGACGCTCAGTTGTTGATTTTATTCAAAACCGCATGGGAGTAGAAGATCTTAAAAAAACCGAAGGGACGTTTGTTGAATTCAAAGCTGAAACGCGAATGAGCGGCATTGACTTACAGAATGTATCTGTACGAAAAGGGGCAGTGGACGCCGTCACGGCATGGGTAGAGTCAAATGGCGGGATGGTTCCCTCTGATTTGCAGCAAAAAGCAAACGAAATTGCAGGAGCTGGTGGCACGCCGCTTGCCGTCGCCGCTGATGATAAAATTTACGGCTTGATTTATTTAAAAGACACGGTAAAACCAGGAATGAAAGAACGCTTTGAGGAACTTCGTAAAATGGGCATTAAAACAGTCATGTGTACAGGAGATAATTCGCTAACCGCAGCAACCATTGCAAAAGAAGCGGGAGTAGATGAATTTATTGCGGAATGCAAGCCAGAAGACAAGATTCAAGTGATTAAATACGAACAGCAGCAGGGAAAGCTAGTTGCCATGACAGGTGACGGGACAAACGATGCCCCTGCACTTGCTCAAGCTGATGTTGGCTTAGCAATGAACAGCGGAACCTCAGCTGCTAAAGAAGCAGCAAATATGGTGGACTTGGATTCCGATCCCACAAAAATCATTGAAGTCGTTTCGATTGGAAAACAGCTATTAATGACAAGGGGTGCCTTAACTACATTCAGTATCGCAAACGATATTGCGAAATATTTTGCCATTATTCCAGCGATGTTTACCTTGGCGATTCCGCAAATGGAGGCTCTTAACGTAATGAAGCTGAATTCACCTCTATCTGCCGTATTGTCAGCGCTTATTTTTAATGCGGTCATTATCCCGCTGTTAATTCCCTTAGCCATGAAGGGAATTGCGTATAAGCCGATGAGTTCTAACGCCCTATTGCGAAAAAATTTGTTCATTTACGGGTTAGGCGGGGTGTTGGTTCCATTCATTGGGATTAAAGCAATTGACTTACTACTTTCATTTGTAATGTAGAGGAGAAGAAACGATGATACAAACAGAACGAACGGGAAGCATTATTGTTCGCTTAACAATTATGATGATAATTCTTTGTGGTCTTATTTATCCTGTTGTGATGACAGGTATTGCTCAAACAGCTATTCCAAGTAAAGCAAACGGCAGCTTAATCTATTCAAACAACCACCAAGTTATCGGTTCTAAGCTCATTGGACAGCAGTTTACAAGCAATGAATTTTTCCATGGCAGAGTCTCTAGTATCGATTATAACGGGGTAGGATCTGGGTCGTTGAATTTAGCACCTTCAAATAAAGATCTTACGAATCGTATCGAGAAATCCGTAGCGGCGTGGAAAAAAGAAAACGAGGTGCCAAAAGAAGGAATTCCAGTTGATGCCGTCACAAATTCGGCTTCTGGACTCGATCCTGACATTACGCCACAAGCTGCATATGCACAAGTAGAACGAGTGGCAAAAGCGGCGCACATTAAAACCAACATGCTAAAAGAGCTGATCAAAGAACACACTCAGCAAGGAGCTTTTGGTGAAAAACGAGTAAATGTAGTAGAGCTAAATTTAGCTGTTCAACGAGAGCGCTAATTACATGCACTCGCTTCATGTATTGAAGCGAGTGTGATAAAGGAGTACAAACAATGAAAGAAAAAGAAGCTCATCCATACTTTCGAAGAAAAACTCCGGAAGAACTATTGCGTGAACTTCATGATCAGAAGCGAGGAAAGCTTAAACTTTACATCGGTGCCGCGCCGGGAGTAGGAAAGACGTATAAAATGCTTCAAGATGCGCACGATTTAGTCAAAGAAGGCATAGATGTCGTAGTTGGATATATAGAAGCACACGGCAGGCACGAGACTAAAGAGATGATCGGAAATCTAGAAGTAATCGAAAGAGAAACCGTTTTTTATAAAGGAAAAGAATTGAAAGAGCTTGATTTGCTGGCGATTGTAAGAAGGCGCCCAAAAGTTGTAATTATCGATGAACTTGCTCATACAAATGTTCCGACAAGCCGTCATAAAAAACGTTTTGAAGATGTTTCTTACCTGCTCAACCAAGGCATTTCAGTCATGTCAGCAATGAATATTCAGCATATGGAAAGCGTACATGATCTCGTATATGCCATTACCCAGGTAAAAGTTCGTGAAACAGTGCCAGATTTATTTATTCAGCAAGCAGATGAAATTCAGCTTGTCGATGTTACGCCGGAACAGCTGCAAAAGCGTCTTCGTGAAGGCAAAATATACGAAGTTCATAAAATTGAACAAAGCCTGCAGTCTTTTTTTAAGCTCGCAAATCTCCATGCCCTTCGTGAATTAACGCTCCGAGAAGTAGCGGATGAAGTGGACGGTAAGCTCATTCATGCCCATGAAATTGGCGTAACAGGTATTTGCGAACGCATTTTAGTATGCATTCAATATAGTGGAACAGCTGAAAAATTGATTCGAAGAGGCTGGAGAATGGCAAACCGATTGAAAGCAGATTTGCTGCTGCTTCATGTTTTTACAGGCGAGCAAACTGAAAGGCAAAAAGCACAAATTAAAGAGTGGCGGGAATTTGCTGATCGCTTTCACGCATCGCTAATTGTTGAAGAAGCTAAAAACCAAAAACCAGCTGCAGTGATTGTGAACGTAGCCAAGCAGTATCGCGTTACTCAAATCTTACTAGGGCAATCAGCCAGGACAAGGTGGGAAGAGATTCGAAAAGGGTCTATTGTGAATACGATTATGAGACAGACTTATAACATCGACATTCATATTGTTTCAGATTCAGCAAAGCAATAACAATAAAATGGATGTATACTAAAAGGAGAATATGAGTGAATATTGCGTTTTTTTTACTCCCGAAAAAAGAAGTCGTTACCCTGTTGACACGGTCAACTGTCCGTCAAGCATTGGAGAAAATGGAGTATCATCGCTATTCTTCTGTACCGCTCATTAACCAAAAAGGAGAATATGTAGGGACTTTGGCAGAAGGAGACTTGCTATGGAAGCTAAAAAGCCTAGAACATATAGAACTTCATGAGCTAGAACACCTGCGAATTGAAGAGGTCTCAAGGCATCGTGATTATGAACCTATCACCATTAATGATGAAATGGAAAGTATTTTGTCACGTGCGTCTGAACAAAATTTTGTACCAGTTGTAGATGACCAAAATATTTTTATTGGACTCGTGCGGCGAAGAGAGATTATAGAGTATTGTATCTCTCAACTTTTTATACATGGAGAAACGTCTTTAAATGTGAAGATTTAGTTAAGTTTGCGTAAAAAACATAATTTTTACATAAAAGGTAGTCTCTTTTTATATAATTAATGTTATAATAAGAGATGTAAAGACGAAACTTGCGTAATGTAAGCCTCTAACATTTGTTAGAGGTTCTTTTTTTACATAACATAAAACATTTGATTTCAGTTCTTTCTATGATTAAGTTAGAATAAGTGTTAAAGTAAGAGGTTTCTTGCTTTTTTACATAAGAAAAGTGAGCTGTACAAAGGAGACAAAGTATATTGACTACGGAAAAAACAAAAAGCGATCAATTACGCAGCATATTCAAAACTATTATCTTCGCTATCGCTCTAGTATTTATGATTCGCGCATTTTTATTTTCTCCGTATATCGTAGAAGGCGCTTCAATGAACCCAACGCTGCATAACGGAGAGCGTTTGTTTGTGAATAAACTGTCGTATTCGCTCCATGATATTCGCCGCGGAGATATTGTGATTATTAAAGATGAGGCTAAGAATAAGCATTATGTAAAAAGAGTAATCGGTCTGCCAGGTGAAAAAATCGAAATGAAAAAAGATCAGCTTTATATTGATGATAAAAAAGTAAGTGAACCGTATTTAAAAACGAATCGTCAAATTGCCAATAACATGGATATGGAGCTTACAGGAGATTTTGAACCTGTTCAAATACCTAAAAACGAAGTATTTGTAATGGGTGATAACCGTTTGTACAGTATGGATAGCCGCAACGGTCTAGGTCTCATTGATGAAAAACGGATTGTCGGAAAAAGCGAATTTGTATTTTACCCCATTAAAAAAATAAGAAAAACAACGTAAAAAGAAATGCCGGCGAAGGTATTTCTTTTTTTGTGCCTATGTCTACTCGGCTTCTAGATGGGCAAGCTAAGGAAAAAAGGTGTGAATTAATTGAAGACAGCCTATGAAAAATTATTTAAGCATTTTAAATTTGTTGATGCTCTTGAGATGAAAAACCGATTAGCAATGGGACCTATCCTCACATACGCTTCACGGGAAAACGGAGAAATATCCGATCTTGATATGTCTTTTTACGAAAAACGAGTAGGGGGCGTCAGTACGGTAATTATCGGCCCCGCGTTTATCACAGAAAATGGCCAAGTAGCACATGGTCAAATCGGCATTCATCGTGATCAGGTTATAAGAAAGCTTCATCAACTAACCCAAATGATTCATAGAAGAGGAGCTAAAGCGATTCTTCAACTATCACACGGGGGAAGAAAGTGCGTAGAAATGAAAAATAAGGGGCAAGCCATTAGCCCAAGTGAAAAGCCTCATAAACGTAAAGGCAAAAAGCCTGTTCAAATGACCGAGCGCGATATAACTTATATTGTTCAAGCGTTTGGCGAAGCTACCACTAGAGCTATGGAAGCCGGGTTTGATGGAGTAGAAATTGACGGAGGAAATGAATGCTTACTGCAGCAGTTTATGTCAAGGCAAGCAAATGAACGAAGCGATTCTTATGGAGGAAGCGCAGAAAACCGCTTCACTTTTGCACTTGAAGTTATTCGTGAAGTGACGCGTCGAGCAGCTCATGCGGGCAAACCATTTATTGTGGGATATACATTAGCACCCAAAGAAAAAGGCTATTTAGGAAATAAAGTGGAAGATACATTTGAGTGGATTGATCGTCTTGTTCATACAGAAATTGACTATTTACATATCAGTGCTTTGCATGAACCTACCTTAAGTAGTGAAGAAAATCGTTCACTGGTTTCTTCGATTATTAAGCACGTTAATCACCGGGTCCCTCTTGTGGGTACAGGAGGACTTACGGCAACAGAAGTAGCAGAAGCTTTTGAGAAAGGGCTGGCTTTAATTACGATTGAACAAGCATTAGTTGTACAGCCAGATTGGGTAGAAAAAGTGATAAATAGCGATGAGCCCGCTTCTATGGATGTGACGTCATTAGATAAAGATGTGAGTTTGCCACCTGAAGTGCTGGCTCACTGGCAAGATATGCATAAAAACGACCGCCCTTATTAAGTGAGCGGTCGTTTTTATGTTGTTGACTTAACAATAAGAATTTTATTTTACTGATACTATAACCAAGCAGCATACATAGACTAAAAGAAAAACTAAAAACACAGTTGACTTCTAGGAATAGTTAGGATTACAATATAAACAACTTATTCATAAAACGGACAGCTGATCGGACATACCGAAGGCTTCTAGCAAACAACTGTTGGAGGCCTTTTTGTGCTTTCTAACAGAAGATGAAAGTGGAGGGACAACATGAAAAAGTTAATTACGTTTGCACTTATTGGCTTTTTAGCTCAGTTAATTGATGGATCACTTGGAATGGCATACGGGGTGACATCAACTACGCTGCTTTTAACGTTTGGAATTGCACCAGCTGTGGCTTCCGCATCTGTTCACTTAGCAGAAGTTGTAACAACAGCAGCTTCTGGTGTTTCGCATATTAAATTTGGAAATGTAGATAAATCGATGGTGTTAAAACTAATTATCCCGGGTTCCATCGGAGCTTTTGTAGGAGCCTGCTTTCTAAGTAATTTACCTGGAGATGCGGTAAGGCCTTACGTTTCAACATTCTTATTACTTCTAGGAGTTTATGTGTTATTTCGTTTTTTATTTACGTTTAAAACAAACGAAGAAAAGAGTACCAAACCTTTATCGACGAAGCAGTCCATTCCGCTGGGATTAATTGCTGGATTTGCTGATGCTACAGGAGGAGGCGGCTGGGGGCCGATAGCAACGCCTGTATTGCTAGCTAAAAAAGGCACAACAGCACGGAAAGTCGTTGGAACCGTGGATACAAGTGAATTTGCTATTGCCGTCTCGGCTACACTTGGCTTTTTAATTTCTCTTGGCTGGGAGCAGGTAAACTGGTTCTGGGTAGGTGCCCTTATGATTGGCGGAATTATCGCGGCTCCGATTGCTGCATGGTTTGTTCGTATTATCCCGGCTCACTTGCTTGGTTCACTTGTTGGTGGGTTTATCATTTTAACAAATGCTCGAACACTCTTAAACACTTGGGTATCAAGCAGCTCTACTCAGATAGCTGTATATGCATTCATACTTATCGTGTGGGCAGCAGCGATCATTTACTCACTGTTACAAGGAAAAAAATATAATCAAAATCGAAACGTAGAAGTTTCATAATAAAAAGGATGGAATAAAAGTAGCTCAGTTAAAGAAAGATCTGAACGCATTTGATTCTGGATGGAGAATCAAATGCGTTCAGATTTTTTTATGTTTAGAGTGAAGGGAGTTTCATGTATGTAGTGGTTTCTAGCTGTTGATTGGAGCGCAAGCGACGAGGAGGCTTAGCGGCCGCCTGCGGAAAGCGAAGCCTTGTACGGAAATCAACAGCGGTGTAACAAAGGGGCCATACTAGCGCATTATCCCATTTGTTCGTCTTTAGATTGGGGTGATTTCATTATGTCTCAATCTCTTTTATTATCTGAATTCCGTAAAATAGAGAAGCGTAGATATTTTTTTTGCGTCTTATGATACAATAGACGAGTTCATTCATGAGTGGGAATACTTTCTAACACATATAAAATTCATTGAATCGTCGAGGTGTGAAGAGTAAGTGGTCTATTTTATTTTAGTATTAGTAGCAGCTATCGAAGTAATTGTCTTATTGATTAATCGACCTGTATTTGCAAACATTCCGTATGTTCAAGTATATATTGTTCCTTTGTTAGTAGTAATTGTCATCACAATGTTACTTTCGCGAAATCCAAAGAGATTTATGCGTTGGTTTAAACAAGGGCTTATTACGATTTCAGTCGTTGTGCTTGTATTCGTACCGGTTCTCTATGCCAAAAATCTCCCGCTGTATGGTTATAATGAAGCAAAAAAAATGCTTGCGCAAAGAGAACAGCTCTTGCTAAGTCAGTTCCAAAAAGGAAAATACGTATATCCAGCAAAAGACAGCCCTAAAAAATACCGTTATCTATTTAAAGTCAATCGTGGAAACGGCATGCTTGAATATGTATTCGACCCATACACAGGCGGTTATGAAGTTGTGACAGATGTGATAAAAAAATAAAGGTTTAGCTTATTTAAAGCTAAGCCTTTTAATATGAGAAAAATTGAAACTTTTTGAAAATCTGTGCGTATTTATTAAAGAACGTTCACAAAAAAGTCACAAAAGGAGTTGCACAATGGGAAAGTTAGAATACCGACTGCTAAAGCCTGATGATACGTTTGTATCTATTTATCACTATCAATCTATTGAACTTGAACAAATTTTAGCACGAAGAGAATGCGAATTTTTTGTTAAAGAAGGAGTAACGTATAAACAAACTTCATCTGCAGTCGAAGATGATATACATATTATTTATGTAAAAGAACATGAACATGGGCCGAAAGAGCAAGCAGAAGACGATAACAAAGAGATTACGTTAGAAGTACGCGAACTGAATTCTCTTCGAGGACATCCAATTTTATTCGTCTCTTCATTTTATACGCATTTGGACGTATTAAGCTATATCGGAACAGTTTATACATACTACAATGGATGGGAATGGGAAAGAGACTCTGCGGAAATTGATGAAGATCGCAGCGTGTACAGTTTATATGTAACAAAAACAGGCGTAACGTATGAAGGGGGTAAGGCGTAATGTCAAAAACAAAAAAAATGATGGCCGGGGTTTTGACCACAGCTTTAATGACATCGCTCGTTGCCTGTGGTTCAACTGATCAGGCAAGACCAGCTAAACCGAAAGATAAATCGTGTGACAAGTGGAAGTGGGATGAAGATACCCAAACGTACTACTGTTCAGATTCTTCTTCTTCGCACAGCGGCTCATATTATCACGGAGGCCGCTACTACGGCTCTAAAAAACAGTTGACCTCATCATCGGCCTATAAATCATTTAAATCAAGCAGCTCGTATAAATCTGGAATTGGGAGCGGCTCTAAAGGCGGTTTTGGCGGGTAATGCATAAAGAAAAACGAGAAATGTTTTATAAAGAAATTGAAGATTTTTGGCACGATTTATACGGAACAGAGTATGCTCTTTATGACGTACATACAGAGTCTTCTCATATCATTGATTCTATTAAAGAAGCTGCAAATCGAATTGGAGAATTATTTTTTAAAACTGCACCTTTACTTCGTTCGTTAGATGATCAGACGCTTTTTTCTTTAGGATTTCCAAAAGACAGCCTCCCGTACCTACGACTGAAAACGATGGAAACAGAAAGTGTGATTTCGCGCCTTGATTTTGCTGTTACGACTGATCAAATTAAGCTTTTAGAACTAAATGCGGATACGCCTACGTTCATTAAAGAATTATTTCATGTAAATGAGTTAGTCTGTCGGCATTTTCAAGTACAAAACCCTAATAAGCTTGAAGAAAAAAAGCTTGCTTTAGCATTAAAACACGCCATTTTTGAAGCTTACAACGAGCTCGGTAGAACGAACTATCCAAACGTCGTTTTTTCTTCGCACGATACGCATGAAGAAGATAAGTTAACGACTCTTTATTTAATGAAGCTAGCCGATGTAGATGCTACATACGTTCCATTATCGCAGCTTCGGATTGTTCCTTCCTCTACAGTGGAAGAAGGTGAACATATAGAAGCGGGCGTGTATGATCAATATGGACAAAAAATAGACGTACTCTATCGCCAAACGTATCCGCTTGAACATTTAATTGAAGATGAAGATCCGAGTACGAATGAAAAAGTCGGACACATGCTTTTAACATTGGCACAGCAAAAACAAGTAGCCATAATCAATCCGCCTTCTGCATTTTTGCTGCAGTCCAAAGCCGTGCAAGCACTCATTTGGGCTTTGCATGAACAACATCATCCTTTCTTCACTAAAGAAGAGCATCACATCATTGAAACATACTTTTTACCAACGTATTTAGAAGAAGATCCATTTATTGAAAGAAAACAAGCATTTGTGAAGAAACCATCCTTTGGTCGTGAGGGAGATACCGTTGAAATTTATAATGAAGACGGAATCAAAATAGACGAAGATCAGCAGAAAACATATCAAGAATACACGGCTGTGTATCAACAGTTTATTCCTTTGCGAACTGCAACGATGAAGACTCAAACGCAAACAATAGAGGCTCATATCATGTACGGGTGCTTTTTATTAAATGGAAAAGCAAGCGCAGTAGGAATACGAGCTGGAAATCAAATTACCGATAACGAATCTTATTATTTGCCGATTGGATTAAAATGAAAAGGGGAATAAAAATGACACAATGGATTGATTGGGCTAGTATAGGAAGTTTTTTATCTCACGTAGCGGTAGGGTTAGGGCTATTATTTATCGGAGTTATGGTATTTGAATTAACAACAAAATTTAATGACCGTGAACTCATAAAAAAAGGCAATGTGGCGGTCGCTTTGAAGTTATGGGGAAAAGGAATCGGGCTTGCTATTGTCATTTTTACTGTATGGAGCAACAGCTTAAATTTGGTAGATGCAACTCTTTGGGGAGTAGTAGGTATCATTACTCAAGTAGTGGCATATTGGATTATTGAATTTATCATGACGCCCAAAACGAGCCTAGCCAAAAAAGTAGAAGAAGGAAATATAGCGGTTGGAGTAACTCTTTTTGCAGCGTCGGTTGCCGTCGGCCTTATTGTGGCCGGAAGCTTAACATATTAAAAGAAGGCGATTCCTGTTTTACGGGGAATCGCTTTTTTTATGTCCAGATTGCTCGTGTTCACTTAGTAATAATGTACGTGTATTTTCACGGTCGGCACGAACAATTTTTTGCTGTGTGTAAAGCGGAATGACAAAGAGCAAAATAAATAAAAAAACATAGCTCATTTTTGTTATCCTCCCATGTAAATTGTAAACGCCTGCTAATAGTGTGTGCCAAACAATACGTAAATATATCATATTTGACTGGGTGAACTGGAAAAAATTGAGGGATGCAAAAAGAATATAATCTTACCTTCAACAAAAACTAAAAGCAGTATAGAGGCACGTCTTTTATTAAGAAAGGAGTTGGGAAAAGTGAAAAGGTGGCTCATTTTGTGCTTAATGATTATAATCGCAGCTGGATGTGGACGCCCAGATGAAACGTCTCAACCGAGCATTTTCCTTATACCAGAAGGGTACAAAGGATGGGTTATGGTCGAATATGATAAAGATAACGGAAATCCCAGCAAGACAGAAGGAGACTACACTGTATTTAAAGTAAATGACCAGGGAGTCGGGAAAACCAAAACGCTTTTAAGCGGCGGCGGCTGGGCAAGAAATAAATATTTCTATGTAAATAAAAATGGAGAGCGAAAGCAATTGAAGCAGGGTAAAATGATTCATGGAACGACTCAAGGTAACAAAAATCATACGGTAACCTACTTTTTCGTCGGCACCGCAAAAGAGTTCGATAAGGCCGGAGACTATCGAAGAAAACTTACCGAAGAAAGTTCTTCGTAAGAAAAGAAACGTTGCCTCTTTGGCAACGTTTCTTTTCTATCTTCATTTGAATGTGCAAAAAACGGTATCTTTTAAACGTTGAATTTCACTTAATGCTTCTTCTTGCTTATGAATTACCCAATCTGGCAATGAATGTTCAACCGACAGCTCGTCGAAACAAGCCCCGCATGTTTTAACTTCAATATAAGATTCAATATACTGAAGGTGATCTAAGTTATAAGCCCAAAGCCGACGTTCAGGGCATATCGTTTCTAAGTAAAGCGGAAGCTGAAAAAAAGGATCTACTGCTTCAGAAAGTTCTAACGGCCCTTGGCTATCAGCGTTGGTTACGTCTAGATAACCGCAGTGAGGACACGTGCATGAGTGCGTTGACCCGCTCAATTTTTTATCCAGTTTTACAACTCGCGCACATAGTTCGCAGTTTGGACATTTTACTAAGATAAAGTCAAGGAACTTATCTAAAAATTGTTGCTGTATTACTTGCTGATTTGTCATTTTTTGTACCTCTAACTGTCAAACTTTTTTTAGTTACGAAAATAATTCATGAAACCTACATACTATTCATAACACATGATGAGGGTTAAAACAACAAAAACCCTTTTCGACAGAAGGGTTGTATGATATAGTATGACAAATCAGAATAAATAAAGAAAAATGGTGAGAAAAAATGAGTCAAAACGAACAATGGACATCAAAACTCGGCTTTATCTTGGCATCTGCCGGTTCCGCAATTGGAATCGGAGCCATTTGGAAACTGCCTTATGTAGCCGGAACAAGCGGAGGAGGAGCCTTCTTTTTACTGTTTATCCTGTTTACAGCAATTATTGGTTTGCCGCTTTTACTCGCTGAATTTGTACTAGGTAGACATACACAAAAAGAAGCAATTCGTGCATATGATGCAGTTGCTCCCGGTTCCCTATGGAAAGGAATCGGGTATTTAGGTGTGATCACATGCTTTATTTTATTATCCTTCTATAGTGTAGTAGGAGGCTGGATTTTGCAATATATTTTTGCAAGCGTCACGGGTCAGCTGAATGGAGTAAGTGACTACGGGAGTTTATTTAACTCGACCATTGCTAATCCAACAAGTGCTGTTATCTCTCAACTTGTTTTTCTTCTTTTAACAATTGTTGTAGTAGCAAGAGGCATTCAAAATGGTATTGAAAAAGCAAACAAAATTTTAATGCCTGCTCTCTTTATTTTATTTATTATTATCATTATTCGTTCTTTAACATTAGACGGGGCAATGGAAGGCGTATCTTTCTTTTTGTATCCGGATTTTTCAAAGCTTACATCCCAAACCATTTTGTTTGCGATGGGACAAGCATTCTTTTCCCTTAGCGTAGGCGTTTCAGTTATGGTTACGTACAGTTCGTATCTATCTAAGCAGCAAAACTTGCCAAAATCGGCTATTTCAATTTCGGCGTTAAATATTTTGATTTCTTTACTAGCAGGACTGGCAATTTTCCCTGCGGTCTTCTCAATGGGTGTAAAACCGACGGAAGGACCAGGTCTTTTATTCATTGTATTGCCTTCTATTTTTGAACAGCTTCCGTTCGGAATTGTGTTTCAAACTTTCTTTTTGGCGCTGTTTTTATTTGCCACTTTGACATCTGCGTTTTCGATGTTAGAAATTATTGTTGCTTCTTTAGCCAAAGGAGAGCAGCATAAGCGTATAAAGCTATCTTGGATTTCGGGCTTGCTAATCTTCGTGGTAGGAATACCTTCAGCACTATCGTATGGTTTATTAAGTGACGTATCGATCTTTGGAAAAAGCATCTTTGACTCTTTCGATTTTCTTGTAAGTAATATCCTTATGCCCCTAGGTGCTCTTTTAATTGCCATCTTTGTTCCTTGGAAAATGAAAAAAGATGTACTAATTGAAGAATTTAAGCACGGTTCAACGAATGTGAAGCGCTGGTTCTCTTTATGGCTTCTTGCTATTCGATACATTGCACCTGTTTTAATTATCATTGTATTTATTAATATGCTAGGCTTTATCTAACGAAAAAACGCTGTTAAAACGCTTGGTTTTAACAGCGTTTTTTTGAAGGAAGAGGAGGAGTATGATGCTTGATTTCTTATATGATATGTTTGCAGGGGCAGGGGTATTTATTTTATTAATAATTGTGTTGCTAGTAGCGAGAACGTCAGGGAAACGCAAGAAATAGGCGGGTATAATTCCCAGTGTAAAAACCCCAAAAAAGACTAACACCACAGAATTAAACTATGATAATATATTATCCTATGAGCATAATAAATGCTCACATATGTTGTGATGAAGCGTTTTTTAGAAAGAGGGATCATCTTGAGTGGAGAAGTTCTTGTCAAGATTTTATCTCAAGCGTATGAACAAAAAAAGACATTACCAATCGTCTCATTCTCGTCTTTTTTTGAACAAAAAAAGGTGGGCTTTCGTTTAAATAACGATGTGTCCGCTGATATTATCTACCATACGCTTATGTGTATTCAGAGAAAAACGTGTGTCCAAGATGTGTTAGTGGAAGTACTAAAAGTTGATAGTCCAAACAATGACGGGGCATTTTCTGATTGTGTATATATTTTAGCAAATGGTACAAAACAGCAAGTGAAAGAATGGGTTCAACCCTTACATCCTAAAAGAGTGAAACAAGGATATCAGCACGGGACACCCATTGATGCGCCACAGTTAAAAAATGACTACCACGTGTTTGCCGTTACTTGGTCATAAGCGTTTAACCCAAAAAACATCCTGCTGTCGCTGCAGGATGTTTTTTGTTAATAAGGATGAGCATCGTGTCCTTTTTCATTAGCTTCTTCTACCGCATCAGCAGCTTTGTTGCTCCCTAACGGTGAACCGCCTTCTTTTGGCAATTTGCCGTATGTAGGAGTCATTTCTGCTCCCATTTCAATTTCTAGGGAACCATCATCATGCATTAGAAGACCAATGCCATTTGCTACTCGATTGCCATAGTCAAAATCACATTGAGTTAAAAGCTCAATCATCTTTGTTTGAACGGTATGATGACAACATTTTAAGCCGTCTACTAAATTTTGAATAAGCTCATCACGTTCCCAGTCCTCTAGTAAACGATAGCGTTCACCAGCTTGCTTAAAGTCATTTGTGCGATCAAGTTTTTCTTTTTTTACATTTCCTTCAACATAAGGCTGATGAGGTTTTGGATGGTCATGCGCTTCTTGAAGACCTCCAAGAGAAGAAGGTTCGTAATTCACGTGCGGGTTCTGACCTGGAGCAGCATCTACATGATAGGCCATTTGACCGTCGCGTTGATTTGTTGCTACATGTTTTTTCGGCGCGTTAATAGGCAGCTGCAAGTAGTTTGTTCCCACCCGGTGACGCTGCGTGTCGGAATAAGAAAACGTTCTTCCTTGCAGCATTTTATCATCAGAAAAATCCAGCCCGTCTACAAGTACACCCGTACCAAATGCGACTTGCTCCGTTTCAGCAAATACGTTGCTTGGATTTTTATCTAGGACCATTTTACCTACTGGTAGAAATGGAAATTGGTCTTCCGGCCAAATTTTCGTGTCATCAAGCGGATCAAAATCCAGTTCAGGATGCTCTCCGTCTTCCATTATTTGTATACAAAGTTCCCACTCGGGGTAGTTACCGCTCTCAATCGCTTCATACAAGTCTTGAGTGGCGTGACTGATATTTTTAGCTTGAATTTCTTCTGCTTGCTTTTGGGTCAAATTTTTAATTCCTTGTTTTGGTTCCCAATGGTATTTCACAAGAAACGCATCGCCATCTTTGTTTACCCACTTATATGTATTAACACCGGAACCTTGCATTTGCCGATAGTTAGCAGGTATTCCCCAAGGTGAAAATAAAAAAGTAATCATATGCATAGCCTCAGGGGTGTGAGAAATAAAATCAAAAATACGCTCGGTATCTTGACGGTTTGTCACAGGATCGGGCTTAAAAGCATGAATCAAATCAGGGAATTTAATAGCATCGCGGATAAAAAATATTTTAAGGTTATTTCCTACTAAGTCCCAGTTTCCGTCTTCTGTGTAGAACTTTACAGCAAATCCCCTTGGGTCTCGCATTGTTTCTGGAGAGTCCTTTCCATGAGTTACGGTAGAAAATCTGACAAAAACGGGCGTCTGTTTGCCTGCTCCTGAAAAAACTTTTGCGCGGGTGTATTTTTCAACGGGCTCATCCCCAAGTTTTCCGTACGTTTCAAAATATCCGTGAGCTCCGGTTCCTCGGGCATGAACAACACGTTCTGGTATACGTTCACGATCAAAATGCGAAAGTTTTTCAATCAGCTGGTAATTTTCAAGAGTAGCAGGTCCTCTGTTGCCTACCGTTCGAGAATTTTGGTTATCACGAATGGGGTGACCTTGACGCGTTGTAAGCGTCTGCTCGTTTTCTCCGGCTGCATAGCGTTTGTCTTCCGAGTCACCTGATCCGCTAACATTTGTACCATGAATGCCTTTATGGCTCATAAAATAATCCTCCTTGTTTCAAACATAACAAGACTATTTTTTTCAGCCCTCGCTTTTTTATTCATTAATATGGAAATAATATAAATTTTTAGAAGAAAAGCTGTTTTACTAAAGAGGGGAACAAATCCGCTAAACGAATAAATTTTAAAAAAGTTTCACATTTCAAAAAAAAATAAATTGTTTTTTTTGAAATATAAAGATAATGTTACGGGTGATTTTTTACCTATTATTAGTGTAGGAAAAGGAATAATATTGGAATATATTAGCTTTTTTGTCGAACTTATTAAGTGTTAAACGACAATAAACTACGACAATATACACCATACACCTGCGCTACTGTCGTTTCCTGTAACATAAATGTAATATTAGTGATGTTATTTTGTAATAATGTGTTGTTACAATGTAAACGTCTTATAGATTAGTAGATTATGGCATTGGAGGAACCTTTTTTTATGAAAAAGTTGATATATTCGTTAGCGTTATGTGGATCTTTAACAGTAGTACCTACAATTAGTGAAGCTGCTTTAGGAGATGCTACGCTGCACCCAGGAACAAGTAATTCAGATGTGAAAGAATTACAGCAAAAATTAAAAAACAAAGGTTATTTTACATACGGTACAACAACAAACTATTACGGTTCAATCACGACTAGCGCAGTAAAGTCGTTTCAGCGTGCAAATGGCTTGTCTGCAGATGGTATTGCAGGTCCATCTACATTTAATAAACTGCTAGGAAGCGGAAGCTCATCAAGTTCATCAATTAGCTCAAGTTCATTGCTGCGCGTTGGTTCAACTGGACCAAACGTACAATCTTTACAGCAGCAGCTAAAGAATAAAGGCTATTTTAAAGGAACTACGACTCAATACTTCGGTTCAATTACAAAAAATGCAGTAATGGCATTTCAACGTGCAAACGGACTGTCCGTGGACGGAATTGCGGGTCCAGCTACGTTGAGTAAATTAAAAAATGGCGGTTCTAGCGCTTCAACTGGTGGTTCTAGCTCTAGCAGCTCAACTATTTTACGTCAAGGTATGAAAGGTTCAGCAGTAAGCAGCCTTCAGCAAAAACTAAAAAATAAAGGTTACTTCTCAGCTGGTGTAACAGGCTACTTTGGCTCAATTACAACAAGTGCAGTAAAATCATTTCAACGTGCAAATGGTTTATTAGTAGACGGAGAAGCGGGTCCAGATACGCTGAATAAATTAAATTCAAGCAGCTCTAGCAGCTCAAAACCTTCAACATCAACAGGAAGCAGCACAAGCTCAAGCTCAGCTTCAAAAGTTATTTCATATGGTAAACGTTTTATGGGAACACCTTATGTTTGGGGTGGAGCTGCGCCTGGAGGCTTTGATTGCAGTGGTTACCTTAACTATGTATATCGCAATGCAGTAGGTGTAAGTCTTCCTCGTACAGTTGCTAGCATCTATCAAACTGGTACGCGTGTAAGCTCACCTCAGCCTGGTGATATCGTTTTCTTTGAAACGTACCAACCAGGAGCTAGTCATGCTGGAATTTATATCGGAAACGGTCAATTCATGCATGCAGGTTCTTCAACAGGCGTGACAATCACATCACTAAGCAACTCTTACTGGTCAAAACGTTACTTAGGAGCAAAGCGTTACCTATAAGAGTGTAACAAAAAGGAGTAGTTGTAGAACTATTCCTTTTTTCTATGCACCATAAACGTAAAAGTAGGAAATTTTTGCGCGATTTGGTATGATAACTAGGGAACAAATAAAAGGAGTGTATAACATGGCTATTGTAGATGTAACCATTATTCCGGTAGGTACGGAAACGCCAAGCGTGAGTCAGTACGTAGCTGATATTCAAAAAGTGTTGGCCAAGCATGAAAATGAAATTACATACCAATTAACCCCTATGAATACATTGATTGAAGGGGAATTAAGCACGCTGCTAAAAATTGTCCAAGAGATGCATGAAGTACCTTTTGAAAATGGCATTCAGCGCGTATGTACAAATTTACGAATTGATGATCGCCGTGATAAAGAAAATCATACGATGGCGGGGAAATTACAATCAGTACAGTCTAAATTAAAAGCGAAATAAATAATATGAAATACAATAAAAAACGCCTGAGTATCCACTCAGGCATTTTTTATTGTATTTATACTTAATTAGCATGCACAAGAGAAAAAATTTGAAAAGCCACGCGCAGCCTAAGAGTTTCCTCTGACGTGTGAATAGGTCTTTTTAATAATTCTTCGCATTTTTCAATTCGATAGATCACCGTGTTCCGGTGAACGAATAACTGCTTAGCGGTCTCTGAGATTTGGCAATTGGAATTTAGATATGTTTCCAGCGTGTCAAGTAAGATGGAGCGATCTTTCTTATCGTACTGCAGCAAACCTTCTAATGTTTGAGAATAGTAATCCTGTAAATCGTTTGCTGGAAGCAACCTCAGCAGTTCTTTAAACTGTTTTGGCTGATAAAATTGAATAAGCTTCGACTGATCTTTAAAATGGATGGTTTCAAGAGCTTCAACAGCTTCTTTATATGAGTCAGCGATTGTAAGTAGGGATTGGCTTTGGTTTCCAACTCCAAATGACATTCGCTTATCGTAGTGACGGTAAACAGCTTCCTGCAAGCGATGCAAGCATTCTATAATCATAGGTTGAGAATGAGGTGTAAACAAAAGAATATAAAGATTGTCATAGAAAAACAAAATGGTCTCTGGATGACCTGCTGATAACTCATAGTGAAGGAGCTCATAGATCATATCATCATCGCTGTAAGGCGTGAATGTAGAGTGGATTTTCCCGACGGCGCAAATATAGCTGTTTGCTGCTGATAAGCCCATCATCTGCGCTTGAAAGGAAGCATCTTCAAGCGTTTTATAATAATTGTTAACAAGCTGATTGAAAAAATCGTTTTTTCGTCGCCGTTCAGCTTCATACAAAGCCTGCTGCCTCATCATTTCGAAGGATAAAACGTTTGTCGCTTGTTCAATCGTTAGGAGCGCTGAATCGGATAAAGAAACTTGATGTTCAATAAGTAAATAACTGTACTTTCTTGTATGTGTCGCAATCGGAAAAAGCGTAACGGTTTTTTTGGTGTGTAAAAAGGAAAAGGTTGTATATTTTGACGTTCGTAAAAACAGCTGCTTAGCGCCCGCTACCGCTTCTTCCATCGGGAGTGAAAAAGGTTCGCGTTTGTTTGTATAAAAGAGTTCATGGCCATGGGTATCAAAAAGGGCAACATGAGCATTGCATAACGTTTGAATGGATTTCATAATTTTCTCAATGCCTTTTCCTTGTAAGATGTATGAGGAAAATAGCTGATGTGTGACCATCGCTTGCTGAAGCTCGGCTGTTTTTTTATCTAAAATAAAGCTGAGAGATTCGTTAATAACCGCGCCTAACGTTTCGTCCGTTTGGAAATCAATGATCGGAAAGTGAAGTTCATCAGCTAGCTGACAAATAGAAGCAGGCACGTGTTCGAAAAAGCGCTTCGTTTTGATGGCCAATCCTGCACATTTCTTTTTAGCCATTCCTTCTACAAGTTTTGCTAAGCTTTCTTCATGTTCTTTGAAGTGATAACCCGTTGTAATTAAAAATTCTCCTTCTTTTAAAAAAGATAAAATATCGGGTGCGTCCATCATATTGACGTTATGTACTTTGCGGGTGACTCCTTTTTGCCCAGCTACTACAGATGCTTTCTCATAAATTGGAATGCGTAAAAGAGTTTGTAGTTCCATTATTTATTACTCCTTTTGTTAAAAATTCTCACATTTCCCTGCGCGTATCTTTATCTATCTTTTATTTTATAAGAAAGTTTAGTTAAAATAAATAAAATTTTCAGAAAAAAATGTATAAATTGTTAATGAAGAAGTGTATTCAATCCTGTAAGATAAAATAAATAACATATAATGTTAGAAAAAGTGACGTATATAAGACTTTATATATTTAGTGATAATAGCCAAAAAAACACTAAATCATTGTAGGAAGTGTTAATGAAAACAATCAGTCATTTTCTTAAAATGAAGATAGCAGGAGGGATAGCAATGGTTGCAGATATGACGGGAAAATCTAAGCTTTGTCAGCAAATCGAAGAAAACGTTAGCTGGCTGTCACAGTTTGGGTTAGATGAAAAAGAAGGGGTCACGAGGCTTTTATATACGGAACAGTGGAATGCAGCTCAAAAGGCATTGGAAGAAAAAATGAAGGGACTTCACCTCAAAACGTATTACGATGATGTAGGAAATTTATTTGGACGGTTGCAAGGAACGGGTTCAGAACAACAAGTTATTTTAACAGGATCCCATATCGACACCGTGATAAACGGAGGAAAGTATGACGGGGCGTTTGGTGTTGTGGCAGGTATCATTGCTCTGCAGTACCTATATGCGCATTACGGATCCCCTACAAAAACCTTAGAGGTCGTATCACTTTGTGAAGAAGAAGGCAGTAGATTTCCTCTTACGTATTGGGGATCAGGTAATATGAATGGATTACACAGCAAAAGTGATGCAAAACATGTTATAAATAAAGAAGGGGTTAAGCTGGATGACGCAATGAAACAGCTCAATTTCGGAAAAGGCCTCCACAGCGAGCCGTACCGCACGGACATCGCTTCTTTTATTGAACTGCATATCGAACAAGGAAAGCAGCTTGAAATGTCTCATTGCGATATCGGAATTGTTTCTAGTATCGTCGGGCAGAAACGATTTACAGTATCTGTTGAAGGTGAAAGTAACCATGCGGGCACAACCCCGATGAACATCAGAAAAGATGCATTTTATGTGAGCTGCAAACTTGCTAAAGCATTTATTGAATTGAGCGAAAAATATCATAACGCTTTATACGTAACGGTTGGCAAAATTACACTTTCTCCAAATGCACCGAATGTAATACCAGGATATGTAGAATTCACGGTCGATATAAGACATCATGAATATGAGGCTTTACAAGAGACAGAACGAGAAATGAAGGAAATTATAAAGCGAACAGCAGGGGATTTAGAAGTGAATATCGACTGCTGGATGGATGAAAAACCTGTCGCCATGAGCGGGAAATTATCTGAACTTTCCAAAATTATTTCCTCGGAAAAGAATATCTCCTCCCGAGAATTAGTAAGCGGTGCAGGACACGACTCGCAGGTATTCGGACGAAGAGTTCCAACATGTTTATTATTCGTACCGAGCCAAGATGGAATCAGCCATTCCCCAAAGGAATTCACCAAAGGAGAACAGTTAGAAAAAGGAGTAAAGGTCTTAATAGAACTATTATATAAACTTGCCTACTAGGAGGAATTTGACATGACTATAACAAAACAGCTTCATACACCGCCGCGTACGATTATGACCCCCGGACCCGTAGAAGCAGATCCCCGCGTATTAAGAGCATTAGGAACACCTATTTTAGGTCAGTTTGACCCCGCATTTACGCACATTATGAACGAAACGATGGAAATGCTTCGTGAACTATTTCAAACCAAAAACAAATGGGCTTTTCCCGTTGATGGAACGTCTAGAGCTGGGATTGAAGCAGTTCTTGCAAGTGTAATTGAGCCTGGCGATAAAGTGTTCGTTCCGATTTTCGGCCGCTTCGGCTATTTATTAACGGAAATTGCCGAGCGCTACGGAGCTGATGTACACAATATTGAATGCGAATGGGGAGAAGTATTTGACCCTGAAACAGTTATCCGTGAAATAAAAAAAGTAAATCCGAAAATTGTTGCAATGGTTCATGGTGAAACGTCTACAGGAAGAATGCAGCGGCTTAAAGAAATTGGTGCTGCATGCCGCAACCAAGATGTTTTATTTATCGTCGACGCAGTAGCCACTATTGGGGGTACGGATGTAAAAGTAGATGAGTGGAACATTGACGCATTGATTGCAGGCACACAAAAGTGTTTATCTGTTCCGTCCGGCATGGCACCTATTACGTACAATGATCGTATTGAAAAAATTATCATGGAACGCAAAAAAGTTGAAAAAGGAATTGCCACAAAAGCAGATGCTCAAACTGTTCGTCTGCGTCCGAATATTATCAGTAACTATTTTGATTTGAGTCAGCTTCAAGACTATTGGAGTGAGCGCAGATTAAATCATCACACGGAAGCAACGTCCATGCTCTATGCTTTAAGAGAAGGGCTGCGCGTTATTTTAGAAGAAGGATTAGAGGAAAGATTTGCAAGGCATCGCCTCCATGAAAAAGCACTTGTAGCCGGTATTAAAGCAATGGGATTATCTTTATTCGGAGATGAGGATTCAAAAGTTCCAACCGTTACTTGTGTTTTAATTCCCCGAGGTATTGACGGAGAGGCAGTTCGTTCTACACTCCTTGAACAATTTGGGATTGAAATTGCAAGTTCTTTTGGGCCGATGCACGGAAAAATATGGCGTATCGGTACAATGGGATACAGCTGTCGAAAAGACAACGTTCTATTTACATTGGCTGGTCTTGAAGCAGTGCTTATTCGAAACGGTGCAACCGTGAATGCAGGTTCTGCTTTGCAAGCAGCATTAGAAGTTTACGAGGAAGAGGTAGCGTTGTCTAGTCTGTAAAGATTCGTTTTATTCATCATATAAAGAAAAGAGGAGATTTTCTATGAGCGAATACTTTTTTACACACCCCTATGCATCGCAGCGTACGTGTACGTTTGGAAAAAATGGAATGGTAGCAACCAGTCAGCCTCTTGCCGCTCAAGCGGGTCTTGAAATGTTGAAAAAAGGAGGCAATGCGGTAGATGCTGCTATTGCCTCCGCGGCTTGTTTAACGGTTGTAGAGCCTACTTCAAATGGAATTGGTGGAGACGCATTTGCTCTTGTGTGGATCAATGAAGAGCTATACGGACTCAACGCAAGCGGTCCTGCTCCTGCTTCTATCTCTATTGAGGCTCTGCGTGCCATGGGGATAAAAGAGATGCCCGCTCGCGGTTTTGTTCCTGTTACGGTCCCAGGTGCCCCGAGTGCGTGGGCGGAGCTGTCAAAACGCTTTGGGCGGCTATCGTTAAAAGAAGTGCTGCAGCCTGCTATTTCATATGCACAAGAAGGGTTCCCAATCTCCCCGATTTTAGGGTACAATTGGGAACGAGCGTTTGAACGATTTACACACGCGTTAAAAGGTGACGAATATAAGCACTGGTTTGAGACATTTACCAACAATGGATCAGCTCCTAAAGTAGGGGAAATGTGGCGATCGCCAGACCATGCTGCTACGCTGCTTGAAATTGCCGAAACGAATGGAGAATCTTTTTATAGAGGGGATTTAGCTGATAAAATAGCAGCTTTTTCGAAAAAACACGGCGGATTTTTAGCAAAAGAAGATTTAGCAGCTTTTAAAGCAGAGTGGGTGAAGCCGATTTCAACTTCTTACCGAGGATATGATGTGTGGGAAATTCCGCCTAACGGCCAAGGCCTTATTGCACTTTTAGCTTTAAATACGCTAAAAGGCTTTTCTTTCGATGCCAAAGATTCTGTCGATACATACCACAAGCAAATTGAAGCCATGAAGCTAGCGTTTGCAGATGGACAAAAATTCATTACAGATGCTGATAAAATGACAGTAGCAGTTGAAGATTTGTTGAATGATTCTTATGCAAACAAGCGCAGAGGGCTGATTGGTGAAAAAGCGCTTATTCCCGAAGCCGGACAGCCGTCTCATAGCGGCACGATCTATTTAGCGACAGCTGATGGAGAAGGAAACATGGTATCATTCATTCAAAGTAATTACATGGATTTTGGCTCAGGACTTGTCGTACCTAATACGGGCATATGCCTGCAAAACCGCGGGCATAATTTTTCGTTAGATCCACAGCACCATAACCGATTAGAGCCTGGAAAACGGACCTACCATACCATTATTCCTGGATTTTTAACAAAGAATAAAAGCGCTGTAGGTTCATTCGGTGTAATGGGCAAATTTATGCAGCCTCAAGGACATGTGCAAGTCGTCATGAATATGATCGATTTCCATCTAAATCCTCAGGCAGCTTTAGATGCACCAAGATGGCAGTGGATTGAACATAAAAAAGTTCTTGTGGAAAAAGAAATGCCTTCACATATTGTAGAAGCATTAGAACGCAAAGGGCATGATATTCATGTGGCTACGAGCAGACATACGTTTGGAAGAGGGCAAATTATTTTAAGAGATGAACAAACCGGTGTATTATACGGCGGCACAGAAGCGCGAACAGACGGAGCGGTCGTTGCTTATTAGATCACAGAGAAAGGAGCGCGAGAAATGCGACAATTGGATATTTTTATAGCGTTTTTTCGCTCAGGTATGCTCGGCTACGGAGGCGGGCCTTCAGCTATTCCACTCGTGAAAAAAGAAGTGGTCGATACGTACAAGTGGATGGATGACGATGAATTTGGCGATTTATTAGCAATCGCCAATACGCTTCCTGGGCCTATTGCTACAAAACTGGCTGGATACATCGGCTATCGAGTCGGCGGTATTTTGGGTCTCGGGACAGCTTTATTTGCAGCCGTTATTCCAACCGTTTTTTTAATGGTATTGCTGTTAACAACTTTAACGCAATTTAAAGATCAGCCGTGGGTTATGGGCATGACCAAAGCAGTTGTTCCTGTAGTGGGAGTTATGCTCGCGGTTATGACGTGGGACTTTTTTAAAAAATCAACGTCTGGTTTAGGGTGGACTCCAGCTATTATCTTACTGATTATTAGCTTAGGATTAATGGAATTTGCCCATATCCATCCAGCGGTCATTATTATTGTTCTTATGGCAGCAGCTTGGATTCCGCTAAAACGAAAAGGAAAAAAAGGCGAAAGTGCTGAACACAAGCAAGAGAGGGAATCGGTATGATTTATATTCAGCTATTTATGGCGTTTTTTGTTTCAAATATTTTAGGCTATGGAGGCGGACCAGCGTCGATTCCGCTTATTCAAAAAGAAGTCGTGGATCACTATCATTGGCTTACGGTCAAAGAGTTTAGTGAAATGCTGGCAATTGGAAATGCGCTTCCTGGTCCGATTGCAACAAAAATGGCGGGGTTTATCGGATATCAGCAGGCAGGGATTTTAGGTTCTGTGATTGCTCTTTTTGCAACGATTGCTCCATCGGTTTTACTTTTAGTTATTTTACTTCGAATATTATTTAAGTATAAAGATTCGCCAAATGTTAAGAAAATGACGAACTACATTCGTCCCGTTATCGCCATTTTACTGGGCTTGATGGCGTATGAATTTTTTATGAATTCATATGGTGATTCAGGTATATGGCAAACTTTATTTTTAGTAGCAGCAAGCTTTCTTTTATTAGAAAAATTGCGCGTGCATCCAGCGTTCGTTATTGTCGGAGCACTCGTATATGGAGCTGTTTTTCTTGCTTAAATGAAGCTCTCAAATAATGAGAGTTTTTTTGTGTAAAAGAGACGAAAAGAGGGGAAGTCATGGTTGAAAAAGCAGCGCTAGAAAACGTTCAGGATTTGGTTAAACTGCGAATGTTGCTCATGAAAGAACTGGGAGAATTAAACGGGAACGAGGAGCTGTTTCAAAAAGCTACAGAAGAATATTTTACTGCAAATATAAATAATCCAAATAGCTATACGGCCATTTTAAAAGCGGATGGAGAAATTGTATCAGCAGGAAGCATCGTCTTTTTTATACGTCCGCCTTCACCGAGTAACCTCCAAGGAAAAGAAGCATATGTTATGAACATGTATACAGCTTTTGATCACCGAAAGCACGGCTATTCTTCAGCTATTTTAAAGCATTTGATGCAGTACTGCCAAAAAAGTGGCGTAAATCGAATATGGTTAAATGCTTCTTCCGCTGGAAAAAGCTTGTATCAAAAACATGGATTTATTGAATGTGAATCTGAAATGGAATACAAGTTTGAAAAAAAATAGAGTAGCAAAACTCTTGATAGAGAAGGGTTTGAAAGAGCTGTGGTTTTAAAAAAATAAAAAAAATTAATAAAAAGTGTTGACGAAGATAAAAAAACCATTCATAATACAAATCAACATCACACAACATTACACACAACTTGGAAGCGACAAACAGTTTCAAACGATCGGAACTGATTATCCAAGTACACATACATAGTCAATACTGAGCGTTGATAGGAGCACTAGTAGAAAAAATTTCCCTGTAACAGAGAGCTGACGGTTGCTGCGAGTCAGAACACAAATTTTTTCGAAGTACATTCCTTGAGCATCTTTTCCGAGCAGGAAAAGACGGCCTAGCCGTTATTTTAATGAAGAGGCAAGCAAAATGCTTGCAACTAGGGTGGTACCGCGAATTTTCGTCCCTACTGACTCTTAAGAAAAATCTTAAGGGTGAGTAGGGACTTTTTGTATTTCGGTCCGTTATAATTTTATATCCATTACAAGCGATGAAAAGAGCATAGTAGCAAAATCTTCCCTGTATTCAGAGAGCTGATGGTTGGTGCGAATCAGTACAAAAGAGATTGCGAATTACATTCTTGGAGCTTTCTTTTGGCGATAGTCAAAAGCGGCAATAGCCGTTATCTTAATGAAGAGGCAAGCAATGCTTGCAATTAGGGTGGTACCGCGATCAATTCGTCCCTACTGATACAATCAGTAGGGACTTTTTGTATATCCGCATAAGCGGCTGTGTAGGTGTAAAACGGATTTTTCAATACAAACTAAACGAGAAAGTCCGTTCGAGGTTATAAAATCAAAGGAGGATTTTTAAAATGACAAAATCATTAGAACAATTACGAGGACAAATCGACGAAATAAATTTAGAAATTTTAGAATTATTAAACAAACGCGGTGAAATCGCACAAGAAATTGGAAAAGTAAAAGGTACACAAGGTGTGAATCGCTTTGATCCAGTTCGTGAACGTAAATCGTTAGATCAAATCTTAGCTAACCATAATGGTCCATTCGAAGCTTCAACAATTCAGCATATTTTCAAAGAAATTTTCAAAGCTAGCTTAGAGCTTCAAGAAGACGACCACCGCAAAGCACTTCTTGTATCTCGTAAAAAGAAATCCGAAGATACAATTGTTGACATCAACGGTACTAAAGTAGGACCTGGAAACTTAGAATTTGTAATGGGACCATGTGCAGTAGAAAGCTACGAACAAGTAAAAGAAGTGGGCTTAGCGCTTAAAGAACAAGGCATTACATTAATGCGCGGCGGAGCGTTCAAACCACGTACATCACCTTACGATTTCCAAGGACTTGGAGTGGAAGGATTAAAAATCTTACGTCAAGTAGGAGATGAGCTAGGCCTATCAATTATTAGTGAAATTGTTTCTCCTCAAGATATTGAAACGGCTCTAGACTACGTAGATGTGATTCAAATTGGTGCACGTAACATGCAAAACTTTGAGCTATTAAAAGCAGCAGGTTCTGTAGACAAACCAATTCTTTTAAAACGTGGATTGGCAGCAACAATTGAAGAATTCATTAACGCTGCTGAATACATTATGTCTCGTGGAAATGGAAACATTATTCTTTGTGAACGCGGTATCCGCACATACGAGCGTGCAACACGCAACACATTAGATATCTCAGCTGTTCCAATCTTGAAAAAAGAAACGCATTTACCAGTTGTAGTAGACGTAACGCATTCAACAGGACGCAAAGACTTACTATTACCATGTGCAAAAGCAGCGATTGCTATCGGCGCAGATGCTGTAATGGCAGAAGTTCATCCAGACCCAGCAGTAGCACTATCAGATTCAGCACAGCAAATGAACATTCCTGAATTCCACAAATTCATGGAAGAATTAAAAGGTGCAGCAGTAAAATTATCTTAATTTCATAGTGATACAGTGATAAGAAACTAGTAGCAAACATTTCCCTGTCTCAGAGAGCTGACGGTTGGTGGAAGTCAGTACACAAATGTGAGCGAATTACACTCTTTGAGTACTCTTTTATAGAGCGGTCAGCGGATCGTTAACAATTCGAGGTGGCAAGCAATGTTTGCAACTAGGGTGGTATCGCGAGAAAAACTCGTCCCTATGACGTAGGGGCGAGTTTTTTATTTTTTATAACAGAAAGGAATCGATAATATGAGATATTTAACAGCAGGAGAATCGCACGGACCTCAATTAACAGCGATTATTGAAGGAGTACCGGCAGGGCTTGAATTAACAGCCGAACATATTAATGAAGATTTAGCAAGAAGACAAAAGGGACATGGGCGCGGACGCCGCATGCAGATTGAAAAAGATCAAGTTCAGATTAAAGGTGGGGTTCGCCACGGTGAGACGCTTGGTTCACCCATTGCTTTAGTCGTTGAAAACAAAGATTTTACTCACTGGAGAAATATTATGGGTGCTGATCCAGTTGATCATGATGAAGAAGTGAAGCGACAAATTACAAAACCTCGTCCAGGTCATGCGGATTTAAATGGAGCGATTAAATACGGTCACAGAGATATGCGAAACGTATTGGAACGTTCATCTGCTCGTGAAACGACGGTACGAGTAGCCACAGGCGCAGTTGCCAAACAAGTACTAAAAGCTGTAGGCGTAAATATTGCATGTCACGTACTTGAAATCGGCGGTGTGAAAGCTGAAAAAACGGCATATGAGTCACTGACAGAACTTCAGGAAAAAACAGAAGCGTCGCCTGTTCGCTGCTTAGATGAAGAAGCGGGACAGAAAATGATGAAAGCAATCGATGATGCAAAAGAAAATGGAGACAGCATTGGTGGCGTAGTGGAAGTAGTAGTAGAAGGAATGCCTACTGCAGTGGGAAGTTACGTGCACTATGATCGTAAGTTAGACTCAAAGCTAGCTGCTGCTATTATGAGCATTAACGCGTTTAAAGGCGTTGAAATCGGCGTAGGCTTTGAAGCAGCTCGCAGACCGGGAAGTGAAGTCCATGATGAAATTCTATGGGATGAACAAAACGGCTATACGCGTAAAACGAACAATGCTGGAGGTTTAGAAGGAGGCATGACAACAGGGATGCCGATTGTTGTGCGAGGTGTCATGAAACCTATTCCTACCTTATACAAGCCGCTGCAAAGTGTAGATATTGATACAAAAGAGCCATTTGCTGCAAGTATTGAACGCTCAGACAGCTGTGCAGTACCAGCGGCAGCGGTTGTAGCAGAATCAGTGATTGCTTGGGAACTAGCATCTGCTATTATCGATCAATTTGGAGCAGATCGAATTCAGTTAATTCAAGAAAACGTAAAAAAACATGAAGAATACGCAAAGCAATTTTAATGAATAGAGGAGAATGAAAGGTGAAAACACGTGTATTACTTATTGGCGTTGGTCTTATTGGAGGATCATTAGCGCTAGCTATGAAGAAGCATCGTCACGTCACAGTCGTTGGAGCTGATATCAATACAAATGAAGTACAAGTAGCCAACCAGCTAGGTATCGTTGATTATGTAGCTGAAGATATAAAAACAGAAGCAGCCCAAGCAGATTATATCGTGCTTGCTACTCCAGTAGAGTACACGACAGCATGGATACACGACCTTTCTACTTGGAAGCTTAAAGAAACGGTTATCGTAACGGATGTCGGAAGTACCAAAGGTGAAATTATGAAATCAGCCGAAGCGCTGAATAAAAAACGTATTTCATTTATTGGCGGACATCCGATGGCTGGTTCTCATACGAGCGGTGCAGTCAATGCACGAGCGGATTTATTTTGTTCGGCGCGCTATATTTTAACGCCGTTTGAAAATGAGCAAAAAGAAAAAATAGATGCGCTTATGCATTTGCTAGAGCCTACAGGTGCACAATTTGTACCGCTTGATGCAGCTACTCATGACCAAATCACTGGAGTTGTCAGTCATTTACCTCATGTGATTGCGACCAGTCTTGTAAGACAAGTAAAAGGATATTCAGCACAGAATCATCTTGTCACGGAAATGGCAGCAGGCGGTTTTCGAGATATTACGAGAATTGCTTCAAGCAACCCTCATATGTGGAGAGATATACTAAAACAAAACCGTTCTATGCTTTTAACATTGCTTGATGACTGGATGAAAGAAATGGAACAAGTAAAACTATTAGTAGAAAAAGGTGACGGTCACGAATTATTTGATTACTTTTCAGATGCGAAAGAATTTCGTGATTCGCTTCACGCATAAAAGGAGAGACGTATTGTGACAGTAAAAGCTTTACGAGGAACGATTCAAATTCCAGGAGATAAATCCATTTCTCACCGTTCCGTCATGTTTGGTTCGATTGCAGAAGGAACAACAACGATTAACGGATTTTTGCCAGGAGACGATTGCCTTAGCACCATTTCCTGCTTTCAAAAACTAGGTGTAGATATTCAAATGATTGATGAACAAAGCGTCGTGGTAAAAGGAAAAGGTATACAAGCGTTGAAAGAGCCATCTGATATTTTAGATGTTGGAAATTCGGGCACCACGATTCGCCTCATGATGGGGATTTTAGCAAATACACCCTTTCATTCAACATTGATTGGAGACGAATCCATTGCCAAACGCCCTATGAAGCGTGTGACGGGTCCGCTTCGTGATATGAATATTCATTTAGACGGCCGAAAAGAAGCTAATTTTACACCGCTTGTTATACGAGGTGGGAAAGCAAAAGGTATACACTATACATCTCCCGTTGCGAGCGCACAAGTAAAATCAGCTATTTTACTTGCTGGACTGCAGGCGGAAGGAACAACTTCTGTAACGGAACCGGCGAAATCGCGTGATCATACAGAACGTATGCTAGAGGCATTTGGTGTTAAAGTCGAAGAAGAAGGCTTAACCGTTTCAATTGAAGGCGGTCAAACGTTAAGAGGAACGCATGTAGAAGTGCCTGGTGATATTTCGTCAGCTGCATTCTTTTTAGTAGCGGGGGCTATTATTGCAAACAGCCGCATTGAAATTCAAAAAGTGGGGATGAATCCGACTCGAACGGGTATTTTAGATGTGCTTTCAAATATGGGCGCTTCGATCGAGACAGTCAAAGAAACAAAAGAAACCGCAGAACCCTATGCAGATTTAGTTGTAGAAGCTTCTCACTTAAAAGGTACAGAAGTAGGCGGAGAGTTAATTCCACGCTTAATTGACGAAATCCCAATTATTGCACTAGCTGCCACGCAAGCAGAAGGGATTACAGTTATTAAAGATGCTGCAGAGTTAAAAGTCAAAGAAACAAACCGTATTGATACGGTAGTGAATGAGTTAACCAAAATGGGCGCTAACATTGAAGCAACGGAAGATGGAATGATTATTCACGGAGGTGCAAAACTTCACGGAGCAAATGTAAACAGCCACGGAGATCACCGTATCGGTATGATGCTCGCTGTTGCCTCTTGTATTGCAGAAGGGGAAACAATTATTGAAAATCGCGACGCGGTATCCGTCTCTTACCCGCAGTTCTTTGCTCACTTAGAGTCTTTACAGCAGTAAATTCCCTTATTATGTTAAAATAACAGTTTGAAAGTTGTAAGGAATTTATAAAATTAAAACCAATGACTCTATATTTCACCGGAGAAATCCGATATAATCATTACAACACCTCTAGTATTAAATAGAATTTGGTGAATGATTATGTTTTTGATGATTGTCTACATCGGGGCCATTTTATTTTTTATAAAAATGTTTATGGATCGAGATTTTATTTGGTTTTTATTTTTATTGCCATTTTTGATGTTTGTTATGTTTTTTGAAACAGACTATCTTGATCATGTCCCTGAATCTGGAAGGTTAATTATCTTTACATTTTCTTTTTTAGTCATTTATGCAATGGTTTTGGTGTATAATCGATACTTTAGAAAAGAAGGATGTAAAGAGTAAACTCAAATGTGAATCCATTGATAATGATAAAAAAAGCATGCCCTACGGCGTGCTTTTTTTATCGCTTGAATTGACATCCACTGGTGTAAGCGGCTTTTTAGCAGGGCCTTCTATCACAGATCCGTCGTAAGAGAAACGAGAACCGTGACAAGGGCAGTCCCACGTGCGGTCACCAGCGTTCCAATTCACTTCACATCCTAAATGCGTGCATGTAGTATCGACGCAGTGAAGCTTCCCTTGAGGATCTTTATAAGCCCCTGTACGTTTGCTGTTTACATATACGACCGATCCTTCATCATTTTGGAGCTGATCCAGTCCTTTTTCAGGCATTGAAAACTTACCGGTAATAAAGTGTTCAGCCACATCAAGATTTTGACGAAAGAAATGCTTAAGGCTAGGGTCCGCGTAAAAACGAGATGGATTATACAACTCTGCATATGGGTTGTCTTTTCCGGTTATTGCATCTCGAATAATATGTGCTGCAATGGTGCTATGAGTCATTCCCCATTTTTTAAATCCGGTAGCAATAAAGATATTTGGCTTGCTTTCTTTAATGGGACCGATATATGGAATTTTATCAAGCGTAAATAAATCTTGTGCAGACCATTTATAACGCAAATGTTGAACAGTAAAATTTTCTTCAGCGAACCTCTGAAGGGACTCATAGTGGAACATAGTATTAATTCCTTGTCCAGCTTTGTGGCCTTCTCCACCAATTAAGATGAGTTCTTCTCCGTCAACTTTTGTTGAACGCAGCGAATGAGTAGGCTGATCAGCGCTTAAATACATGCCTCCAGGGTAAGCTTGTTCAACTTTTGCTGCTAACACATACGAACGTTTGGCATACATGCGCGTATAGTAAAAGCCCGCTCCATCATAAAATGGAAAGTGTGAACACGCCACTACATATTTGCAAGAAATTCGATGGCCGTCTCTTGTGACAACGGTGGGCGACGTGCTTTCTTCTACGTCCGTTGCTACGGTGTTTTCAAAAATCAATCCGCCGCTTTCTGTGAATTTTTTGACTAAATGAAGCAGATATTTTAACGGATGAAACTGAGCTTGATCTTTCATAATAGCCGCTGCTCTAATATCAAAATTAAAAGGAAGCTCTGTTGCAAATTCACATGGAATATGTAATCGCTGATAGGCTCGAAATTCTTTACGAACTCGATGATCAAACTCCAGCGTTTCTCCGTATAAGTAAGCATCTTGTACCGAAAAATCACAGTCAATGTTTTCCGTTTGAATTAAGTTTTTCATAAACTGCAGAGCTTGTTCGTTTGCTTTATAATACAGCAGCGTTTTTTCTTCGCCAATGTGTGAAAGCAGCTCATCATAGATAACGTCATGCTGAGCTGTAATCTTTGCTGTTGTGTGACCGGTTGTACCATTTAAAATATTATCAGCTTCAATTAACGCCACGTTCAGCCCTTCTTTTTGTAATAAATAAGCTGTTGTAATACCGCTAATACCGCCTCCTACTACTACAACATCAACTTTTCGATTTTCTGAAAGAGATGGGTATGTTGGAAACTTTAAATGATCTCGCCAGTAGGGCTCAGTATCCTTTGGGATATTTGCCAATTTATTCACCTCCATATGATAAATCTTATTTTTACCATAGTTTTCTAAAAAATGTATGCAAAATAAAGGAATCTACTCTAATAGCATCTCTTTGCTGTGCCTATTTAAGCAAAAGGAGGGGAAAAGAGTGATTGCAATCAGCCTTTGTACGATTGTTGCGAACGAAGCAGGGGTTAAACGAAAATATTTGCTCTTCAAGATTCTTCTTTTTCAACGTGGCTTCCGCACCTGCACCTTGCCGTTTGCTAGGATAGAAGTGGTGAATAAAAAGCAGAGTAGGGAATAGTAAAGGTTACAGATTTAAACATGAAGAGCAATAAATTCATATAAATGATAGGGAGCATCATATAATAAAAGTATAGAGGCTTAATTCGGCAAAAGGTATTTAAACATCAGGGTCCAAATAAAAGGGCAAACGGCATGTTTGTCCTTTTTTCATGATTATAGTGACAATTTTCATATATAGTAATAAAGTATATATATAGCAAAAAAATCCCAAATTTCAAGAAGATAAAAAACGGCTTAAAACCAAAATAAGTTGTACTCTCAGAGTATGTAGAACGTGCAAAAAAACGAAATAATATGTAGTATTGTAATACAGGACGTAATTGGGAAGAAAAATGAAAACGTTGACAAAAAGAGGAGGGGTACCATGTTGGGTTCACTACCTAATGTTATAAATACGTCAACGCTTGTGTCTTCAAGTGAACAACAAGAAGCGTCATCTGAATCATTTAAAACATATACTCATAAAGGAAAAAAATTTAAGGTCTATTTACCTAAATCTTATCATATTTTAAAATCTTATCCACTAATGGTTATGCTGCATGGATGTACACAAAATGCAGATGATTTTGCAATAGGCACGCAAATGAACGAGCTCGCCGATGAAAAGGAATTTATTGTCGTATACCCACAGCAGTCTTCTAACTCAAATATGAATAAATGCTGGAACTGGTTTGAACCTCTTCATCAAATTAGAGGGTTTGGCGAGCCAGCTATTATTGCAGGAATTGTAAAAAAAGTCCAAAACATGCACTTCATTCAGAAAAATAAAGTGTTTATTGCCGGTCTGTCAGCAGGAGGAGCAATGAGCATCGTTATGGGGGTAACGTATCCAGAACTGTTTGCTGGAATAGGTGTGTCAGCAGGTATCGAATATCAGGCGGCTCTTAACGTATTTAATGCGTATTCTGTCATGGCCAGTAAAGGTCCTTCCCCCGTTAAACAAGGGAGAATTGCTTATCAGCAAATGGGAAAACGGGCAAAGCCACTGCCGCTCATTGTATTTCATGGTAACGCTGATTCTACGGTAAATGTAGCCAATGCAGATCAAGTGGTTCACCAGTGGATTACAACGAATAATCTTGCTTATAACGGAAGAATAGATGGATGGATTCAAGATAGCCCGGTTAAAACGAGAGAAGAAAAAATTCTCTTTGGACGGGATTATACAACATATCGCTACGAAAGCAGCAAGGGAGAATTGGCTATTGATAAATATATTATCAATGGAATGGGTCATGCATGGTCAGGAGGGAACTCAGCGGGCAGCTATACAGACCCTAAAGGCCCCAACGCTAGTCGAATCATGTGGGACTTTTTCATGAGTCAACAAGTATAAACAGAGCATATAATGAGGTTCAGTTGCGTTCTTATCGCAGAGAAGAAGAGCTGAAAGTAGCTCTTCCGGCCCTTATTAGTATAAAGAAGCAGCTGCAGGAACCATTATTTTAACTAGACGTGTTTTTCTAAAAATTAGGATTTGATTATTTAGAAAACGGGTACTGTAATAAAGAAAATAAGAAGTCAAAATTACATAGCTTAGGATTGACAGCTTATAGTTGTAAATGTAAGATAACTGCGAGCTGCATTTTGTATGATTAAAACATTAAAATAAGCCGAAAACTGAAAAAATAAATAGAAATTGTAAGATGAGCGGGTAAGGAAAAGGAGATTAAAAAATGAATATTGCATTTTTCTTAGTACCAAAAAGTGATGTTGTAACACTAAATATTCAATCCACATTAAGACAGGCTCTTGAAAAAATGGAGTATCATCGCTATTCTACAGTTCCACTAGTTGACGATGATGGTAAATATGTGGGCGTTCTTACTGAAGGGGATCTTCTTTGGAAGTTAAAAAGCCTAGGAGACTATCGCTTTCAAGATACGGAAAATATTAAATTAACAGAGATTGACCGCTATCAAGATTATAACCCAGTTGCTATATATGATGAAGTTCAAAACATCCTTTCAAAGGCAATTGACCAAAATTTTGTTCCTGTAACGGATGATCAAGGTGTATTTATTGGAATTGTGAGAAGAAGAGAAATTCTAGAGTTTTATGCAGAAAGCGCAAGTAAAGTGAAAAATCAAATATAAAAAAAGTCATCTCTAGATGGCTTTTTTTCTTGTCTTATCGCCCCCGTACATACTCCTAAAAACAGGCTTAGGTCATGGCCCACAGCAATGCACTTCCTTGTACTAGTTTACATAATCTATTTATATATAGGTATAAAATTGCCTATATAAATCTTATTTATAGATAAGGATGGTTTATGTGAGTTACAACAATAAAAAGAAGTGTTGCTGGTGTTCTAATCAGTATTATTACAAAACTTCTGGCTATGATCCAAGAAGCAGCCATGAAGGAAAATGCTGTCATAGCGATTATAAGCATAACGATCATTGTCCTAAACATGATGATGATCATCGTTCTGGACATAAAAAATGCCATCATGGTGGCAACCATGGCGGAGGTCACGACGGTAACCATGGCGGAGGTCACGACGGTAACCATGGCGGAGATCATGGTGGTAACCATGGCGGAGGTCACGGCGGTAACCACGGTGGAGGTCACGGAGGTTGTCATGGTGGAGGTCACGGAGGTTGTCACGGCGGAGGTCACGGAGGTTGTCATGGCGGTAACCACGGTGGAGGTCACGGAGGTTGTCATGGCGGTAACCACGGTGGAGGTCACGGAGGTTGTCATGGCGGAGGTCACGGCGGTAACCACGGCGGTTGTAAAAGACGTCGCTGCTGTTGGGGCTGGGTGTTTTAATTTAATAAATAATTGAATTAAAATGAAGCGTTGATTTAGCAGAAAGAACTCAAGAAATTGAGTTCTTTTTTTGTAAGTTGAAACTTATAAACGGTATACTTCGTATATATAGTAAGAGCATTTTGGAGGAGGAAAAAAAATGTTTAAAAAAATGTTTGCTAAAATTGGAGTTGGAGCTGCCAAAGTAGATTTACGCCTAAATGAAACGGCCTATACGCTCGGTCATGTAATTGAAGGAGCTATTATCATCCAAGGTGGAAACGTTCAGCAACATATTAATTTAATTGATGTTGAATTTTGGCTTGAAGTTCAAATGAAAAGCGGTCAAATGCATACACATCGTGTGGAAAGCCTGCGCGCAGCTTCTTCATTTACAATTAATGAAGGCGAGAAAAAAGAAATTCCATTTACATATCATTTACCTTTGGATCTTCCAATCTCTGCGAGCAACGTCAGCTATTTCTTTAAGACACACTTAGATATTGAAGGGGGAGTAGACTCAACAGACCGGGACCCTGTGCGCATTAAAGCTCCAAAAAGCTTATATCAGTTAGTAGAGGGCTTTGAAGCACTTGGGTTTAGAGAAAAACATCATTCAGGAAAATTTAACGGATACAAACAAGAATTTGCATTTTTTCCTACAGACTTCTTAAAGGGGTATGTAAATGAGGTTGAGTTTGAGGTAGCCATTGAACGAGAAGGTATTCGCGTGTTATTGGAGCTGGATTTGCCTTCTTTCGGCCGAGAGAGGGAAATAAAAAACGAACTCTTTTTTACAAATGATGAACTAAGCCAGCCATCCACTATCGCTCGCTTGCTGGAAGAAGCGATGGAAGAGATGATGGAAAATCCTCGAGACTATGAGTATTATAAGCCTTCTCACTATGATCAGCATTCACACCACCCACGTATGAGCGGTTTGGGAGGAGCAATGGGAGGCTTTGCAGCCGGTATGTTAGGCGGACTGCTCATTGAGAATTTGATGGATGATATGTTTGAAGACTCGGCGCTTGGCGAAATTGGAGAAGATATTGAAGAAGCCGGGGAGGATCTGTTGGATGGAGATTTTTTTGATGGAGGAGACGATTGGTAAAAGGGATTTTGAATAAATAAAAAGGATGATTAATGATGATCATCCTTTTTTTCTTTCTTCTTTCTTTTTTTTACTTCTATATACTTAATGTGAAAATCCTCTATAATCAGAACTTTAAAGTAAAATTGCTCATGCTGAATGATATCATTTTTGGTCACATCAAACTTTTCGGTTAACACCCACCCGGCAATGGTATCTACTTCTTCATCGCTAATATCCGTACCGAGTAAATCATTTACTTGGCTAATGAGCATTTTTCCATCAAGAATATAATGATCGTCTTTAATTTTTTGTACATAAGGAATTTCGTCCGTATCAAACTCATCTCGAATTTCTCCTACAATTTCTTCAATAATATCTTCTACTGTAACAAGCCCAGCGGTTCCGCCATACTCATCAAAAAGAATAGCCATTTGGATACGTTCTTTTTGCATCTTTACAAGCAAGTCATGAATAGGTACAGTTTCAATCACTTTAAAAATAGGCTTGACGTATGATTCTAACGTATTAGTGCCGTCTTTTTCGTTAAATACAATATCATTATAAATTTCTTTGATATTAACAAGACCGATTACTTTATCTTTATCCCCATCTTCAACAATTGGATAGCGCGTATATTTTTCGACATTTGCGATTTGCAAAAAAACCTCTACGACGTCGTCTTTGGAAGCACTCACAATTTCCGTACGAGGGACCATTACTTCTTTAGCTAAACGATCATCAAAATCAAAAATTTTACTCATATATCGATATTCGGATTGATTAATTTCGCCGCCTTCGAAGCTCTCAGATAACAAAATGCGCAGCTCTTCTTCACTATGAGCAGCTTCATTTTCTGAAATCATCGTTATACCAAAAACCTTGGTCAACATACGAGCTGAGCCGTTTAATATTTTAATGAACGGATACATAAGTTTGTAAAACACGATAATCGGTTTTGCAAAGTTCAGCGTAATTTGTTCAGCCATTTGAATAGCAAACGTTTTAGGAGCTAATTCTCCCAAGACAACATGTAAAAAAGTAATAACAACAAATGCAATGACAAAAGATAAAATGCCAGCAAGCGGCTCATTCGTATGGAAGGTAGTAAAAAGAGGGTGAAGCAACCGATCTAGCGTCGGTTCACCAAGCCAACCAAGCCCGAGAGCCGTGATGGTGATACCAAGCTGACAAGCGGATAGATATTCATCTAGATGCGTAATAACATGTTTGGCAGAGACGGCTTTTTTATTTCCTTCTTCTAGAAGCTGATTAATTTTTGAACTTCTTACTTTTACAATAGCGAATTCTGTCGCTACAAAAAAAGCAGTTAATGCAATTAAGACTGCGACTAATAGTAATTTTACGGCGATCATTAAAGTCACCACCTTGTACGTAAATGTATATCTTAAGTGTTAGCCAAAGTGGAGAAAACATGTATTAAATCCGGAAAAGAAAAACGCACATAAAAAAACTGCTTCTATCTTTAAAAAGAATAAGAAGCAGTTTATTATGTTACATGTTCATTTAGGGGAATTAATCTTAACTTTACCATCATGGTCTATCACATATCGGCTCTACAGTTCAACTGACTTTTAGCAAACGTATTGCGAGCGTGTTATGACACCTCCTTTAACTGTAATCCGAGTATATATGATGCATCTCTCACTCCTTTCTATTGGTTAAATTTATTATAATACATAATTAATCAAAATACTACAAATATTCAGAAAATAATTCAAAATGCATAGTTTTTTGTCATTTTCTGAAATATACACAAAAAACGAGATTGAGATATAACAAAATCAATACAATCTAAAGACGAATAAACTGAGTAAATGATCTAGTACGGGTCGTGTGGTTACACTGCTGGTGATTTCCGTGCAAGGCTACGCTTTCCCTCCAATCAACAGCTAGAAGCTACTCTAAACATAACCTATATTCACCATACTAATGAAAAGATCCGAACGATGAATCGTTCGGATCTTCCTTTAATTAAAATACGTTTGCCCCAGCCTCTTTTTAATTAATGCACGTTATGGTTATTAGGCATCTGAGGAGAGGCAGTGGCTTTTGTAAAACTTGTGATCATTTGCTGCATATCTTCTTTTGCAAGCTGCGGCACTTGATAATAATGGTGTTTATTTTGATAAAGAGAAATTTCATAAGCCATTTCAATCCAATTAGGAACACTGTCTCCGAATATTCGGCGAACAACAGGATTTGTTATTTCTAAAGCGGTCATGGTTAAAAGAGATGCTTGAGACTTGATTAGACCTAGCATATGACCTGATATGCCTTTTTCATTAATTTCCTCCACGGACTGATTCGGCTTTTTAGGCTGCGAAGGCTTTAAACCATAAATAAAGGTATTAGACTGCTTCATGTTATACACATGTGTAGAACCGGCCGGCTTTTGACCCGTAGAAAAAGCTTCTACGATTAAATTATATTCGTTTAAAATAAACTGATATTGCCGATCAATGATATCAAGCAGCTCTTGTTCTTTTACATATTGCCTAAACATCATAAACTGATCCATTACATTAATCGAACCGGCAAGTGTTTCATGAACGTCAAATAGTTCATGCCCTCCATGGTTCAATTGAGGGGGGATAGCTCCAGTTTGCATGTTTGTAGGAAGTTCGTGATTATTCATACTAAGTCCTCCTTAAAATCGGTATCGACTATAGTCTTTAAACTTCTTCAGGTTTTATACTCAAACTTGATTTATTCATAAAATGTTGCTCTACATAACTTAATTTACAACTAGTTATTTAATTAAAGGATAAAAGTGAAAGGGTTTTATAAAAAAAAAGCGAATATCAATAACAATTCACGATCTATAGATAGGGGAATCAAAAAACATGAATGAGCTGCTGTCATACTCAAGTGAATTAAAACACGAAGCAAATCAACTGGTGGTATCCAATCATTTATTGGATCTGTTAAGAGAATATGGTTGTCCTCTCTCAGGGGAGAGTTTTGAATTAAATGTCATGACAAATCGCATCATTAATTTTTACGTAGGAAATGATGAAATGGATGAAGAATCTGTTTTTCACATGGGGTATCAGCTTACAAAGCGTTTTAACCCTTATAAGATGATATTTGCTAATGAACAAGATAAGTATCAGTGGAGTGTGTATATGATTCAGAAGGGAGAAGAGTGGAAACTTGATATTTCCGTGCTTCCAGAAAATATCGTGAAGGACAAAGTTGAGAAACAAGAGTTATTAAAATCACTTCTCACTGAAAAGAAGCGGGAATGCATTTTATTTTTCAAACAGCAAAGCGGATATAATCGCTATTATACGAGTGATCATGTCTATAAGGCTGTGCTAGAAGATGACATTCACGATGATATGTCTTTTTTTATGTGGCTGCAAAGACAAAAAAAAGTAAATCAACAAACGTAAAAAAGAGCCGGTTAGGCTCTTTTTATGCGTTTACGGATGTTTTTACAGGTAAAGCAGCTTTTAGCATCCAAATATGTTTTTCAATGTTGCCGATTGTTCCAATGAATAAGTCAGCTGTTACGTGATCGTGTGCTGCTTCAGCTTTTTCAACTGCGTTTTTTAAGTTTTTAACAAGTAGCATATAATCATTAATTAAAGTTTCTACCATTTCTTCACTCGTTTGCTCGTTTCCATCTTCAGAAAGAGTAGCTGCTTGTAAAAATTGCTTCATTGTAGCAATTGGACTTCCTCCAATGGCTAGTAACCGTTCTGCATATTCATCTATATAGTCCGCCGTCTCATTATAGAATTCTTCAAATTTTTCATGAAGCGTAAAAAATTGAGGCCCTTTTACATACCAGTGAAAGCGATGAAGCTTCGTATACAATACGTTAAAATCGGCAATTTGTTGGTTCAATACGTTTTCTAAATTCATAGTTAATAGCCTCCTAATGAGTTGTTGTTATCTTATGTTTATATTATATCAAATATCAAATTAAAATCAATACTTATTTATAATAATTATTAAATAATAATAAGAATGCTTTTAAATCATAATTATTCTCTTTAAAAACTCTAGAGATATGATAGGATAGAGCAAGAGTATTGAAAGGAAGAAGGTTTAGTCATGCATATTACACCAGAAGCAAAACAATTAATTAACAATATACTTGAAGAACAGGAGATAACAGGAATTCGTTTGTATTTCAAAGGAATTAGCTGTGAAATCCCTAATATTGGGTTAGCTTTTGAAGAGCCTTTTGAAAATGATGAAATGTATGAAGTCGATGGAGTACAAGTAGCAATGGAAGCTTCTATTGTGCCTTATACAAATGAATTAATGTTAGATGTTCATACAACGCCGTACGGTCCAGGTTTAGCATTAGTTGGGGCTAAAGAGGCTGAATAAAAAATGTATGTAAGAGAAGCTAACAGGTTTGTTGTTTGTTTTGGTAAACCTTGGTTTACTTAATTTAAACGTTAGTGAAATGGAGGGGGACCTATGCTTCTTTCTCATCATGTAACGGTTGAACAAAGACAGCAAATCAAACGATTTAAGCAGCAAATACAAGACGCAAAATCGCTAGATGAGCGCCGTTTGTATCAAGCACAGCTAAATAAATTTGTTGAGCGCCTATTTATTGAGAATCGCTTGCAGCGCAGCGGCGAACAATAAAAAACACCTAGAAAAGAAGCCTTCAAAGAAGGTTTCTTTTTTTTAGTAGATTATTATACTTTTACACCTTGCAATTATTCATTTTCTTATATATCGCCCTTTATCTACTTGAAATCCGGTTTTCTGTATGAATATAGCACTAAAAACGTGTAAGTGACTATCAAATGAAAGCGCTTTCTGTTATAGTGAAGGTATAGAATGGTACTTGTTCACCTACAATGTTCATAAGGAGTGGTTTGTATGATTGAAAGAGGAAACTTCTTAATTGGTTTAGCGTGGGGAACATCTTTGAGCATACCTTTATGGATCGCCTTCTTTGGCTGGATAAAATTAGTTTGGCGCTTGCTTTAAATAAATAAAAACAAAAAAAGTAAAAAAACTTCAGTGAATATGCGCTGAAGTTTTTTTAAAACAGCATAAATAGGTATTAAGAACTATTAAATAAATTACAATTTGTAACGATAAGTAAATAAGACTACTTTAAATATTATTTTTGGGTTTTTTAGGTTCCTAATGTTTTAGGTCTTATTACACAAAAGAAAGCAGGAGTACAAATTGAAAAGCTATCGTTTAGTAAGTTTCTCTACCTTATGTATCTGTCTACTCGTTTTATTCATTTCACCTTTTCAAGATACATCTAGTGCATCAACTGATAAATATCAAAATTTCAAGCAGCTCTCACAGAATGAGTCTTCAGCTAGCTATAAAGTGACGACCAAAGAAACGAAAAGCTCTGTCCTTATCTTTGCTCCACACGGTGGAGGAATTGAAGGTGGGACAAGCGAAATTGCCAAAGAGCTTAGCAAACAAAATGCTCTTTACCTATTCGAATCGTTAAAGTCGAAAGGATCACGAGACCTGCACCTCACAAGCACTCATTTTGATGAGCCCACAGCGCGTAAGATGGTAAGCAAGTATGATAATGTTTTATCTCTTCACGGGTATTCTGGGAACGAAAAACATATTTTTGTGGGCGGGACTGATCGGGAGCGCGCAAAAAAATTAACGCAATTATTAAATCAAAATGGATTTCCGGCGGAACTGATTACAAAAGGACACGATGAGATTGCAGGCATTAACCCTGGAAATATTGCAAATAAAAATCGTACCGGGAAAAGTATTCAATTAGAGATTAGCCAACCGCTGCGAAGTGCTATGTTTGATTCATTCACTTCAAAAGGAAGAGTTTCGTCTAAAACTCAAACTTTTTATAAGTTTACAAATTTGCTTTCTACATTCGTTTCCACTTCTTACTGAATCCAAAAAAGAATGCTTTCGCAAGCATTCTTTTTTTATAAACTAGTTTTGCTATTCGTGACTTATAATAGGTTTCCAGTTAAAATCTTTTACATCTTGAACAGAAGGCTTTCTCACGTGCTGTAAGCTTTCTTTATTACACGCTCCATAAACTATAAAATTTTCCTGAGCTTCTATTAAAGAAATAGAGTTGGCTCCTAATTCGTTGGCATTCAGCTTTTGGTACGGATCGTCTTCCCAAAAACATATCTCACAAATATCATAGTCACCATCACTGTCTAACGATTGATAACCACAGCAAGGGCATGTATACTTTTTCATTGTTTCTATCCTTTCTGTATGGGATTTTAAGCTAGAAAAAAGTCAGCCATCTTATTTAACTATTTTACTATATTCAAGGATAGTCTGAAAGAATATTCAAAAAAATTACAGCGGCATATGCCTTAGGATTTGTGAACATTTTATAACGAATTGGTAATAGTTATTGTGAGACTGAGTAAAAAAGGAGTACACTTACTAGGAAAATAGATCGTGTTCGGAAACGTCTACATAAAAACATTTTTGGATATGATGAAAAAAGAAAAAAGAGATAGGGAGTCATAAATATGAAAAAAATAATAGGTTTACTTTTAGCATGCTTTTTAGCTGTTCCGACAGTTAGTTTCGCTCATACACATGTGCAAACAACCGTGCCGGAAAATGGTGCAACTGTTACAGCTCCTCTAAAAGAAATTAAATTAACCTTTGAAACACACATCGAGAAAATCAGTACTGTAACCGTTACAAAAGATGGACAAAAAATTTCACTTGCATCGCAAAAAGTAGAGGGTCATGATTTAATAGCTTCTGTCGATCAGCCTCTTGAAAACGGATCTTACACAGTGGACTGGGAAATTGTAGGGGAAGATGGTCATGTAATGAAAGATTCGATTGCTTTTAAGGTAGATGTGAAAGATGAAGCGAAAGAAGAGAATACTCAAGCAGCCGGAAAAGATAGTGAAAAAAAGCAAGACGCCACGCAATCCAAACAGCACAAAAAAAGTGCAGTAGCAAGTGATGAAAAAACAGAGAACAATGATTCTTCATCGTTTTTTGTTATCATGATTATTGCTATTGTAGTGGTGGTTGGAGCATTACTCTTAATCTTCAGGAAGAAAAAGGCTTAAAAAGATGAGTATTTTGTTGCCTGTTTTTGAGTGGTTCACATACGTAGGTCTTTCCTTACTATTAGGATTTGCCGTACTGCAATATGTACCTCTTACAAAAAAGCCAACAATTTTATTATCAAAGCGATGGCTACTTGCAAGTGCAGCGGCTGTCGCTATTTTTTCGGTTGGAAATTCGCTTGAGATTATTTTATCTTTTTCAAAAATAAGAGGGTTAGGTGAAACAGTTCGTCTTGTATTATTGGAAACAAGAACGGGACACGCCTGGATCTTTGTTGTGCTGATTGCTATTTTATGTATGGTTGCTGTGTCAATAGAGAGCCACCCTCATATGTATACATTACTGACTGTAGCCTTAGTGGGAGGAATCGCCTACGCAAGTCACGCAGCATCCGCTTCTGCGCTTAGCGGCATGCTTTCTCATTCTCTTCATATTTTAGCAGTTGGACTGTGGGGAGGGGTGGTTCTGATTGTTGCCGCTTTTTCAAAAGAAACCTCCAATTGGAAAAGTTTCTTAAGCTGGTTTACTCCTTTTGCAATCGCTTGTTTTGTGCTTCTTTCATTAAGTGGGTTCATTTCGATGGTCATTATCATGGGCCTGTCCAACTATGTAAATTCATGGGCTACAGATTACGGGCAGTCTCTTTTACTAAAGCATATTACGATTATTCCGCTGCTTGCATTTGCCGTCATCAATGGCTTTCTTATGAAAAAAACGATAAAACATCCAGAATATAAGCCCGTGATGTGGATTCGAGCAGAAAGCATTATTTTGCTTATCATTTTTTTATTTACAGCTATGATGGTGACGCAATCGCCGCCAACTAATATAAGTCATATGGCAATGGATTCATCGATTCTTCCGTTTATCTATGGAAAGCAAGTGACGCTTCCTCTAACTTTTCACGTAACGGTTGTAGGAATTCTGTTCTTATTTGTCGCACTGCTGTTTTTTGTGTATTTATTTATTTGTTTTTACAAAAAGACAGTATGGCTTAGCGTATTAAGTGCGGGTTTGTTTGTTTTTGCTTTTTATATTGCGATGATGACAAGTATTCAAGTCTAAAAACAGTGAGAATTACCTCACTGTTTTTTTATTAGCCATTAAAAGTGGTGTTATCTCTCGGGCCTTTTCCCGGAGAAGGAGGCATCGGCATTTGGGAACTAGAACCAGAACCAGAGCTAGAACCAGATCCGCTTGGAGGCGATATATTTCCTGCGTTTCCAAAAATAACGATCCCGCCAGAAATTGTGCCAATAGAAATAGATTTAATATAAACAGACATTCTTATTCAACCTCTCATCTAGTAAAAGAATTCAGTGTACCATAGTATATGACCAGCTTGTCATTTTCGTATAGACGAGTTTAAAAAATAGGTAAAAGCTTAGATGTTCAGGTTTAGAAAGGAAATGGTGTAAAATAAGATAGAACTTTGAAGGTAAATTGTGTGGTGTCTGCCTAAAGTGTGTATACCACCTATTAAAAGAATTAGAAAGGAACTAAGATGAATACGCAAAAAGGAATTCATTTTTCATTTAAAAAATTATGGTTGCTAACGAACCCTCCGACAGGAAAGCTACTCATTTCGTTCATACTGGCCTTAATTAATACCGGAGCGTCGCTTTCTATTCCTCTTGTGATTAAAGAAGTGATGGAGAAAATTGCGGTAGGCGTCTCACTGCAGCTTGTAGCAGGACTCCTTGGTTTATTTGCTGCTCAAATGGTAACAAGCGCATTATCTCTTTATCTCCTTGCTCAAGTAGGGCAAGGTGTTGTAAAAGAACTCAGACATAAAGTGTGGAACAAGCTCATAAAGCTTCCGGTTTCATTTTACGACCAAAACCGTTCCGGTGAAATGGTAAGCCGCATTACAAATGATACAACCATTGTGATGAATTTATTGTCAACAGAAATGATTGACTTTGTTAAAAACATTTTATCTATTATCGTTGCCATTGTTATTTTATTTACGCTTGATGTACCCATGACGCTCATTTTATTAGCGGTTATTCCCGTTATGTTTGTACTGGTTATGCCCCTAGCGAGAAAAATACATAAAATTTCACGTGAGCAGCAGGATAAAATGTCCAAGCTTACGGCTTTTTTAGCTCAAATGCTGAGTGAAATCCGCTTGATTAAAGTATCCGGTTCAGAGAAAAAAGAAGTTGATTCCGGCTTACAATCGTTTCAGTCACTCTACCTCTTCGGTGTAAAGAGAGCTAAAATTGAAGCGATCATTACCCCGATTATTAGCACGGTGATGACCGCTGTTATGATTGCCATCGTCGGGTTTGGTGCATACCGGGTGAGTGAGGGATTTATCACTGCAGGAGAGCTGGTGGCTTTTGTTCTTTACCTTTTTCAAATTATGGTTCCGGTTGGTTCACTTACCCGATTTGTTACGAGCTTTCAGCAAACTAAAGGAGCTTCAGAAAGAATCTTTGATATATTAGCTGAGAAAGAAGAGAACTATGAAAATGGAGAAGTGCTTGAACAGGTAGGGAGTTTAAGGTTCGATAAAGTTGCTTTTCAATATGAAGATAAACCAGTATTGCAGGAAGTTTCATTTTCTGCTAAAAAAGGAGAAGTTACCGCTTTTGTTGGACCTAGCGGAGCTGGAAAATCTACTGTTTTTTCACTTATCGAACGCTTTTATGAGCCTTCATCGGGGCGCATATTCTTGGATGGAACAGACAGTCAAAACGTCAACTTACGTTCGTGGCGTCACCTGTTTAGCTATGTTCAGCAGGATTCTCCGATTTTAGCAGGAACAATTCGAGAAAATCTCATTTACGGATTAGAGCGGCATGTGGAGGATGAAGAAATAGAAGAAGCAGCGAAGTTAGCGAATGCTCATCATTTCATTCAGTCCTTTGAAGATCAATATGAAACAATGATTGGAGAAAGAGGTATTAATCTCTCAGGAGGACAGCGACAGCGTATTGCAATTGCCCGAGCGCTGTTACGCAATCCCCAGTTTTTACTACTGGACGAAGCGACAGCTAGCTTGGACTCCGAATCAGAAAAGCTTGTGCAAGAGTCATTGGAAACGGTAATGAAAGAGCGCACATCACTCGTCATTGCCCATCGTCTATCTACGGTCATTAATGCAGACCAAATTGTTGTAATAGAAGAAGGGAGAGTTACAGGAAGCGGAACGCATAAAGAGCTGTTAGCCTCTCATGCTTTTTACCGGCGTTTGGTAGAGCAGCAGTTTCAAACATCCCTATAGAACAAACAAAAAAAGACTGCTTTCAAGCAGTCTTTTTTTGTTTATTTATTTAGCTTTTTAACTAATTCATCACCCATTAACTCAGAAGAAAAAGGATCTCGGCTTGTGACAATTTGATCATTTGCCCAAACGGCATATGCTTTTTTATCCATCTCAGGGATGTAGTTAGCCACTTCACGAAGTTCTTGTTCTAAACTGTATGGTAAAAAGGGAAGTACTTCTTCCGGTTCAATTTCATCAGGATAACCGGTTACGTCTAGTCCTTTAATTAACAGTTCATCATCGGATCCTTTCAAGAAAGCAAAAACAGAAGGTCCGTGACACTCAGCTGCTAAAATACCTCCGTTGTCGTACACTTTGTTCATAAGTGCATGCAAGTCCACATTTTTTGCTAAGTCAAACATAGCGCCATGGCCGCCTACTACTAAAATAACGTCATAGTTCTCAGCCTCTACTTCTTCAAGTTTCATTGTCTGATCCGCTCTTCCTGATTCATATAATTTCTTATACGTTCCGTCTGGATCAAAGTCTTCTGAAATACTTCGAACGTCTACTTCCGGCTTACCTCCAAAAGGTGAGGCTAAATCAACGGTGTGCCCTGCGTCCTCAAGCTTTTGCAGCGGAGCAAATAATTCTTCTGCCCACCAACCTGTGTGATAATCTTTCTCTTCGTATCCGCTTGATAATACAGCTAACACTCTTGCCATGTTTATACCTCCTAAATGATGTAAAAACGTATAGTGATACATATCATGTATTCATTGTGAACTGTACCCTATATAAAAAAACTTTAAACAATGGCAAGTTATGAAAAGGTAGCGTGAATCATAAACAAAACCAAAAAAGAGATAGCAAATTTAAGATGCCACTTTTTATCTGTACGCTTATAGCGCTTCACGCCCATCACGAGTAAACAAGCTAGAACAGCCATCGTAATAATTCCTGAAAAGTACGTAAAATTTGCTTGAAATCCTTTTATTAAAGCCATATAACCATGCAAAATAATCAAAGCCGTTGATATAAGAGCAATTGGAACGTGCCACTGACGAACATACTTGGCTAAAAATTGGATAAGCGGCTTTAACTCAAAATTTCCTTTTTTTATGTGCGATAACGGTTTCCATTTTAGTAATAAAAAAATAGGATAAATGGCTAAAGCTGCAAAGAAACCAATTCGTGCAATTGAACCAAGCTCTTTAAAATTTCCTTCATATATTTTAGAATCGAGTGGAAGGGAATGTTTATAAATAGGGATGTAAATAAGCCCTGCTACGACTAGTAAAAAAGAGATAGTAAAGATAAAGATTACTTTTTTACGCTCGCTTTTATTTTTAATTAATGTCTGTAACCATGATTTTTTAGCTGGAGATTTAGCTGAATTCATTTTCTTCCTCCTTGGAAAAAACTAGTTAGTATCAGTATGAACTTTTTTTCTTAAAAAATCTTTAAAAACCCTTCTTTTTTAGAAAAATTCATTTTTTTCTTTGCAATACGCGTTATAGTTAAACAAAAGGTTTAAAAAGGAGATGAATACATGAAAAAAAGAATAAGTATATCTATAATCAGTCTTTGTTTACTTTTAACGGCCTGTGGTCAGGAACCTGCTCAAAGCACAAATGCTGTGCAGCCAAAACCGTTGGACGTAAATCTTCAAGGCCCAGAGGCGTTACAGAAAAATGAAAGCGGTATCTACAAAGCCGAAGTTACATATGGAGACGAAAAAGTAAAAAATGATGATGTTGAAATGATTGAATTTGAAATAGAGAAAAAAGATGGCGAAGGAAAAGGGAAGATGTTAAAGCCTAAACAAATAGGAGAAGGTGTATATGAAATACAAACATCTTTCTCTGAGCCTGGCACATATACCGTGCAATCACATGTTTCTGCAAAAGGGACGCATAACATGCCTCTTATAACCGTTACGGTTAAATAAAAAAAGTCAAGGATGCTAATTCCTTGGCTTCTTTTCGTTTAGTATGTCCATTGAATTCCCATTCTACAAGGGGAAAAGGTTATTTGGAATAGGATGATGTTTTCTATCATCAATTAAAGTAATGCACTGAGCCAGCTGTTCAATTCCTCGTTTGATCGTATTCGTATCTACTTGTGAGATGCTTAATCGGAGAAGAGTGTCTCGTTTGTATTCTGGTAAAAAAAATCTAGAGGCATCATCAACATATATGTGCTGCTCGTTTAGCATGTGAACGATCTGTTTTGCTGTCACATGCTCAGGCAAACTAATGGATAAATAGAATCCTGAAGTTGGTTTAGAAAAATGTGTATAAGCGGGTAGGAGTGAATCACATGCTTCTACAAGAGTTTGCATTTTGGTATGGTATACCTCTTTTATCTTTTTAAGATGACTCGTAAACATGCCGCTTTTCAAATAAATTTCAAGAGCACCTTGGGAAAGCGCTGAACTATTAAAATCTGAACTGAATTTATATCGTAAAAAGTTGCTATTCATTAACGAAGGAAGCACGACAGCAGCAATACGTAACCCAGGAAGAAAGATTTTCGAAAAGCTTTTAATGTAAATAACTCGTCCACAAGGATTAAAAGAAAATAAAGGATCTGATTTTGCATCGGGATCAAGGTCGCCCAAAAAGTCATCTTCCACTATATATACATCGTATTTTTCGGCTAGCTCCACGATTTTTTTCTTCTCAAAATTTGTATAACAATGCCCAAGAGGATTGTGAAATCTTGGAATAATGTAGAAAAATTTTATATCATTATTTCGAAAAATGTACTCCAAACGATCAAGATCAATCCCTTCCATTGATAGCTCAATCCCAAAAGTAGTAGCTTGGTGCAGCGTAAGAGACTCGATAAAACCGAAATAAGTGGGCTGTTCAATTAGGATATTATTTTTCCCATTTGGAAAGGGCATAGAAACTAGTAAGTGAAGAGCTTGCTGAGACCCGGATACAACAACTAACCTTTCAGCTTGAGTGAACACCTGTAAGTTCTGCAAGTGTTTCACTAACTGTACCCGCAATGAGTAAGAGCCTTGTTGATCAGAGTATGTAAAAAGCTCTTCTTTGTAGTGTTCAATCGCTTGGTTTATACAATGCTGAAATTCAAGATAAGGCATAACGTTTTTATCTGGACCAGCAGACAAGAAATCAATCACTTCATTTTCATTCGTCTTATGTTGAAATTCTGCCACAACGTAGTAGCCGCTTTTAGGAACAGAATAAATTAAATGCTCTTTTTCTAGTTCGCTGTACGCTTTGATAACGGTATTCTTGCTGCACGAAAAATGTTGGGAGAGTCGGCGAACAGAAGGGAGTTTACCACCTGCAATAAACGATCCATTTGCTAGGCCAAGCTTAATTTCTTCCATGATTTTCAGATATTTTAAACTCATAGGTCCTACTCCTTTAATTTGTACCCTTACAGATAGGTAAAAGAATGATTTATTTTACTAGTTGTCCTGCGCTATCCTTTTAATTATATCAGAACTTTTTTTAGAAAAATGGTACAGTTCTGAAAAATAAAAAGACAGGGGTAGGGTAAGATGCAAAAAGAAATTAGAGAGAAAATGGGCGTATTGTTGGGATTAGTAGGCGTTATCTGTTTTAGCTTAACCCTTCCTTCTACAAGCATTGCAGTCAAGTATTTCGGAACGACAGTCGCTGGTTTAGGAAGAACAGCTGTAGCTGCTGTTTTAGTAGCTGTGATATTGATTGTACGAAAAGAAAAATTTCCTTCTCTTCGCCAATTTAAAAGTCTGGTGATCGTCGCTTTAGGCGCAGTTTTAGGGTTTCCTTTGCTCACTTCTTGGGCAATGAAATCATTGCCTGTTTCTCACGGAGCGGTTGAACTCGCTCTTTTACCATTAGCCACAGCCGGTTTTGCGATGTTTAGAGGGGGTGAACGTCCTTCTTTAAAATTCTGGGTCTCAAGTATAATCGGTTCGGCAGCTGTTATCGTGTATGCTCTTCACCTCGGATTCGGTCAACTGCAGTTTGCCGATGCAGCTTTACTAGCAGCGGTGCTGATACTTGGACTGAGCTATGCAGAAGGAGGGGGGCTAGCAAGAGAATTAGGCAGCTGGCAAGTAATTGCTTGGGCCATTATCATCGGTGCACCATTTTTTATGATTCCAGTAGGACTAAGCATTACAGCTGAAATGCTCCATGCGCCTTTACAAGCGTGGGTTAGTTTGATTTATCTCTCAGTAGTGAGTCAATTTTTAGCATATGTTGCTTGGTACAGCGGGATGGCTATGGGTGGAATAGCCAGAGTTAGCCAGGTTCAATATTTACAGCCATTTTTAATGATTCTGTTTGCAGCTCTATTTCTAGGTGAAACAATTACACTTTTTACTCTTGCTATAGCAATAATTGTTGTCTTTTCGGTTGTACTAGGCAAAAACGCTTCGGTGTCAAAAAAAGAAGTGCATCCACAGAAAATAGTGAATAAAGACGCTTAACTAATATGTGAATTTGTTACATTAAAACAACATGCTCTATTCCCATTAGCAATCAGCAGATTCATTCGGTCTTCTGTTTTTCTATGTAAGTCTCAAGAGCCAAAGTATAAGAAATGAATGAATTTCCTATGTGAAAAAGGCATATAACGGTTTTTTTTCACATAGGTTGAACATTATACAAGAACTTGTACACCGAAAAAATACAATTAGATAAATAATTCGGATTGGGCTTGTCATATACATAGAGAGAAGAGGTAGTGATGAAAAAGGACGGGAGATAGAGGAGATAACGAGATGAACACTTTTTTGAAGGGAACGTTTATTCTAGCAGGTGCTGCCTTTGCAGGAGAGTTAATTGAATTTCTTGTAAATATGGTACTTGCTAGAGAATTAGGAAGGGAAGGCATGGGCATGTACATGACTGTTCTTCCTATCATTTTTCTTATTGCCACCGTAGCCAACTTAGAACTGCCTATTTCTATTTCTAAATTTTTGGCCGAACATCACCGCAAAGAACATCAGCATATGATGAAGCATGCCACCATTTTTGCGACTGCTGTGAGCTTGGGAATCTTTTTTATTACACTGGCCGTATTAGCAGCCTTTCCATTTTTCAGTCACTATCATCCTTACTTAAAATGGGTTGTACTATGTTTCATTCCGGTTGTTTCATTTTCAGCCGTGCTTCGTGGATATTTTACGGGTAAAAATAATATGACGACTATCGCCGTGTCTAATTTTATCCGCAAAGCCTTTCAGCTAACGATTTTATTTGTTGTTTTTCAAATGTTTGCTTTCACAGATGTTAAAATGTCGCTGTTTATTGCGATTTGTACGCTAATTGGAACCGAAGCTGTTATTTTACTTTATTTTTTTATCACGTATGTTACTCAGTTAAGTGTTTTATCAAGAGGGCACAGACCTTTGCTTTCTCCAAGTGAGATTCGGAAAAAGCTGTTAGGCGTCTCACTTCCGACCACGGGACTGCGTTTATTTAATGCGGTATGTAATGCTGTTCAGCCGTTTTTAATCAAACACGCGCTCGTTTTGTCGGGCATGACTTTAACCGGGGCCACGCAGCATTTTGGTATGCTAACAGGTGTAGCGATGTCGATCGGCTTTTTTCCAGCTTTCTTTGCTCATTCTCTTTTAGTAGCACTAATACCTGCTGTATCTGAAGCTCATGCGAAAAATCAGGAAGAACAGCTTCAAAGACTTTTGACTCAAAGTATGCAAATGACATTTTTATATGGGATTCCGTCTATAGTGGCAATGTATTTCTTTGCTGAGCCACTTACTAACTTGTTTTTTCATTCTACAGAGGCCGTGTACTATCTAAAGGCTTTATGGCCGTATTTTCTTTTTCACTTCTTTGCTGTTCCGCTTCAAGCTTATTTAATTGGACTTGGCTATGTAAAAGATGCTTTTTATCATACGATTTGGTCTCATATTGTATCTTTTTCCCTGATGTTTTTCTTAGGATCACAAACAAATATTGGCATGCAGGGAATTATTATCGGAATGAACTGTGGCGTGGTTGTCTTGACCGTTCTGCATTATGTAACGATTTGCAAAGTCATCAACGTTTCCTTTTTTTCACTTAAGCATAAAACGCATTTATCTTAAAAAACCTCCAACGGTGAAGTTGGAGGTTTTTTTGTTACCAGTTATTCATAATTGAGCTAAACAGTGTAGCAGGGTCTTGTCCGCCGCCGCCTGATAAGTATTTCGTTGTTTGCGTAGAATTAGCATTATCAAAGCCAGCGTGGATAGAAACGACTGCATCATCGGTATACCCGACAAACCAAGCATCTTTGACATCGTTGGTTGTACCAGTTTTACCTGCAGCATCTCGGGAAGAACGAGCGTTAACACCTGTTCCATAGCTTTTTTCAATCACATCTTGCAGCATGGATGTCATTGTATCCGCATTTTCTTCACTCATTACTCTCTCTGTCTGAATGTCTGGCTTTTTCACTTCACCGTCGCGCATCTCAATTTTTCGAATTGCGTACGGCTTAGTCATAACACCTTTGTTAGCAAAAGTTGTATATCCTTGTGCTAACTGAAGGGGAGAGAACGTTGTCGTCGTTCCTCCAAGAGCAAGCCCTAATTTTGACTTATCGTCATCTTCAAGAGGAAGTCCAGCTTTTTCCATAAATTTTGCGCTTGTATCAATACCAATTTGTTTTAAAAGCCAAACAGCTGGAACGTTGAGTGAACGAGTAAGTGCTTCACGCATTGTCACATGCTTTTGATATTCACCTTCTGCGTTTTTAGGGCTATAACCACCGCCAAAGTCTTGTCGTTCGTCACTTAAGAGTGAAGTTGGTGTATAATCTCCAGTTTCTAAGGCTGGGCCATATACGGCTAAAGGCTTAATAGCTGAACCAAGCTGATAGCCGCTTGTAGCACGGTTTAAGCCGTTTCGCTCATAGCTGCGTCCTCCATACATCGCTGAAATCCCACCTGTTTTAGGGTTGACAGCTGAAATTCCAACCTCTACTTTGCTGTTGATGGCATCATCTCGGAACGTATGATTTGCTACAGAGTTATTAATCGATTCCTGTAAATTAGGATCTAAATCTGTATAAATGGCATAACCACCCTTATAAAGGTCATCAGCAGATACGCCATACTGTTGAGCAGCTTCTTTAATTACATAATCAATAAATGCTTGATTAGAGTTCGGTTTTTTAACAGGAACACTAGGCTCGACTACACGTTCGTTTAACGCTTGCTGATACTGAGTATCGCTAATAACGTTTTGGTCATGCATCAGTTTCAATACAACGTTTCGTCGGGCTGTCGCTTTTTCTGTACTATTGCTTGGTGAATACGTACTCGGCGCTTTTGGCAGTCCCGCTAAAAGCGCAGCTTCGCCTACGGTTAAATCTGATACAGGCTTATTAAAATAAAGCTGAGAAGCTGCACCAATACCATATACACCGCTTCCGAAATAAATTTGATTTAAATATAATTCCAAAATTTGATCTTTTGTAAATTGTCTTTCTAAGCCTAGTGATAGAAACATTTCATCTACTTTACGTTTAATGGTCTTATCACTAGATAAGTAAAGATTTCTTGCTAACTGCTGTGTAATGGTACTTGCGCCTTCAGCTTTACTCATTGTTACAATGTTCTTAAAAAGGGCGCGGCCAATACCTTGTAAATCAATCCCAAAATGCTTGTAAAAGCGACGGTCTTCCGTTGCAACAAACGCCATTTTTACATAATCGGGAATTTCATTGCTCGAAACATTTTGACGGGGAACGGTTTTATACAATTCGTCAATCTTACGGTCATTTTTGTCATAGACTACCGTACTTTGAACCGACTGCAGTTTCGAGTAAGATAAATCAGCCGTTTGCTGAAATTGCTTTAATACATAGGTAACTCCCAGCATTACAATTAAAACAACGACTAAAAAGGCTAAAATAAATTTCCTCATGTTGGTTCACTCCACTAAGTAATAATTCCATGTTCACACATAGCTACATTCTTCGTCTTTACAAGGTCGTTATGTAAAGAATGCTGAAGTTTGTTGACCCATTCAATCTTTTAACAGAGAGATGGGTGATAAAGTATTAACGTTCACAAGCTGACGCGCTAAGTTTAATAAAGGCTATTATTCAAGTGCAGGTAAGTTTTTAGGGTATAAGATGATTGACATGAATAGCTCTTTACGCAGTTATTTTTTGCTTACTCGCAGATGCTTCGTTTTTTTATTAAACTGAAACAAAGTGAAATACAATCATCTGAACTTAGTTTACCCATAAATTTGTGTTTGTCAAATAAAGTCGTATAAAGCACCATTCGGGGCTTTGTTCCCCTTTATGAAAAAACAAGCTGGTATTTTACGTTCTGTTTCTCATAGAAAAAAGTTGTTATAACACGTATAAGAAATAAGATTTAGTACGTTCGGGTATAAATGCTGATATCTGTTGAAAGTAACGAAATAAAGAAAAAATTAACTAATTTATCAGACTAGGGCACTTTTTATACGAAGGAGGACGGGCGAGTTTTAATCATTATCCACCTTTTGACGGGAGCACTTAGCTAAAAGTGGAATATTTCTTTCCTCGCTGTAAGTCAAACGAATTAAATACCTAGCTGCATATGAGCAATGGCCATATGAAGTTATTCAGTATTATGTGATACTGTCAGCAAAACATACAGGTATTTCTTTGACAGTAGTTCCTTTACAAATGCTTCGAAAGTTCTTATAATAAAATTATCTTTAATTCGAGATATTCAAAAGGAGTGGATATACGTGAAACATATTTTTAAAAAAGGAACGGACGAGACGAAACCGACTTTATTGCTGTTGCATGGTACCGGAGGTACAGAACAAGATCTGCTCCCTGTTGCAGATATGATTGATTCCTCTTGCTCCGTATTATCTGTAAGAGGAAATGTACTAGAAAACGGAATGCCTCGTTTCTTTAGACGTTTACAAGAAGGAATATTTGATATAGAAGATTTAATTGAACGCACAAAAGAACTTCATCAATTTTTAGATGAAGCGGCTGAAACATACTCATTCGACCGACACAACATCGTAGCTGTAGGCTACTCAAATGGTGCCAATATTGCAGGAAGTTTGCTATTTCATTATGAAAATTCTTTAAAAGGGGCGGCTCTTCTTCATCCGATGGTTCCAAGAAGAGGAATTGAAGTGCCTAAGACCGACGCTTCTATCTTTATTGGCGCAGGCACAAACGATCCTATTTGCCCAGCATCAGAAACGGAAGAACTTTCTGCGCTTTTAGAAAAAGCTGGAGCGGACGTACAGGTGCATTGGGAATCATTTGGCCATCAGCTAACACGAACAGAAATTGAAGCAGCTGAAAAATGGTATCGAGCAAAATTTTAATTTAAAAACTTTCCGCATTCGTGCGGAAAGTTTTTTTATTTTTAAAAAATAATGAAAGCTATCGTACAAAAGATAGATATAAATGGTAAAAAGTACTTTTTTTACTGAATGAAGGGAAATTTTATGATATCATTTTATTTCCGGTATATCCTTGAAGAATAGCTATTTTTAGGTAAAGTATCAAATTATTTTAAAATTCCTGGCTTCTATCACAAAAAAATGAAACCAAAGTCTGAGTAAACCGTTATAATAAATGCAGGATTTAAATTCAAAAGGATGGTTAAAAGCATATGACTCGTTTTTTTATTGTTTTACTTTTCGTTCTAATGGTTATATGTGTATATACCATTATTTCGCAAACCCTTTACCGTCGCTATCATTCATCAGTCATAATAAAAGGGATAAAAAAGCATAAAATAGCTATAACATTTGATGATGGACCTCATCCTGTTTATACGCCAAAAATTTTGGACTTGTTCAAACTGCATGAAATGAAAGCTACTTTTTTTATTGTGGGAGAACTAGGGGAAAAACACCCGTCTATTTTAAACAGGATGATCGATGAAGGACATGAAGTAGCTATACATCATCATCGTCATGTGAGTGCATGGACGCAAACACCTTGGCAATTAAAAAGACAAATTCATCAATGTGCACAGGTTATAGAGAAAGTAACAAATCAAAAGCCGCTTTTTTATCGTCCGCCGTGGGGACATTTAAATATGAGCAGTTTATCAATGGCCAAGCCATATCACCTTGTGATCTGGACAGGAATCTTTCAGGATTGGACACTAAAAACAACGAAAACGGCATTAGTTCAAAAACTAATGCGTAAAGTAGAAGATGGAGCCATTTTTGTTTTACACGATAATGGAGATACCCCGGGAGCAGATGAAAAAGCACCTGAAATGACGATTGCGGCGTTAGAAGAATTTTTACCTTACTTAAAACAGCAAGGGTATGAAAGTATAACCATGCAGCAATTGATGAATCAATCGTAAATAGAGGAGCGAGCAGTGGACTTAACAATTATTTCTCAGTATATACATTCCTATGGTTATATTGTTATTTTACTTGTACTTTTTTGTGGGATTGTTGGAATTCCAGCGCCTGAAGAATCATTTTTAATATTATTAGGCATGTTTATTGCCAAACATCAGCTGAACTTATACGAATCATCTCTTTTTGCTTTTTTAGGTGTTATAACTGGAATGCTTACTGCTTACGGGCTAGGAAGGTATGCGGGAACCCCATTTTTCGATAAGTACGGAAAATACGTAGGGTTAACCAAAGAAAAAATTGAAGCGGCAAGCGGCAGCTACCATAAATATGGGATATGGACCATTTTATTTGGTTTATATATTCCAGGCTTGCGTCAGATTAGCCCATATATGGCGGGAATAAGTCGCTATCCGTTTTTGCTTTATTTATTGTTATCGGTAGTAGGAAGTCTAGTATGGGTCCTTTCTTTTCTGATTTTGGGTTACTACGTAGGAGATCGAATTCATATTTCGTATATTATCATGGGCGCTGTAGCTTTTTTTGTCATTTATTTACTTATAAAAAGAACAAGAAACCGAAAACGTCTTGAGAGGAGGGATGGTCAATGAGGAAGGTTTTATTCTTACCGCTTTTTCAGATGCCATCTGGTCATCACCAAGTAGCAGACGCCGTTATGGATGCCATCATGGAGCGTTTTTCGCACGTTATTTGTCAAAAAATTGATTGTTTAAGCTATTGGAGCAAACCGCTTGAACAAATGATTTCATCAATATACATGAAATGGATTTCTGTTTTTCCAAAGCAGTTTGAAAAATTTTATTACGGTCATGTATACAAAAAAAACGACCATACGATGGATGACTTTGTTGTGAAAAAGTGGCCGATTATCGAATACCATATGAAGAAGTTAATTGATGCAGAGCAGCCGGATGTCATTGTTTGTACCCACAGCTTTCCTTCCTGTGTATTAAGCGGGTTAAAAGAAAAAGGAATCATTGATCTTCCTATTATAAACGTATACACCGACTTCTTAGTAAGCGACGTATGGGGTAAAAATGGAATTGAGCTTCACTGCGTACCTGATCAGGATACAAAAGCGTTTTTACAAAACGTTCACGGTGTAAAAGAGTCTTCTATTTATGTAACGGGAATTCCGGTTCATAAAGCGTTTTTAAAAAGACGGATTGACCATCTCATGCCACAGAAACATATACTGATTGCCGGAGGGAATTCCGGCCTTGGAAATGTACGCAAAATGCTTCAGCAGCTTCCGCAAAACTGTACGTATATGTATTATGTGCTGTGCGGAAAAAACAAAAAGTTGTATCAAGAACTAATAAAATTAAACCACCCGAGAATTAAAGCGGTCTCGTATGTAAAATCGAGAGAGAAAATGAATGATTTATATGAGGGAGCAGATGCCATTGTCACAAAAGCGGGGGGAGTGACAATTAGCGAAGCCCTTCACAAGAGACTACCTATTTTTATTCACTCATCTCTTCCCGGTCAAGAACAAATTAACATTGAATATCTCAAAGAAAAAGAGCTGCTGATACCGCTTAATGATGCTGAAGCCTTTGAGCAGCAGCTTAAGAACATTTTAGAAAATGATGTGAAACGAAACCGCTTGATAAAACGAATGGACGAATATGTAGACAGCTTAGAAGTAAAAGTAGATCGCGTGCTTGCAGATCATTTTAAGCTGTATCGATATGAGACAAGTCAAAATCAATTTTAAGCAGAACATTGGTTATTTCTTTTTACATTCGATAAACTAACTGTAGAGATAACATCTGTAGAAGGTTAAATGAAGTAAAAGGAGATTATAATATGAATTCAGTTATTGAAACGATTTTAAATCATCGTTCTATTCGCAAATATGAAGACAAACCATTGTCCGAAGAGCAAATTCAGACGATTGTAGAAAGCGCACAGGCAGCTTCCACATCAAGCTATATTCAAGCGTATTCCATTATTGGAGTAAAAGATAAAGAAACGAAGCGAAAGCTTGCTCAATTAGCAGGAAATCAGCCTTACGTAGAAACAAATGGCCACTTCTTTGTATTTTGCGCTGACTTTCACCGTCATGATGTCATTGCGCAAATGGAGAAAAAAGATTTATCGACAGCGCTCGAAAGCACAGAGCAGTTTATGGTAGCTATTATTGACGTTGCCCTTGCTGCGCAAAATGCAACGCTTGCTGCTGAATCAATGGGACTTGGAGCTTGTTACATTGGCGGTTTGCGTAACGAATTAGAAGAAGTAAGCAAAGTGTTAAAACTGCCTCATCATGTAATCCCGTTATTTGGTCTAACGGTTGGACATCCAGCGGGTATTACGGATAAAAAGCCGCGCTTACCATTTAAACATGTGTATCATGAAGAAACATATGAGCCGAACGATGAGCAGACGAAAAAAGAATTAACAGCGTATAACGAAGAAATTTCTGCTTATTACAATGAAAGAACAAATGGCAAACGCCAAGACACATGGACTGGTCAAATGGCTGAAATGCTTTCCAATCCTAAGCGTATGTATATGAAAGAATTCGTTGAAAAGCAAGGATTTAACAAGAAATAAAAAAGCTGAGACAAAAGTAGTTTAGCCGAATTGAAAAGCGAACCGCTCATCAAAATTTTTGATGAGAGGTTCGCTTTTTTTGTTATGGTGAACATAGGTTTCATTTATGTAGTTCCTTCTAGCAGTTGACTGGATTCATTTCGTTATGTCCCAACCTCTTTTTTTGTTATGAAAAAAACTTAATATACCCGTTAAATGGTCAATAAAAAAGAAGAGGCATAGCCAGTAACGATAGAGAAATTTAACTATTTTAGTAAAAACAACAATAAAAAACAGTAAAAAGTAGAAACGTTTCATCATATAGCCAAATTATCAGAAATATTACGATTGAATGTTCTGTTTTGTTAAGTTTTGTAATAAAAGTAGCATGGCTCTGTAACGGCTGTGAAATGTGAGGATGATATTATTCAATCATTGAGTAAATAAGGAGGTATTCGTAATGAAAAAATTTATATTTACTCTAGGAACAACAGCAATCCTTTCAGCGGGATTTGTAGGTGCAGCTTCTGCTTCTACAAGCGGAACGTATCACGTAGAAAAAGGTGATACGTTATGGAAAGTCGCTCAAAAGCACAGCGTGAGCGTAGACGAGCTAAAAGATGCAAATAACTTAACATCTAATATTATTTATCCAAATCAAGAATTAAACGTAGCTACTATAAAAGAAATGACGCACAAAGTTCAGCAAGGAAACACATTATGGTCCATCAGTCAGCAATACGGCGTGACGGTAGATCAAATTAAAGAATGGAACGGACTGAAGTCAGATTTAATTTATCCTGGCGAACAATTAAAAATTCAGTCTCCAAACGGCCAAGCTCAGCAATCAAGCCCTTCAGTAGCCCAAGCTGCTCCAGAAGCTCAGCAAGCTCAAGCGCCGGCTGAACAAACTCAAGAAGAACAGCAGCAAGCTCAAGCTGAACAAGCTCAAAAAGAGCAGCAGCAGGCTCAAGCTGAACAGGCTCAAAAAGAGCAGCAGCAGGCTCAAGCTGAACAGGCTCAAAAAGAGCAGCAGCAGGCTCAAGCTGAACAGGCTCAAA
>NZ_JBYSWQ010000007.1:135827-176597 GCF_058781295.1 Priestia sp. FW507-14D1A
TCAGCAGGCTCAAGCTGAACAGGCTCAAAAAGAGCAGCAGCAGGCTCAAGCTGAACAGGCTCAAAAAGAGCAGCAGCAAGCTCAAGCTGAACAGGCTCAAAAAGAACAACAACCTGCTGAATCGTCACAACAAGCCAGCGGCAAATCAATGACAGTTGAAGCAACTGCCTATACGGCTAATTGTGCTGGATGTAGCGGTACAACTGCTACAGGAGTGGATTTAAAAGCAAATCCAAATCAAAAAGTAATCGCTGTTGACCCTAGCGTTATTCCATTAGGTTCGAAAGTTTATGTAGAAGGCTATGGTGAAGCTGTAGCTGCCGATACAGGTGGAGCAATTAAAGGTAATCGAATTGATGTATTCGTTCCTTCTGAAGGTGATGCTCAACAGTTCGGAAGAAAATCTGTTAAAATCACGGTTATGAACTAAGAAGTTCTTTATAAAATTGCTAGTCTAGTATAGAAATACATAGCTAGTAAAACAAAAGAGGTGCCTTATGGCACCTCTTTTTACTTTATAATACGCTTTGCGCCCGCATAGCTGTTTTTCCAGTACGCTGTTGAAAGTGATTGCGTTTTAACGCCTTTGCTGCTGACATAAATGAATTCTTGTTTGTCTAGGTAAATTCCTACGACTGAAACGGATTTGCCGTTTTTAAAGAAAACTACATCTCCAGCCTGCAGGCTGTTTTGCTTTACGTCCGCGCCGCTTTTATACTGATCTGCTACTGTACGGGGGATAGAAATATTTGAACCCGCGTTTTTATATACATACTGTGTGTACCCTGATACATCAAAACCTTTTGGTGTCGTGCCTCCATATTTATATGGCTTTCCAATTAGCGTTTTGGCATATGATACAATTTGCTGCTGTTTTGCACTAACGGAAGTTTGAGGTGCTGGAGCCGGCGAAGATGCGCTTGCACTTTTCACTTTCAGCACTTGTCCAACTTTTAGCGCATCTGTTTTTAAATTGTTTAATTTTTTTAATTCTGCTACCGTCATGCCGTACTTTTTAGCAACTGCTGTCAGCGTGTCTCCTTTTTTCACCGTGTAGGTGCCATTGCTATCAGCCGGTGTAGATGGAGCTGTTGGTGAAGGTTGAATATCTTCATCAAGCAAATAACTCATATTTGCGTTAAACGTTACTTTTCGCTTCGTTTTATAGCTCTTCGCTTTTTGTTGAAATTGCGTATTGTATGCGTTGATTTCTTTTTCAAAATTTGCAGAGATCTTATTAAATTCCGCGTCACTTACATCTCCATACGCATAGTCTTCAAGATCCACAATGTAATTATAAAGAGCAATTAAGCTGTCGTATAAATACCCTTGAAGCTGATCAGCTTCTGAATTAAGGTGATTCATCGCATAATTTTTATCAGTCTTTGTTAGAAACTGGTCAATTTGATCCGCAAGCTGATCATATGCAGCTAACGCTTTTTCGTCATCTTTTATTCCTTCAATTTCTTTTAGCTTTTTTTCTACGGTTTTATAAAATGGTGCGTAATAATCTGCTAGCGAATTAACGTCTTTTTGATAAACGCTGACAGAAGAAGCAGCATAAGCAGAGTGACTAAAAACAGGCGTTGTCACCGATGCTCCTACTAAAACAGATGCTGCTATAAATGGTACAAGTAGTTTCTCTTTTTTCATTTGTAAAGTCCCCCAAATATCCAAATAATAGTATAGCAGATAGATTATACTATATTAGGTTATAAAAGAACTAGTACTTTTCCTTTAATTTCATATTTTTTAGCAGTTTGCGTACTTGATAGAAGATAATCTAAGGAACAAAGAAAATATGTGATACAATGTACAAATATTCAGTTAAAAAGGAAGTGTACGATATGCAGCAATTTATCAAAGAAATAGCGCGCGGAAAAAGGGGATCAACTGACTTAACGTATGAACAAGCAAAAGAAGCAGCTCGCTTAATCGCTTCTGGACAAGCTACGGATGCTCAGATCGCTGCTTTTTTTATCGCGGAACGTATTAAAACTGAAAATGCAGATGAACTATTGGGATTCGTTCATGCTTTTCGTGAAAAAACAAAAGAAATACCGCTGTCTCAGCCGTTAAAAGATAAATCAATTGATTTTGCAAGCCCTTATGCAGGGAGGAATTCATTTTTTGCGACCATTCCTGTATCGATTTTATTAGCTGAAAGAGGTGTGCCAGCTTTTTTACACTGTACAGAAGCGCTTCCTCCAAAGTTTGGAACAACGATTGAAGACGTACTTCATTCATTACAGATCCCTCAAGCTCAAACGATTGAAGACATCGGTCATGCTTTTGAAACGTTAAAAATTGGCTTTGCAAATGCCGAAACAATCTCTTATCCTCTTAGCCGCATCAAACAAGTTCGTCATGAAATAGGTGTAAGGACACTTATTAATACGGTTGAAAAACTACTAAACTTATCAAATGCTTCTTCTTTAATGATGGGGGCTTTTCATCGAACGGCCATTAATAAGATTGTGCCTATTTTTGCTTCTCTGCCTTTCAAACATGTATACGTGGTGCAAGGGATAGAAGGATCTGAAGATGTACCTGTACATAGAAGCAGCTTTGTTTTTACGATCTCAGAAGGAGAGATGGAGTCGTTTATCGTCAATCCAAAAGAATACGGACTGTTTGTGGAAGAAGAGCACTTTGAAAAGAAAATAAGTGTTGAAAAACAAGCGGAATATGTGACGCGCATTCTGGAGGGTGAATCTTCTTCCGAACTGACTTACGTCTATAATCAAGTAGTATTAAACGCTGGCTTGCGCTATTATTTATTTGGGTATGAAGCTTCTATTGAAAAAGGAGTAGACTATGCAAAACGTCAGCTAGCTGAAGGTTTGGGCTGGAAACACCTGCAGAAATGGAAAACACAAGCGATTTCAAAAGAGTAAAAGGTGAGCAAATATGCTCATCTTTTTTTATCAGAAGAGATAAATCCTTTGTTTTTTATCAGAAAATTTACTATAATTAGTTATGTATTTGTGTTAGAAAATATCACATTTGATGTTAACAAGAAAATAGATTAGCAGAAAGGAAGCTTTCATTGAAACTTACGTCGAGAGAACAAGAAAAATTAATGATTGTCGTAGCTGCAGACTTAGCAAGACGCCGTCAGACAAGAGGATTAAAACTTAACTATCCCGAAGCAGTAGCGATCATTACATATGAAATTATGGAAGGAGCTCGTGATGGCAAGACGGTAGCACAGCTAATGCAAGAAGGGACCAAGATTTTAAAACGAGAAGATGTAATGGAAGGTATTCCGGAAATGATTCATGATATTCAAGTAGAAGCTACCTTTCCAGACGGAACCAAGCTCGTCACTGTGCACGATCCAATTCGTTAAGAGGAGGGAAAGATATGATTCCAGGGGAATATTTTTTGAAAAAAGATCCAATCACATGTAATAACGGTAAGAAATCGATTAGCGTGACTGTAATCAATAGAGGCGATCGACCTGTTCAAGTAGGGTCTCACTTTCATTTTTTTGAAGTGAATGCTGCACTCGAGTTTCCCCGCGAAGCTTCGCTTGGCTATCATTTAAATATTCCGGCCGGTACAGCCGTTCGTTTTGAACCAGGTGATGCAAAAGAAGTCGATCTCGTTGCTTTCTCCGGAACAAGAGAAGTCTACGGTCTTAACAATAAAACAAACAGATCGCTTTCTGATAGAAAGGAAGATATATAAGATGAGTTTTCAAATGTCCCGGCGTCAGTATGCAGATATGTTTGGACCAACCGTCGGAGATGCTGTTCGTTTAGCAGACACAGAGCTATTCATTGAAATTGAAAAAGATTTCACAACGTACGGAGATGAAGTAAAGTTCGGCGGAGGAAAAGTCATTCGTGACGGAATGGGGCAGCATCCTCTTGCAACACGAAGCGAAGCAGCGGACTTAGTGTTGACAAATGCAATTATTGTTGATTATACAGGCATATATAAAGCAGATATTGGAATAAAAGATGGACTCATTCAAACCATAGGAAAAGCGGGTAATCCCCTGCTGATGGATGAAGTAGACATCATCATTGGGGCGAGTACAGAAGTGATTGCAGCAGAAGGGAAAATTGTAACCGCCGGCGGTATTGATGCACATATTCATTTCATTTGTCCGCAGCAAATTGAAACTGCTCTTGCCTCTGGAGTTACAACAATGATTGGAGGAGGAACGGGACCGGCCACAGGAACAAAAGCTACCACTTGTACACCTGGAGCGTGGCATATTGAACGAATGCTCGAAGCTGCTGAAGCATTTCCAATGAATATTGGCTTTTTAGGAAAAGGGAATGCAAGTGCTAAAGAGCCTTTAATTGAGCAAATTGAAGCAGGAGCCATTGGACTTAAGCTTCATGAAGACTGGGGAACCACGGCATCTGCCATTGATACAAGCTTACAGGTAGCAGACGAGTACGATGTTCAAATTGCGATTCATACAGATACTTTAAATGAAGGCGGATTTGTCGAAGATACGATTGCAGCGATTGGTGATCGAGTCATTCATACCTACCATACTGAAGGAGCTGGAGGCGGACATGCGCCTGATATTATGGAAATGGCAAGCTTTCCAAACGTGCTTCCATCATCAACTAATCCAACAAGACCCTATACTGTCAACACGCTTGAAGAGCATTTAGATATGCTCATGGTATGTCATCATCTTGATCCCTCTGTACCAGAAGACATCGCTTTTGCTGATTCTCGCATTCGCAAAGAAACGATTGCAGCTGAAGATATTTTACACGATTTAGGTGTATTCAGTATGATTTCTTCAGATTCTCAAGCAATGGGACGTGTAGGCGAAGTGATTACAAGAACGTGGCAAACAGCTGATAAAATGAAAAAGCAGCGAGGAAAACTTGATGGTGACAGCGAAGCCGGCGATAACGCACGCGTCAAACGCTATGTAGCTAAATATACGATTAATCCAGCTATCGCTCATGGAATTTCCGAATACGTAGGATCGGTAGAAACAGGGAAAATGGCTGACTTAGTCCTATGGGAGCCAGCGTTTTTTGGAATAAAGCCTGACTTGATTGTAAAAGGCGGTTTGATTGCATACAGCTTAATGGGAGATCCTAACGCTTCAATTCCAACTCCACAGCCGGTTTTATACCGTCCGATGTTTGCTTCTTATGGAAAAGCAAGAGCTAAAACGTCTCTTACATTTGTGTCAAAAGCAGCTTACGAGAACAAAGTGGACGAGAAACTGGGGTTACAAAAGCTGCTTAAACCGGTTAAAAATATTCGTCAATTAAAAAAAACAGATATGAAGTTAAACGGGGAAATGCCTAAAATTGAAGTTGATCCCCAAACGTACGAAGTAAAAGTAGATGGACAAATGATTACATGTGAAGCAGCAGAAGTTGTTCCTATGGCGCAGCGATACTTTTTATTTTGAGGTGAAAGAAATGGTAATCGAAAAAATTATCGGAAATATGGCAACATTAGAAAAACGGGCTCCACATATAGAAAAGGTATATATCGAAAGTGATCACTTAGTAAAACGCGTTCAGCGCGTTGTAACAGATCACGGCAAGGAACTAGGAATTCGTCTAAAAGAAAACCGTGAGCTCACTGATGGCGATGTGCTGTTTATGGATGAAAGCAATATGATTGTTGTGCAGGTGCTGGCAGACGATATTTTAACCATTCAGCCGATTGATATTCAGCAAATGGGAGAAATTGCTCATCAGCTTGGCAACCGACATTTGCCGGCACAGTTTGAAGGTGGAGACATGCTCGTACAGTACGATTATTTAGTCGAAGAATTGCTTCAACAGCTTGATATTCCCTATAAGCGCGAAAAAAGAAAAGTAAAAAAAGCTTTTAAGCATATTGGACACAGTCATGACTAATTCATTGCTTTCGCTGATTCAACTATGTGATTCAAATTTTCCATCCGGTGCATTTTCACATTCGTTTGGCTTTGAAACGTATATTCAGCGAGATCAAATTTACAACACGGAAACCTTTCAAGAAGCGCTTCGTACATACCTTGATGTTCAGCTGACGTATACGGACGGCTTAGCATGCAGACTGGCTTATGAGTATGCGGCTCATGACCAGTTTAACGAAATTATGAGAGTGGATCATGAATTATACGCTCTTGCTTTGTCAAAAGAAACAAGAGAAGGGACAAGACGCGTGGGCCAGCGCATGTTAAAACTTTGCTTAGAATTATTTCAAGGCTCTTATTTAGAAAAGTATATGAGTGAGGTAAAAGCAAAGAAGGCGTATGGACATCCTGCTGTTGTATTTGCGTTAGCCAGCCTGCAGTTAAATATCACAAAAGAAGAGGCAATTTTAAGTCACTTGTACGCTAGCATTTCTTCGTTAATTCAAAATGCTGTTCGCGGCATACCGATCGGTCAAACGGATGGACAAAAAACGCTCATTCTTTTTCAGCCGCTGCTGCAGCACGCACTTCAGCATATTTTACAAGCGGATCAAGAGGAATTTGGTGCCGTGACACCAGGGTTAGAAATCGCTCAAATGCAGCATGAACAATTGCATGTCCGATTGTTCATGTCATAAAAAAGGAGGGAAGGCCTTCTAACGATGAAGGCGTAAAAAATGAATGCAATTAAAATTGGAATTGGTGGACCTGTTGGTGCAGGAAAAACAATGTTAGTAGAACGAGTAACGCGTGCACTAGAAGGACAGCTAAGCATGGCAGTCGTTACAAACGATATTTATACAAAAGAAGACGCGCAATTTCTAGTAAAAAACAGTATTTTACCGGAAAATCGTATCGTAGGAGTAGAAACAGGAGGATGTCCTCATACGGCCATTCGAGAAGATGCATCTATGAACTTTGCTGCGATCGATGAGTTAGTGGAACGTCACCCCGATGTTGAACTTATTTTTGTAGAAAGCGGAGGAGATAATTTAGCCGCAACGTTTAGCCCAGAGCTCGTTGATTTTTCGATTTATATCATCGACGTAGCACAAGGGGAAAAAATCCCGCGTAAAGGCGGGCAAGGAATGATTAAATCTGATTTATTCATTATCAACAAAACAGATTTAGCCCCGTATGTAGGAGCCAGTTTAGAAGTAATGGAAAAAGATACAATCCAAGCAAGAGGGCACAAGCCTTTTGTTTTCACCAATTTAAAAGAAGATAAAGGGCTCGACCAAGTGATAGAATGGATTAAAAAAGAGGCCTTTTTAATCGGCCTTGAATCATGAGCTACACGGGTTATTTAGAGCTTCGAGCAGAAAAAAACAGCGAGCGAACCGTTATTAAAGATACGTACCATTACGGTGCTTTCAAAGTTGCCAGACCTATTTACCTGACTCCTGAATCACCTTTTGTTTATATGCTTCACGTAGGCGGAGGATACGTGAGCGGAGACAAGTATAAAACGATGATAACGGTAGAGAAAAATGCGCAGCTGACGGCTACTACTCAATCTGCGACAAAGGTGTACAAAACACCGAACGAAGCTGTTTTACAAGAAACGTGTATAACCCTTGAAGAACAAGCCATTATGGAGTATATACCCGACCCGCTTATTTTGTATGAAAATGCTGCATTTGTCCAAGAAATAACGGTTCATATGGCACAAAACGCTGCTTTGTTTATGTGTGACAGCATCACCCCGGGGTGGTCGCCGGATGGGCAGCTGTTTCAATATACCTCTATGCGTTCCAAGCTTAAACTGTATGTAAACGAGCAGCTGAAGGTATACGATCACTTATACTTGAGGCCAGAAAGCCATTTGCGCGGCATGATGAAAATGGAAGGATATACTCATTTTGGATCGATTATCATTGTACATCCAAACGCCGACGACGCATTTATAGCGAAAGTACATCAGCTGTGCGAAGAGGCAGGCTGTAAAGTAGGAGCTTCCGCACTTCCGATCCCCGGATGTGCTATTCGAATATTAGCTGCTAGTACACAAGAAGTTGAAGTCATAATCGCTAAAGTATACGGATTGTTCCGACAGCATTTACTAAAAGCTGAAGTATCACTTTTGCGTAAGTATTAAAGAGGCTGGGACAAAAATATGTTAGTTGAAAGAAGATCCGAACGAGCTGGATTCTTAATGGAGAATCAAATTCGTTCGGATCTTTTTATTGGTAGGGTGAACGTGTGTCCCCTGTATGTAGCTCCTTCTAGCCGTTGATTAAAGGGCAAAGCGACGTCTTGCACAGAAATCAACAGCTGTGGAACAGGCAGTCCAGATCATTTATCCTACTTGTTCATCTTTAGATTGAATTGTTTTCGTTATGTCTCATTCGCTTTTAGAACCACAGGCTAAACAATCCGTCGCTTACACCTAAATTATACATATAATAAAGGCCAAATATAATGCTGACAGCGCCTGTTACCTGCATCAAGCAGCGGTTTAACGTCACTTGTTTTTTAGTTGTAACGAATGGAATCCCAATAACCGTTGTAAATAACAGCATACCAAGACAAGTGCCGATTCCAAAAATGATAATGTACAGAGCACCTTGCCATACGTGAGTAACGGTGCTCATCGTTAATACAACCATCGCTGCGCTTCCGGCCAGTCCATGAACAAAGCCAATGCCCAATGACTTTAAGTAAGACGTTTTTTCATGATGCGTATGTACTTGTTTTTTGTAAGACAGAAACGATGTGAAGCCGAGGTAAACGAGCATAATGCCCACTAAAAATTCAAGTGACATGCTCATACGTTCAGAAATACTGCTTTTTAACACCATTAAAATCATGCCAAAAATAAACAGCGTAAGCGTATGACCAATCCCTCAGTATACGCCTGCAAGCGAAGAGCGCCACAGCTTTTTACTTTTTGAAGCAATGGTTGATACAGCGATAATATGATCTGGTTCTAGAGCATGCTTGATTCCTAAAAAAAACCCTAGTATTAAAATTGAAAAAAAACTTGTTTCCATGTCAGCTTTCTCATCCTTTCGTACGTATAAAACTAGTATATCGTACGATTTTGTTTTAATAAACAGAAAATTCTAAACGAAAATGTCTGGTCGAATAGCTAAACTTTTTATCAATTTACAATAAGTTACAAATATTAAAGGAGATGTAGTATAAAAATTTTACATTTACAAAAACTATGAGTAAATTATTGTGAGGTTGATAACTATGGACAAAATTTCTACTGATATCATGCTGTGGAGTTCTTTTATACGTCAAAATGTTAGGACAGAACGTGACTAGACTAGAAGCTCTTTTATGGAGCATTGCGTTGCCGGGCTTTGGACAATTACTAAACAAAAAACATATAAAAGGAATTTTGTTTATTGTACTTGAATTTCTCATTAATATGGGCGCAAATTTTAATGAAGGCATTCGCTTAAGCTTTTTAGGAGAAACAAGGCAGTCCCTAGAGGTAATGAACATGCAGTGGTTAATGTTTTATCCATGTTTGTATTTCTTTGCAATTTGGGATGCTGTTAAAGAAGCAGAAAACGGCGCATCGAGATTTACATTTATTCCTTTTGTCTCCTGTGCTTATTTTGTTACAGTAGGCATTATGTATTCCTCAGTAACAACCATCAACGGTGTTTTTATAGGACCAATTTGGCTTCCTATGCTGTCTGTTATACCTGGACTTGTTGTCGGACTCATTGTCAAAAAGCTATTAGAAGTGTATATACATAAGAAAAAATAAACGTCATTACAATCTATACATCCGTAGATTTTAATGGACGTTTATTTTATTTTTGTTTATAAATAAGTAATAAAGTCTCTTATTTAGGGAACGTACTAACAGTGGCTGTTTTTACATAATTTTAAGAGAGCGCGGACTACTCATAAAAAAGAGCACATTGAAAATGGAGAGAATGGGTACAAGCTTATATAATAGCACTTTGACAAAAAGAAGCTGGAGAGAAGGTGGATAGAGGATGATCACAAATGGTATTTATCGTTTTTTTCTTATCTGGTACGTATGCGGAGTCGTCTTGCTTTCCTTCGATTTGCTGCCTTCATGGTTAGAATGGGCAAACGCGGTCTTTTTACACGTGAGCAGTCTTCTTGCTCTTATTTATCTAGCTAAAGCTTATGGAGTAAGGCGGGCACTGCTCGTTGCGATATTTGTGACAGGCGCATCTATTTATATCGAAAGTCTAGGTGTGAAGTATGGGTTTTTATTTGGATCCTACGATTATGAAAAAGATTTTGGCGCCAAAATTTTAGGTGTTCCTCTGACCATTGGTTCGGCTTGGTTTATGGTTGTGATTACAAGCAGAATACTAGCTCTAGGAATTATGAAACGTATGGAGTTGCCTTTTGTTGTCCATGGAATTGTCTATGCAGTCATTAGTTCGCTGTTTGCTGTTATTATGGATTTGGCTATTGATCCTGTTGCCTATGTTGTTAAACAATATTGGGTGTGGGAAGGGGACAGCTTTTATTATAATATTCCTTTATCAAATTTCTCCGGCTGGTTTTTATTGTCTTTCTTCATTCAGCTGTTCGTATATTTCTTTTTAGCTAAGTCTCCTAAAGAGGAAAATCCGGTGTGGGAAAAAAGAATGGTATTTTTGTATAGTTCAGTTGTCATGATGTTTGTGATTGTAGCGCTAGCAAATGGCCTATGGCTTGTCGTATGGCTGACGATGATTCCTTTTCTTATCCTTTATATTGTGTATAAAAAGGAGACTCGCTTATGATTTACCCGAAGAAAAACTCAATATTTGAGCGATTTTTTCAACTGTTTGTCACATATCAGCTTAAAAAGCAATTTTATCGTATTCATTTACATATAGAAGAGCTCCCAAAAGATAAAAAAATTTTATTAATTGCTAATCATTCCAGCTGGTGGGACGGTTTAGTGACATTTTATTTAAATAACGCGGTATTAAAAACAGATCTATACGCTATGATGTCCGAACAAGGAATGAAGGATTTTCCTTTTTTTCAACGAATCGGAGCTTTTTCGGTAAATGCAGCGTCTCCCAAGCATACGGTGGAATCGTTAAGGTTTGCCAGTAAGCTGTTAGAAGAGAAAAAAGCGGTGCTTATTTTTCCCCAAGGAAAAGAAGAGCATCTTGAAAAAAGACCGTTAACTTTTTCTGAAGGACCTGCTTTTCTTCTAAAAAAGCATTCTGACGTTGAAGTTATTCCCATTACATATTATTATACGTTTCGCCATGATCAGCGACCGGAGCTTTTTATCTGGGTAGGGCAAGCTGTTTTTTACGACTCAGCTAAGGCAAGAGAAGAGATAACCAACACACTAGGCGGTGCAGTCACTGCTCAGCTTGATCATCAAAAACAGAAAATAATTCAAGAAAACGATGAGGAATTTACGGTTTTATTAAAAGGAAAAAAGACGCTTAGTGAATGGTTAACGTGGTGGAAAGCGAAGGTGAAAGAATGATTTACTATATGCTTTTATTTATTTTTATGCTGCTTCTAACCATTGTAAATATTCAAGCAATGCCTAAATTAAAAAGATACGAGCCGGATTCCAAAACACCTCAGCCTCTCATTTCTATTTTGATTCCAATGCGAAATGAAGAACGAAATGTAAAGCGAATCATTTCCTCTATTAAAGGATTAACGTACAGCAATCTAGAATGTGTCATACTAGACGATCAGTCCACAGATCAAACACGAACACAGCTGTTGAAAGAAATTCACGGGGATCCGAGGTTTACCATCATAGAAGGAAAAGAGCTGAGAGAGGGTTGGGTCGGAAAAGTTCATGCCTGTCACCAGCTTTCCCAAGCTGCAAATGGAGACTATTTATTGTTTGTAGATGCAGATGTAGAACTAAAAGAACGTACACTAGAACATACTTTAGCCACAGCACAAGCGACCAAAGCCGCTCTTTTAACAGGTTTCCCACGTTTTCCCGTAAAAACGTGGTTAGAAGCATTGGTTGTTCCGCTTCAGCATGTGGTTGTTTTTAGTTATTTACCGGTTGTCGTAGCTAATCGTAACAAGATGAGCAAAGCTTCAGCGGCTCACGGTGCTTTTATGTTTATAAAAAAAGAAGCTTACGAGGCCGTAGGGGGACATGAAGCCGTCAAATCTTCATTAGTAGAAGATGTCCACCTAGCCCAGCTTTTTAAGCAAAAGAAACACCGCGTCATTTTAGCTAATATTACCTCTCATGTTAGCTGTTATATGTATGAAACAACAGAAGAAGTATGGAACGGTTTTGCTAAAAACATCTTTGTAGGTCTGGGCCGCTCCGCTAAAGCAGTTTGGGTACTAAGCGTTTTTTTTGCCTGTTACTATGTGCTGCCGCTTCCTTTTTTTATAGCAGGAATATTCACAGGCAATATGCTTTGGATTCTGCCTTTTTGCATTATGCTTTTTCAGCGGTTTTTAATTGACCGGTCGGCTCAGCAAAAAGGGCTTTTATTTTGCACGATGCCCGCGTCGGCAATTGTGCTGATGCTGCTGATGAATCATTCCATGAAGCGTGAACGAAAAAAGCAGGGATATGAATGGAAAGGAAGGCATTATCAATGAAAAAAGTACTAATAGTTGGGGCAGGGTTAGGAGGATTAGCTGCAGGAGTTCTTCTTCAAACAAAGGGGTTCGATGTCACAATTGTGGAAAAAAACGAGCATGTAGGCGGAAAAATGATGCCTGTGCAGCTAGGAGAATATTCTTTTGATTTTGGGCCTAATACCATTACCATGCCCGAAGTTTTTCAGTGGTTATTTGAGCAAGCGGGTGAACGTCCAGAAGACTATATGCCTCTTGTCAAACTAACGCATCATACGAATAATTTCTTCACCGACGGCTCCAAATTTTCCATGTCTATAGATGAAAGAAAAATGATTCAGCAGCTTGAACTTCTCGATCCCTTTGCTGCGGAGCAATACCCTGCCTATTTAAAAGAAGTAAAAAGAATATACGACATTGCAAAAAGCCAATTTTTTTACCGGACATTTTCATCGTGGAAAGATTACACAAACCCTTCTTTATTAAAAGCATTGCTGCAAGTAAGGCCGTTTGAAACAGTAGATACGTTTCATCAGCGTTTTTTTCGAAACGAAAACATTCGAAATGCATTTAATCGATATGCAACCTATATCGGATCTTCACCTTATACATCACCCGCTACGTTTTCACTGATTGGACATTTAGAAATGAATGATGGGGTGTACTATGTAAAAGGAGGAAATCCTAGAATTGCAAAAGGGCTGGGACATGTGTTCCAAAAAGCTGGAGGAAAGCTGTATACAAACTGCAGCGTTACTGAAATAATCGTAAAAAATAAACGGGCTGTCGGAGTGGAAATAAATGGAGAAGAAAAGATAGACGCGGATATCGTTATTGTGAACGGCGACTTGCTAAAAGCCTATCCGGCACTTGTAAAAGAACAGGATAGGCCTCATTTTAAAAACAAAAAAGCAGCTGAATTTGAGCCTTCCATATCAGCTTATGTGATCATGGCAGCTGTTAAGAAGCGCTTTTCTCAGCTGATTCATCATCAAGTGTATTTTTCTCAGGATTATAAACAGGAATTCTATGAGCTATTTCAGAAAAAAACGCTTCCAACCGATCCCACCATCTATATTTGTAATTCTTCATATACCGATAACACGGTAGCTCCGGGTGATAATTTATTTATTTTAGTGAATGCTCCTGCAGTGAAAGAAGAGAATCAAGAAGAAATGAAAGCTTACAGAGAAGTTGTCTATCGCAAGCTTTCTCAGTTTGGTTTAGATATCGAGCCTTCACTTGTACATGAACGAATTGTTACTCCATATGAAATTGAACAAACGTTTGGTGCATTTAAAGGTGCTTTGTACGGCGTGAGTTCAAACCGGAAAATGGATAGTTTTCTTCGCCCAAGCAACGTCTCAAAAGATGTTAAAAACTTATATTTTGTAGGAGGAACGACTCACCCTGGAGGAGGGTCTCCTATGGTCACGATTAGCGGCATCAATGTAGCTATACTTATTTCATCTTCCTAATTGATAAATCAGGATTGTCAAAAAGTTTAGTTTTTTGGTACTATAAGAAAGTGCAGAGGCTGTTAACCTGCTGTTCTTACGGATGGAAAAAATGAAAAACATGTTACATAACGAAGTTGAAAAGGTGATTACATAACTATATGATTGTATTTACGTGTCTTATTATTATCATAAGCATTATCCGTCCGTACTTGGAAAGCGTGACTGTTAAGCGAATTGCTTCAGAAGGCAAAAAAATTCGCTACTACAAAGAACAGTTCTTTTTTTATGTGCTAATTTTACTATTTTATATTGCGGTGATGGTATATCATAGGGTTCCAATTTCTATGTTAGGACTACAGGGAGTATATCTCGATACGATTCATCGCACGGCTCCGTATCCAGCGTGGATTGAATATTTGCTGCTTTTAATCTTTGCAGGCTTTATCATTCTTTCCATTATGCTTCAATGGATGAAAGATCATGGAGAAACGGTTTTTGTGGAACAAGAAATGCCCACGTCAATTGAGGCAACCGTTCCTAAAACGGAAAGAGAGCAAAAGTGGTGGCTAGCATACAGCGGTATTTCCAGCTTCGTAGAAAGCACCGTCTATTTTCCTAGCTTTTATTTATATAGTCACTATATATTAGCCATTGAAAACACATGGGTATTGGCCATCTTAATTGGTATTGGTTATTTCCTATCACAGCTAGCTTTCCAGCGTGACCGTTTAAGTGTCCAGACGCTGTTAGTTGGTATCGGGCTAGGCGCTTTATTTATCATGACGAAGTCAGTTGTCATCATGGTCTTGTACTATGGCTTTAGCTTTTTGATTTATGATATTTACCAGCAAGATCGCAATCTAGTAAAAAGCACAGATGATCACTAAGAAACAACACGGCATAAAGCTGTGTTGTTTCTTTTTTTTATAATTTATAAAAAAAGCTTGAAAAGCGCTTTCAATAGTCTTATAATTTAGATAAATCGATTTACTAAACCGGTTTAGTAAGTGTTTAGTTAGTATAATAAGAAAGGTAGGTCGATTTATGAATAGTATTATTATCCCGTTAAATGCATTCGAAACAACAGGCTTTCAGCACACCATGATTGGGAAAATACATGAGCAGCAAGTACATGGAGTGGAAATTCGAAGAGAGTTAATGAAAAAAGTAGATCAAGAGATTGAGCTTATTGCCGAAGAATTAAAAAAATATCCGCTTTTTACAGTATATTCGGCTCCAATTGAACTGTGGAAAGAAAATGGAGAGTTAAACACACAAGAATTAAAAGTTATTCTTGAAGAAGCCGTATCACTTGGCGCTCAGTGGGTAAAAGTTTCTCTTGGTTTTTATCAGCTCCAATCGCCTATGGCAGATTTACAGAAGCTATTAGAAGCATTTCCAGCTTTACGTCTATTTGTAGAAAACGATCAAACCAGTCACGGAGGCAACCTAGCATCTCTGCACGCATTTTTTGATAACGCTTACGAAGTTCCTGTTTCCATGACGTTTGATATTGGTAATTGGCTTTATGTACATGAACAACCCCAGGAAGCAATCAAAATGCTAAGGTCATTTGTGGGCTATATTCATATTAAACACGTAATAAAAAACAGCGGAAAGCTAGTGACAACCACTATATCAAACGATTCAAATGAAATGTGGAAAGATATTTTGAAAGGGTTTTCTCATTCGATTTTTAAAGCTTTAGAGTTTCCAATCGATGAACCGGAACAAATCCCCGGCTTCATTTCATTGGTGCAAGCAGCAGAACAGGAGGAAGTTCAATGAATTCATTAGACGTTATTACCTTCGGAGAAGCAATGGCGATGTTCATGGCTGAACAACCGGGACCGCTGCATGAGATTAAGCATTATACGAAAGAACTGGCCGGAGCAGAAACAAATGTAGCAATTGGTCTCGCTCGTCTCGGTCTGCGCGCAGGCTGGGTGAGCAAAGTCGGCAACGATCCTTTCGGTACGTTTATTATGAAACGGCTGCAAGAGGAGTCAGTCAACACCGATTGTGTACTAGTAGATAGCGAGCATGCAACAGGCTTTCAAATTAAATCAAAAGTGGAAGTGGGAGATCCGGAAGTTTGTTACTTCCGAAAAAATTCAGCAGCCAGTCACTTACACTCCAGCGATTTTAATCAAAACTATTTTTTAGCGGCAAAACATATGCATATGACAGGCATACCGCTTGCTGTATCAGCAAGTATGCGCGATTTTGCTCTACATGCACTTACATCGATGAAAGCAGCTGGAAGAACGGTTTCCTTTGACCCAAACCTGCGACCCACTCTTTGGAAATCGCAAGAAGAAATGGTTGTTACAATCAATGAAGCTGCTAAACAAGCAAACTACGTTCTGCCGGGTATTGAAGAAGGAAAAATCTTAACCGGCTACGAAAATCCAGAAGACATTGCTTCTTACTATTTAGATGCAGGCGTAGAGCTTGTCGTTATTAAACTAGGTGAACAAGGAGCCTTTTTTAAGACGGCTAAAGAGCAAGGGATTGTTGAAGGAATAAAAGTGAAACAAATAGTGGATACAGTGGGAGCAGGAGACGGTTTTGCAGTAGGACTGTTAAGCGGACTTCTTCAAAATAATTCTCTTACTCAATCTGTAAGGAGAGCAAATGCTATTGGGTCATTAGCTGTACAAAGTCCTGGAGATAACGACGGATATCCAACTGAACAGCAGTTGCAAAGATATATGGAATCCCAAAAACAAGGAGTGAAGTAATAATGAAACAGCAGCTAGCAAAAAAAAGATGGCTTCGGTTAATTCCTATCGTATTTATTACGTATAGCCTTGCATATTTAGACCGTGCAAACTATGGGTTTGGAGCAGCGGCAGGGTTGGCAGAAGATCTTCATATTACGCCAGGTATTTCGTCTTTATTAGGATCGCTCTTTTTCTTAGGTTATTTCTTTTTCCAAATTCCAGGCGCTCACTATGCTGAAAATAAAAGCGCCAAAAAGCTGATTTTTTGGTCTTTGATTTTATGGGGAGCACTTGCTACAGCTACGGGTATGGTAAGCCACGTCGGATTTTTGTTTGTTATTCGGTTTGCTTTAGGAGTGGTCGAAAGTGCCGTTATGCCTGCTATGCTGGTATTTTTAAGCCACTGGTTTACAAAAGCAGAACGTTCTAGAGCCAACACGTTTTTAATTTTAGGAAATCCGGCAACCGTTCTTTGGATGTCTATTGTTTCTGGGTATTTGCTAGAATCGTTTGGCTGGAGATGGATGTTTATTTTAGAAGGTTTTCCAGCTGTTATTTGGGCATTTTTATGGTGGAAACTAGTAAACGACGAGCCAAAAGATGCAGGCTGGCTGTCGAAAAAAGAAAAAGCAGATTTACACGATGCGCTGCAAAAAGAACAAGAAGGAATCAAACCTGTTAAAGGCTATAAAGAAGCTTTCAAAAATCGTACTGTCATTTTATTAAGCATTCAATATGCTTTATGGAGTATTGGCGTCTACGGATTTGTTATGTGGCTTCCGTCTATTATTAAAGCAGCGCCTAACATGAGTATAGTGAAAACAGGTTGGTTAGCGTCCGTTCCTTACGTATTAGCAGTTGTATTAATGTTAACGGTTTCATATCTATCAGATAAGTTTTTAAAACGAAGCGCATTTGTATGGCCGTTCTTATTAGTAGGAGCGCTTGCTTTTTACGGATCTTATTTAGTTGGCACAAGCAACTTCTGGCTTTCCTTTGCTTTACTCGTTATTGCCGGAGGAACGATGTACGCTCCGTACGGACCGTTCTTTGCGATTATTCCTGAAATTTTACCGCGTAATGTTGCCGGAGGAGCAATGGCTTTAATTAATAGCATGGGCGCACTTGGTTCATTTGCCGGTTCTTATATTGTAGGATTTTTAAATGGATCAACAGGAGGATTTGGCGCTTCATATATCTTTATGGCTGGATCATTATTCCTTGCGGCAGTTTTAACCATTGTGGCAACGAAAAAGCCAAGAGAAGTTCAAAGTGTAAAGCCAGTCGAAACAACGGCTTAATGTAACGATAAAAAAGGAGAATTGAGATGCATATTGAGAAAATTACAAGTAGCGGTATTGTAGCGGTCATTCGAGGAGCAAGTGCTGAGCGAATTATTCCACTTGCCTACGCATTAAAAGAAGGCGGAGTAACAAACCTAGAAATTACAATGGAAAACCCTGCTGCCGTAGAGGTTATTAAAGAGTTGAAAAATGAATTTGACGACTCGATGTTTATTGGAGCAGGAACTGTTCTAGACGAAGAAACAGCACGAATTGCCATTATGGCGGGAGCGTCATTTATTTTTTCTCCTACGGTTAATGAACGAACAATTAAAACGGCTAAAAGGTACGGAGTCATTAGCGTGCCGGGAGCTTTTACACCAACTGAAATACTAACAGCCTATGAATGCGGTGCAGATATGATTAAAGTCTTCCCGGCAAGCGTAGTAGGCCCCGCTTATTTTAAAAATATAGCAGGACCGCTTCCTCATATTCCATTAATGCCAACGGGCGGCGTTACGGCTGAAAATGCGGGCGCTTATATTAAAGCTGGAGCAGCTGCTATTGGGGCAGGAAGCACATTAGTGGATGGAAAGCAGCTTCCAACTCCTGAATACTTACTTCAAGTAACAAAGGAAGCGAAGCGTTTTACTAATGAAATTCAAGAAGCTAGGCTTGCGTACGCTTAATAAATAAAGCCTTCTGCTAGCAAGAAGGCTTTTCCTTTTTCGTTTTTTTCGTTTACACTAGGAGTAGCATAATTTTAGGGATTGAATGAAAAGGACGGATTATGATGCAAAAAGTTACTATGCTGGACGTTGCAAAAGCAGCAAATGTCTCCAAAAGCACCGTATCACAATACATTAACAAACGGTATGAATATATGGGCGAAGAAACACGAAAGAAAATTAAAGAAGCGATTGATACACTCGGCTATCAGCCCAACTATCTAGCAAGGAGCTTAAAACAAAAGCGAACGTCAATGATTGGGATTATTGTCGCAAATATTATGCACAGATTTTCTACTGAAGTCATTCGTGCAATTGAAGACTATTGCCATTCACAAGATATACATGCCATCATCTGTAACGCAGATGATGACCCTGATAAAGAAAAGAAATATATTAATATGTTAAAAGCAAAGCAAGTAGATGGGCTTATTTTATTTCCAACGGGAGCCAATACTTCTCTTTATGAGCAGATGATCAAAGAAGAATATCCGGTTGTTATTATGGACCGTAAAATTCATGATGTAAAAGGAAAAATTCCATCCGTAGTGGCAAACAACCAAGAAGCCACAAAACAGGCTATTTTGCATCTCCTCGAGCTTGGACATAAGCATATAGCGATTATTACAGAACCATTAACTATTACACCCCGGATTGAACGTGTAGAAGGGTACAAAGAAGCGTTAACATCAGCCAATATGCCTGTAAATGAATCCATGATTATCAACTGCAAAAAAGCGGACATGCAAAAAGCGCTTGAGAAGCTATTTGCAGCCGATAATCCGCCGACAGCGCTGCTTGCTGGAAACGATTTAGTATTCATTGAAGTGCAGAAATTTATTAAACAACACGGATTTAATATCCCAAATGATTTATCTTTAATTGTTTATGATAATATTCCTTACGCAGATGTAGCAACGCCTGCCGTTACGACGATTTCGCAGCCCGCTTTTGATATGGGAACAAAAGCAGCAGATTTACTTATTAAACAAATTTTGAAAGAAAAGATAGCTTATGAAGAGTACCAGTATGAGTGTGAATTAATTATTCGAGAAACAACTTTGTCGCATTAAGCTAAAAAGAGCGCCTATGGCGTGCTCTTTTTAGCTCATCAAAATATTGGTTTTTTTTACGTTATTACTAAATCGGTTTAGTAGAAAGTGAGGAGAAAAATATGAAGATACAATTAGCATTAGATCGCGTCACAATTGAAGAAGCTATCATCCTTGCCAAGCTGGCAGAACCCTCTGTTGATTGGATTGAAGTAGGTACATCTCTTATAAAAGAGTATGGAATTGAAAGTATTTATAAAATCAAACAGGCATTTCCGCACAAGACGATTGTAGCAGATATCAAAACGATTGATAACGCGGAGTATGAATTTACAATGTGCTATCAAGCAGGAGCAGATATAGCAACAGTCATGGGCGTATCACCTTTACCTACGATAGAGACTTGCGCAAATGTCAGCGAAAAATGGAATAAAAAAATGATGGTGGATTTATTAAACACGTCAAGCAGCTCGCAAAAACAAGTAGGTACTTATAGAAACGCTATTTTTTGCCATCATATCAGCAAAGACGAGCAAGAAAAAGAAGGGAAATCGCTGAGTCGAATAAATTTGCGGCAGTATTTTCATTCAGATGCCCAAATAGCAGTAGCAGGAGGAATTAATCCAGCCTCAGGAGCATCATTACTTCAAATGAAAGCGGACGTCGCGATTGTTGGATCAGCGATTACAAAAAGTGCGGATGTGGCAAAGGCATCTGCTGAATTTCAAGACTTATTTATGAGCAGGGGGAACGTATAATGACAAAAACACAAACGATTTTAGACGAAATTACGGCCGTAATGAATCACATAAAAGAACCGCAAATAGAAGAAGTAGCGTTTTCACTTTACCAAGCGAAACGAATTTTTGTTATAGGCGAAGGCCGCTCTGGGCTAATGGGCAAATCATTTGCGATGAGACTGATGCATTTAGGTGCGACAGTATATGTTGTAGGGGAGACCATTACTCCTTCGATTGCAGCAGGTGACGTGTTGGTGGCCGTATCTGGTTCAGGAAAAACACAGCAAGTGGTGAGTGTAGCTAAGAAAGCTAAAGAAGTAGGATGTTCAGTTATCGGCATTTCAGCTAGTACAGAATCACCGTTAACTGCTCATACTGATGAGCTGCTGCACATTCCCGCTGCAACCAAATATCGAAGCGAAAATGAAGCAGCTTCCATTCAGCCACTTGGCTCGTTATTTGATCAATGTGCGCACGTTGTATTTGATACCATTTGTTTAGAATACGGGAATTTGAATCACACGGATCATGAACAGGCGTTTAAGCAGCATAGCAATTTAGAGTAAATGGAAAGAGGCTAGAACAAAAGTAGGTTATTTAAAAGAAAATCCGAACGAATCCAGATTCTTGATAAAGAATCACATTCGTTCGGATTTTTTCATTGGTATTGGTGAGCTTAAGTTTCATGTGTGTAGTTGCTTCTAGCCGTTGATTGAATCGATGTAGTTATGCCTCACTCTCTTTTGATACAGATAAGTCTAAGTCTGAACGTTTACTTCAGTTTTGTTTATTGCGAGTATATTCCTTCTCTTAAAAGTAAATAACAGCATTTTTATGCTGAAATTGCTATAATATACAAGCCGGTACATATACTAAGGCGACTGAAAATAAAGGAGTTTTGATTAATGACAAAAATAAAATTAATTTCACATAACGATTTAGACGGGGTAAGTCCAGCACTATTGGGTCGGTTAGCGTTTGGCGATGATAACTTTGATTACAGCACGGTAAGCATTGGCCGCATCAATGACACTGTGACACATTTTATTGAAGAAGAAAATGATGGAGACACAGCTTTATACATAACGGATATTAGCGTAAATGAGGAAGTAGCGGAAAAATTAAATGAACTGGTAAAAAAAGGCCAGAAAATCACTCTTATTGACCATCATATCTCTGCTCTTCCACTAGCTGAGAAATACGATTGGGTTCATGTTATTGCAGAAGACGAAAACGGTAAAAAGACGGCAGCTACATCTCTTTTCTACCACTACTTAGTGCGCAACAACATGCTTCAAAAAACGACGCTGCTTGATGAATACGTAGAACTTGTACGCTTATTTGATACGTGGGACTGGTTCCATGAAAATAATTTGAAAGCAAAGCGCCTTAATCACCTATATTATCTAATCCCGCATGAAGAATTTAAAGAAACCATTCTAGAAACACTTCGTGAATCGTATCATACTGAAAATCAAGAATTTACATTTACGGACAAACACGAAATTTTACTAGAAGCAGAAGAAAAAAAGATTGAAAAATACATTTATGACAAACAAAAACAAATCATAAAAGAAAGTGTTGAAATTGATAACACAGCGTACAATGCAGGAATTGTATTTGCAGATACATATCAGTCTGAGCTAGGAAATGCACTGTGTCTAGAAAACGAAGATATCGACTTTTCCGTTATGGTGGACATGGGACGCCAAAAGATTGGCTTCCGTGCAGTAAAAGACGAAATCAACTTAGCAGAAATTGTTGGACACCTTGGAGGAGGAGGTCATCCAAAAGCTTCTGGATGCAAGCTAACGGCTGAAACATTTGCTCTTTTCGTCACGGATCACTTGTTTAAAGACGAAGAAAAAAGTGAATAAAGCGTATAAGGAGGAGATGATATGTCGTTTAAAGATTTAGTTGTTGTTGTTACCGGAGCTGCGAACGGAATAGGTAAAGATGTATCCCGCGCATACGCGAAACAAGGAGCAAAAGTGGTACTGGCAGATGTGGACGAAACCGAAGGAGAGCGTCACGCAGAAGCTATTCAAAGACAAGGCGGAGAAGCCATTTTTGTGAAAACAGACGTCCGAAAAGAAGACGACATTTTAAATCTCGTTGAAAAAACGGTCAGTACGTATGAAACGATACATATTTTGATTAATAATGCAGGCGTTTCCCGCTGGAAATCACCGTATGAGCTAACCATTGATGAATGGGATGATATTATCAATACGAACCTGCGCAGCGTGTTTCTATGCTCTCGCGAAGCAGCTAAGGTGATGAGAAAAAACGAAAGCGGAGGCTCCATTGTAAACTTAGCTTCTACGAGAGCTACAATGTCTGAACCTCATACAGAAGCCTATGCTGCTACAAAAGGAGGAATCGTTGCTTTAACTCATGCACTTTCCATTTCACTTAGTGATGACAACATCACGGTAAATGCTATTTCTCCAGGATGGATTGAGACATCTGACTACGATGGCCTTCGTGAAATCGATCATACGCAGCATCCGTCTAATCGGGTGGGAACGCCAGCCGATATCTCAAGAGCGTGCATGTACTTAACAAACGCCGAAAATGATTTTGTAACAGGAGCTAACCTCGTAGTAGACGGGGGAATGACGCGAAAGATGATTTATGAACATTAAGTATCTCCGAAAAAAGACTGCCGTATTTAGCAGTCTTTTTTCATATAATCAAGAAAAGAAAAAGATAATATTTTTTTCTTGACAGAACAAAATAATCATTGTAAAGTAAGTTACATAAAGTAATTAAATTTCAATTAATATTTTTTTAGTTTAATATCTCGAATTAGAGATATAAGAATTCATTATATCTTGTTTATCTCCTTTTATCAGGGGGAAGGGTATAAACATGCAATTTAAGCTTAAAAAAACAAACAATTAGGAGTGTGGAAAATGGGTTTTTTAGATAAATTATTTGATAAATCAAGTGATCAACAACAGGTTGGAAAAGATTTTTATGAAGCACTTAAAAACCGACGTTCTATTTATGCAATTGATAAAAATGTAAAAATATCAGAAGAAAAAATTGAAGAAATTATTAACTTTGCGGTGAAACATACTCCTTCAGCATTTAATTCCCAAAGCGCACGCGTAGTCGTTTTATTTGGCGAACAGCATGATAAAGTATGGGATATTACGAGAGAAACGCTTCGTAAAATTGTTCCTGCTGAAAATTTTTCAGATACGGATCAAAAAATGAACTTATTCGGAAGCGGCTATGGAACAGTTCTTTTCTTTGAAGATCAAGAAGTAGTGGAAGGACTGCAGAAGCAGTTTGCATCTTACAGCGAAAATTTCCCGGTTTGGTCTAACCAATCATCAGGCATGCTTCAGCATGTGATTTGGAAAGCGCTTGAGCTCGAAGGCCTAGGAGCAACATTACAGCATTACAATCCATTGATTGACGATGAAGTAAAAGCAGCTTGGAATATTCCAAGCTCATGGAAATTAATTGCCCAAATGCCATTTGGTAATCCCGTGGCACCTGCGGGTGAAAAAGAATTTCAACCGCTAAGTGAACGTGTAAAAGTATTTAAATAAGCAAAAAAAGAGGTACGGAAAAAATTATTTTAGTTGAAGCAAAATCCGAACGATGAATCGTTCGGATTTTTTTATTGGTATGGCAAGCCTAGGTGTTGCGTATGTAACTGCTTCTAGCGGTTGATTTCGTTATGTCTCAGCCTCTTTTTTTCGGTAAATAGTTTGAATATTCTTTTATGTTTAACCTAAGAAAAATGCGGTTAAATAGGAGGAGTAGTCCTCAAATCTTCTGTGGAATTTATGCGCTATACATAAGTAATTCAACGATGTTTTACAAAAAAATAAAGTTTTTAACTTGGTTTTTTAGAGAATATTTGTTAACATATCCACTTGTGAGGTCTTAGTAAGAGGAGGATGATGTAAAGAATCCCATATCGGACGCAAGGGCGTAGATGTGTGGAGTGGAAATTTTAAAGGAGGATATTATGTCTGATCAAGGAAATCAAGGAAAGTTTAAAAAATCAATATCGTTACTTGACCTAACGTTAATTGGGATGGGGGCTATTTTTGGTTCCGCCTGGTTATTTGCGGTTAGTAACGTAGCGTCAAAGGCTGGTCCAGCCGGAAGTTTTTCGTGGCTGATTGGCGGAGTCATCATTTTACTTATCGGTTTAGTGTATGCTGAACTTGGAGCAGCGCTGCCGCGTACCGGTGGAATTATCCGTTATCCGGTTTACTCACATGGTCATTTAGTGGGTTACTTAATTTCATTCATTACCATTATTGCTTACACAAGTTTGATTGCCATCGAGGTAACGGCTGTACGTCAGTATGTTGCGTTTTGGCTTCCTGGTCTAACTAAACATGGTTCTGAATCGCCTACTACAGTCGGCTGGTTATTTCAGTTCGCGTTATTAACGCTATTTTTTATCATTAACTACGTAAGTGTAAAAGCATTTGCTAAGTCAAATGTTATTATATCTGTGTTTAAATATGCGGTTCCTCTTACAATTATCGTCGTGTTAGCTTATCACTTTAAATCAGCTAACTTTACAACTGGCGATTTTACTCCGTTTGGTTTTAATGGTATTCAAGCAGCCATTTCAACAGGTGGCGTTATGTTTGCTTACCTAGGACTTCACCCTATTGTTTCTGTAGCCAGTGAAGTTAAAAACCCGCAGCGTAATATTCCAATCGCGCTCATTATCTGTATTGTACTTTCAGCGATTATTTACACAGCACTGCAAGTATTGTTCATTGGTAACATCCCGGCTGATATGCTATCAGGAGGATGGGGAACAATTCAAGAGCAATTCTCTTTACCATTTAAAGATATTGCACTTATTTTAGGCCTTGGCTGGTTAGTAACGCTTGTTATTTTTGATGCTATTTTATCACCAGGCGGTAACGGGAACATCTTCATGAATACAACTTCTCGTTTAGTTTATGCTTGGTCTCGTAATGGAACATTATTTAAACGTTTCTCAAAAGTAGATAAGAAAACAGGAATTCCACGTGCGTCACTATGGCTATCATTTGGAATGTCCGTATTCTGGACACTGCCATTTCCTTCTTGGGAAGCGCTAGTAAACGTATGTTCAGTGGCACTTATTCTGTCTTATGCGATTGCGCCAATTTCAGCTGCTGCATTCAGAGTAAATGCAAAAGACCTTAAAAAACCTTTTAAATTAAAAGGCATGAGCGTTATTGCTCCTGTTTCATTTATTTTCTGTTCATACATTGTATACTGGTCAGGGTGGACGACAATTTCTTGGCTGCTAGGATCACAGCTTCTAATGGTTGTTATCTACGTAGCGTTTAAGAAATACGTACCAACTGACGTTGTAAAATTTGCACAGCAGCTTAAATCTGCTTGGTGGCTAGTTGCTTATTATATTATTATGCTTGTTATCTCTTATCTAGGTTCATTTGGTGGAGGACAAGGTGTGCTAAGCAACCCGCTTGACTTAATTTTAATTGCTCTTTTTTCACTCGGTATTTTCTACTGGGCGAAATACACAGGTTTACCAAAAGCAGTTATCGATACAGATGATTAATAAAAAACACGGCATGAATTCATGCCGTGTTTTTTATTTGTAGAATACTTACTCTATTTATTTATCAAACAGCCATGTTTTTAAAATAGCAGCATACTCACGAAAGTAGGCTTGAAGTTTAATTGAATTTGGTGTTTTTGCACCTAAAGGATAAACGTCAAAGCCTTGACGTTTGGCAATAATAGAGGCGCGAAATAAATGAAAATCACTGCTAACAAGCACGACTTTTTTGTGTTGAATATCAACTTTCTGTTTAGTAAAAGTGAAATTCTCAAAAGTAGAAGTTGACTGATCTTCTTTTATAATTCGATTCTTTTTAATTCCTTCTTTTCGCAGAAAACGATAGGCTGCTTCTGCTTCAGAAATTTCTTCATCAGATCCTTTTCCGCCCGTTACGATAACTTTTGTCTGTTGATTTGCTTGTAAATAAGATAAAGCCGTCTTTACTCGTTCTTTTAAACTAGGAGACATTTGATCACCATCTACTTTAGAACCTAAAACGAGCACATAATCCGCGTTTTGTGGAACAGACTTGTGAGCAGTTTGATACATACAAAAAGATATGATTGCTATATAAAGAACAAACACGCTGATAAAGACATAAATGATTTTTTTCTTCAACTGTGAGCACCTTCCTAGCTATTCCATAAGATGTTTGGAAAATAATTGTTATTATAGCATACGAGACCCAAATAAGTATAAACACAGTAATATATAATAATAGAAGAAAATCGTTATTGTGAATGGTTATAAAATTCGTTACAATAAAGAATAAATAATTTTAAAAGTGCCTCTAAGGAGGATAATAGGGAAATCGGTGTAAATCCGGTGCAGCCCCCGCTACTGTAAATGTGGATGAACCTGCAAAGACCCACTAGTCAAACTAGGAAGGGTGCAGAAGTAAAATGAAGCATAAGCCAGGAGACCTGCTTTTAAAAACCCCTTATTTTTCGGTGGGAGAAATAAGTCAAGACAATGTGTTAATGAGCGCATGACCAAACCTTGACTTTTACAGTTAAGGTTTTTTTATGTGGTAGGGAGTGGAAAAAGTGAAAAAAGGAAAACCGCTTATGATTCAAGGAACGCACTCAGACGCTGGAAAAAGCATGATTGCTACAGCATTTTGCCGTATTTTTAAAGAAGACGGCTATCAAACTGCACCGTTTAAATCGCAAAATATGGCGCTTAATTCATACATTACAATGGATGGAAAAGAAATTGGCAGAGCGCAAGGAATTCAAGCAGAAGCGGCTGGAGTAGAAGCAACAACCAATATGAACCCTATTTTAATTAAACCAACTCGTGATCATGAATCTCAAATAGTTGTTCATGGAAAACCGCTACGTAATATGTTTGCTTTTCAGTATCGGCAAGAATTTTTTAATGAAGGTTTGAACGTTATCACGGAAGCTTATAAAGAGCTTGCCAATCATTATGATCGAATTGTGATTGAAGGCGCTGGAAGTCCTGCTGAAGTCAATTTGAACGATCGGGAACTCGTAAATATGCGCGTTGCAAAAATAGCAGAAGCGCCTGTTGTGTTAGTAGGAGATATTGATAAAGGTGGCGTTTTCGCGAGCCTAGTCGGTACTCTTCAATTGCTTCCAGATGAACACAAGTCTAGAGTTATCGGGGTGTTAATTAACAAATTTCGAGGAGATTTAGAACTTTTAAAACCAGGGTTAAAGTGGTTTGAAGAATACACGGGTGTTCCGGTGCTAGGAGTTATTCCTTATATGAACAACGTGGAAATTGATGCGGAAGATTCGTTATCACTTAGAAATTACTCAACGCTTGTGAATCCGTTAAAAGAAATTGATATTGCGGTCATCTCGTACCCGCGCATCTCAAATTTTACAGACATCGATCCTTTAAGCTTAGAAGAAGACTGTCACGTGAGGCTTGTAACCAAGCCGTCGCAATTAGGTACGCCTGATTTAATTGTTTTGCCAGGAAGCAAAAATACGATTGAAGATGCTCAGTTTTTACAAGAAAGCGGCCTGGCTCTAGCCATTAATCAAGTCTTGAACACAACGAACGTTCACGTCATTGGCATCTGCGGAGGATATCAAATGCTAGGGGAGACAATTACAGACCCTGATGCAGTAGAATCTCGGATTGAATCCATTAAAGGGCTGGGCTTGCTTCCAGTGGAAACCGTTATGACAACCAGCAAAAAAACAGAAAGAGTTTCTGGGTATGTCCAGTTAGAAAATGAAAGAGTTTTGATTGAAGGCTACGAAATTCATATGGGAAAGACAGTTTCTAAGAGCACCACGAAAGCTTTTGCAGTGGTAGAGCATGAAAAAGAAGGAACGGTTAAAGACAACGTTATTGGCACGTATGTTCATGATGTGTTTCATAACGATTCTTTGCGCAGAGCTTTGCTTAATCAAATTCGCAAACATAAAAAATTGCCGCCTATTACGGACACATTCAACAGTCGCCTGCAAAAAGAGGAGTCTTTTTCAAAAGCAGCAGCATATGTGAGAGAAGCCGTAGATATGGAAAAGCTATATGAGTTAATAGACAACTATAAAAGCCCGGAGCAAACACAAAAAGTATAGCTTGTAGAGGCTTTCGCTTGTTTTTTTACCGAGAACTTTAGTACGCTATTCTATGTTGCCTAAGTTCAACAGTCTAGCACTCGTAACAAAGAAAAGATGATTGTTTCCAACTTAATGCATGGTGGAAGCATGGTTTATGGACAGGAAAATGAATGGTTAATGTAATGTAAAACATCACGCCTCGTTTCCTAGAGGAGCTGAACGTATTGATTTTTAAACGTATTTTTTTAAACAAAGCATCTATTTTATACATAGTCAGTTTATTTATTGTATGTACTTCGGTAATTATGGCCGTATTTATTGGTACAGTTTCGTTAACCGTAGGAGATACAATCAAAATTATTCTTGGTCACCTTACCGGGCTATCCTTATATCACGGTCCGGAAAACATGGATTTAATCATTTGGCAAATTCGTTTTCCAAGAGTACTGGTGGCATTTTTAGTAGGAGCTTCGCTTTCAATAGCAGGGGCTGCCTTTCAAGGGCTATTAAGAAACTCGCTTGCTGATCCTTATACGATCGGGGTTTCCTCAGGTGCAACCCTTGGCTCTGTCATGGCAATTTATTTTCATTGGAGTATTTTTGGTTTGTCTATCTTCACGCTGCCTGTAGTCGGCATTGTATCTGGTTTTATTACTCTTCTTTTAGTTTTTGGTATTACGAAACTCGCAAGCGGCAATTTGGCCAATGAAACCATCATCTTAGCGGGGATTATTTTATCATCCTTTATGAGCGCACTTATTTCATTAATTGTGGCTCTTTCTCCCGAAGAAGATGTAAGGCAGGTTTTATATTGGCTAATGGGAAGCGTATCAATGAGAGGATGGTCTCATATTCAAATTTTAGGGCCGTTCTTTTTGATCGGTACAATTATGCTGTTGTTACATGTAAAAGAGCTGAACGGCTTAGCATTTGGCGATCAATCCGCTCAGTTTATGGGAATAGACGTAAAGAAGAAAAAAAGAATGATTTTAATAGGTGCATCCGTATTAACAGGAGCTGCGGTATCAGTATCTGGGGCAATTGGATTTGTTGGCTTAGTTATCCCCCACGTAGTGCGTCTCGTAGCGGGAGCTAATCATAAGCATGTACTGCCGCTTTCTATTTTAATTGGAGGAAGTTATTTGGTTTTAGCAGATTTATTGGCACGAACGATATTAGAACCTCGTGAACTGCCTATTGGAGTCGTAACCGCCTTAATTGGTTCGCCGATTTTTACCCTGCTCCTTGTAAAAGAACGTATGCGGAAGAGAGGAATATCATGATTGAACTATATAATGTGACAGGAGGATACGATAAGCAGCAGCCGACCGTTCGTGACATCACGTTCACCGTAGACAAAGGTTCTTTTGTCGCTTTACTAGGACCAAATGGAAGCGGGAAAACAACGCTTATTCGCTTAATTATGAATGTATTAACCATTCAATCAGGAGAAGTGAAGGTGGAAGGAAAGTCAGTGAAGGCTTATTCACCAAAACAACTGGCGCAAAAAGTTGCAGTCATGACGCAAGAAAATCAAATTGGGCTAGAATTTACGGTTCAAGAAATTGTTTCACTTGGACGTTACCCTTATCAGGCAAAAGGATTGTTTAGCACTGTATCAGCACAGGATGAAGAAGTGGTGGAAAGTGTGATGAAATTAACAAACGTCTGGCACTATAGAAATCATACTTTTCAATCGTTAAGCGGTGGAGAAAAACAGCGGGTTTTACTGGCTAAAGCACTAGCGCAAGAACCTGACTACTTACTTCTTGATGAACCAACGAATCACTTAGATGTAAAACATACAATGGAACTGCTTCAGCTGTTAAAAACTTTACAGCAGGAAATGAGCTTAACGGTCCTGGCCATCTTGCATGACCTCAACATCGCCTCGCTGTTTGCAGATAATGCCGTGTTACTGAAAGATGGAAGAGTAGAAGAAACCGGGATGGATGCCATTTTTCAAGATGCAGCTACGTTAAAAAGAGTATATGGCGTTGATTTGCACGTATTTCACCATCCCGCTGTGAATAAGCAACAAATTGCTTTTGTGCCGCCGTATCAATATCCAGAGACGGACTTCGATGAGTTGTATCAGTTGCAAAAGGAACCGGGCAAGCTATGTTTATCCTTTATTCGTCCTTTGAGAACTCTTTCACTGGGTTCCAATGAAACAGGTCTAGACTGGTGTCAAGAAATTGTTCAACAGCAAAGCAGCGCTAACGCGGCGTGGAAATCTGCGTCTTTATCTAGTCATGAAGTTCGCTTAAAAGACGATAAAGGTTACTCGTGGCTGGCTGTGCTGACACATGGACAAAAAGAAAACGAAGTAAATATTGTTCTGCTAACAAATGCGCCGCTTTCGGACGGGAACTTACTTCATACTGCGATGAAGGTAATTGAGTACCGGGCTTTCTTAGGAAAAACAGGACGTATTGTTGTAGCATCATCTCATCATAAAGAAGAAAATCAAGAAGAAATTTCAGAGTTCTTGATGGGACGCCTCCAGAAAGAATTACAACTATTTATGGAAACAAAAATGACCGACAATTGCTTTAAATAAGCAGTAGCGGTCATTTTTTATTCCTCGGAGTGATCAGGCTTTTCTGTTTCACCTCCTGAACTCATCGTTGTCTCAGTTGTATGTTCATCAATCTTTTTTTCTTTTAGCTTAACAGAAAACAAGTCTTTGACTTCTTCATCCACTTGATCAGAGTCAGCGCTGTAAGTGGTACCGATGTTTAGGTGACCGGTCAGATCTTTAATACCTAGCTGCCCAAAATTATTACTAAGGTCAATTTTGTCTAACAATACTTTTTCGACCATGATTTTTTCAACAACAATGGACTGCTTTGGCTGAGTTACTTCATCAATCTTTTTGTCAAGAGTTTTCACCATCTCATATAAGGCTGTATTGGACGATTCTTCCTTTAACGCAGAGAGCTGATTTTGAATAGCTTCGAAATTAGGAGCTGACTGCATAGCCGAGAGTAAATGAGCTGTTTGCTCGTGCAGTTGAGACAGTGATTGAATAAGGTGAGCTGATTCATTTAATTGCTGATGCAGCTCTTCTATTTTAGCGATCGCGTCGGTTAAACGCGTCACTTGATCAATAATTCCCTGCAGGTTCAGCGCTGAATCTGACGAAAGAGCAGGTTTTGTGAATTCAGCTTCATCAGAGGTCTTAGGCTCCATATGGCTAGGCAACTTCTTTGGCTGTTGAGGGGGTTTTTTTAGACTAGACTGTTTTTTAGCTTTCATCTTTTCGGGTAATTCTTTCCGCTTTTGATTAGAACGTTGGTCTATGGGACTTGCTTTTTTTTGAGTTGGAAGGGAAGACGGATTTATTTTACGGACTGTTTCAATTTTAGGCGATTGTTTAAACCACTTAGAAAACATGAAATTCCCTGCCTTTCATGCTACGTATAGTTCTGCACAATAAATTACAAATCAAATTTCACATGCAAAAGACCATCTTTAAATGATGCGTGACACGGCGCTTCCCCTACACCAGGCGGAAGGATGATTGATCGTTGAAACGTTCCTTCACGTCTTTCTTTGTGAAGAACATTTGCATCTTTCACGGTTAAAAGAGATGAACCGGATATGTGTAAAGTATTTTCGTGCATGGTCAATTCGACATCTGTTCGTTTAGCACCGGGTATTTCAATTACAACTAACAGCTGATTTGCCCATTCATATACATCAATTAAAGGATAATCTCGATACTCATTTACAATTTGAGGAGAAGCATCTGCTTCCGTATCATTCTTTTCTTCATGATCATCATCAAAAATCTTTTCCCAAAATTTCGTATGGTTTTCTTCTTGTAACGTTTCTGCCCACTTTTTAAATTTTCCGTGATTCATATTTGTCACCTTCTTAAAAAAAATAAAACAAGGCCTTTTGCAGCTTTCTATTTTATATGTATGCATGAAAATAGAAAAAAACGTCCACTTTAATCTAAATCGTGGACGTCTATTTGAGACATAGGAATATTAACATGTTTAGGCATCCGGATTTCCAACACTCCGGAACGATAGATGGCGCGTGTGCCTTTTTTACGAACCGAACAAGGAAGCTGAATTTCTTCTTTGAAGGATTCTTCTCCATCTATTCCTTCAATCGTACACACATATGGCGTATGATAGACTTTAATGCTTGATACAATATCGCGGTTAGGGATTTTTAGCTGCACAATGCATTCATCTAATGTATTGATGACGTTTGAATCAAATCTTCTTGGCTTTTGTCCATGACCTTCAGTTCCCATATCCTGCTGTTCTTTCATCATGTCTTGGGCTTGCTTAAAGAATTCATTTCCTTGCATAAAATCCGGAAAAGAATGGGACATCGTAGAAGAAATCATTTGCTGAATATACTTATTCATGTCTTTAGATGCCATTCCTTTTGGGATATTTTCCATCATTCCTTTAAAAGGAGACTTTCCAAATGGAAACATATTTACACACCTCCTTGTAATGTGCCAAGTAAAATAACAAAATTGTTAAAGCTAAATTTGATTTCCAATTGGAGCTGAAGGGTTCGCAATTTGATCTTGATCGCTTACATCAGGATCTAACACGCCCGTATTCATTTGAGAGCAAGTAGGAGAGAAGTTACCTAAAGAGAAATTTGCGCCGTTAAACTTGGAGTTCGCCGTGTGACTGTTTTGAATGGTGGAACCAAAATCAATATTTGCGTTTTGCGTGACACCGTTTGTTACGATATTAAAAACGTTAATTTGAAGAGGCATAAAGAGACTCCTTACTGTTTTTATTCATTCTACTCCAACGGCCTATTGCGTTCAGAGAGAATGTATTCACCGTTTGTCGTCATGCTGTTGACAAGCATTGCCCTATATCACTGCTGATAACCATTGACATGATCAACGTTTGCAATATCTGTTTGGTCATTTGTATCAGGATCGATATAAATGTTTCGCATTTTCGAGGAAGCAGGTGAGACATCGCCATAAGAAGAGTTCGTACCAGTGGATTTTGAATGAGCCGTGTGACTGTTATGGAGTGCTTCGCCAATGTTGACAGAACCGTTGCTTGAGATACTGTTGATCTTTAAATTATAAATGTTAATAACACTTGGCATACGCTCTCACCCTTTTCTATGGTTGATTAATGTATCCTATGATGATAAGTGCCTAAACGTTCACAATTCCTCATAACTAAAATCGCCTTTTCCGATTGAAGGAAAAAGCGATTGAGAGAGGATTACTTAATGATATGATGGGCTTATGAAATGGGTGCAATACGACAATTCTTTTTTTCTAAAATGTAAGAGATGCTTTGTTGGACAGTGGAAAATGTTCGCCAATTAAACTGAGAATCTACAAGCGACAGAGCCATTTTTGAAGAAAGACCAACAATAAGGCAAGTGGTACCAATCAAACGCAAAGCATCGTGAAGCGTGTTAATATAATAACCGTGTTCTTCATCTAACGAATGAAGGGAAGACAAATCAATAAGCAAATAGCGTGCCTGTTCTTTTACAACTGCCTCTAACACCGTTTCAGTCAGCTTCTTTCCACGTTCTATATTCATCTTACCGGTAATGGGCACAGCTAAAACCTCGTCCCATATCTTTAATAAAGGGGTAGATAAGTCCTCAATTAACTGTTCTTTTTCAAGCTCTGCTTCTGCTTGATCAGTAAAGTCTAATAACATAAGCAAGTAGCCATAACGCTCACCGTCTTTTGTGTCAATGGGGTGAATCACGGCTTCTGCTACGTATTGAGTTCCAATCGTTATACGCGTTCGGTAAGTGGTATGAAGAGAGGTGAGTAATTTTTTTGCTTCTTCAGAATTGGAATGAAAGAAATCCATATGCTTTCCAATTAACTCCTCAGTGTGAGATAACTGATAGATTGGGAGTACTGCTTGGAGTGTTTCAATTGCTCTTGCATTCATCCACTGCACACGGTGTTTTTTATCGGCAATGATCATGGTTTCTTGAATATTTTCTAAAATCAAATGTCCATTAAGCTTTTGTGGAAGTCGTCCAATTCCATTCATTCTCCATCTCTCCTTATGCGTGTAGTAAGTTTATGTACATCTATTTTATATTTTACAGTGAAAAGAATGAAGAAGGCTATAAGAAATTTAGTAACATGTACAGAAATCATGGTAAGTTAAAAACGTAGGAGTAAGCACTTGCTTCAATCAAAAAACTCCCCTGTGTAAAAGGGGAGTTCACTTTATTCATATGATTTGATAAAATCAACGTTATATTTTTCAACGCTTGATAAGTAGGAGTCTCTAAATGATGAATCAGGCGTATACCACGACTTTCCATAAAAATAGGCTTGAAGATCTTTCGATTTAAATACATACCCATGCCGCGCATAGATTTCATTCCGAGCTAGCCTTAGTTCACCAGAGTTCAAACTGCTAATATCACTATAGCTTAATTTGTAAGAATCCGAACCAGGAAGAATATAAGAGCTTGAAGTAGCATAAGAGCGCGGCCCAGGCACGATCACTTCTCGTTCTTTTATGACGGTTTTTTCCTTTTCGACGGGCGGCGTTTGTATATTTAACATAATATTTTCTTCACTTTGAATAGTGTAGGGACTGCTTTTGAACGTTGTGCCGTCTTTTTGCACTTCTGCATGAACAGTGACGCTTCCATCCGTGGCAACAGGCCCTATTTGTGATGAGCTATTCACCTGCAGTCCCGTGCTTTTTCCATTTACGAATAAAATAGCGTCATCTCTATTCGATGAGATTGTAACGTAAGCCCCTTTAAATACCGCAGATATATTCTCTTCTTTTTGTCGGTGAAAATTTACAGTGGTTTGGTCTGTAAGTTTTCCATAAGAGCTTTCATAAGAAGCCGTAAGCGGGTAATTTCCAATCATAAAAGGTCCTATTTTTTGCGTTTGATTCTTGGATATCGATTGTTTTGTATCATTTACTGTAACCGTTGCATCCTCTGGCATGGTGAGGGAGATATAATATGATGACGGCACAACCACGTACTGTTTTGTGAAAAGTAGTGAATGTTTCTGTTCTTTTATTGTAAAGTAGATACTCGATTTATTTTTTAAATCATTTTCGACGTCTCGTAAAATAGAACCATCGGAAGTTGCGTCTAACAGAGCTTGAATAGATGTGTCATTAATAACTATAGTAGACTGCGAAGAGTCTAATAACTCTCTTAACACAGCTGTATCTTTCGATTCTAATGCCTCAATAAAGCGGTCAGCCGTCTTTTCTTCTGAGTCAGAGAAAAAGAAATAAAATACAAAAGTTAAAAGAAGTATAAGCGCAATACCCCCGCCAATATACCAGCTCTTTTTATGCTTGGCTGCAGCTGGCGACACGGTGAAAGAAAAGCCGCAGTTATTGCAAAATAATTGGTCTGTGCTTGCACTGGCCCCGCATTTTGGACATTGATTCATTCACACCATTCCTTTCTTTTTATTCCATTAAATGTATGGAATGTGTAGGTAAAACAGACCATTAAATTGGAAAAAGAATAGATTCAACAAGAAAGATAAACACACCAAACATGCACAGAAAAGGTGAGGTATGCTATGATAAGAACTATATATTAATCCGATAGGGACACTCTGTCATATAAAAAGGAGATGAAGCAAATGAGTGTTTCATTTGTAAATAAAAATCAAGAGTCTACGTATGAAAAATTGCTGCCTCTAGTCGAAAAATTTAAGAAACGAGCTTTTAAAATAGATGAAGAAGGTACGTTTCCCTTTGAAAATATTCAAGAGTTAAAAGAAGCGGGCTATACACGTCTTTCTCTCGAAAGCAAATATGGCGGAGATGAATTACGCCTTTATGATTTTTTATTATTTCAAGAATTAATTGCTCAAGGAGATGCTTCTACGGCTCTTAGTATTGGATGGCATATGGGGATTACAATGGACTTGCGTGAAAAACAGCCTTGGAATCAGCAAATGCTCGATTTTATTTTTAAAGAAATAGAAAAAGGTGCACTTATTAACACCGCTGCTACTGAACCGAAGACAGGAAGTCCTACTCGAGGAGGAAAACCGGAAACGATAGCCGTAAAAACAAAAGAAGGCTGGCGAATCAATGGCCGAAAAACATTCACGACGATGTCTCCAGTGTTAAATTACTTTTTGGTAAAAGCAAGCATTGAAGGTGAAGAAGAGATCGGCTTATTTTTAATTCCTCGTGAAACAAGTGGACTTTCAATAGAAGAAACATGGGATATGATTGCAATGCGCGGAACAGGAAGTCACGACCTTGTGCTAGAAAACGTCGATATTAAACACGACTTTCTTGTTGAACGCCTTGGTGGTTTTAAAAAGAATGAGCCAAGCGGCTGGCTGCTTCATATACCAGCTTGCTACATGGGTACAGCCATCGCAGCAAGAGATTATGCTGTCGCATTTGCTACAGAATATTCGCCTAATAGTATTGAAGGAACGATTAGCGAGTTGCCAAATGTGCAGCGCTTAGTAGGAGAGATGGAACTTGAACTTATGCAGGCGCGTCACTTTATGTACAGCGTGGCAAGTAAATGGGATGAAACCAGCGACCGAGCAGCATTAGCGGGAGAGTTAGCAGCTGTCAAACACGTAGTGACCAATAGTGCCTGTACGGTTGTCGACAAAGCCATGCGCATAGTAGGAGCACGTAGCTTGCAGCGCAGTAATCCGCTGCAGCGCTATTATAGAGACGTGCGTGCTGGCCTTCACAACCCTCCAATGGATGATATGACAATTGTTAATTTAGCGAAGCAGGCGTTTACTAGATAAAACTTAATAACATGTTAAATGATGAAAAACTGCTTATTATAGGCTATTCTATAATAAGCAGTTTTTTCGTTGCAAGAGGAGGAATTGAGATGAAGTCCATGAGAGAAATTCAGCTGACACCCTATAATATCGCGTGGGAAAAGGAATTTTCAAAAGAAGCTGCCACCTTAACAACTATAATGTCAGCTCAAGTTTTAGGGGTTCATCATATCGGAAGCACTGCTGTTCCCGGCTTAAGCGCAAAACCGATTATTGATTCACTTATTGAAGTGAAAGATATAAAAAAAGTAGATACGTATAATCAGAGGATGGAACAGCTTGGTTACGAAGCGAAAGGTGAAAACGGCTTAAAAGGAAGACGATACTTCCAAAAAGGCGGGAATGAAAGAACGCATCATGTTCATATTTATGAAAAAGGCCACCCAGAAATTAATCGGCATATATGGTTTCGAGATTATCTGCGTACTCACCCTGATGCAGCAAAAGAATACGAAACGTTGAAAATAGAACTAGCGCACCGCTATCGCTTTGAACCAGAAAAATATGTAGAAAATAAAACGAATTTTATTCATAAAATAGATGGGCTAGCTTTAAAATGGAGAAAGGGAAGCAGCAATAAGAATAGGAAAGATGATCTTAGATAAAAAGGAGGAACGAGCTTGACTCCAGTTCTAAATCGACAGACAAATACAGGAAAAAAGAAAAAAACAATATGGATCAGCCTGATATCCTTTGTTATTCTTTGTTTTGTACTTTGTACGGCAATTTCTCTTTATGTAGGCATAAGCCTGACAAAACTAGATAAAAATCCTGCTGTGAAAAATCCTAGCGATTACGGCATGCACTATAGCAATCAAGTATTTTTGAGCAAAGACGGGATAACCCATTTAAAAGGATGGATGATTGAACCAACGGAACAGCCAAGAGCGACCATTATTATGTCACATGGATACGGAAATAACCGTGAAGCACAAGGAGCTGGCTTTTTACCGCTGAGTAAAGAATTTGTAAAAGCGGGATATCGAGTAGTCATGTTTGACTTTAGAGATTCAGGAGACTCAGAAGGAAATCAAACGACGATTGGTGTAAAAGAACAGCTCGATTTATTAGGCGTTATTCAGAAAATGAAAGAAACAACAAAAGAGCCAATTGTGCTCTACGGCATTTCAATGGGAGCCGCCACTTCTTTATTAGCAGCCTCTCAAGATGACGACGTAAAAGCTGTAGTAGCGGATAGTCCTTTTAGCGATTTAACCTCTTATTTAAAAGAAAATCTATCTGTATGGTCTCATTTACCAAACTTTCCGTTTACATCGCTAACAATTGCTATTCTTCCTGTTATTGCAGATGTAAATCCTGCTGAAGCTAGTCCTATTAAAGCAGTCGAGCATATTTACCCTCGACCAATTTTATTTATACACAGCACAGGAGATACAAAAATTCCTTACACTGAAAGTGAAAAAATGGCTAAAACGCATCCAGATGCTTTTCACTTCTGGAAAACTAAGAAAGCAGAACACGTTCAAAATTATCACGTATACAAAAAAGAATATGTAAAGCGCGTATTATCTTTTATTGAGCAATCGCTGTAAAAGAAGAGGCTGGGACAAAAATATTTTAGACGAAATGAAAAACGAACCATTGATCAAGACTTTTGATTAGTGGTTCGTTTTTTGTTAAGACAAACGTAGATTTCATTTGTGTAAATCTTTAGATGGAATTCATTTCGTTATGTCTCAACCTCTTTTAGCCGTTGATTTTACTTTGTTCTATAAGCTCAGCATATAAATTACGAAGAATGTAGGTTTTATAACTTTCTAGCTTTCTTCCATCAATTTTAGAGATATTGGCCGCTTTTAACTGTTGAACAAACCAGCCCTTGGAATAGATATAAGCCATCGTTAACCACTCCTTTAAAAAAGATGCACGCTAAATAATTAACTATATTCATAAAAGGAACTTAAAAGAAGTAAACAAAGCAAATGAATTGACGTTCATTTTTTACAGCGTTATACTGCTCTACAGCTACTTATAAAGGAGGAAATGAACAATGAGCAAACAGTATATAAACGTAAATGGGGTTAATTTGCACTACATAAGCAAGGGACAAGGAGATCTTATGCTATTTCTTCATGGGTTTCCTGACTTTTCGCATATTTGGCGACACCAGATAGATGAATTTTCTAATAATTTCCACACAGTTGCTTTGGATTTAAGAGGATATAATCTATCTGAAAAGCCAAGCGGACTAGAATCATACGAAATTGATGTATTAGTAGAAGATATCCGCCAAGTGATTGAAGGTTTAGGATATAGCTCCTGTACGCTAGTTGTACACGACTGGGGAGCAGGAATCGGCTGGACATTTGCTTATCGCTACCCTGAATATGTACAAAAATTAATTGCTTTTAACGGTCCGCACCCTTATACATTTATGCGTGAGCTTAGAACAAATAAAAATCAGCAAAAAGCAAGTGAGTATATGAAATGGTTTCAAAAACAAGAAGCACAGGACTATATGGAACGAGATAACTTCTCAGGTTTGCGTAAGCTTGTGATCGACCCAGGTGTAAAAAAAGGATACCTAACAGCTGATGATGTTCAAGCATACATGAACTCTTGGGAAAATGGCTCTGTGCTGTCCATGCTAAGTTATTACCGCAATTTAAAGATCTTCACGGAAGAAGACCTTCAAAGAAAATCTTTGTTTCCGTTAGAAGAAGAAGTGTTAAACATCCCGGTACAAATTATTTGGGGAAATCAAGATCCTACTTTTATGCCTAAAAACTTAGATGGTATTGAAGAATATGTGCCAAACATATCTGTTCACCGATTAGCTGAAGCATCTCATGCCCCTCAGCATGAAAAGCCTCAAGAAGTAAACGATGTGATATGGAATTTTTTAAATAAGTAAAGATAAAAAAAGGCTCAGACAAAAGTATTTTAGTTAAAAGAAGATCCGAACGATGAATTGAGATTCTTAATGGAGAATCCAACTCGTTTGGATTTTTTTATTGCGCAGGTTTCATATATATAGTGGTTTCTAGCCGTTGATGGCGAAGACTCCTGCGAGAAAGACCCTGCAGGGCGCAAACGACGAGAAGGCTTAGCGGCTGCCTGCAGAAAGCGAAGTCTTGAAAGGAAATCAACAGCGGTGTTAAAAGTGATTCATACTAACTCATTTATCCCATGTGTTCGTCTTTAAATTGAATTTATCTTGTTATGTCTCAATTTCTTTTTCTGTTAAATTTAAAATATTTATTCAAAAAGTGATCCAAATGAATAAGGTGTTCGTTAGGTAAGTAGAAAAGGAAGTACTTCTTAAGAAAAGGCGGTTAAAAACTTTTTAAAAAAAAGTGATCTAACTGAAGAAGGCGTTCGTTAGATAAGTAGAGAGGGAAGGAATTCTTCACGAAGATGACATTTAAAAAAATTTTAAAAAAGAGTGATCCAACATCACTCAGCAATCGTTTAGTAAATAGAA
>NZ_JBYSWQ010000007.1:176697-270729 GCF_058781295.1 Priestia sp. FW507-14D1A
CTTCACGAAGATGACATTTAAAAAAATTTTAAAAAAGAGTGATCCAACATCACTCAGCAATCGTTTAGTAAATAGAAAGAGAATACTTCCTAAAAAGGATCATTAAATGTGAGGGAACATGAAAGGTTAATCTATAGAATATTCAAAATGTTCAATCTATTTAATGGTTTAAGATGTAGTAAGAATGAAAAAAGTGGCGTACATCAACTAAAAATGAGGAGAGTGGAAAATGATGAAATTAAGTAAAAAATTAATGATCCCTGTACTAGGAGCTTCACTATTGATGCCGACTATTGCAAACGCAGAGGAAGCACAACCAACGGCAGTAACAAAAGCTGCAGATTTACGAGCGAACTTAGACTACTTATTATCTGAACACTTTACGCTTGCCGTTGCAGCTATGACAACAGCCTATGACGGTTCTAAAGACGCTGACGCTGCGTTTAAAGCATTGGATCAAAATGCCGTTGACATGGAGCCTGCTATTGCGTCTGTCTATGGTGATAAAGGAGCAGCTGAATTTGAACGAATTTTCAGAGAACACAACAATTACACAGATGATTTTGTAAAAGCAACAAAAGAAAATGATAAAGAAGCCATGGCTGAAGTAGATAAAGAAGTAAATCAATTCGTAAATGAATTTGCTAAGTTCTTAAGCACTGCTACGGAAGGCAAACTACCCGAAGATGCAGCAAAAGAAGCGCTTCGCGTACATGAAGACCAAGTAAAAGAAACATTTGAAGATTATGTAGCAGGTGACTATGAAGCGGCCGCTAAAACATACCGCGAAGGCTATCAGCAAATGTTTGCCATTAGTAAAGCGTTATCAAATGCAATCGTAACGCAAATGCCCGATAAATTCGACAATACCAAAGTAGATACACCAGCAGCAGATTTACGTTCTTCATTAAACAGCTTAGCAGCAGAACATTTTGCTTTAGCAACAATGGGAATGGAAAAAGGGTTTAACGGTTCAAAAGATTACGACTATGTTAGCTGGTTAGAAAATGCTAACACAGCAGATTTTAAAGCTGCAATCGGTTCAGTATATGGCGATGAAGGGGCTGCGCAATTTGAAAAAATTTGGCAAGGAGATCACATCAATGCCCAAGCTGAACTAGTAAGTGCACAAGTAAAAGGCGATGAAGCAGGAGAAAAAGCTGCTAAAGACAAGCTCCATAAATTCGCGCAAGAATTTGGTACATTCTTAGGAACAGCAACAGATGGAAACCTTCCAACTGCAGACGCACAGGCAGCTATAAAAGCACATGAAGATACGGTTATTAAAACATTTGAGCAATATGCATCCGGCGACTACGCTGGAAGTTATGATACGTACCGTGAAGGGTATAAATTAATGTTTGGTGTCGGTCAAGCTTTAGGTGAAGCGATTGTAAAACAAAATCCCGATAAATTTGCTGAGACAGCTATGCCAACAGATATGCCGAAAACAGGTATGGGCGGGGCGTCTGAATCAACGATGAACCCACTAACAGCGATCTATATTGCACTAGGTTCGTTAGCTGTATTAACAGCTGGAGTTATTTTACGCAAGAAACCAGTAAGCAAATAATATTTTTTCTCCTTTTCCTTATGAATTACAAGTCAAGAGTCCTAAAAAAAGAAGAGAGGTTGTTCTCTCTTCTTTTTTATAAACAGCTGTGAAACGAGGTGACGATGTGAAAAAAGCGATTGTTCTCGCCTACTGTATATTAAGTTTAGTCCTGCTTGTTAGCGGCGGACTATACTTTAAAGAACAAATGGTAGAAGCAAAAGAAATGAAGCAACAGAATGCAGCTAAGCAAAAAGAAAAAGAAACACAATCAAAGGATTTAAAAAGCCGGGTAACGCTTGAAGAAGAATTTGCTGTATTAAAAAAGCATAAAACAGAAGCCAAACAGTTAAACAAAGAATTCAAAGGAATCCTTCCTGCAAAAGTGTCCATTCCAGCTATTCATGTGGAGACTTCAATTGAACAAGTAGGGTTATTAGACAGCGGTGAAATGGCAGCGCCATCTACAGAAAATGGAGTTGCTTGGTTTGAACCAGGAGCAAAACCTGGCGTAAAAGGAAATGCTGTATTAGCAGGACACGTAGACAGTAAAACTGGTCCTGCCGTCTTTTACAATCTCAAAAACTTAAAAAAAGACGATGAAATTACCATAAGAGATGCACAGGGGACCACGCTTACCTTTGTTGTTAAACGTACAAAAAGCTATCCGCGAGATAAAGCACCTTTAAACGAAATTTTTGGGTACAGCAACAAACGTAATTTAAATTTAATTACGTGTACAGGCACGTTTGACCGTGCGGAAGGAACCCATCAAGAGAGGTTAGTTGTCTATACAGAACTAAAAGCTGACCAAGCAAAAGAATTGGAGCGTGAAGCAACTGCACCAAAACCTCCTACACATGTAAAGATGAGCGGTAATTTACTTACGTGGTACGCGGTACGAGAAGGCAATATTATCGGTTACCGAATTTACAAAAAGAATCCAGGCGGAACATTTGTCCATATTGGCAGCGTTTCGGAATTTGAGCGAAAAAGCTTTGCCGACTCCGACGCATCTCAGTCTCGTTATTATGTAACAGCTGTTAACGAGTCAGGAAAAGAGTCTGCTCCATCTAGTATAGCGAAATAACAAAAAGCTCTCTTCACACGGAGAGCTTTTTGTTATTTTTGATGGTCGATTAAAAAGATATCTTCTGGCTTTCTATTTATCTAAATGCTATTAGTTTTAATAGATAAATAAAAATTCCTTTTGTGGTTGGTTTTGTATTTTTAACTGTTGTTCTAAGCCTTCTTATTTTTAGCGGCTCCGCTCAATGGGCACTAGAAGCACCTATTTTTATTCCATTGTTCATGCTGTTAGGATACAATCCTGGATTTATTCAAGCAGCTTACCGAATAGCAGATTCGTCTACGAATGTAATCACTCCTTTAAATCCATATATGATTGTCATTTTAGCCTTTATGAAAGAATACGAGCCGAAAGCAGGACTTGGAACCATCATTTCACTTATGCTTCCTTATACTTTAGCCTTCTTAGGAATTTGGATTATAATGTTAATTGTTTTTGCTGTATTCGGTATTCCTCTAGGACCAGGTGTATATATGTATTTGTAAAGAAAAATCCTCTTCTACTCCAAGAAGAGGATTTTTTATGTTAGAAATTCTAACAATCATAAATGATATTGCAGCTTATGTGTACATAGAAGAATAAATAACAAAAAGAAAAGAGTCTAAAAAACAAAAGTTTTCTGAATAAATTTGCAAAAAGTAGTTGCTAAATACATATAAATCAAATATGATAGTAAACATAACAAGATATGTTATATAATCTAACATTAAATTTAGGGGTTATTTATTCGTACTTAAGGGGGAAATCATCATGCAAATGGGCGATTCAGTATTTATGTTTTTTTCGGCATTATTGGTTTGGATTATGACACCAGCTATTGCATTGTTTTACGGGGGCATGGTTCGAAGTAAAAACATGTTAAGTACCGCGATGTATAGCGTAGGTTCCTTAGCTGTTATATCCGTTCTTTGGATAGTAGCAGGCTATTCGTTAGCTTTTTCGACCGGTGGCAATGCTTTTATTGGTAACTTGGACTGGGTAGGATTAAAAGGAGTCGGATTCACTCCAAACGGGGACTACAGTGCTACGATCCCGCATAATATGTTTATGATGTTTCAACTGACATTTGCTGTACTAACAGTAGCTATTATCTCTGGGGCTTTTGCAGAGCGCATGAAGTTTTCAGCATTTATCTTATTTGCTATCCTATGGTCATTATTTGTATATGCACCAGTTGCACACTGGGTTTGGGGAGTTGGCGGATGGCTTCGTGAACTAGGAGCTATTGACTTTGCCGGAGGAAACGTCGTTCACATTTCGTCAGGTGTAGCAGGATTAATTCTAGCTCTTGTTGTTGGAAAACGAAAAAATGCCGATGCCGCAGCACCTCACAATTTACCGTTAACTCTTTTAGGCGGAATGCTGATTTGGTTCGGGTGGTTTGGTTTTAACGTTGGAAGTTCTTTAACTATTAACAGCGTTGCAATGACGGCTTTTATTAACACGAATACAGCGGCAGCAACAGGAATTATCGGCTGGCTTGTAGTAGAGTGGATTATCAATAAAAAACCTACGCTGCTTGGAGCCGTTTCGGGAGCGATTGCTGGACTTGTAGCTATTACACCAGCTTGTGGATTCGTTACACCGTTTGCCTCTATTGTAATAGGTTTTATCGGCGGTGCAGTTTGTTTCTGGGGTATCTTCTCACTTAAAAAGAAAATCGGTTACGACGATGCGTTAGATGCATTTGGTCTTCACGGTATTGGGGGAACGTGGGGAGGTATTGCAACAGGTTTATTTGCCACAACTTCTGTAAATGACGCTGGTGCGAATGGTTTATTCTACGGAGATCCAAGTCTACTTTGGAAACAGCTGGTTGCTATCGTAGCAACATACCTATTTGTCGGTATTGCTACCTTCATTATCATTAAAGTGGTTGGATTAATCGTATCTCTGCGTGCGACACAAGAAGAAGAAACGCTTGGGCTTGATATTACGCTGCACGGTGAAAGAGCGTATCACGAATCGAATATGTAAAAGGGGTGGACACAGTGAGTGATGTTTTAACAAAAATTGAAATTATTACACGCCCTTCAAAGTTTGAAGAGCTTAAGCAAGAACTGGCGAAAATCGGCGTTAGCGGTATTACAGTTACGGATGCACTGGGGTGCGGGTTGCAAAAAGGCATTACGGAGCTTTATAGAGGCGTTAAAAAACAAGACAATATGCACGCACGAATTAAAGTAGAAATTGTAGTGTGCGAAGTTCCGGTAGCTGACGTTGTTGATAAAGCAAGAAAAGTACTAAATACAGGTCAGCCTGGAGATGGGAAAATATTTATCTATGAATTAAAAAATGCGATTAAGATCCGAACGGGGGAAGAGGGATCACAGGCATTACGAAATAATAGTTAAACTTAGGGAGAAAGAGAAAACAAAGGGTATATAAAAGGTGCATACTATGCACCTTTTTTTAGATTGAATAGTTACACGGCATGTTTCCTTACGGTGACATGCTTTTTTGTTATATATATAGCCAAAAAGTATATCCCAAAAAATAAGTGAATATAATTAAAATTATTTTTATAAAATTAAGAAAATTATAAAAATATGTGTCATTATTACTGACAAGTTTGGTGAAATACTGCTGTTTATCCTTTTATAATAGTAAAAAATAACTATATTTTTACTATTTTTAGTTTCTCTTTATATATGAGAGCGAATCTATTATGAAAGGATGTGAAAAAAGATGTACATAAACAGCAAGCTGTTTCACCGTTTTCAGAAATGACATTTGTTGCAAAGATAAAAAGCGTTCTAGACGCGAACAAAGGGAGGGAAAATCGTTATAAAAGACTAGCCGCTATTAAGCGTTTTATAACGATTACTACATGCTAAGTAAAAAAATGTTATCTATTTTAGCAACAACGGTCTTATCGGTAGGGTTTGTAGCTGGCTGTGGGAGCAACAGTACATCGGGAGAAGATAAAGGCAGCAATGTTATTAAAATTGCTACGCAAAGCCCTTTGTCAGGAGGTAGTGCGACATTAGGTGAAGCAATCAAACTGGGAGCTCAGTTAGCTCTTGATGAAGAAAAAGACACGTTTAAAAAATTAGGATATAAACTTCAGCTTGTACCTTATGACGACCAAGGCGACCCGAAAAAAGGCGTAGCGAACGCTCAGTTAATCGGATCCGATAAAGCCGTCTATGGAGTGATAGGACATTTAAACTCAGGGGTTACCATTCCTTCATCTGAAACGTATGAGAAATATTCAATTCCAATGATTTCTCCTGCAAGTACAGCAACGGACGTAACAGACCGAAAGTTAAAAACGGTTAACCGCATTGTAGCGCGCGATGACTTCCAAGGGCCTGCAGGAGCTGAATATGCTGTTAAAGAGTTGAAAGCAAAAAATATTTTTGTCATTCAAGATAAAACAGCTTACGGACAGGGGCTTGCAGGCGCTTTTAAAACAGCAGCTGAAAAAGAAGGAGCAAAAATTGTTGGATTTGAAGGAATTACGGTTGGAGAAAAAGATTTTAACGGTGTGTTAAATCAAGTCTCTAAAGAAAAGCCGGATCTCGTTTATTTTGGTGGTCTTTATGCAGAAGGCGGACTTTTAATTAAACAAGCTCGTGACAAAGGAATTACCGCTAAGTTTATGGGAGGGGATGGCTTAGACTCATCAACTTTAGTTGATATTGCCGGAGATGCTGTAAAAGATACGTATCTTACGTCAGTAGCAGGCGATGCTTCCAAGACGCAATTCGCTAAAGATTATGAGAAGAAATTCAATAAAAAAGTAGAATCATATTCTGTATACGGGTATGATTCCATGAAAGTTATGCTTCAAGGTATTCAAAAAGCAATTGAAGACAATGATAAAAAGCTTCCTTCTCATGAAGCAGTACGTGACGCCGTACGCGGTATTACAGAATATAAAGGAGAACTTACGCAGGTAGGATTTGATGAGAAAGGAGACAATAAATACGCTAAAATCTTTATCTATAAGTTTGACGCTCCTTCATACCCAGCTAAATTAGAAGGAGAAATCTCACAGTAAACCTTAGAAAAGAAAGGTATGGATGTTCCGTACCTTTCTTTTCTTAAAATCGATTTTATAGGACGAAAGGGACGAGGTTATATGTTTGCTCATATTATACAAACGCTGCCGCAAGTGTTAATTGACGGACTAACATTAGGAGCTGTATATGCAATTATTGCCCTAGGTTATACGATGGTATATGGCATTTTAGAACTCATCAATTTTGCACACGGCGAAATTTTTATGTCAGGTGCCTTTATCGGAACCGCTATCTTAATAGGGTTAACAGGCGTAGGTTGGATTGCAGCTTTTCCGGCTGTTGTGACGTTAATTTTAGTTCTTCTTATTACGAGTGTTGCAACTGGGTTTCTTGGTATGGGAATTGAAAGAGTGGCTTACCGTCCTCTGCGCAAGTCTTCTAAACTGATCACACTTATTACAGCTATCGGAATGTCATTTCTATTACAGGACTTTGTGCGCTTCATTACGGAACTTAAGAATGGTAACTATATTGTTAATACCCCAGCTTTATTTTCAGGCAAAGTATCGGTTAGCGCCTCTTCTCTTTCATCATCATTTGATGATGCTACATTTAAAGTAACGTTTATCGTAGTGTTAATTGTTGCTCTTTGCTTAATGATCGGACTTGAAATTTTTGTCAATCGGACCAAATGGGGAATGGCAATGAGGGCTGTAGCCCAAGATCCCGATACAGCTTCACTCATGTCCATTAATGTAAACAAAGTTATTTCTCTTACTTTCTTTATTGGTTCGGCTCTAGGAGGCGCAACCGGTGTGTTATTTGCGCTTCATTACGGAACAATCGATCCTTACATTGGGTTCATATTAGGATTAAAGGCTTTTACAGCAGCTGTTTTAGGGGGAATAGGCAATATACGAGGCGCAATGTTTGGAGGGCTAATGCTTGGCATCCTTGAAATGTTTGCAGCTGCGAATTTATCAACAATCACCGGCAATATTTTAGGAGCAGAGTATAAAGATGTATTTGCATTTGCCATTTTGATTTTGGTGTTAATTTTTAAACCAGAAGGCTTATTTGGAAAAGCCGTTACAGAAAAAGTGTAGGTGATGAAGATGAAAAAATTAATGAGTAGGCTTGAAGGAAACAACAAGGCGCAAATTATTCTATTTTTTATATATGTAATTGCAACAAGCGGTAGTTTAATGCTTGCCCAGAAGTCCGTTGTCGCATTTTTACTTCTTTTATTTTCATTATTACTTCTGTATTTTATGTCTCTTTCTACTAAATTAAAATGGCTAATAGCAGGGGGCATTTTAATTGTGCTGCTTCCTTTTTCAGCTAGCCAAGGCCCTGCTTATGAATCCTATATGGAAGTATCTACGCTAGTAGGCATCTATATTGCTATGGCACTTGGGTTGAACATCGTAGTGGGATTAGCCGGATTATTGGATTTGGGATTTGTTGCTTTCTTTGCAGTTGGGGCTTACACGTATGGAATTTTCGCGACCAATCAAGCTGCTAATTTTATGCCTTTTGGTACGTATCCATTATCAGGAGAAAGCTTTTGGTTTTTTATTATTGCGGGATGCCTAATAGCCGCTTTATTTGGAGTTCTGCTTGGTATACCTGTGCTGCGCGTAAAAGGAGACTACCTTGCTATCGTTACGCTTGGATTTGGGGAAATTATTCGAATTGTATTTAACAATTTGGATAAACCAATCAATATTACAAACGGGGCAATGGGGCTGTCCTCCGTGACGCCGCCTTCTATTTTTGGGATTAACTTAGTATATCCAAGTCAGTTCTATTATGTAGTATTAGTCATCTTAGCTGCAGTTATTTTTATTGTACGGCGATTTGAATATTCTAAAGTAGGACGATCGTGGAAAGCGGTTCGTGAAAATGAAATTGCAGCTCAGGCGATGGGAATTCACCTTGTCAGAACAAAGCTGCTTGCGTTTGCTATCGGTGCCTCTTTTTCAGGCATGATGGGAGTGGTCTTTGCCGCTAAGCAAACCTTTGTTGATCCAACCAGCTTTACGCTGTTAGAATCTATCACGATTTTAGTTATGGTTATTTTAGGAGGAATGGGGAGCGTTCCAGGTGTCATACTTGGAGCGGCGGTTGTAACCATTCTTAATCTTCAAGTATTAACGGAGCTCACCGATTGGTTTAATCAACTGAGTTTAAACGGGGTTATCTCTATACCGGATGCACTTTCGCCAGCTAAAATGCAGCGATTTATTTTTGGCGGACTTCTTATTCTATTTGCTCTATACAGGTCTCAGGGGTTGCTTCCTGCTAAACAGCCTACGTTCGATTTGAAAGAGCTGAAAGAAGAAGCTGAAAAAGAAGAAATACAGTCCGTGATTTCAACGGCTGAGAAAAACGTCAATCTATAGAGGTGAAAGAAATTGTCTATTTTAGAAGTGAAAAATGTAACCAAGACCTTTGGCGGTTTAGTTGCCAATCAAGACGTAACAATGGATATTCAAAAAAATTCAATAACGGCTGTAATAGGACCAAACGGCGCTGGGAAGACTACATTTTTTAATATGGTGACAGGTGTTTATCAGCCAACCTCAGGTGATATTATGTTAAATGGTCAATCTATAACAGGGCTAAAACCTCACAGCGTATCAAAACAAGGGATTTCTCGGACATTTCAAAACATCAGGTTATTTAGTAATATAACGGTGTTAGAAAATGTGTTAGTTGGGATGCACAACCATTTGAAAGCAACCACTTTTGAAACGCTGTTGAATTTACCTCGAGCAAAAAGAGCGGAAAAAGCAGCTAAAAAAGAAGCGTATAAGCTGTTAGAATACGTTGGGCTAGAAGCTTTATATAACGAAGTAGCCACTAACTTATCATACGGAGCGCAGCGCCGACTCGAAATTGCCAGAGCGTTAGCTACTAGACCCTCACTGTTATTATTAGACGAACCGGCTGCTGGTATGAATCCGCGTGAAACAAAAGAGCTGACGGATCTTATTCACACGATACGAAAAGACCGGGAAATAACCATTTTATTAATTGAGCATGACATGAAGCTCGTCATGGAAATTTCTGATCATATTATTGTATTAGATCATGGAATAAAAATTGCAGAAGGAAACGCTGAACATATTCGTACACACCCGAAAGTGATCGAAGCCTATTTAGGAAAAGGAGCGGCAGAGGAGATAGAAAGAAAGGAGAAAAGCACATGACTCTATTAAAGTTAACTGAAATTGATACCTTTTATGGAGGAATTCAAGCACTTAAAGGAATAACGATTGATGTAGAAGAAGGAGAAATTGTGACTCTTATCGGAAGCAATGGAGCCGGAAAATCTACCACATTAAAGTCCATTAGCGGTCAAGCTCCTGTCAAAGCAGGTAGTATCATGTATAAAGGCACCCACATCACGAAATTCCCTCCTCACCAAACGGCCCGTTTAGGAATAGCTCATGTACCAGAGGGAAGAAAGATCTTTCCTAAGATGACGGTAAAAGAAAATTTAACTATCGGAGCATTTTCACTTTCTAATAAAAAAGTAATAGAAGAAAACATGACTAGAGTACTCACCTATTTTCCAAGATTAAAAGAAAGATTGACTCAAAAAGGAGGAACGATGAGTGGCGGTGAACAGCAAATGCTAGCTATCGGGCGGGCACTTATGATGAACCCTTCTATGCTTATGCTAGATGAACCTTCTATGGGGCTTGCTCCTATCATTGTAGAACAAATATTTGAAATCATTATGGAATTAAATAAAAGCGGAATGACCATTTTACTCGTTGAACAAAACGCTTATCAAGCGCTGCAAATAGCGCACCGAGGCTATGTGATTCAAACGGGCGAAATTATTCTGCAAGGGAAAGGGACGGAATTAATTCATAATGAAAAAATAAAAGAAGCTTATTTAGCTTAAAAAACAAACCGCATCGCGTTTTAACGCTGCGGTTTGTTTTTGTTCACAACGGATGATTTGGATAAAGCAAGTAAGCATTGCTATTATCTGGTTTAGTTTCTTAATTAAGTAGGGAACGTTTAAAATAAGATTATTGAATAAGTGAGTAATTAGGCAACTCCCTAGATGAAAGAAATGATTCAATTTAAAGCTTTTTTATAAAAAACAAAAAAAGTTGAAACTTTTTTCATTAAAAAACGTTTATAAAGTAATAGAAAAAAATGGGTACGGTTATTTACACTCAAAAAGGAAGTGAGAGCGTGGCGACGCTGAAAACTAATTATTTGACTGACTTATGCTTAATCTATAGAGAAAGTCAATTTTATGTACTGCAAATACCTAGTTTCTACAAAAAAATGGCTAGCAAATACTTTCAGTTTCAGCCTCAAGAAAAAATTATCGCGTATTTACACAGCTCTTTTATAGCAGGCCTAGATAAAAGGGGAATTTGCTTTACAAATAAGGGGATTTACTGGAAAAGCAGAGGGATGAAAAAAGGAAAAATATTATGGGAAGAGTTCGCTAACATTCAATCCATTACCATTCGAAAAGAAGAAATGATTTGTTTTAATGACGTGGAGAAATTTCAAGTCAATCAAAACGATTACTCAGCTAGAAAGCTAGTATCTCTATTAAAAAAAATCAAGAAATTTATTCGCACCCATTCCCATGAATATATGTGTCAAGACTATATATATCCGTGTGTATCCTCAAAAGAATTAACTTCTATTTGTTCATCTTTTCAAATTCATCAAACCCCTGATCCAAAAGATGTGTTGTCGGTAGAAGGACAGCTATGTGAAGAAGTTGAAAAAGAGATGCGAAACAGGCTCTATTTACCTGCTAAAGAAAAAATTGTAGCTCATTTAAATACATATCCTCTTCAAAAAACCGAGGGGATTACCGTTTGTTCTAAAGGAATTTATTTCTCAAAATCTTTTAAAACAGTTTACTACCCTTGGCACTTATTTCGCCACGTGAGTATTTCAGTGGAAACCGAGGAATTAAAAATTGCTAAAAAACATTCGTTATCTCTCAACTCAGCTGCCGTATCAAGCGGGGAAGTAATGCTGTTTCTCAAACAAATTAAACAGCATGTGCAGGCTTTGCATGAAAAAGAAGTCGATATTAAACAAGATAATAAGTTTGCATGGAAAATGTTAATTTAAAAAACAGGTTACGCGTAATCTGTTTTTTTATTTTGTAGTTCTTTAGAATTATTTATTTGGAATATTGAAAGACATCATACAAGTAAACAAGACTAGAATATTGGAAGTTAAGAAATTTTTTCCATGACTATAAGGTTAATTTTACCAAAATCTCTTTTCTATTTGGATAATTATGCTAAAATAGAGCTCGAGTTTATTTTAAGGAGCTGACAACAAGATGGAACGTAATTATTCAATTGATTTTATTAAGTTTTTTGCTACAGTGTTTGTGGTTTGTATTCATGTTAATCCATCACATGACGATTTCTTTTTAGGGAACCAGGAAAATGTGCTAGATGTCATTGTTGACACATTTGCACGATTCGCGGTTCCTTTTTTCTTTATTGTATCAGGTTATTTGTTTATGAATAAAATTCAAAAGCATCCAAAGCCTTCTGCATACTTAAAAAAATACACGTGGAATATTTCCAAGCTTTATGCATGTTGGTTCATCTTTTATTTATTGTTTGGTGTAGTTCTGCGCTTATTTCAAAACCACGGAACATTAGCAGAACGAAAAGGTGCAGTAGCTGATTATTTAACATCATCCATCACATTCAAAGATATTTTTTATTATGGAAGTGACACAAGCGGATTTCAGCTTTGGTACTTGATTGCATTAATTTGGGCTGTTGTCATCGTTTTCTTATTTCAACGATGGAAAAAGATTGGCTTATTAATGTTTATCAGCACCGTATTATATGTAACTGGGTTATTTGGGCAGTCTTATTCTTTATTTTTTCCACTTTCTTTTCAAACGAGAGATGCCCTGTTCTTTGGTTTGTTCTATACAGTATTAGGAGCTATGTTTGCCCTTTATGGCAAGAAAATTCTGTCAGTATTAAACGTAAGGCCAATGATTTATTTAGCCAGCTTTTTTGTGTTTTCAGCGTTAGAGATCGTCGAGCGCTACTGGTTGGTTAATATCCAGCACAGCAAGCCCGGAGACTATTTTATTTCCACAATTTTTTTATCGGCATCATTGTTTTTATTCGTATTGAGCAGTCCAAGTCTTGGCAAAAACTCATTCTTTTCAAAGGTTGGGAAAAATTCAGTTGGCATTTATGTAGTGCATATATGTATATTAAATGAGACCTATCGATTGCTTCGTTCTATAGATTCTTCTTTCTTTACAAATAGTGTCGTTGCCTACGTACTTATCGTTCCAGTAGTTTTTTGGTGCTCGTACTATTTATATAGAGGGATTCAATGGACAAAGGGAAAATTACATGTGAAGCCGCACAAACATTCATTTACAAAGCTACAGCATAAATAAAAAGAGCTGGCTAACTAAGCCGGCTCTTTTTATGATGCAATAGCGTACAAAAGCTGCTTTTGCAGTTGAGGGGATAAAGAAATATTTTGATACAATTCGTAAATATGATGTTCGTTCCGGTGGTAACAAATCCAATCCTTGTATGTTCCTTTTAAGAAGATGCGAAAAAACACGATTCGCTTATTCGTGCCGCCTGTTTTTAATTCAATTTTCAAATCATCTGTTTCTAATGTATACTGTACTGTAGAAGAGGAAAGAGCAAGTTTAGTTGTTTTTTTACTTGTTTTAATGAATTCGGCAAGTTCAATGATCTTCATTTTTTTACCTCACTCTATTGTAAATTAGGGGTATCTTATACGTATGATGTGTACAAGGAAAATAGAATCGTTTTTTTATAGCTTAGAAGAATGATCTTCAGCCCCTTCGTTAAGGGATTTGCATAAAAGGTTGACGTTTTCTTTGAATACAAATAAAATGCATATTAAGAAGTATTTCCCTCATTGTAACTACAGAAAAAGAAGAATTAAGGGGGCTCAATATGTTGACTGACTTAGTTGTAAGTCAAAAAGTAGTCAAGGTAAATGAATTTACTGTTGTAGGAGTGCCTATTCGAACAGATGAACCTGTGGAAGAAACGGGCACAGGTCTTATTCCTGAGCACTGGCAGACTTTTTATAAACAACAGTTAGCTAATAAAATCGCCAATAAAGTAAATGGCAATACATTTGCTCTTTATACAGAATTTGAATACAATCAAAAAATGGATTTTACATTTGCTCTCGGATATGAAGTTTTACCCGGCGGCGAACTGAAAGATGATATGAGAGAGTTCATCATCCCAGAAGGTGAATACATGGTGTTTACAACAGCTGTTGGGCCAGCTAGACAGGTAGTCGTAGAGGCTTGGGCTTATATTCGCGAGTGGGCTAAAAAAAATCATCGTGCCTATAAAATAGATTTTGAATTATATGATGAACGCTGTATTGATCCTGAATACAGTCAAGTCGATATTTATGTTTCAATTTAATAGCTAGTTTTGCTAAGTAGTTAAGATGCAGAGAAGCGTTTTTTGCTGCGTTCTTACTTTTGACGATAGGAATACAAAAGGGGTTTAGCGAGAGTGATCAGCAACGATTTATTACAAGCTTTAAAAGACGGATATAAACAGAGAATTAAATGGGTACTTATAAGTCAAATGGCACTGTTCATCACCGTAGCAGTCATACTTGTATCAAATTTTGTCACTAAATTTTCGTTTAACCAATTAAGCTTTATTTTTGTTTTGGTTAGTATAAGTTCGCTGTTATCAGGGGTAGAGCACGTATTGTTAAAACGTGAGAAGTGGCAATGGATTTTTGATTTTATTTTAGCTGCTTTTTTTATTGGTTTATCTATTTTTTTACACCGTTAAAGCGCCTGATTCAGCGCTTTTTTATTTTGGGCAGCTCCGCACGCAATGTTCGGACCTTTCTAGTATAAACAAAACAAAAATACGTATTTATGACGAAAATAGTCAGAAAATTTAGTAAAAAAGTCTTGTATCTTGTCTTTATTTCGATTATGATAAGTTTACACCCTTCGTATTCACTTCTTTGGATGTCAGTACCTCTATTTTTACACTACAGAAAAGAGGTGAAGCCATTTCTTCAGTTTTCCTGCTAGCCTGCATACTAACCCTTTTAGCTATTTTATTTAGTAGCAACTACCCTCAAAATTAAAGGAGAGATCCGCGCTTATGTCAAAAGCTCCTATAAAAAACGATATTGAACTTCAACTATCTGAAACGCATTTTTTCCAACTGCTTGATTTAATTTATTTAGGTAACTGGATGGTCACAGCATGTTCTGGAGTGGAAGATGAGCATGCACAAGAATATACGGATGTAGAAAAACAAATGTTTTCTCATGCAGAGCCTTTCCTTGAAAAAGGACCTTTTCACATGCTAAATAATGAGGTTATGTTTACAGAAGAACATGAAGATTCTCTTCAAGATATTATTGGAGAATACGATAACGAAGTGTTTTGGGAAGCGCTAGCCTATCGCATGGCTAAACGAGATGTGATAGAACAAATAGGGCCCATTAAAGAAATAAAAAATGAAGTTTTTATGCAAATTTTTCATCGAGAAATGGAGTATATACGAGAGTTTGAGACAAATGGAATTAAACGAATAACCATACCGCCTTTGCAGTAAAGGAGACAAATCGGCTTTCAAACTTGAAGGCCGATTTGCTGTTAAGCTGAAGCTTTTCTATTCCGTCTGAGAGGCGGGAAAGATCGGTATGTAAAGCTCCGCCATAACCATTCACACGGACCGTAATAGAAATAATAAAGCCACCACTTGTTACAAAAAAGCTGGAGTGTATATATAATGAGACAAATAATCGTGCTTTCTGTTAAGGTAAGAGTTCCGTATAAACCAAAGGATCGAACCATCCACAGGCAAATTAAAGTTTGGCTAAGGTAAGTTGTTAATGCCATTGTTCCACTATACTTAAAAAGACCCAGCATCGAAGCGTAAGGAGAAAATTGCAGGAATAACAGTAAGGTGGTAAGATAAAAAAAACATAGAAAAATGCCGCTCAAACTTGTAAAAAGGTGAATGGCCGCCTGCTGATAGAGTCCATATTTTAAAATTTCTAGTTTTAAGATAGCAAGAATCATAGTTAAAGTAAAACCCGTTGCGCCTGTTATTGACTGAATTTTCTTAACAAAAGAACGGTTTTGTTCGATATTATGTACTAATCCTTTTTTAGCGGTATATAAGCCAAATAAAAACATAGAAAATACGGGAAAGATAGAAAACGGTAGATTTAATAGCATAGGTACCACTTCAACCTTCAAACGATAAAACATCCAAGATAAATAGTCTGCTTGCCTGTAGGTGGATAAATATTGGACTAAGGCATGTTCATGTAAAACTTTATACTCCCGCTGAGCCTCCTGCAAGACGTGGGCTGGAGTGAAAAACTGGATGCAAGCCAAAAGATAAAAAAAGCATAGCAAGCCTATTGCCCACAGCAAAATTGTTTTGGTTTTTCGATTATAAAAAAACAACATTAAAAAACCGCCAATAGCATACACATGCAAAATGTCTCCATACCAGAAACAGACAAGATGAAAAAGCCCGATTAATAACAAAGAAGCCATTCTTCTGGACCATAAAGCAGCGGCAAAGTAATGCTTTTCTTCAGCTCTATGCAAAAAGATTCCGCATCCAAGTCCAAATAAAAAAGAAAAAATCGTAAAAAACTTTCCTTGAACAAACAGCAGCAGGAATAAATCAATATAAGCATCGATTCCTTTATATTCATAAGGAATATCGTACAGCTGAAAAATAAATATCGGCGAAGCAAAAGCAGGGATATTTACTAAGAAAATGCCTAGCAAAGCAATGCCCCGAATAATATCAAGAACAACAAGGCGTTCGTTAAGGGGAAGTGGAAAAGGCTTCATCACTGGCGCTCCTTTTTGTTAGATATGTACATCTTAACACGACAGTGGCGAAAAAATAGGTGGGAATATAAAAAAATAAGCGGAAAGATTCATAGCTTTATGAACAAAAAAGTTGGATAATAATGGTATGGTTATCCATATCAAATACGAAAGGTGGAGAAAAGGATGAAAACAGCACTTGTGTTAGGTGGAACTCGTTTTTTTGGGAAAAATTTAGTCCAGACATTGCTCTCTAAAGGAGTTAAGGTTACGTTAGCAACGCGAGGTAAAACACCAGATGATTTCGGCAACCGAGTTGAACGGATTCTTCTTGATCGTGTAGAAAAAGATTCTGTAATCGAAACAACACGAGGAAGAAAATGGGATGTTATCTTCGATCAAATATGCTATTCTTCACACGGCGCAGCTGTGGCTGTTGAAGCTTTTCGTCATAGTACGAGTCACTATGTACTCACCTCGACTCTTTCAGTATACGGTTCTTTAGAAAAAACGTGTTATGAAGAAGATTTTGATCCATACAAGTATCCTATTTCATATACACGTCGTGAAAATATTTCCTACCAAGAAGGAAAACGCCAAGCTGAAGCGGTATTTTTTCAAAAAGCACCGTTTTCGGTAACGGCTGTCCGTTTTCCAATTGTAATGGGAAAAGATGATTATACGGATCGCTTACGTTTTCACGTAGAAAAAATTATGCATGAAGAAGAAATTGGTGTACCGGCTATTGAAGCAGAAATGAACTTCATTTCACAGGAAGAAGCCGGTGAATTTTTAGTCTGGTGTGCAGAACAGAAGCTAAAAGGACCGATTAACGCTTGTTCAAATGGTACTATTTCACTCAAAAATTTATTTTCATATATTGAACAAGCAGCGAATAAAACCGCAAAAACAACCTCTCGTTTAACAGATGAAAATAGTTCTCCTTACGGAGTAGATCATTCTTGGACGATGAGCAATGAAAAGGCTAGCTTTTGGGGATATTCATTTACAAACCTGCAGGACTGGCTGCCATCATTAATCAAAGCTTTCGTTGAAAGCGAAAAGAAAGTACCTTTAAGTTAAGAAAAAACAAAGACTGCGCCGTTTAGCAGTCTTTTTGCTGTGACAAGCAGAACATTTTTATTTTATACATAAAAAGGGTACGCTAGGTACACATCATTATATAGAAGAAAGAAGGATAAACTATGGCAAAACATCACTTTCATTTGCAAGCAAATTGGCCAGGAGGCCGAAATGAAGTAGGTACAATTGAATCAGGACAATTAAAAACAAACATTTCTATTCCACCAGAAATGGACGGGCCAGGGGTGGGAACAAATCCAGATGAAATGCTGCTAGGAGCAGCAGCCACTTGCTACATCATCACGCTTGCAGCGATGTTCGAAAGAAGTGGAATTCGTCAGGAGGGTTTAACGATGGAATCAGAAGCTATTGTGGACGTGACGAATGGTGTATTCACATACGAAAAAATTATTCATAAACCTCATGTTATCATCACATCTGAATTTGCGGCTCAAGAAGAAAAAATCAATCGACTTATAAAAAAAGCAGAAACATCCTGTATGATTTCAAGAGCCATTCAAGGAAATGTTGAGATCGACTTAGAACCTCAGCTCACAGTAAAAGCGTAATGGACCCATTACGCTTTTCTTATGTTTATTTCTACAAAAAGCACATTTAAGATTGTAAAATACTCAAATTTGAATATAATAATTTAAGTAGCTATCATTTTTGTTCATCAAAAAGATGACGCGAAAGGAGGAACTGAAATGGTTTCATCAGAAAAAAATATTCGTTTTATCGTAGCAGGATTGCTGCTCGGTATTTTTATGTCAGCCATGGATAATACCATCGTAGCGACTGCTATGGGGAAAATCATTTCTGATCTAGGCGGGTTAGATAAGTTTGTTTGGGTGACGTCTGCCTATATGGTTGCCGTGATGGCGGGTATGCCGATATTTGGTAAACTATCCGATATGTACGGCCGTAAACGGTTTTTTATTTTTGGATTGACGGTATTTTTACTTGGCTCTGCATTGTGTGGCCTAGCGCAAAGCATTGTGCAGCTAAGTATTTACCGGGCGATTCAAGGAATTGGAGGAGGAGCGCTTCTTCCGATTGCTTTTACCATTGTATTTGATATTTTCCCTCCCGAGAAACGCGGGAAAATGACAGGATTATTAGGTGCCGTTTTTGGCTCAGCAAGCGTTTTTGGTCCGCTTCTTGGTGCATACATTACGGAATACATCAGCTGGCACTGGGTATTTTATGTGAACGTGCCGATTGGACTTTTATCGTTATTTTTTATTGTGCGCTTTTATAAAGAATCAAAAAGTCATAAAAAACAAAAAATTGACTGGGCTGGTGCAGCCACTCTTGTAATTTCAGTAGTTAGTTTAATGTTTGCTCTTGAACTTGGAGGGAAAGAGTACGATTGGTCTTCTCCGCAAATTTTATCTCTTTTTGCTATCTTTGCTGTGGCGCTATCACTCTTCTTTTTTGTGGAAAAACGCGCGCAAGAGCCGATTATTTCATTTTGGATGTTCAAGCGCCGTTTATTTGCAACATCACAAATTCTCGCTTTCTTATACGGAGCAACATTTATTATTTTAACGGTATTTATTCCTATTTTCGTTCAAGCTGTCTATGGAGGTTCTGCTACAAATGCAGGTTTAATTTTAACTCCGATGATGTTAGGCTCGGTAGCAGGAAGTGCTATCGGCGGGATTTTTCTAACAAAAACAAGCTTTCGAAACTTAATGATTATGTCCGTTTTTTCATTTGCAGTGGGAATGTTTTTATTAGGAACAATGGAACCTGATACACCTCGTTGGATGCTGACGGTATTCATGATTTTGACTGGGTTTGGCGTAGGATTTAGCTTTTCTCTTTTACCAACTTCGTCAACGCATAAGCTGGATCCACAGTTTAGAGGTTCTGCCAACTCAACGAACTCATTTGCGCGTTCTTTAGGAATGACGCTGGGAGTTACGATTTTTGGAACGATTCAAAGCAATACATTTACAAATGAGCTGCAGCGCAATTTTCAAGGTATGGGGAATGGATCACAAGGAGCATTTTCTCAAATAGGAGATCCGAGTGCAGTTTTTCAATCAAGTGCCCGAAACAGCATTCCGCCTCAAATATTAGATAAGATTGTTGATGCTATGTCTACATCGATCACGTATGCATTTATGCTTGCTCTTATTCCAATTGCAGTAGCTATCATTACTGTCTTTTTAATGGGAAATGAACGAGTGGAAGTTCCCCCTAAAAAGCGGGTAGAAGCAAAGGAACCTGCAGCTCAAAAATAGAAAAAGCGCGAAGATGTTCGTGCTTTTTTTACTAAATAAGATGCATGTCAAGAGGTGAAAGATGTTATGAGTGTTAAATTAGTCATACTGGGCTTATTAATGGAAGGAAATAAGCACCCTTATGAAATTCAGCAAACCATTAATGAAAGACAAATGAAGCACTATATTAAACTTGCAAGCGGTTCTTTATATTACGCTTTTGATACGCTCGAAAAAGATAAGTTGGTGAAAGTAGTCGATGTGATTCGAGAGACGAACAGACCTGAAAAGACCGTTTATTCTATCACGGATGCAGGAAAAGAAGAATTCGAGCGCCTTTATTTTGAACAGCTGTTAAAAAAAGAGCATATGCATAGACCAGTTTATGCTGCGCTTTCATTTACTTCTTACGTCGATCAAGAAAAAGTGGCTTCTGCTCTAGAAAAAAAGATTGAGGAAACGGCAGCTTATTTAGAAAAAATGCAAAATTTGTACCAAGTTAAAAAGGTGGATCATTCCATTGCAAATCTGTCGATCATTATGCGCACGATTATGCATTTGAAAGTAGAACTAACTTGGTTCACTCATTTACTCGAAGCGGCGAAAAGCAGCAAGCTTACAGAAGTAGATGATGGTTATTTTGAAGACGTTGAAAAAATCGTAGATGAGTTTTAAAAAAGAAGCAAAACGCTGCTTCTTTTTTTTAATAGTCATAAAATATATTTCAAGCAATTTAATTTTGCCAAAAGCTAGGTCAATAACAATTAATTAACACTTGATTCGACCTTTAATCAGCTTTACTTATAAAACGCTTTCAAAAAGTAGTAAGACTATTAAAAAAGTAAAAAAAATTAAAGAAATATAGCGATTTCATTTTGATTGACGAGTAAAAGAGTGGTAAAATATAAGCAGATATCAGATACACACGCAGTGAGATTTATCACTCGTTGTAAAGATGTCAGACGATAAGGTAATCGACATTCAAAATGGAAAGATTGTTGAGTACGACAATTATTATAACTCGTTGGGGGTTTTATCATGGGTAACGAAACGTCGAATAGAGGGGAGCCTTGGCAAGGATTTTTGGGTCCGAACTATGGCTATGTATTAGAACAGTATGAGTTATATGAAGAGCAGTCAGATCTAGTAGATCCAGAGTTAAAAGAATTATTTGATTATTGGGGTGCTCCTCCATTAAACGAAAGTGAGCAGGTTCAGCAAGCTGAATACGCACAGGCTGCACCTTCAGCTAACACATCTAAAATTGCATCGGCTATTAAGCTAGCGGAAAACATCCGTGCTTATGGTCATCTATACGCATCAATTAAGCCTCTTGAAAGCGAGAAGAAAGATCCTGTCTTGCTTCACTTGGAAGATTACAATTTAACGCAAGAAGATTTAAAATCAATTCCGGTTGATATTTTATGTACGAATGCGCCATCACACGTCAAAAATGGTTTAGATGCAATTAACTATTTAACAGATGTCTACACAAAAACCATTGCGTTTGAATTCCATCACGTACATAACATGGAAGAGAATAAGTGGCTGACTGATATGGTCGAGTCAGGTGCTATTTTCCAACCTCTTTCAAATGAGAAAAGAACTTCTGTATTAAAGCGTTTAACAGAAGTAGAAGGCTTTGAACAATTTTTACACCGTACATTTGTCGGACAAAAACGCTTTTCTATTGAAGGCGTAGATATGTTAATTCCACTTGTAGATGAACTGATTGCACGCTCAGTGGAAACAAGCCCAAAAACGGTTAATATCGGTATGGCTCACCGTGGACGCTTAAATGTATTAGCACACGTATTAGGCAAGCCTTATGAAATGATTTTTGCAGAATTCCAGCATGCACCTAACAAGGAATTAGTTCCTTCAGAAGGTTCAATCGGTATCAACTACGGCTGGACGGGAGACGTAAAATATCACCTGGGTGCCGACAAACAAATTAAAGCAGAGAACACAGTTCGAGCTCGTTTGACATTGGCTAGCAACCCTAGTCACTTGGAGTTTGTTAATCCGGTTGTGGAAGGGTTTACAAGAGCAGCTCAAGATGAGCGTGATGTGAATGGATACCCAACACAAGATGTAAAAAAATCGTTCGCGATTTTAATTCACGGAGATGCTGCGTTCCCTGGTGAAGGTATAGTACAAGAAACGCTGAACTTAAATCAATTGACTGGTTATCAAACAGGTGGAACAATCCACATTATTGCTAACAACATGATTGGATTTACAACAGAAAGCGTCGATTCTCGTTCAACGAAATATGCAAGTGATTTAGCAAAAGGATTTGAAATTCCAATTGTTCACGTAAATGCGGATGATCCGGAAGCCTGTCTAGCTGCTGCTTACTTTGCTTATGAGTATCGCAGACGTTTTAACAAAGATTTCTTGATTGATTTAATTGGATACCGTCGATTTGGCCACAATGAAATGGATGAACCGTCTGTAACGCAGCCGAAGATGTATGAAATTGTGACAAAACGTCCAACGGTTCGTGCTATGTATGCAAAGCAGCTTGAAGAACAAAACGTGATTCAAAGCGGCCAAGCAGATCAAATTAATGAAGAGTTACAAGCGAAGTTAAAAGCAGCTTATGAGAAAGTACCGCCAAAAGCTGAAAAGCAACATAGAATTATGGAAATGCCACAAGCAGTCTTCAAAGGAATTTCAGATATTGATACATCTGTTACAAAAGAAGAGCTGTTTGAAGTGAATCAAGAGCTAGTGAAATACCCTGAAGGATTTAACGTATTTCCAAAACTTGATCGCATCTTATCTAAACGTGCCAAAGCGTTTGAAGAAAATGAAAGCGTAGATTGGTCATTGGGTGAGGCATTTGCATTCGCTACGATTTTAAGAGACGGCACGCCAATTCGTATTACAGGCCAGGATTCTGAACGTGGTACGTTTGCACATAGACATCTTGTTCTTCATGATCATAAGACAGGGGATGTTTACTCACCACTACACGCAATGAAGAACGTAAGCGCTTCCTTTGATATTCGTAACAGTCCATTATCAGAAGGATCCGTTCTTGGATTTGAATACGGCTATAATGTATTTGCTCCTGAAACGCTTGTTCTTTGGGAAGCACAGTTCGGTGATTTTGCCAATGCAGGTCAAGTTATCATTGACCAGTTTATTGCCGCAGGCCGTGCTAAGTGGGGACAAAAATCTGGAATGGTCTTATTGCTGCCACACGGCCATGAAGGTCAAGGACCAGAACACTCAAGCGCTCGTCTAGAACGTTATTTACAGCTAGCTGGTGAAAACAACTGGACAATCGCAAACGTAACAAGCGCTGCACAATACTTCCACTTACTTCGACGACAAGCTGCCATTTTACAGCGGGAAGAAGTAAGACCGCTAGTAGTTATGACACCAAAAAGTTTGCTTCGTAATGCTTTTAGTGTGTCAAACCTTGAAGAGTTTACAAAAGGCTCTTTCCGCTTAGTAGTAGAACAGCCTGGATTAGGTAAAAAAGAAGATGCAGTTGAACGAATCGTTCTGTGCAGCGGAAAAATCAGCAGTGAATTAACGGAACGCTTAAACAAAGCAGAAGATGATAAAGATTGGCTACACGTCCTTCGTCTAGAACAAATTTATCCGTTCCCAAGACGCGTAATTGCTGAAATCTTTGCTCGCTATAAAAATTTAAAAGAGATTGTCTGGTTACAAGAAGAGCCGGAAAACATGGGCGCATGGAACTATGTAGAAGATCGACTGCGTGAAGTAGCACCAGAAGGAGCTACGGTTGACTACATCGGCCGCACAAGACGCTCAAGTCCAGCTGAAGGAGATCCAACAGTTCACAGACAAGAACAAGAACGTATTTTACAAGATGCATTAACTAAAAATGAAATTGCTAACGACGTTGTTACACGATAAGGAAGGGGAATGAACCATGGGAGAGATTAAAGTACCGGAATTAGCAGAATCAATTTCTGAAGGAACAGTTGCACAGTGGCTAAAACAAGTAGGAGATTTCGTTGAAAAAGGCGATTATATCGTTGAACTTGAAACAGATAAAGTTAACGTTGAAATTACAGCTGAAGACTCTGGTATACTAACGGAACTTCTTGCTGGCGAAGGTGATACAGTGCAAGTTGGTGAAACAATTGCACGTCTTGAAGCGAAAGAAGGAGCTTCAGCACCAGCAGCACCAAAAGCTGAAGAAAAACCAGCAGAGGAAGCACCAAAGCAAGAAGCGGCTCCAGCTCAGCAAAAAACTGTTGAAGAAGTAGCGCCAGCAGCTGAAGCGCCTCAGCAAGGAAATCAAAAACAATGGCTAATTGCTTCTCCTGCAGCTCGAAAAGCAGCAAGAGAACGCGGAATTAAGCTAGATCAAGTGCCAACTACTGATCCTCTTGGCCGTGTGCGCAAACATGATATTGATTCGTATGCAGACCAAAAATCAAATGAGCAAAAGCAGCAGGCGCAAGCAAGTAAGCCAGCTAACCCGGTATCTCCGTCTCCAGCGGCAAGTGAAAATAGCGATAAACCTGTTGAACGCGAACGTATGTCACGTCGTCGTCAAACAATTGCCAAACGTCTTGTTGAAGTTCAGCAAACAGCGGCTATGCTAACAACGTTTAACGAAGTAGACATGACTGCTGTTATGGCTCTTCGCAAACGACGCAAAGACAAATTCTTTGAACAGCACGACGTAAGACTTGGCTTTATGTCGTTCTTTACAAAAGCAGTAGTAGCAGCACTTAAAAAGTATCCATTATTAAATGCTGAAATTCAAGGAAACGAGTTATTAATTAAAAAATTCTATGATATCGGTATTGCTGTGTCAGCTCCAGACGGTCTTGTTGTTCCAGTTGTACGTGATGCTGACCGCAAAACATTCGCTGGTATTGAAGGATCTATCGTTGATTTAGCGAAAAAAGCGCGCGACAACAAATTAGCATTAAAAGATTTACAAGGTGGAACGTTCACAATTACAAACGGCGGCGTATTCGGTTCATTAATGTCTACACCAATTTTAAATGGGCCTCAAGTTGGTATTTTAGGAATGCACAAAGTTCAGCTTCGTCCGGTAGCAATTGATGAAGAGCGTATCGAAAATCGTCCGATGATGTACATTGCACTTTCTTACGATCACCGTATCGTTGACGGCAAAGAAGCTGTAAGCTTCCTAGCTACTGTTAAAGAACTATTAGAAGATCCAGAATCTTTATTACTAGAAGGTTGATAAAAAGAACCTGCTATTCTCTCGGAGAATAGCAGGTTCTTTTATGTTCGCTTAATGCCTGCGACATAAGCAGGACCCAAAAACGTCATGCTAGAGAGTGTCAGGGCCATTTCTCGCGGTGATTGCTTCATACCTTGTTCTAACCAGTGCTGAATAACTCCAAGATGCGCTGACGTTACGTAAGACATTAAATGTTCAAGTGGAACAAGCGGAGGCGTTTTATTATCAATGAGCTCTAATTTTTCCAGCATATTGGTTTTCATAACTTCTTTAATTTTAAGATGAAAGCCAGGGTTGCCTTTTGGACCAAGCATAACCTGCATAAAACGTGCATTTTCTTGAATATATTCAAAAAGTGTAATAATAAACGGCAAAGGCTGTTCTTTTAAATTAGCAGACACAATCTCATTGGGATTTGCCTTTTTGATAAATTCTTTTATCTCTTGAATGACTTCATTTTCGCTTTTTTCAAGCAAGTCGTATTTATCTTGGTAGTGTAAATAAAAAGTTCCGCGATTAATATCCGCTTTTTTCGTCAAATCCCTGACCGTTACGCCTTCAAACCCTTTCTCTTCCATTAATTCTGTCAAAGCATCTCGGATAAATCTTTTCGTTCGAATAATTCTGCGATCTGTTTTTGAATTCCCCACAGCTTTTAAAACACCTACTTTTTTCTTTAATAATGAACAGTTATATGCTTTGTGTTAAGTAATCGACATTCCCGCTATTATTGCATATTGAGAATACAGGTAAATTCATTATAATTTACATAATGATCACTAATCAACATCATGTACATTATCTTTTCGTTAACGTGTATATCCTTTAAACAAAAAGGAGAGATCTATATGAAATTAGGGAATCAAAAGCTTATATATTTTTCACCAATTGTAGTAGTAGCTGTTATTTTTATCTTTATTCTAACCTTAATTCCTTCGGCAAGCTCAGCACCTAAGAATTTGCCAATCGCATTCGTAAATGCTGACGAAGGAATGACAGTTCCAGCAAAGGGTAATGTAAATATAGGGAATCAAATCGAACAAAATACGAAAGGGGCAAGTACCGAACAGTCTTCGGTTAAATGGATCTTTGTCTCAAATACTAAAGAAGTTGAAAAAGGGTTAAATAATCAACAATACTACGGGGCGCTTATCATTCCAAAAGATTTCACAAAAAAACAGGCGACTCTTCAGACGGCTAAGCCTGATGCACCTGCTATTAGATTATTAGTGAATCAAGGAATGAATACAGCTGCTTCAACACTAGCAAGTCAGGTGCTAAACGGGACAGTCGATAAGATGAATGAAGATATGCGCTTGCAGCTAGTGAAAAGATTTGAACAAAACGGAACGCAACTAAGTGCAAGCCAAGCATTAGCACTCGCTGCACCAATTCAAAAGACAGTGATAAACGTAAACGAAACAGGGACTCATAGTGTCAACGGAAATGCCCCCGTTTCATTATTTCAGCCGCTGTGGATGGCGAGTATAGCCGGTGCCGCAATGGTCTTCCTCAGCATCCAAAAAATCACGTTTTCTTCTCGTAAAGAGAAACTCGTTAACCAAGTAGGGTTCATAGTCATCGGGGCTATACTTGCTTTAGCTGCTGGTTTCGGGCTAGTGTGGCTTGCTGAAGTAGTTGGAATAAGCGTTCCTTCATTTTTGGATACGGCACTATTCTTAGCTATTGCTTACTTCAGCTTTTTCACCTTGATATCAGCCGTACTTTCATGGCTAGGACTAAAGGGACTTCCAATTTTCGTTATTATTCTATTTTTTGGCACACCTTTACTTTCAATGGCCCCAGAAATTATGCCTGATTTTTATAGAGAGTGGATTTATCCATGGCTGCCAATGAGATTTATGGTAGATGGCGTAAGAGAATTATTTTTCTTTGGAGAACATCTGACATGGAATCGTTCTGTATCCGCTCTAGCTCTTATCTCTTTAATAAGTTTGTGTGCTCTGTTTGCTTCTGCTTTACCTGCATCTTCTGTGAAAAAAGAGAAGTCTCGCTCCATATAAAAGATACTGTAACTGAATGAAAAGGAGAGATGATGATGAATCCACAAATCCTAATCGTTGGTGCCGGCCCTACTGGCCTCGTTATGGCCTACAATTTAGCCAGACATAACATTCCTTTTCGAATTATTGATAAAAGCGACGGGCCTGGGCAAGCCTCCCGGGCAATGGCTATTTTACCGCGAACGCTTGAATTTTATCAGCAGTTCGGTTTTGCAGATGAAGTCATAGACCGCGGGATTAAGATGGAAGATGTATACGTCCGAGTAAAGAATAAAATAAAAGCAAAAGTTCATCTAGGGTCTTTAGGAGAAGGATTAAGTCCTTTTCCTTTTGTTCTTACATTTCCACAGGACGACCACGAGCGCTTTCTGCTTGAAAAATTAAAAAATCTTGGAATTGAAGTAGAATGGAAGACGGAGTTACTATCTCTAGCTGAACACGGAGAAGGGGTAAAAACTTTATTAAAAACCCAGCAAGAGGAAACCGCTTATTTTAAGTATATTTGTGGATGTGACGGAGCGCACAGTACAGTTCGCAAGCAAATGAATATAGAGTTTAAAGGAGAAAAATATAAACAGTATTTTTATGTGATGGATGTTTACGGCTCTGGTGAAGTGATGAAGGATCAAAAAATCAGTATTTCATTTAGCAATGAAGAATTTTTGATTTGTATGCCTGTTAGAAGTAAAGGAACGTATCGAATGATCGGCATTATTCCTTCAGCTTTTGGGGGTCAAAACGATGTAAAAGCTGAAAACATTCACGCTTTTATTCAACGAACATTTGGTACTCAGGTTGAGGGTATAAATTGGTTCTCGACATATCATATCCATCACAGAGTAGCAAGTCGTTTCCGACAGGGGCGTATTTTTCTAAGTGGAGATGCAGCCCATATTCATAGTCCTGCAGGCGGACAAGGAATGAACACAGGAATTGGAGATGCAATCAACCTTTCATGGAAATTAGCAGCTGTCCTTCAACGAAAAGCGGCACTTTCCATATTAGATACATACGAAGAAGAAAGGTTGCCTTTTGCAGAGCTGCTTGTAAATACAACTGATCGCGCTTTTAAGCGAATGGTGGCAAGAGATAAAACGAGTCAATTTTTTAGAAAGCATATCTTTCCACCTGTACTATCCTTTTTATTTCGTTTCCCTTATCCCCGTCACAAAGCATTTACGATTTTATCTCAAATCCGCATTAAGTATCGAAATAGTGACCTAAGCAGCGGGCAAGGGACGAATGTGCAAAGTGGTGATCGATTACCTTATGTAGAACGGAATTTTGAATCTTTACAGTCTTTAAACTGGCAAATACATGTCTATGGCACAGCAGAAGAGAAGCTAAAAAAGAGCATGCAAGAAAAGGATTTCTCCTTGCACGAGTTTTCTTGGAACCCTTACTTGAAGAAAGCAGGGCTTCAAAAAGATGCTCTATACGTTATTAGACCGGATGGATACATTGGTTTTATTAGCAGCGAGCAGCGTATAGATCTGCTTCATCAATATTTGAATACGCATAAAATCCTTCCTTTTACAAATGAATATTAGATCTAAAAAACGCCATCTTATATGGTGTTTTTATTTTTGTTTACAATTTCGAAACAACTTGGAGATGTTTTTGGGAAAGCTGTTTGATAAGATAGACGAATAGAAATATCAAATGAAAGTACGTGATACATTGAATAAAAAGATTTTAGTAGTTGATGATGAAAAAAGTATTGCTACAGCGGTATCCTATGCTTTCAAGCGCGAAGGATATATTGTAGACACAGCATCTGACGGTGAAGAAGCACTTGAAAAAGTAAAAAGCTTTCGACCTGACGTGATGATATTAGATGTGATGATGCCAAAATTAACCGGCTATGAAGTATGCCGAAAACTTGAGAATCGAAGAGGAATGGGTATTATCTTGTTAACGGTTAAAAACGATATTGTCGATAAAGTTCTAGGCTTAGAGTTAGGCGCAGATGATTATATGACCAAGCCGTTTGACGTAAGAGAACTTGTAGCTAGAGCTAAAGCACTTGTTCGGCGAATAGAAAAAAATGAAGTTCCTGAAGCTGTGGGGGAAATCGCGGTGGGAAAAGTGAAGGTGAACTTAATTCAGCGCACGTTACATGTTGCCAATGAGTTAGTTAAGCTTACACCAAAGGAGTTTGATCTTATTGCTTTATTACTTGCCAATTTAGAGAGAGTGTACACACGAGAAGATTTACTAGATCTTGTCTGGGGAATGGATTATGCAGGCGGTACACGTACGGTAGACATTCACATGCAGCGCCTTCGAAAAAAAGTAGGAGAAGCAGAACCTTATTTGCTTCAAACGGTATACGGGGTTGGATATAAAGCGACAGCAGGGATCAATGAATGAAAATCAGCCTAAAAGCTAAGATGGGGCTCGTTCTGGCTTTTTTAATTATTTTAACAGTAACCGTACTGAGCGTACTTGTGTTAAAAGGAATTGAGACAAATCAGCGTGATCAGCTAGAAAGTGAACTTATTCAAAAAAGCAAAGCAGCCGAGCAGACGATTCATCAAAGTTATGTAACCGGTGACCCGTCTCTGAATACAGATTCTTTTCTTCAGCAAAAAGGACAGCGCCTTGCATCTTCCATTGCATCACAAAGCGGAATGCAAACAGTCCTATATAATCAAAAAGGACAGGAAGCAGGAAGCTCTATTCCCATCGGCCAAAAAGATGTGGATGTTTCTGATACGCTTAGCTATGCTTTGAAAGGAAAAATAGCCTATCAAATTTCAGGTTCTTCCCTTATTTACTTCGCACCTGTGTCAATCGATAATCAATTTATTGGAGCCATTCGTTTTGACCATTCCCTAAAAAACAATCAGCAGTTTATAGCTGACATTAGGCACTTATTTCGTATGGGAGGAACGATTGCAGCAGCAGCAGCTTTTTTAATTGGCTACGCTTATTTTTACCGCATTGCTTCGCTCATCGCTACGCTTCAAAAAACTTCACAGCAGATTCGAAAAGGCCATTATTTAACTGATGTGCCGTTCAAACGACGCGATGAACTTGGAGAGCTTAGTCAAGGCTTGTTTTTTATGAGTACGTCGATTGAAAAAAATATCGATCAAATGAATGAAGAAAAAAGAAAGCTTGAGTTTGCTATTTCGAAACTGCAGTCTCTTGAACAGCAGCAAAAGCAGTTTATCGGTAACATCAGCCACGAATTTAAGACGCCTTTAACATCGATCAAAGCTTATGTTGACTTACTTGATATGTATCGAGATGATCCTCAGCTTATGGAAGACGGCGTGCAGAATATTCGTAAAGAAACGAATCGCCTTCATGAAATGGTAGATAAAATCTTAAAGCTGTCAGCACTTGAGAAATATGATTTCGAGCAGCGGCCAGAGCAAGTTGAATTGAAGCGGCTTCTAGAAGACATATGCGGTCGTATGAAAGGAAAAGCAGCTAAATTTGATTTGACTCTTCATACAAATATCAAAGAAGCAGTTGTTTGGGCTGATCGTGAAAGCTTAATACACATTTTTATCAATTTAATTGACAATGCTATTAAATATAATGAACCAGGCGGAAGAGTGGAAGTAGCGTCTTACACTTTAGAAAATTCTATTATTGTGGATGTAGCTAACACCGGAATAGGAATTCCACCCGAAGCAGAAGAGAAATTATTTCAACCATTTTTCACCGTAAATAAAGATCGGTCGCGTTTATCCGGAGGTACAGGTCTTGGCTTAGCATTAGCCAAAGATTTAACTGAAAAACAAAAAGGTGTTATCAAGCTGCATCATTCTGACTCTAAATGGACGATTTTCAAAGTTTCGTTTCCTTTGAAAAAAGAGAAATGAGTTAGCTAAAAGGAGTGAACCGTTATTGAAACGGTATAGATTAATGATATGTATAGCAAGCACTTTTCTTATTTTAACATCATGCGGACAAGAAGAAAGCCATAGAGAAACCGTTGAAAAACCCGACAAGAAAATTACTGTATTGGACCAAGTAGATAAAGATGGAAAAGTAGAAGTGAAAGACGTTCAGGATATTAACGGCGTAAGGGCGTTTCAATTTTTAAATGAAAACACAATGATTGTTAGTAAAGAAAATAAACAATTTCGTTCGCACGATTTCGGTCCCAAAGAGGTATATGCACAAAATTTAGCTACTTATAATCTAAAAAACAAGTCTACTTTTGTGTTGCATCCAAGCAATGAAATTCAACATGCGGCGAAGCTTTCTCCGAATGGTGAATATCTTTTTTATAAAGTAGCAAAAGGCGAAGATACATTTGGTTATATAATGAACCTTCAAACAAAAAAAACGGTTAAAATAAAGAATGTTCTTCTCTATCCATCAAGCGGAGAGTGGCTTAATAACTCAGAAGTAATGTTTATTACAATGGAAGGAAAGCTTTCTAAAGCAAATGTAAAAGGAGAAGCAAAACCTCTGTTGCACAGAGACGATCGAATCTTAGATGCAGTTAAAGGAATAGGTGGCATTTATTATATTGGTGTAAACAACCAGCTTTTTTTTCTTCATAACGAACAGACGGATCCTGAAAAAATCCGAGATAATGTGGTTTCTATTATCCCGTCTCCAAACGGAAAACAATTAGCGCTCGTGCAGCAAAAAGATGCCCAAACGAGAACACTGTCTATCACAGATTTAAAAGGATCAGAGGCCTTTCAGCTTGCTTTGTCCACTCAAATTTTTGGCGTAAGCTGGTCTCCCGACGGTTCGAAATTAGCCTATAACTTTATTTCTGAAAAAGAGGGAGATAAAGGGATATTCATAGCAGATGGATTAACAGGAGATGTTACACACTTAAACGTAAATTTGGACTATGCCGCTGATCAGCTTGCTTGGAGTCAATCAGGACATAAACTAGTTGCATCGAGCTTTACGCAAAATCAAGTTCATACGTATATTATCTTTTTGAAATAGACTGCTTAGGCAGTCTATTTCTATTTTTTTACATCTTCATTTTTTTTAGAGTGTTTACAAGTTTGAAACAACTGAATAACAGACAGAAACATTTATATTTTATCCTTTCTTTATAGGCTTTTGTAGTACATCAAAAGCCGTTTGAAAGGAGTAAGACATCATGAAATACTTTTTATTTATTTGTTCTTTAGCTTTTACGCTGATGATAGCAGGGTGCGGCACAAGCAATTCTTCATCAAAGCCTGCCAGAGAATTCACGAAAAATGGACAGCCTCAAAAACTAGAAAGCTCATCAGCTTCTTCATCTTTAACGAAATCTAATGTAGACGAAACAGTGGTAATAGCCAATCCAGAATCGGTTACGGCTTTAGTTAATAAAATACATCAGCTTCCTGAATCCTATCAGCCTTCTGATTTAGTCTATGCCGACGTTCCGTTTATCTTTAACGAAAAAATAGAAAAACGAATGCTTAGAAAACCTGCGGCACAAGCGCTTGAAGAACTTTTCCGAGATGCTGAAAAAGAGGGAATCAGCTTACTTGGTGTATCCGGTTATCGATCTCACGAGCGTCAAAAAGAGCTTTTTGCATTTTATGCAAAGCGAGACGGTGAAGAACAAGCACGCACATATAGCGCCTACCCTGGAACAAGTGAACACGAAACGGGACTAGCAATCGATGTCACGGGAGGAAGTGGAATGTGTGCTGCAGCAGACTGCTTCGCTGATACACCAGAGGCTCATTGGCTTTCAAAAAATGCCTATCAATACGGATTCATTATTCGATACCCTGAAGGTGAAGAGCAGGTTACCGGCTATAAATACGAACCATGGCACCTTAGATATGTAGGGAAAAAAGAAGCCGCATCCATCTTTAATCAATATGCAACGTTAGAAACCTATGCAAGTAAGAAAAAAGCTTAATCAAAAGTTCTATAACTGGAGAACAAAGGAAAGAAAAATGAAAAGTCAGGTTTATCACTCTCACATATGATACAAACTGATACTATAACATGCTTGCTATAGAGGAAGGGTATCAATGTATAAAGATATTGCGATTGAACTGATATGTGGATTTTTAGCGCTATTTATTATGCTGAAGCTTTTAGGTAAGACGCAGTTTGCTCAAATCACTCCGTTTGACTTTATTACCACGCTTGTCCTGGGAAATATTGTGGGGGATGCGGCTCTTGAAAAAGGAGTAGAGTTAACTGAAATTCTTTACAGCGTTTTGATTTGGGGGCTTCTGATCTATGCAGTGACGAAGCTATCTCAAACCTTTACAGGGTTTAGAGGAATTCTTGAAGGAAAGCCTTCAATGATTATTTATAAAGGGAAAATCCTTTATAAAGAGCTTAAGAAAAACAACTTGGACTTAAATCAGCTTCAGCATCTAATGAGACAGCAAGGGTATTTTTCACTGTATGAAGCAGAATATGTCATTTTAGAAACAAATGGAGAGGTGAGCGTCGCTCCTAAACACGAATTCGGCCCTCCGACGAAAAATGATTTAAACATCCCTTATTCTCAAACCAATTTACCTATTGCGTTAATCATGGATGGAAAAGTAGTGCCTGGTAATTTGAAAGAAGCAAACGTAGATGAAAAATGGTTAAAAAAACAGCTTGCAATCAAGAAAATTAAAAAATACAGCGAAGTTTTTTATGCTGAATGGCAGCAAGAGCGAGGACTAGAAATAACAAAATTCTAAAAACCCTTTCCTTTTAAGGAAAGGGTTTTTAGCTTTCTTTTAATAGCTTAGCAAAATCTTCAATCGTTGTAGAATAGGTGACGTACAGACGGGGAATAAGATAGTTTTCATCCTTTTGTCCGCTCTCAGTGAAAAATTTTGGAATTGTTGAAAGACCAAATGTATAATTCTTTTTTGTTTCTTCCACTACGCGGCTATTAACCTTGCCATAGGGGTAAGCAAGAGCAATAACGGGCTGGCTCGTAATGGCTTCAATTTTTCGTTTTGAATCAGCTAACTCATAGGATAAATTTTTCGTCTTAGTTAAATCCGGATGAGTAGCGGTATGAGACTGAATAGAAAAAAATCCTGAATCAACAAATTTTTTTAAATCCGCTGGCGACAAACGGTTGGGACGGCCGATAAAATCTGAAATCACAAAAATTGTAGCCGCTGGATGAAATTGAGGGCTGGCTGCTCTTTGAAAAATAGGCAAGATAGTAAGATTATTTTTATAACCATCGTCAAATGTAATAAATATAGGTTTTTTCACACGCTTTACTTCCTGCCACTTTTCAAATGTTAGCGGCGTATATCCTTGCTTTTTAAGATAAAGAAGTTGTTTCTCAAAATTTTCAGGCGTCACATACAGTTCTTTTTCCCCGTGGCCTGTGTAGGCATCAATAGAATGGTAAATCAAGACAGGCACTTTCACTTGGCTAAAAGCGGGGGAAGGGAAAATAACAGTTAGCACTAAGATAACAAAAACCGAAATTTTTCTCATAACAATCCTTTCTGTTGCACAGTGGTAACGAGACTGTTTTAGTATGTCAAAACAAAAGGAATGTATAAGCAAAGCTTTCTTTTTTACAAATATAAGCCTTCTTTTTTAAATATTTTATGCAGAACCAAATGCTCAGCAGTGTTCACAACTGCAAACTGTTTCTTAGAAAGAGAATGGGGAGAAAAACGCATTAGCTTAGTAAAGTCTGATGGAAGCGTAGTAGATGAAACATCAGTAGAGAGTATAGGGGCAGACAAAGGTGTTTTCGAACCGATGTGAAAACCCCAATCTCCAAAAGAAGGAATAATGGTGTGGTAGCTCAACGTATAAAACTGAGAAGCTTTCATCGTCTTATTAATGCTCCAAAAAACGATAGGTGTGTCTCTGGGAGAATTTGACTGACACACGACCAAGCCGCTGTGCGATAGTGAACGTTGGAGAAGTGCGTAAAATTCTTTTGTATAAAGAGCACTTATTTTTTTGTTAGTAGGATCAGGAAAATCGATAATGATAATATCATAACACGCTGAATTCAAAGAGAGGTAGTCAACAGCATCTTGAATATGAACGGTGACACGAGAATCTTCAAATGAGCGTTGATTTAACTTCTTTAATTCTTCTACATTCATGGCAGCATTTACAACGTCAGCATCTATTTCTACAAGTTCTATTTCTTTAACTTCTTTATATTTAAGAACTTCTCGTAAAGCTAAACCATCTCCTCCTCCCAGAATAAGAATACGGCGAGGATTTAAGGAAGCTGCAAAGATAGGGTGTACAAGAGCTTCATGGTACGCATGTTCATCCAATGAACTAAATTGCAGCTGTTCATCCAAATACATTCGAATATCAGATGCTTTGATCAGCTGAATATCTTGAATACGATTTTTTTGATGAAACAAAATGTCATGCTGGCCTGATAAAATCTGCTGTAGACTAACGTGATCTGAGTCATCTCCACGATTGAGAAGACGAGTGCTTTCAGCATGCTGACAATTTTTTGTTGAAGTTTCGGCGTGTTGAATTCCGCGAGAAAGCGAATACACAACAGCTTTTTTTGAAGCTAATTGCTTCAGCAACGCATAACCAATTTCAATTATTTCTTTGTCTCCGCACGTATAAAAATCTAATGAAGCGTAATTTTCCTCCGGCCACGTATGAATAGACAAGTGAGAGGTAGCTAATACGAGAATGCCTGTAATGCCTTGGGGCGTAAACTGGTGAAAATAACAGTGCAAAACTTCCATCTCTGCATCTAGTGCAGCTTTAACAAGAATTCTCCTTAAGAGTGAGGGGTCGTTTAATATCACTTCATCGCATTCGAACGCATCCATTAGCAAGTGTTTGCCTTTAATATCCACTACTTCAGCCTCCTTTTTGAGCATTATTTTCACTATCTTATGAAACTTTTTCAAAAAAGGAAACGTAAGCACGTTATTTTGTGGATATTTTCGGGAAATAACTAGTTATCTTCCTATAGAAAAGAAGCTGGGACAGACGTATTTTCGCTGAAGGAAGATCCGAACAGTCAATCGAGATTCTTAATAGAGAATTCAACTCGTTCGGATTTTTTCATTGTGATGGCGAACGTAGATTTACCGTATGTAATAACTGTTAATTAGAGGCAAGGCGAAGACTCCTGCGGGAAAAGCGGAACTGGTGAGACCCCGCAGGAGCGTAAGCGAAGAGGAGGCTGACCAGCACCCCACGGAAAGCGAAGTCTTGCGCGGAAATTGACTGCACTAGCTCACTTATCCAATTTGTTCGTCTTTACATTTGATTGATTTCGTTATGTCTCAATCTTTCTACTCTTTATCAGTATTAAACCAGCCTTTTCGCTTGAACCATAGAATTAATCCAAGTGTTATCAGTCCCATGAAGCCAAGCACAAAGAAATAGCCATAGTGCCACTTTAGCTCAGGCATATTTTTAAAATTCATTCCGTATACGCCAACGATAAAGGTAAGGGGAATAAAGATAGATGAAATAACAGTCAGTGTCATCATGATTGAATTCATCCGGTTTGAATTAAGAGAAAGATAATTATCGCGCATATCAGACGTCATTTCCCGATTTGATTCAATCATATCGGCTAATTTTAATAAGTGGTCATAGACATCTTTAAAATACCTTTTTTGTTCAGGATGAACATCTAGGCGTTCAGAATTTATAACACGGTACAATAAATCGCGCATAGGCAAAATGGTTCTTCTGATTTTTAGCAAATCACTTCGAAGTTTGAATACATCTTCCATTAAAACAGAGATGGATTTTTTTGCATCTATGTTTTCTATATCATTCAGCTCATCTTCAATCTGATATACAGTGGGGAAATATTCATCTACCACTTTATCCATCACAGAATACGCAAGATAGCTTATCCCTTTTTCTTGAATCGAAGGTGTATGAAGCAACTTTTCCCATACTTTATCAATTGCAGCTGACGGGTGAAAATGAAAAGTAACGATGTAATTTTCGCCGATAAAAAGGTCAACTTCTTCAGCTTCTAACGTTTGACGATTTAACGAATGAAGGACAAAAAAACTGTATCCTTCATAATAATCGAGTTTTGGACGCTGCAGAAAATGAAAGCAATCTTCAATCGCTAACGGATGAAAGTGAAAAGATGATTGAAGCAGCAGCGCTTCTTCTTCAGAAGGGCAGTTAAAGTCAATCCAATAGTACTGAATAGAGGGATCGTGAATCTGATCTAATTGTATATGTTTCACAAGTTTGTCATCGTTCGTAAGAGCTAACGTTCGTATCATTTGAAAACTCCTTTTTGTTTTTATAGCTATTTTCAATGTAGCATAAAATCATAAATTGCACGTATTTAAAAAAATAATTTTCTTTTTTCTCTTTTTATAAAACTAGTAAGGGTGAAAAAGTTGAATTATAATGATAGTAATAGCTGGTATGGAAAGGGGAATCGTTTTGAATAAAAATGAAGCACTTCGAATGTTTTTTTTAAAACATGCAGATCAACTGACGGAAGAATGGTATGAAAGCATTGAAGACAATGACCCAGAATCGGTTTATGCATCTACTCATCCAGAAGTCATTTCAGTATTAAAAGGTCAAAATAATGAATTTCATTTATACATAGCCGATGTATTTATAAAAAGTGAAAAAGAATTTTTTGATTCATTTGAAACGTGGATTTTAAAGATTGCGGAAGACGGAGAACATGTAAGAACGCCTATTCATTATATTATTCGAGAATTTTTCCGAGTTAGAAAACAGTATTTAACGTATTTAAATCAATTTGTAGAAGAGTACGAGCAAGATATTACGCAAGAAGAACTAGACGACTGGAACGAATTGATTGTACGCGTGTTTGATATTACCGTTTATAAATTTGTAGAAGAGCACCATCAGCATTCAAAGCGGTTGCTTGAAGCACACAAAGAGCTGATCAATGAGCTGAGCTCGCCAGTTATTCCATTAAGCGATTATATTGCAATTCTTCCGCTTGTTGGGGATATCGACACAGCAAGAGCGCGCCGAATTTTAGAAAATACGTTAACTCGCTGCGCTGAACAGCAAGTGAATCACCTTTATATTGATATTTCAGGAGTGGTTATTGTTGATACGATGGTTGCTCATCAGATTTTCCAGCTGATTGATGCATTAAAATTAATAGGTGTAGAATCAACTATCTCTGGGGTACGTCCTGAAATCGCGATTACCGCTTCTCATTTAGGTTTATCTTTTGAAAATATATCAACAAAATCAACCCTTGCTAACGCGATGGCTTCACGTATGAGGAAATAAAGCAAACAAGGATTACTTTTAATTCTTGTTTTTTTTATCTCAATTCACACTTGACATATAGGTTAAAGAGGTATTATGATTTTACTAATTTAATAAATAAAAAGAGTCGTATTACATACGCTAATATAAAAATGCATCTCTGTAATTAGCCGACAAGAATTGAACAAATAATATGAAAACGCTTTATATAGAATACGAGAATATTTAGGAGGAAATAGAAATGAACATCTTATGGTTTTTCCCTACAGCAGGCGACGGACATTATCTAGGCACAACCGAAGGAAGCAGAACAAGCGACATTCACTACTTAAAGCAAATCGCACATGGACTGGATTATCTAGGATATGACGGCGCTTTGTTGCCTACTGGTTCAAATTGTGAAGATTCATGGGTGATTGCGTCGGCACTTGCTTCCGTTACGAATCGACTGAAGTTTTTAATTGCACTTCGCCCGGGTGTAATGTCTCCAACACTTTCAGCACGGATGGCTTCTACATTCGATCAAATGTCAAACGGCCGACTTATGTTAAATATTGTGACGGGAGGAGATCCCGTAGAGCAAGCAACGTACGGTAACTATTTAAGCCACGATAAACGCTATGAGTTAACAGATGAATTTTTAACGATTTGGCGAGATGTAATGGAAGGAAAAAAAGTGGACTATAAAGGAGAACATGTTGATGTAACAGGCGCGTACATTCCATCGCCTCCTGTCCAAAAACCGTATCCTCCGCTGTACTTTGGTGGATCTTCTCCAGCAGGAAAAGAAGTAGGAGCAAAGCATGCAGATGTATATTTGTTATGGGGAGAGCCGCCCGCAGTGATTAAAACAAAAATTGATGAGATGAAAGAAAAAGCTGCAAGCGAAGGCAGGGACATTCGCTTTGGTATTCGCCTGCACGTTATTGTAAGAGAATCAGAAGACGAGGCGTGGGAATCTGCAGATAAATTAATTAAACATGTTAATGATGATACGATCAAAGCGTTTCAAGATAAGTTTGCGTCATTTGACTCCACTGCCCAAAAAACACAGTCAAATTTGCACAGCGGCACAAAAGATCGAGGTGCACTAGAAATCGCTCCGAATCTATGGGCGGGAATTGGCTTAGCACGAGAAGGAGCCGGAACTGCTCTTGTGGGAAGTCCTGAAATTGTAGCGGATCGGTTAAAAGAGTACAAAGAGCTAGGAATTGATACGTTTATTTTATCAGGCTACCCGCATCTAGAAGAAGCATATACGTTTGCTGAGCTAGTATTTCCACATATTCAAAAAGAAAGAAGCAAGAGATAATTCTTGCTTCTTTCTTTTTGAATCGTAAAAAAATAAATAACCCAGTTGACTTATAGGAATTATAGGTGTATTATAAAGATAGTTCATTTAGTCAGAAAATTTGTGGTAAAGGGTGAAGAAAATGGAACGTTATGACGTAATTCAAGGCGCAGAATCTTTTTATTATAAAGGCAACGACATTGGTATACTTGTTTCTCATGGATTTATGGGGACTCCTCAAAGTATGGAATATATCGGAAAAGAATTAGCTGAAAAAGGTTTTACTGTGTACGGTTTGCGACTAACGGGACATGGTACTCACTACTATGATATTGAACAAACAACGTACCAGGAATGGAAGCAAGACTTTTTAAATGGGTATCAGCGTTTGAAGCAAGAATGCCGTCATGTATTTATCTTAGGTCAGTCCATGGGAGGCACTCTTACCTTTCATACAGCAAGCCAAGGACTAGATCTTGACGGAGTTATTGCCATCAATCCGGCTATGACTTCCATTCCTTCAATGGAGCCTTATCGCTCTCGTCATACGCCTCGTTATTTAAAAGAAGATCATCCTGATATTAAAGATCCAAACGTACATGAAATTACGTACGATAAAGTACCAGTGCGCTCTATGCGTGAACTGCTTTCTTTAATGGACGAAACAAAAGAACGCTTATCTTATGTAACGTGCCCGGCTTTAGTACTAACATCAACAGTTGATAACGTAGTACCGCCTGAGAATTCAGCTTATATCTTAAACCATATTCAATCAGCAGAAAAAAGACAGCACATGCTTCGAAACTCTTACCATGTTGCGTCGATGGATTTTGATAAAGACACAATTGTTGCACAAACGGCACAGTTTGTACAAGCAACAGTTGCCAAAAAAAAAGTGCATGAGCGAATTTTTTAATTTTTAAATTCGCTCCGTTTCTTTTTTACTTCAAGTAAGATAAAATGAATCTTGAATGAAAACAAAGGAGTGTACATACATGATTCATTTAGAATGGAACGATCGTCCAACAATTAAACAAGTAAAATGCATACATACAGATGCAAAAAAATTCGTGGTTGAAAATGTTTTAACAGCAGGAAAAACATATGATGTAAAAAACGAAACAGAAGAGTTTTATTTTGTTGTTGATAACACTGGCCAAGTCGGCGGCTTTTATAAAGAATACTTTGAAGGCTAAACAAAAAATCATCGTCTCGGCGATGATTTTTTTATTGCAGTAATTAACTGAAGCTTTTCTTAATGAAAACGAATGACCATACTTTTAAAGAGAAGTTCCATATATCTCATCATTTCGAAAAAAAGCTTCATGATAAAAATAGGATGTAAGACCTAAATTCTTCCGTTTCTTGTTCTGATTAAAAGGGTAACTGACTATAAATACCCATGACAACAATTATTTTACAATGTAAAATGAAAGCGACGCTTAACAGAAAAAGGAAAAGAGGAGGTCATACGATGAAAAAGCGTAATACAGCAGCTTTTACATTTTTAGCATGGACAGCTTTTATTACAGCACTATTAGCTATGTTTATAGGAATTTATACCTTAGATGCATCACTACCGGTAAAAGGTTATTATGCCGTTGGAACTTTATACTTAACGATGTCTGCTTTTGTGCTTCAAAAAACCATTCGTGATAACGAAGAAGATACGGCGCACGAACGCAAATATGACAAAGCAGAAGAAGAATTGTAGAGCTGAAAAAGAGCATTTTTCTAGCTCTTTGAAAAACATCTCCATTTTTGGGAGATGTTTTTTTATATAAAAAAACAGGGAACTTGTCACTCCGTGTCGTATTAATAAAGAAGGAGGCGATTGAATTGACACAACTAATGATTAATAACGTAAATTTTCACGTTGATATGTTTGAAGAAAAAATGATTACTGATGCGAATACAGGTGAAGAGTTGAAAAGGCTAAACTTTTCTTTTTCGGTTGTAGGCAAAGCAGCTTATGATAAATATGATGCATTTTTTGAGGATCCGTACTTTGAAGTAACAAATATGGAGACAAAAGAAACGCTAACACTAAAAAACATTTCGCACAGCACATTTTATCAGTCACCTGAAATTACCGATCATACAAATATTGTTTTCAGGGTGAAGCTGCAGCAAGAACCTGTTAAAACAAAAGAACCAGTGAAAAATGAACAGCCAACAGAGAGCACGGTAAACGAAATGCTTTTATCTAGAATAAAGTTTAAGGCTCTTGTCGAAATACTGGAAGAAAAAGGACTTCTAACAGAGAATGAATTGTATACTAAAATTGAAGAAGTAGCAGAACGAGATTTTGATATTCTGCGAGATGAATTAAGTCATTCTAAAAAAGAGGTAAAAGCGTAAAAATACCCCATTCTGCAGGGGGATTTTTTATTTATATCCATTAATGTATAACCCTTTTGATAAATCGTTCATATATTACATCACGATGAAAATAAAAAGGGTGAGGATAATGCCGATTGTTATTAATCATGTAGTGATTCCAAACGTTACAGGAGGAGTCGTTACGTTTGGCGATACGTACTATGTTTCTCCAAAAAGTAACAGTAAAACTGCACAAGGTTCAGGGTCTTCAAATACAGGAATTTGTGTAAATACAAATTCAGGACTTTCTAATACAAATACGCTCGATCCCGATGGTTCTGATCAAAACGGCTTCGGAAACGGATAAGGAAAGAGATGTTTTACTCTTCTTTCTATACGCCTTTTCAGTATTCGTTCTATCCGTATTTTATGCCTTCGTTTGCACGTCCAATTGGATTTGTCGTTTCACCTGATGGAGCGATGGACAACTGGTGGGGCAAAAAACCATCTTGGTGGGGGAAAATCACGCCTTCAGCAGGCGTTTTCCCTCCCATTACCCAGTATTATACGGGCAGTTTAGTTCCTTATAGTTTAAGGAGCTATTATTAATATAAAAAAGAAGTTCAGATTAAGCCACCTTGTTAGCGTCTATTTCCTGAAAATAGGCGTTTTTTTCCGTTTTACTTGATTCAAAGTTATTTTTGCTGAATAATAAGGAAAAGAGAAATTTTAGAAGTAAGCTGTAAGTAAGGAGATGTTCTATCATGACAGATAAATGGAGAGTTCATAAAATAAAAAGTGATTGTGAACCTTGGCTGTTTTTAGAAGGCTGGGAAAAAGATATTATTGAGACCATTGAATTTGAAAAAAAAGAAGAAGCGCTTCGCTACTACGCGATGATGATTTATGAATTTCATCAAAAATACGCAAGCGTGCGAAGTGATGAACTAGCGCTCTTTAGCTTTTGGAACGAAGGCGAAAAGGAATTTTGTGAAGCCTGTGATGATGATCTTCAAATCTTCCATGGTGTTTTATTCGCTAAAAACGATGAAGTCTATTCATTAGAAGAAGATGAAGAAGGATTAAAAATGCTTCGTACTAAATAAAAACGTCCTGCGGGGCGTTTTTTTTATATAAAAAATGAACGATTTCAATCGCTCAAGCGTCATATAGGTGATGAAACAAAAAGGAGGGGTGACCGCTTTGGAACAAGATGATTTCATCCTTGTCCAAAAAGCATTACAAGGTGATGATGATGCCTTTTCATTATTATTTCAGCGCTATCATTCATTTTTATATAAATACCTTTTAAAGCTGACATTAGATGAGGACTTATGCAGTGAATTGTGTCAGGAAGCAATGATGAAATGTTACGTGAATCTTTCTTCATACAAAAATGAAGCAAAGTTTTCGACTTGGATGATATCCATTGCTTCAAGACTGTACATGGATTATTTGCGTAAGCAAAAACGTGAAAAAAGCAGTCTCCAGCGAATAAAGCAGTCTTTATCGCACCAGCTTCAGTGGAAGGCTAAATACAAAGGAGTGGAATGGAGCGAGATGTTTTCCGATTTTAATGAACTCGATTCGCGCTTTCGAATTCCTGTCTTGCTTCGACATTATTACGGATATACATACGATGAGATTGCCCATATGCTGAATATGCGAGCAGGAACGGTCAAATCAAGAGTAAATAAAGGAGTAAACATACTGAGAAAGGAGTGGAAAGAATGAGAGAAGAAAATGACAATCAGTCCTTACATTCTTTAAAAAAAGATTGGGAACAGCTAGAGAGTTTAGCAAGTCATGAACGTATTTCTCTTCATGCAATTCAAGAACAGCTTCTCATTCAAAAACAAAAGCAGAAAAAAGCTTTCCGGAAAGAGTTATGCTTATTTACATTAACAGCACTTGTTATTTTAACGATAATGGCAACTGCTATTTTACAAATACCTGCCTTATTTATCGCCATTGAAGTAATTGGGATCATTGTTGCTCCTATTTATTTTATCGTTTTTCACTATAAACGAAAAAAGGAGATGTTTTTATAATGAATGAAAAATGGATTCTTGTGCTGTTTATTTCACCATTTCTCCTTCTCCAAAGCTTTCTACTTTTTATCAATGCAAAAAAACGCGGCGCTCATCCATGGTTTTGGGGAATATGGGGACTGATTCAAATTCCAATGCCAACGCTGTTTTATTGGTTTTTTATTATTTGGCTTCCAGCACGAAGAAAAAGGGGGATGTAAATGAAGGACATTAACTGGTTGTTAATTACTCCAATTCTATTCTTACAATTGCTTTTAATGATCCCAGCGTTAATAAGCTGCATAAAGCAAGAAGAGACAAACGGACCAAAATGGTTGTGGGGACTCATCATTTTATGTGTAAGTACAGTTGGCCCCGTTTTATATTTTGTTTTAGGACGTAAAAAACAGTGAGGTGGAACGAAGATGTTTATGCAAGTAGAAAGACTGACAAAAGCATATCGTAATATAACCGTTGTGAATAACCTTTCATTTAATCTCGACAAAGGAAAATGTGCAGCGTTGTTAGGCCCTAATGGTGCAGGTAAGACGACTACTTTGCATATGATTGCAGGTCTTACTGCACCTAATAAAGGGAAAATTTCTTTTGAAGATAAACAACACCAAGACGTACGATCATTTATTGGCTTTCTGCCACAGCATCCGACGTTTTTTAATTGGATGACGCCTCAGCAGTATTTAACTTTTTTAGGCCTTTTATCTAACATTTCAAAGAATGTGCTTTCTCAACGAATAGATGAAGTACTTGAAACTGTAGGTTTAAAAGGAAAGGAAAAGCAGAAAATTGCTGGCTTTTCTGGAGGAATGAAACAACGTTTGGGATTGGCGCAAGCCTTGTTACATAAACCTGAACTGCTCATTCTAGATGAACCGGTTTCGGCTTTGGATCCTGAAGGCAGAAAAGATGTCCTAATGATTATCGAAACATTAAAAAAAGATACGACTATCCTTTTTTCAACTCACATTTTGCATGATGCAGAACAAATATGCGATAACATAATCATGATTAAAAACGGACGTATGAAATGGAATGGAACAAAGAGTTCGCTGCGCCAAGAGTTTACGTCTCCTGCTTTTACGATTGAAACAGAAGAAAGGCTCCCTGCATCACTTAGCAGTCTGCCAAGTGAACAGGTGCTGTTTCATTCTCCTTATAAAGCCACTGTAAGTGTAAAAGATACATCTCAGCAGCAGCTGCTTCAACTGCTTGTTGATCAGCAAGCAAACCTTGTTTTATTTGAACGAAAACAGCATTCTCTCGAAGATGTGTATCTAGAGGTGATGAACAAATGAACACATTTGGAGTCTTATTTAAAAAGGAACTGCATGAATTATTTGCGAATGGCAAAGGAATTTGGCTGCCACTCTCTCTAATTTTACTAGGCATCACACAGCCTTTAACGAATTATTACATGCCACAAATCATTAATATGGCAGGGAATTTACCAAAAGGAGCAATTATTCAACTTCCTACGCCCACCGGTCAAGAAGTAATGCAAGGTGTCCTTTCACAATATAGCACAATAGGAACCTTACTGATTGTACTAGCAAGCATGAATATGATTTCGAATGAACGACAAAATCATGCGGCTGTACTTGTTATGATGAGACCGGTAAGCGTCATTCAATACATTATGAGTAAATGGGCTGCGCAAATCGTACTGGTCATTGGCTCAACGTTTATAAGCTATATAGCAGCGTGGTATTATACAAATCTTTTATTTTCACATGTGGATTGGACTCATATGATAGTTAGCTTTCTTTTATACAGCCTGTGGCTGATTTTTATTCTGTCCGTTTTAGTGGCAGCTGGAACCTTTCTTTTACAAAGCGGAGGAATTGCTGGAGTAAGCATTTTGATCATTGCGTTACTTTCATTTTTGAGTACTTTGTTTACGAATCAATTAAAGTGGAGTCCTGCAGCGCTGTCACAATACGCCGCTCGCCTGCTTGAACAATTGCACTGGCAACAAAGTGTCACCTATACCGTAGTTGTTACGTTAATGAGCAGCTTTTTTCTTTTAATCGCTGCTGTTCATAGATACAAAAAAGTGGAATATGTATAAAAAGACTTCTTTAACGAAGTCTTTTTTTTAAGGGATTAATTTGCACACCCATGCAATATAAAGAGCAGCGGGGACTAAGAGAATCTGGGCACAGACGGTCCCGCACAAACGAGAGATGACGAGTGTACCAACCATTTTGTTCATAGATTGCTTAGTGGATTCACCTTTCATTACCTTTTCAGTTAAAATGGCTACTTGCGGATCTACAAACACAGCAAGGGTAATCATGGCTAGTCCGTTAATAAGACCAGAAGACATCAGAATTGATTTAGAAAGAGTAGGCTCGAGCGTAGAAGCATAAAGAGTGGAAAGAACACCTACTGTATAAATGGTCGTAGCCATTAAATTTAAAAGAAGCAACCGCTTGGGCACTCCGCCTATTCGCAGCTGAGACAGCATAATCCACCTAGGACGCTTCACGTGTTTTTTTGCTTTTTCCAGCGTATGTATGGAAGTAATGTTTTTCATCATTTTGGGTACAGATCCCGCTACTTCTAAGTGTGAAATCATTCGAGAGAAGATTGATACAAAGCTAGGAATTAACAGAGCACCTGCGATTGTACCAATAGAAGCCGCGAGCAAGATAGTTTGAAGCTGATGAAGCAGAACGGGCAAATCTTCTTTAGACTGAACCGCATCTCCTAATTTGCCGGTCAGCGGAGCTTGCACCATATTAGCTGTTCTTGACACAATGACAATAATATTAAAAAGAGATAAAGCCACGACTAGCTTCCGAGTTTTTAAGCCCGCAAGTCTCACAGAGTAGGCTAGTGTTTCAATCATATGAATAATTCCTACAAACACACAAATAATAAGTAATTTTTCCATCATAATAAGCAAGTTCCTTTCTTTGATACACACACTTCCTTATTATGTATAAATTTGGTTCATTTGTAAATAAAAAGCCGCTTGCTACCAAGAGTAGCAAGCGGCTTTTTATTATCGATGCTGGTTAATATCACGCAGTATATCTTTGCTAGCCTGATAATCTTTTTCTCGTTCTTTTTCCACCTGTAGACGTTTGTCTAGTTTACGGCTATATTCAGCATACCCCACGCCGTGAGAAAGCTGCATGGCCTTTTCCATTTCTGACGTGTACGTTAGGTGAAGTGCGATAATGAATCAATCCTTTCAGCATTTTTCACTTGTGGCACATGTATCGCTGCTCAAGTGTTTGGATGTTTATGATTCTTGAAGTCTTTCTAGAAATCGTTTTCCCTGTCGCTCTGGATCTAAACATCAAATGATTAAAATTTCATAACATTCCAGGTAAAAGCCTTTTTTTCTTGCGTAGTATCCCATATAATAGCAGGAACAACGTTTTTAAAGGAGTTATATATGAACAATACAAAACGAGTATGGTTTGATTTACTTTTTTATATCGCTATTCCTTACCTAATATGGAACCAAGGAAAAGACATTATTGGTGATTACTATGCCATTTTGCTTTCAACAGCACCAGCGTTTGTGTATACCATTTATACATTTATTAAAGATCGCCAGTTTAACGTAACAGGATTGTTTATTGTCATTACGCTGCTGGCACGTACCATTATTGATTTAATTTCAGGAAACGCAGCAACGATGTTAAACAATCAAGTATACTTTATGATTGGACTGGCTGTAGTTGTTCTGTTTACCATTGTGATAAAAAAGCCAATTGGTTTATACTTCTTTGTAGATACGGCTTACTTAATGGGCTATAAGCGAGGAGACTCTCTAAAACTCTTCCACCAGCCTGATTTATTCAAAATGATGAACTGGCTTACAGTACTGTTCGCAGGTCGCTATGTATTTTTAGCAATTGTAAAATACGTATTGATTCAAAAGTACGGAGTAGAAGGGTACGGGAACATGATTGTATTCCGTCAGGCCGTTACGTGGGCATTCTCCATTTTAATTGCCGTCTACACGTATTTTATCTATAAAAAAATTCAAGATAAAACAGGGATGGATAATCCAATGAATCCAAATGTAAATGAATAAAAAAGAAGCGTGCGTTTAACTAACGTACGCTTTTTTGTTACAAAACAGTGAACAGTGCTCGAAACACTAACATCTCATTTAAAATTAATAGTAAAATAACGCTATTAAAAACGGGATGAAAGTAGGTCAAGAAATGAAACTATTATTAGCATGTCAAAAGCAGCCTTATCGGATTTTAGAAATGATTATGGTGTTTTTCACTTTAATTTTTGCTGTACTGTCGTTCTTCGATTACCGTCAGCTGTTTTTTCTTGTGTTTACCCTTGGAATTGTATTTGCTATTAGGGCGTTTGAAATGCAAGAAGGTGAGAAAAAGACTCAAGGAAACATCTGGCTGCTTGTCGGTATTGTAATGATTTTGCTAGACATAGTTTTATTTGTTGTATATGCCATTAATCAATCTTAACTAAAAGAAAAAAAGCTTCCGTTCAGAGGGGTACCTCTAGATACGGAAGCTTTTTTTGATTAAGGAATCATCCACGATAATACATTAGATTGTAAAAATGTTAATACGCAGACAATCAGCAGTAAAAATAAGCTGTGCTTCACCGTGAAACGAAGCAAATCGGACTCTTTTCCAGCCAACCCAACCGCAGCACAGGCAACGGCGATGGACTGCGGTGAAATCATTTTACCGGTTACTCCACCAGAAGAGTTTGCTGCAAGCGCAAGAAGCGGATCCATTCCAATAGACGTAGCCGTGATTTTTTGCAAGTTACCAAACAATAAGTTGGCTGAAGTATCTGATCCTGTAATAAAAACACCGAGCCAGCCGAGTACAGGAGAGAAAAAGGGAAATAACGCGCCTGTTTTAGCTAACAGCAGTCCTAAGGTTGTACTCATTCCAGACGCATTTGTCACGTAAGCAAATGCCACAACGGACATAATGGTAAGCAGCGGCAACGCTAATTCTTTGCACGTCTCGTTAAACGTAATGAACCAGTCTTTCCAAGAGATGTTAACGATAAATTTTGTGACAACAGCAGACAACAGGATAGCTGTGCCGGCAGCGCCTAGTAATTCTAACTTATACACTGCCGCAATCGGTTCTCCATTTCCATTTAAAATTAAATTATTTAACCAAGGTACTTCTGGCATAAACGTTAAATAATGTCCGATGGAATTGATAGCGCCCAAAAAAGCGTTAGCTCCTTCATAATGTCCTGTCAAAGCGGTTTTAATTTGGGGAATTCCCCATATAGAAATAAAGATCGTTAAAATTAAAAAAGGTGACCACGCCTTTGCAATTTGAGCCCCCGTGAATGCCGGTTGATCTTGAGTTTCTCTTGGCTCAGCGGAAGCGGAAGCTACTTCATGTGCTGCTTTTTCAGATTGAAAGCGAAACGTTGTTTTCGGTTTCCAGAATTTTAAGAAAATAGCGAGCGCAAAAAGTGAAACGAGTGCCGATAAAATATCGGGAAGTTCCGGTCCTAAAAAGTTAGAGCTGACAAACTGGGTAAGGGCAAAAGAGATGCCGGATACTAAAATAGCAGGGAGTACTTCTACTGTTTTCTTAAATCCTGCCATTACAAAAACCAAATACAGGGGAATAAATACAGAAATAAAAGGAAGCTGGCGGCCTACCATTTTAGAGATTTCCATTGCCGCTACTCCAGTAGGACCTTCCATAGCCGTGATAGGAATACCGATTGCACCAAAAGCAACGGGTGCTGTGTTTGCTAATAAACATAAGCCAGCGCCATACAGCGGATTAAATCCTAAACCTACCAGCAGAGCTGCTGAAATAGCAACAGGTGCTCCGAAACCAGCGGCCCCTTCAAGAAAAGCCCCAAAAGAAAAAGCAACCAACAAAGCTTGAAGTCTGCGATCTTCTGTAATAGATACGACAGAGGTACGAATAATATCAAACTGACCGGTTTTTACAGTTAGTTTGTAAAGAAAAACGGACGTAATGATAATCCATCCAATCGGCAGTATACCGTATACGGCTCCTTGGCTGGCTGACATAAAAGCCATGCTAGCCGGCATTTTATAAGCAAATATTGCAACTGCAAGTGCGACCAGTAAAGTTGTAACTCCAGCCATATAACCTTTCATTCGTTTAATAGCCAGAGCCCAAAAGAAGTAAAGAATAGGAATCAAAGCGATTAATGAAGACCAAATGACGCTGTTTCCTACAGGAGTGAACTGCTGTGTCCATGTCATAACTAACACCTCATTTTCAAATTAGTGAACTATAAATTTAGTAAAACGAAACCATTAAAACTACGATGATAAGGTCATCTGATGACTTATGTAAAAATGAATTCGCTTACATTATATTCTAATCCTTTTAGGATAGGCAAGTACTAAAAGAAACTTTTTTTCAAAAGAACGGACATTTTTTGGTGATAAGAAGAAAATACTGGTTGAAAATCCCAAGAATAGGTGATTTAATGATTGTAAGCGCTTAAAATATATCTTTTCATCTATTCTACTAATTATCCTTCTTATTAATCTACTACTTTTAGTCGTATTATATATGGCACTTCTTTATGTTATTAGTGAAACGTTGTTTGCTATTACAAAACGAGAGGAGTCAATTTATTGAGTACGTTGAAGCTTCCAGGTCATTTAAAATCCATCTTATCTCATCCTTCCACACTTGAAGAACAGCATATGAATCACTTCCTTGGAAATAACGGGTCCCTGCATATTAAGCCAACTTCAGAACAAGAAATAGCAGCCGTTTTAAAGTATGCGACGGAACACGGAAAAAAAGTCGTCATTGAAGGGAACGGTACAAAAAAAGGGTTTGGGGGACTTATAGATACAGCAGACCTTTTGCTTTCGCTGACTGAATACAGCGGAATTGTTGAACATACAGTAGGTGATATGACGGTTACTGTAAAAGCTGGTACACCGTTTGGAGAGCTGCAAACGTATTTAAAAACGTACAATCAGCAAGTTTCACTTGATCCAGCTCTAGGAGACTATGCTACAATCGGCGGAGTTATTGCAGCGAATGGAAGTGGCCCAAAGCGCTTATCTTATGGATCGGCTCGAGATGCAGTAATCGGTATGAGAGTCGTATATTCAGATGGAACCATTGTTCGTTCAGGGGGAAAAGTCGTCAAGAACGTGGCTGGCTATGATATGAATAAGCTGTTTATTGGTTCAATGGGAACGCTCGGCGTTATATCCGAAATAACGTTAAAGCTGCGTCCGCTGCCCAAGTATCAAAGCATTGTTTTTATTTCTTTTTCAACAGGCAATATCGAAGAAATTCATGCGTTTGTTAGCAAAGTCTTAGATTCCATGATAGAGCCTGTTGCTTTGGAGTTATTAAATCCTTCTCTAGCTGAAGATGTAATAGGGCAGCATCTGTTTACACTTGTAATCAGCTTTGAAGATGTGGAAAGTTCCGTTCATTATCAAGAGAATTACATCAAAAGTATTCAGCCGTCTGATACGATTTTAAAAGTGCTGCATGAAAAAGAAGCCGAGGTATTTTGGGGATTTTTTAGCAACATGAGTCCAAATGGTGCATGCTGTTCTTCCGAAGAGGAAACGGAAGCCGCGCTAAAAATTGGCGTACCAAATATGAATGTACTCGATGTAATAAACAAAAGTACTGCATTAAAAACGTCCCGTCCAATGCTGATAAAAGCACATGGAGGAGTTGGCCATGGTCTTTGTTCAGTCTACATAAAAGGCTCAGAAGATGCCATTCTTTCCGTTATTACTTCATTTACTGAAACTGCTAAAACGTACGGAGGATATGTGGTCGTTAACCATTTGCCTTTTATACTGCGCCAAAAAGTAAATGTATGGGGAGAAGAACCTTCTCATTTTCCGTTACTGGCAGGAATTAAAGCAAAGATGGACGCTAAAAACGTGCTTAACTATAAACGATTTATAGGAGGAATCTAAGTGAATTCAGCGAAAGCGGATATCAAAGATGCTCCATGTCAAAGCGTTAGCAATTATTTGTGGAAAGACGCGCCAGACGAAAAAAAATGGGCGGATTGTGTACACTGCGGAATGTGCTTGGAGTCTTGTCCTACTTATGAAATAACGGGGCAAGAACAGCATTCACCAAGAGGACGCGTGCACCTTATTAAATCGGTAGCAGAAGGAAAAATAAGCGTGAATGAGCAGTTTACAGACCCTGTGTTTGCCTGTTTGGATTGCAGGGCCTGTACAACTGCTTGCCCTGCAAATGTAGACGTTGGCGGACTCATTGAAGAAGCTCGCGGCCAAATTCGTCAGGCAATGCCCTTGACGGGGTGGAAAGGCATGATCAGCAAGTTTTTTCTAAAAGAACTTTTTCCTCACTCTCATCGCTTAGAAGCCGCAGGAAGCTTATTGAAGCTGTATCAAAAAAGCGGAATGCAAAAAATGATGCGCACAACAGGCATGTTAAATATGATGCCGACACATCTAGCGGAAATGGAACATGTAATGCCTAAAATTACCCGTTCTGTTCGAAAAAAATATAAAAAGAAACGCGTTCTAAAAGCAAAAGCCGAAAGAAAAGCAGAAGTTGCTTTTTTAACCGGCTGCATCATGGACGTCATGTTCAGTGATATTAATGAAGCGACTCTTAATGTATTACGAAGAAATGGAAACGACGTCGTTATTCCTCCCTCTCAAACATGCTGTGGTGCTTTGCACGTTCATGCAGGAGACCGAGATATGGGAAGACAGCTTGCCAAAAAAAATATAGAGGCGTTTCAACATGCGGACACTGTTATTGTAAACGCTGCGGGATGCGGCTGCATGTTAAAAGAGTATCCCGAACTATTTAGAGAAGAAGAGCAAGAGTGGCTTGAAAAAGCCGAAGTCTTTGCTGAAAAAGTCCAGGATATTTCAAAATACCTTCACGATACGGGATATCGCCCTCCGCAGACAACGCTGCATAAGCGCATTACGTATCACGACGCTTGTCATTTAGCTCATGGTCAAGGAGTTAGAGAAGAACCAAGAGATATTTTGCTTTCTATTCCGGGAGTGGAAATGGTTCATATGGCTAATGCGGACCGATGCTGTGGAAGTGCAGGAATTTATAATTTAACAAATCCTGATATGGCGGGGGCTGTGCTTCAAAGTAAAATGGAACATGTGCCTCATGACGTAGAAATGATTTCAATGGGAAACCCGGGATGTATGCTGCAGATGGCAGTAGGAGTGAAAAAATATGGACGAAGTCAGCAAATTGTTCACACGGTACAGCTTTTGGAGTGGGCCTATCAAAAAGAAGAGGAGGAAGCACATCGTGTTGAAGAAAAATAGAATAAAAGATCTTCACGTAAAAAATCTTTCTCAACTAGTAGATGCTCATTCTATTTTGCATCATAAAGAAGATTTGCTTGCGTACGACTGCGATGGCTTTACCATTCATAGACATTTGCCTAAAGCGGTGTTATTTCCTCAAAATACGAAAGAAGTTTCTAGCATTGTTAAATACTGCAATGAACATGATTTGCCTTTTCTTGCAAGAGGAGCAGGCACAGGACTGAGCGGGGGAGCGATTCCTCTTAATAACGAAGTGATTATTAGTTTAGTGAAAATGAAGCGCCTTCTTAGCGTCGACTATGAAAACAGGCGTGCCGTTGTAGAGCCGGGATTTATTAATCTTAAATTAACCAATTCAATCTCTGAAAAAGGATATTATTATGCACCGGATCCTTCGAGTCAATATTGCTGCACCATTGGTGGCAATGTAGCGGAAAACGCAGGAGGTGCACACTGTCTTAAATATGGAGTAACCACCAACCATATTTTAGGGCTAGAGGTGGTGCTTCCAAATGGAGATGTGATTGAGCTTGGCAAGCAAGGTATTCCAGATGAACCGGGATATGATTTATTAGGGCTTTTAACAGGATCAGAAGGGACGTTAGGAATCGTTACAAAAATTACGGTACGCATTTTGAAAAACCCCGAAGCAAAACAAACGGTTCTTGCGTATTTCGACCGCGTAGAAGACGGCAGCCAAGCGGTATCAGACATTATATCAGCCGGCATTGTGCCTGCTGCGCTTGAAATGATGGATAAAACCGCCATTGAAGGAGTGGAAGCTGCTGCGTTTCCAGTCGGACACCCTAGAGATATTGAAGCTCTTTTATTAATTGAAGTAGACGGCATTTCAGCCGGTATCGAAGAGCAAATCCTTCGTATTTTAGACGTATGTAAAAAACAAAACGTACGGGAAGTGAAAGCAGCTGAAAGTGAAGAAGAGCGCGCGAGGTGGTGGGCAAATCGTAAAACAGGATTTGGAGCGATGGGAGCCATATCCCCTGACTATCTCGTGCAAGACGGCGTTATTCCAAGAAGTAAACTGCCTCAAGTGCTGAAGCGAATTAACAAAATTAGCGAAGAATCTGGCCTTCGCATTGCCAATATTTTTCACGCCGGAGACGGAAACTTGCATCCGCTTGTATTATTTGATGCTAGAAAGCCCGGGGAAACGGAAAAAGCATTAGACGCCGGAAGCGCATGTTTGCAAGTATGTGCAGAAGTAGGAGGAACGATTACCGGCGAACATGGCGTGGGCATTGAAAAAAAAGAAGAAATGCGATTTGTTTTCAATGAAGATGAAATTCAAGCACAAACGAATATACGTGAAGTATTTAATCCTAAAAATCTATTAAATGCAGGAAAGCTGTTTCCAAGTCCGAGCCGCTGCGCTGAAGTCAAAAAAGAAATGAAAAAAACAGAATATTTTTAGAAAATTCTTGAAAATATATTCGCTCGATGATATGATTTTTTTAACAAAAACAAAACGCTGTTTCGTAATAAGAAACAGTACCGCATATGTGCGTCTTAACCATTTTGGCAAAAAGAAATGAAAGCGCGTCCAAATTTAAAAATGTAAAAGAGTAAGAGGAGGAAACAGACGGTGACAAACTACAAACAAGTTGGAAATCTGAAAGTAGCTCCAGTTCTCTACCAATTTATCAATGAGGAAGCTCTTCCGGGCAGCGGCCTAAGTACAGAAAATTTTTGGTCTGATTTTGAAGCGTTAGTAACCGAGTTAACACCCGTAAATAAACGTTTGTTAGAAAAGCGTGATCAGCTGCAAGCTCAAATTAATGCGTGGCATCAAGAAAATCCTGACGGTGACTTTAGCGAATACAAATCGTTTTTAACGAGAATTGGCTATTTAGAAGACAAGACAGAAGATTTCCTTATTGGTACAGAAGGAGTAGACAGCGAAATTGCCTATCAGGCAGGACCGCAGCTTGTTGTACCAGTAAATAATGCCCGATATGCTATTAACGCTGCTAACGCACGTTGGGGAAGTCTCTATGATGCTCTTTACGGCACTGATGCAATCAGTGAAGAAAATGGAGCTTCGCGCACGAGTTCTTATAATCCAATTCGAGGAGAAAAAGTTATTGCGTTTGCGAAGAATTTTCTTGATGAAGTTGTTCCGCTCGTTCAGTCTTCTCATGCGGAAGTGGTTCAGTACAGCCTTGAAAATGAAAAGCTTGTCGCTCAATTAAACGATGGCAGTTTAACCGAATTACAGGAAGAAGAGAAATTTGTAGGGTATCAAGGAGAAGAAGAAAGCCCTGATGCTCTTTTATTCAAAAACAACGGCCTGCATTTTGAAGTTCAAATTGATCGTACGGATTCGATTGGTAAAACAGACGATGCGGGTGTAAAAGATATTTTAATGGAAGCGGCTCTTACGACGATTATGGACTGTGAAGATTCAGTAGCGGCAGTAGACGCAGAAGATAAAGTAGATGTTTACCGCAACTGGCTGGGATTAATGAAAGGTGATTTGACGTCTACTTTTAAAAAAGGAAGTCAAAACATGACAAGGCGTTTAAATCCAGACCGTACCTATATTTCTCCGGACAAGAAAAAGATTTCACTGTCTGGCCGTTCGCTTATGTTTGTTCGAAACGTTGGGCATTTAATGACAAACAGCGCTGTTTTAGATCGAAACGGCAACGAAATCTATGAAGGTATTTTAGACAGCGTGATTACTAGTTTAATTGCCAAACACACCTTGCTTAAAAACGGTACGTATCAAAATTCTAAAAAGAGCTCTATCTATATCGTTAAACCGAAAATGCACGGCTCCAAAGAAGTGGCTTTTGCCAATACGTTATTTAATTCAATTGAAGATATGCTAGGGCTTGAGCGTCATACGATTAAAATTGGCGTAATGGACGAAGAGCGCCGCACGACGCTTAATTTAAAAGCGTGTATCAAAGAAGTAAAAGACCGAGTGGCTTTTATTAATACTGGATTCTTGGATCGAACAGGTGACGAAATTCATACCTCAATGGAAGCGGGCGCTGTTATCCGTAAAAACGATATGAAAGCGTCTAAATGGCTTCAAGGCTACGAGCAGTCTAATGTAAATGTAGGATTAGCAAGCGGATTCCAAGGCCGCGCTCAAATCGGAAAAGGAATGTGGGCAATGCCGGATATGATGGCGGAAATGCTTAAACAAAAAGTGGGGCATTTAAAAGCAGGAGCGAATACGGCATGGGTGCCTTCACCAACCGCAGCAACGCTTCATGCTCTTCACTATCATCAAATTGATGTAAGAGATGTTCAAAACGAATTGCTTACTCAGTCTACTGATTTACAAGATGACATTTTGCAAATTCCTGTGGCAGAAAAACCAAATTGGAGCAAAGACGAAATCCAGCAGGAGCTAGACAACAACGCTCAAGGAATACTCGGCTATGTAGTAAGATGGGTCGACCAAGGAGTAGGGTGCTCAAAAGTACCGGATATTAATAATGTAGGGCTAATGGAAGACCGGGCAACGCTTCGTATTTCCAGTCAGCACGTAGCCAACTGGCTTCATCATGGGATTTGTACAAAAGAACAAGTAACGGAAACGCTAAAGCGAATGGCAAAAGTAGTGGATCAACAAAATGAAAATGATCCTCTGTATCAGCCAATGTCATCGAACTACAGCGCATCCATTGCTTTTCAGGCAGCCTGCGATTTAGTATTTCAAGGCTATGATCAGCCAAACGGCTATACGGAGCCCATTTTACACCGCCGTCGTATCGAAGCAAAGGCAAAAGCAGCTATAAAACAGTAAAAAAAACGGCCTGTCAGCATAGAGATGGCAGGCTGTACTTACATCTTAAGAACCTGACTACCTACGATCCTTATTAAAACAAAGCAAATGGGAAAAGGAGCTATGTCATGAAATTTGTAAGGTTCGCTGTACAAGATAGCCGTCATACAGGTGTACTAAAAGAAGCTACGATCAGCGTTATTGAAGGAAATATATTTGAGAAATGGAACTATACAGGACAGACTTTTTCACCGAGTGAAGTAAGGCTTTTGGCTCCTTTAGAGCCGAATCAAATTATTGGAATAGGCGCAAATTATGCAGCTGCAAAGTCGGAGCTTCCAAAGGAAATGCCTTCTATTCCTGTCTTCTTTTTTAAGCCCACATCTTCTATGATTGGTCCAAACGAAGACATTGTTATTCCAACTGCTATTAAGCACGTTAAGTTTGAATCTGAGCTTGCGGTTGTTATTGGAAAAGAAGCAAAGAACATCGCAAAAGAAGACGTACTGGATTATATATTTGGGTATACAATTGGAAACGATGTAACGGCTCCGGATTATTTTCATGAAGACGGGCACTGGACCATTGGAAAATCCTTTGATTCATTTACGCCTCTTGGACCCGTAATCGAAACAGAGCTTGATTTTAAGTCAATTCACGTAAAAGCGTTTTTAAATGGCGTTGAAAAACAAAACAGCTCGACAGATTTAATGATTATTTCCGTTGAGCAAATGATCGCTTACCTATCTACTGTTATGACCCTTAAGCCGGGAGATGTGGTTTTAACAGGAAGTCCGGTCGGCGCGGAACTGGTGAGCGCAAACGATGTTATTGAATGCACCATCCGAGAAATTGGAACTCTCCAAAATCCATTTGTTGCAGAGAAAGAACGTGTAAACGTATAAAAGTGATAAAAAAATGCCCGGCAGTAAAATGACACATAGAGGAGAGAGGAAAAATGGAGAGAGAAAATATGGTTAAGTCTGTAAGCCGGGCATTGGATATTGTCACAATTGTCAGCATGGAAAGAGAAGGGGTAGGAGTCACAGAAATTGCAAAGCAAATGGACATCAACAAAAGCTCCGTATACCGTATTCTAACTACTCTTGCTCAGTACGGCTATATTGAACAAGATCAAGAAACCGGGCGGTACAAGCTTGGGTATAAGTTTTTAGAAGTAAGTTCAAAACTTTTAGATTCTATTGATTTACGAACAGAAGCAAAGCCGTTTTTACAAGAACTTGAAAGTGAAACAAATGAAGTTATTCATCTTGTTGTCTACGATCAAGGCGAAGTAGTGTATATTGAAAAATTAGAAGGCAATCAGACGCTGCGCATGCATTCAAAAGTGGGGAAAAGAGCGCCTATGCACTGTACGTCTGTCGGTAAAGCTATCCTAGCTTTTTTACCGCTTAACACGGTAACAAGCATTCTTGAAAGAAAAGGCTTACCAGCTCATACCGATCACACCATTACAGATGAAGAAAGCTTTCTTGGAGAACTTTCAGAAGTGAAACAAAAAGGATATGCGCTGGATTTAGAAGAAAATGAATATGGAATTACCTGCATCGCAGCGCCTATTTTTGATCACCTTGGTCAAGTCGTTGCCGCAGTCAGCATTTCCGGTGCTACGATGCGCATGACAAATGAGCGATTAACGTATCTTCAAGAACGCATGGTTGATATAGGCAAGAACATTTCGGAGCGTCTCGGCTATAAAACGGAATCTGTAAAAGACAAAAGTTTGTTCTGATTCTTCGAGAACAAACTTTTGCTATATAATAATCTGTAAAATAACGTAATTATATTATGTAAACTATAGGCTAGGATTTTTAATTGATGTTTTATTCATGATACAATAAAGTCGTTAGAATATATACGTAAAGGAGATAAATTATGGAACAGTTTGAGCGCAATATTGAAAAGTACGCCGAGCTGGCTGTAAAAGTCGGTGTAAACATTCAAAAAGGGCAAGTATTAAACATTAATGCCGATATTTCTTCCGCTGATTTTGTTCGTGAAATTGCGAAAAAAGCGTACGAAGCCGGAGCAAAGTCTGTTGATGTCGACTGGCATGACGATCATTTAGTTCGTTTGAAATACGAAAAAGCGGATGAATCTGTATTTAATGAATTTCCTGCTTGGAAAGCTCAAGCAAGAGAAGAGCTTGTGAAAAACGGAGGCGCTGTTTTATCTGTGATTTCAAGCGGTCCTGACTTACTAAAAGGAGTAGACGGCAAACGTATTGCTGCGTTCCAAAAAGTAAGCGGAAAAGCAATGAAAAAATTCCGTGAAGCGATCCAATCCGATAAAATCAGCTGGTCCATCGTAGCTGTTCCTTCAAAAGACTGGGCAGCTAAAGTATTTCCTGACGTTCCAGAAGAACAGCAGCAAGAAAAACTGTGGGAAGCTATTTTTAAATCTGTGCGTGTAGACCAAGAAGATCCAGTGGCGGCATGGGAAGAGCATAATGCTTCATTACATACAAAAGTAGACATTTTAAATGAAAAAAGATTTGCTAAGCTTCACTATAAAGCGCCAGGAACAGATTTAACAATTGAGCTTCCTGACAAACATATTTGGGTTGGCGCAGGCAGTGTGAATGAAGACGGCAACTCGTTCATGGCCAATATGCCAACAGAAGAAGTATTCACACTTCCGAAAAAAGACGGCGTAAATGGTCAAGTAACGAGCACAAAACCGCTTAGCTACGCAGGAAACTTAATTGAGAACTTTACGTTAACATTTGAAAACGGAAAAATTGTTGATGTAAAAGCAGAAGAAGGCGAAGAAACGTTAAAGCACCTAATTGAAACAGATGAAGGTGCCAAATACTTAGGAGAAGTAGCCTTAGTACCGCATCAATCGCCAATTTCTCAGTCAAACATCATCTTCTACAACACGCTGTTTGACGAAAATGCATCCAACCACTTAGCCATCGGCAGCTCGTATTCCTTCTGTTTAGAAGGCGGAAAAACGATGTCTAAAGAAGAGCTATCACAAAACGGAGCAAACGACAGCATCACCCACGTTGACTTCATGATTGGCTCAGCTGAAATGGACATCGACGGCATTAAAGCTGACGGTACAAGCGAGCCCGTGTTTAGAAAAGGGAACTGGGCGTTTTAATAAACAGTTTAATCTACGAAGTCTCTAAAATAATCAAAGTAATAAATGAATTAGCCACTTCTCAATTTATGGAAGTGGCTATAAGTTTTTTTAATGTAAGGAGGAGAGTAATACGTTAAATGAATGAATTAGTAAAAATTGTTTTAAATAGTGTAGACCAATTATTTGGCAAAAATTATGTGCAATTGATTACTTATTTATTAATAGCATTAATCGGAATATGGTTGTACAAAGAGTTCAGAACTCAATTACTAAATAGTGAAAACTATAAAAGAGAAAAGTACAGTGAGGTATTAATAATTTTACTAGAATTGGAGTATGCACTAAATAGATTCTTAATAAATGAATTAGAGTTTACTCAATTAGAAGAGAGTTTAAAGGCTGCTTATCCGTATTTATCTTATGATCTAAGTAAGGAGGTTGGAAGCTTCAGTACTGGAATAGAAAAGAGAAAAGTCGAGGAATTCGTCGAAAGATTGAGTGCAGAGAGAAATAACCTTAAATATAACCAACCTAATGCTTTCTCTTATTTAAGTGAAAGAAGTATATCTCGGTCGTTTGGTCACTTATTTAGAACAATGCTTTCACCTGTGCTTATACCTTTCTTGTTGACTTTATTAACTGTAGTAGTTTCATTTATGCTACTATATCTCACGTCTGCTATGTCAACTGTTGAATCTGTTGTCAAACAATATTATTTGATACAAGGTGTAATAGATTACATATGTTTCTTAATGATATTAGTTGGTATCGCTGATATTATTAATAACCAAAAAGTGTCTAGCATGAAACACTTAGTTATTTTTCTTATTATTTTTATAACTTTGTCTATTACTGCATTTTTACTTTTTTCAAAGTTCATTATTATTCCTACAATTCTATTTGTATGCTATGGAATATTATTAAAAATGTACTTACCAAAAATTATTGTTGGGCTAAAAAGAAATAATATATGAATAAAAAGAAGAATCACGGCAGGTGAACTTCAGTCAGTTCCACCTTGCTGTGATTCTTCTTTTTTAACCGGAGCGTCACGCTTGAACATGTGATAGTAGGTAAACCCTAAGCATAGAGCGCCAGCGATTGAACAAAAATATTGCAAAAAACGGACGAAATCCATTGGAATGACCTCCCATTTTCAGTTTCGCTTCTAGTATGTACAGGGAAGTGAAATAATATGTGAAAAAGGGAGGTTTTTTCTTATAGTTCGTATGGTTCTTGGAGAGTAAGGTAAGGCTGCTGATCTTCAAGACCAAGACGCTTATTTAATTGTCTTTTCATTAAATCGTACTGGTAGATGAGGTGAAATTGATTTTTTTTCGGTGTTTCACAGCGAATGTAGGTTTCTTGCCCGTTCTTGTCTGTGAAATGAATAGTTAGTTCACCGAAATAGCGTTGAACAGGAGCTCCGTGAAGGCCTTTTTCATTTTTGACAACCTTTGAAAATTCTGCTCGTTGAATACGGTTAAATGGAATAATAGCTACTTGATTGATAACAAGACGCTGATCGTACATGTCAATTTTAGATATGGAAATTTGATTAATCCCTTCTGCAAATTTAACATGTCCGTTTACAGAAACAAGCGGTTTGCGATCCTCAGGATCAACAGCGCCTTGAGGCCGCTTAATGACGTAGAAGCTAGCTACGCCAAGTGCTACGATACCAACCACAACAATAAGTGCAAACATCATTTTGCATTCCACCTCCTGAGTATAGATGTGTAATCTGAATTTAACAGCAAGCTGTTTCAGTTGCCATATTGCCTCAACAATGAGGGTAGAGAAAAGCAGTTCGGCAGTTCATTATAAGTATATACATACGTTCGACAATATGGTGTGATATTCCTTCTTATTATGACTTTTTTACGACAAAATGGGCAAAACTCTTTTCGAAAATGAAGCAAATCAGTTACAATTTAAGGATAAGGTACCAAATTTCTTTTCTATCTCAAAAAAGTGCAGAAAAGCGTAAAAAATTCTAGGTATTTTCTCATATTTTTACTATTTTTATAGAATTTATCCCAATTTCTAATCCTTTATCGTGTATAATCTCTTGTGTGCAGCATGATATACATAAAGGTGTAAGGAGGCACAGTTCATTGTCTTTATCAGCAAAAAAGATATTATTATTAGTTTTAGTAGTTATATGTTTAGTGTTAGTTGTGATGCAATTCATAAATCGATCAGCAGAGCCGACTTCTGAACAGGCCCAAGAAACACTGAGTAAGCTTCCTGAACAAGAAACCGTTAAAGAAAAAGCAAAGGGCGACGAGGAAGCGCACAAATATCGAGTGTATTATATTACTATTGAAAAAATCGAAAATGGTACATACAGCGGAACAACCAAAGAAGGAACGGGCATTAAATTTTCCGATAAAAATTTAAATGAACCGATTCCAAGCAATTTGAAAAAAGGGGATATCGTTAAAGCATACTTTGATCTTGAATATAGCACGAAAGGTCTAGTCAAAGTAGAAAAGGTAGACGAGATACCCGATGATGACGAGAGCTCAAGTTAATTGAGCTCTTTTTTTGTGTTTTACGAATGTGGTAAAATATTGAATATACAGATACGATACAGGGGGAAGAAGATGATAGCAGCAATTATAGTAGGAGCGGTAATTCTTTTAGCTTTGATTATTAAAGGGACTGTAAAGTCGAGAAGCTTTCGCTTGTATAAAGAGGAGCTTCCAGATGAGCTTGGAATACATAAAGATAATGGTTTTGAAGATATTGTTCATTCACTAGAAGATTCTTTACCGGCAGCCTATGTTCAACAGGTGAAACAGCGTATGAAAGGGCGAAATACAAAAGCTGATGAAGTAGAATGGACGTTTTTTGAGATGAAGCGCTACTTTTTATTAAATGCAGTCATCAAAGACGTACCGATGTTTAGTGAAAAAGTGGATGAAGTGTGGCACGAAATGATTATGTTTACAGTAGATTATGAGCGTTTTACAGAACACTTTTTTAACCGCTTTTTGCATCACCAGCCAAATGTAGATACAGCTCCGTCTCCACAGCCGGATAAGCGAGCATTTTTCGATTGGATGTATGCTCATTTGTTTGACATAACGGGTAACAGCCGACTGCTTTGGGGGAAATTTTTTCAGCATCCGCTTGATAAAAATACACTTCAAGATTTTCAAAGATTGTCAGAAGATGAATTACTAGATCGCTATTTTTTAAGAAACGGCAAATGGGAAAAACAGCAGAGAGCCCTGGTTCAAACGTTAAAAGAAGAGGTCACTGCTGCTCGAAAAAGAAAAAAAACGGGCGGATCAACTTATTTTGAAAAAGCGGCTAAAAAAGGAAATGTATCAAACGAACTTCTTCTTCAAGGCTTTGTTTTTTATTCTCTCTACAAAGCCACCAGCTTTTCAAGCCATATGAATGAGCTGCTGCTATATAAAAAGACGATGTATGCGGGAGATACAGCCTCTTACAGCGGGTATAGCTGTTCAAGCCCATGGGAAGACAACCGCCACCATCACCACAACGATGGAGGTCATCACCATCATGACAGCGGCAGCAGCTCTAGCTGTTCAAGCTCCAGCTGCGGGAGTGGGTGCAGCAGCAGCTGATAAAGTAAAAAAACTCGTTTTATACGAGTTTTTTTACTTTAAATGCAACAACGACAAAATGATTCACTGACAAGCAATGAAAAATTTGGTATAATCATTACGTTTTTAAAAAAGGAGAGACAGTGAAAATGAATATTTTATGGGACTTTGATGGAACCATCTTCGATACCTATCCAACGATTGTAAAAGCATTCAAAGAACTACTAACAGATCAAACAATCTCAGAAGATGATATTTTAAAGCAGATGAAAATATCTTCTGACGTAGCAATTAAGCACTTCGATATTGAAAAGTCTTTGTTTGATAAACACTTCCATGTGCTCGAACAGAAAATCAATCCTAAAGATAAGCCTGCTTTTCCTCACGTAGAAGACGTACTGAGCTTTGCGGATACAAATGTAATTGTTACGCATAAATCTAGACAGTCTACTCTTGATATTCTGGCATTTTTTAATATGGAGCACCATTTTACGGAGATTATTACAAAAGATGATGGCTATAAACGAAAGCCTGATAGCGGCGCTTATGCCTATCTTCACGATAAGTATCAGCTCGATTTAGTGATTGGAGACCGCGAGCTCGACTTAAAACCTGCCCGTGAACTTGGAATTAAAACATGTGCATTTCAAAATAACGACATCGAAGCAGATTATCATCTTACATCATACGATCAATTTTTTACAACTGTCGTAAATAAAAACTCGTGAAGCTATTCTTCACGAGTTTTTATTTGTTCAGGGTTATGTACTTCGGGAATTTCACCGAGCGTATAGTTCGCTACTTTTGTAATGTTACTATTAGCAAAGAAGTAAAACTCTCCGTCAACTCCGCGAATTTTTGTCGTGCGCAATCCAATTTCTTCAACAGTTCCTTTCGTATCATTTATGGATACGTGATCTCCTACTGAGAATTGATCTTCAAATAGAATAAAAAAACCGTTTAAAATATCTTTAATCAAATTTTGTGCACCTAAGCCTGTAATAAATCCTGCTACGCTAATACCAGCTAAAAGTGCTTTCATATTAATTCCGATTGCCTCTAAAGACGTAATAAGTACAATAAAATACACGACGTACATGACAATGCTCAGACAAAGCTTTTTCAGCGTTATTTCTTTACGTTCGTTGTACCTCAGCAGCTTAGTTTTAAATCTGAAATCAAAGATTTTATTAATTGTACTACGAGCAAACCGGATAACGATTTGAGCAATAATAAAAATCAAGATAATCTTTATAATTACTTCACTAATGTCAATCCACTTACCAGTATTAAATAAAGTTTGCTGTACCCACTGTATGTCTTTCATGACTAAGTCCCTTTCTTGCTTTATAAAATTTTCTCTACTGAATAGTATAATTTATTTTTAAAAATATACTACTAGAATTTATTTAGAAGCGTTTGAACTATTGTTTTAATTTATTTGTATTTGGTATATGTAATGAAAACTCCTTAATTTAGAAAAAGAGAAAATTCTCAGGTATAGATATTTTTAAAACATTTCTTTATACAAATATTAAATAAAACCTTATAGCAGAGATTAGTACAAATCTTATTAACAAACATTATATACAGATATTAAAGAAAGAAAAATCTTGTAAAAACCCAATGATATCAAGGGTTAGAGAGGAAATTGCTTTTCAATAAATAACTGTGTGGAAAATAGACCTTTTTTGTGAACAGCATCCTTTAGCTAAAGGATGTTTTTTATAACAACAGATATGGAAACTATTTTATTCACTATGTTTTTTCTTCTGCAATAGACGGATTTTAAAACTCATAGTATGAAGATTTCTATTAAAAGTATGAATTATTTCCGTTGTGGATAAAAATCGTGGTGTTAAAGAGTAAATAACCTGGAAATCATCGTTAATAAAAAAATAAAAGGGATGTTTTTATTAATAAAGAGGATGATATAACAGTCATTGAATATGTTTTCTTTCTTTTGTGGATAAGTATGAAGGTGTTTTTTTAGCAATATTCCGTAGTTATACACAAGAAATATCCTTCATTTGCACTCATTATGTTTATATAGATAGGATAATGGAATGGGAGAGCTGAAAAAATGGGTGTTTGTTTGTACTATTTGTATCAAAAAGAGAGGAGAAGGGAGAGAAAATAAAAAAAAGGCATGCCAAAGAAGCCCCTTATGAAGCTGTAAGTTCGGCAGGGACTTGATCTTGAAGATTTTTTGAAAGCTCTTTTCGAATGAGCGTACGGATTTTTCCACCGTAATTTTCAACGACTTGAGCATCATGGCTGAAGAAGGCCTGTTCAATCAGAGAATAAAGGGCAGACTTCACTCGTTCAATACCATATTCAAAAGAAAGCTGAACCAAATCAGCGATGTCTTCGTTTTGGAATGAAGACATAACAATTCCTGTAGAATCTGTGCTGTGTCCAGATAATTTTACAAAAGTCTCTTCAATAGTACGTCGAATCGCCGCATCGTATTGATCTTTCTTTTCTTGTTTTGACATCTTGCCATTTTTAGCTCCGTCTTTTAAAACAAAGAAAATAGTAGATCCTTGGACAACGGTTTTAAATGCGCTCGTCTGTGTTTCAGCTATTTTTTGCATCATACCCTTGTAGTGAGTATATTTCGGCGTAAAAATTTTATAGTCATTAAAGCTAATTTTTGAAGTGTTTTCTCCAGGATTAAACTGACGCTTAATCGTATCGTTGTCATAAACCAATTCTTTGCGCAGCTCTAAGCGAAGTGCGTTTACGTTTTCAATTAGAATAAGTTCTTCAAAGCGAGTATATTCTAATTCCATAAACCCAAAGCCGTGTTCTTCAAAATATTGAGGATAGGGAACAATACAAATATTGATTCCTTTGCCGCTGCGAGAATAGGAAATTAATTCTGTTTCTGCTAATACTACATTGTTGTTGCGAACTGTTCGAACTGTACAATCCAAAGCAGCTGCAATCTCTTTTTCAGAAACATCACAAATAATACCTCTTTCATCAACGTGAAGGAAGTGATAAAAAATTAATTGTGAAATTTGAGATTTAGATAAACGGTGATGCTCTGCCACTGTTTTGATTGTAGGGTTCCCATGAGCGTCTAGGTCCATGTGATCTTCAATATCTTTATATTTTTCTACGGTGCTAGACAATTGGCGAATAATTTGTTTTCCAATTTTCGCAAATTCTTTTTTTATCATGAGAATCCCTCCAATCTATTTCATATCAACAATAATTTATTAGGGTAAAATAACAAAGAATACCTTGTGAAAATTATATCAATAAGAAACAGAATCGCAAACGAACGAGTAGTACGCTAAAAACGGCAAAAGGTTCAAAGAATGCTGTCATATCAAGGGGTGCAGCGTATAGGTTTTTTAGTACGACAAAAACGGCAAAAGCAAGCAAGCGCCGACAGAACAGTGTTTGTTACGATCAGTAAAAATCAAAAAAAACTTTATGCGTTTTAGTACGTAAAAAACGGCAAAAGGCTCAGTATAGTACGCCAAAAATAGCAAAAGTGAAGAGTAGTACGCTAAAAACAGCAAAAGCTATCTCGATTCACCTAAAAAAAGGTAAAAAAATCACTTCTCTGATCGTTGTAAATAACACAATGAATTTCATCAGTACGTCAAAAATGGCAAAAGCTATTTTTAGTACGTGAAAAACGTCAAAAACGACGTAGTAGTACGACAAAAACAGCAAAAGTTATCGTTTGGTACGTCAAAAATGGCAAAAGCTTTATATGTGCTGCGAAAAAAATAAAAAATGGGGTTTGAAAAGGCAATAACACAGGGAAAAGCAATGTTTAGTACGCAGAAAACGGCAAAAGTAGTGAAGGAGTACGTCAAAAACGGCAAAAGGTAGGAATGTTTTACGAAAAAAAGAGAATAATTAACAATTAATAAGTGATGATGAGTAAATAAAATGAATGTAGTACGTCAAAAATGGCAAAAGAATCAGAGTGGTACGTCAAAAACAGCAAAAGGTAGTAATTAGTACGCTAAAAACGGCAAAAGAAGCGAAGAGGTACGTAAAAAACGGCAAAAGCTTCTGGTTAGTACGTTAAAAATGACAAAACTTCCAAACTATGAAATAAAAGTAGAGGGATATTTTGTATTTATAAGCTGAAAGTGGCAAAATATCAAATAAAAAAGGAAGGGAACAATTTACCCTTCCAATGTTTCTCTATGTTCTCCTCCAAAATAGTCTTGAATTTCATAATTTTGAAGAGGAATAAAAGAGATTTCAAATCCTTGAAGTTTTTGCTGATAACTTTGGATCAGCACTTGATTGCTAACAAACTCTGCTAGAGATTCATTAATTAATTTTAGATTGACATCAATTTTCTTTGAACGAAAACGAACTTTTGAAGCAAAATATTGATACGGGTAAAAATGAGTGTAAGACTTCTCTTGTAAATAACAATCTAATCGCTCTTTTTGAAATGCATACAGCAGTAAAGAAGACAGCGAGTTATCTTTAAACTTTTTAATAACGTCACTGTAAATTTGTACAAACTGCTGATTTAAAAAGCCCTGATGCGTATCGTCGCTAAATACGATGGTTGCATATCGTCTGCCCGTTACTTCATCGGTTTCAATAACAGCTTTTTGGAAGAAGTTTATCGCAAATTTTGTATCTCTGGAATTTTTCTTCTTCGCTACACCTTCTACGTGGTATCTGGCGATTTTCATAATGCGGGCTTCAACCGCTTCATAGTTTTTTACACCTTTTGAATTATAAATTTCTTTCACGATATCCGCTAAATCAAGAGTCACCGTTTTTTCTTTATAAAACATCTCGTCGCGCTGTGAAAGAGCAAACTGGATAATTTGAGAATCTTTTGGGTCTAAAACCATATTTCGTTTGGAAAGAACCGTTTGATTATCATTCACAGGGATAATGGTGCGAATGAAATATTCTTCATCAACTTTATAGTCATTATATAAAACGACTTCTTGGGAGTTTGTTTTAACTTCCATATTGGTTTTAAGAGAATGACTTTCGTTTGAGAAGATAGGGGCCTCTACCCATGAATTTAATCGTTTATCAATCCAGTTACTCAGATTTCCGTTGTATTTTTCTAATATGATTTCAGCAATTAAAAAAGTAAAGTCCGTGTGAAATGCTTTCTCTATTTGATAATTCATTTTTGAATCTAAATAAGGAAAATCGGTAATGTTTGTTTTTTTACTTTTAGCCCATGTCTCTACTTCTTTTAACTTTATCTTTAAAATATCTTCAGGTTTTTCTACGCCAAACAGCTTTTTTAAGTGTTCGGTATCCACTTTTTTATCCATCACCTTTTTGGCCAATTCAATGTCTTCAAAAATAGGATTAGGCTTTTCTGCTTTAATATCTTTTTTTAACGTTTGCAGCCAGTTTTTCTTATTTGATTGTCTTCTTTTATAGGCTGGGTTTCGTATTTCCTTAGGATTTATTAATTTATTCTCTAAAACAAACGTATCTTGCAATATATTTAAAATGTAGTCTTCTATAAAATCTTTTTCATTCGAAAAAAACGAATGAGAATCATATAAAAAGTCTATGCACTTTGCTTTGATATTGTCATCGATCGCATCGCTGATTTGTTTAATAAGATAAGGAGAAAAATTGGATGGTTCGTTCATGTTGACCTCCTCTGTATGTATTTAATCTGTAACACTCTTATTATATCTTTTTTGAACGATACTCTAAAGGCTAAAAGGAAAATTCGTTTTTGTGAATGCTGTTTTATATCAAATTAGCCTAACCAGCTATTAGTATATAAAGGCTTATTGCAAAGATAAAATTCTTTCTTTATAGCGCTTGTACAATTTTAGATGTAAGGAGAGCATTATAGTAGTTTTATAAAAGAGAAAAGCAAAGTACATTCATTGAGTTTGAAAATGGAAAAGTTTATACTTGCCAAGTACACTCTTTTTACAAATAGGGGGAATAAATATGTTGTTAAAACCTAAAGCAATTTTTTTAGATATGGACGGTACGATATTAAATCGCTCCAATAAAGTAAGTGTTCAAACAAAAGAAATCATTGACGAATTACGAAAACAGGGAATTTTTGTTTTTATTGCTACGGGAAGAGCGTTTGATGAAATAGAAGAGTTAGTTCCTGAAGGCTTTCAAGTGGATGGATTTATTACGTCAAATGGTATGGCAGGGTATGTAGGAAAAGAATCAGTCTTTCAGCACTCGCTTTCGCTTCAATTGGTGGAAACTATTATTGAAAAAGCAAGAGCGAACAAGGTATACTACGAGCTTTTCCCGTATGGCACATCTCGCGTGACGTTAAAACAAGATCAGTCCTATGTGGAAAATGAAATTAGAGAGCCAAAGCCAGACAGTGTGGAAATTAACGAATGGCTTTCTCGTAAACAAGCGATTAAAGAAGAAATTGACTGGAAAGATTCCGTAGAAGGAAGCGAATTTTCAAAGTTCTATTTCTTTGCAAGAACGCACGAGCATATCGATAAATGGAAAGAGGAGCTTGAAGAACTTAAAAAAGAAATCGACTTTACAACTTCTACTTCATCTAAACACAATGTTGAAGTGATGGTGGCAAACGTAAATAAAGCAACGGGGATTCAGCAAATGCTAAAACATTTTAATTTGCCCGAGCAAGACATTCTAGCAATTGGCGACAGCAATAATGATTTACCAATGTTTCAGTTTGCCAGCTATGCCGTAGCGATGAAAAATGCGCCGGATCATATTAAAGAAATTGTCGATGACGTAACGGAATTTAACTGTGACGAAAACGGCGTATCCCATTATCTTTCTAAATTTTTATTGCAAAAATCTACTAGAAGTAATCCCGTTTTATAAAAATTAATCTATTTCACCACAATGCATTATAACCAGCTCTTCAAAACATCGTCTTTTAGGCGGTGTTTTTAGTATACATAAGATGAAAAGTAAACCGTTCATTATTTTTAGTTATAGCACTCTTAGCTAAAAAGAATAGCTAAGAATAAATCTTCTATAACTTAAAAATTATGTTATAAACAACATAATTATATAACTATCCTCGTAACTATCCCTGCAAAACACCTCTCAGCCCTGATGAGTCCCACCATGCCAAAGCATAAAACATTTTAAAATCTAAACTTTTTCTTTCTTTAAACTTTTTATAAAATGCGCAGAAAAGGGATTGTATCTCCGTATATTTAATGCTAATATAACATTTAATGAAAATAGTATAACATATTTAGTTTTATTTTATAATTAGTATGACATAAATGTTGAGTTCAATCGTTTTTTTTGAAGTGTTTATAATCACAGTTTCCACAATATTAGTCCACTCATTACCAATAAAATATGTATCTTGCAAGCTACTAAATGATAGTTGAACAAAAAATGCTAGCGTTATTAAACTATTAAAATCAAAGAATAGGAAGATTTAATGTGAATAAAAGAAAAATTGTCTATATAGTTTCCGACTCAGTAGGTGAAACGGCTGAGCTGATGGTAAAAGCAGTTTTAACTCAATTTAGTGGAGAAGATATTGAAATTCAAAATACTTCTTACGTAGAAGATGAAGGAAATATTGATAATATCATTGCTGAAGCAAGGTGTAACGAGGCCATCATTGCGTATACTATCGTCATCCCACCTTTAAAACAATATCTTGACCAAAAGGCACAAGAAGAAGGAATTGTAGCCATTGATTTAATGACCCCACTTATGAGTGCCTTTAGCCAAACCTTTAATAAAGAACCTAATCTCCAACCGAGATTAACGAGAAAATTAGACGATAACTATTTCCGAAGAGTAGAAGCAGTTGAATTCGCTGTTAAATATGATGATGGACAAGACTTCAGAGGCATCAAGCGAGCTGATCTAGTGTTGATTGGTGTTTCGAGAACATCTAAGACGCCACTTTCTATGTATTTAGCTCATAAAAGTCTTAAAGTAGCGAATATACCTTTAGTTCCAGAAGTGACTCCTCCTGATGAACTTTTTACTATTCCGAAAAATAAATGTATTGGTTTAGTTATTACACCGGATAAGCTCAATGAAATCCGAAAAGAACGATTAAAAAATTTAGGTTTAGCGTCTCAAGCCAATTATGCCAATGTAGATCGAATCCTTGAAGAGCTGGACTATGCTGAGAAAATTATGAAGCGCATTGGCTGTCCTATTGTTAATGTCTCAGGTAAAGCAGTTGAAGAAACCGCTGAAGTGATATTGAGCATGTTAAAAAAGGACAAGATGAAAGGGTATGTATAAAAATGCCCATTATGTAAGACAGATAACTTGTCAGACATACTTAATCTGTAGAGAGTCAGGTAGAACAGGCGTGTTGCTAAAAGGTGCTTTTTTAAAATATAAAGGATAAGGAAGATTGTGATGAGCAATGTATATAAAAAAACAGACGTTATCTTAATTGGGGCCGGAGTGATGAGCGCAACGTTGGGATCTTTACTAAAAGAGTTAGCGCCGGAATGGGAAATCAAAGTATTTGAGAAACTCGCAGATGCAGGAGAAGAAAGCTCGAATGAATGGAATAACGCAGGGACTGGCCATGCTGCACTGTGCGAGTTGAACTATACATCTGAACAAGCTGACGGATCTATAGATATTACAAAAGCGGTGCGAATTAATGAACAGTTTCAGCTTTCAAGACAGTTTTGGTCGTATCTTGTAAGCAGTAATTTAATTCATAATCCGCGAGAGTTTATTATGCCAATCCCTCATATGAGTTTCGTACAAGGAGAAAAGAATGTATCCTTTCTGAAAAAGCGTTTTGAAGCGCTATCAAATAATCCGTTGTTTCAAGGAATGGAGTATTCGGACCATCCTGAAAAGTTAAAAGAATGGATGCCGCTTGTCATGAAAGGCCGTACATCCCCTGAAGCAATTGCGGCAACTAAAATAGACTCGGGGACGGACGTGAACTTTGGGGCTTTAACTCGTATGTTGTTTACACATCTAAAGAATAAAAGCGTAGAAATTAACTATAACCACAGCGTTGAAAATCTAACACGTAACGCAGACGGCTTGTGGGAAGTGAAAGTACATGATATTCATAGCGGTAAACAGGAATACCACACGGCGAAATTTGTTTTTATCGGAGGAGGGGGCGGAAGTCTGTCTTTACTCCAAAAAACGGGTATTCCTGAGTCCAAACATATTGGAGGGTTCCCGGTAAGCGGATTATTTATGGTATGTAATAATCCCCAAGTGATAGAGCAGCATCACGGGAAAGTGTACGGGAAAGCGAAGGTTGGTGCTCCGCCAATGTCGGTTCCGCATCTTGATACACGCTATATCGACCGCAAAAAAACACTGCTGTTTGGACCTTTTGCCGGATTTTCACCAAAGTTCTTAAAAACGGGTTCAAATTTGGATTTACTCAGTTCTGTAAAACCGAATAATATTTTAACGATGTTAGCAGCAGGCGTTAAAGAGCTGGGCTTAACGAAATACTTGATTCAGCAGGTGCTGTTGTCCAATGAAAAGCGTATGGAAGAACTTCGCGAGTTTATTCCAAACGCAAAAAGCGAAGACTGGGATATCGTCGTAGCGGGTCAGCGTGTACAGGTAATCAAAGATACGGAAGCCGGAGGTAAAGGCACTCTTCAATTTGGTACAGAAGTTGTGAGTTCAGCTGATGGTTCCGTTGCTGCATTGCTCGGGGCCTCGCCAGGTGCTTCGACTGCCGTTCATGTCATGCTTGAAGTGCTGGAAAAGTGTTTCCCGCAGCATATGAAGAAATGGGAATCAAAAATAAAAGAAATGATTCCTTCTTACGGCTTGTCACTGGTAGAAAATCCAGCGCTTTTTAACGAAATTCATGCTTCTACAGCACAAACGCTTGATTTAAGTGAAAAAGAACTTGTGTACCGATGATTTTAGGCAGCCTTTGATACGTATACTCTATATTAAAAGAGTTTTTTAGATAGTTAAAGCATTTAAACGACATGTGAAATCTATAAGAAAAAATGAGGGAAGTTCGTTATATAACGGACTTCTTTTTATTTATTTCCTTTACTAGCAGAATTTACTTCGTATTCATGATATAATTCTTATTAGTAAGCGTTTACATATAATGGAGTGGAAAATTGGAAAATAGCTATTTCGAGGAGCCGATAAAAGATGATTCTAACTAATACATCTTTACTAACGAAAGAACAAACGATTTTTAACCATACAGGGAATAAAATTAAATTAGAAGACAGAGAGATTGATATTGTTGCTCGATTTGAAGAGCCTCTTGTTCTAGTTTTAGGAAATGTCCTAAGTAACGAAGAATGTGACGAACTTATACAGCTATCCAAAGATAAAATGCAGCGATCAAAAATTGGTGCTGCACGTGAAGTAAACAGTATTCGAACGAGCAGCGGCATGTTTTTTGAAGAAAGCGAAAACGAGCTTGTACATCAAATCGAAAGACGACTTTCTAAAATCATGGGACCATCTATTGAATATGCTGAAGGTCTTCAAGTTTTAAAATACTTGCCTGACCAAGAATACAAAGCGCATCACGATTATTTCACTTCTGCAAGTAAAGCATCTAAAAACAACCGTATTAGTACATTGGTTATGTACTTAAACGATGTCGAAGAAGGAGGAGAAACTTATTTTCCTAAGCTGGGTCTTTCCGTATCTCCGACAAAAGGAATGGCCGTGTACTTTGAATATTTTTATAGTGATGCTGAACTTAATGATCGTACTCTCCACGGGGGAGCTCCTGTTATAAAAGGAGAAAAGTGGGTCGCTACCCAGTGGATGCGCAAACAAAAAATTCGATCGTAAAAACAAAGGTTTGAAGAGCCCTATTAGCTATTGTTAATGAGGGCTCTTATTTATGTTACAAAAAAATAGCAATCATGTTAGCCAGTTATTATATTGAAATATTCACACTTATTCTATTTGTGCGGCTATTCCTTATTCTTATAAGGCGGTAGACGATAAATGTATTTGTAGTGTAAAATATCCTCATGATTAAAAATCTGGATACACGAAAATGAAAAATGTGTTCGAGAGATAAAAATAAAATAAATGCTATTTAAAATAATGACTTTAAAACAGGTAACCAATTTTTATAACAGTTGCACGAAAAAACTCGTGAAAGGTATTTTCACGAGTTTTTGTTTTTAGGTGATTTACACTATTTATAAAATCATTTTACTTTTATATAGTAGATAGGGAACGTGTTAAAGGAGGACCCGGGTTTTGAAAGAAATAAAAGCAATTATTTACGCGATGCTCGCGATGTTTATGCTGATTCTTACTGGATGCAGCGATGAGCAGGCAAGTCATTCAAGCACATCTTCTGCCGATACAAAACAAGCAGTTCAAGTAGAAGATTCATCAGATCAAGAAGACGATCATAGTCCTTCTAAAGCAAATCGTGAAGATGTAGTAGGTGAGGCGGCTACGGTAGAAAGAGTAGTGGACGGTGATACGCTTAAAGTGAAAATGCTGAACGGAAAGAGAGATCGAGTGCGACTACTTCTTGTTGATACCCCCGAAACAAAGCACCCCAAACTAGGCGTACAGCCCTTTGGTCCAGAAGCATCTGCTTACACCAAAAAAAGGCTAGAAGGACAGGAAATCACCCTTGAATTTGATGTGCAAGAGCGTGATCAATATGGACGTTTGCTTGCTTATGTATGGATAGACAATGAGCTGTATAATGAAGAGCTGCTAGCAAAAGGGTTAGCCCGCGTAGCAGTATTTCCTCCTAATACAAAGTACGTAGATGAATTTAAGAAAATACAGGAGCAGGCTCGAAAAAGCGAAAAAGGCATCTGGAGTATTGAAAACTATGCACAAGAAAAAGGATACAATACGGATGCTGTAAAAAATCAGTCCTCTTCTAAACAAAAGGATACTCAGTCCGCCAAAAGCTGTGAAGGTAAAATAAAAGGAAATCAAAACTCTAAAATTTATCACGTGCCAACTGGGGCGCACTACAATCAAACCATGAACAACGTCATTTGGTTTTGTACCGAAAAAGATGCGCAAGAAGCAGGATACACAAAAGCAAAAAACTAATAAAGAAATTCAGTAACTGCTGAATTTCTTTTTTTTGAGTTAAGTAAGTATTTGTATAGGAGTGGCTAAATACCATCCAACAAAGAGCGACCAATCCGTATAAGAAGACGCAGTGGCCATATGAGCAGCTGAGGCACTTGTAAAAGAATTTCTGCTAAAACTTCCCATCCACTTACTGTAGTATCTTTCTGCTGACGGCGTTTTTTCATAGTCATCATCCATTCATTTGAAAATATACATTAATTATACAATGAAAGGAAGATTAGGAGTTAATTTTTTCTTTCTTTTCTTTTTCGTGTTAAAGTAGATAGGTAAGAAGGTTTGCTACAAATAACGCAAGCGAAGAGAATAAAGGGAGTTTGAAAATCGTGAAAATAAGGAAAGCAAGAAAAGAAGATGCTTCTGCTGTAACGGAATTACTTTATGACATGCTTGGCAGTATTGCGCGCTCTCACACAGCGGCTACAACGAATGAAGAAGCGCTTTTAAGGCTTAAAGCGTTTATTCTGTCTGAGAAGAATCGCTATAGCTATCATCATATTACAGTCGCAGAAGTCGACGAGAAAGTAGTTGGACTTATGCTTTGCTACGAAGGAAGTATGTTACAAACGCTTTATGAACCAGTTAAGCGTTTTGTACGTGCTAAACTTAATAATCCAGCGTGGGAAATTGATATAGAAACTGAACATGGAGATTATTATATTGACTCTCTATGTGTAGATGAAGCTTATCGTGGAAAAGGGATAGGAACGGCTCTTTTAAATGTAGCCAAGCAAGAAGCCAAAAAGCGTAAGATGTTTTTATCGTTAAACGTTGAATATAATAACGTAGAAGCCAAAAAATTGTATCAGCGTATAGGCTTTCAAGAGCATAAAACCATTTTTATTGATAAAAAACCATTTTTTTATATGAAGACTGCCTGAGCATCTTTACGGTAGTATTTTTTGTGATAAAATGGATATATAAGTAAAATAATAAGAACCAACAGCTCAGCACTTTTGCTGAGCTTTCCTGTAAATCGCGTAAACGTATCAAAATGGAAAGAATCCTACATCCAATGGACCATAAGCAAGCGGTCATGAAAGTATGTTTGCTGATGTGCCACATGAAAGGAGCGTGCATGAACATCAGAGATCTTCCGTTTAATATGAGTTATCGATTTAATGAACAGCTTCGAGAAGTTCCGGTTAACCCACACCAAATGAAGCAGGGAATTATCTATTTAAAGAAACGAGCTCTTGAAGAAGAGGATGAGTGTGCCGCTGCTAAAACATATGGACACATTGGTGTATATGAGCGCATACTTGGGGAATTAACGAGCAGTGAAAGACATCTGATGCTGGCCATTTATCTATATGACCGACATGCTAATACAATAGGTGAATTTTTGAATACGATCCGGCTTGGACATACATATCACTGGCAAGAACAGTGGGATAAAGCGAATGAAACGTTTCAGCTACTCATTGAACAATTAAAAGCAGATGAAGACCTTCACATATATGAAGACTTTGTCTATCAGCATTATGGAAAATGTTTACTTGATCAGCGGATTGTTTCCAGAGCACACCACTATTTTCAACGCGCGTTAGAAATTCGATTAAAAAAAGGCGATAAAGAATTAATTGAGTCAACTAATTCCTGCATCCGTCTTTGTTTAAATAAATTAAAACATTCCTAGTATACATAAAAGATAAATGACTCATCGCCTTGGTTACACATAATGCATAAACTTTCCGTTTGACAAACGTATGTGAACATATTATAGTCATACATGGCAATTTAAGAATACGTATATAAAAACTAAACATAAGCGTCTCTTCTCTTTTGGAGAAGGGGCTTTTTTATGTGAATTTTTATGCCGAGGAGGGTTTAATCGATGGGTAAAACAGTAAAAGATGTCATCTTTTTATTAATAGGCTCGTTTGTATTTTCACTTGCAGTTAACATGTTTGTCATTCCAATAGGACTAGGTGAAGGCGGCGTTACGGGTATATCAATTATTTTATATTATACAACGCATCTTTCAACGGGCATCACTAACTTTATTTTAAACGGTATCTTGCTTATCGTAGGGTATAAATTTTTAGAGAAAAAAACCATCGTCTACACGATGATTACGATTATCGCTACATCTATTTTGCTTCACGTAACTGAAGGCTGGGGTCTTCATCTTCATGAAGAACTCATTGGCATGGTTTTTGCCGGTGTACTGCTAGGCGTTGGAATTGGGATGATTTTGCGAGTTGGTGGAACAACAGCAGGTTCAGCCATTATTGCTCGAATTCTAAATAAATTTTTAAACTGGAAAGTCAGTCATGCACTTTTAATTGTTGATTTACTAGTGGTATTGGCTTCTTATTTTATTATTGGAATCGAAAAGCTACTATTTACAATCGTCATGCTGTACATTACAACAAAAGTAATTGACTTCGTTATTGAAGGGTTCGATGCGAAAAAAGCAGTTACCGTTATTTCAAGCAACAAAAACGAAGTAGCGGATCAAATTAATGAACAGCTTGATCGCGGAGTAACGATTCTAAACGGTCGAGGGAACTATACAAAAGAATCAAAAGAAATCTTGTATGTGGTCATTAATAAACAAGAGCTTATTAAACTTAAAAAGCTGATTAAAAAAATTGATGATGAAGCATTTGTGATTGTACACGATGTACGAGATGTAATTGGAAAAGGATTTTTAAGCGCATAAAGCTGTGGTTCTTGGCAATTTTTTCTGACGTTGGTGTTCTCCGAAAAAGTATGATATAAGTGTGTCTAGAGACAATTCAATATACGAAAGGAAGAACCCATATGCGTAATAAAAGGCATGTAAAACGTCTTCTTCAACGTCGAATTCGTTCTTTACGATACGTTGTCTTGATTTTATTTACGATACTGATCTTAAAGTACGTTAGTGAAATTATGTAACTTTTTTGTATGAGTCTTATCGCTCATTTGGAGTGCTTTTTCTTTTAAATTAGTAAACCAATTTGTATAATAGGTTTTAAGAAGGAGGAGTTCCATGAGCATTCCCAAACCATTAGTTCAGCTTAATCAACTCTTTATCGTTATAACGGTTTTGATCGCTTTACTTGCGGCAAAGTGGCTTTTACTTTTGCCTTTTCTTGTTGGAGTAGTCACACTTGCAACAAAGCGTAACCCCGTAATTATGGCAGGGAAAACGCTTCTCAAAAAGCCTGCTTCTTCTTATCAAATGGAAGACCGGGATCAGCAGCTTTTTAACCAATGGATTGCAACGATATGTATGGGGGTTGCTTTCATTTCATTTTTAATGGGTTATACGCTTGTCGGCTATGTATTTAGTATAATGGTGATTCTTGCTGCGGGTGTAGCGCTGATGGGATATTGTATAGGCTGCACGATTCGTTATCGATATATGATGTGGAAATATAAAAGAAAAAAACACGCTGCATAAACAAAGCCTCGCGAAGGCTTTGTTTTTTTATGCTCATTTGTATGCGTTATCAATAAATTTAATCATCATAACGGGTGAAAACAAGTGTTAGAGCGTCTATATCCTTTAAAAACCTTTGTTGACAAAGTAAGGTAAACAAATTAAACTTTTTATGATAATAATAATCGTTACGATTTAAAGGAGGTAAGTTATAGTTAAAGACCGTACATAAAAGAAAGATAGTTTTGAATAAAGGAGGGGTTTATATGAAAAAAAGGATAAGTCTGCTATGCTTAACGCTTGCTGCGATAGGTCTGCTAGCGGCATGTTCGAGTAACTCTGCGAGTACCGAAGAAAAGAGTAAAAAGAAATCACTTACTTTTGTATCGAATTTTCCAAGTGATACGCTCGATCCACAGTTAAATTATACAACTGTACGAGCCGGTATTGCCGAAACGTTAGTAAAAGTTAATGAGCAATTACAGATTGAACCGTGGCTTTCAAAAAAATGGAAAACAGAAGATGATGGGACGACCTGGGTATTTGAGATTAGAGACGGGATTACGTTTCAAAATGGCAAGGATCTAAATGCTGAAGCCGTGAAACATTCGTTAGAAAGAACGATAAAAGAAAGCGAAGCAATGAAAAGTGCACTTAAAATTAAAGAAATGAAAGCCAGTGGCCAAATCTTAACCATTACAACAACAGAGCCGCTTGCCACGCTGCCTTCTGAACTTGTTCATCCAAACACAGCAATTATTGATGTAGATGCTCCAGATACAAAAAGTAAACCCGTGGGAACAGGGCCATTTAAAGTAGCTTCGTTTAAACCTGATAATGAAATGAAAGTAAAAAAATATAAAGAATACTGGGGCGGGGAACCAAAATTGGATGAAGTTGTGTTAACATTTAATGATGATGAAAATGCACGAACGTCCGCTTTGCAATCAGGTGAAGCCGATATTGTGTACCGTCCGGCTATTGAAAGCTTAAACACGTTAAAAAAAGATTCTTCAATTGTAGTAGATATACAGCCGAGCCTGAGAAATCAAATGCTTTTCTATAATTCAAGGCAAGAAGCGTTTAAAGATAAAAATGTGAGAAAAGCGTTTGGTGTATTATTAAATCCAAAAGATGTTGTCGATACAGCGCTTGCAGGTCAAGGATCCCCTGCAAATGGTCCATTTTTAAAGAGTTTAGATTTTTCGAACGATCAAAAAACGAAAACCTATGGACCAAGTGAGGCTCAAAAATATTTAGAAAAAGCCGGTTATATACTCAAGGATGGAAAAGCAATAAAAAATGGAAAACAGCTTTCCTTTAAGCTTGTTACATACTCTTATCGTCCAGAACTGCCTTTAATGTCACAAATGCTTCAGTCAGAAGCAAAAAAAATTGGTGTGAAAATAGACATTCAACAAGTGGAAAATATGGACGAGTATATGACAACAAAAAATGATTGGGGAATCGTTACATACAGTCTAGTAACCCCGCCGCGAGGAGATGCAGGATATTTCTTTAATGCTCTTTACATGGAGGGAGGAGCATTTAATGTAGGTCATTTTCATGAACCAGCATTAACTTCCATTATTAATAAACTCAATAAAACCGTTGATCAAAAAAAGCGCAATAAGTTAGCAAGACAAGCCGGAGAAATAGCAGAAAAGGAAACGCTGCACTCTTCGATTGTTCATCCGAATAATTTTGTAGCCTATAGAAAAAATGTAGAAAATTGGGTTACAACTAAAAGTGAATACTATGTGATAACAAAGGATTTAGATGTGAAATAGATATGAAATTAATTGGTAAAAGAATAATAGAATTAATCATTTTTTTAGTTATCCTATCGTTTCTCAGCTTTGTTTTGATGAAGCTGGCTCCAGGAGACCCAGTTAAGCAAATGCTCCGCGTAGATGACGTGGCAGTTTCTGAGGAACAAATAAATAGTTTGCGAACAGAGCTAGGGTTTAATGAACCTGTATATATTCAATATGTAAAGTGGCTGAAGCGCTTTTTTCAGTTTGATTTAGGTTCTTCGTATATGACAAAAGAGCCTGTCATTGATGAATTAGCCGCGAAGTTTCCGGCTACGCTGCGCTTGACGGCTGCATCTTTGGTTGTGATGCTGCTAATAGCTGTGCCACTCGGAACGCTGTCAGCACTATACCAGAATAAGTGGATTGATTATCTCAGCAGAAGTGTGTCCTTAATTGGAGCATCTATTCCCAGCTTCTGGCTCGGTCTTTTGTTTATACAGCTGTTCTCCGTGCGTCTTCAATGGCTTCCTTCAATGGGGACAGGCACAGCAGCTCATCTTGTGCTGCCTTCTTTAACGCTTGGTTTTGCCATGTCCGCTGTGTATATGCGAATGGTTAGAGCTAGTCTGCTAGAAGGACTGAAACAAGATTTTGTACGATCCGCTCGAGCAAGAGGAATAAGTGAAAGCCGCATTTTTATTTTTCACGCGTTCCGGTATAGCTTAACGCCCATCCTTACCATTTTAGGGACGAGCTTAGGCAGTTTGCTTGGAGGAACGGTCATTATTGAAGTGCTTTTTGCTTATCCTGGCACTGGAAAATTAGTTATTGATGCGATTATGAATCGTGATTATCCTGTGATTCAAGGGTATATTTTGTGGATGGGCCTGTTTGTTGTGTTAATTAATTCACTTGTGGATTTGAGCTACAAATATGTAAATCCCCAGCTCTATGTAAAGGGAGGGGATAAAACGTGAAAAAGCCGCAGCTTCCTTTTGTAGTGATAAGCGTTTTTGGTATTGCGCTTATTTTATTTTGTCTGTTTGGAAGTCAGCTAACACCGATGGATCCCACACAAGTCAATATGCAAGACCGGCTTCAAAAATCCACCGGTGATCACTGGTTAGGAACTGATCACTTAGGCAGAGATCTCTTTTCACGAATCGTAGCTGGAGCTCAGACCACAATTGGGACTAGTTTTCTTGTCTTAGCTCTTTCTCTTTTGATTGGAGTACCTGTTGGCTTAGTTTCAGCGTATATTGGAGGAAAAATAGACCGCTTTTTAATGAGAATTGTAGACGCTTTTTTAGCTTTTCCTGACTATATTGCAGCCATCGTCTTAAGCGGACTGTTAGGGCCTGGATTATTGAACTTAATTGCTGCGATGATTATTGTAAAGTGGGTTGGTTATGCAAGGGTAGTGCGCAGTATTGTGCTTCAAGAAAAGTCAAAAGAATATGTGCTGGTTGCTAAATTAAACGGAGTGAGAACACTACCTTTAATCCTGCGCCACTTTCTTCCTCATGTGGGAGGACATATTCTTGTTCTTGCTACGCTGGATATAGGGAAAATTATTTTAATGATGGCTTCACTATCCTATATTGGACTAGGGACTCAGCCGCCTACTCCGGAATGGGGAACGATGCTAAATGAAGGCAGGGCCTACTTTTACAATGCTCCGCAGTTAATGTTGATACCAGGCTTGGCCATTATTTTATTTGTGCTGGCGTTTACAGCTTTAGGTGAATATATTCGAGGGAAATATCAAGTTAGTCGGTAAAAGAGGTGATCGTCATCGTTTTAGAAATAAAACATCTAGTCATTCATAATAAAACAAAACAAATTGTAAAAGGCATTTCTCTTAAAATCGAGCAAGGACAGTGGCTGGCGCTCATTGGAGAAAGCGGAAGCGGTAAAAGTATCACTGCTGCATCAATAGGAAGGCTGTTGCCGTCAGGTGTCACGCTTAAAGGAGGCTCTATTACTTTTAAGCAGGAAGGATATGTGCCTATCCTTGGAAAAGATATTTCGTATATCTTTCAAGATTATCGAAGCGCTTTTACGCCTTTTTTAACAATCGGAAAGCAGTTTGATGAAACGATTCGTACACATAGTAAACTGTCTAAAAAAGATAGGAAAGTTGCTATTTTTCAGGCTTTAAAAGCTGTGAATTTACCGAATGAACGCGTGTATAAAAGCTATGCTTCTCAGCTGAGCGGTGGACAGCTTCAGCGAGCAGCGATTGCTTTAGCACTGGTGATGAAGCCTGCCTTGATTATTGCAGATGAGCCAACCACTGCTTTAGATAGTGTGGCAGCAGCTGAAGTTCTTCAGCTGCTGCATAAGCTGAAAGAAGAAGCAGGCTGTGCCATTTTATTCATTACCCATGATTTGCGTCATGTGCGGAAATATGCAGACCGAGCAGCCATTATGTTAGCAGGAGAGATCGTGGAAGAAAACAGTATCGAATCTCTGTTTCACGCTCCGGATCACTTTTATACAAAAAAACTGTTTAACGCCATTCCTTCTTTACAGAAAACGCCTGATCGATTGTTAGATACGCAGAAAAAAGTGTTGATATAGGAGTGAGATATGAAAGAAAAAAGTATATTACGCGTCACGCAGCTGGTAAAACAGTATAAAGACGTTAAAGCGCTAAATAATGTTTCCATGCATATTGATAAAGGGGAATGCGTAGGGATTGTTGGAGAAAGTGGAAGCGGAAAAAGTACGCTTGTAAAAAGTGTGCTAAGGTTAACAGAAATTCAGCAGGGAGAAGTATGGTTTGCAGAGAAACCTCTTCACCGGTTAAAAGGAAAAAAACTGCAGCAAGCTCGTCTAGGCATGCAAGTTGTATTTCAAAACCCCGCGGCTTCTTTTAATCCAAAAGTAAAAATCATCGATTCCTTGCTCGAGCCTTTGCGGCAGCAGCGAACCGTTCCTTCATTTTTATCTCATGTGAGCAGAAACGAAAAAGAACTTGCTTTTTATTTGTTAGAAACAGTCGGGATTAGCGCAGAATATGCGTTGAATTATCCTCATGAACTCAGCGGTGGACAGCTTCAGCGTGTAGCGATTGCGCGTGCCATTAGCGTAGGTCCGTCTCTGGTGCTATTAGACGAACCAACAGCGAGTCTTGATGTTACGGTACAGGCAAAAATTTTAAATTTATTAAAAGATTTGCAGGAGACGTTTCAGCTATCTTATTTGTTTATTTCGCATGATTTAGCAGCGGTAAATTTTATGAGTACCCGCATGATAGTTATGCAGCAAGGCGAGGTTATTGATCAGTTTGAACGTGCAAAGCTATTTGATAAAAACAGGCATCCCTATACAAAAAAGCTTGTGCGTTTATTTGAATAGAGAGTAAAGCTCTTCGTTTAATATACTAAACGAAGAGCTTTTTTATAAATGAGAATGAGACAAAGTCAGGGACGCGGCGGTGGAGTATGCATATTTATAAAATGATAGCCTGCTTGGCAGAGCATGACAAAACTAATGCCGAGTACAAGGAGAGGAATTAGCTTGTTTTTTCCTCGTTCTTCATATAGTCCGGCTGCGCTTAAAAGGAAGCCAACAGTAGCTAAAGGAGGAGAGACGCGAAAGAATAAATCTGCAGCGGTAAACGCTTGGTTTGTATATTTATAATAAAAAAATAGACCTGTAATCAATAAAAATAGTCCAATCCAAAACAGCGTAAGTTTTCCAAAAAGGGTTTTAGGCACTATGATCTCACTCCTTTTGTCAGTCAAGTACCATAAAATACTAGCATAAAATGTTCTGGTTTGCATTAGAGAAAAAGAACGTGAATTATACAATAAGTGTAAAAAAACAGGTTTGAAGTAGGAGGAGATGAAGTATTCAAAGCGCTTCATGTAAAAAAATACATATCGTTGGATCTGTTGGAAGTGGAAAAACAACTCTTGCCCGTTTATTATCCCATGAATTAAAAGTTCCTCACTACGAACTCGATAATATTATGTGGGAACGAACATATGAAGGAGATAAAAGAAGAAGTGAAGCGGATAGAAAAAAGTGTTTACATCATATTTCAGCTTCAAAAGAATGGAATATAGAAGGCGTACACTATACGTGGGTGAATGAAAGTTTTAATAGAGCTGACCTTATTATTTTTCTCGATATCCATTATCTAAAAAGAATATGGTTTATTATAAAAAGGTATGTTCTGCAAAAAGCTAAAATAGAAAAAGCAAATTATGCACCGACGTTTTCTATTTTCATTAAAATGTTTCAGTGGAATTCAGACTTCGAAAAGCAAAGTAAACCTGAAATTTTGCATATCCTTCGTACGTCATATAACGATAAACTTATAATAGTGAAAAAGAGAGAAGAGATAGAGCACTTTATATCGTAAGAAAACGCCGCTCAGTTGATGAGCGGCGTTTTTTGGTTTTTATTCTATCAACATAGAATCGCCTTTTTTTTCACAAGCTTTTGCAAGATTTTTGAGCAGCTGATTAAGAAACTCTTTGTCCATTTTAAGCCACTCTTCTTTTTGCAGCCCTTCTACGATATAGGAAGAAAAAACCCACACGTCGTTTTTGATGGCAGAGCGATTTGTTTCAGCGATTACGGTTAATGCCTTAATGACAGCAGACATCACGGAAACATCTTCTTTCCCATAATGACGAATTTGATAGAACGCTTTGTACAAATAATCCATAAAAGAAGGTTTTTCTAGCATGACGCGAATGCATCCTTTTTCATCATAATAATAAGGAGAAGAAGAATAGCTTTGCCCAAGTTTGATAAACACTTGCGTGAGCTGTTCAATGCAGTTAATAGCTGTTTCAGGATCATTAATAGCGGGTGAAATAGCTCTTAATGCAATTTCACTCAGCTTTTGAATCCCTAACTTCACATCTTGAATCGACTCTTGATCATTTGTAATAAACAAACAATGAAGAAATTTTTCGTGTTCTAATGATTGATCGTGATGAATTACGCTTAACAGAGGTGTGTCTTCTTCGACATACTCACCGGGTGCTTTTTCAAGTTTCACAATAACATTATATTTAGATGCTAGTGTAGTTAAATGCTTGAGTTCAATATAGTGAATATATCCTTGTTTGTTACTTTTAATTTGCAGCGTGTTTTCACTATCAAAATTAAGCTGTTCTTCATTTTTTGATTGAGGTGATTTTTGCTGTTCTAGCTGTCGTTCTTCAATGGTTAGCATCGTTTTTTTGGCAATGTTTGAAATTAAGTTGCCGACTTTAATCCAGTTAATAACATGATGAATTAAAAATACAAACATACCTAGACAAATGAAAGCTACCAAAATGGCTAGTGAAGGAACAATGAAAGTGTTGCTGACTTGATTGCTTCGAACTTGAATAAGTAGTACAAGCACGTACACATACCCACCGATAAAAGTGCCAAGCACACGCTGGGTTTTGGCATCTGTATTAAAATTTTGAATCGTTCTAGGAGAAAACTGGCCTACAAACGTAGTCAGTACCACTAACACAGAAGAAAATGTAATCGTCGTCATCGTTAATAAGGAGTTTGACACTGAACTCAAAATAGTATGAGCAAGCTCTTTATCCGTTAGAAATACAGAAGGAACCAACTTTAACCACTGTTTATGAGCTGTTAAAAATCGGTCTATAAACGTACTAATAGTGGCTAAAAAAAAAGCAACGATTCCATATATAGAAGGAGTAATCCAAAAATTAGCTTTGATTCGATTTTGCTGTAGCTTTATTGACATAACGAAATCTCCCGTATCATGATTTAATAAGTTCGGACTTCTTTTAGCATGGAGAAAAAAGTTAGTCATACTTATCCACCTATTATTACCCGCATCTGCATGTGAAAAACTTCTTTAAGAAAAGTTTTATTGTCCATTTGTAAAGGGTAGAGATCAAAAAGGAGGAGAGAGCCGTGGCATTTGATTATTCACTTGACTTTGAGCATATGGATTTTAGAAAACATCCTGAAAAGTATAGAGTAGGAAGAGGAGAACAAGGAGTTCTCCTTGTTGAGCCATATAAAAGTGAAATTCTTCCTCATTGGCGTTTTCGAACACCTGAAATTGCTGAGGAATCGGCGGACGCCATTTATCAGCTTTTTTTAACCTACAAAGAAAAAAGCGATTTTGTTGGAATGGACATGGCCCGGAAATTTCTCCAAATGGGATACACGCGATCCAGGCGCTACGCGAACTACAAAGGCGGAAAGAAATACAGCAAAGGCGGAGAGCGTAACGAACGGCAAATTGATGAACAAAAAGCAGAATCGGCGGCTATTTTTATGAAAAAATGGAAGGAGGTACGAGAGAATAAAGAGTACTTAAAATTTAAAAAAGAGCATCAAAAAAAGTACGGATAATCAGCTGTTATCCGTACTTTTTTCCTTTGTTATTTCGATTCGTTTAATATGGTGATGTTCAATATCAATGACTTTAAATGAAAAACTTTCGTTTGTGATGCTGTCCCCTTTAGCAAGATCAAACTTTTCGGTCAGCATCCAGCCGCCAATGGTATCAACGTCTTCTTGTTCAATATTTGTTCCGAGTAAGTCATTTACTTCTTCAATCAACACCTTCGCATCGAGTACGTAGTGATTTTCATTAATTTTGTGTACGTCCGGTATTTCATCATCATCAAATTCATCACGAATTTCACCAACAATTTCTTCTAAAATGTCTTCTACCGTTACAAGCCCTGTTGTTCCTCCGTACTCGTCTATTAAGATGGCCATGTGAATTCTGTCCTTTTGAATTTTAAGCAATAAGTCGTAAATGGCGATGGAATCAATGACTTGAATGATGGGTTTCATATACGTTTGCACGGTACGTGGTTTAATATCATCTTCTTTTATGTAATCCGCTAATATTTCTTTAATATTAACTAATCCCACCACTTGATCTTTGTTTCCATCTACAACTACTGGATAGCGAGTATATTGCTCTACTCTAGCCATTTTTAAGAATTCTTCTATCGTTTCTTCTGCTGATACGCTAACAATTTCTGTACGAGGCACCATGATTTCTTTAGCCGTACGATTATCAAATTCAAAAATATTATTCATGAACTTAAATTCCGATTGATTAATTTCACCGCTCTCATAGCTTTCAGATAAAATAATTCTAAGCTCTTCTTCACTATGAGCTACTTCATTTTCAGAAGCTGGCTTCAGGCCAAATAATCCGACAACGCCTCTTGCTGAGTGGTTTAAAAGCCAAATAAACGGATAAAGTAACTTAGAAAAAAGAATAAGAGGACGGGAAAATAACAGCGTCACTTGTTCGGCTTTTTGAATCGCCACTGTTTTGGGTGCAAGTTCCCCAGCTACCACATTTAAAAATGTGACAATCGAAAAAGCAAGAACAAAAGATATGACATGCGAAAGTGATTCAGCAAAAGGAAGCATGTCAATAAGCGGCTCTAATAAATGACCTACCGTAGGTTCACCTATCCAGCCTAGACCCAGTGCGGTAACCGTAATGCCCAGCTGTGTGGCTGAAAGATAACCATCTAAATTTGATACTACTTTTTTTGCTGCTAAAGCGTTTCGGTTTCCTTCTTCAATTAACTGGTCGATTCTAGTCGACCGTACCCTAATGACGGCAAATTCCGTTGCAACAAAAAAGGCTGTTAATATGATTAATACGATAAATAAAATGACATTTACTGTTTCCAAATTTATCTCCTTACCCCGTTGAAACGGATAAGGGAACACCTCCCTTACAAAAGTTTGATGAGCTGATTTATATGGTAAATAAAGAATATCATGTATACTGTTCCCTTAATGTCCGCAGAAATAAACTTACCGAAAAGAAAGAGCACTTTTTAATAACCCGCAACATTTTTTGGCAGAAAAAGCGTAAACTAAACACTATAAAATGAATGAAAAGAGATAACGTGATACCTTTAAAAGGATGTAAATAGAAGTAGGAGTCGATTGTTTTTATGGAATTTTTTCTGACGATATTAGTCTTATTGGCTTTGATTGGTCTATCTAATATCATTAATCATTTTGTACCATTTATTCCTGTTCCATTAGTTCAAATAGCTTTGGGAGCAGGGCTTGCTATCTTGCCATTTGGCGGAGATGTACATTTAGAGCCTGAGTTATTTTTTATTTTATTTATTGCCCCGCTATTATTTAATGATGGGAAAAACGTGTCAAGAGCTGCTCTTTGGAAGCTTCGTACACCTATTTTATTACTAGCGCTGGGACTGGTTTTTGTAACGGTGGCAGTAGGGGGATATCTAATCAATTGGCTCATTCCTTCCATTCCGTTACCGGCGGCATTTGCACTAGCCGCTATTTTGTCCCCAACAGATGTAGTGGCTGTAGGAGCTATGGCGAGCCGAGTAAAGCTGCCTAAGCGAATTATGCATTTGCTGGAAGGCGAAGGGCTGATGAATGATGCCTCTGGTCTTGTAGCGTTTCAAGTAGCAGTAGCTGCTACCGTAACGGGCGTCTTTTCAATAGTAGATGCTACATTTCAGTTCCTTTGGGTAGCGCTGGGCGGTTTGTTTGTAGGAGCATTTATCGCTTTTCTGATTATCAGACTGCGTGTACTTGTTCGACGTTTAGGAATGGAAGATATTACGATTCATATGTTAATACAAATTCTAACTCCATTTGTTGTCTTCTACATTGCTGAACATTTTCATTTATCAGGAATCTTGGCAGTTGTAGCAGGCGGCATTGTGCATGCGATTGAGCGCGACCGAGAGGAATCACCTAACCAGCAGCTAAAAGTAGTATCAAAAAGTACTTGGACGGTTATTTTATATTTGTTAAATGGCTTGGTGTTTGTACTGCTTGGTCTGCAAATACCTAAAGTGGCGAAAGCAATTATTCAAGATCCAAACTTTAATAATGGACAAGTGCTTCTTTATATTTTGATTATTACTGTCTTTTTGCTTGTACTACGATTTATTTGGGTGATGGTGTCATGGTCAGTAGGCTGGTATTACAAAAATAACAAGCATCTAAAACCTGAGCCTCGGTCTATTGGCATTATCACGGTTTCAGGTGTACGAGGAGCTGTTACGTTAGCCGGAGCGTTTTCGATTCCATATACGCTTGATAACGGCAGTGATTTTCCGGAACGCTCTCTGATTATTTTTCTAGCAGCAGGCGTTATATTGTTAACCTTAGTTGCGGCAAGTATTCTTTTACCTCTCATTGCGAAAACAGAAAAGGCGCCGAAGAAGCCTGAGCGCAACACAAAAGAGGTTAAAGCGCGCATTAAAGTGCACAAAGCTGCTATTCAGCGGTTAAAAAGAGAAATGACCGAGGAAAATCGTGGAGCAGCCCTTTCGTTAATTTCATCGTATAATACAACGATTAATAACATCATCGTTAAAACTCATCCTTTAGAAGCCTCTGAAAACAAACAGTATGAAGAAGAAATTCGATTGCTGGCTCTTCAGGCCAAGGGGAAATTGGTGGAAAAGCTATTAAAAGAAGAAAAAATAGACCGTGAGACAGCGTATATTTGTTTGGAACATACGCACAAGCTTGAAATGGCTGTAACCAATCGCGTAAGGTACAAATTATTGGTGAGCTGGATGAGGTTTAAAAAAGTTTTATTATTACTAGTCCGAATTTTTTCACCGAATAAGCAGGCGTTAAGAAAACAAAGCTTGCGAAGAAGAAGCAAAGTGAACAAAGTACGTATTCAAATGATTGAAGAAGCGATAAAGGTCATTAAAGAAAATATGAACGAAGAAAATCGAATGATTTCACTTGCTATTATTAGTGAATACCATAGATCCATGGCAAGACTTAGAAAAGAGAGTACGGAGTATAATTCACGGAAACGTAAAAAAGCAACGAGAGATTTATGTTATAAAGCGTTTCATACCGAGCGGGAAACGGTGCAAGAACTTTATGAAAAAGGAGAAATTACGCGTGAAATCGCTCATAATATCCGAAAAGATATCGCTTTGCGTGAAGCATTAACAATTGAAGAAAATGGTTATTAAAAAGTCGCAGAGAGTAGTCTCTGCGACTTTTTCTAGTAAGTTTCATTCTATTGCTTTTCAAAAAGATAAAGCTTTCCATTAACAGCAATATCAAACCGAGGCCCTTTAAAGCCGCGTTTTATAAGTTCTTTACGCATAAACTTCATAATTCCTCCGTGGCTGACAATCAGCAAATCGTCTTCTGACTCGGAAATAGCGCGATCTAGCACTGCTGCTACTTTTCTCTTAGTCTCAGCCATATCTTTACGAGCTTGTTTGTTGATGAGTCCGGACATGCGAAACAGTAAGACCCAGAGGATAAAAGGAAGTTTAAATTTTACTGGAATAATAGGCATAGGTATTTCTCTAAGTTCTGGAAGAAGCGTGATCTCTTGTTTATAAATATGCTTTGCCGTTTTGTGTGCTCGCGGCATATCGCTTGAAAAACAGCGTTTCCATTCGATATTATTCAAATCAGTCTCTCCATACGTAATATCTGATTCATCATATTCTTGAAACCAAGCCACTAGTTCATCAGTGGATAAGCGGTGGTTTTCTGGAAGACCTTTGTTAACTTTGTAATGACGTACTAATGCTACTTTCATTGTGAAATCTCCTTAAAATCTAAGCGCCAAAAACACTTATTCGGCGCAGCTTGATTTTCTTATTTAATGTTATTTTCATCATGTTGCACCTCCTTTCAAATATTTGTAAAATAAGTATAAAATGGATTAAGAAAATTGTAAATACGGAATAAAAGAAGATTTTGAGATAGAATAACTGGAAAATGAAACCTTTTTATAACATAAAACGTATTACTTATAGATAATTCAAACAAATTGAAATACATATAAAAGGGTGGATTACAATGATGGATACAGAGAGAAAAGTGAACATCAGAGAAGAGTTTGGAATTTTATTTGCAAAAGGGGATTTTAAGAAACTTTATGATTGTGTAAGCGAAGAATTTAAACGTCAAGTTTCGCTTCAGCAATTTTTGGAGCAGAGCAAATTGTTTAATCAAGGAGAACAGTTCTACAGACTAGAAACAAATCTCTATTTAACTCCTCAAATTGAGCAGTTTATTTGGTTAAATTCTACGCAGACAAAATTCATCAGCGTCATGTTTGATGAACATAACATTATACAAGCACTTGTGATTGCTCCTATAGAATCATTTTCAGAGAGCGATCGATGGAGTACAAACAAATATACGATGCCGATTCAAAGTGAATGGTTTGTCTATTGGGGAGGAAAGCATGAGGTGTTGAACTATCACCATCCAGTCGAAAACCAAAGGTATGCGTATGATTTAGTCGTGCGAAAAGGAAATCAAAGCTATAAAAATGATGGAACGAAAAACGAAGATTACTATGCATATGGAAAAAAAGTTGTGGCGCCGCTTGAAGGAGTCGTTATCACAGCAGCTGATGGTCAAGAAGATAATGAAATTGGACACACGAATAAAAGAAATCCTTTAGGAAATCACGTTATCATTGAGCATGAAGGAAAAGAATACAGTGTGCTTGCACATTTGAAGAAAGGATCGGTTTCTGTGAAAAAAGGAGACGTGGTTCGTAAAGGAACACTGCTCGGAAGGTGTGGAAATTCCGGGAATTCATCCGAACCTCACATTCATTTTCACGTCATGGATGCCTCTGACATTGAAACGTCAAAAAGTTTGCGAATTCAGTTTCATGCGGCCGTTGAACCGATTCGCGGAGATACGGTTATCCCATTTTTTTATTGATTAAAAAGCCATAGCGTTTGCTGTGGCTTTTTATGCAGGGCTTTCCTCAAATATAAAGTCAAGCAGCCGTTGAAACAAGTAAAGGATAATGGCTACGGTAGTCATGACAAGGAAAAGCCCAAAATGACTGATATCATACAGATTATAAAGCCCGATTTTAGCAAGAAAAGGAACAATAACATAACCATGAATCAAATCCAAAATAATGTTAACAATTATGTACAAGATAAACCCCGGATACGTAAGGTAAAAGACAAAGATCGTAATCACAATATGAAGGCAATAAATCGTTGCTCCCATGCTAGTAAGAAAAAATACGTTTTCTTGAACCGTCCACCAGTGCATTTTTTCCGCTACTTGATAGGCGATTGTCATCATTAATGCTGCAAATAACCCTACAGTAAAAAATCGTTTGACCCGCTGTTTATCAAGCAGCAGCAGTAAAAACCATGGAATAACAAGAATCCCCCATAATATAATTTGATTCATTCATCTTCCCACCTTTTATTTATCAGTAGTTCTTAGTGTAAGAAAGAATTGTAAAAATATACATTCTATAAAGAAAACGTTTACAATCAGATTACTTCTCTATATACTAAATCTTGAATACTTGTATACAAGTTGGCTAAGGAAGTGATGACACATTAAAAAGGTAATCTACCCGGAAAAATGGCTTCGCGGAGCCTCGCTGGGAGAGCAAGTTGTAAGCAAATTAAGAATTCAAATTATGAGCGGCGAGCTAAAGAAAGGAACCATTCTATCGGAAAATCAGCTCTCGGCAGAGTTTGGAACGAGTCGATCTCCTATAAGAGAAGCGCTGCGGACCCTTTCAAACGAAGGACTCATTGATTTACAGCGAATGGGAGCAGTTGTTATTGGTTTAACAGCTAGGGATTTAAACGAGCTGTACGATGTTCGTCTGCTTTTAGAACATTTTGTCTTAGAACGTCTATCTGAAGTCAACCATGATTCGCTTATTAAAAAGCTTGAGCAAAGTATTGATCAAATGAACATGGCAGCTAAATACGATGACTATGTAGAGTTTGCTTATCAAGATTTGCGGTTTCATGAGCTCGTGATTATCGAAGCAGACCACAAGCGGATATTAAAATTGTGGGAAAGCATCCGTGAAATTATTTTAGCTGCTCTTTTAATCACCACTGAAAAAAGATTTCGAGATGATAAAGCAGCTGTGCTCCCACTGATAAAGCAGCATCATGAAATGATTAAAGCATTAAAGTCTCAAAATACAGAACGTATTCAAGATGAAGTGAAGCGTCACTTTGAAGACACGAGAAATACGATAACAGCTTCACTTTTGAATGAAGCATAAAAAAGGGATAAAAGATTCGAAATGTTTTGGACCTTTTTATCTTCAAGTTGTCGACAAGTATACAAAGGGGATGGAGAAATGAAAGCAGGTGTCTACGTTTCAGAAACGAAAGCCGTTATGCAGCAAAAAACGAAACCGGTTATAAAAGAAGGGGAACCGCTTGTAAAGGTATCCCATGCTGGAATTTGCGGAACGGATATGATGATTTATTTTGGAAAACATCCTAGAGCACAG
>NZ_JBYSWQ010000008.1:0-107751 GCF_058781295.1 Priestia sp. FW507-14D1A
CATGTATTAGGCACGCCGCCAGCGTTCATCCTGAGCCAGGATCAAACTCTCCGAAGAAATGTTTGACTTGCTCAATTTAAAAAATAAAAATTAACGTTGACGTTTGTCGCTTTGTTCAGTTTTCAAAGTTCAACCGCCGCTCTTAAGCGACTTTTTAATCTTACCAGTTTATCTCTTTCTTGTCAACAACTTTTTTTAAGAAGTTTTTTCAAGTTCTTGATAAATTTAGTATCGCTCATTGGCGACGTATATAAATTTACCACGGATATTTTAAAGCGTCAATAGATTTTTTAAAATAAATCGTGTTTTTTTAGAAAAACCTTTTATCCAGGCTATAAAGTCATATGTCAGGGTATCTAAACGTCATAACCGCACCGTATCAGATACCCTTTATCCTCTCTATCATTTCGCCACATAGTGTCTATGGTACAAACTCTTTCCTTTGGTTTCTACTTTTTTTACCATAATGATATCTTTTTCAATTAAAAACTCAAGAAGTATTCCTAAATCAATAGCATAAGGGCGTATTTCGGGATGATGAACCAGTTCATTAAACGTCCATTCCTGCTTTTCACTTTTCATAATATGAACAAGATGCTTGGCACCCAATTCAGTTTTTTTATTTACTAGAAATTCACTCGCTAAGAAAAGCAGCTCTAAACGCTTGCTAACCTCTTCTTGGCTAATAATTAGCTCTTCGTAAAGACGATGAATTTCAGGTTCTATTTTTTTCACTTGGTTCCATACTGTCACTTCTGGGTGAAATCCATTTTCTAACACAGACAGTCGTGCTAAATGATGAAGAGCATGAATGACATGATTAAATGCATCTAAATAATGATTAGACGCATAAAAGTCTTTTCCTTCTTTAAATCGCCGAATCAATTTAGCAAACTCGACACCTATTCTCTTTGTCCGATCTTCTCTAGGAAAATCAATTAAGCGTTTCTTTAAGTTTTCCATATATTCGTTTCGATCAAATAGCACTTTACCATTTAAGATCCAATCAATAATACGGCGGTTCGTCCCATTCATAATCCATTCACTCATTTGCTGTTCAGAAGCCATATAAAGTGCCGCACGCTCATTTTCATATTCGTATTGTTTAATAAAAAGAGAAGTTTCTGTAGTTTTGGTCACAATAAATAAGATAGCATCCAAATTATCCGTCACTGGAGATTCTGATTTCTTTTTTTCAATCAGTAAAATACCTAGTGTGTCTTTATTGCTAGCTCTTTCTTGATATATTGGCCGTAAAACATCTTCCATTTTGAGCTCTCCTAACTGTAATAAACAAATATTTTTCAAAATTTTAAAGGCTATGGACTAAGATTTCTTTTTTTATTATATACGATGTATAACGGATATCCCACTCAGAATTATGGAAATCATTCAGAAAGCTCAAAAACCAACGATAATTTTCCGAAGATTCAATTTTTATCATCATTCACTGTCTCACTCTATGATATATTGGTAACAGGGGGGATACTGATGGGGATAAAGTATTCAAATAAAATTAACAAGATTCGCACGTTTGCACTCAGTCTGATCTTTGTTGGTTTCATTGTTATGTATGGGGGAATTTTCTTTCGGTCTTCAGTCTGGCTAATGACTATTTTTATGCTTTTGGGGTTGCTGTGCATCGTAGCCAGTACCGGCGTTTATTTCTGGATTGGCATGCTTTCTACAAAAGCGGTTCAAGTAACCTGCCCTACATGTCAAAAGCAAACAAAAATGCTAGGGCGCGTAGATATGTGTATGTATTGCAACGAGCCGCTTACGCTTGACCGGTCTCTTGAAGGAAAACAATTCGATGAAAAGTATAATAGAAAAAAACAAAAAGAAAGCTGATAGTATCACTACTATCAGCTTATTAATGCGCTTTTTTAGCCGTACAATCAGGACACGTTCCGTAAATTTCCATTCGGTGGTGACTAATATCAAAGTCAGTAATATGAGCAGCCAGCTTTTCTACTTCGTCTAAACCAGGATAATGAAAATCCACAATTTTTCCGCAGCTTTCGCAAATCACATGATAATGCTCTGTTGTAACATAATCAAACCGGCTTGATGCATCACCGTATGTTAGTTCCTTTACAATACCTACTTCGCGAAATACTCTTAAATTATTGTAAACGGTTGCTACACTCATATTTGGAAACTTACCTTCCAGCGCTTTATAAATATCATCTGCTGTTGGATGTGTCATAGAATTGATTAAATACTCTAAAATAGCATGACGTTGTGGTGTAATACGAACGCCAGTACCTTTTAACGTTTCAAGGGCTTCTTGTAAATGATTTGACACGTCATGCACCCCTCTTCTGTAAGTATTATTACTTTATAATTCTTATAATTAGTCTACATGTTTTACCCACGTTTTGTCAACTTGATGCCTATTCCTATTTTATGTAATAAGTAGAAGTTTTTCATATATTTTATGTAAAAAAAAGAAGTGTGGAAATCAATCCACACTTTTAAATATATTAACATCTGAGGAGGTATGCCCTACACTGATATTGTATGTTCAAAGACTAAAACTGCTCTGGTTATCTGCCTGTTTTTATGCCATTTTTTCTTTAATAAATGATAAAGCTTCTTCCACATGCCCTTTCACTCGAACCTTGCGATACTCTTTTACGAGCATTCCTTCTTTATCAATGATAAAAGTGGAGCGTTCAATGCCCATATATTCTTTTCCAAAGTTTTTTTTCAGTGTCCATACTCCGTACTCTTCAGCTACGCTGTGATCTTCATCAGCTAAAAGTAAGAATGGAAGGCCGTGCTTATCAATAAACTTATAGTGTTTGTCGATTGGATCCGGGCTCACTCCTAGAATCACCGCATCTAGCTCTTCAAAATTTTCATGCTGATCTCTGAAATCACAGGCTTCTGTTGTACAGCCTGGCGTCATATCTTTCGGATAAAAATACAGCACAACATTTTTGCCTTTCATCGACGCTAGTGATACTTGCTCTCCATTTGTAGACATCAATACAAAATCAGGTGCTTTTTCTCCAACTACAGCTGTCATATTTATCTTCTCCTTTACGCTTTTCATTTTCTTTGAATAGCGTACCCAATATTAGATAAGATGACAAGTTTAAGTGCGGGTAACAGTTCGCATCACGAAGATTGCAGGCATAATATAGCCGATAAACGCTTCAAAAGTTGCAAATAATTTCCCAATTCCAACCGGATACATATCTCCGTATCCTACTGAAAATAACGTTGCTGCGCTGAAATACATGCTGTTAAACAGCGTATAAAAATAATGACCTTCATGTTCAAACCCTCCGCTTAACACTGGAATACTCCCCATCTCACACACTGTATAAATAAGGCTAAATCCCAATAAAACTGTAATATATGAATAAAACAAGACAAAGAAGTGACCAATTGAGAAAAAATGAAATTCTCCAAGTTCTTTTTCAAAGAGAAACTTCATACTACCAATTACAAAAACAACGATAACGAGGATTAGAAAAATAACCATCATTCTACTCCTTTAATTTATACTCTACTACCACTATACGCGCGTTCTTGTCCATTCATTACTACTCCCAAGCCACGAAAAAGAGCAGGCATTTAATTGCCTGCTCCTCTGTATTTTTTGACACCTGTATTCCATAAGAAGATAGAGATTGTAAAAAAGATGATTCCCATTACTGGAGTTAAAAATGCATATCCGTACCATTCAGCTCTTCCTAGGAAATAAGCAGCTGGATATACGCCTACAAATGCAAAAGGAAGAATCCACGTTAAAACATAGCGGATGACATTATTGTAAATATCTACAGGATACCTTCCGTAGTTTCCAATATTATAAATAGTGGGCATAATAGAAGTTCTTGCATCCGACCAGAAGCCTATGCTTGCTAAGGCGATGAAAATTCCTGCGTATACAAGCGCTCCTCCCAAAATAAATAATAGAAAAATAAAAACATCATACCACTGGAAATGAAGATGTAAAGAAGACGCAGCGTAAGCCATTACGGCAATCCCTGTGACACCACCAAACAATGATTCTAGCTCCATTCGCTCCAAAATAACTTGAAACAAACTATGAATCGGCCGCGTTAAAATTCGGTCCATTTCTCCCTTAACAATGTAGCGCTCATTGAAATCCCAAATGTTAAAGAAAGACGAAAAAATAGCAAAAGGAACTAAAAAGAAACCATAAATAAAGATAATTTCCTCTCGTGACCATCCGTGCAGCGACTGAGTATGACCAAATACAACTAAAATAAAAATTAAGTTAACCGCTTGAAATAATAAGTCCGATATGATTTCAACTACCATGTCGGTACGATACTGAAGCCTTGTTTTCATATATTGACCAATGTACTGAAAGAAAATCGAAAAATAAAACATTTTCATAGACTACCCTCCTTGAATAACCATTTTTTTCTTCGCTATGTTCCACAAACATGCAATAGGGATAAATAGAAGTCCTGACCAAACTGCTTGTGTGATAAGAGCATTTATTACTTCCTGCCCTTTAAATCCATTTGTGAAAATCATGCTCGGAATATAACTAATGGCTTGAAAAGGGAAATAGCTCATAATATGTTGCGCCCAGAAAGGATAGAAACTGATGGGCAGAAGAAGTCCTGAAAACAAATCAATAACAACGCGCTTCGCTCGAATGAGTCCATCATTGTTAAAGAGAAAGAAAGTCGTAATACCCGTTAATAAATTAATTTGTGTATTGATAATGAAACTAAAAATTAAAGACAGTCCAAAATAAAGCCATGTTGCTGCATTTGCTGAGAACTGTACTGGAAATAAAAACGCGACAATAATCATGCCGGGCACTGAGAAAAACAGCACTCGAAAAATCCCTTCTCCCAGTCCTTGCATCGTTTTCATACCAAGGTAGCTGTATGGTTTAATTAACTCTACAGCCACTTTGCCATCTTTAATTTCCGTTGCCATTTCACGGTCAATGTTATTAAAGTAAAAGGCTCTGGCCATCCATGAAACGGCTACATACGTTGTCATTTGAGTAATGGATAAACCTTGAATATTCTCTTTTCCTCCATAAATAGCGGACCATAAAAAATAGTAAGCACCAATATTAATTGCATAAATCAATATTCCGCTGTAATAATTCGTCCGATACGCCAGCATCATTAAAAAGCGAATGCGTATCATCTCTATATATTTATCCATTCACAACACCTTCTTCATAAATGTTGCGGATAATTTCTTCCGTTGAAATTTCTTCAATGTTAATATCGCTGATTTCATGCTTTGCCACCACTTTAGCAATCAGCTGCGACATTAAGTCTCCTTTATTTTGAAGCTGCGCTGTCCACAAATATTTTTGATCACCTTCAATCCAGTTAACAGGCATTCCTTGCGTCAATAGCTTCAACTGCTCTTTATTTGGCGCAGTCCCAAATTCAAACGTAATCTGCTTAAGGTCGCCCCAGTTCGAACGCAGCTTTTGCAGCGATCCATCATAAATAATACTGCCTTCATCCAGCATTACAACGCGTTCACATAAAGCTTCAATATCTGCTAAATCATGTGTTGTAAGCAAAATCGTCGTGTTGTATTTTTCATTAATTTCTTTTAAAAATTGGCGGATTTTTAATTTAACTAGTACATCTAAACCAATCGTCGGTTCATCTAAAAATAGAAGCGGCGGATTATGAATGAGAGCAGCAGCCAGCTCACAGCGCATTCTTTGACCTAAAGAAAGCTTTCGCACCGGCTTATCTAGCAGCGGCCCGATATCTAACGTTTGAATAACGTGCTCCATATGAGCGTTATAATCTTCATCTGACACTTTGTATACTTTTTTTAACAGGCGAAAAGATTCTTGTACGGCAATATCCCACCACAGCTGAGAGCGTTGACCAAAAACTACCCCAATCGTTTGGGCAAACTTTTCTCTTTCTTTATGAGGGTTCATTCCATTTACGGTAATGTCGCCTGCAGTTGGAGTTAAGATCCCTGTTAGCATTTTGATTGTGGTTGATTTCCCCGCTCCGTTTTCTCCTATATACCCTACCATTTCCCCTTGTTTTACGGTAAACGAAATATCGTTCACAGCTTTCATGACTCTATAATTACGGGTAAATAAATCCCGGAATGCCCCTTTAAGGCCAGAGCGGCTAGAATAGGCTTTAAATTCTTTCCGAAGTTGATTCACCTCAATAGCATTTTTCATTGTATTCCCTCCGTTACGTCGACGTATTAGTGGTTTCTTTTATTGCTTCCGGCGCCCTTGCTAGCAACTCCTCCAAGAGACGAAGAACTATTTTCTAGCAGTTAGCTCACAAATTTCTATCATACACGTTCTCGAATGTTTTTCAAGAAACAAATAAGTTTGATAGAATAAAGAAGTTGAACTTTTCATTAGGAGGCATACTATGCAATTCACAAAATCAGAACAATTACACGCTGAAGCGCTCGAACATATTGTAGGCGGCGTTAACAGCCCTTCACGTTCATATAAAGCCGTAGGAGGCGGAGCGCCTGTTGCAATGGAGAAGGCAAGCGGAGCTTATTTCTGGGACGTTGATGGAAATAAATATATTGACTATTTAGCAGCTTATGGTCCTATTATTACAGGACACGCTCATCCTCATATCACGAAAGCTATTACAAAAGCAGCTGAAACAGGTGTTCTTTACGGTACTCCAACTGCTCATGAAGTCACATTTGCTAAAATGCTCAAAGAAGCGATGCCCGCATTAGATAAAGTGCGCTTCGTCAACTCTGGGACAGAAGCCGTTATGACAACGATCCGTGTAGCGCGCGCTTATACTGGACGCGATAAAATTATTAAATTTGCAGGTTGCTACCACGGCCATTCTGACCTTGTGTTAGTAGCAGCTGGATCTGGTCCTTCTACACTCGGCACTCCTGACTCTGCTGGTGTACCAAAAAGTATCGCTAACGAAGTCATCACAGTTCCTTTTAACGACATCGAGCCTTACAAGGAAGCATTAGAAAAATGGGGCGATCAAATTGCGGCTGTTTTAGTAGAACCAATCGTTGGAAACTTCGGAATTGTTGAGCCGGAACCTGGCTTTTTAGAACAAATTAATGAATTAACTCACGAAGCTGGAGCACTTGTTATTTACGACGAAGTTATTACAGCGTTTCGCTTTATGTACGGTGGAGCTCAAGATTTACTTGGTGTAAAACCTGATCTCACTGCATTTGGAAAAATCATCGGCGGCGGCCTTCCAATCGGGGCTTACGGCGGTAAAAAAGAAATCATGGAAAAAGTAGCGCCGCTTGGACCAGCTTATCAAGCAGGTACAATGGCAGGAAACCCAGCTTCTATTCTTTCTGGGATTGCTTGCCTAGAAGTACTAAAGCAAGAAGGTGTTTATGAACAGTTGGATAAGCTAGGGGCGATGCTCGAAGAAGGTATTTTAAAACATGCTCGTACATATAACATGCCTATCACTATCAATCGATTGAAAGGCGCTCTTACTGTCTACTTTACAACAGAAACGGTCAAAAACTATGAACAAGCAGAAAATACAGACGGCGAATTATTTGCACGCTTCTTTAAACTAATGCTCCACCAAGGTGTCAACTTAGCTCCTTCGAAATATGAAGCATGGTTCCTTACTACAGCTCATACAGAACAAGATATTACCGACACATTAGAAGCAGTCGAAAAAGCATTTAAACAATTAAGTGAAGAACGCTAATTCTTATTCTAAAAAGGCTGCGATAAAAGGATTTTAGACGAAGTGAAAAACGAACCATTGATCAAGATGTTTGATTAGTGGTTCGTTTTTTTTGTTAGGGTAAACGTAGGTTTCATGTGTATAGGTCTTTCTAGCAGCTGATTGGAGGACAAGTCGAAGACTCCTGCGGAAATCAACTGCTGTGTCACAAGCCATTCAGCTCATGTATCCCATTTGTTGGTCTTTGGATTGGATTTATTTCGTTATGTCTCGACCTCTTTTTCGTTTTACCTTTGGGTTTCCTTATAGAACATTCCCACCTTTCATAACCATTTCTTACGCGTCATCTCCTTTTTGTCAGCCTGTCGAAAAATCCCGAGAAATACCCTTATTTTTCTGCTTGTTTTCTCTTGATATCCATTCTTAAACCTTGTATAGTATGTTATTGTTTATATTATTTCCAACAGGTTATGTAATAAAGAAGGATTGATTTTTGCAATTTATCATTTGTTTTGGGGAACATTCTTCATAACGAAAAAACTTTTCTACAGAAAGGAACTACGAACGCACATGAAACTTGGTGCCCGCATCTTAAAAACGGGAATTGCCATTACACTTTCATTGTTATTAGGTGAATTTCTAAGTTTACCATCTCCAATATTTGCGGCAATTGCGGCAGTTTTTGCAATTCAACCGTCTATTTACAGATCTTATTTAACAATATTGGAGCAAATACAGGCGAATGTGATTGGAGCTGCTTCTGCAGTTTGTTTTGGACTTATTTTTGGTACCCATCCCATCATTATTGGTTTTACCGCTGTTGTTGTCATTGCAGTCAACTTAAAATTACGTATTAATAATACAATTGGGCTTGCGCTTGTGACAGTAATTGCGATCATGGAAAATCCAGGAGATAATTTCGTTGAATATGCACTTATACGCTTTGGTACAGTGTTACTTGGGGTATTCTCAGCATTTATTGTCAATCTTATTTTTATTCCGCCAAAGTATGAAACAAGATTGTATTATAAAATTGTAAGCACAACGGAAGAAATTATTAAATGGATTCGTATGAATCTTTATCACGCATCTGAGCACACATTGTTAAAAGAAGACATTGAAAAAATGAAAGACAATGTGGCTAAAATGAATCAAATCTTTGATTTTTACAAAGAAGAACGCACTTATTCAACCAAAAAACGTTTTGTTAAGTCACGCAAGCTCGTTTTATTTCGTCAAATGATTACCGTAACAACACGAGCTCTTACAACCTTGAAACTACTTCACCGAGTAGAAAATGATCTTCAAGTCATGCCGCAGCAATTTCAAGATTTAATCAAATCTGAAGTTGAGTGCCTGTTAATGTATCATGAGCAAGTATTATTAAAATTCATTGGGAAATTACGCGTACAGCCAACCACTACTGTACCAAACGAAGCCTGCGTTGGAAAACGAGCTTTAATCGATAAATTTATGCAGTACAAAATATACGATAATGATGAAGAGAATAAGGTTATTTATCATATCTTCCCTTTAATTTCTGTCATCATTGAGTATAGTGAAGAGTTAGAGCATCTTGATAAGCTGATTGATACGTTCCAAAACTATCACAAAGATGCTAACTCATTTGATATTAATCATCAGCGACAAGAAGATTAAAAACACCACCTATTGTTAGACAATAGGTGGTGTTTTTAAATTGTATCAAGCTGCTGAACGTTAAAGAGCTGATAGTAATGACCTTTTTTCTTAATTAACTCCTCATGAGAACCTCGTTCGACTACTCTTCCATTTTCTAAAAGTACAATTTCATCAACATGAGTAATTGTAGATAAACGATGGGCTACAATGAAAGTCGTACGGTCTTTTGCTAGTTCAGCTAATGCTTCTTGAATATAGTGCTCACTTTCCAAATCTAGAGCTGAAGTGGCTTCATCAAAAATAAGAATAGCTGGATTTTTTAAAAATACGCGCGAAATGGAAATACGCTGCTTCTGTCCCCCTGATAGCTTCATTCCCCGCTCTCCCACTTTTGTATCATATCCTTCGGGCAAATTCATAATAAAATCGTGGGCATTTGCGGCTTTTGCCGCAGCAATTACTTCTTCATCTGTCGCTCCTGGCTTTCCAAGCAGTATATTGTTTTTAACCGTGTCACTAAACAACACCGTATCCTGCAGGACGATTCCAATCTTATCTCGCAGGCTACGTACTTTATAGGTTTTGATATCAATGTCATCAATGAGAATTTTACCCTCTGTCACATCATAAAAGCGCGGAATTAAGCTGATAAGCGTGGATTTCCCTCCTCCGCTCATTCCAACAAACGCAACAGATTTTCCTTTTTCTACATCTAAATTAATATCATGAATCACAGGTTTTTCTTCTTCTTCATAAGCAAATGAAACGTGCTCAAACTGCACCTTTCCATGAAGCTCAGTGCATTCTTTTGCATCTTTCTTGTCTGTAATATCGTATTCTTCATCAATGAACTCAAACACCCGGTCCATAGATGCAACAGACTGCGTGAGCGTAGTCGATGAATTGACCAAGCGGCGAAGCGGATTATACAAGCGGTCAATATAGGCCACAAATGCTACCATCGTTCCTACGCTAAGACTTTCTGTGATGACTTGATATCCAGCAAATGTAATCACGATTAAAGGTGCCAAATCGGTAATGGTATTCACTACTGCAAATGTTTTTGCATTCCAATTCGTATGATTGATTGCTTTTTGTAGAAAATTTGAATTTTGCTTATCAAATTGCTTCTGCTCATGAGGCTCAATAGCAAAGCTGCGAATAACAGAGATCCCTTGAACCCTTTCATGTAAATGCCCCTGCACTTCCGCTAAAGCCTGCGAACGGACTCGTGTTAAATGGCGAAGACGACTGTAAAAATATTTTACAGAGAACGCATAAACCGGCAGCAAAATAATCGACACCAGTGTTAAAGGTACATTCATCGTAAACATAATCACAATGGCTATTACAATCGTCATCATATCAAGCCATACGTTCATTAAACCTGTGATAACAAAGTTTTTTGTTTGCTCTACATCATTAATGACTCGTGAAATCACTTCACCCGCTCGCGTATTTGCATAATAACGCAAGCTAAGCTTTTGAATATGGCTAAACAGCTGATCCCGTATATCATATAGTACTTTGCTCGATACCCACTGAGCATAATACTGCCTGTAATATTCAATGGGAGGTCTTAACACTAAAAATACAACAAACGAAATCCCCATAATCGTCACCATTTTATGAACTTTTTCAGAGGAGGACATGCCATGTCCATTTACGATATCGTCCAAAACATATTTCAAAAGCAGCGGAATTAATAAAGGAATAGCAAATTTAATAATACCAATTAATACAGTGCCGACAATTTGCCATTTGTATGGCTGTACAAACTTCATGTAGCGTCTTATACTTCCCATAAAATCTCCCCTTTCTATCTATGAGGGCAAGCTTTCTTAGTATATGTACACCCGTCGATTTTTTAGTGCTTTTATCTCTTCTAAAAGATGGTGAGCATAACGCCAAAAAGAACATTATATCAAACAGTCAGCTTTAGACGGCCTAACATAATGTTCTCTAGATCATTCATCAAGAATGCCGATATGTTAAAAAACGCTCATACCAAATGTCAATGAAATCTGGAGCAAACGGGCCTTTTCGCTGTCGAATCCAACCTTTTAACTCCTCGACGTGATTATGTAAAATACGGTCAATCACTTCTGGATAATTCATTTCTTTTCGATGCTTCTCATATTCATCTTCATCAAGAAGGGTGTATGTCATATCTGGATAGACTTTGATATCTAAATCATAATCAATATATTTGAGCGCTTCATTGTCATCATAAATGAACGGCGAACTGATATTGCAGTAATAATAAATTCCATCTTCACGGATCATCCCAATGACGTTAAACCACTGCTGAGCATGAAAATAACAAATTGCAGGCTCTCTTGTGACCCATGTTCGTCCATCTGATTCTGTAACGATCGTACGATCATTTCCTCCAATCACTAAGTTATTGGTTGCTTTTAATACGGTTGTCCGATCCCACACGCGATGAATATGTCCATTATGCTTGTAGCTGTGTATTTGAATTGTTTCTCCTTCCACCGGAATTCCCATCTCCAATACCTACTTTCATTTTAGCACTTAAAAAAATTCATATAACGTCTCCATTTGTCTTATGTTTATTATAACGGTTTCTCTCTCATTTTAACACAAATGTGCTAACCTTCTTGAGTTCAAAAAAGCCACTCCCCCTACTTTTCCTTTGCTTGGCAGCCTTAAAAAAGAGAGGAAGTGACACATCAATGTTCATTAAGCAAGTGTAGAGCAAGCCCCTTCACTTTTATATGTACGAATAATGTCTTCGGTTTGTGCTTCAAACGTCAATTGAATCTCTTTTAATTTTAGCTTCATTTCACTAATTTCATCTTGCACAGAATGAAGTTTTGCTTCTTCATGAAGTTTTATTAGTTCACCTTCGATTTCCTGACAGCGCTCAATCTCAGACTGCAAAAACAGAAGTTGATCCATGGTCTCCAATTGTTGAGTCACTAGCTGATCAAATTTTTTCATACGATAGCTCCTCCCTATTTGCCTTAACCATACACGCGGCACTTCTGTTAACATTCTGTTTAGGTGAGACAGATTCCTTTGACGAGTTGTGTAAAGTTTCAAGAAGTTTTGTCATACTTTGTTGCTTTTTATATAAGAAAAAGCGAACTTAACATCGCCGTATGAAAGACGTTAAGTTCGCTTTTGGTATTAACCTTGGTATTTACCAGAGTTTTGGTTTTTCTTTGCTTGAGCTTGTGCGTTTTGTTGTCTCACTTCTTGAGCACTTGTTTCGCTAGCAAATTCAGTACCGAAGTTGTTTTTAGATGCTTGAGCATTTTGTTGTTTCACGTGTTGTGTGCTTGTACCAGATGCTGTTTTGTTTGTTTGTTTTGCCATTGTAATCACCTCCACGAAAATTAATATGCCCGGGAGGTAAATAGGGTATGCAAACTTTTTTCAGTATTTTAAGGCGCGAGCACAAAACACATTTACCTTACATTAAAAGTGAACGCCCTCCGTCAATAATAAGCGTTTGACCGCAAATCATATTTGCTTGATCGGACACTAAGAACATAACTGCATCTACCATGTCTTTTGGCTCCACCATACGACCAGCTGGAGTATGCTTGCGTGCATCATCTAGAAGCTCATCGCGATTTGGGAAATGTTTTAATGCCTCTGTATCCACAGCCCCTCCAGAGACAGCATTTACCACAATATTCTTTGGAGCAAGCTCCACTGCTAAATAGCGGGTCAACGCTTCTACAGCAGCTTTTGACACGCCTACTGTTGTATAATTTTCTAAGTAGCGAATAGACCCAAGCGAACTGATGGTAACAATCTTTCCTCCGCCTACTTTTTCCATACGTTTAGCCGCTTCTTGTGCACAGAATAAATATCCTTTGCTGTTAATATCCATTGTCCAGTTCCAGTGAGTTTCTTCCAATTCCATAATAGGACGTAGAACTCCTGACGCTGCATTACTTACAAATACGTCTAAGCGACCGAATACTTCATCAATTTGCTCAAACATTTCTTTAATTTTTTCTACTTTTCCTACGTTTGCTTTAACAACTAATGCTTCTCTGCCTAGCGCTTTGATTTCTTCTGCTACTTCCTGCGCTGCACTTTTGCTTCGTGCATAGTTTAATACAATATCGTATCCTTCTTTAGCCAGACGTAAGGCAATTTCTTTACCAATACCTCTGCTGCTTCCCGTAACTAGTGCTACCTTTTGTGACATGATGTCATCTCCCTTATGTATCATATTATCTTTACATTGTACTGATTTTATCGCATAAGAAACAAGTAATATAGAGAAAATAGATAAAACTTGATGAAATGAATGAGGTGAATAGAATGTATGTAGGTAGAGACATGACGGCTCTTTCAATGATTTCTAAAAGCGAGTGGAAAGACAGCGAGCTTGCGTTTTTCCATCACTCTTTACAGCAAATGACGCCGTATTTAAATGCTGAAGGACAAAGTATTCATCAGCAAATTATTAAAGAAATTGAAGCACGGGGCGGGCTACAGCGCCACGAAGCAGATTATACACACGGCACGCATGTATCATATGATTAAATAAAAAGAAGCGCGGAGTTTATCCACGCTTCTTTTATTTAACAAGTACATATTCTTTTAAGATTTTTTGATGGGAAACAGGAAATGCATATTGTTCTAAATCTTTTTCAGAAACTACTTTCAAATTTTTTAATGCACTGATATCACTTGCAAGCTCTGCTTCATATACTGTGATGTTCCAGACGATATGAGAAAACACGTGCTGAATTGTGGTAAACGGCGCATGAATTTTAATATCGGCTCCGTACTCATTTTGAATAAATGCCTGAAGCTGCTGATGATCTGGCGCTATACTAAGATCTACTTCTATATTTGGAAATTCCCATAGGTTAGCTAAAAGTCCTTTGCTTGGACGTTTATGAATCAGATAATTTCCTTCCTCGTCTCTAATCACCGCTGCAGCAAGCTGAAGAGCACGCGGCGCTTTTTTCTTTGATTTGACAGGAAGCTCATTCTGCACTCCTTCTTCAAACGCGCGGCAGTGTTCGCGAACTGGACATAACAAACAGGAAGGAGAAGTTGGTGTACAGACAATGGCACCAAGTTCCATCATGCCCTGATTGAAATAGGAAGGATTATCTTTTGAAATAATTTCATGCACGATATCTTCAAACAGCTTTCTTGTTTTCGGTTTTGCAATATCATCCCAAACGGATAAAATGCGCGATAGCACACGCATGACATTTCCATCTACAGCAGGCTGCGGCACTCCGTATGCAATACTTAAAATGGCTCCTGTTGTATAAGGGCCTACTCCTTTTAGTTTGGAGATTTCTGCTGGCGTATTTGGAACTTCTCCCCCGTATTGTTCGTGAACTTCTCGAACGGCGGTTTGTAAATTACGGGCACGGGAATAATAGCCTAACCCTTCCCATGCTTTTAACACATCATCTTCATTCGCATAAGCTAAATCTTTGATAGTGGGAAATTTACTAATAAAATTATTAAAATACGGAATGACCGTATCTACTCTCGTTTGTTGAAGCATAATTTCAGATACCCACACTTTATAAGGGTCCTGATCTTGACGCCAAGGTAAAATGCGCTGTTCCTGTTCAAACCAAGAGATTAAGTCATCTTGAAATGCTCGAATATCGAAATTTTGTACAATATCTTTACTTTGTTTCACGTCATAGCCTCCGAGGTATTAACTATACATATACAATGTGTTGCTTTTTGAATCTTAGTAACTTTATGATAACCTTATAACAACTACAAATATGAATAGTAAAATGAATTGTTCAAATAATGAATAAAAACAGCTAATTTGCTGCGTTAGTAATAAAGCGAAATTTTTCGCCCTAAATTAAGGCTTCCATGCTGAATTAGGATACTCTAAGATTGTCATTTTACAAAGGAGGAGTTCGCTCTGGATACTGGTACACACATTGCAATGGGAATCGCTTTAGGCGGCCTTGCAACATTAGACCCCACTGTATCTGCGAATACAGCCACAATGGATGCTGTAATGATTGGCGTAATGGCCGGGTCATTAGCACCTGATTTAGACACTGTTTTAAAGTTGCGAAACAATGCACAGTATATCCGCAATCACCGTGGAATTACACATTCTATCCCGGCTGTTATTTTATGGCCTTTGCTTATCGTGCTCATTCTTTCGCTTCTGCTGCCAGGAGCTAACTTGCTGCATCTCTGGATGTGGACCTTTGCAGGCGTCATTATTCACGTTTTTGTTGATATCTTTAACGCTTATGGTACGCAAGCTTTACGGCCTTTCACAAATAAATGGATTGCGCTTGGCGTAATCAACACGTTTGATTACGTGATTTTCTCAGCTCACGTACTCGCGATTTTAATCTGGTTTATTGGAGCAGAGCCAGGACCAACATTTATTACGCTGTATGTGTTATTGGCGTTTTACTATGGATTGCGCTTTTATATGCGCCACCAAATTGCCAAGAAGCTTCGAAAACAGTTTCCTGATGTTATCAAGCTCAATATCTCTCCTACAATGCGTTTCACTCACTGGCACTTAGCTGTGACGACCGAAAAGTATTTTCATGTAGGAAGAGCAATCGGAGAAGAAATTTTTATTTATGATACGTTTGATAAAGTTCCAATTCCCGAATCAGCCGTAATTGAAGTAGCGAAAAAAGATGAAAATTTATCTGCTTTTCTTTCATTTTCACCTATTTATAGATGGGAACTGGATGAATATAACGACCACATTGAAGTGCGCTTTATTGATTTACGCTACCGCAGCAAGGATTACTATCCATTTGTAGCCGTGGTCCAGCTTGATTATGATTTAAATATCATTTGTTCGTACACAGGTTGGATTTTCAGTGAGAAAAAATTGCGTAAAAAGCTTGATTATCTCCCGCACTAATCATAACAAGAACAAATATGCAACCCAAAAACGAACCGTCTGCTCAAGACGGTTCGTTTTTATTTAATGTTTTAAATAGTCATCGTTATTCAACAAATGCTGATATTTAGGGTTTTTGACCGCGATTTCATGAAGCTTATCACCGTAGCTGTTAATATACATCGTAACAACCTTTTCCGTCGCTTCTTTCCCTTTATAATCATATCCGGCTTTTGCGTAAGATGACTCAAAATCTTCCCAGAAAAGCTCGACCCACGTGCGTGCTTGAGCATATGAGAGCGAACTGTTTTTATTTAAGAGCTGATTCGTTAATCTTTCAAATATATCGTTCATAAGGACACCTCGATTACCAAAATTCTTTATGAGTATGTTTGCACTTTTAACTTACACTATAAATGCGGAGTTATTCACTCCCTCATGTACTATATCATAACCGCAACGCTTTCTGTTGTAAAAGGAGAGGTATCGATGCGCAATAAAGCAAAAGATTTTACAAACCAACATCATACTAAGCTTGAAGGCGAACCTCGAGCAAAAGCTGAGTACGCTTCAAAACGTGCAAATGGAACGATTAACACGCATCCTCAAGAACGTATGCATGCTTCTAATGAGCGTGAAGAATAACCGCTTGCTTTACGTTTAAAAATAGAGTGAATATAGAAATCAAGCAAGCAGCACACTTCGTGCTGCTTGTTCATCCCGTTATTTTTTCAACATGGAAATAGGCAATGCCTCTTCGTTATGCGGTGAGCCAAGCCTAAATCCCCACGCAAAAACTCCGTTCATATAATCAATTTTAAAATATGAACCCGGATCTCCTTGAATTTCATATACTTCCCCTGCTTTAAACGTTTCGGGATCCAATAAATACGACCTAGCCATTGTTACTTTTCTTTCTAATACTGCATACTCATTGACCATGCCAAGCTGTTCAGCTTTTCGTGCTTTTTCTTGAAGAGACCCAATTTCTTGTTGAAGTTCATACGTCGTCATATCGCTGTAACGTTTTTCAGACATGCTGTTTTCCCCCTTGTTTGCTTTCATTTTATTATAACAAAAGGTATAACTAAAGGGAGACTATGAAAAGGGAGTTTTGGGAATGAAAACAGTGCTAATCACGGGCGGTTCGACGGGTCTTGGAAAAGAACTCGCTAAACTTTACGCAAAAGACTACAACGTCATTCTAGCTGGACGCAATCAACATAAATTAAAAGAGGCGCAGCATGAGCTAAGCGACAACGTATATACGATGTCTGTAGATATTACAAAGTATGAAGAAGTAGGAAAATCTGTAGAAAAACTGCTGATGCAGCATTCAGTAGATATCCTTATCAACAATGCAGGCATTGGACATTTTGGTCCTTTGACGGATTATACAAAACAAGCCATCGATGAAGTCATCGATACAAATGTAAAAGGAACTATTTTTTTAACACAAGCGCTTATGCCTCATCTCTTAACGAGACCTGAACCTAAAGTGATGAATATCATTTCAACTGCAGGACTTCGCGGGAAAGCTAATGAAAGCGTCTATGTGGCAAGTAAGTTTGGCGTAAGGGGATTTACAGAAAGTTTAAAAGTGGAGTATCAAGATACTAACCTTCATGTGATTGCAGCTTACATGGGCGGCATGAATACCCCTTTTTGGGATCACAACAACCACATTAAAGATAAAAGCCGATTGCGCTCGGCTTCAGAAATTGCTGAGATTATTTATAAACAGCAGAATGACTCAGAAGATATTTTGTTTTAAAAAAGAGTGAAACATAACTGCATTAATCTAAAGATAAACACATGAAGTTTACGTTTGCCATCTCAATGAAAAAATCCGAACGAGTTGGATTCTCCATCAAGAATCTCGATTCATCGTTCGGATTTCCCTTCAACTAACATACTTTTGTCCTGCCTTTATTCCTCTTCAATAGAATCTAGAAATGATTGAATTTGGTCAATAGAGAATCCTTTTCTATAAAGAGCTTGCTTCATTTTTTGCTGATATTCCCAGCCTTCATACTTTGAAAAACGACGATGAGCTTTCATTCCTTGGTATTGCAGAGCTTCCCATGCCTCATCGCTTTCTTTTTCTGTATTCGTGCGCTGAAATGCTTCTTGAATAATAGAAAATGAATAGCCCTTCACTGCCAATGCTTGTTCCATTTTTTGTTTCATCATTACCTGAGATAATTTTTTATACTTTCCTTTTAACTTTTCAATTAATTTCACAGCAGTTTGAATTTGCTGTTCTTCGGGGTATTCACATAAACTAAGGGTAATAATGGAATCAGAAATTCCCTTTTCTTTTAATTCTCTTTGAATCACATTTGGTCCTTTTGATGTCGTGTTCATCTGAGTTAACACAAATGCTTTGGCAAACTCTTCATCATTTAAATAACGGTGGCTGACTAATTTCTGAATAACTTGTTGAATAATAGTAGAGTTAATTTCTTTTTTCTTTAAATAATCATGTACCTCTTTTTCAGAGCGCATTCGATAAGATAAGTAAGTGATCGCTAAATTATAAGCTTTCTTCTCATCATCTGCGTATTGAATTTCCGTTAATTCAAATTCATCAAGCTCACGACCTTTTTTCAAGTCATATTTGATGAGGACATTTTCGTCAACACCAAAGCCAAACTCTTCACCTTTACCGTAATCTAAATACACATTATAACGTTCACCGCTATTCTTTTGCGTTGTGATCTTTGTGACAACAGGCATACACCTTCACCTCATATTTCTTATTAAATTGATGGCTGAAGAACCGCCAAACGTATCATACACATTTTTATTTATCTCAACAAAGGAGGAAGTTCGTATGAAAATTGTTATTGCTGGAGGAACTGGATTCGTAGGTAAAGCTTTAACAAAACATTTTTTAACACAAAAACATTATGTATATATTTTAACACGCAATGCAGATAAAGCTGCAAGAGATCCGAAACTTAAATATGTAGAATGGATGCAAGAAAACAGCCAACCTGAAGAGCATGTAGAAGGAGCAGACGTTTTTATCAATTTAGCTGGCGTTTCACTTAACAGCGGCCGCTGGACGGACGAGCGCAAAAAAGCCATTGTGGAAAGTCGCCTTTCTTCTACTCAAGAAATCCTTCGTATTATGGCTGCCTTACCCGAAAAACCTTCCCTTTATGTAAATGCAAGCGCAGTTGGTTATTACGGGACATCGACTACAGAAACGTTCACAGAAGCTTCTCCATCCATCGGCACGGACTTTTTAGCTGAAACGGTAAAAAAATGGGAAAATGAAGCGCTAAAAGCGATGGAACTCAATATTCGTACTGTTTTAACAAGGTTCGGCGTTATATTAGGCAAAGATGGCGGGGCACTCCCTTCTACTGCCCTTCCTTATAAATTATTTGCAGGAGGGACAGTTGGTTCGGGAGAGCAGTGGATGTCTTGGGTGCATCTTCAAGACGTCGTCAAAATTATTGATTATTGCATTCATACCGAACAAATAGAAGGACCTGTTAATGTAACTGCTCCAAACCCCGTTCAAATGAAAGAGTTTGGAAAGACGATTGGAAAAGTGTTGAATCGTCCTCACTGGATGCCCGTACCTAGCTTTGGCCTTCAGCTGCTGATGGGAGAAATGAGTATGATTATTTTGAAAGGACAGCGCGTTTTACCTGAAAAATTGATTCAACAGAATTACATTTTTACATATACTGTATTAGAAGATGCATTGCGAGATTTACTCTAGTTATTTTCTGATATTTACCTAAAACAGGTGACTAAGCTGCCGATAGATAGGAGCATCCTTTATGAAAACCATTCTCTTGAAAAATGCAACGCTCTATCCTATTACGTCAAAACCTATTTATAATAGTGATGTGCTCATTCAAGATGGAAAAATTGTTTTAATTGGGCCAAACTTGCAGCCTCCTCTTCAAGTAGAAGTTATTGACTGCAAACAGCGCTATTTATTCCCTGGATTTATTGATGTTCATACACATCTAGGACTATATGATGAAGGAACCGGCTGGGCCGGAAATGATGCTAACGAAACAATCGAGCCTATGACTCCCCATATCCGAGCTTTTGACAGCGTACATCCTTTAGATCCTGGGTTTAAAGATGCCATTGAAGCGGGTATTACGTCTGTACACATTATGCCTGGAAGTGCAAATGTGATCGGAGGCACAACGTCCGTTATTAAAACAGCCGGAACAAGTATTTCTCAGATGTTGATTCAAGAGACAGCTGGACTTAAGATTGCGCTAGGAGAAAATCCAAAACGAATCCACAGCCATGGCAATAAAGAATCCATTACACGAATGGGTATTATGGGGATGCTGAGAGAAGCCTTTTATCATGCAAAAAGCAGTGACAATAAAGATGATTTGCGAATCAAACCACTCATTCAAGCACTGAATAGAGAGATTCCCGTTCGAATTCATGCTCACCGAGCCGATGATATTCTATCAGCTCTGCGCTTAGCAGATGAATTTAATTTAGACGTTCGTATTGAACACTGCACAGAAGGTCATTTAATTGCTAAAGAGCTAGGGGGAAGAAACTTAAAAGTAAGCGTGGGACCAACTTTAACACGCCGCTCAAAGGTTGAACTGAAGAATAAAACGTGGAAAACCTATCAAGCTCTCTGCAATGAAGGAGTAGAAGTTTCCATTACAACAGATCATCCTTATACGCCCATTCAGTACTTAAATATTTGTGCATCCATTGCCGTACGTGAAGGGCTCGAAGAACAAAAAGCATTAGAAGGCATCACGATTGCTGCTGCTCGGAATCTCCGTATTGATCAGCGAATTGGCAGTATCGAAGCAGGAAAAGACGCTGATTTGGTGCTATGGAGCCATCATCCTTTTCACTACTTAGCAAAGCCTATTTTTACGATGATAAATGGTAAAATATTATTTAAAAAAAATTAACATTTTACCTATTTTCTTTTTTTATTTTTTTTAGTATGATACGTTTAGAAGCATGTGAATTTCACAAAAGCATAAACATCACACGTTGACTTTTTATGTTTGTTGACTTGTAATGGGAAGGCAAATGGTGCGCCACCAGGTAACTGGTTCTAGTGGGTTCGATTCCCACCCCGAAATTTTTTTAATTATTAAAAAATTTCGAGGGTGGGGACTTGATTGGAGTCTGTATATACCCTCGATCAGGAGGGAAAAGTTATGTTAAAAAAACGTGACCTAAATGACTGTCAATCTCTATACGAACTCATGGTACATCCTGATGTCTTCCCTTTTGTTCGTCATAAAGCCCATTCCTATGAAGAATTTTTATTTGTGACTAAACAAACGATGGAAGCAGAAGATCATGGGGAAATCATTTCTCGCACGATTTTAGACGAATGGGGTAACCCTATCGGCACCATTAATTTATTTGATGTACAGGACCAAGCTGGTTTTTTAGGCACTTGGCTTGGCAAACCGTTTCATGGAAAAGGATATAATCAAATTGCAAAAGAAGCGTTCTTTAATGAACTGTTCTTTGAGTTAAATATAGAGCGAATTTTTATGCGAATTCGTAAAATCAATATCAGGTCTATTAAGGCTGCAGAAAAACTGCCTTACGCAGTACTTGCGAATGAAACACACAAAGCTTTATACGATGAAATTAATCAACATGAAGACGTATATGATTTATACGAAATTCCAAAAGACTTGTATACATTATACTACTTGCGTCACGAACAAGACGTTCAAGAAGATCACCAGCTTAAAGAAGCGTAAGAGTCTCTCCGTGTAACGGAGAGCTTTTTTTTATGATTAAAAACGAGAGATTCTGGAAAAAATAAGTAGCATGATCGAAAAACGTTAATTGGAGGGTTTTTTATGTCTGAAAAAAAACGAAAAGAAAACGCAAAAAATACGTTAAGTAGCGCTCAAGAAATCTATTACGGCCGCGAGTTTAAAAAAGCAGACCGTGCAGGCGGCTACACGAAAAAATAAGTGAGGCAAAACATCTCTATCCAACGCTTGATCATCCCAACGTCCTTTCTGTACAGTTTGTATCGGAAGGACGTTTTTATATTATGTAAAAATAATAACACGAAGATTTCAAGCTTATGATTTACGTTTTTTTAATACTCTACTATATCCACAAATTTTACCCACAATTATGTGGATAATGTGTATAACTTTATTGAATATGCATATTACCGCTTTCATAACTTGAAATAACAGTGGGTAATTTTTATGTAAATTTTCTGAAAAAATGTGAATAGTGTGGATAAAGTTGTGAATATCCTATATAATTCAGCAGTTAACTGCTTGTTAACTTGTGGATATCTTTTTTAGTACTTTCATTGATTTTAGTACCATCAAGGCTTTTGATATATTATAAGTATAATAATAAAAAGTAGGGGAACTTCCCCTACTTTTTTATAATTGGAAACAATATATCCACACTTGTTCCTTTATCTAACTGACTAGAAAACGTCATCTGCGCGTGGTGAGCTTTAATAATCCGATAGCTGACCATCAGTCCTAAACCTGTACCTTTTTCTTTTGTACTATAAAAAGGCTCACCTATCTTAGCCAACCGTTCAGGAGGAATACCCTGTCCTTCATCAGCAAGCTGCAGCCAAAGGTGGTTTTCTTTTACCTTAGTCGTAATATGAATAGCTCCTCCTTCAGGCATTGCTTCGATAGAATTTTTAATAATATTAATAAATACTTGTTTTAACTGATTTTTATCTCCATACACCCTCGGTAACTGGTCGTCCCTTTCAAATATGAAAGCTACTTCCCTTTCTACTGCTTCAGGTTCAAGAAGTGAGCACACTTCTTGAACAAGCGCTTGCATATTCAAAGATTCAACCTTCATTACCTGAGGTTTTCCTAACATCAAAAATTCTTCTACTATTCCATTCATTCGCTCTAATTCAGTTTCCATAATATCTATATACAAAGCATCTTTAGGATGTTGTTCTTTTAATAAGTGAACAAAGCCTTTTAAAGAAGTTAAAGGATTTTTGATTTCATGAGCCACTCCAGCTGCAAGTTCTCCTACCACGGCAAGCTTCTCAGAAGTTCTAAGCTTCTCTTCTGCCTTTTTACGCTCCGTAATATCTGTCGATACGCACAGCATTTGAATCACTTCCTGTTTTTCATTCATAATAGGAAGTTTTGCTGTTTCGACCCAGCGCCGGTTTCCTTTCGAATCTTTAAACTGTTCTTCTAATACCATCCCTTTTTGGGTACAGTTTGAAAACGCCCCTTTATATAAAAGATCTGATTGAAGGTTGAACTGATATTTATCAATTGATTGTCCAATTAAGTCATCAGATTTTTCACCTAAGAGCATCGCAAAAGATTCATTAACGAGAATGAATTCCCTTTTTTGATTGATAGCATAAATATAGCTTGGATTAATGTCAATAACTTGTCTTAAAAACGTTTTTTGTTCCTGCAGCTGATTTTCTTTTTGCTGTAAATTTGCTTTAGAATGGCGTATATAGCTAATCATTTCATTAAACTGTTTAGATAAAATACCGATTTCGCCCCGCTCAATTTCTCGTTCCGGAATTTTTTGATTAAAATTCCCGCGCGCTACTTGTCCCGCCAATTCATATAGTTTATGAATTGGATTCACAATTTGCCTTGCATATAACGCAGTAAAAAAAGAAAGCAGTAAAATCGTAACTCCTGAAACGATCCAAAGAGTTTTTTCAAACATTTCATAAGGCCTGTAAATTTCTTCAACGGGTAATTCAGCGACAATTCCCCAATCCAAAACAGGAATATATTCGAAAGACGCAAAGAAATACTTACCTTCGGTGTTCACCACGCGCTGATATCCTGATTTATGATTCATCGTTTTCTGAACGATTTCATTTTTCTTGGCATTTTCACCGATTCTCTGTTTCTCTGGGTGGGAAATAATTCTACCATTGCGGTCTACGATAAATGTATAGCCGTTCTCTCCTATATCAAACGTTTGAAAGATGGATTGAAAACTTTTATTTTCTTCAATTCGCAGCGCTAAATTTACAACCTTTTTTACATTTTGCTGCCCATCCAAAATAGGAATCGCCATCACCACAATGTAGTGCTTTGTATCTGCTGAAACGACATCGCTTAAATATATTTTTTTGGTTCGCAGCGCTTCTTGAAAATATTTTCTTTTACTTAAGTTCACATGTTTCATATTTTTTAAATCATTCGGGTAATAATGCTCAACATACCCTTTTACATTAAAAATGGTTCCGCTATCGATATACGGTGAAATATTAACTATTTTCTGCAATTCTTTGTCTATTTCTTGTTCATCATCCGATAAAAAAATAGGATCTTGCTGTACCTCGTCGCCTAGGCTCCAAATATCTTTAATGACGACGTTAATTTGCTCTTTCATTCTCTTGACGGTTTTATCAGTTACCTGTCGATATTGATCTTGAGAAATATTAGGCAGCATCACTCTTGAAACAATAAACATTAGCGTTAATATGGTACAAATAAGAAGCACGTTAATCGTGAAGATTTTCCAAAACGTATGAGATTTAAACCATTTCATGTTTGTTCACCTTAATCTAATGAAGTCTACCTTCATTGTACTCCAAAATGAAGACTTTTCCATATAAATGACGGAATTCCATCTTTAGACATAGAAGAAAAGCAATTTGTTCTACATTCCTATCAGAAAACTATGAGCTTTCTCACTGTGTTTTCTGTTAGAACAGCTTTTAGTTTTCTTCTATAAACTTTGCTTCCTGCATTTTATTCATGCAGTAGAAATCAATTATTTATCCTCCACTAAAAAGACCTCATCACGGAGTGATGAGGTCAGAAGTTTACTATATTCTTTTATAAAAAATTATGGTTGTTTCCTGCTGATTTTCTAGCCTTTAAAGATTTATTTATTTTCCCCTTCTAGTCCAGTAAAAAATAAATAAGAGAATAAACCAAACGGGCGTCAACAATAAGGCTGGGCGCGTCGCGTCAGAAAACAGCATAATAACAAGAATCACCGCAAACAATGCTAATACAACATAGTTTATAAATGGTGTTAACGGTGCTTTGAATGCTGATGCTGCATGCAGCTGCGGACGCGACTTTTTATACCTTAGATGGCAAATAAGAATGATACTCCACACCCAAATAAAACAAATAGCGCTAATGGTCGTTACGATGCCAAAAGCTTGGTCTGGTATAAGCTTGCTTAAAAGAGCTCCCGCTGAGATGACCACCGTAGATACAAATAATCCGTTGCTTGGTACGTGATTTTTATTCAGTTTTGCAAACTTAGATGGCCCTTGGTCATTTTTACTTAAATTATATAAGATACGGCTTGTTGAAAACATCCCGCTATTACAAGCAGAAGCGGCTGAAGTTAATACAACAAAATTAATAATTCCAGCAGCAAGCGGAATTCCGACTAAACTAAAGGTTTTAACAAATGGGCTTTCTGCTGCATTTAATTCCATCCACGGGTTAATAAATAAGAGGACGATAAGCGCTCCAACATAGAAAAATAAGATTCGCAGCGGAATTTTATTAATGGCCGATGGAATATTTTTTTGGGGATTTGATGTTTCTGCTGCCGATACCCCTACCAACTCAACCCCGACGTATGCGAATATAACCATTTGGAATGAAAGTAAGAAACCTGAAACTCCATTTGGAAACAGTCCTCCGTGATTCCAAAGGTTTTGAACAGTAACGGATCCCGCGTCTGTTTTAAATCCCATTACCAGCAAAATAACGCCAATAATAATTAACGCAAGAATCGTAATAACCTTTATTAAAGCAAACCAAAACTCTAATTCTCCAAATAATTTTACGGTTAATAAGTTAAGCCCTAATAAAATGATTACACAAATAAGTGCAGGAATCCACTGAGGAATATTGAACCAATATTTCACATATACACCAACGGCAATGACATCAGCCATAGCTGTCATGATCCAGCAAAACCAGTACGTCCATCCGGTGACAAATGAAGCCCACTGTCCAAGGTACTCTTCAGCAATATCTGTTAGTGATTGATAACCTGCTTTAGAAAGCAGTAGTTCTCCTAACGCTCTCATCACAAAGAAAAGCGCAATACCAACAATTAAATAAGCAAAGATGATAGAGGGACCCGCAAGCTGTATGGCTTTACCAGAACCTAAAAACAAGCCCGTACCAATGGTTCCCCCAATCGCAATTAGCTGAACATGACGATTGGATAAATCCCTCTTTAATTCTCGTTGTTCCAACTCTAACTCCTCCTAACAATAAAACCTTTGATGCGATCGTGCGGACTACAAATAAAGTCCAATAAAAAAAGAGATTGGATGCGCTCCAATCTCATGGTCATAAGAATAACAAATATTAAGGCACAGGCTACCAATTAGTAACACGCCAAATAAATATCCGGTACTCTTCTGTCCTTTTGCCTGAGATTGTGAACCCTTCGGCGTCGCGAAACTCTCGCGATCTCTCCAGAAGCTGCTCCTGCTATAGTGTGATCCATAGCAATCATAGCTTTCTACGTATTAAATTTTTTCGATCAAGATAGTGACTGTCGAATAGTTGTTTATTCTAATACCAGTTTGGTGCTTTGTCAACAAGAAAGAGTATTTTCATTTATTTACCTTCTTTGAAAGAAGATGATTGCACAGGTTCAATTGTCAACTTAGTATCCTTTTCCGCACACTATCTTAGTCCCTGAGGAAACCTGAACACATTAAACGGATCGTACTTCTTATTCACTCTCTCTAATCTCTCTGCGTTGTCTCCAAAATACTCACGTTCGTAATTTTTAAGGTTGCTGATAGGGAAATTCACATAGGAGCCTATCGTCATACTTTTAATATATTCAAATCGCTTGCGAAGCCAATCTCTGTTTGCTCTTGCATATGCATCGTCTGTCCATACGGACTGAAACCCCATAATATATCTGGCGTTTCTGTAGAAAAAAGCCGTTTCTCTTTTACCAACACGGCGAATTTCTCCTCCTAGTGCATAAAAAGAAATCGCAGCATACACGGAACCTTCTGCTGGACGCTGTATGAGATCTGTAAGATTTTCAAGCTCAACACGTGAATACGTTCTTTGCACAAATCTTCCCGTTGACTTAAATTTTTCAGACGGAGGATAGGTTTCCTCTATTTTTTTTTACCGCTTCAAGAAAAGGTAATGATTCCAGCTCTACTTGAAACCCTTCTGCTTCTGCAAAAGGCTGCAAAATCTTCCGAGCTCTTTCTCGGGAGCCGTAAAAGAAGCCGTTTGCAAATATGCCTAACCCTTCTCCTTCAGCATTATAAAAGCTTGCAACTAGCGTCATACGTTTGTCCAGTTCGGGCAGCCAGTTTTGCCATATATTCATCACTTGTCTCTGCTTCTCCTTTGTAGTACCTACATAAAAGAAGCGAACGAGCGTCACAGAGCTGTTCGTTGGCTTTGGAAGCTGAAACGTCATGCTTACTACAACGCCAAAGTTACCGCCACCGGCACCGCGGCATGCCCAAAAAAGATCAGCGTTACACGATTTGTTTGCTTTGATGAGCTTTCCTTCATAATTGACTAACTCTAGCTCTATCAAGCTGTCGCATCCTAACCAGTAAAGCCTGCTTGAAAGTCCCCAGCCTCCACCAAGCGTAAAGCCAGACACCCCAACAGTCGGACACGTTCCTCCTGGAAAAACATATCCGTTCGAACCGATGAAACCATACACTTCCGTATTTTTCGCTCCTGCTTCCATCTTTAAAATGTTCCGTTTCCTATCTAATTTCAACCCATTTAATCGACTAATATCAATGACTAATACACAGTCACCCGTAGAATATCCTTCATAATGATGACCACCAGATCGAATGCGAATCTCAACACGATGCTTGCGCGCCCAGTGGATCGCATTCACAACATCCTGCTTTTTTTCACAGTACACAATCACAAGCGGAAATTTATCAATAGCGCGATTCCATTCCTGACGAGCTTCCTCATAAATGGGGTCTTTTGGCGTTACCACTTCGCCCGTAAGTCCTTTTAAAAACATTGAGTCCATTTAACCTCTTCCCCTTTGTACATACTTTTCAGTAGTTTTATTAATATAGTATTATCGATGTGGTTAAAGGTTTGGGTTTTGGGATAGAGTTTGCGTTTATTATTTGTATAAAAGACGTCATTATAGTTTATCTTAAAGGCATTAACCCTCTTATGTAATTTCTCTTTAGCGATGTAACACTTTCCATGACTAGACTTTATGGGAATTTCATCTCACTATACTAAGATATTTTTTCACACTAAAAGAACAGATGTTGAATTTTAACAACTTTCTCCATTTAATAAGAGTACAGCTCAAAGAAAAAAGAGCAGAATCTAATCTGCCCTTTACTCTTTTTCTATTCATTTTTTTAACGTCAAACTCACCACATTCTCCACGTGCGCCGTATGCGGAAACATATCAACAGGCTGAATGTAATCAACATGATAAGCCTTCGACAGCTGCTGCACATCTTTGGCTAATGTGGATGGATTACAAGAAACGTAAACCACTTTCTTTGGCTTCACTTGTAAAATCGTTTTTAGAAGCTTGTCATCACAGCCTGTTCGCGGCGGATCAACGACGATAACGTCTGGCTTCCAGCCTTCTTTTACCCACTGCGGCATCCATTTCTCAGCCGGACCCGTTACGTACGTAGCATGCTCAAACCCATGATCTTGGGCATTTTTTCTTGCGTCTGCAATCGATTCTTCAATCGTATCCATTCCGCGAATTTCTTTGGCATCTTTAGCAAGCCATAAGCCAATTGTCCCTACTCCGCAGTAAGCATCTACAATTTTTTCACTGCCTGTTAACGCAGCTGCTTTTTTTACTTCGTCATATAGCTTCACGGTTTGAAGAGGATTCAGCTGGAAGAATGCACGAGCTGAAAGTTCGAATGAAATGTCCCCTAACGTTTCTTGAATCACTGATTTTCCAGCAAGAGTAAACGTTTCGTCTCCAAAAATAAGCGATGTTTTTTGGCCGTTTACGTTTTGTACGAGCGATTTCACTTCCGGTAGGCGACGCTGAATTTCTTTAATCAGCAGCTCTTTTCTCGGAATGTCTTGTTTAGCCGTAATCAAGACAATTTGCACTTCACCCGTTTCAAATCCTACTCGAGATACGATAGTACGTACAATACCACGACGTTTGCGCTCATTGTAGATAGGAATTTGAAGGTCTTGTAAAATTCGTTTTATTTCTTTTGTCACGTGATTTGTAGCTTTATGCTGAATGGGACAGTTTTCAATATCAATCAAGCGGTGAGAATTCAGTCCGTACAAACCAGCGATGACTTTTTGTTTGTCCATACCCACTTGAAACTGGGATTTATTACGATAGCGCCAAGGATCTTCCATGCCAATCGTTTGGCGTGTTTTCTCTTCTACTTTTTTTAATGAACTGTGACGTTCGAACGCCTGCAAAACGATATCGCGCTTAGATTCTAGCTGACCTTCATACGATAAATGCTGAAGCTGACAGCCTCCGCACTGCTCGTAAATAGGACAGGGTGCTTCTACGCGATGAGGAGATTTTTTGCGAATTCGCTTGATTTTCCCCTCGGCAAAATTACGCTGAACGTTTGTTGCTTCTACAACCACTTCTTCATTTGGTAGTGCTCCCGGCACAAAGACGACTTGGCGCTTAAAATATCCTACGCCTTCTCCATTAATACCGAGCCTTTTTATCGTTAACGGAAACGTTTGTCCTTTTTGAACTTTCATTTCAGTTTTTGGTTTATTCATGAGACCAACTCCGATTAGTTTAAATTCTTTATATAGTTATTAACGGTCCTTAGCTGCTTAAAACCTAGTAGACCGTATCGCTTTAAAAAAGACATCAACGCATATTATAACACTTCAACAGCAAAAAACCGACAGGAGAAACATTCCCATCGGTTTTTATCTTTATTTCGTTTTAGAAGAACTTTTCTTCATTTGTTTGCGTTCGTTCATTAAATCATCAATGCTTTTAAACGTATAGCCCTGCTTTTTTAAATCTACAATCGCTTGATCTAATGCATCTGCGTTATCCTTTGAAACAGTATGCAAAAGCATGATCGCACCTGGATGTATTTGAGCCATCATATTGTCATATGAGTAGCGCCAGCCTTTTTGTTCATTCACTTTCCAGTCAACGAATGCAAGTGACCAAAATACGTTCGTATAGCCCTCTTGCTTTGAAAGAGCTAGCGTTCGTTCACTAAATACGCCTCTAGGTGAGCGAAGATACTTCATTTCATCACGACCCGTAATGTTTTTGTATTCATCTTTTACTTTTTGCAGTTCTTCTTTAAAACGTTTGTCATCCACTTGAGTTAAGTCAGGGTGATGCCATGAATGATTGCCGACAATATGCCCTTCTTTTACCATTCGCTTAATTAGCTCAGGCTCTTCTTTTAAATAATGTCCTGTTACAAAGAACGTCGCAGGAACCTTTCTTTTTTTGAGGACGTCTAATACCTGCGGTGTATAGCCATTTTCATAACCGTTATCAAATGTTAAATAAATATTTTTTTTAGTTGTATCTCCGAGATAAAAAGCATCATACTTAGCAAGAATTTGTTCATAAGCTGTACCTGCGGATGCAGGCTTGTGATTTTTGCTTTTTTGAAATCCCCAGCTGATCGGAGTGTTTGGATACATTTGTGCTTCAACAGATGCTATGCCTGTTGACATCACAAATAAAAAAACGAGAAAAAAGGTGAACCGGCGCATAAGAAGCTCCTTTCGGAAGTCATTTTACGCTTAGTATCCACTCAATTTTCTCGTTCATGAACGTTACTTTTTACCATACGCTTCGGACGTATGTTTATTTAAATACCGGTTCTTTAAATTGCTCAAGCTTTTCAAATGAAGACTTGTCTACATCTGCATGCAAGCTGTTTCCGTGTGAATCCATCGTCACTACAGCTGTAAAGCCTTCTACTTTTAAATGCCACATTGCTTCAGGAATACCGAACTGCATCAAATCAACGCCTTCTACACTCTTGATACAGTCAGCATAGTACTGTGCAGCTCCGCCGATCGCATTTAAATATACGCCGCCGTGCTCTTGAAGAGCAGCAAGTGTTTTAGGACCCATACCGCCTTTACCGATAACCGCTCGGATACCAAATTTCTTCATAATATCTCCTTGGTACGGTTCTTCACGGATACTTGTTGTTGGTCCTGCAGCGGTTACGTGCCATTTTTCATCTTCATCTTTTAACATAACCGGACCACAGTGATAAATGATTTGTCCATTTAAATCAATTGGCGCATCGTGATCTGTTAAATGCTTATGAATAGCGTCGCGTCCTGTGTACATCATACCGTTGATACGCACCACGTCGCCAACTTTTAATTCACGAATTTGCTCTTCTGTAATAGGTGCTTGTAATACAACTTCTTTTGTTTCATCCGCATTTTGTTTCTCTTCTTCGCCTGCATTTTTATTAAAATCTACTTCTTCGCCTTCTTGATACAGCCACTCTTGAACGCTTCCTGTATCGGCATTGATTTTAACGCCCAAACGGCGGTAAGCCCAGCAGTTATACGCAACTGACACATAAAAGCTAGCAGGAATACGATTAATAACGCCGACTTTACAGCCAAGTAATGTCGTTTCTCCGCCAAAGCCCATTGTACCAATTCCTAACTTATTGGCATTTTCCATTACATACTCTTCTAATTCTTTCAGCTGAGCATTTGGATTTTCGTCATCTAAGTTTCGGAACAGCTGCTCTTTTGCTAATTCATAGCCTGTTGTACGGTCGCCACCGATTCCAACACCAATGACGCCGGCACTACAGCCTTGACCTTGTGCTTGATACACAGAGTGCATCACACATTTACGAATTCCGTCTAAATCACGGCCAGCTCTACCTAAACCTTCTACTTCACAAGGCAGGCTGTACTGAATGTTTTTATTTTCACAGCCGCCGCCTTTTAAAATAAGACGCGCATCAATATAGTCATTTTCCCACTGTTCAAACTTAATAACCGGCGTGCCGCCGCCTAAATTATTACCGCTGTTTTCTCCCGTTAACGAATCTACGGAGTTAGGGCGAAGCTTTCCGTGCTTTGTTGCTTCTTCAATTGCCCAATAAATCGCTTCTTTAATTTGAAGCTGATTCACTCCTACAGGGGTTTTAATTTTAAATGTTGGCATACCTGTATCTTGACAAATTGGTGATAAATTATCATCCGCCATTTTAATATTATTGGTAATGGTTGCTAAAGACATTGCTGCACGAGTTCCTGCATTTTCACGCGCTTTTGCCTTTGCGATAGCACGTCGAACGTCTTTTGGCAATTTTGTAGATGTTTCAACAATTAAATCGTACATGCTTTGTTTTAAAGCTTCAATCATCACTTAATTCCTCCCATATCCCGCTAATGTATGTATTTATCTATCTGTCGTACAACTTTCAAAATTTATTATACTCCTTCAAAAATTGTTTCGAAAGACCTTTATAGGAGGATTTCCACTTCAAGCAAAAAAGCGCTAGTTTTTCTAGCGCTTTTTCCTTTGTTCATTCTTTATCTTTTTTAAACTGCTCACATTTTGCTTCGAGGTCATCAATCATTGTAATCAAACGGTCAATGTCTTCTAAGTCTGTGTTTTCAGGCTCCATAGAGTCTAATACGTGTACAAACATATTTAAACGATCTTTTAAATAACGTACTTGTGAATCTTTATCTCGAACGGCGTTTCCCATTTTAAACCCTCCTGATATAGCTTTTCATTCGTATTTCTTTATATCCTAACGAATACTTTCATATTTGACAACTAAAAGCAATAAAATCCATAATAGTCACTGGTGTCCGTTTTGAATGAGACGTATAATTTAGTCTAGCAGGACGGACCGTGAGATGTTTTCATCATCATTTCACTTTACGGAAAAATAAAAGGAGTTTTTTTATGGCCACTTTACAACGAATTACCCCGGAGTTCGATCCGTGGGAAGCGTATTTAGATATGAAACAATATGGCAAACCCACGCTTACAAACGTTGAATTTACCACAACGACGCTTTGTAATATGCGATGTGAGCACTGCGCAGTTGGATATACGCTGCAGCCAAAAGATCCAAACGCACTGCCGCTTGATTTAATTTTAAAACGTCTCGATGAAATTCCAACTCTTCGAGCGTTAAGCATTACGGGCGGAGAGCCGATGATGTCTCTATCTTCTGTGAAAAATTATGTGGTGCCTTTATTAAAGTATGCACATGAACGAGGTGTCCGTACACAGATTAATTCAAATTTAACATTAGATCTTGCTCGTTACGAACAAATCATTCCTTATTTAGATGTTTTACATATTTCTCACAACTGGGGAACGATGGATGACTTTGTGGAAGCTGGCTTTGCAATGATGGAGCGAAAGCCTACTTATGAGCAGCGCGCCAAATATTTCGACCGTATGATTGAAAACAGCCGCGCGCTTGTAAAAGCAGGTGTAACCGTATCAGCTGAAACGATGTTAAATAAACGTACGCTTCCTCATATGGAAAAGATTCATCGTCAAATTGTTGATGAAATGCTTTGTCAGCGTCACGAAGTACACCCTATGTATCCAAGTGACTTTGCCAGCACTCTAGAAACATTATCTCTTCCTGAAATGCGTCAAGCTATTCATCACCTTCTTGATATTCGAGATGAAAATGTGTGGATGCTATTCGGCACGCTGCCGTTTTATGCATGCAGCAATAATGAGGAAGACTTAACGCTCTTACAACGCTTATATAGCAGTAAAAATGTAACCGTTCGAAACGATCCAGACGGGCGCTCTCGCCTAAATGTAAATATTTTTGACGGAGATATTATCGTAACAGATTTTGGTGATACACCTCCTCTTGGCAACATTCAAGATACAATGCTTACAGACGCTTTTGATACGTGGCAGCAAAGCACAATTTCTAAAGAACTTAGCTGTCATTGTTCAGCAGTATCTTGTTTAGGACCTAATATTTTGGTGAAAAACAGCTATTATCAAGATACTGATTTCAGCAAACTCCAAGCGAATATCACAAAATAACAAAAAGAGATTCCACCACTGGAATCTCTTTTTTATTATCTCGGCTGATCGTAAGCCCCAAAGCTTAAGGAAACATAATCTTGTACTGGAATCCATGCTCCAATTCCTTGAGACGTTACATTTCTCACTACAATTGAACGCTTGCTTCCTTTTACCGTTACATACACTTCTCCATATGTTACTTTTCCTTTTTCACTTACAGCAGGCGTATACGCATACAGATAACCTACTTTTTTAGGAGCTACGTTATAGACCTGGTCTTTTTTCGTTCCGGCACCTACAAACGTTTGAAATGATAAAGTGAGCTTTGTTTTTTTAGCTGCTTCAATTAGCATCATTTGTTTCACATGATCAGGCTGAGGCACTTTTGCTGTTAATCCGCCTTTTATATGGCTTTGATTTTCCTGGCTGTACATCATTTTGTACTGAGTTTTTCCTGCTCTGTTATCATAATGATTTGTATTGATTCGCTGGTGCTGCCAGTTAACGTTTGTTTCTGTTGATTCGTAATTTAATGGCCACTGTCCTAAAAAGATAGTTGCTCTAAAACCAATTGCCCATGGAGTTTTAGAAATGTTTGATTCATTTAATATACGAATTAAATCAGGGTTTTCAATTTTCACATTTGATGTTTCAATGAGCTCTTTTGTAAACTCACTCGGCTGCAAATATGGCGTATCTTGACTAGCATTTGGATACGTATTTTCTTTTGAAATATTTAAAGCTGAAGAAGGCACGTTGATGGTAGGCTGAGCTGTTTTCGCAATGGCGATCTTCGTTGAACATGAAAATGAAATAATGATGGTAAACACAAATAAAAGCAATTTACGTAACATCTAGAAACTCCTTTCAACATCGTTAATGAATGCAACCATAGTTTTTTCAAACATCTCCTGTTTTATCCTGAATACTAAAAGGGAAATTCTTCTATTTACTTACACAAAAAGAATCCGAACCATTAATCGTTCGGATTCTTCCTTCAACTAAAATATGTTTGTCCCAGCCTCTTCTTTTTTAAATAAGATAAAAACCAATTCCCATAATAATATAAGCACCTAAAAGAGTTGCACCTTCGAACCAGTTTGTATCTCCGTCATTAGAAATAGCAATAGTTAAAAATACGGCCGTTACCATCGCAATCAACTCAGGCCAAGTAAAGACAAGAGACATTTGGTTTTCGAACATCAGCGAAACTAACACTAATATTGGTGCTACAAACATCGCGACTTGTAAAGTGGATCCAACAGCAATTTCAACAGCTACACCCATGCGGTTTTTAACGGCCATAATAATAGCGGAAGCGTGCTCTGCTGCGTTTCCAACAATCGCTACAATGATGACCCCAATGAACAGCTCACTCCACCCAAAACTTTCGGATACAATTTCGATTGTACTAACCAAGCTTTCAGATACGTAAGCTACAGCTAACGTAGACAAAAAGAGAACAGTAATCGCTTTCCACATTGACCATTCTGGCTCTTCATGTTCTTCCACTTCTTCACTTTTATGCTGATACACGCCTCGGTGCGTTACCAGCTTAAAAAATAACGCCGCTAAGTACAAGATGATGAGAATAATGGATATTCCGACACTCAGGGACATGGTCTTCGCTTCGTCCATTTCGCTAGCAAACACTTCAGGAATAACAAACGCAACGATAACAGCAAAGATCAATAATCCAGAATTATGTCTTGCATCATAGACATTAAATTCTTGGCGCTTAAATTTTAATCCCCCGATGAAGAATGAAAGACCGCCTACAAGAAGGAGATTTCCTAATACAGAACCGGTTAACGATGCAAGCACCACAGCTGTAAGGCCTTCTTTTAGAGCAAAAATAGAAATAATTAATTCTACAGCGTTACCAAACGTAGCATTTAATAGACCGCCTATTCGAGGACCAGCTACAACAGCTAAGCTCTCTGTTGCTCTCCCCATAAAAGCTGCGAGGGCAATGATTGTTAAACAGTAAATAATAAACATAAGAACATCTGACCAGTGCATCATGTGCCCAATAACAGATAGCGGCACCCCAAGAATAACCGCTATAAGAAAAATCCGATTGATCATCGATATGTACACCTACCTTATTCATTTTTTGACAACAAAATCAATCATATCAAATTAATGGAATTTGTATAGACTCACCGTCAATGTTAGTATTTTTAACCTATTTTTATAAATGATAAACCCTTAATTGATTTTTGATTAAGATAGTTAAAAATCAGCCAAACTACCAAGGGTAAAAAGATATAATAAGGAGTGAAAAAATGAGCAATAATGATGTGAAAAATCAAATTTTATCCGTACTGGATGACTATACAATTGGAACGTTAGCTACAATTCAAGATGGAAAACCTTATTCACGCTTTATGATGTTTTTTCATGAAGATCTTGTGCTCTACACCGCCACCAATAAAGATACACATAAAGTCGAAGAACTAGAAAAAAACCCTTACGTTCATATTTTGTTAGGCTATGATGGGCAAGGTTGGAGTGATCCGTATGTAGAGGTAGAAGCGAAAGTAAATGTAGAAACAAACGAAGAGTTAAAAAAGAAATTTTGGAATGAAAAGTTAAAAGAGTGGATTAAAAGTCCAGATGACCCAAGTTATTTGCTTCTTCAGCTGACTCCTGAACGCATGCGCTATTTTGATAAAGCCGGCAGCAAACCGAAGGAAATATGAGATTGAGACGTAGCTAAGTCCATTCCATCTGAAGACAAACAAATGGGAGCAAGGAGATAAACCGCTTGTAACAACACCATAAAGATCCGAACGAGTTTGATTCATCGTTCGGATCTTCTTCAACTAAAATATTTTTGTCCCAACCTCATTTAATTTCGAAGGTTTCTGTCACTTCAATACTGTCAATAACCGACTGTAGCATCGAACAATTTTTTCGTGCTAGCTCAATTGATTTTTCAATTTTGTCTAATGGAAGGTCTTCTCCTGTGATGATATAGTGCAAATGAATTTTTTCGATTCGCCCCGCTTTTTCATCATTTCGCGTCACATCAGCTTGGATGCGTAAATCGGAAAAAGCAATCCTTTTTTTCTCTAGAATCTTTCTTAACACGCCTCCGCTGCAAACAGCAATGGACGATACCATTAGCTGATACGGACGAAAGCCATACTCTTCATCTCCGGCGATATGTAGCTCTCCATAAGGAAGATTTGTTGTAAACCCCGCCTCTTTTTTTATGTTAAATTCCACTTTCTTCACTCCTTTACTTCATTATAAACCGCTTTTTATATAACCAACTACTCTCAATAGGGATACTTGTTACACCGTCACCATAAAAAAATCCGAACGAATTTGATTCTCCATCAAGAATCTCGATTCATCGTTCGGGTCTTCCTTCAACTAAACTACTTTTGTCTCAGCCTTTTTTATGACTCTGTGTTAAATTAATTTTCCGGCGCGAATATCATTTGTCATTCCTTCGTAAGGCGCTTGAGCGATAACTTCCTCATTGTTCGCTCCGACATTTTTGATAAATGTAATGTCAGCAAATTCGGGTACAACGTATTTCGGATATGTTTCGTATTTTTCACGGGATTCATGCATTAAATTAAGATGATCATTTTGATAGCACACGGTAATTTCAGGATGTTCATGTACCCATTTTGGGAAGAAAATAATGCCGTGCATCCGTTTTTCATCAGGCATAAAGTTCAAAGATACATCTGTTCCAGTCGGCTCAGTCCACGATACTTTATATACACCTTCTGTTAATTTCACAATATCTACTTTTTGGTCGCGAACCCATCGTCCTGCCACCATTCCGCTGTGAATACGATAATCGATTGTATTTTCGTTTTTGATATAAATTTCATATTCCCATCCGTTTTCGTACGTGTAAATCATATGATTTCCAATAAATTTTTCCATTTTTATATCGCTCCTTTGATTTATAACACTTCGTATATGTCTGACACAACGCGATCCGATCTAAGCGTCTCACAGCAGTGCCTAGAAAAACGCAGTTTTGTAAGCGTTTGTATTTCGCGCTTCCTGTATGACCAATGACAATCGCTGTACCGACATTGATTGTGAATGTCGCTATTTTCTTAAGCACTGTGTGTATTCTAGCGACTGCCTTTTAATTGTAAATTAAAACATGTAACTATTTACATGTTTTATTCTACTTCCCTTATAAAAAGATGTCAAATTAACAGCACAGCACGTCTACATCCTTGTCAATAAAGCGTTTTCCTTGTACGATTAAACAGTTGGATTGACAAAATATAGATAAAAAGAGGTTGAATGCTATGAGTGCTACTCATAAACAACGTTTCTGGATTTTAGTTAGCCTTGTCGCCATTTCTGGATTCAGCCAAGGTATGCTGCTGCCTTTAATTGCTATTATTTTTGAGAAAGACGGTCTTTCTTCTACTATAAACGGATTAAACGCAACGGGATTGTACCTAGGCATTTTATTTATTTCTCCTTTCATGGAAGGGCCGCTTCGCAGATACGGATATAAACCAATTATCGCAGCAGGCGGACTTTTAGTTATTGTATCTTTAGCTTTGTTTCCCTTGTGGAAATCTGTTGTTTTTTGGTTTGTGCTCCGTTTATTTATTGGAATAGGAGACCACGCGCTGCACTTTGGTACTCAAACGTGGATTACATCGTCTTCACCTGCTGATAAACGAGGTCGAAACATTTCATTGTACGGGCTTTTTTTCGGTATTGGTTTTGCTGTTGGTCCTTTAATGACGCCGTTAATTGAAATTAATCAAGCGCTTCCTTTTATGATTTCTTCAGCTCTCTGCCTCATAACGTGGGTGTTTTTATTTTTGATAAAAAATGAATTTCCCCTACAGGAAGTGGAGGTTAATTCATTAAAAGAAACGGCTAAACGATTTTCTAAGGCGGCTAAGTATGCTTGGATTGCTTTTTTGCCGCCTTTTGGATATGGATTTTTAGAATCATCACTGAACGGAAGCTTTCCTGTATATGGCTTACGAATTGGTTTGCAAGTAGAGTTTATTTCACTCCTCTTGACTTCCTTTGCAGTTGGAGCTATTGTATTTCAGCTTCCTCTCGGAATACTGAGCGATAAATTTGGACGGAAATTGGTATTAGGATGGATTTTATCAATTGGAGCCGTTACGTTTCTTACAGCAAGCCTCTTGGAAGAGACTGCTATTCCATTAGTAGCTTGTTTATTTATAGCTGGCATGGTTGTAGGCTCGACGTTTAGTTTAGGAATCAGCTATATGACGGATTTGATTCCTGCTCGTCTACTGCCTACAGGCAATTTACTATGCGGCATTGCTTTTAGTATCGGAAGCCTTGCCGGCCCTTACATAGGCGGCACGTTTATTCAGTTCTTTCACCATATCAGCTTTTTTAATATTATTAGCGGGATGCTTGGCTTTATTTTTATTATTCTTTTTGTATTCGGACAAAAGATGCCTATGCAACAAAAAACAAGCGAGAACCTATAGGTTCTCGCTTGTTTTTTAAACTTTTAGCGTTCGATGCTGAAGAGCTGATTTTTCAATTTGTATCGTGGTATGCTCAATGCCGCAGTGATCATGTACTAAATCGATGGCTTTTTGCAAAATTTGCTGACAATCTTTTTCATCTTCTACGCGCATATGACAGCTCAATGAGTCCAGTCCTGAAGTAATGGTCCAAATGTGTAAATCATGCACATCTTTGACTCCTTCAATGTTTTCAAGAAGGTTTTTTATTTCACTGTGATCTACCCCTTCAGGAGAGCCTTCCATCAAAATATGAACGCTATGAGCAAGCACGCCCCAAGCGCTTTTTAAAATTAATACAGACACAACTACAGAAATAATAGGATCAGCAATATACCATCCAAACAGCATCATAAGAAGTCCCGCTACAATAGCTCCAATAGATCCTAAAGCATCTCCCAATACGTGTAAGTAAGCGCTGCGTAAATTTACGTTTCCTTTTACATCGCCTTGTCTCATAAGTGACCAGGCGATGATTAAATTAGCGAGTAAACCAACAGTAGCAATCAGCATCATGCTGCCGCTTGCTACAGACTGCGGCTCTAATACGCGCTGATAGGCTTCATAGATGATAAATCCTGCTATTACAAACAGTGCCACTCCGTTAAAAAGAGCCGCTAATATTTCAAAACGATAATAACCGTACGTTTTTTTAGCCGATGCAGCTCGGTTAGCAAACCATATCGCTACAAGACTAAGAGCAAGTGAGCTTGTATCAGAAAGCATGTGTCCGCTATCGGATAATAACGCTAAACTATTTGTAAAAAGCCCTCCAACAAACTCAAGAATCATAATACCCGCTGTGATAATGAGTGCAATTAACAGACCTTTTTTGTTGCCTTCACGCTGTGTATCAAAATGGTGATGGTGACCATGATGATGGTGGTGATGATCATGACTCATGCAAAGCCCCTCCTTCTATTCGTTATGTGCGCATTCTACGTGCTGAATTACTTGATGCAGTATTCCAACCACGTGTTCATCATCGTACGTATAGAAATACGTATTCCCTTCACGGCGATATTTTACTAAACGTAAATGACGCAAATGTGTTAACTGATGTGAAATAGCTGATTGTGAAACACCAAGCACTTCAACCATATGACCGACTGAACACTCTTCTTGAAATAGCAAATAAAGAATTTTCATTCTCGTAGGATCTGAAATAGCTTTTAGTATTCTTGACGCTTCTTCTACTGTTTGAGGCGATAAAAACGAATGTTCATCTTTTTTCATAACATCTCTCCGTTCATTATATGCAAGTATATGAGCATATGTTCATATATAAATTATAAAACACCTTTTTCTATATAGTCAATTATTTACGTCTTTCTAAATTTTTTTGCCTATTTTTAAAAAAAATCCACACAAAATACTTTTTCTGTTATATAATACAATTAAATATAATAAACTGTATTAAAACAGATGGAGAGGAGAATAATAAATGAGCAGACAAGAACGCAAAAACATGATTACATTTATTGAAACAATGAAGGGGATTGACCGTGAAACCTTAATGTACATGACGGATGCCGATATCGAGCACATTTACACTTCCGCTTATAAATATTATGAAGAACATTTAGATATGTAGTACGTTTTTTACAGAATGCAGACGTCCAGCTGCATTCTGTTTTTATTTTTTAGGCATTAGTCGTTACCTCCTTGCTTGTTCCGTGCTATACTATACTAAATATCCCAATTTAAAAGAGAAGAACTGAAAAAATGTGCTGCTATCGCTGAGATGGCAGCTTTCGTGTTTTTTTAGGGGTAATGATTGTGATTATTCTTCTCAATTATCGTTCAAGGAGGATTTGTATGGAAAATGCGTTACCTAAAAAACAAGAACAAACGCCTCAAACATCTTCTGCTGTCAACGTATTAAAAACACATGGTGAACTCATTGCTGCACTGTTAAGCGGCGTGCTGATTTTAGCCGGCTGGCTGCTGTCAAAACAGCAGGATACTGCTGTATCAATTACGCTCTTTGTATTAGCTTACGTGATAGGAGGATTTGCTAAAGCAAAAGAAGGCATTGAAGAAACGATTGAAAATAAAGAATTGAATGTCGAAATGTTAATGATTATTGCAGCCGTTGGAGCGGCTGTAATTGGCTACTGGACAGAAGGTGCTATGCTTATTTTCATTTTTGCATTAAGCGGTGCATTAGAAACGTACACCATGAATAAAAGCAACCGAGAAATTAGCGCCTTGATGAATTTACAGCCGCAAGAAGCAACGCGTCTGATTGGAGATCAAGAAGAAATTGTATCCATTTCGGATTTACAAATCGGTGACTTGCTGCTAGTTAAGCCGGGTGAACGAGTGCCATCCGATGGGATTGTTGTCTCAGGTCAAACAACGATTGATCAGGCTGCTATTACAGGGGAATCTGTTCCTGTACTAAAACAGCTCGATGATGAAGTATTCGCGGGCACGGTGAATGTGAAAGGCGCCATTACCATTAAAATGACAAAGCCAAGCGCTGAGACGCTGTTTCAAAAGATCATTCAACTTGTTCAAACGGCTCAAAGTGAAAAGTCGCCTTCTCAATTGTTTATTGAACGATTTGAAGGCACATATGTAAAAATTGTTCTATCGGTTGTGGCAGTTATGCTATTTCTCCCACACTATGTGCTTGGATGGAGCTGGACCGAGACATTTTACCGTGCAATGATTCTCTTAGTTGTAGCGTCTCCTTGCGCTCTGGTTGCATCTATCACTCCTGCTTCGCTGTCTGCTATTTCAAACGGAGCAAAAAAAGGAATTTTGTTCAAAGGCGGCGTTCATTTGGAAAGGTTAAGCCATTTAAGCGCAATCGCTTTTGACAAAACAGGAACGTTAACAAAAGGAAAGCCCGAAGTGACAAATGTCATTGTCCGTTCTGATATGAACGAGCAGGAATTTCTTGTTAAAATCGCATCAATTGAACGTCAGTCCAATCATCCGCTTGCTCAATCCATTGTTGACTTTGTGAAAAACAAGCAGGAATTGATGCTCGTTCAGCCAGATTCGCTTGAAGACGTTCCCGGATATGGTGTCATTGGGTCTCTTCAAGGAGATACGTGGAAGATAGGAAAAGCAGATTTTGTAGGTAAAGAAGATGCAGGTGAATTTGAAAATGGGATTTCATCTACGCTTGCCAGTGAAGGAAAAACGATTGTGTACGCAAAAGACCAGCATGGTATTGTGGGATTGCTTGCGCTAAAAGACGTTGTACGAACAGAAGCTGTAGATGCTGTTAAATCTCTTAAAGAGCAGGGTATTCATACCGTCATGATTACAGGAGACAGCGAAAAAACAGCCGAAGCCATTTCAAAAGAATGTGCAGTCGATGAATACATTGCAGAATGTTTGCCTGAAGCGAAAGTAGATAAAATTAAAGCGTTAAAAGAAAAATTCCCTACCGTTTCAATGGTAGGAGATGGCATTAACGATGCACCTGCTCTGGCTACTGCTAACGTTGGAGTAGCCATGGGAGAAGGAACGGATGTGGCACTTGAAACAGCGGATATCGTTTTAATGAAAAATGATCTATCAAAAATTTCGGATGCAGTAGCTCTTTCCAGACGAATGAACTCAATTGTGAAGCAAAACGTTATTTTTTCTATTGCCGTCATCTTTTTATTAATTTGTTCGAATTTTTTCCAAGTGCTTGATATGCCATTTGGTGTTATAGGTCACGAAGGCAGCACCATTTTAGTTATCTTAAACGGCCTTCGCTTGCTAAAATCTTAACGCAAAAAAAGCCTAACGTATTTGTTAGGCTTTTTATTATGGAAATCAATGCCTTAATGGTAACCGTTTTGTCCATTTTGGCTGTTGCTTGTTTTATGCTTTGGCTGGCTCTTTTTATTTTGCTTTGTATTGCTTCCGTCTTTTTTTGTATGCTTTGTCATGATGTAAAACCTCCCTTTCACTTTGTTAGTATGCTCATATCTTGCGAATGATTTCATCCCAATTTGTGACTATGAAGATTTAACTCGACGGTCGTAGAAAATAGCGTTAATTTCTCCTCCAATAACGATAATCATCCCCGATAGGTACAGCCAAATAAGCAGGATAATAATTCCGCCCAAGCTTCCATATGTAGCTGTATAGTTATTGAAATGATTTACGTAATACGCAAACAGCATTGATACCACTGTCCATCCGACAGTAGCAAAAGCCGCTCCTTTTACAACATTTCGAATCAGCAGCTTTTTATTAGGAGCAAAGTAATACAACCCCGTAAAAACAGTAAACAAAATGAGGCCGCTGATAATCCAGCGGGAAGCAGACCATAAAGCGAGAAAGGTTTCTGAAAACCCAAACGTAGACGATAAATAAAGACCAATCATATGACCGAAAACCGGAAGTAAAAGCGCTACAATAATAACAAATATCATCGCAAAAGTAAGGAGAACTGCCATACCTCTCGCCACTAAAAAAGGCCGATTTTCTTGTACGTGATACGCTCGGTTAAATGCTCTTACAATCGCATTAATTCCATTTGAAGCAGACCACATCGTCGCAATGATACCAAAGGACAATAGCTTTTCATTATGAGAACCAATGATATGGGAAACGTTGCTTTCAATCATGTGCAGCGTTTGCTGTGGCGCTACATTTTCGACCAAGTCAAGCAGGTCTGTTGATTCCAATGGCAAAAATCCAATCAGCGTAATTAAGAAAATTAAAAAAGGAAATAGCGAGAGCAGCAAATAATAAGCCAATTCAGCTGATAAACTGGGCAGCTCATCTCGATGAATGCGACCCATCAGTTCTTTGCCAAACCTTACGATGTTATTCATGTACATTCCAGCCATATGTGCCTCCTTATTTATTTTTGTTCATCACCATACTTCTCCACAAATGCTTCTTTTGTATCGTTTACAATTTCCATCACCTGAGGCGTTGTTTCTTTTAACTTTTCTACTTTTCCTGCTACAAATGATACATCTTCAGAAACTTGCTCAATGGTCGTGCGAATGGTTTCGTATTTCTCTTTGACAGTATCCGTTACAAGTTCAGGGTGCTGAATAAGATTTGTTGTTTTGTCTTTCAGTTTTTTACTTCCTTGAATGACGGATCTTCTTGTTTCTTTATCAAATAAAGAAATAGCTCCTCCTATAATTGCTCCAATGACAATACCTTCTACTAGCTTATTGCGTTTACCCATTTGTCGTTTCTCCTCCGTTTTTTATTTTTTAAGTATCGCTTATTCCGAGAAATGCTTCTCTATAATTTCGTCTAAAAGAGCCTTGCATCCTTCTTGAACTAAGTCATATACTTCGTCAAAGTTTCCCGTGAAATAAGGATCAGGCACATCTTCAATATGTAAATCGGGCACAAAATCCAAAAGCCTTGCAATATAACCTGTTTTAGTATGTCCAGCCATTCTTCTCAGATTTCCTACATTTTCGACATCCATTCCAATAATATAATGAAATTTAGCTACATCTTCTTGAATCACTTGTCTTGCTGTTTGCCCTTTAAAATCAATGTTGTTTTTCGTTAAAATAGATTGCGTCCCTTCATGAGGAGGATTGCCTTTGTGCCAGCCTCCTGTGCCTGCAGAATCTACGTGAATTTGTCCTTCCAGCCCTTTTTTCTTTACCATATCTTTAAAGACCGCTTCTGCCATGGGTGAACGACAAATATTTCCTAAACAAACGAATAATACGTTAATCATAGTCTCGACTCCTTTCCCTTATTACAAACATTATATACAATCATTTTTAAACTAAAAAATAGTTTTCTTTTATTTATATCGTTTCCACTCTTCTGTGGATAAGAACCTGACATAAAAGTGTTCACACGATAAAAACATGTTACAATAAAAAAAACGCAACTGGAAGGATGAACAAAGTGGATTTATCAGTAAAATCTCCAGAGAATATTAAACATATGGTCGATAGCATTAGTGAAAAACTGCGCATGCTAAATATCGGAGCAATTAAAGCTGAAGCTTTTGACGAAGAAATGTATGAAGACTTAAAGTACTTGTACGATATGGTAATGAGAAAAGATTCTTTTAGCCCAAGTGAAATGCAAGCGATCGCGGAAGAATTAGGTACACTGCGTAAACAAGCTTAATGACAACTCCGTCAATGACTAATAGCCATTGACGGTTTTTTCTACATTTTTTTCTATACATGAATGCTGCGCCTTTTAGCGAGCAAATAAGAGTTAAATCGTTTACATACACATAGATGAAATATTCCCAAAAATCTTTCTTTTTTATTAGGAATTGACGTTTTTATTATTTGTCTATAGAATGTATCGAAATACCTAAAGCTCGTATAGTCTTGGAAATAGGGTCCAAGAGTTTCTACCGAACTACCGTAAATAGTTGGACTACGAGGGTTGAACATCATTCATACTGCATTTTTATTCTTCTTTATGTTCTCCCTTACATAGTCCTTCATTGTTATTCAGTTATACAATGAGAGGAGTCACATTCATGTTAAATACAAAAACAACCTTAAAAAAACAGCTTGCTGTTGCCAATAAAAAAATACCTGCAGATCTTGTAGTGAAAAACGGGAAAATTATCGATGTCTTTACGCTTTCCATCATTGAAGCTGATATTGCGATTGCTGATGGAGTGATTGTTGGAATAGGTCAATACGATGGGAATAACGTCGTGGATGCAAAAGGAAAATACATTTCTCCTACATTCATTGATGGACACGTTCACATTGAATCATCAATGGTTACACCTAAAGAGTTCTCAAAACTTCTTGTACCTAGAGGCGTCACAACTGTCGTAACGGACCCTCATGAAATTGCGAATGTTTCAGGGAAATCTGGCATTGAATTTATGCTTCAAAACTCGGATTCCATTCCTTTAGACGTATTTGTAAACTTACCTTCAAGCGTGCCAGCAACTCCTTTTGAAAGCTCTGGAGCTGTCTTAAAAGCAGCTGACTTAGCGCCATTTTTCTCTCACTCTCGCGTGCTTGGATTAGCAGAAGTGATGGATTTCCCTGCTGTGCGAGATGGAGATGACGATATGCTCGATAAATTACAAGCAGCTAACGATGCAAACGGCGTAATTGATGGGCACGGCTCAGGGTTAGATGCTACGGGCGTTAATATTTATCGTACCGCTAACATTTCAACAGATCATGAATGCGTAACAGCAGAAGAAGCAATTGAACGTATTCAGCGCGGGATGTATGTTCTGATCCGCCAAGGTTCTGTCGCTAAAGATTTGAAACAATTATTACCTGCTGTAAATGAACGCAACGCGCGCAGATTTTTATTCTGTACAGATGACAAACACCTAGATGATTTATTAACGGAAGGTTCTATTGATTATAATGTTCGTTTTGCTATTGAACTCGGGCTGGATCCGTTAATTGCGATTCAAATGGCTTCGTTAAATGCCGCTGAATGCTACGGGTTAAAAGATAGAGGTGCGGTTGCTCCTGGTTACAAAGCGGATTTTATTCTATTAGACGACTTAACCGATATATCTGCAGCACATGTCTATCAAAACGGAGAGCTTATTGCTGAAAATGGAGAGATGCTTTCTGTTCAAGAAGAACAAATTGATCTTCCAACAGAACTAATGAATTCTGTTCATCTCAAAGAGTTTTCCATTAAAAAACTTACGATACCACTTCAGCACAATCGCGCTAATATTATTGAAATTAATCCAAACAGCCTGATTACAAATCATATTGTAGAAGAAGTTCAAGTGAAGCAAAACGAATTTCAGTCTTCTGTAGAAAACGATCAGCTGAAAATGGCTGTTGTTGAGCGTCATCATCTAACAGGGAATATTGGTCTTGGAATTGTAAAAGGTTTTCAGTTAAAAGACGGAGCGATTGCTACCACGATTGCTCACGATTCACATAATATCGTAGCCGTAGGAACAAATGATGAAGATTTAGCAAAAGCAATTGCGGCAATTGAAGAAATCGGCGGAGGTATTGCTATTGTAAAAGGCAATGAAGTGATTGGCTCCCTCCCTCTTTCCATTGGAGGATTAATGTCACCTCACCCTTACAATGAAGTAAACAGCTCACTTAAGCAGCTTCACGGGGCTCTTCATGAGCTTGATATTTCACAGAAATTCAACCCGTTGCTGACACTGTCTTTCTTAAGCTTGCCTGTTATCCCATGTCTAAAATTAACCGACAAAGGATTATTTAACGTAAAAGAATTCAAGCATATCACCGTTCAAGCATAAAATAAAAAGGACTCTTTCGAGTCCTTTTTATTTATATCCTTTAGACGGCGCAGTTCGAGTTTTACGATTTTTATAATGACGATATCCTTCTTTTAAAAGGATAGGAAAAACAGCGACTAGAATTTTTTTTAATATACGTCCCAATTTAAGGCACTCCTTTACGTGTTCTTACTTTACTATACCCAAATTGGACAGCTAAAAACGCAAAAAAGAGCAGGTATATCCTGCTCTTTTTGTATTACTTACCGATAAATTGTTGAGTCCAGTACGTAGTATCACCTTTTACGTATCCAACACCAATTTCAGTGAAATCAGGGTTTAGAATGTTTTTGCGGTGACCGTCACTGTTCATCCAAGCATTCATTACATCTTCAGGAGATTGCTGACCTTTTGCAATGTTTTCACCTGCTGTTGTATATTCAATGCCGAATTGTTTCATCATATCAAATGGTGAACCATATGTTGGTGAATTGTGGTCAAAGTACCCTTTGTCCATCATGTCTTTTGATTTAGTGCGTGCAACGTCACTTAATTTTTTGTTAAGTGTTAGAGGTTTTAAACCTTGTTTTTCACGCTCTTGGTTCACTAAATCTACGACCTTTTGTTCGAATTGACTAGCATCTTTTGTTTGTTCTGCTTTATCAGTATTTTCTGATTGTTGAGCTTTTGTGTTTTGCTGTGTTTGCTCTGGAGCTTTTGCTTCTTCACTTTGCTCTGGTGCTTGTGCTTGTTCCTGTGGAGCTGCTTCAGCTTGCTCTGGTGCTTGTGTTTCTTGTTGTGGAGCTGCTGCTTGAGCAGATTGGCCTTGAGCGTTAAATTTCTTTAATAGCTCATCTACATTTATATTTTGTGCTGCTTGAGCATCTTTAATGTTAATTTGTTTTGGAGTGTTGCAATCAGGAGCTGCTGCATTTGCTTGTCCTGCTGTTAGTAATCCTAATGATACGGCACCTGCGACAGTGGCAATACGAAACCTTTTCTTCATGTTTGAAATCCTCCTATGTGATAATAAAGTTTTTTTGTAAAACCGCAACGCATCTAAGCTTTTAGCAAGCCAATCTCGTGATGCACCCTCATTGTTGCATGAAAACTATGAAACTCGCAACGTCTTTTAAGCTACCAAAATTATACTTTCATTTATGTAAAAAATATTTCGATTGTGTTACGTGGCTTCTATCTATTGATAGTAAAAGGTTTTCATATTCTTTTAGAAACCTCTTCACCTAATGCAGTAATATAACTGTAAATTCCTCGTCAAAATCGTTACATATAAAAAAGGCGATAACAGAGTGGTAAACCACCCTGTTATCGCCTTTTACAGAAAGTTTTGCTAATATTATTTACTTATTTTAAGACATTTACTGATTCACGTACGAATGCTTCCATATCGTCTGGTGTACGGCTTGTAACTAGTTGATTACCGCATACCACCACTTCTTTGTCATGGAAGTTTGCACCTGCATTTTTCAAATCAATAGCAATTGATTTGAAACCAGTTACGTCACGTCCTTTTAATGTTTCAGCATTGATTAGCAGCTGTGGTCCGTGACAGATAGCCATAACCGGTTTGCCTTCATCCATAAATGATTTTGTGAAAGCTACGACTTGATCGTCCGCACGTAAGATATCTGGTGAGAAACCTCCCGGTAAAAACAATGCGTCAAAATCTTCTGGTTTTACATCCGCAATTGCTTTATCAATTGTTAATGTTGTTTCGCCTTGTTTACCTGTTACTTCACCTGTTTTAACATCGATTTTTGTTAGCGTATGGCCTTCTTCTTCAAAGGCTTTGGCTGGATCTGTATATTCCACATCTTCAAATAAATCTGTTACTAATACTGCAATTTTCTTACTCATTCTAAGCAACTCCTTAATTGATTTGTGTACTAATGTTCTATAAATAAAATACCCGTACACTATTCTTTTAAACATAGTTTATGGGTAAAAAACTTTTCTACAATAATCAAAAACCACATTGAAGATTTTTATAAAGAAGAAATTCAAAACAAATTAAATGTCTGAAACGTCGTCTCTTCTGGAACTGGGTACACGTCTCTCCCTGCAATCACGTTCAGAATACGCTGATTGCGCTGAACGGATAAACCAAGATTTGTTGCGCCAGATCCATGTGAATGTTCAATATTGGTTAACGTAAAAAAGTGGTGGTTACGGGGTTGTTTAAAGACAAGCCGGTAATCTTTTGTGACTTTAAAACGCTTGTCATCTTCCCATTCGATATCATCTTTTATTCGTTCGATGAACGGCGAAACCTTCGGCTTATAGCCCGTGGACAATATCAAACGATCCGCTTCGTATTGAAAAGAGCGTTCAACCTTTAATTGTTTGCACTCCAGCTCATATCCACTTCCTTTTTTATGAATATCACTTACTTCAGTCGAAGCTTGAATCGTGACGGGTACTTTTCCTTTAAGTGAACGATGATAAAGTAAATCATAGATTTTCGTTAAGGTAGAAGATTCAATTCCGTGACGTAAAGGATTTAAATCTTCTACCGTGCTTGTACGTTCCTCAAAAGGCAGCGAATGAAAATAATCTACATAGTCTGGCGAAAATAACTCTTGAGCAAGCTTGGATTGATCAAGCTGAAAAAAATTAGAGGATCTTGTAAACCATGTAAGGTGGTAATGATGTTCAGTCTGTTCTTCTAGTAAATCAAGAAAAATCTCTGCAGCGCTTTGCCCTGAACCAACGATCGTTACATGTTTTCCTTTTTGAATCTCTTCTTTTTTATGTAAATAGGCGCTGCTGTGTAAAATATGCTCATTCAGCTTTTCTTCAAAAGCCGGAGGTACAAGTGGAATGCTTCCTGTTCCCATTACAACGTGTTTAGCATTTACCGTTTGAATTCCCTCAGGTGTTTCTACCTTTACTTCATAATACTCTTCTTCATTTTTCGGTATCACGTCCACAACTTTTGAAGAAAAGTGGCAGGAAGATAGCTGCTCCGCTACCCATTTTGCGTACTCGTTGTATTCTTGACGCGGAATGTCAAAACGATTAAAGAAAAAGAACGGATACAAGCGTTTTTGCTTGTGAATGTAATTTAGAAAAGAATAGGGGCTTGTTGGATCCGCAAATGTAACTAAGTCTGCTAGAAACGGAATCTGCAAGTCCGTGCCGTCAATTAACATGCCCGGATGCCATTCAAATTTCTCTTCTTTATCAAAGAAGATGGCATCAATTTCATCAAGAGGCTCAGCAAGGGCCGCTAAGCCTAAATTAAAAGGTCCTATTCCTATTCCCACCATGTCATACTGCGTATTTGTCATCTTTAAACTCCCTTTCATAAAAAAAGCTAACAGTATTGTCTACTGTTAGCTTTTTACCCTTTTTCCATACATTTATGCGGAAGGAGTCATACTCATTTTCGGGCCAAACGATTCATACATGATATTTTCTTGGGAAATACCCATTTCAGCTAGGCCTTCTAACACCATTTGCGTAAATGAAGAAGATCCACAAACATAATAATATGCATGTTTATCACCGGCATATTTAGCTAGCTCTTTTTTAGTTAAGCGACCATACGTTATATGTTCATCATGCTGAGCTGTTTGCGCTTGACTATAGAAAACGTGTTGTTCAAACGTATATGTCTCTGACAACGATTGAAGCTCTCGTTTCATTGCATGAAACTGCTCATTTTTAGCACTGTGAATAAATGTTACTTCTTGATTGTTTTCTAGTGCTTGATGAAGCATTGACATCATTGGAGTAATTCCTACACCTCCGCTGATAAATACTGATTTACTATTTTCTTTTAAGACAAAATCTCCTGCTGGAACGCTGACTTCAAGCAAGTCTCCTTCTTTCAATTGGTCATGTAAATAAGTTGACACGACCCCGTCTTCCATTTGCTTTTCTTTTTTCACCGTAATTTTATAGTATGGTTGGTTTGGATAGCCAGATAAGCTGTACTGACGAATGGATAAATACTCTTGACCAGGAATTCGTACACTCACATACTGACCTGGCAGAAAAGCAGGCAGCGCTTTTTGATCAGGTGATACTAAATAAAACGAGTACACGTCTTCTGCTTCTTTTACTTTTTTATTGACCATTAGTTTTTTATAATCTTTCCATCCTTTTTCTTCGGCTTCTTCATATAATTCTTTCTCCACACTTATGAATACGTCCGCAATGGCACCGTATGCTTCTTTCCAAGCTTCCATAATCTCATCGGTCGCAGCTTCTTTTAAAACATCTTTAATTGCTTTTAATAAGAACTCTCCGACAATTGGATAGTGCTCTGCTTTTACGCCGATACTGCGGTGTTTATGAGCGATTTGCTTTACAACTGGAAGCAGCGTTTCAAGACGATCGATGTACTGCGCAGCGGCATAAACTGTATTAGCTAACGCCATTTGCTGACGGCCTGTTTTTTGATTTGTTTGGTTGAATACATTTTTTAAAGAAGGATACTGTTCAAAAAGCATCTCATAAAAACGAGTTGTAATTGCTTGACCATGCTGTTCTAAAACAGGAACTGTACTTTTTACAATAGAAATAGTTGTTTGTTTCATAACTTTCGCCTCCGAAAGATTCATTTTTAAAAGATATATTTTTAATACATCTTTATAATACTCATATCCTACTTAAAAAGATATATTTTATATACATATTTAAAGAAATGTTCACAAATTCACCCTGTCAAAAATGTGAGCATTCTTTCTGTATTTCTTAGATATAGACATGCTATTATAGATATATCAGCTGCTGATAAGAGAAGAGGTAAAAAGATGAGGCTCACACAATATACAGATTACTCACTGCGAGTTTTATTATATTTAGGCGTTCGCGATAACAATAAACTAAGCAATATAAAAGAAATTGCTGAAGCGTATAATATTTCAAAAAACCATCTTATGAAAATCATTCACGAGCTTGGGAAACTTGGCTTAATTGAAACAATCCGAGGACGAAACGGCGGTATTCGTTTAGCTCAGCTTCCAAAAGACATTAATATTGGAAAAGTGGTACGTCAAACAGAAGAAGATTTTCATATCGTTGAATGTTTTGACCGTGAAGGAAACTTCTGCATTATTAGCCCCGTCTGCAAGTTAAAAAGTGTTTTGCATGAAGCCATGCAAGCCTTCATTAAGGTTTTAGATCAGTATACATTAGAAGATCTAATCCAAAATAAAGACGAATTAAACCTCCTCCTTCTATCTCAAAAAAACGAGGAATGAGTAAACTAAAATTTACCTGAAATCATTCTCGTTTTTTCGACCTTTTTCCCTTTCATCATAAAATAAAAGATGTTACAATGAGGCACGTATTGGAAAGACAAGATGTCTCCATTCGAGCAGACAATGAACCTCATTCTGTTCATCCTAAAAAAATGACGAAAGGGTGTTTGAGTATGCACGTAGGAAGCAAAGGCTGGTATGTTGAGGAACTTAAAAAACGAGGAGTTCGCAACCATGAAGGCCGCAAAGTGGAAAAGTACAAAACATATGTACTTGCTAACTTGCTTGATAAACACAAAAATTAATTAACGTGTAATAAGAGAGTACAAATTTGTACTCTCTTTTTTGTTCATTTAATAAGCAGCGTCTTGATAAAAATAATTTGGTGATAATACTTTATTTTTATAAGGCTTATGAAAAATATGCGTGGTTGCTGGCGAAACCGGTGGGATTAACCACGTCCAGTTCCCAGTCACTTCCCGGCCATTTTTTTGCTCTCTTTCTTCAAACAAGTGAAATTGCTGAGCAGCCGTATGATGATCTACAATGCTTACACCTTCTCGTTTGAAAGAAGAAAGCACCGCAATGTTTAATTCAACAAGGGCTTTGTCCTTCCAAAGCATAGCGTTGTAATCCATGTTCAATCCCATCATAGAAGCTATTTTTGGAAGTTGATTATAGCGATACGTATCCGCTAAATTTCGGGCACCAATCTCAGTCCCCATGTACCATCCATTAAATGGTGCTGCCACGTAATCAATCCCTCCAATTTCTAGCTTCATATCTGAAATCATCGGGACAGCGTACCATTTCAACTGTAAGTCTTCAAATTCAGGAAGTTCTGGATGCGTAATAGCTACTTCTTTCACTAAATGTTTTGGAATCTCAAAACATCGAGGTGATGCTTCATTAACTTGCAGGACCAAAGGAAGAACATCGAAGTGAGTTTTCTCACCTTCCCACCCCAGCTTTTGGCAAACCTCCGTGAACGCAACAGAATCAGGATCTCCTATCACACCATATTCCGTCTCGTACCCTGCATAGCGGATTAGCTGATGATTCCATATTCTAACCGGCTCTTTTTCTTTCATTTTCGGTTTAAACACCGTAATAGTAGGCCGGATTTTCCCGTCATTTGTTGCATATTCAATATGGTGAAACAGGGCGTCTCTTACCTCTTCAACTGTGTTCGCATCTCGCTTATCAAATACATTGAGTGAGTGCCAAAATAATCGTCCAATACATTTATTGCTGTTTCTCCAAGCCATACGAGCTCCGTGCTCTAACTCTTCAAATGTATGATCATAATGTCCGAGTGACATAATTTGCTGATGGATTTCTTTTAACCGCTTGTTTTTATCCGCTTCGCTTTTTTCAAGTTCAGCGTAACACGTCTCTATAAATACACGTGCTTGTTCAAATAATTCTTCTTGCTTCAACGTTTGTTCCCCCCTAGAAGAACAGATTTCATTCTTTTCGTTCAAGAAAAGCAAGTTTCAGTATACCATTCTCATAGCGGAAACGCGCATCATAATGCTTTAATAGCCTCTTTCAATATTAACCAAGTTAGAAGGCAATTCGCCTTGCTCAACTTTTTGCAGCGTTTCAACAAAGCACTCGACGGCTTCTTCAGGCGTAGTCACCGCTGAAATATGAGGTGTTATGATGATGTTTGAATGATCCCACCAAGCAGATTCTTTCGTTAACGGCTCATGCTCAAATACGTCTATGTATGCTTTTCGAATACGCTTTTGCTCAACAGCCGCTACTAACGCATGTTCATCTACAGTTGCTCCTCGTCCAACATTTATAAAGTATGCATTTTCAACTACATTCATCCATTTTGAATCAAAGTAGCTTTTTGTTTCATGTGTTAGCGGCATTGTACTAATGATCCAATCGGCTTCTTTTAGCAATTCTTTTTCCTTCGAAATCGAGACCACTTGATCAAATGACGGCTTTTCATTTCCACTTTTAGATACACCTATTACTCGTACACCAAAAGATTTTAAAACGGCTGCAAGACGCCCGCCGATTTCACCTGTTCCGTAAATTATGACCGTTTGAGCAGAAAGCTGCTTAGGCTCTACCACTTTCCAATGCTTTTGTTTTTGCTGATGCTGAAACTGTGCGTGATGCTGAAGTTCAGCTAGCATATAGCTAAGACAATATTCACTGATTCGCTGACCGAATGAACAAACCGTACGTGTTAACATCACACTCTTTTTCCAATTCCCGCTTTCTAAGAACCGATCGACTCCTGCGCCGAGAGAATGAATCCATTTAAAGCTATGATCTTCAAAGCAGTTCGTTGGACCGAAGGATAAAAGCGCATCAGCCCAGTTTAAATCTTCAATTGTAACGTCTTGCTCTTCCATAAATCGAAACGTATGAGACAGCTGCTTTTGTTTAATTATCTCCTCCAGCTCTTTATGCATTCTTCCTGCCACTAGTATCGTATAAATGTTCATTTCTTTTCCCCCTGCCTTTTTATTCTTTTATATACTCTATTTGAATGATTCGATATAACCGTCCCTTCTTCATGAAGGATTTTCTACATTGATATATATAGTATGAATGAAGTGAAAGGAAGACGCGAGTGAATTTTATATGACTTTCAAGGCTGGAAAACTCATATGGATTTATGTATATAAGTTCGCTATAATCGTTATGAATCAATTTGTTTATAACGAAACGTACGATAGATATTTTAAAAGAAAAGGTGTGTCAGCATGAGTGTATTAAACGTAAAAAATCTAAGTCATGGTTTTGGTGACCGTGCGATTTTTAACGATGTATCATTTCGATTGTTAAAAGGTGAACACGTCGGCTTAATTGGAGCAAACGGCGAAGGTAAATCAACATTTATGAACATCATTACAGGCAAGCTAGAACCGGATGCTGGAAAAGTAGAATGGTCTAAAAAAGTGCGCGTTGGCTATTTAGATCAGCACACAGCATTAGAGCGCGGCCTTTCTATTCGTGATGTACTAAAAAGTGCTTTTCAATACTTATTTGATTTAGAAGCTCAAATGAATGGCCTCTATGAGAAAATGGCGGAGGTATCACCAGAAGAACTCGAAAAACTATTAGAAGAAGTCGGTACGCTTCAAGACCTCTTAACAAACAATGACTTTTACGTTATCGATGCAAAAGTCGAAGAAATTGCACGCGGATTAGGATTAGAAGATATCGGCTTAGATCGCGATGTACAGGATTTAAGCGGCGGACAGCGTACGAAAGTATTATTAGCCAAACTGCTGCTTGAAAAACCAGAAATTCTTTTACTTGATGAGCCTACAAACTACTTGGATGAACAGCATATTGAGTGGCTGCGACGCTATTTGCAAGAATATGAAAATGCCTTTATTTTAATTTCTCACGATCTTCCATTTTTAAATAGCGTGATCAATTTAATTTATCATATGGAAAACCAAGAGTTAAATCGCTATGTAGGAGACTACGACGATTTTATGAAAGTGTACGAGATGAAAAAACAGCAGCTTGAAGCAGCTTATAAAAAACAACAGCAAGAAATGGCAGATTTAAAAGATTTCGTAGCAAGAAATAAAGCCCGTGTGTCGACACGAAATATGGCCATGTCCCGTCAAAAAAAGCTCGATAAAATGGAAGTAATTGAACTAGCTCAGGAGCGTCCAAAACCAGAGTTTAACTTTAAGGGTGCTCGTACTTCAAGCAAATTAATTTTTGAAACATCTGATTTAGTCATTGGATACGAAGAGCCGCTTTCTAAGCCACTGAATTTAAAAATGGAGCGAGGTCAAAAGATTGCCCTTGTAGGAGCAAATGGAATCGGGAAAACAACTCTTTTAAAAAGTATTTTAGGAGAAATCAAACCGATTTCAGGCTCTGTAGAAAAAGGGGATTACCAGCATATTGGCTATTTTGAACAAGAAATCAAAACCGCTAATTACAATACGTGTATTGAAGAAGTATGGAATGAGTTTCCTCACTTTACCCAATACGAGATTCGTGCAGCTTTAGCTAAATGCGGCTTAACAACAAAACATATTGAAAGTAAAGTAGAAGTTCTAAGCGGTGGAGAAAAAGCAAAAGTTCGTCTATGTAAGCTGATTAACAACGAAACCAACATTCTTGTACTGGATGAGCCTACAAACCACTTAGATGTAGATGCGAAAGATGAATTAAAACGAGCTTTAAAAGAATACAAAGGAAGTATCTTAATTATTTGCCACGAACCTGAATTTTATCAAGATGTGGTCACAGACGTGTGGAACTGCGAATCTTGGACGACTAAATTATTTTAAAAAAACGGGTTAAAAAAGGCATATCTTTTAGAAAAAGTGGGAATGATAAGATTAAGTTCCCCCCCTTTGTGTGAGTAGCCATTTTTTAAATGGTTACTTTTTTTATGTATAGTCCTTTAATAAAATGGCTATATTGTATCTATACTCCCTAAACCCAAAAAGGCCGCTGCAGCGATGCAGCGGTCTTTTCATTGTCATGGCTTCATCTGTAGCCAGCTATCAAAATGATGAACAGCTATACTGCTTGGAGGATTTTCAGCTTGACACTCCGTAAGCAACATACCCAGCTCTTGCATCATCTTTTCTTCTCCTTTAGCAGAAAAAGAAATGTACTCTCCTTCATCTGAAGCCATCGTTTCTATCCCTATTTCAATCGGCGTGGATAGTACACGTCCCCACTTGCGTTCATTTTCTGTTATTTCAGCAATGCCGTTTTCTTTATCCGCGTGGTTTCGGTACGCCATAATTGTGACTTCATCAGCGTACTGAATAACCCACCGCCCAAGCGAACCGGAACCGTTGCTATTTTTGAATGGAACTTCGTCAAACCAAAACGGTATATCTACAGCAAGCGGCAAGTGTAACTCATGAGACTGTACAGCGGCTTGAGAAATAACATATTGATACTGCAGAATACTTTTCGCGCGATTATTTTCCCAACTTTTATACAAATAAGGCTCTACATCCAAATGAACCCCTGAAAATTGCTGTTGCTCGTCTGCTTCTGCTTGGTAAGCTGTTATCCAATTAAAAAATGCTTCCTGCTCTTCTATACCAGAAGACCCTATCCAATAAGGAGCGCCGTTAAGTGCGTAAACATTTATGCCCTTGGCTTGTGCTTGTTGAATAAAGTGCCTATATAGGTAAGGTAAAAGATGAGTATCAATTTGCAAATAAACGTTTGTCACCTTTTTTTCTTGAAGCTTTTCGAGGATAGCTTCTTGGTTCAGCATCCATTTCTTTGTATCCCACACCCACGTCGACAGCGGTATATTCATCTCTGCATTCACCTTTGATCCACATCCTATTCCTTTCCCCATATTACACAGCCATACAACCACCAGAAAAATAAGAACGCACTTGCTTTTCACACTCTTTTTCCTCCTTTATACGAGCCAGAACTCATATAAAGAGAGTCTGACAGCTTGGCACAACTTTATGGTGAATTTCCCCCTTAAATCTGTAGCTTTTAGCAAACTCCTCCTTATCAATTTTTTGCAGCTTAATCTCTATACGTTCTATCGGTTGCTTGATTTATTTCTCTATATCTTTCTTATTAAATAAATATGCCTGTTTTGGATGGTTTGGCTGATTTGGATATTTCAACTGTAATTGTCCTTTTCGTAATAGCTTTGTTAAATAATTATTACGTACTCCATCCGGCGTTCTTTCTAGTAAATAAGCAAACTCTTTAAGCATGAGCGGTTTTTCTTTACATAACTCAAGAATAATATGTTCCATCTGATTCGGCGAAAGCCGTTTTTTTTCACGAGCCAGCGCTGCAATATCCCATAGCTTCGTATCAATATTCTCTACATTTACCAAATTAGAAGAATTCTCTCCTTGTTCATTATTATAGGAGTTATGATTATTATTACAGGAGTTAACATCGTTATTGTATAAGTTACTCTCGTTATTACAGTAGTTATCTTCCCTATTTAAGGAGTTAACATCGTTATTGTATGACTTTAACTCCTCTATTAATTCTTTATTATAGGAGTAATCGTTTTTATTATAGGAGTATATTTCGACATCGTTTTCAGGTTTATTTTGATATTTTTCGACATCTTTAAAATTATTTCCCGAATCATCTATAGACGTATTATAAGTGTCTTTTTCAGAAGAACTTACCTGTCTTTCTTGAGTGGACAGAGATAACATGACCACTGTACGATGCATAGAAACATCTTGATCAATAGCCGGCGTTTTATAATGATGCAGGCTCCAATTTTGCTTTACTTTTTTCAAACCAGAGCCCGAACGTTCACATAGCCCTAGTAAACTAAATAGCTTAACGATATTTGGGTTTCGAAGTTGACTAACGGTATTGCTAAAAACTGAGTCTGTAGGTACTAACAAAAGACCTGGATTAGAAAAAACGTAATGAGAAGGTTGCTTTTCTAAAATAACGCCGCCCTCGCCATTATAATCTGCATGAATAAGCATATTAATCAAAACTTCTGTTAAAGAGGAAGCGATTGACGGCTGAGGTTCGCTATTACGAACAATTTCATGAATATGAAAATAAAAATCAAAAATATTTCCTGACCACGTCCCGTCTTGAGAGGTAAAGCGCTCTGTCCATTCTTCGTTCCCTTTACTTTCCCGGTATTCTAAAAAGTATTGTGGTAAAACTTCTGTGATAATCCGTTCTTCACTGAATAAAAGCAGGCCTGCGAGTGTGACTCCCTCTTTATGGGTATCTCTAACCTTTCCCCAAGCTCCTACTTTGTATAAAAACTCCTTTGTTTCAAGTGCATTCCAAGGATGAGCTGGTTTTACTTCAGCAAACCGATCCCGGTAGCTTTTGATCGTATCAAAATTTAATTCGTTTAATCCATAGTGCTCTAGGATGAGATTATCTTGTAACATATTCAACTCTCCTATTATCTTTGTATATTTATTTAACAGCGCGAATATGCTGTTTCGTACCTCTTGTTACTAACGTACTAACTTTATTTATCTAGATGCCATCAGTACACCAAAGTCCAGTCCGTAGATTGTACTTCTGCTGTGCAATTTCTTCTAAATCGATATATACATCTTATCTATTCTATCATTTTTTCTTTATTCTCTCCTTCATTTTTCAATCTTCAAAACAGTCGAGTTTATTGTGTAAAAGCTGTGGATATTTATCTTTATCCACAGCTTTTACACAGACTACAAACCCTTTTCTAGCTGTTTCAATATAAATTTGTTATAATACCCTTCATAACAACGGATTAAGTGAGGGATTACGTATGGAAAAAGCTACATTTGCAGGTGGATGTTTCTGGTGTATGGTTACACCTTTTGAAGAGCTAGAAGGTATTCACGGCATTGTATCAGGATATATGGGGGGAACTGTGGATAACCCTACTTATGAGCAAGTAAAATCTGGAACAAGCGGTTACTACGAAGTGGTTCAAATCACATTTGACCCCGAAGTGTTTCCGTATAAACGTTTATTAGATCTTTATTGGCCGCAAATTGATCCAACAGATGACGGAGGTCAATTTCAAGATCGCGGCTCGCAGTATCGAACAGCAATTTTTTACCATAACGACAGCCAAAAACAAGCAGCTGAAGGGACGAAGCTAGAGGTCGCAGAAAGCGGACGTTTTAAAAAACCAATCGTAACAAGCATTCTTCCTGCCTCTACGTTTTATGAAGCCGAAGAGTATCACCAAGATTTCCACAAGAAAAATCCAAAGCATTATAAAGAAGACCGTGCTAAGTCCGGTCGAGATGAATTTATTCAAGAGAACTGGAAATAATTCTTGTGTTCAAAATAAAGCCGCATAGCACGTGCTATGCGGCTTTGTTTTACCAATTATCTGTATACGTCATTGTTGTTGAAGGTACGCTCCAATATTGCTGCGAAGGCTGCCATGCTTTTAACGATCCATCAGCTCTCTTCACAATTGCTTTAAATTGAACATTTTGACTCGCAGGAAAATAGACGGTGCCTCTCCAATCAGCTGTAGATGAATTATATGTTAATTTAATTGGATACATGGACGTATCCCACTGACCTAGCTCAGCTCTGTCTCCAACAATATAAACCGTTTCTCCTAATGCGGTTGGCGCATTTTTTACTACAACCGTTTGCGCAACAGGTGTAACGCCCAACGTATTTTTAAATTGCCCCATCAGCGTATCATTGTTAATAACATCGTAGAAACGAAGCAACGTAAATCCTGCAAAATTATAGTTAAAGGCCATTTCAGCTGCTTTTTTATATTGATCTTCACTGCCTATAGTTAAAGCATTTTCCCCGTTTAAAACAACTCCTTTTGCATTCGCAATACCTGCTACCTGGCGTACAAGTGTCTTTGGCATAGAATATTCTGGATAACTTCCGCTGTCCGTCATTTCTAAGCACGTAAACGTTATATCTAATTTAGCTGTTTTAAACGCATCTAAAAGCGCATTGTAATCATTATATCCAGCAGGTTTTTCTGCAGCATGAGGAATCGTGGGATTGTTATACTGCCAATGAATTCCCGCCACTTTTGCACCGATTGGTACGTTAAAGGTGGAATCAAAAGCCTGATGAGCTAACTGTCCAATACGTTTTGTGTGATCTTCCAAAGCTCCTTGATACCATGCTAAGAAATCTTTTCCATAAGCTGTTGAATAACCATCTTTTAAGAACTGATAGCCATCTGACGGCGGTAAAATTTGCGATGCAGACGTTAAATTGGTTCCCCATGCTTGATTAATGCCCGCGAGTGAACCGTATTTAGTCAAAGCATATGATTGAAACTTGCTTTTGGCAAAGTTCGTATACACTTGAAATTTCCCTCTAGACGGATAGCCGGTTCCGTCTGCTGCTGTATAAGACGGATAACGAATTTCACCTGCAGGGCCTCCTGATAAATAGATTTTAGCAATCACTTCTTTATAAGGTGCTAACGCTTGCGCAAATGCCGTGTAGAGCTCACCGTATTGCTTAGAAATAACGTCTGTTGCAAGCGGGCTTAGCGTTTCTTTATTTATCGTTCCCGTTTCAGATTTAAAGTAAAGGCTATCATCGCTTTTTAAGTTCCATACCCAAGATGGAAGCGGAACGTTACAATCATCTCCTACATTGCCTCCGCACTGATGAGTAGAAATAATAGGAACGATCTTTATACCTGCATTACGAGCAGCTTGAGCAAAGCGCTGCGCATAGGAAAAATCAAACTGCTGATCGCCGTTTTTCTCCATATCTCCCCACCAGAAGTCTACTGTCACTGCATAAAATCCATTTTGTTTCGCTTTGCGTAAATCGTTCTCAAAGGCTTCCCATGTCGTATAGTCTGTTACCTTTTTTAAAGGCGCCATTAAATAGGTTTTGTAACCTGGATTCATTGAATTTCCATCTACGGCAGCCACTCCGTTAATTGGACTTAAAATGAAAGCGTTAACAAAAATGAATATCAAAACGAAAGCCAATCCTTTTTTACATAGCTGTTTCATATCTTCCCTCCATTTTTTTCAAAATCACCTATAGGTATTCGGCGGATTTTAGTTTTTTCCTTTTTCTTTTATAAAAAAAAGACGCCCTGCCAGGACGCCTCCTTCATTAGTTCCAAATCTCATTCACCCATTCAGGATGGTCAATAAACGGGTTGCGGTTATGCTGATAATCTGAATAAATAATGTCATTTCTACGTCGTTCTCGATCATCTACTGGATCTTGGGCGTTCCATTGAAGAAGCACAGATAATTTCCCGTGATAAGGAGCAGTGCCATTATTTACTGTGTTATTAAGTTCTAAGTCAGGCTCATCACTTACATCGCCTTCATAGCGCACGGCCATATAAAACAACATACGAGCCACGTCGCCTTTTACTTGATCTCGAGGTTCCCATGAATCACTGTCAAAATAATTTCCGAGTGCTTCGCTATGTTCCGTCCCTCCGTTATCAAAATCTAAGTTTCCTCTCGTACTGTTTACAGACACGTCGGTTGGACGTAAGTGATGAAGATCTGTTCCAGGTCCCATAGCTGTTCCAAAATCCCCGTGAGACTTTGCCCAGACGTGCTCACGATTCCAATCGTCCACTCCGCCTCCATTTGTACTCTTAGCCTGTGAACGCCCCGTGTAGAGCAAAATAACGTTATTTACGTTAGCTGGATCTTCATCCGTTTTCTTTAAAGCTTCCCATACGGCTGAATACGACAGTTCTGTATGATGATCAATAATGTTATGAAGCTCTGTCTTTAAGGTATTTCCTGTTTTTCCAGCTGCAGTACGATAATAGTCTTCTACTGGAACAGTTGGCTCTGTGGGATCTGGAGCCGGATCAGTTCCTCCTGTTTCTGTACTGATAGAAGTAACTGATTTTATTCCTGGGTGTGAAAAATAAGGAGTGAGTGTGCCCGTAACAGTAAGATTTTTCCGTTTTAACTCCGAGTGACTTTGAAGTCCAAATGTACTTCGCAAATTTGAAGGAATTTGAACGTATACCATCTTGTCTGTATTGGTTTCATTTGCACTATCAGCAAGTGCAAGTGCATAATCGTTTGGGTAATTGCTCGTAATAACTGTAGATGTGCCTGTAGGTTGACCTACTACATATCCTTTAACCGTTTGTACACTATTGTTTTGATTCTCAAGAGCTTGTGCAACAGATAAAAATGCGGCTGCTTGACTAACAGGAGTTAAGCTCACTAAAAGAACAAAAACAAGCAGGGATAGTGCCCATGTTTTTTTACACAGATCGTATAATTTCACTTTTTTATTCCTCCTATATGATAGGTTTGAAAACTAGTTTTCTTCCACCTCTTTATATTATTTTTTCACTGTGAATTCCCTGCCTCTTTTTTGTTAAGTTTTATAGTGAAAAAGATGTATTCTTCTTTACAGTGACGGCCACTTTATGCGAAGGGTTATATTTTTAAAAGTCCACATTGGAAAAAGCATTATGTGTCTTTCTTTATATATGGTATAATCAACCGAATCGTAAAAGAGCTTATACCATTTCAGAAAATGAAATGATTTAAATAGAAATGAGGATTGTGTATGCTTAGTTTTGACGAAAAATTAGCTATTATTTCATCGTTTCCAGAGCTGCATCGAAAAGATGTATCTTTAGGACGCGTGAATTTTCATTATGAAGAAAGCGTGTACGATAAAACGGTTGTTGTGCATCATCTGCATCCTAACGGAAATGGATTTGTATATGGAGGGTTTTTAAAAGGATATGAAACAAATGACAAAGGTCTTGTAAATATCCGTGATTATACAGAAGAAGAGCTTCGCTCAATTATTGAAGCTTCTATTGAATCTTTGTCAACCCTTCCTGATACAGCTAGAGAAGAAGCTATTGTAGGGAATGGAAATGAACAGCGCTGGAACGGTCCAGACAATGCAACGCTTTTACTTGTTCATGAAGATGATCTGTGGAATGTTTATTCTGGCTTGAATTTAGAGGCAGCATTTCTATCTTACGAAGAAGCCGAAGATTATTTGTTTGAAGAAGGCTTCCGCCGCCTGTAAATTTACGTCTATACGCAAAAACCTCGCTGTTGATTAACAGCGAGGTTTTTTCATTTTTTCACAGAAGGCTGAGGGCTAATGCGCGGTATTAAAACCGCAAATAATACAACAACCCCCACACCAATCAATAATAAATAAAACCATTGTAGGTCTGATGACTTTTCAGAGGCAGTTTGTTCTGTTCGATCTTTCTTGTAGGAAGTGTTTTTAGAAGAAAACAAGTTATATTCTTTTGCTTTCGCAGAAATCGTATTATCTTCAGCTGATGCGTTCGCAAAAAGACTTTCTTTTAAGCTCTCTTTCTCTGCATCTTCCTCTTTTTCAAATGTAAGATCCTTTATTTCCTCCGGAATATTTCCTACTTCTTTTTTATTTTCCAGCAAAGATTCGGGGTCCAAGTTAATCGGATCATCCTTATATACATTTGGTTTAATCTCTTCAACGTTTCCGTCATCATCTTCAGCCGCTGCTGCTATAGGGAAACAAAGAAGTGAAAAAATAAGAACAATACTTCCAATCTTCTTATTAAGCACTATAGGTTTCATCATTTTCAACCTCTTTAGTCGTCTTTAAAGCACGAATAATAGATGGCAGAACACTTAAAACGGCAGTCATTCCCAGTAATACAATAAGCGCCTGTCCAAACAGCGACTGCGTATCATATTGAATTGACATATATACTTTAGATACTGGATCTTCGTAATTAAAGTTTGGCATAGATAAGTTAAGAAGTGGGGTAATATAAAATAAAATCAACCCTACTGTCGTCACCCATCCAGCGAAGCTCCCTAATAAGAAAGCAATACGTACGAGTGTAGATGTAGCAAGTAATAAGACAATCGTAAAGATTGACCATTCCATTGCCCGGTCTCCCGATAACGAATAAATATTAAGGCTAAAGATACTTACCATTAACCCTACAATCAAATTCAATAACCCAAACAGCGTACCTTTCACAAGCATAGGTGCATGTCGGTAGTATTGACTGAAATAGCCAATTAGTAAGCTGCTGATTAAGATAATAACCAAAATGACAACTGGTGGAACCTCTTTTACTTTTTCAGCCGGCACTTCACCGCTTACTTGAAGAGGATTGGCTAAATAATGATAAACGTAATCATTATTCTGTCCATCTACTAATGTATTATTTAACAAACGGTATACCTGGCCGCGAACCAACTTCGTTGAATCCACGTTTTGGGCCCACTTGCTGTTAAGCGTGTCAGCTTTATCCTGGACTTCATTTACACGCTTCTGCAATTCATCTGTGTATGTGACAACATTTGCTTGTCTTTCACCTAAAGATGAAATGAGTTCGTTCATTCCCTTCAACTCTTGACCCATGCTTTGTTGCAGCGTCATTAAGCCCGTTACGTCCGGAGCTTCTTTCTTTTCTAATGCTTGGTCTTCACCTGCGCTAGATTGAAGCTCTTGATTCATTGCATTTGCTTTTTCTTGAATAGCTGATAGCTCTTCCATAATAGATGCTTGTTCAGCATCAACTGTTTGTCCATATTGATCAGCAAAATCTTGCACTGAACTTTGGAACTGTGCTAACTCTTCTTTTGTTAGAGACAGGTTTTGTTGGATTTGCTTACGTGCATCTTGAGAAGAGACGGTGCCAGCTAACGCCTGCTGTAAACTTCCCTTAATAGAGTCATTGTTAAGGACGCTGTTCTGTATGTCTGTATTTCCTACCTGAGCTAAAGTCAAATCATACTGCGATAAATCACCGTAGTACTTTAGCAGATCTTCTGCACTGCTGCTTTGAATCTTACCTGAGAATGTATTGCTCAACTTTTCCTTGCGAGAAGCTGAAAGGTTTGGAGAAGATAAAATTTTATCTTCTTTGTTTGTAATCATCGTAATGAGATTGTCTACATTCACACTACCTTTAGAAGGCTTTTTGTCGTCTTCTTTCAACTTTTCATTCTCTTTTTTTAATCGTTCATTTTCTTCTTGAAGCTTAGCAATTTGACTGCTGGACGACTTGGTCGCTTCTTCTAAGTCTTTCTCTGCTTTGTTTTTCTGTGCTGTCAAAGACTTAACGTCTGCTTCCAAACTGGCAATTTTCTGCTTCAGCGCATCCGTATTTTCTCCTGAAGCTTCCGGCTGAACTGTTACATTTTGCAGCTCATCTTTGACTGCTTGTACCTGTATTTTCAGATTAGCCACTTTTTCAAGCGCACTTTTCACAGCATTGGATGTACCTGATGCATCCGGTGTGTCCGGTGTTTCAGGCGTTTCAGGCGTTTCCGTTCCCTCAGATGTCTCAGGTGCTTCAGGTGTTTCGTTCACCATTCCTTGGAGCTGCTGTTCTAAGTCTTCAAGACCTTTTGATATATCATCAAGCTTTGCTGTTTGCTGAGATAAATCCACTTTAATTGGTTCTGACGTTCCTTCGCCTTGACCAGCATCTGGCTGAGTTCCATCATCTTCTCCAGGATCCGTCGGCGTCTCTCCACCTTGATTCGGATCTGGCTGAGTTCCGTCACCTTCCCCAGGGTCCATTGGCGTCTCTCCGCCTTGAGTAGGGTCTGGCTGAGTTCCATCACTTTCCCCTGGATCCGTTGAGCCTCCGCCACTATCATTTGATGAAGCTGTCTCTAGCTGCGCACGAAGCGGCTTTAGCTTACTTTCAATTTGATTTAGGGTTGTTTGCTCAGACTGCTGTTTATAGGAACTGACTATTTGGCCGTTCAAATCTTGCAGAGCTTTTTCTTGTTCACTGATGTTATCCGCTTGTTGGTCTCCAAGTTCTCCAACGGCTTTTTGATTTTGATCCAACTGCTGTTGAATGGAAGATAAGCCACTAAACACTTGATTGGCCTGCTCATTAAAATTTTGCTTAGAGCTTGGCTGATTAGATTCAAGGGAAGAAAGCCCTTCTTGAATCGCAGTGACGCTTTGAGCCTGCGTTTTTTCAAGCATTTGTTTCTGTGTTTCTTGATATGTTTGATATTGATTTACATATTCAATAAAGCTGTTTAAATTCTTTTCAACCTGTTCTACGTCGCCTTGTCTGTCACTCGAACCTTTTTCTGCTTTATTTACATTATCTTGGATTTGCTGAAGAATTTTCTTTTGATCATTTAATTCACCTGCTAAATCTTTTGAATTCGGTTTATAAAAAGCGACCATTGTTTTTTGAAAGGCGATTTCTTTATTTAGAATTTTATCGAACTGTCCGCGTACTTTATCCACTTCCTGTGATACATAACTCCAGTACAAAGAGGACATTTCATTATTAACCTTTGTAGTAGCATCTTCTAATTCCCCTACTACTTTTTCCTTATTAACTGCGTTAAGCTGACTTTGAACTTTGTATTCCAAAGTAGCTTTTTCTGGCTTTTTTTCCTGATACGATAAAATATTTTGTGAGAAAGTCGAGGGAATATAGATAACCGCATCATATTTTCCATTCTGTAAACCGCTTGTAGCTGCGCTTCGTCCAAGCACGGTCCATTGATAATCCGACCCCTCCTGTAAAAGAGGAGTCACTTTTTCTCCAAACTCTATCGCTTTTTCACTATTTTCTTTTACTCCATTATCTTCGTTAACCACCGCAATCGTTCTTGTTGAGTTTTCTGTGACTTGCAGCGGATTGTCTCCAATATACTGGAAAAAGAAAGAAGGAAGAGCCAAAATTAAAACAACAGCTAATATGACTTTAAGTGTATACTTACGCTGTTCGGTCATGTTAAGATCTTCCTTTCACTTACACATAGCGGGATTTGAATTCTTGTTTCTTTTCCACTTTTAATATAATAACCGAAGCCAGGATTAACGTCGGCTTCTTTTCGGTCATAAGGAAGTGTAAATAAGCTTTGCTCTGTTTTCTTCATCAGCAGCACAGCTTGGCTAATTTGCTTCACTTCTGTTGTTAACGCGTCAAATCCTTTTGAAAACTCATTGTTGTTCCCTGCAACAATCAAGTTAAAGCCCAGGTGACTATAATTTTTCATCAATTTTGTAATACGATCCTGCAGGACGCTGTCTAAGTTTTGCTGGAATCGTACAAATCCGTCTACTACAAGCATGATCGGAGCAAATGAAAGACTGTGTACCGTTCCTTCCTGCACTGCTTCCAAATACTTATTTTCACGTCGCTGCAACCGTTCTTCAGTTAAATCAAGCCAGTCGATAATCTGTTCTTTTGTTTCCATGTAAACAACTTCATCTTCAGCTGTATAACTTGATAAACCGCGATCAACCGAATCAAATAATCCGATTTGCTTCACGCCTTGTTCAAGCGCTGTTTGCAGTATGACCTTCACTACATTTGTTTTTCCTTTTTGCGTCTGCCCCATGACGATGCAATGCTTATTTTTCGTAAAGTTCATATGCACCGGTCGAACAAACTCTTCATCTAACCCAAGAGGAATGACTCCTTTTTCCCGAATAACCCTTCTGTCCGTCATAAACTCGGCAAGCACAAGTTTCGATGACAGCATTGGTACAGGCTCCGGAACAGTAGCATCAGCATATTGATTCTTTAATCGTTGAATGTGCAGCTTAACTGTATCAAAAATTTCAAAATCATCTTTTCCTTCCGCAGGTAAAAACAGCTGCGCAAAATAAGGCTGATCCGTTTTGATAATAGCCCGGCCTGGAATAGACTCTAGCGCATACGGCGTACGTCCTAAAATAGAATACGCTTCTGAATGATCCATTAAATAATGAACAACCTTCGTTTTCAAGTTATTCATAAGCGACTGACGAATAGAATTCACGCGCGTCGCGGTAAAGATCATATAAATTCCTAAAGACTGGCCGTCACGCACGAGCTGTGTGAACTGCATTTCTAGATCTTGCATTTCTTCTTTGACAAGATCAAAATTATCAATCGTGATAAAAATTAGAGGAAGCTCTTCTGAACTTAGAGCATTATACATTTTGATATTGCTAACTTCCTGCTGTTGAAATAACTGCTTTCGCCTTGCGATTTCTTGTTTGATAATCGTCATAAATTTTTCAATTTTACGCATTTGATCCATTAAGAAATAATCCGCCGTATGAGGCAGCTGACGAAGCGGCAGCAGCGTGCCGTTTCCAAAGTCAAAAATGTAATAATGAAGCTGCTCCGGGCTTTGTCTTTCAGCTAGACTAAGAAGCAACATCATGACTGTAAACGATTTACCGTATCCTGACGAACCAAATATACCAATGTTTCCATCGTCCATCAGCTGATAGTTGTATACCGTTTGACTTTGCTTTTCCGGTTCATCAATCAAGCCAATTGGGAATACGCCGTCTCGCTTCTCTGTGTACTCACTGCGAAGCAATCTCTCTTTAAGAGGCGGCAGCCATGGACTATTTAATTTTTTGATAGCTAGTTCCTGCTGCGTTTTTTCAATTTTTTGCACCACAACATCAATTTCTGCTTCCGCTTGTTTAGATGACGTCTGCTGAGTAGATACATCAGATAAAGGAATCAACCCGAGATCTGTGACAATGGCGACTTCATCTTCAGCCCCATACGTATCTTCCATGTACGGCGCGCCGCTCCAAGCTGACTGAAACAGTTCATACACTTCATTATTTCCAACCTGCAGATAGCCTCGACCCGTCACCGTAATAGAAGCAGCGTCTGCATTTTTTAAGATTTCTTTACTGTCAGCGGCATCTTGGACTTTTAAAGCTACTTTAAAGCGCGCATTACTCCATATTTGATCGTCAATAACACCGCCTGGCTTTTGCGTGGCTAAAATTAAATGAACTCCTAGACTACGTCCAATGCGCGCCGCGCTCACTAATTCCCGAATGAACTCTGGTTCTTCACTTTTTAACTCGGCAAACTCATCCGAGATTAAGAATAAATGAGGCAGAGGTTCTTCTGCCATACCTTGCTTATATAAATCTGTATAGTCATTAATGTGATTGACTTCATATCTATCAAACAAGCGCTGGCGTCGCTTTAATTCACTTTTAATAGAAGCTAAGGCTCTTGTACTAAAATTCTTACTTCCTTCAATATTTGTAATGGTTCCAAGCAGATGAGGCATGTTTTTAAACGGCTGAGCCATTCCTCCGCCCTTATAGTCAATCAATAAAAACGCGACTTCATGGGGATGGAAATTCACTGCTAGCGAAAGAATGTACGTTTGTAAGAATTCACTTTTCCCTGACCCCGTCGTACCTGCAAGTAATCCATGAGGGCCGTGAGCCTTTTCATGAAGATTTAGTTCAACAATATCTTCTTTTCCTTTTAACCCAATAGGAACTGCTAGCGACTTAGCTGATTCATTGCTTTGCCACCTTTGCATGATATCCAACTCACCAATTTCTCTTGCTTTAAATAATTCTAAGAATGAAACGCTATTTGGAATTGAGTTGGTCATGCCAACTTGGTGATCCAATGTCCGCAGCATCCTTGCAAATCTTTCATTATAATCAAGCGTGTGTTTATCAAGCTGAAATGGAATATTCACAGCCTTTTGCTTTTGAATTAATATATCCCCCTCGGATTCGTTAATATAACGGACGAGTGTATGAACATGCTCCGTTAAGCTTTCCTTTGTCTCTGCCGCAAATATCGCAGAAAACCCAAGGTGAGGGTGATACCCTTCTAAATACTCTAAGATAACGTGATCTGCAATTAACTGCTGATTCGTAATAATAAAAACAAAGTGAGGCAAGAAAACCCCTTCTCCTTTTGCTTCATCCAAATCGCGTTCTCTCAGCATTTCATAAATAGAAGATAAAAGCTGATCTCTCGTTTGTTCATTATAGATGAAACCTTTCGCAAAAGAATGCGGAAGCTGAAAATGCGGAAGCCATTTCATCCATTCCCACTCTTTATATTCTTCTTCATCAAAAATGAATACGAATCTTACGTCATGATAACTGTGGGAAAATGCCAGCTGTCCTACAAGCTGATGCAGTTCATTCTTCACCGTTTTCATCTTTCCTACCAGACCGATAGAGCCTAAACCTAAATGAGCGGTAACAGGGGCATTTTTCACTTCTCGATAGACCTTTTCCATGTGCTGAGACTGCTCAAGCAAATCATCAATTTCTCGATTAGCCATATCTCCGCTATTCAAAGAAATTTGGTAGCTTCCCGGAACTGTTCCTGTTCCAAGGCGCACCTGTAAAAAATCACTGCTTTCTACAGTTCGTTCCCAAATTCGATCAGAAATCTGTTCTGTTAAATATTTCATTCGTTCAAACGTCGGAAAATGATAAGATAATACATCTCGTTGAACTGATACTAGTTCTTGTAATTCCTCGCGCTTGTTCTCTAAATACTTTGTATAAATTCGACGACGACGCTCCTGCCGCTTCTTGCGCTGTTTTTTATCTTTGAAATATTGAACAGTAGATACAATCAGCGTGGTCGTAAACATCATGACAGATATAATAATAAAAATTCCCCTAGGCTGAATAATCGAGACCGTACCCATGACTAAAAGCATGACTAATGGCGGTAAAATAGTAAGCCATAAGCTTCGGTTATTTTCATCATTGTCTTGCGACGGAAAGGACAAGCTCACCTTATCATTAGGCAAATCATATATCATGCGCGGTGTCCGTCTATAAACCGGGTACTTCTTTTTCATTTCAGAAATAGGCTGTGCCGTAGCTGGAAGCTTAGATGCATAATCATAGCAGCTTTGAATCTTCAGCAAATCTTTTTCGATCAATTGAATTGTCATAGAAGACCATAAAATAAGATCTCCAGGCTGAAGGTTCGTATTCTCTTCTAGTCGGTGTCCGTTAAGATAAAGCGGTTCTTGGTTATAAAAGACCTTCCACTTCCCGTTTATCTTTGATAAGTAAAATCCTTCTTTTGGCTCTATTACACACTTTTCTTTCTGCTGATACACATCAGCTGCTTCATCACTTGTGGAAAACGAGACTTCTGAGCCGTAATCAATATAATAGACAGCTTCTTTAACAGCCGTGTCTGTAAGGACAAAGGTTAAAGCATGTCCTTGTTCTCGCCATACAAACGACTGAGAAACAGATAGCTCTGCTATCCTTTTTTCTCCGTAGGAAATCAAGAGCCGGCCGTTCTTTTCAGATGACAGCGTCATTTGCCCTTTCTCAAACGGATAGGAAAACGTAAAAGTTTGATGCTGAGTGTTTCCTACCGTTGCTTGGCGAAAGGTTTTAAAATCTACAGGCAGCTGCTGATACGTTTGCCCACTAACTACCCAAAGCATATTCATACAACTACCTCCCTACTTCGATTGATCTTCCTGCTGTTTTTTCTGCTCTTCTTGTTTCTTTTTCTCGGCTTCTGCAGCTTTCTGTTCTTCTTCCTGCTGCTTGGCCGCCTGTGCTTCCTCAGCTTGTTTCTCTTCTTGCTGCTTGGCTGCTTCCGCTTCTTGCTGATCATTTTCTTTCTTAAATTCTTCAAGTTCGTTCGCTACTTTATCAAGCTCCTCTTGCTTTTTATCAGCCGCTAAATCGTTGTCTGTCTTTAGCTGACCTTCGTATTTCATTAGTGCATAGATAATTAACGAACGTTCTTCTAACAACCTGCTGACTTCTAGCGCTTTTTTGTTGTCTCCTCGGCCAATGTAAAACCAATAGGCAAAATACTGAGGATCTGACTGAAGCGTAATGGTCTTTAAAGCATTTGCTTTTTGCTCCTCCCCTAACTTTTCATTAACAAGATAGGAAGTTGCTATTTCGTATTGCACAATTTTAGGCATGCTTTCAATGTCATAATCTTCAAGTGTGTCGACTACTTTGCTGTAGTTTTTTTCAAGAAAGTATTCGTTGCTTTCTACAAATGCTTCTTGTTTCGGCTGAGCAAAAAAGTAAGAGTAAAAAGTATAAATAAGAGCTGGAATTAATAAGACAAGTATACCCACAGATGAAAACTTAAAAATGGTCCAGCGTTTTTGAGGAAGTTGAACGAGTGTCTTTTGATGCTTTTCAATTTGAGTTAGCTTATGCTGAACAAATTGACTCAACTCTTCCTCATTGCTGATATGCATTATTTTTTTAGCGTCTTCTTTTAATTGCAAGGTCTCATATAACTTAAAATACTGTTCAAATGTATGTGATGAGTCAACGGCCGCTGCTATCGTAGCCTTTAACTCTTGAAAGCTTTGTTCCTCGTTAGACTCATAAGGAGGTAAACTTTCTTTCACTCCATAGTGTAAAAAAGCCGGACTTAAACTTTTATCAAAAATGATATTTTCTGGACAAATCAACAAATGCAGCCTTGAAAAAGAATGCTGCTTTACCTGTTTGATAAGCTGATCTGCAAACAGCCACTTTTGCTGTTCTTCTTTTCCTCTTAATGCCGTAAAAGGTTGAAATTCAGAGGTAGGCTTAATTGTTATTTTAAGTTCATCATCGCTCATCATGATTTCTTTTTGAAAAGCCATGTTTACATCCTTTAACATTTCAATTTCAACAGAACGATTAAGTCGAATTTTTTCTTTTTGAAAAACAAATGTATATTCATTATTATGACGTGTCATTACAGCTTCGAGCTGTTCTTCTAAGTAAGTCGGTTTCTTCTCTGACATTCTAATAGACTCCTTTAGAGAATTTCGATACAATCACCTGTGGTAATTCCGCAGTTAATCATCGTCTCATTTCCCGAGAAAATAAGATTTTTATTTGAAACACGTATCCACGCACCGTCCTTTGGTGATTGAGTAATCTTTTTAGCTTGCCAAACGATCTCGACTACTTTTTTGAGTGAATGATAGTTTGATAGTCGCAAATCGAACCGATCACCTGTATAGTGCTTTAAGTCTACTGTTACTTCTATATACATAGGGTTTCATCACCTCAAAACATAGAAAAAGCGCCTTCATCTTTTGAGAATAGGGCGCTCCTTTTATTACTTCACTTAGATTATTAGATGAAGTTAACCGCGGATTTGGCTAGCGATTTGGTTATCTGTATCTTCAAGAACGTTTGCAGAGTCATCTAATTGCTTAGCAATCTTTGTAAGTAGGTTAGACATTTCAACGAAAGAAGGCTTTAGTTCTTCGTATTGAGCAGCAAACGCTTCGCTTGAAGCACCTTCCCACATGTCTTGAAGTTGATTTTTCATTGTATCAAGACGACTTACTAATTCTTGAACTTGACCGCTTTCGTTAGTATAACGACCTGCCATGTCGCGAAGCTCTGCTGGTGTTACGCGAATAATTCCTGACATACATATCTCTCCTTCGGTTTATATATTTACTATTATTGTAAGAAACTCTAGTGATAAGGTCAAAGGTTACTTGCAAAAGCCTCCAAAAATGAGAATATGTATCTACAAATACCCCTAAAAAATGCAAATAAAACCTAAACAACCAAGATTTTGTTCTCATTTAAACCTTTTCCATATGATCTATAGGTACCTATTTAAAGGAAAATAAAAACTATAAGACTATTAAATTACATTTTCGTTCATTATCTATAGAACTATTTACTAGTAATAAAAAAGCAGCAGCCTATTTAAGGCCCTGCCTCTTTATATATCTTATATTTATTTAAGATTCAGACATGCTTGGAAAAAGCACATGCGCTTTTTATTTTTTGGCTACTGCTTAAAATAATTTTGATCTTCTTTTAACATCCTTATTTCTTCGGGGATGAATAATTTTGAGAGAGGCGTGTCAGGGTTAAGTAATATCGCTATTTCTTCATTTAATACAGGCAGCATATCCTTAAATGATACGCATACGGTCTTTTCATCTTTCAGCATCTGTTCAATCGGATATTTTGACGAAAAAACAGGTAAATATCGGTACGCTGCGCTTTTCATTGTCTGAACGTAGTGCTCTGCAATCAATATATCTGATGCTCCATGCTCTGAATTCACAACTAGCCATAAATTGCTATTCATTAAAGTTTTATAAAATTGAGCAATTTTCTTATTATCTTTCATTGCTTCAATTAATGATTTTTCTAATAAGTTAAATGTATATTTCATTGCCGAGACAACCCTGTAAGGAACTGTACCATTTCACTTCCAGCGCCATCATATACTTCATTCATTCTCTCTTCACTTCCTCTGTGCTGTCACTAAACATAATGTTTGAAGGATTCATTTCCTGACTTAAAATGCCCAACCCCATTTGAATAACGCCATAAGTAAAAAATTCCGTTCGACTGCATGTAGAACCATTCACTACTTTTTCTTCCCAAGACATAGAAAGCGAATTCCACATAACATTAAGAGTACCTAAAGGTTTTTCAATCGTTCTATGCATATTGTCATACGTATTCCATTCTTTTAAGTTCTTTATATCATTCCACGTATCTTGTGAATGGGTGCTCCCATCGCTCCATACGCTCGACCAAAACTCCGTCCAGCCTGAAGAGCCTTCTAGCTCTCCATCTGCTTTTCTCATTTGTTCTGCCGTGTCTTTTACTAATAAATGTGCGTTTTCCGTTAGCGAATCAAGTTTGCGAATCATATGCTGTAACTCTTCCTGCAAGTCCAGCACTTTATCAATATCTGCAACAGACAAGAAATGTAGATTTGTAGCTTCCCAGCTTAGTTTTTGAAGTGCATCAGCCGTCTGTGAATGAGACTGCTGAATTCGCTCTGCAAATGTCTGCAGCACCTCTGGATTTACTTTTATCTCCATGTATGTCCGTCCCCCTATCTCTTGTAAGCCTTCAGTCATCATCTAAACATTTTTTAAGCCTATACGGAAAGACTCACTTTCTAAAGGAGTGAGTCGATAATGTTATTTATTACGCCGATGCTAACTCTCTTAGTCGTGAAATTTCTAAGCGTAAAGTTTGAAACAATTCATCCCTTACGTCGTACAGATGAAAAGTAGATTGCGTAATATCATTATAAATATCCTCATATGAGCTCTTAGAACGCCCTGACCAATCTGACGCATATTGTTGGTGCGAATTTTGAAACAGATAGATACCCTCTTCAAGAAATTCCATGATACGTTGAACTTCATGTAAATATGATTCTAATTGATCTGCATCTCGACTATATTCTTTACTTTTTCTTCTTCGCTCTATGTCGTCAAAGAGATCATCAATTGCATCCATAAAATGTCCCCACGTCCTTCTTCCTCTTTTATTAGAAGTCTCTTAAAGTAATGTTAAAATAAGGTTACAAAAAACAAAATCCATCATTCAAACTATTTTCATACCTAGGAAAAAATATCTACATTTCTCTTTTTTTACTTATTTATACAGGGAAAATAGAGAAAATAAACAACGCCAGGCTGCTGTAATAAAGCAGTAGACGTTGCTTTTTAGGTTATGACACTGCTGTTATAAAAAGGAAGAATACCTAGTTTACATTCGACCTTTTTGTTTCTTTTTCTTGTTAAACGGCTTTTTTGAAGGTTTTTTAGCTGTACGGGACTGCTCTTTTGTTCCTTCATCCACGATTTCACCCATATAAAGTTCTTTTTTCACTAATGAAAGTTGAAGTTCACGTGCGATTTGTTTTAAATTTCGTTCTTCACGTTCAGTCACAAGAGAAATGACCGTACCTTCTGCTCCCGATCTGCCTGTTCTACCTGAGCGATGTACGTATTGATCTGCATCTTGAGGAACATCGATGTGAATTACATGCGTCAATCCCTTAATGTCTAATCCTCTAGCTGCGACATCCGTTGCTAATAAGACAGGGAAATCTCCTTTTCGAAACCCTTTAATCGTCGTAGCACGATCTTCTTTTTTCGTTTCACTGTGTAAAGAGCCTGCTTCTACACGCTTAAATGTTAATTTTTCTTCAAACTCGATTAAAGTATCAATTCCTTTAAAAAAGGCTAAAGCTTTCATTTGTTCTTGACGAACTAGTTTTCTAAGCACGTCCACTTTATCTCTAGCTTCACTTTTGATGTATACATGCTCTACCTTCGAAGCAGGAAGTTCATCTCTTCCTACCTCTATTTCAAGAGGGTGGTTCATCATATCTTTCGCTAGCGATTTGGTACGTTCTGATACAGTAGCTGAGAAGACTAGGATTTGACGATCACTTAACGCCATTTTTACAATCTGTTGAACCGTTTGAACATGCTCAGGTACAAACAATTGATCCGCTTCATCAATCACAATTGTTTTGACTTCGTGCATTTTTAATTTCTTCATTTTAATTAGCTCGTTCAAACGTCCTGGGGTACCAACAATAATATTAGGACGTTTTTTGAGTTTTTCTAATTGCCGTTTCATATTTGCTCCGCCAATAAACGCAGCGCTTGAAATACCGCTTCCCTGCGACCAAGTTTGAATTTCACCGTGAATTTGCATAACTAATTCATGGGAAGATGCTAAAATAACTGCTTGAATATGAGATGGTCCCGGCTGAATGCGATGTAAGACAGGCAACAAATATGCCAGCGTCTTTCCTGTTCCCGTTGGGGATTCTCCTATTACATCTTTATTAGCTAAAATCTCTGAAATAGCTTTCGTTTGAATGGCAGTAGGCTCATTGAACCCTGCTTTTTTCCATGCCTCTTGTAAAAAAGGCTGTAAAGTCTCTATAAACTGACTCATATCTATCTCCTTTTCCATGCTTTTCTCGATATTATAAACGATTTTTTTCATTTCAATTAAACGAATGTATCAGTGGCCATTTGCGTTAATACTGACCTTAATTTCTATTTATAAATAAACCTTTCTTATCCCAAGGGACCCTGTCAATCCGTCAGTAGAAAAATCGGTTGTTACCTTAACTTTTCTACATCAATAAACATAGCTTCAACTATGATACACTATTGCTTCTATAGAAAACAATATGATCCTCTTTATTATGGACGAAAACTTGTATAAGAAGGAGGTTTTATGTCCTATATGGATCCAGACCAAAGGGCTCAGCTGCTTACTTTCTCTTTTTCACGAAAACAGCCGCCTCTCTGAACTACGAGAGGCGGCTGTTTCGTTCTATAATTGGCATATCAATAGTAACCGTTGTCCCTTTTCCTTTACCGCTTTTAAAATGCATGGTACCTTGATGACGCTCCATGATTTTGTAACACACGGCCAGCCCTAAGCCAGTGCCAGCTTCTTTTGTAGAATAAAACGGCGTTCCTACTTGTTCAATCCTCTCTTGACTCATTCCAATTCCATTGTCTTCAAAGTGAATCAATACTCGTGTATCTTTTTCTTCAACTGTTATTGTAATATGACCTTTCTCCATAATAGCTTCTACACCGTTTTTGATCACATTGATGAACACTTGTTTCAACTGATTTGCATCAGCCGAAACATAAATAGGCCTTTTTGTTGTTTCTTTCAATAAAATAGAAACATTATTTAAATTGGCCTGCGCTTCCATTAGGGTAATAACTTGTTTTAAAATCTCGCATAAATTGGTCTTTTCAAAAGATACATGCTGCTTTTTTCCAAGAATGAGCATTTCACTGGAGATTAAGTTGATGCGGTCGATTTCAGACATCATGATATCTAAATATGTGTCATTTGTTTCCTTAGAGGCTTGCATAACCTGTACAAAACCTTTTAAAGAAGTAAGCGGGTTTCTAATTTCATGTGCGACGGCACCTGCCATTTGTCCAATAACCGACATTTTTTCCGAGGTTATCATAAGCTCTTCATCTTGACGGTATGTAGTAATATCGCGTGCAATCATAAATACACCTACTACCTGCTTATGAACGATAATGGGAAGCAAAGAACACCTCAGCAACCGTCTTTCTCTCTTTCTATTGATCACATTCATTTCGAACTTAGCACCTTTTCCATTCAGCACTTCTTTAAAATACTCTTTACACATATCAAACTCTTCAGCTGCGATAAGAGCTGAAGGTTTCATCTTTTGCAATTCTTCACTGGAGTATCCAACGATTGCTTCACCTTCTGGATTAGCAAGAAGAACTTCACCCGTTTTACTTATTTCAAAAACGCCATCGGGATTATGTTTGAATAAAGATTGATAGTGCTGGTTGCTCGTTTGAAGTTCGTGTTCTTTCACTACGAGCTCTTGCTGGGACTCCACTAGTTTATAAGCTCTCCTATATACCAATCCATACAAAATAATCCCCGTAGCTAAAATAAAAAACCAACCTTTGTATTGTTGAAAAAAAATATATACTTCAAAACGACCTTGCGCTAATGTTCTAGATATATTATCAGATATCAAGATCCATACAGCGCCAATAATGATATATATAATTGAAATTCTTAAAGCTACTTTACGCGCGTGTTTCACCAAATTTTAATCACCTGTTTATCAATATTGATCCCCTGTCTTATTGTCTTTATATGAAGTGTTCACTTTTTGTAGCCATTTCATGCCGTTGTAAAAAATTGATGAATGGCCTGACCTAAGTTACTAATAGATTTTACATTTGCTTGAAAATGATACTGGTGAAGCCACTGACTATGATCGGGTGTCACACCTGTTAAATAAATCTGTACACCCATTAGCTGAAATTCCCATATTAAATGTTCTAGGGCTGCAACACCTCGTTCATCAATTTGACCTATTCCATTAAAGTCAATGATAACTCGATCAACCGTTTCCTCATCTATTTGTCTGAGCAGCCGATGTTCATTTTTCATGATGACTTCCTCAAATAAATCGCCAAATAGAGGTATAAGCACCATGTTGTTCGATAAATGAATAAACGGTCCCGACAGTTCTATAACTCGGTTCATTGCTTTTTCTAATCGTTCTTTTTGCAGCAGCAGTTCTAAGTCTGTTTCAGATAAACGCGCTGTATGTTGTTGGATTTTTTCTGAAAGAATTCTAATTTGAGAATCTTCCTCTACACATATTACATGCGCCTTATCTTGCTCCCATTTGCAATTCACGGTATAAAGAGACATCTTAGCTTTGCGCGAATGCATGACTAATTCTGTTTTTATTTTTTTTTCTGCCCTAATCGTTTTCTAGCTTTGATCTGACTATCTTCGTCAACAATTTCTAAAAAATGTTGAACCTCTCCGAATAAAGTGGCTGCTTCATCAGATCGCGCTAGAATATTCATTTCCTCATCCATAATAAAAACAGGAAGCGGAGCATATTTAATAGTCGACAACCTTAATCCCCCTAATTGATTGATAATGAAAAAACTCTTTCAACTCCTCTAACTGTGCAATAAACCGAACTTGATTTGTTTGAGCAAGAGGAAACTTATAGTTTGAAACTACTCGGCCTCCAACCAAAATAAGCGGCTGATGTTTTGTCTTTTGTAATCCTTCTATATATTCATTTGCTTTTTCTATATGATGAGTTAAACTGAACGAGATTCCTACTAAGTCAGGTTTCCATTGTTCAACAGCGTGCGTTGCATGTAAAAGCGGAGAATCTGCTCCTAAAAGTTTCGTCTGCCATCCGTGCTCTTCAAAGAGAATGGAAATCATTTTTAACCCTAAAAAATGCTGCTCATTTTCTATACACAAAAACAGACCTTTTTTTTCATTTTTAATAACTTCTTCTCTTATACACAATTGATAGCGTGACAAAACATAGTCACAGGTAGTAGTAGCTAAATGTTCATCAGCCACTGAAATTTCATCTTCTTCCCACATCATACCGATTTGAGCCATTGACACTGAAATGAATTGCTGAAAAATATAAAATGTATCGAAACCCTGCTGTCTTTTTTTCCACACAATATTCCAAGCTTCATCTTGATTCCCTGATAACAGTAATTCAGTCAAGCGTTCTATGCTTCCAATCAAGAAACCACCTCTTTTTCAGTCAAACGACTTGTTTTTTTCTTTGTTATTATCAACCATACCACTTAACTCACTGGCACTCTACAGTAAAATATTCTCACACCGACAAAATAGCACCGGACGTCTCTGACAGGTCAATCTCTTTATTTTTCAAAGTCAACGAGGTAGTGATGCAGCAAGTGACGGTTTTGTTCATTGTATAAGTACGCATACACAGGACGTCCTATTGTGCCGTAAGTCATTCTTTCTCCAAGAAGACCTATATCTGTTAGAAATTTTAAATATTTTCGAATAGACACTCTTGAGATTCCCGTTTTTTCAGCTACATCATCGGTCGAAAAAGGGTGATCTTTAAGATGCTCGATGGCTTCTACGATAACTTCTAATGTTCCAGTCGTTAAACCCTTAGGCAATGGCTCTACCGGAGCTTCTTTTATTTTTTTATTAGACAACAGCCCGTCCAATTCCTGTTGATTAAGCTGAGGTTGCTGTTTTAACGTGCGAAATGTTTGTTTGTAAGCCGAAAGTGCTTGATAAAAGCGTTCAAATGTAAAAGGCTTAATCAAATAATCAATCGCTCCGTAGCGTAAAGCTTGCTGAATCGTTTGGGCATCTGAAGCAGCGGTGATAAAAATGACATCTATTTCCTCTTGTTTTGTTCGAATCTCTTGTAAAACTCTCAAACCATTTTGCCCGGGCATAAAGATATCAAGCAGCACTAAATCAACTTGATATTCATTTACCTTCACCAAGGCTTCACGACCCGAATGAGCAACAGCGACTACTGTAAACCCCTCTATCTCTTCAATGTACTTTTGATTAAACTGAGCAACCATGGGGTCATCTTCAACAATTAATACTTTAATCAACTTGATCTCTCCTTGTTTCGTACGGAATATCAATATAGAATGTGGTACCGCTATTTATAAATGAGTCAATGACGATTTGGCCACCTAATTCATCAATCGTTTGCTTTACTAAATGCAGCCCAAACCCTCTGCTCGTGCCTTTTGTAGAAAAGCCTTTCTTGAAAATCTGATTCATTGTATCGGAAGGAATGCCGCAGCCTGTATCCGTGACTTGAATCGTAAGTTTATTGTTTTTATACACAAGCATAACGGACACTTTTTTAGAGGCTTGATGACAAACTGAATCAATTGCATTATCAATTAAATTTCCAATAATGGTAATGAGATGATGAGTAACGTGTGGATCTGAAGGTTCTGGAATAACTTCATCAGCGGAAAATGTCAGTTCTACGCTTTCCTCTCTAGCATAACTCATTTTGCCCATGAGGAACCCTGCCAACGCATGATCTTTAATAGTTTTAGTCACTGAACTAGATTCATCGACACGGTGATTAACAAGCTGATGAATATACGTTTTTAGCTCATCATAATAATTCATCTGCACCATTCCTAAAATCACATGAAGTTTATTCATAAATTCATGCGATTGTGCTCGAAGCGCTTCCACATACATTTTAACACCTGTTAGCTGCTCTGCTAAGATATTAACTTCTGTTTTATCCCTAAACGTAGAAAGTGCCCCTACAATCTCTTCGTTTACTACTAGCGGAACCCTATTAACCACAATGGCTACTCCATTTATGACTTGCTCTTCATCATAATGAGATTCCCCCGTAGACAAAACGTCGTCCAACCTGGAGGTGGGCATATATTCTCGAATAGACAAACCGATTGGCTCTGGTGCTAACCCAGCTTTAACAAATAAGCGGCGTGCAGAACGATTAGCAAGTGTAATATTACCTTCTTTATCAACAGCTATCACTCCTTCACGAACCGACTGCAGCATGGTGCTTCTCTCTTCTAGAATTTTAGCAATTTCAGAAGGTTCCAAGCCAAATAAAATTTTCTTTATGTAATTCGCTAATAAAATAGCACCAAGAACGCCTACAAGTAAACCAATTAATGAACCTAAAACAATTCGACGATGCCCATCTCTAATTGCTTCATTTACATTATTCAAAGAAATCCCCACAGCTACTGCGCCAATTTGCTGATTTTTCTCATTATAAATAGGTGCAAAAGCGCGCAGAGATTTATCAAGCGTTCCTTTTGATACAGATACATAAGATTTCCCGTGCAATGATTTTTGCTCATCGCCTCCGGCAAACCTCTTTCCTATCTTTTTAGGATCTGGGTGAGATTGGCGAATTCCATTCATATCCATAACAACGATAAACAAGACGCTTGATTTTTCACGAATTCGTTTAGTAAATTCTTGAATTGACTGAGGTGTTTTTGTCTCTAGTCCTTCTTTCACGTTCGTTGATTCTGAAATAATCGTAGCAATAGTCCGAGCTTTTTCAGCCTGTTGATCCCGAATATTTTTTCCAATTGAACTGCTAACTAATAAATCCGTTAACAATAGCGATAGAATCACCACCATGCATACAAGCAGCACCGTGATGCTTCGCAGCCCCATTCTTCCGTGTTTCACATTCTTCCCTCGCTTCCCTGCTTTTCTTGTTTATAGCACAAGAAAAAGATCTTATCTAGAGTCAGATAAGATCTTCGCTTATTTAATTTCATTTTTACTGAGTTGATTAACATTTATACAGGAAGGTTAACAATCTACTTTATAGTTTAGGTCCTTTTCGATATTTAAACCATCCCATTTTATAAAAAGCAAAGACCATTACGCCTACAAGCCCAATCATAATGCCAAGTACAATAAAATAATTATATTTCCCCGTCAGTTCCGGCATATATGAAAAGTTCATGCCATAGAGGCCAGCAATAAACGTCAACGGTAAGAAAATAGCTGACATAAGCGTGAGCGTAAACATGATCGAGTTCATACGATCCGAGTTAATGGACATAAAGCTTTCTCGGATGTCATTTGACAAATCCCTGCTTGCTTGCATAATTTCAATCATATTTAATAGGTGGTCATAAATATCATTAAAATAGCGAACCTGCTCTTTTGCTTTTAACGCATTAGTTGACATAATACGATACATTAAATCTCTCATAGGGTTTAAAATGCGGCGCATTCGTGACAAATCACTTCGGATGTCATAAAGCTGCCTCATTAATTCATCCATAGGTTCGTCTTTTGCATTGTCTTCAATGTCGTCTATGTGATCTTCAAATTTATAAAGCACAGGGAAGTATTCGTCAACGGTATGATCTAAGAGTTCATACATGATATCCCATGTTCCATCTTCGGTAGCCTCAGGGTCTTTTTTGATAAGCTCCCACACCCTAGCCACGCTCGTTAGCTTATCCATATGGTAAGTGACTAAAAAGTTATCTCCTACAAACGCAGATACTTCTAAGTGCTCAAGCTCTTCTTTATGAAGGGCATAATAGACTAAAAAATAATGCTCATCATACAACTCAAATTTAGCCCGCTGACCTTGATTTAAACAGTCCTCAACTGCTAAAGGATGAAAATTAAATTGTTCAAGCTGCTTTTTTTCTTCCTCGGTGGGGTTGTAAAAATCAACCCAATACCATTGAAAGTCATGGCTTGAACGAATCTCATTCATTTCTATTTCTTTAATAGCTCCTTCTTTGGTTTTAGCTACAATTTTAATCATAAGATAACCTCTGTCTTTTTTGATACTATTCTCTGCACATACCCTTTTTACCATTTTGTTAAACTTTTTTCTTTTAATGTACGTCTGTTCTTGTCTATACATACGATGATGGTGACGACAAGAGAACAAAACGGTGAGGAGGTATATCCATATGAATGAATTTTACTCCCGGCATGAAGAATATTGGGAAGATGATACAAGACTAGATGAACAGCTTCTAAGAGATATAAACAAAGCTGTAAACGATGAGTTTTCCGCTATTCACTACTATACACGCCTAGCAGAGCTGGCTCCTAATAATCAATTTCAACAAGCTATATCAGGTATTCGGCAGGATGAAATTAAACACTTTGACTGGTTTTCTAAAGCCTATTATGATTTATCAGGCAGCTATCCACAGATTTCATTGAACATAAAACTGCCAAATACTTTTCAAGAAGGGGTCTCTGAATCCATTAAAGATGAAGTAGAAACCGTTCCATTTTATCAATCAATCGCTAGAAGAATCACAAATGCTCGAATTCAAAGCCGCATTGTTCGAGCTGCGAGCGATGAACAGCGCCACGGTCAAATTTTCCGAACCATTCAGTCCCACTTCTCATACTAAATAATACGCTTGCAGTGGCAAGCGTATTATTTGGTATGGTTTTATCATTACCTCTTACTTGGTAGCATTAAATTCTTGTTTGATTTTTTGGAGCAACGCTTGATTTGTTAATACGTCATACCCTGTTAATGCCATTGTTTGTGCCCCGAGTATCATTGCTTCTCTTCCTTGCTCACTTAAAGCTGCTTCTCTAAATTCGTGCGTATGACAAACAAAATAATCATCACAAATTTGAATATAAGGATGAATAGCCGGAACAACTTGGCTTACATTCCCCATATCTAAAGATCCATGATCGCCTTGGTCTTCTGTAATGCTTTGTTCACTTACGCCTAATGAAATGAGATTATTTGTATAGACATCGGATAATGTTTGATTCGTTTGCATATCATCATAAGAAAACTCGTAGTTTGAGATTTTCAATTTTGTTCCCGTGGCTAAAGCAGCACCATTTGCACATGCCTTTACTTTTTCTGTCACTTTATCTACATATGCACGAGTTGAAGCACGGACATAAAATTGCGCTACTGCATAATCAGGCACAACGTTGGCCGCTTTGCCTCCCTCTGTAATCACTCCATGAATTCGTACATCCGGCTTCACATGCTGGCGAAGCGCATTAATACTGTTGAACGTTTGTAATACGCCGTCTAACGCATTGATTCCTTCATGAGGAGCAGCAGCTGCGTGCGCGGATTTTCCGAAGAACTCAAACTGAATGGCATCCATCGCAAGAGAACGTCCGCTTTTTTGGTGGCAGTAATAAGGATGTACCATCATAGCTACGTCTAAATGATTAAAAATACCTTGCTCGGCCATCGTCACTTTGCCGCCTCGTGTTTCCTCTGCAGGCGTGCCGTATACGTATACTTTGCCGCCTGTTTCTGCAACTGCTTTACTAAGACCAATACCAGCTGCAATGGACATGGTTCCAATTAAGTTATGTCCGCATGCATGTCCGAGATCCGGCAAAGCATCATACTCAGCCATAAACCCAATCGACGGACCTGGCTTTTGACTGTCATAAACAGCGGTAAAAGCCGTTGGTAAGTCACATGTACCAATTTCAACTGTGAAGCCTTGTTCTTTTAAAACATCCGTTAATGCTTTGCAAGCTTTGAATTCTTCGTGACCAAGCTCAGGATTTTGCCCAATATATTTGCTTACATCATAAAATGTATCCTGTAATTTATTGATTGTTTCATTTATTAATTGTTTCATTAGTTGTACTCCTCTTTTAAATATTTAAACAAATTATAGTATATTTATTCGTTTTTTGAAAGCTAGTTTTTAAGACGGGTTTTCCTATCACCTTAATATGCCTTATAATTAAATTACTAACTGTTTTAAAGAAGGTATGCATAATGATTAACGTAAAAAAATTCAATTTTTTAGGCGGTCGTATTATTAAAACAGGCATTGCCGTTTTTTTAACTGCGCTCATTTGTCAGGCCATTGGCTGGCCTTATATGCTCGCTGTTATTACAGCTATTGTTACGATTGAATCAACCGCTGCCGATTCTATCAAAAAAGCATTCATCCGCTTTCCTGCTTCAGCAATCGGAGCTGCTTTTGCCATGCTTTACACATTTCTATTAGGGGTAACGCCGCTTACCTATATGCTTGTTGCCATTTCTACTATTATATCCTGTTATAAATTACGTTTACATGCAGGAACACTCGTTGCTACGCTAACAGGAGTGGCTATGCTGACGATTGTGCATGACCATTATTTTATATCGTTTTTAATTCGCTTAGCGACCACTAGTATTGGGCTGCTCACTTCTTCACTTGTGAATATCATCGTTCTTCCTCCTAATTATACACCGATTATTACGGGGAAAATTCAAAATCTCTCAAAACAAATGGGCGGCGTTTTACAGCAAAGAGGCAGTGAGCTTTCCCAAGTACACGCTTGTCATAAACAAACAAAGCTTCAATTTCAGCAGCTTTCTGCTGAAATTGAAAAAATTGAGACGCTTTGTGAGTATCAGCGCAAAGAATGGAAGTTTCACCATTTCACTCGTACAGCTATGAGAAAATTTCACTATGAATATAAAAAACTTTCTCTTATGAGACAGCTTGTCTACCATATTGGTAATTTAATTTATTTGCCTGCTCATCAGCTGCAAAGTGCAAGACATCAAGTAATATGGGATACTTTCACTTCCTTTCATAACGTCTTACAAAATGAACAATATAAAAGCTCTTTGCACCATCAAACGCTTGTTTTGACTTTAAAACAAAGGTTTTGGGCACATAAGCAGGAAGAACACAGAGGGGATCACCCTTTTTCAACAGAAACAACAATGCTGTACGAACTGCTTGCAATTCACCATCTGCTTGAAGAACTGCACCGTATTCATTGTTTGAAGGATCGATATAACTTAAATAACTCATCTGTCTCACTTTCTTCATAAAAAAATCCTCACATATGTGAGGATTTTCTTATTTACGAAACTTGTGACTCATCTTTTTTATATTCTTTCTCCCAGTAGTCTGCATTTTTAATTCCTAACTTAACAGGATCAAACACAGGATCTATCCCTTGTTTTTTCTGAGCTTCATAGTCTTTTAATGCAACTAACGCAGGCTTAGCTAAAATTAAGATAGCAATTAAATTTAGCCATACCATGATACCAAGTCCAGCATCACCTAACGCCCAAGCTAGTGATGCTTGTTTAACTGACCCGTAGAACGTAGCTCCTAGAAGGACAAGCTTTAATGCAAACATAGCCCACTTTCCGTTCTTGCCGCGAGTTAGGTAAGCAATATTTGTTTCAGCAATGTAATAATATGCCATGATCGTTGTAAACGCGAAAAAGAATAGGGCTACTGCCACGAAGCCAGCTCCGAACCCTGGCAACACTGTTTCAATAGCAGCTTGTGTAAATCCAGGCCCTGCTTCTACACCTGGTAAATTTGAAATAATAAATGAACCGCCTGGTCCTTCCGTGTTGTACATGCCTGTGAATAAAATCATAAACGCTGTTGCTGAACAAACGAACAGTGTATCAATATAAACCGAAAAAGCTTGTACAAGGCCTTGTTTCGCCGGATGTGAAACTTCTGCTGCAGCTGCTGCGTGAGGTCCTGTTCCTTGTCCTGCTTCGTTTGAATAAATGCCGCGCTTAACTCCCCAAGAAACAGCTAAACCAACGATTCCTCCAAAAGCAGAATCTAATGCAAAAGCACTTTTAAAAATAAGGGCGATAACTCCCGGCAACTCGGAAATGTTCATGGCAATAATAATAAGAGCTAAAATAATATACCCAAGTGCCATAAAAGGTACAACGAATTGGGCCACCCCTGCAATACGCTTAACGCCTCCAAAGATAATAAAAGCAAGAATAATAACTAATCCTACTGCTGTAACCGTTGGACTAACGCCGAATGCGTTGTCGATGCCAAGCGCGATGGAGTTAGACTGAACGCCCGGCATTAAGATACTCATCGCAACAAGTGCTGCAATAGCAAATAAAATGCCATACCATTTCATCCCTGTTCCTTTTTCAATGTAGTACGCTGGACCACCTCGATATTGGCCATCTTGTTTAACTTTATAAATTTGAGCAAGTGTTGATTCGATGAATGCACTAGAAGCACCAATAAAAGCAACTGCCCACATCCAAAATACAGCTCCTGGACCTCCAAAAGCGATAGCTGTTGCAACTCCAGCAATGTTTCCTGTTCCAACTCGTCCCGACAGCGCTAAAGACAGTGCCTGGAAGGAAGAAACTCCTGCTTCTGAGCTTTTACCCTGAAACATCAGCATAACCATGTCTTTTAAGTGTCGTACCTGCAAAAACCTCGTTAAAATTGAGAAAAACAGGCCAATCGCAAGACACCCATAAATAACAGGTGTGCTCCATAGCACATTATTCAAACTCGTTACAAATTGCTCCAAACGATAACCCCCTTATTTTTTCATTCAGACTATTTTAAATTATAAGTTAAATTATAAATTTTAACAATAAAACTCTAAATTAAAACTCGTTTTTAGTTAAAATACACAAAAAAACTTATAAAACCCTCAAAAACATCCAATGATAAACCGTTTACATTCCGTAATTATCGCTTTCAAAAGAGAGATATCTGCACCTTTCTTCTCAGGAACACATAGGCTATAGGAGTTATTTTCTATTAAAAGGTGTGAAAAACAATGATGAGAATAGAGCCTTTATTTTATCGTCCTTTAGCTCTAGACCTTCTTTACGCGTGCGTCTTAGCTTATAAGCAATACGCACAGGGAGGCACATTTGATGTACCTGAAGGCTACCGGCTTATTAAATCGTTTAAAGCTTCTGCCGTAGGGGTGCAAGAATGGTTTGGTTTTATTTTAGAATCTGATGACTCTATCGTAATTGCCTTTCGAGGAACTCAATCTGAGGCAGACTGGATTGCTGATGCTCGCATTAGGCAACGCCCTTATCCATACAATCAACAAGCTGGTCTCGTTCACGAAGGTTTTTTAGCCGTTTACGAATCATGCCGTGATGAAATTTTTGAAACGTATCAGTCCCTTACCCTCAAGCCACTTTATATAACAGGGCATAGCCTAGGTGGTGCACTCGCGGCTCTTCATGCCTTAGATGTCGCCACAAACGCATCTTTTCCGGAAGTTACAATGTACAACTACGGAGCTCCTCGAGTAGGTGATCCTCAATTCGTTCAAACATACACAAATCTTGTTTCAAATAGCCGCTGTTTTGTTAACACGACGGATACGGTTCCTAAAATCCCTCCGAAGCGCCTTTATTCCCCTTCCACCAAGCAAACGATTTATTATGATCAAGATCCTCTGCAACTCTCGTTTACCATTCAAACAGGCTCTACCGTAGGGAACCATAATCCCCAAACATATAGTGTTGGTATTTGGATGATGTCGGATTATCCTATTTTGGTCCAAAAATAAAAAAACAGGCGGACTGCCTGTTTTTTTTATGCACCAATTGCCGTTTTGATTTCTTCTATTTGTCCTTGATGACGCTTTTCATGATAGCCAATAAAATCAATCCACTGCTTTAAATCCATTAACCCAAACACAGGGTGTGGAAATGATTTTTGCTTTAGCTTGTTTTCACTTGCTGTTTCTTCTAGCTCTATTAAAGCCGCTCTCGATTCTGCCAACTTACTCTTCATTTCTTCTAATGTCTGCTTTTCATTAGAAGGCGTAACTTGAGCCGGTGCATCTACTTTTCGCGCACGGTCTACCGCTAAATGAAACGGCTTATCTTCAGTCGGCTGATCTACACCGTTTTCTAACTGATCTTTCACACGTGAAACAATCATGCGCTCCATCAAATATAAATGTTCTAATACTTGCATAACGCTCCACGTATTAGATGCTGGCTGTTGATTTAATTGTTCATATGTTAATGATTCTACACTGCTCAATACATCATTTCGAAACTGTTCATTTTTATTCATTTTTCATCCTCCTCTAGGATTCCTCTAGCTTATCGTATCAAAAAACTCTTCCATATAAAAAAGATATCCCTTTCTTTAACCATGTTTTAGCTGCAATTGTTTCACGTGAAAAAATTGCATTTTCTATTTGACATAGATCAACTGAGGTGTTATATTTAGATTTCTGGCTTTTCTTTAAAAGCTGGACATAGTGAAAGTAACTTGAAAGGATGTATCGTACAATGCAAGGTAAAAATACTGGCATTCGACACATGTCTTTGAACAAAACTTATTCACACTGGATCGGCTTCGGAGCCGTAAGGATGCAAGAGAGGTAGGGCTTGCGTCGTTTAGGTTAATCGATCATGTGGAAAAACAAACCGCGGCAATGGATGAAATCCATGCAAGCACAATCAATGCTAATTGTGCCCTAACAACAACGAAACATACAAAAACCGTAATCATGGATTTTATAAAGAAAGTAATCATTTTGTTTTTACACTTGCAGAAAGCAAGTTACTGATAAGAAACACGAACAAAAGCGAGCAGATGCATCTGCTCGCTTTTTTAATGATTGTTTTTTATTTGCTTTATCATTTCTTTTTTAGCGGACCTTACAAAAAAAGCCAAAACCAGTATGGTTTCGACTTTTTTTCTTATTGCTCTGCTAGTACATCAGCAAATGCTTTTGCATAAGGAGGAAGGTCTGGCGGGCGGCGGCTTGAAATGATGTGGCCGTCGATTACGACTGCTTCATCATGCCAAATAGCTCCCGCATTTTCCATATCATCTTTGATTCCTGGCGTACTTGTTACGTTTCGGCCATCTAAGATTTTTGCAGAGATTAATACCCATCCTGCATGGCAGATTTGGCCGATTGGCTTTTGCTGTTCATCCATATGACGAACCATTTCAATTACTTCAGGGTAGCGGCGCAGTTTATCCGGCGCCCAGCCTCCAGGTACTAAAATAGCGTCATATTCAGCTGGATCAACATCTTTAAACGCGTAGTCCGATATGGCTGGAACACCGTATTTCCCCATGTACGTTTCGTTTGCTTTTTCTCCAACTAAATGTACTTCTGCTCCTTCTTCTCGAAGACGCATCACTGGATACCATAGTTCTAGATCTTCAAAGTCTGCACTAACAAGCGCAATAACTCTTTTATTTTCTAAGCGCATCGTAACACCTCCGCCATCAGTATAGCATGTTGGAGAATAAGATTGAAAATAAGGGACTAAATTATACATAATTAAAGGATTTTTCAAGTGCCCTTCAGAAAATTTTCGTATGCCAAATGGTCTAATTTTATATTTTTACTTGACTGGGGACAAACATCACACTACAATGTGTAGTGTGATGTTCATAATGTTGTAAAATTATCCAAATCAGAAAGACTTTCTGATTTAATTGCTACATTTCTTTTTTCAGGCTTTTACACTACATAATGTAGTGTTTTTCAAATACACTTAAAGGAGGAAGTAAAGTGAATAAAAACGTTGAAATTGGTTCACTTATTATTCGTTTAGTATTAGGTTTTACATTTTTAGTGCACGGCTTTCAAAAATGGCAAGGCGGGATTGAAAATACAGTAGGGTTCTTCGATAGCTTAGGAATCCCTGGTTTCATGGCATATATTGTTGCAACCATTGAACTTGTAGGTGGGGTTCTTATTATTCTTGGTCTAGCAACAAGAGTCGTAGCTGCTTTATTTGTGGCAGTTATGCTTGGCGCCATTTTTACAGCCAAGCTTAAAAGCGGATTTGTTGGCGGGTTTGAGTTTGATATTGCCTTAATTGCCATGTCTGCTCACTTATTTCTTGCAGGAAGCCAGTTCCTTGCTCTTGATGCAGTGGTATTCAAAAAGAAAGAAACTGCCTTTTCTCTTCAAGAAGAAAGCAGTAAATAAAAAAGAAAGCTTATACTCTCCCAATATAAGCTCTCAGATTAGTCCCCTCCGTTTGAGGCGGGCTTTTTTTATATTTGCAGCAGCAAATTCGCAAATAAAGAAGAACGCTCGGATAACGTATCAATTTGAATATGTTCATATTCCGCATGTATTCCTTTTCCGCATGCTCCTAGCCCATCCAACGTGGGAACGCCAATGGCCGCTGTAAAATTGCCATCACTTCCTCCTCCAACAGCTGCTTCTTCTAATTTCATACCCAGTTTGGCCGCGATTGACTGAGCGCATTCAAATAACTCTTCCGTTTGTTTAGACTTGACCATCGGAGGACGATTCATGCCTCCCGTTACTTCGAGCTTAATCCCTTTTAAAATGGGTGTTAAATTCAAAATAATATCCGTCATGCGTTTTGCTTCTTCTTCTGTAGAAACACGTAAATCCACGTGCGCTTCTGCATATTCCGGCACTACATTTGTACCGCTGCCTCCCGTAAATGTCCCAACGTTCACCGTTGTACCTTTTTCATAATCTGTTAAGCTCTGCAAGAAAATCACTTGGCGCGCCAGCTCTTCAATCGCATTGATTCCTTCTTTGTGGTGATTACCCGCGTGTGCTGCTCGTCCCCATACTTTTACGGTAAAAATTCCCGCTCCTTTGCGCGACGTTTTTAACGCACCTGAACCCGCCACCGCCGGTTCCGCTACTAGCACTGCTTCACTTCTTTGCGCTTCTTCTTCAATGTATTTTTTAGAAGAAATTGACCCAATCTCTTCATCCGAATTGCAGAAAAACACAATTTTTTTATCCAGCGGTAAGCCAAGCTCTTGAATCGCTTTAATCGCCCATATAGATTGTACAATGCCCCCTTTCATGTCTAAAATTCCCGGACCGTACAGCTTGTTTCCCTCTGTTCTTAGACTCAGCCTTCCCTTTTCCCACACCGTGTCAAAGTGACCGATGATTAAAAGCTGCTTTTCTCCTTCTCCAATCGTAAATTTCAAGTGGTTTCCTACTTCTTTTTCTTCTATGATTTCGTACCCTACCCCTAAACGCTTTTGAAACAGCTGCGTTAAATACTTTCCACACTGATCTACTAACTCTTTACTGTAGGACGGTGATTCTTTTTTCACAAATCCCACTAAATCTTCGAGCATCTCTTGTTCGTGTTCTTTTAAATAACTAAACACGCTTTGTTCTACCATTACCTGACTCAAATCAATTCCTCCTCTAGAAAACCCCTGCTGCTTGCATTAAATGCTTTTATTTATCGTACGTATAACTATGTTCTACGTTTCACATAACGACCTTAAATTATCCTTAATTATAATGGTTTTCAGACAATTTTCCATCCTTTAAATACAGATAATACTTTAACTTATTCATAACCGACCGAAAATAGCCATAAACTTCAACAAATTCATACAAAAAAGCTTCAATCTTCAACAGATTAAAGCTTTCGTTTGACTAATTGACATTTATTTTAATATTTTTCCCTTTTGACTTCACACTCACAAAAACAAACATAGACACTAAAAAAATAAACAGAATAACGCCAACCATTTCAAAGTTTACTTCGGCCCATGGGTTAAAGAAAGTGAATGCTAAATAGAACGACACACCATACGCGAGGACAACAATAACCCAGCCCATCAAGCGGGAAGCAGATTGTCCAAATTTACTCGATTCATTTACCATTTTGTGTACAATCATCGAATCGATTGTATCTGTAAGCATCATGCCAAACATAAACACTAGTCCCAACAAAAGCGGCGTATACTTGCCTGCGTTCCCTACAGCTAGAGACCACACGGCCGTTTGACTGACCGTTTCGGCTGCTAAAGCGAACAATGCCCCTACAAGAATAATTAAAAAAGGATTCGTTGTTCCTTTTGCGATTTTCGGAATAAACTTCCCTTTTAATCCGCTCAGCTGAAACTCTTCTTCTTTATTTTTAGTTCGAAGCAAATGATATGTGTTTAATGTTCCAATCAGAAAGAGAGAGATAATGGATACCCAAGATGCAAAATGATCGAAATATGATGGAAACGTAAAATTCTTCATCACCACGCCCAGCACCCCGGCCGTGACGGCCACCATTCCTCCATGACCTAGTGAAAACAGCGTTCCGACCCACGGGGCAAAACGGCTGCCCATTCTCCAATTATATCGGGTCTGGCCGTCAATAAAAGCTAAGTGATCTGCATCCAATCCGTGCCTGATTCCTAATAAAAAGACAAGTAAAAAAACTGATAAACCTTCCATTTCCTACACTCCTTTTTTTAAAATAAAACGTAAAAAAGCCTCAATTCTATAGAAATTGAGGACGTGTCGGCATATGAAAATAAACAGCAATTGCTCACTGCGTACCTTGATACACCGCCTCTTTCCTAGAAGAGTCAAGTGTACAGAATAGGTAGGTCTCCTGGCTTGAGATCATCATTTTCTACCGTCTTCCCCATTTTGAGTGACGATAAGATAGAAAACTCCCTGCTTACAGTGGCTGGACCGCTCGAGATTTGCACTCGATTCCCTGTTACCTCTTACGCTATGTAAGAGCACCTAAACTGTGCGAATGATTCATTTTCTTCCTCATTATACTAGTACCGCTTACAAATGAATAGAGAAAATTCAAATAAAAAAGCCCTGCTAAGCTTTACATGCTTAGCAGGGCTTTTTAAAGCAATTAAACTACTTCTACCGTTACGTCTACGTTGCCGCTGATTGCTTTTGAATACGGGCAGTATGAGTGAGCTAGGTCTACGTATTTTTTCGCTGTTTCTAAATCTAAGCCTTCAATATGAGCTTCAAGCGCTACTCCAATTTTCACTCCTTGATCAGCTTTATCAGGAAGCAGCTGAACAGTAGCTTTTACTTCACTGCTTTTGATTTCTACGTTATGTTTTTTCAACATAAATTCTAACGCGCTGTTGAAACAAGCACTGTATCCAGCTGCAAACAGCTGCTCTGGGTTTGTTGCTGTTGTTGCTTCTCCACCAAGCGCTGGAGGTGTTGCAACGTCTAAGTTAAAGATGTTATCTAAAGAGTGAACTTCTCCTGTTCTTCCACCTGTGTTAACGACTGTTGTTTCATATAAAGCTTTCATGTATAAACCTCTCCTCTTTTTCATTAATTTTATTAAAAGTTTTTTGTTTATCGTTTCTGTAATTTAATTGTACACAATTTAATTTTAAAAAACAAGTATTAAATACATTAAAAATTCCCCAATAAAAAAAGCCGCGTATTTGCGACTTTTTCTTAATAATATTGAGACTGTTCGTCATAAGCTGATTTTCGAAAAATAGACAAGTTGGTAATAGCTCTCATCAGTTTCGTATTAAAAATAACATAATGAATAAACAGCGCCAGCACGCAGCCTAGAACGGCTCCTGTTAACACATCGAATGGATAATGAACGCCAACCCATACGCGTGAAAAGGCAATGAGTACGCCCATGACAACCCACATGCGCCCTGAACGTTTGAAATGCAGCCAAATGGTAAAAGTGATAACTAATGCAGATGTAGCATGATCGCTTGGAAATGAAGAATTTGCGGCGTGATCAATAAGCTGATTCACGTGGTGAGAGATAAACGGACGATCTCGATAAGCAAATAAACTAATCACTTTATTGATAATGACTCCTGTGGCACAAGCACACAAAGCTTGAAATGCTACAACACGGCTGCCGTTTTTATTAATAAGTAAAAACAAGCCGAGTAAAACGATAAGTACATACTGGGCATAATCTGCAAAGAATACCATCAGCGAATCTAGAGGCTTTACGTGTGAGGCATACTGATTCACCGCGTGGAAGATGGTATAATCTACTGAATTAATAGCTGATAACATAATCGAAATCCTTTCTTATTTTTAAATGTCATTAGCTATCTTATCAGTTTCTTGAGAAAATGAACATTATTTCTCGGGCTATTATTGATATATTTAGTCAAATAACTATTGATTTCCCTGTCATTTATACACCTCCAATCTCTCCGTGCTATAATGTACGCAGCTATACATAGACACAAGGGGGAATTTTCGTTGAGTAAAGGCAGAATTTTAATAGTAGAAGATGAGCGCAAAATTGCTCGTTTAATTCAACTCGAGCTTGAACATGAAGGGTACGAAACGGGCATAGCTTACACGGGAACAGAAGGATTGGCAGAGTTTCAAGAACACGATTGGGATTTGCTGCTTTTAGATGTGATGCTTCCTGAACTGAGCGGACTCGAAGTACTTCGTCGCATTCGAGCAAATGATGATCAAACGCCCGTTATCTTATTAACAGCTCGAGACGCCCTTCCTGATAAGGTAAGCGGACTAGATTTAGGAGCAAACGACTACATTACAAAGCCTTTTCAAATTGAAGAGCTTTTTGCACGCATTCGCGTATGGCTTCGCCATCCCGCATCAACATCGACTGCTGAACAAGAAACAGCAACTCTTCAACTAGGGAATTTAGTCGTTAACGAAAAAACGCGAGAAGTTACGCGTGAAAATGAAGCTATTGAGCTGACTCCTAAAGAATATGATTTACTTGTCTATATGCTTCAAAACAAAAATCAAGTGCTGAGCTTTGAACAGCTTCTTACAAACGTTTGGGGATTTGATTATTACGGAGACACAAATATTGTATACGTATACATTCGTTATTTACGTAAAAAGATTGATGCTTCATTTTCAACTCCGTACATTCAAACAGTGCGCGGCGTTGGCTACATGCTGAAGGAGTAGCTTATGAAACTACAAACAAAGATTATTCTTACATCAACTGCGCTGCTTTTTATTCTGCTAGTAATTGCAAACAGTTCGATTTACTTCATTTTCAAGAAGACCATGGAAGACAACGCAATTGAACGTTTGCAAACAGAAACAAGCAATGTAACAAATGGGCTAAAGCAAACGAGTGCGACGGTTAAACAAGCCAACTTGCTTCGTGCCTATTTGCCCCCTAACGGAATGATTCGTATTTTACCCAAATCCGGCAGTCCTTTAGTTGTATCCGTTACGGATCAAACGAAAGAGCTTCAGGACTTACCTTATTCCTATTATTCAAATGAACAAACAAGCATCAAAGAAGATGACGGCCATCTATACGCGATTTCACACACCCCTGTCATTTGGACGAACGGTGAAGTTGTTTCTTTGGAAGTCACGGAACAACTGGCAGATGTGGAACAATCTCTGCAGACATTAAAATTTATCTTGCTCATTGCCTCGCTTGTTATATTAATTCCAACCATATTTGCTGGACGGCTTTTAAGTAAAATTATTTTGCGGCCTATCAAATCTCTTATTCAAACCATGGAAGAAATTCAAGTGTCTCGCACATTTAAAAAAATTGACCTCTCTTCTTCTTCTAAAGATGAGTTAGATCAAATGGCCAACACCTTCAATAATATGATGGATTTATTAGAGGAAAACTATAAAAAGCAAGAGCAGTTCGTATCCGATGCTTCTCATGAATTAAAAACACCCCTGACCGTTGTAGAAAGCTATGCCAATATGCTAAAACGATGGGGAATGAAGCGGCCTGATATTTTAGAAGAAGCCATCGAAGCCATTCACTCTGAGTCTTTACGCATGAAACAGCTTACGTCTCAAATGCTGGTGCTTGCGAAAGATGAGTCGCAGCGGGAGCTTCACATGGAACACGTAGATGCGGCGGCCATCTGCAGACAAACAATCAAACATCTAGAACAAGCCTTTGAACGAACCATTTATTTAAATATAAAAACGGATCATCCCGTCGTAACAGCGGATGAAAAACGCTTAAAGCAGCTGCTGTACATCCTCTTAGATAATGCCATTAAATATAGTGAAAAAGCGGTAGAGGTAACCATAACAAGAAGCGAAAGCTTTATGATTACGGTCACAGATCAAGGAATTGGTATTCCAAAAGAAGACTTATCAAACGTGTATGAACGCTTTTTTCGCGTAGATAAAGCAAGAAATCGAGAAACCGGTGGTTCTGGACTTGGATTATCTATTGCTCGAAAGATTGTAGAAGCTCATAGCGGGCGTATTGAGATTAGCAGCCAAGAAGGAAAAGGGACATCAGTAACGGTTTCCTTTCCTCTTTGATTTCTCGCCTTTTCTTAGAGATTTTTAAGAATCGCCTGCTATACTACTTTTTAAGATACTGGAGGTGAATGTATGAAGAAAACGGTACTTTTTATACTTATTTTTCTTGCTGTTGGTTCAGCTAGCTTTTACGGAATAGCAAAAGCAGTGAATCGGCCTGATACAATTTTATCGGAATCGGACGTCAGCAGTATGATTCAGCAAAAATATGGCGGCACTATTGAAAATGCAAGCTTTTCCCAAAAAGATGATGAACCGATTTATCGAATCACTTTGCTTAAAAATGATATTCCATACCACATCACAGTAAATGGAGAAAATGGAGAAGTCCATTCATTAATCAAACAAAAAGTAAAGAAACAAACGTCTACTCAAACTAAAAATAATATAGAAGAAGAGCAAAAAAAGAACGAGCAGCCACCAGTTTCTCTTACATCCGACGAGCCTCTCATTTCAATGGAACAAGCAAGAGACATTGCTTTACAAAAAGTAAAAGGAACGTTTTCCTCAGTTGAAATAGAAGAGGAAGAAGGCCAAACCTTCTACGAAGTCGAAATTGATCAGTCTAAAACAAGAGAAGCTAAAGTGATGATCAATGCTTACTCCGGACATGTAGATTCCATCACCTATGAAAATGACGATGATTAAAAGTACAGCGGAAAGCTGTGCTTTTTTTATCTATTTTTATTTATTTCTAAGAAAATTTTAAACTTCTTCTTCTTTTCCTTTAAAGTTCATTGGCTAAGATAGTCTTAACAACAAATCGAGGAGGCCATAACATATGAAAGTTATTACAACCGTTTTAGCCAGTGCAGTACTAGTCGGTGGATTAGGTGCAAGCGCATATGCAATGACAGACCAGTCCAAAAGCAATGATAAGAAGCAAACCACAACGATTGAAGAAGCAAAGGCAAAAGACATTGCCCTTCAAAAAACAGATGGCGGCGACATTACAAATATCCAATTAGCCATAGATGATGGCGTTAAACAATATGAAGTAGACATCACAAAAGGTAATAAAGAATACGATGTAGACATTGACAGCAGCAGCGGTAAAATCATTGAATTTGATGAAGAGCAAAAAGACAATGAAGATGAGAAAGAAGAGGAACTTCAAAACATTTCCCCTGCTATTTCATTAGATCAAGCGATAAAAACAGCTTTAAAGAGTGCTAAAGGAACCGTCAATGAAACGGATCTAGACCAAGAAAACAACCGTTTAGTATATGAAATTGAAATTGACACAGCTGATAAACGTGAAGCAACTGTTTCAGTAGATGCCAAAAACGGCGGCGTAATCAGTGTAGAACTAGATGATTAATAGAAAAAGCACACTCCAAAACGAGTGTGCTTCTTTTTTTATACCGCTAATTTAATAACCGTTAATACAATACCAATCAAGAATCCACATAGAGCTCCGTTCACTCGAATCCACTGCAAATCTTTTCCGACATTGTTTTCCATCATATCCACAAGTGTTTCATCATCTAATTTATCTAAGTTTTCTTGAACAAGCTGTCCAATTTTCGAATGATTCTCTTCTACAAAGCTCATGATTTGCTTTTGAATAGCCGTATCAATTGCTTCTTGACGCTGTTCATCCTCTTCAAGAGCATTCAGCCAGCTCTCTACGTAAGGAACCGCGTAGCTTTTCATAAATTCAGGGCTTTCAATGAATGCTGTCACTTTCGCTTTCATTTTATCGACGATTTCTGTTAATTTATTCGTTACATTTAATTCATTAATCGTTTTTTGTTTCCATGCTTCTAATTTTTCAAGAAGTTCTTCATTCTGCTCCAAGCCTTGCAGCTCTTTTCTAATTCCATTTACCAAAGCAAGGCGGTATTCATCATCTTCGTTACGAAGACGTCCTGTAATAGAAAGCAATAAATTTTGCAAAATAGATCCTAGCTTCTCTTCATTAATCATGCTTTGAAATGATTTGAGAGCGAATTGTAAAATACCATCAAGCTCAATATTATCAAGCGCATTTTTAGCAATACTTCCGAGCTGATACTGCGTTTCTTCTTTTTTAATCCAGCTCTCCCCTTTATTTAAAAGAACATCAAGCGCTTTTTCATCATACTGATTTTTTACCACTTCTCCAACAATCGAATGCACAATAGGCTTTAACTCTATTGCTAAAAGCGATGATTTGAGCTCTTTTTCAATAATAGGAACGACTTTCTCTGTATCCACACGATTAATCGCATCAACAAGCAGTGCTGTTCCTTTTTGTTGAATTGTTTCCGAATGAACACCTTTTCGAACAATCGGAAGCAAACGCTGTGTAAACGCAATTCTTTTTACTTTTTCTTGAATACTTTCTTTTGACAGCCAGTCGTTTTCAAGCGTTGAGACTAGCCCTCTTGTAATACGCTGTCTGTTTTTAGGAAGCAGCGCAGTGTGTGGAATAGGAATGCCTAAAGGGTGACGAAAAAGAGCCGTAACGGCAAACCAATCCGCTAATCCGCCGACTAACCCAGCTTCGAACCCACCTTGAAGCAACCGACCCCAAATTGAATCACCAAAAGGCATTGTGGCAACGAAGCCCACTCCCATAATCGCCAAAGAAATCACGGCTAAGTGCTTTGATTTCTTCTTTGGGTTTGTTGTAAATACATTATTTGATTCCATTATAGTCCTCATCCTTTATTTATTTAACTAAACATTTCATCTAGAAATATGTAACGTGATACAGAAACTTCCACAAAAAAAGAAAGACAAGCTTTTACCCTCGTCTTTCTAGTATATTGCCTTTTTGCTATACTTCAAACTTTTTTTCTTTTCGACTTTTATTAATAAATGAAAAAATGAGGAGTACGACCAAGATAACCGCACATACGCTGGATCCAATCACATTGTTTTTATTAAACATAAATGATACAAAAATAACAAGCAGTGCTGCTGTTGCAAAAAGCGTTGTATAAGGAAACCACTTTAATGCGAAAAACGGCTTTTCTTTATACCCTTTACGCAGCTTTAATTGAGCTAAACAAATGCTTACCCAAATAAGAATAATCGTGAAGCCCGGAATGGTCATTAAATAACTAATTACATTATCCGGTGTTTTATAAGCTAAAAACACACCCATTAAAATACAAACAGCCGTAATCATTAAACCATTAATCGGAATACCGTTTTTTGAAACTTTTAAGAAGCGCTTTGATGCTTCTCCGCTTTGAGCCATAGCATAGAGCGTACGCGAAGTTGCATACATCCCTGAATTCGCTGCTGATAAAACGGCCGTTAATAAAACGAAGTTCATAATATGAGCCGCACCCGGCAGTCCGGTGATACTAAACACTTGGACAAATGGACTGTCTTGTCCTGATACAGAATTCCAGGGCATAAGGCCGCAAATAATTAAAATAGGCAAAATGTAAAAGCCAATCACTCGCCATACTGTGCCTTTGATCACTTTCGGTAACACGTTTTTCACATCTTTTGTTTCCGTTACGGCCACACCAATTAATTCAGCTCCGCCGTAAGAGAACATCACAATTAAAAAGGCACTCAGCACACCGCTCATGCCGTGAGGAAAAAAGCCTCCATGAGCCGTATAATTTGCCCAGGGGTTTTGCACATCACTTGGAATTACACCGAATAAAATGAAAGCTCCCAAAATGATAAAAGCAGTAAGAGCAATTACTTTAATACCGGCAAACCAAAACTCAATTTCTCCGTAATACTTCACTTGAAATAAATTCATCCCTACAATCAGCACTGCACAGAGAAAGCTTAAGAGCCAAAGAGGTACAGAAGGGAACCAAAACTTCAAAAAGCTTCCTCCCGCAAGCAGTTCAACAACTGTCACGACAATCCAGTTCACCCAGTACAGCCACCCTACAATAAAAGAGGTTTGCGTACCGAATGCCTTATGCACTAAATTTTGTACGTTCATATTCGGATAGACAATTGCCATCTCTGCCAATGCTGTCATTACAATAAATAAGATAAGACCGCCAAACAAATACGCCAGTACAACACTTGGTCCTGCAATACCTAGCGTATCAGCACTGCCTTTAAAAATGCCTGTCCCAATCATACCGGCAAGCGCAATGAGCTGCACATGACGAGGCAACAGACCTTTTTTTAAATTTTGATCTTGTTTTTCCATGATGCCCGTCCCTTCTGTTCATTTTACGTGTTAGTTTAACCAAATCACTTCTTGCGCAAAAACCCCTACCGGATATTCAGTAGGGGGTGAACCAACACTGTTTTTCTTCTCTATGATGAATGAAAATGATCTGATTTTACCACTGTTACTTTAGTCATTTTATGCGTTGAATCAATACATTGTCAATGTTATTTATTTTCCAAAAATAAAGTCAAAAGAGTATCTACACCCTTTTGACTTCTAGTCTTCTTGCAATGATAGATAAAGCATAGTTTACAATAAAATACATCATCGCGATGATCAAAAACATTGGGACTACGTAGCTTTGTTTCTGTCCGTAAATGATTTGAGCGTTATGCAGCAAATCAGGAAGTGCGATCACTACTGCAAGCGACGTATCTTTTAATAAGGAAATAAATTGACTAACTAAAGGAGGCACCATTCTCCGCAAAGCTTGGGGCAGCACAACGAAACGAAGCGTTTGATAATAGTTTAAACCTGATGATCGCGCCGCTTCGATTTGTCCTTTTTCAATTGATTTTAATCCGCTTCGGATAATCTCTGAAATCATAGCAGATTCAAATACAGTGAGGGCCACAATCGCTGCTGACGTAATTTCCATATCAATTCCGATTTCAGGTAAAGCAAAGTATGTAAAAAAGATGATTAAAAGCAGCGGCAAATTCCGGATAATTTCTACGATAAAAGCAAGTACATAAGACAGAACTGGAATGCGGGCATACCTTAAAATACCTACTATACTTCCAATAAGAAAACTTAATACAATCGAAATGAATGCTACTTTTAAAGTGACCCAAAATCCTTCCATTAAGAAGGAAAGGTGATCAGGAGAATAAGCACCCATAAAATCCATCACTTTCACTCCTTTCAGCTTGTTTTACCAAGACGTTTCTCAAGATAACCAACTCCTAAGCTTAACGGAATCGTTAGAACTAAATAGAACAGAGCCACAAAAATATACACATCAAACACTACGTAAGTTTGAGAGGAAACAAGATCTGCCTGATACATTAAATCAAAACCAGCAACAATCCCTAACACCGATGAGTTTTTGACTAAATTAATGAATTGATTCCCAAGAGGAGGAATGACGATTTTAATGGCTTGAGGCAATACAATGAAACGCATCGCCTGACCGTACGTAAGGCCAGATGAACGTGCCGCTTCAAGCTGCCCTTTTGGAACTGCCATAATTCCCGCTCGTATGGCTTCGGCTATAAAAGCTGCCGTATAAATAGTTAGTCCCAGCACTCCGGCCGCTGTACCGCTGATTCCCGCCACAATAAAAATAAAAAAGACGATAACCACAAGGGGAATATTTCGAATGAACTCTACATAGACCGTACCAATTACATTTACTATTTTGAGAGGGGCTATTCGCATTACCGCAATGATCGTACCGAGTGCAAAGCTGGCGACTAGAGCGATCAGACTGGCAATAATAGTGTATTTAAATCCTTCTAAATAAAGATCCATATTGTCCGTCAGAATTGAAAAATCCAACAATTTTCTTCCTCCTTTCAACTAAACAAGCAGGATGAGCATAATGCTGCTCATCCTGAGAAAAGAAAACTGTACGCTTATTATTTGATCCACTTGTCGTGAATTTCATCATATTTTCCAGAGTCTTTTATCTTTTTAAGCGCATCGTTTAATGCATCTACAAGCTCTTTGTTTCCTTTTTTCACAGCAATGCCATAAGGCTCTTCTGTGAACGGCTTTCCTACTAACTCATAAGAAGGATCTTCATCAGCCATTCCATAAAGAATAGCATCATCAGTTGTTAAAGCATCTCCTTGCTTAGATTTTAAAGCTGTAAATGCTTCTGCATAGTTTTCAAACTCTAATACCGTTGTCTCTGGTGCTTTTTCGCGAATATTAATAGCTGAAGTTGATCCTTTAACAGCCAACACTTTAGTACCTTTCTTCAAATCATCAACGCTCTTAATTTTACTGCCTTTTTTCACAAGCAGAGACTGGCCAGCTTGGAAATATACATCCGTAAAGTCTACTTCTTTTTTACGTTCATCTGTAATAGTCATTGTTGCAACAACAGCATCAATATCTCCTTTTTGAAGAAGAGGAACCCTTGTTTTAGACGTAACTTCTTTAAATTCTACCTTGTTTTCATCGCCTAAAATCTCTTTAGCCAGCTGCTTAGAAATATCAACATCAAAACCTTCCACTTCACCCGTCTTCGGATTTTTTAATCCGAACAACCGCGTATCATTTTTAACTCCAATGACGATCTTCCCTCGGTCTTTGATTTCAGTGAGCGCATCTTTTTTAGCTGACGATCCACTCGTTTCTTCACTTTTCCCTCCACAAGCTGCTAACATCATAGCCGCTGCTAATGAAAGCACAGCTGCCTTTAAAAACGTTTTTGATTTTTTCATATTACTCCCCCTATTAAACAATTAATGATTTAAAATACGGCTAAGAAATAAACGTGCCCTTTCTTCTTGAGGGTTTTCGTAGAACTCAGCCGGAGTTGCCTCTTCTAAGATTTTTCCTTGATCCATAAATACAATGCGGTCCGCTACTTCTTTTGCAAACCCCATTTCATGAGTTACAACTACCATGGTCATTCCTTCTTTAGCCAATGTTTTCATGACATCCAGCACTTCTCCAATCATTTCTGGATCAAGAGCAGAGGTAGGCTCATCAAAAAGCATAATTTCTGGCTTCATCGCGAGTCCCCTCGCAATAGCTACCCGCTGCTGCTGCCCGCCTGAAAGCTGGGACGGGTAGGCGTTAGCTTTTTCACCGATTCCGACTTTATCTAAATAGTATAGAGCTGTTTTCTTAGCTTCTTCTGACGACTGTCCCAATACTTTCATAGGTGCTAACGTGATATTTTCTAAAACCGTTTTGTGCGGATATAAATAAAAATGCTGAAACACCATACCTATATTGCGGCGCAGTTTGTTAATATTTGTTTTTTTATCCGCCACCAATATATTATTTACCGTTAACTGTCCGTTAGATATTGTTTCTAAATAATTTATGCATCGCAGCATCGTGCTTTTACCCGAACCCGACGGTCCAATTACGACGACAACTTCCCCTTTTTTAATGGTTAAATTGATATCTTTTAATACGTGAAAGTCACCGTAATATTTATTCACTCCGTCAAAAACAATCATTTTCCCCCTCCTAATCTGCGAACAACAATAAATATTTAAATTTTTAAAATTTTTAAAATATATTAAAAATTATATTCTTACCCTCAAAAAAAAGTCAACAGTTGACAAATTATCTCTTTTTTGTAATCAAAATGAACTATCTTCAAATAAAATATGCTAGAAAAATAAAAGGTTTTGTCGGCATCCGCCGATATGTAAGCATACGTTCGCTAGGCTGAAGGTACTTGTATAAGCTTAATCAATAGATTATATTAGTTAACGCATATCTTTATACAAATTGTCTTTCATTTTTATAGGGCATTTTTCTCTAATCACTTTTCTTTCTACTCATCCATTTATGTTTTTATTATATTAATATATATAATTGTCTTGTCAAAAAATTAACAAAAAAGAAAGTACAAGATTTCAGTCGCGGTAGAGGTTCTGACATAAATATAATGAAATTATGTTGTTCTTTTAAAAAAACACACGCTTTATTAGCGTGTGTCGTCTGTTATATTTTCCGGACTCATTTGAAAATGCGGATAATCTTTAAACCCTTTCCAATCTCCTCCCCATTCGAATCCTAATTTTTTTGCTATAGCTACAACTTCCATCCAATCAGATTTATTGTTGTTATTACCGTCATATTCCATGTCCCAAATAACTCGTCCATCTTTTGACTGAATAGCAAAATCAATAGCTAATCCGTAATTGTGATAAGACTGGCCGCCCTTTGAATAGGTAACAATGTTGCCTTCTTCCGTCCTGCCTTTTGCATAAAGCTTATCTTGTTCTTCTTTTGAACGGAAACCTTCCGTAATGACAATCGAGATTCCTTGGTCACTTGCTTGTTGAACAAGTTTATTTTTCTTTTCTTCTACGACAGGATGCAACTCAGTTGCTCCTGAAAAATCTTCTAGCCTTGGACCAGGCTTTAACTCATCGCGAAACAAAAATACCAGGCTTACCGCTATTACAACTATCAAAGCTATTGCCAATTTTTTAAGAACGTTCATCTATATAAAGTCTCCATTCTTTTTTGCTGCTGTTTAGATAAAATCATATCGAATTTCATTTTGTTATCCAATAAAAGAGCTGTATTGTTCAACAAACGTCTATATTTTTTCGTTTTTTATCTATTTTCACCATTTTTTCACTATTGGTGGTTACATTAACAATTGTGGACAGCTCTGTACCACACCCCTATAACTTTTAAGGAGTGACAACAGCATGAAAAAGAAACTATTCGGTTATATCATGGCAAGCGGTTTAACACTAGGAGTTATGGCCGCTGCAAATTCCACGGCATTTGCAGCAAGCAAAGATGAAACAAGCTCTTCAACAGTTGTAGAGCGAACAAATGGCAGTACAACAAATACGGATGATGCAACACAACAAAAAGTTGATGATATTATGAAAAAAGCACAGGAAAAATTACAGAAGCTCGGCGTAAGCTTGCCTCAGCACAAAGAAGGCCCTTTCAGCAATCTAGATGCAGCTACTAAAGAAAAAGCGAAAGCTATCATGAATCAGTTGCGCGACGGCACCCTGACTAAGGAACAAGCGGAAGCCAAATTAAAAGAACTGGGCGTGAATTTTCCTGAACATAAAGGCGGTCCTTTTAACAATTTAGATGCGGCTACAAAGAAAAAAGCGAAAGCTATTATGGATCAGCTGCGCGACGGCACCCTGACTAAAGAACAAGCGGAAGCCAAATTAAAAGAACTGGGCGTGAATTTTCCTGAACATAAAGGCGGTCCTTTTAACAATTTAGATG
>NZ_JBYSWQ010000008.1:107849-153120 GCF_058781295.1 Priestia sp. FW507-14D1A
ATTATGGATCAGCTGCGCGACGGCACCCTGACTAAAGAACAAGCGGAAGCCAAATTAAAAGAACTGGGCGTGAATTTCCCTGCTAAAAAGAAAGATTTTCTAAGCGGGGTAGATGCTGAAACAAAAGCGAAAGCTGAAAGCATTTTGGAAAATGCAAAAAAAGAAATTCAAAAGCTTGGCGTTACAATGCCGTTTGAAAATCACGAGCACAAAGCTCAATAATTTAAAAAGCTACTTGGCTGTTGAAAGCCAAGTAGCTTTTTTATGATCCAGTTTTCCTTCTCACTAACGTCATGTACACACCTAATGCTAATAAATCACAAACCATAATCACAATGCCCATCGGCAGAGCATTTTGCCCTCCTCCAAGACCAACAAGAGGAGCTACGGCTGCTCCGAGCAAAAACGGAAGCAACCCTAGAAGCGCTGAAGCACTTCCCGCGTTCGAAGCTTGATTTTCCATAGCGAGTGAAAAAACGGTTGTGTTCACAATTCCTACGCTCGATACTACAAAGAAAAGCAAGATGCAAACCGAAATAACGGACATGTGAGTAGCAATCACGGCCACTAAAAGCACGCTTCCAACCGCTGCTTGAAGCAATCCATACATAAGAAGAGTAGCTTCTTTTACTTTACCCGCTAAACGTCCTGTCACTTGAGTAGCTATAATGAGCCCAAAACCGTTAATCGCAAAAACAAAGCTGAACATCTGCGGAGACAGGCCATAAATGTCTTGAAGGACAAATGTAGAACCTGAAATATAAGCAAACATGGCACTCATAATAAAACCTTGCGCCAGCGCATATCCCACGAAGACACCATCTTTTAGCAATACACCAAACGTACTCAGTACTTCTGTTAATCCGCCTTCTTTACGTCGTTCGAGCGGAAGCGTTTCTTTTAAACCAAATAAAACGGCAAAAAACATTAGTGCACCAATCACTGCTAGCACACCAAATACTCCTCGCCACGACATAACCGTCAGCAGCTGTCCACCAGCAACCGGAGCTAAAATAGGAGCTAATCCATTTACAAGCATGAGCATGGAGAAAAACTTTGTTAAATCCGAACCTGAAAACAAGTCTCGCACGCTCGCTCTTGAAATAACCATTCCTGCTGCTCCTGCCATACCTTGAATGAATCGCAAAACGATAAAAATCCAAATAGACGGTGCAAACACGCATAAAACAGATGCAACTGCATAGGTGATTAATGCTGCTACAAGCGGCTTTTTTCTTCCGCGAATATCACTGAATGGACCCATGACCACTTGCCCAAATGCTAAGCCCAATAAGCAAGCTGTCAGGCTGACCTGCGCTAAAGAAGCGGAAGTATGCAATTCTTTCGCAAGCGTCGGCAGCGCTGGCAAATACATATCAATTGATAATGGTCCAAATGCGCTTAGTGAACCCAAAATTAAAATAAATAAAATGCGATTTCCTCGGCTTAAAGACATTCCTTGGGAAATACTTTGCTGATTCATCTATTGTTGTCTCTCCCTTCAGCAGTTTTACAATAGTCTCATCTTAAACCCTCCAGCTACTGGATAGTCAAGACGTAATTCGAATTTGAATTTCCGTCAGCCGCTCTTCTTCATGATGAGAAATAAAGGAATCTACAATCCGCCGAATTAAGAAAGGACCTTCTGCTTTGTATCCTTCGGCTTCAATAAAGTTCAGTAACGCATCGTAATAGACTCCTGTGGTATCTCTCTTTTCTCTCATATAAATAGATGCGTAATCGCCTTCAGGTATTAACGTAACGAGTTCATGCTTAAAAGAAACATCGCTTTCGACCAATAAAAAAATGCCATCGTAATCTGTAAATTGTTGTTTTTTCGTGTTTTCTACCGATAACATAAATCCTACTTTCCCAATCATAATCGGGGTAATATGGCTGATTTTCTTTTTTAAATCACGCAGAACACTTTCAGTCCCGTCTAACGTGCCTACCTCCGCTTTTACTTGAACAACCTCACGAGAAGAAAGGTGTTTGATGAACGGGGCTCCTATTTGGTTAATATGTCTCGTCTGTTCTAATTCCTTCATTCGAGTTGTTAACTGCGCATTCACTCTTTGAAGTTGACGAATTTTTTCTTTTGTTACCTGCTGATATTCCGCTAAAGTTTCAATAAATTCATCCAAGCTGCTGTGTTCCATCTTTCTTTTAATTTCTTTTAACGGAACTCCCATCAGCTTTAAATAGACAATGATATCTAATTTCTTAAATTGTTCTAACGTATAATATCGATAACCGGTTTGCGGATCAACTTCGTAAGGCTCGAACAGGCCAATTTCATCATAATAGCGAAGTGTTTTAACCGGAATATCATGCAGTCTGGCCATTTGTCCAATCGTAAATTTGTTTTGCACTATAAGTTCACCTTCTTTATGTAAAGCTGCTTGCGCTTAAAGCAAGCAACGCCTTAATTCTCATCATTCATTTAGTTCTTGTACAAGCTCTTCCACAATAAGATGTGCAGGGAGTTCTTTTGCCAGCGTAAATCCAGTTCCTGCCCACAAAGATGCATACTCTGGATTCTTCATTTGTGTAGCTTTTGAGCGAATAGGCTTTGTCATGTAATGAATATGAGGGTAGGCGGATGGTGCTGATTTATCATAGGAAATAAAAAAGGCATTCACAAATCCTCTAGCGCGTTTCCCTGTAAAAGCTCGGGTGACACCTGTTTCATTAAAACGCTTTTGAAGAATGAATTCTTTATGAAGAGCACTCGCTCCGCTTTCTGAACAACAAATAAAAGCCGTACCTAACTGAGCAGCAGAAGCTCCTTCTTGTAACACACGTTTAATGTCAGACCCCGTCATCAACCCTCCCGCAGCAATCAATGGGTTTTTGGTGATTGAGCGAACTTCTTTCAGCAACTTCATAAGCGGGTAATCCACCGAACTCTCTAAAAAAGTAGATCGATGGCCGCCGGCTTCAATGCCTTGCAAACATAGCGCATCCGCTCCTGCTTTCAAAGCCACTTCGGCTTCTTGAGGTGTTGTAATCGTAATGAAAACAAGGCTTCCAATTCCTTTTAAACTTGCTACAATCTCTCGATCCGGGCACCCAAATGTAAAGCTCACAGCAGGTACTCGATGTTTTTGAATGATGTCGAGCTTGGCACTCCATTCATCATCATCATTCTTTGGTATACCAACTTGACACTCCAAATATCCAGCTGCTTTTGACAGTTCTTTTTGATAACAATCAAGTGCATCAACTGCTACTTTTTCATTTGTCGGAACAAACAGATTCACTCCAAAAGGTTTTTTCGTAAGTGAGTGCATCTCTATAATTTCCTGCTCCAATTCACGCGCACTTTTATATCCCGCAGCTAAAAACCCTAGCCCTCCGCTATTAGATACTGCTGCAGCTAGTTTAGGCGTCGAAACTCCTCCTGCCATGGGAGCTTGTACAATTGGATACTCACATATATTTTCCACACTTATCACCTCAGCCTTTCATGCGTTCTCTCTTCATTCTACTATAATCCCAGAAAAAAAAGCCCTCCAAAAGGACTTTTCTTCCATATATAGATAGATTATAAATGATGCTAAGGAACGCACACTACCTGACTATTCCCTCAAAGATTCACCTATGCGGATGGCACTAACCCCGCAAGGGAAGTGACATCCGCTTAGATTTGAAAGCCAGACCTGATTGTTCTTTGATCAGGTCTGGTTTTCTACATCGATTACTTATAGTGGAGGAACTTTACGCATACAGCTTCTGGAACCGTAACGTTAGATTGAAGAAGCGTTAGCTTTCCACTTTCTTGGTCTCTTTCAAACAGCACCAAGTTTCCTGTTTCTTGATTAGACGCTACAATAAATTGTTCCGTTGGATCCAAAACAAAATCGCGCGGCCAGTCGCCTTCAGTACCTGTCCATTCTACGAATGTTAACTGTCCAGAATCCTGATCTACTTTGAATGTTGCAATCGAGTTATGTCCGCGGTTTCCTGCATAGACAAAGCGGCCATCTGAAGAAATATGGATCGCACTCCCTTGATTATTTTCTGTAAAATCAGCCGGGATCGCTAAAGTAGCTTGTTGTTGAGTAAAGCTTCCTTTGCTTTCGTCATAAGTTAAAAATAAAACTTCAGAGCTGAATTCTGTCATTGCATAGGTATAGCGGCCATTTGGATGGAACGTTAAATGTCTAGGGCCCGAACCAACAGATGTAGAAAGACTGTTGACTTCCTTCAATTTATTCTCTTCCACTTCATATGTCACGATTTCATCGATACCTAAGTCCACAACAGCCACGTGCTTTTCTCCAGGAGTAAAATCGGCATAGTGTACGTGTGGTTTTCCTTTTTGTCCTTTTTTGAGGTCTGAATGAGGATGTTCCACTACGGATGCTACATATTCAATTTCCCCTGTTTCTTCATTAACAGAATACGTCTCAACGCTCCCTTTATGAAAGTTAGCAGATAAAACAAGCGTATTATCTTCATTCACTGAAACATAGCAAGGAGGTGCGCCGTCTAGCAGCTGTTTGTTTACAAACTTTAGTTGCCCCGTGTTTGGATCAATCTTAAAAGCAGCTACTCCGCCTTTTTCTCCTTCTTTAATAACTGTATAAAGATGTTCGTTGTCTTTGCTTGCATTTAAGTATGTAGGATTTTCAATTTTAGCCACGGCTTTTACTTCTACAATCTTTTTAGCCTTTGTATCTAACGTAAATGTATAGACACCTTCACTGCCTGCTTTTGTATATGTACCTGCAAATCCAATAAATTTTCCATGTTCACTCATTTTCCTATACCCCTCCTAAAGAATTGTTTTGTTTCATTTATTTTACTATATCATACCGCATTTGTTATAGAGAATGCTCCAATTCAACGTTCATTTATCAGTTTTCCCTACATGCCTATCGTCAAACCCTTCCTTTTTAAGCCTGCATCTTGCATTTTCCTACCATTGGGCGTTATGATTAAGGATGATTTTATATCGCCCCATAGCAGACGGCTTCTGTATTTCTTGGATTTTCAAATAAAGAGAAATGAACTGATGAATAGTCGACTTTCATGGCTATAACCGCTGCCCAACTTTTTTCGTAAAGTTACATCAAAAAAGGAGTGAACAACAATGATCACATTAAAAAGTGAACGCGAAATTAATTTAATGCACGAAGCAGGTAAATTATTAGCTTCTTGTCATAAAGAAATCGCTAAAATGATCAAACCAGGCATAACAACAATGCAAATTGATAAATTTGTTGAAGAGTACTTAGCAAAGCACGGAGCAACACCGGAACAAAAAGGATACAAAGGATATCAATATGCAACGTGCGCTTCTTTAAATGATGAAATTTGCCACGGTTTTCCAACAACTAAACCGTTAAAAGACGGTGATATCGTAACCATTGATATGGTTGTAAATTTAAACGGAGGCTTAGCAGATTCAGCATGGACTCATACCGTTGGAGACATTTCAGACGAAGCACAGCGTCTAGTAGATGTTACATACGAAGCGCTTTTGAAAGGAATCGAGCAAGCACAGCCAGGAAATCGCACAGGTGACATCGGCCACGCTATTCAAAGCTATGTAGAAGGCGAAAAATTCTCTGTGGTACGCGACTTTACAGGACACGGAATTGGAAATACCATGCACGAAGCACCTACCATTCTTCACTACGGAAAAGCTGGCAAAGGTACACGTTTAAAAGAAGGCATGGTGATTACAATTGAGCCAATGGTAAACGCTGGTACATGGCATTCTAAAATGGATAAAAACGGTTGGACGGCTCGTACAACAGACGGTAAATTATCCGCTCAATTTGAACATACGCTTGCGATTACGAAAAACGGTCCTCTTATTTTAACAGCACATTAAAAAAACAGCCCTTTTGAGGCTGTTTTTTTAATGTAGAGGAAATTTAATAACAAAAACGGTGCCCCGGGAAGAAGTAGATAATAATTTAATCTGTCCTCCGTGGCTTTCTAGAATACGCTGAGCAATGGGCAGACCAAGACCTGTTCCGCTATCTTTTGAAGTGGAAAAAGGCTGGTACAGCGACTGCTGCATATGCAAAGGAATGCCTTTTCCAGTATCTTCAATGTATAGACAGTAGCTATCTTCATGAACCTGCGAGTAGATTGTAATGACTCCTTCTCCATCCATGGCTTCCATACTGTTTCGAATTAAATTATGAAGAACTTGTTTGATTTGTTTTTCATCTACCTTTAGTATATGCGGCTGCAGTTTCACATCGAAGATAAGCTTATCTTTTTCTGTAAATTTGCTTGAGTGAGTAATCAAAGGCAATAGCTCATTAATAATCTCCTGCATGCTGACTTTTTTCATCACCGGAGTCCCTGGTTTTGATAACAACAGCATTTCTTCAATGATGTAATTAATCCTCTCTAGCTCTTTCATAAGCAGAGGCAGGTAAAAACGCTTTTTCTCCTCATCAGAAAGAGACTGATTCATAAGAGATATAAATCCATGAATCACGGCAAGAGGATTACGAATCTCATGAGCAGCTCCGGCTGCCACTTCTCCAACCAGGGCAAGTTTCTCAGACTGATGCATTCGCTTTTCTAATTCTTCGGTATCCGATATATCAATGAAATAAAAAATCCTTCCAATGCTCTCGTTCTTCTCGTTAAACAGCTGCGTTTGAGAGGCTAAAAAGCAATAGCACGTCTTTTTTGTTCCAAATAATACTTTTTTATTTTCGTGAATTTCTCCCGAATTCAACATTCTCCAAAACTCAGTATTATATTCAGGACATTCCTCCATGTACCCGCAAATATCCTTTTCATCGAGATCTAAAAACTGCTTTGCTGAGGTATTGGCAAATATACTATTTGTCTCATCTTCCATTGTAATAATTCCAACAGGCAGTGAATTTAAGATCTGCTGGCGATACGCTTTATCTTTAATAATTTTCCAAAATGAATCTTCTAAACTAACCGACATTTGATTGATAGAAGCCGAAAGCTGCTTCAGCTCAATTTGCTTTGTGTCTTGAAGAACAAGACCGTATTCTCCGTCTGCAATGTCATTCACTTTTTCAATCATTTGTTCAATTGGTTTCGTAAGACTCGCACTCATGCGATATGAAGCATAGAGAGAAGCCACAATAGCACTTACTGTTAAAATTAATAATAAAATTAATGAATCCTTAATAATGACAGACAGTGTATCTGATAGTGTATCAAGTGAATCAACCGTCTCCTCTTTTGAACTATTAATATCTTTTTTTATCTGATGCAAATCCGGCAAATAATTTCCCTTAAGATACTCTTTCGCTCCCTCTATATCTCCATACTTCAGCAGTCCTTGCACGTTATTAGAGATCTTAAAATCCAGCAGCTCAATTTTTTCTTTCAGTGGAATCAACGATTTTGGCACAGGCTGCTTATATCTTTCATTATTTTCGATAACTCGTGTATCATATGATTGATATTCTTCTATCAAAGAGACAGTGGGGTTCTTTAGATTATTTTTCACAATGTATTCTTTTATGTTCAGCTGCTCTTCCCAATAAGAAAGCCACACCATTTGAGGAACATCTTCATCTTTAATTTCGTTGCTTACATGATTCATTTTATCAACGGCATGCACTAAAACTAAAGAGAACCCGCTTAACATGAATGTAATCAAAAGAAGAATCGTTAATATTTGGCTACGGAATGACATGTTGCGAAATAATTGATTCATAATCATCTCTTTCTTTTTCATAGTTACTTCGGCTGTGTAGACATTCTAACTTTCGAATATAAAATTTGTTTTTCCCGTTTACTGTACATCGGTCCAAAAGGCGCAAGCTTATAAACACCGTCCCTGGCGTCAAGTTTAACTTCTCCAATTGGAAGACCCTTTTTACTGAAATAGTCTTTCATAATCACGTTGTAAGCTTGAGGAACATCATTGATCACACTTGTTAAAATAACAGACCTACCCATGTACGCCTGATCATCTAAATATCCTATTACGTACATTCCTTGTACTTTCGCTTCTTGAATAACTTCTTGATTATACGAATTTCCTTTAGCATAGACGATATCGACGCCTTCATCTTTTAACTCACGGAGCAGCTTTACTGCTTTTGCTCCATCGTCTCGGCTGTTTACAACTCGATAATAAAAAGCAATCGATGGATTATACGCTTTGATTCCTTGTTCAAATCCTAGATTCTTTTCTTTGGCAAATGTATCAATTAATCCAATTTTTTTCGTTTGTGTCTTCATGGCAGCTGCCGTACCTGCCAGATACTCTATTTTGGTTTGATCAAATGTATATACCGTTTGGTTTTTATAAGTTGAAGTACCGTGAATGGTGACGAAATGAACATGAGGATACTTAGGAGCGAGTTCTGTAAAAACGGTAGAAAATTCTCTTCCATGTCCAATTACGACTTTTGTTCCATTTTGAATAACTTTTTCAGCAGCTTCCTTCATTTTTTGGTTCGTATTTACTTCGCTAATAACTTGAGCCGAAACGGGGTACTTCTGCTCGATGTTGATTTTTCCTTTATAAGCTAGACTGCCCCAGCTTTGATCTGTCAGTACATCAGAGGTGAGAATTGCAACGCTTGTGTTTTCTACTTTTTTTGTCGTTTGCTGACTTATAATCCCTTGTGTTTTCGAAACAATAATAATTAAAAACGAAGCGACAACAATCAGGGCAAGCAATAAAATCAGCCTTAACTGTCTTGATCGTTGCATAGACCTTCTCCTTTTTGTTTAGCATACTTTCATTATATAAAAAAAGCATCTAAAAAGACTACATCTTTAACGAAATTCCAACTTTTTTCGACATTTCTTTCATATCTTACCTTTTTTAACACTTTCACACCAAAAGAAAAAGCAGAAAACATCTGTTTTCTGCTTCTGCCTTCAATCTTCATCTTTTACGTCCATATCTTCAGGGATTGGCTCATTTAGGTATTCTTCAATTTGTTTTTTGTACTTTTCCATTTGCTCTAAATGAGTGTTAAACTGCTCTTTATTTAATAAGTAGTTTTCACCATCAAATATAGCCCGTACTTTTCCTTCTTGAATCAATTTCTGTACATATTCTTCAGGAAAAGATAGATACTCTGCTGCTTCTTTTATCGTTAAATACATCCTGCTCCACCTTTTATACGTTATATTGTACTTCTTCTGTAGCTTTAACCATTAACTCATACTGACGCAAGCGAAGCTGGAATAATGTTAACGGATCATAGTAAGCTTCAGGATTGGCTTTCATATGACTTAACACGTCTTGATTTTCATTAATATGCGCCTGTGTTTCTTCAATCGTTTCTTTTAAAACCTCTTTTGGCTTTTCAAAGAATAGTTCAATATCAACTTCTAAATTTTTCTCAAATAAATTAAATTGCATAAAAAACTTTGCCAGCATAGATTCTGTGATATCTTGATAGTCTTGACTTTCAATGTACTTTTTATATTGATTATAAAGCAGCGTTTGATTTTGAAGAATGGAAGAAAACAGCTTTCCTGCTCCTTTTAACAAGAGCTGCGTTGGATTAACGCGAAGTAAAATATTTTCCTCATCCAGCTGAACCCGATTAGCCATCCGATTAACGTCGCGACGCCAGTCATCCAGCACTTTAAAATCGCAGGCCAACGTTAATCTTTGCTCATTGTACATCTTATTTAATGACTCTGCTACTTCTTCAATATCTACTTGACTCGCAATCAGCTCTTCATTTGATGTGGCAATCCAGTCCTTTAAAGAAATGCGGAACTTAGGTAGGACATCTTGCTGCAAGTGCTCTTCCACGCGCATATTCATTTGTTTATTCAGCTCAATATGAACCGTGCTAAAATCACTGTCTTCCTTCACTAGTTCTGAAGACTTTTTGAGTAAACGAGGAATTTTATTTTTTAACTTTTTGCTAATATCCTCTTTGATGCCGTGATAAGCCGAAACAATACTACTCGCTTTTTCTTGTTCTAAGTCATCTACTCGATGCAAGAAGCCATTTAATCGTACAAGCATATCTTCGTTCCATTTAATGCTTTCAATCAAATGATTTTCTGTTTGATTTCTCTTCTCCACTAAGCCCTTTAGCATGCTTTGAATAAAGAACAGCAGTCTGCGCGCACGCTCTTCTACTCCAACGTTGTTTGGATCGTAATAGAAATTAGCTTTAATAAACTGAGCCAAGTCTCCGTGGTGCTGACTCGATACGTAGTGAGGCGTATAGGCTAATACATGCGCCTGCGGGAAATCAGCTCCAATGCTTGCCTCAAATTCTTTTGTAATTCGCTCAATCGTTGCTTGATTATAAAGACTGTCCATATTGTTGATGACAAAATGAACTGGCGTATTTGGCGCATATTCTTTAATATCCAGCAATAATTCTCTTTCTTCGTCAAGCAGCGATTCTTTTGCATCAAGCACAAACAGTAAACCATCTGCTAAAGGAGCATATTTAAATGCATCCTGCTCACGCGCCTCTTGTTCTGTAAAGCTTGGCGTAACAATGCATGAACAATTATGTTTATCAAGGAACGCAAAAGGTTTTTTCACTTCTACAAGCGCCTTGTGAGGAGATTGCTCGGCTCCGTCAATCGTTTCCATCGGAGTGATTTCTTGATCAGCGATTTGCTGGATAGATTCTTCTTCATCATGAATGAACACAAAGGTTGTTTCGTGATTTTGCGGTACCTTTTCTTCTGTAATCGATCCCACAAATGAAGACGTTGCAGCATTTGTTCCTGTAATTAATAAGTGTGTCGTATGAGCATCTAATAAAAAGTCTACCCACCATTTAAAGGTGTGCCCCACTTCTAAACCATTTTCATTAGCCCATTTAATAATGCCATGGCAAAGCTTGTAGTGATATTCAAGACCATCAATGTCGTTACGCGCCTCAAAAATTAATCTGCCTGCATTTTCGATTGTAATGGTATCAATAGTTGACGGAAACTTTTCATTCCATGAAAGCACGGCCGCAGACGGAAATAACGCACGTGACTTATTAGTAATTTTAAGCCAGTTTGTTAATACGTTCGGAATGACTTCATGCAATTCCTTTACAGAATGATCACTTTCCATTAAGTCAGTGTACGTCTCTTGATAAAGAGTTGAAATCTCTTGCCAATAATCATAGAGGCCCACTTCAATATTCAAGAAAATATCATTGATGGTTTTAATCCAAGCAAGATAAGGAGGCTGACTCTTATATTGTTTCCATAAAGCTGAGACAAGCTGTTTGAAATATACTTGATCCACTTTGTAAAATGAAATCATCACTTGATAAAAATAGTTAGGGATAAAATTTGCTGTATATCCTTTATCTACGTAAGTCTTTAATACCGCAAACCAATTTAACGATTCCGTTCGAATACACTCATCTACCGCAAGCTCTACTGCGCTGTTAAAGTCTTCTTGCTCTTCATAAAATCTGCGTGCAATCGCCGTGACGTTTGGATAATCCGGCTGAGAAGCAACCAGCTCGTTAATGACTTCATAAGCTCGTTCAATATTGTTATGGTCCGTATACAGCGAAAACAGCTTTAGCGCTATTTCAGCTTTTAATACTTTTGAATCCGTTTCGATGGATAGGTAAAGCTCTTCAGCTAGCGTAGACAACCCCAATTCATAATGCGCGTCGGCCGTATTTTTCTTCGCCCACAGCTTAAATTCACCATTTACATTCTCCCACTTAAAAATCGCAGACTCAAAATCTTGATTATGGAAGTACACTTCTCCCTGTGCTAAGCGAACGAGCGATAAGTCGTACCACTCTTTTTGCTGCTCTTCGTAATAAGCTTGTCCAAGGACCTTTACAGGCGGCTGATTTTCATTTTCTTGCATAAACGTTTCATAATATTTCTTTTTCGTTAACTGATATTCTACCGTCATATAGTCTCTCCTTTTTGATGTCAATATTTTATGTACTCTATCAAATTCCCTTTTTTATACTTTTCATACACGATATTTTCTTACTCATATTTTACGCAAAAAAAGCCTCAAGAACTACTCTTAAGGCTTTTTTTATAACTTTTATACTATAAAAATGGCTATTTATCATAAATGGGCGCTGAAATAACAAATATATTAATAGGCATCCCGTCGAAACAGCCCCATTACTTCTACCGTTTCCGTAATATTTACGAAAGCTTCAGGATCCACGGATTGAATTAACTGCTTGAGGTTTGCAAGCTCATAGCGTGAAATCACCGTCATTAATATTTTACGGTCTTCTCTTGAATAAGCTCCTTCACCGTTCATTAACGTCACGCCGCGCACCAAATTCGTAAGAAGCTGCTGCTTCATTTCTTCGCCTTTTCTCGTAATAATGGTTAACGTGAGCTTAATGTGGCGAGTATGAATCGCATCCACTACTTTTCCTGTGACGAAAATCGAAAGCATCGTATATAAAGCCGCGTCCCAATTCACAAAGAAACCTGAAACAAATACAACCACGGCATTCATCGCTGATAATATAGCGCCAAGAGGAAATTCTTTTTTATGCGTAAGAAGCATCGCAATAATATCAAATCCACCTGTCGAAGCTGATTGACGAAAAACAAACCCTACGCCAATTCCAGTTAAAACTCCTCCAAAAACAGCTGACAGAATAGGATCTGTACTAACAGCTCTCAAGGGAATCACGTATAAAGCAATTGATAAAGCCACAACGGACAGCAGCGTATGTAAGACAAACCGCTTTCCTAACTTCATAAAACCAATAATTAAAAGGGGTAAATTCAACAAAAAATTCATTGTTCCCGTGCTTGCAGGCGTTAAAATTCCTATAATCATAGCAATACCGCTAATACCGCTGCTTAGCACTTTATGGGGGATTAAAAACCAATTGTATGCAAATCCAATTAACACAGAACCTGCTATAATAGCAATTGCTCTATACATGATGTCCCTTCACCTCTTACCACAAATATAATGTTTTCATTTATTGCTTCTTTATTATAATTCCTAAAATATTGAAAACCTTAAAAAAAGTATATTCAGAAATTTGCTGTGTTGTTGGGGTGGACAAATGGCAAAATAAAACGGACATACAAGCGGATAATGCTTTTATATCAAGCTTTTGCTGCTTTTGTTATAGAAATGCTGCCTTTACCTTTTCTGTACTTATTTAACCTAAAAGAGGTTGAGACATCATAATGAAATGAATCTAATTTAAAGGCGAACAACTAGTATAGATGAGCTTGTATGGAACCGCAGTTGATTTCCGTGCAAGACTTCGCTTTCCGCGGGCGGCCGCTGAGCCTCCTCGTCGCTTGCGCTCCTGCGGGGTCTCACCTGTTCCGCTTTTCCCGCAGGAGTCTTCGCCTTGCCCTCCAATCAACTGCTAGAAGGAACGAAACAGACGACACTTATTTGCTATAACAAAAAAATAAACCACGAATCAAACATGTTGATTAATGGTTCGTTTTTTACTTGGGTTAAAATACTTTTGTCCCCGCCTCTTGATGGAAAGTTATTTTAATTTTATTCTTCCTCATATAGAGCATTAATGAATTCTTCAAATGAATGGGCGACGAAAAAAATACCGCTTTCAGGATTCTCGTATGCTAGTTCATGATCTATAAAAACGATAATAGGCGCTGAGAGTTAGAACGGTAGTCAAAACATACATGATTATCCGCTATGTCATCTCGAAATGGGTAAATAACATCAACTAGCTGGTAATTAAGATCATGATACACGTTTAAAATGTAATCCTTCTTCTCTTGATTAAAACTTAGTAAGTGGTAAAAAGAACATTCTCTCTTTCCAATATCAAATCCATCAGCTCAAGGTTCTCCACCATGATACTTTGTTACACATTCAACAAAGTTCATTGGAAATAATACATCCCCTGCTTTTTCTACACCTAAAATGGTTTCTAAACTTACCTCTTTTTCATCCGTTTCCCACGTAATCAATTTGCTGCCTTATGTATATTTAGGAATCTTTTTACTCCCATTTATAATTGCTTTTATTTGTTTCTCTATAAATTTTTTAGCATATTCCGTACTGTATTAAAAATAAAAGCCAATATAAAACACCACTACCATTCCTAATGATAGTGGTGTTTCGAACAAGTTTCTTATTTTAATGTAAGCACCGCCACATTCTCCACATGCGTCGTATGCGGAAACATATCAACAGGCTGAACTTCAACCGTCTCATATCCGCCTTTTTCTAAAATAGCTAGGTCACGTGCTAGAGTTGCTGGTCCGCATGAAACATAGACAACTTTTTTCGGCTTCATGTCAATGATGGTATTCAAAAGAGCTTCGTCGCATCCTTTTCGCGGCGGATCTACGACGATGACGTCCGCTTTGATGCCTTGTTTGTACCAGTTTGGAATGACGACTTCTGCTTCGCCTACTTCAAATTCAGCGTTGTGAATACCGTTTAGCTCAGCGTTGCGCTTTGCATCTTCAATCGCTTCAGGCACGATTTCAACGCCATATACTTTTTTCGCTTTTTGAGCGAGAAATAACGAGATTGTTCCGATTCCACAGTAGGCGTCAATGACCGTTTCTTCTCCTGTTAAATCTGCATACTCAAGCGCTTTGTCATAAAGCACTTTCGTTTGCTCAGGGTTTACTTGGTAAAATGATTTTGCTGAAATGGCAAATTTAACGTCGCCGATATAGTCGTAAATATATTCTTCTCCCCAAAGTACGTTCGTTTGGTTCCCTAAAATGACGTTTGTGCGCTTGCTGTTTACGTTTTGAACAATTGATTTCACGTTCGGCACGGCTTCGATAATATCTTCTATAATACGCTTTTTGTTTGGCAGCTCAGCTGTACGAGTTACAATGACAACCATAATTTCACCCGTTACAAGTCCGTAGCGCGCCATGATATGACGGAGCGATCCTTTATGCTTTTGTTCTTGATAAGCAGAAACGCCATGCTTTTCACAGATTGATTTGACAGCTTGAACAACATCATCATTTGCCTGCTGCTGAATCAAACAGGCATCCATGTTAATGATGTCGTGGCTTCGCTGCTGATAAAATCCAGCGACCAAACCGCCTTCTCGTTCTGCTACGGGAACTTGAGCTTTGTTTCGATAGCGCCAAGGATCGTTCATTCCTAGCGTCGAATGTACCGGAACGTCAGGCAAATGGCCAATTCGCGCCATGACGTCTTTTACTTGCTTTTGTTTAAATTGCAGCTGTCCTTCATAGCTTACATGCTGCAACTGACAGCCTCCGCACTGCTTGTAGACCGGACAGGGTGCTTCAACACGCTGCTCACTAATGGTATGGTGCTTGATAAGCTTGCCAAACGCATAGCCTTTTTTTACTTTAATGACTTTTACTTGGCCGCTTTCGCCGGGCAGCGCATTTTGAACAAAAATAGGAAATCCGTTCACTTTCGCTACACCCGCTCCGTCATGCGTTAAATCTTCAAACGCAACATCTATATATTCATTTTTTTCTACAGGTGGTTTTAATTTTTCCATTTATCGTTACATCCTTTTAGTCATTTAAAAATGCTGAACTGATTGTACCATAAGAGCGAAAGCCAAACAAAGAAAAGCATGAAAAAAGATCGCAATTAGGCGATCTCATTTTTTTCCATCAATTCAGCTGTTGCTTTTGGAACAAAGATTTCTACATGGCGATATAAGTTTACAAATTCCCCAGGCAATAACCCTCCGTACTCGCCATCTAGATTTAGCTGCATTTTATCATTTGTATGAATTTTAACACGGTTTGCTTTTGTATAAATAATATGAGGATCATTGATATGTTCTCCTCGCAGCGCAAGTGTCGCAATTCGAATAAATTCAGCTAAATTTGCTTTCTTTAAAATAATTAAATCAAACATGCCGTCATCTAAAGAAGAATCTGGTGCCAGCTTTTCAAAACCGCCGACTGAGTTCGTTAAGGAAACGAGGAAGAACATAATCTCGCCGCCAAAGAATTTTCCGTCATACTCAATTTCAACAGATGTTGGTTTAATAGAAGGAAGCATTTCCATGCCTTTTAAATAGTAAGCTAGCTGTCCAAGCATTGTTTTTAACTTGCTTGGCACTTCATATGTTAGTTCAGTTAAACGGCCGCCTCCGGCGATATTTACAAAGTAATGCGTTTCTCCGTCGTTTGTTACACAGCCTAAATCAATTGGCTTTGTTATGCCCTCTACAATGACATCAATAGCGCCTTCAATCGTACGCGGCACATTAATGGCACGAGCAAAGTCATTGGTTGTTCCAACAGGAATAATACCTAGCTGCGGACGATAGTCTTGTCCAGCGATACCATTTACGACTTCATTGATGGTACCGTCTCCACCAGCTGCGATTACAACGTCAAAGCGACGTTCTACTGCTACTTTAGCAGCTTCTGTTGCATCACCAGCGCAAGTTGTAGCATGACAAGATGTTTCATAGCCTGCTTGCTCTAGCTTTTGCAAAACTTCCGGTAAGTTTTTCTTAAAAATTTCACGGCCCGATGTCGGGTTATAAATAATTCTCGCTCTTTTCATATTCATCATCCTAATAATGATAATTTGTCACAAATCTTTGCCTACTTTTATCAGTGAAAGAATGCCCCCTCACATTACATCATCAACAAGAGGGGGCATGAACAAACATATTATAAAGAAATTAACCTTGATATACAATATTCACGTTTCGGTTTTTATTCATACCTTCAGCGCGATCGCCCTTACTCATAATAAATGTGAGATGGAAACCCACCTCACATTTAGTTATCAAATTTAGCGTTTATTAATTTCTTCTAAAAGAATTTTATTAACCATCGGTGGGTTCGCTTGGCCTTTTGAAGCTTTCATAATTTGACCAACTAAGAAGCCAATGGCACGATCCTTACCGTTTTTGAAATCTTCAATAGATTGAGGGTTTGCATCTAATGCATCTGTTACGAATTTGCGTAAAGTTGCATCATCAGAAATTTGTACAAGACCTTTTTCTTTTACAATTTTCTTTGCATCTCCGCCATTTTCAATTAATTCTTTGAATACTTTTTTCGCAATTTTAGACGAAATCGTACCTTCTTGAATTAATTGAATCATACCAGCTAGGCCTTCAGGTGTTAAAGCTACATCTGAAAGTTCTTTTTGGTTTGAGTTTAAGTAAGCAGAAACTTCACCCATTAACCAGTTAGAAGATAGCTTCGCGTCTCCGCCTGCAGCAAGTGTTGCTTCAAAGAAATCAGACATTTCTTTTGTTAGCGTTAATACCATTGCATCATAAGCAGGTAAGCCAAGCTCTTCTACATAGCGCTTTTTACGAGCATCTGGAAGTTCAGGAATCGAAGCACGAACGCGTTCTTTCCACTCTTCGTCGATGTGTAATTCTAATAAATCAGGCTCTGGGAAGTAGCGGTAGTCGTCAGATCCTTCTTTTACACGCATCAGAATTGTTTCACCTGTAGACTCATCAAAACGGCGTGTTTCCTGCTCGATTAAGCCACCAGACAATAACACTTTTTCTTGACGAATTTCTTCGTGTTCAAGACCGCGGCGCACATAGTTAAATGAGTTTAAGTTCTTTAACTCAGCTTTTGTACCGAATTCTTCTTGTCCAACTGGACGTAAAGAAATATTGGCATCACAGCGAAGTGAACCTTCTTCCATTTTACAATCAGATACGCCTGTATATTGAATAATTGATTTTAATTTTTCTAAATAAGCATATGCTTCTTCAGGAGAACGCATATCTGCTTCTGATACAATCTCAATTAGAGGTGTACCTTGACGATTGAAGTCTACTAGTGAATAGCCATCGCCTGTATGCGTTAACTTACCAGCATCTTCTTCTAAATGAAGTCGGTTGATACGAATACGCTTCGTTTCACCTTTAACTTCTACTTCAATCCAGCCGTTCTCGCCAATTGGTTTATCAAATTGAGAGATTTGATAAGCTTTTGGGTTATCCGGATAGAAATAGTTTTTACGATCAAACTTTGTATCTGTTGCGATTTCACAGTTTAGCGCAAGTGCTGCTTTCATTGCAAAATCAACTGCTTCTTTGTTTAACACGGGTAATACGCCAGGATAACCTAAGTCAATTACACTTGTGTTAGCATTTGGAGCCGCACCAAATGCGTTTGGACTTGCTGAGAAAATTTTAGATTTTGTCTTAAGCTCAACGTGTACTTCAAGACCAATAATCGTTTCAAAGTTCATCTTTATCTCACCCCTTACAGTGCTGGTTTCGCTTTATGATGCTCAGTTGCTTGTTCGAATGCATGAGCAACACGATAGATTGTGCTTTCGTCGAAATGCTTACCGATAATTTGTAACCCTAATGGCAATCCATTTGATAAGCCGCAAGGCACAGAAATACCAGGTACTCCAGCAAGGTTTACTGGGATTGTTAAAATATCGTTTGCATACATTGTTAATGGATCGTCTGTTTTCTCACCAATTTTAAATGATGGAGTTGGTGTAGTTGGTCCAATGATAACGTCATAGTTTTCAAATACAGACTCAAAGTCTTGCTTGATTAACGTACGTACTTGCTGTGCTTTTTTGTAGTAAGCATCATAATAACCAGAGCTTAACGCAAATGTTCCAAGCATGATACGGCGTTTTACTTCGTTTCCAAAGCCTTCGCTTCGAGACTGCTTGTACATTTCGATTAAGTTCTCAGCATTATCTGTACGATATCCGTAGCGAACGCCGTCAAAACGAGATAAGTTAGCAGACGCTTCAGAAGAAGATAATAGATAATACGTAGCTAATGCGTATTTAGAGTGTGGAAGCGATACTTCTTCCCAAGTTGCGCCTAGTCCTTCTAACACTTTTAGTGCATCTAAAACAGACTGGCGAGCTTCTTCGCCTACACCTTCGCCTAAGTATTCTTTTGGAACAGCAATTTTAAGACCTTTTACGTCACCTGTTAAAGCAGATACATAATCCGGTACATCAACATTAGCAGAAGTAGAATCCATTGGGTCTACGCCTGAAATTGCTTGAAGTAAGTATGCATTATCTTCAACAGAATTTGTGATTGGTCCGATTTGATCTAAAGAAGATGCAAATGCCACTAATCCGTAACGAGATACGCGACCATACGTTGGTTTTAATCCGACAACACCGCAATAAGCAGCTGGCTGACGAATTGAACCACCTGTATCAGAACCTAAAGAAAACGGAACTTCGCCTGCTGCCACAGCTGCAGCTGAACCACCGCTAGATCCACCTGGTACGTAATCTAAATTCCATGGATTGCGCGTTAACTGAAGACCTGAGTTTTCAGTTGAAGAACCCATTGCGAATTCATCCATATTTAATTTACCGATTGTTACCGCTTCAGCTGCCTGTAATTTTTGAACAACTGTTGCATCATAAATCGGATCAAAGTTTGCTAGAATTTTACTAGAGCAAGTTGTACGTAAATCTTTTGTGACAATATTATCTTTTACACCGATTGGCATACCAAATAATAGGCCAAATTCATCTTTTGTTTGTAATGCTTCATCAAGCTCTTTTGCATAAGCACGAGCATTGTCTTCATTAAGCGCTAAGAACGCACCTACTTTATCATCTACTTCATTAATACGTTTGTATGATTCGTCTACTAAATCTTGTACACGTACTTCTTTCTTGTGTAAAAGGCTATGTAGTTCTGAAAGTTTACGATCGAATAAAGACATCGTAAAGCCTCCTTCCTTATTCTAAAATAGTTGGTACTCGAATGTAGCCATCCTTGTGGTCTGGCGCATTTTTTACTACGTCTTCAATTGGTAAACCTTTAGCTGGCTTATCTTCACGCATTACGTTTTTCATATCCAATACGTGAGAAGTTGGTTTTACATTTGTAGTATCTAACTCATCTAATTGTTCTGCATATGTAATAATAGCATCTAATTGTTTTGTAAATAGTTCTGCTTCGTCATCCGTCACCGCAAGTCTCGCTAAGTTTGCAACGTGTTTTACTTGATCAACAGAAATTCTTGACATGTTCCTTCACCTCCGAATATTCGTCCCACTACAATATACTGATAATACCAAACTTCACTAGCAACAGGCAACATTTCTGAGACTAGTTCCTAAAATATTAAAAACCCCGCCAGACAAGACAGGGCTTACATTTATCACTTCTATTTTATACCAAATCTATTTCATTCAAACAACATTCCATACTTTTCCTTCGTCATAAAATATTTCTCTCTTGCATAGGTATAAAATAACCTTCTTTTTAGAAAAGATAGATAGAAAGAGAAACATGCTTTAGATGAACACACCACTATGTTTTAATTTCACTAGTCTTTGGGAAAGTAAAGAAAACGAATAACTACTTTACCGTAAAAGAGGTGCTATAAAAATTGAATAAAATACTTATACAGTCAGTCATCCACCAGCGCCCTGTGTATCAGCAAAGCGGAAGATGGTTTGTATTAGATGAAGAATTCAAGTGGGATTTGTCCACCTTGCAAAAAGATGTTTTTGCTTGTTTAAATAAAGCCTTTCATATTCCTATCATTTTTTGTGATTCGTGCGAAGCCAATAAAATTGTCTCTGCCCTTGGAGAAGAAGAAACAGAGTACCTGCAGTTTGCATCAGGCGTTTACTGGCGAGAAGTAGGCATTATATTTATTTTTAAATTTGATGACTATCTTCCGCTCATTGAAACGATCTTTCACGAGCTGCGCCACTATATTCAAGATCACATCCCTTATTATCAGAAAGAATTTGAGCTGGATAAAAAGCGCCCGTATGAAGAGCGGACAACCGAACAAGATGCATTTGCATTTGCTGCTTATTATCTTGCTAAGTTTACGAAACAAAATTCTCACGCCATTTCTTCATAGGAGGCAATTTCATAGAATTAAAAACAGACACTGCTTGAGCAGTGTCTGTTTTTGCTTACTCTTCGTAAATATGAACGAACGGCTTGTCTTCATCTGCTTTTCTAACAATGAGAGCTTCCGGTCCGCTTACTGAGTTAATAGAGATACTCGTTTCCATATATGAAGGGAAATGATCAAGCATTAAACCAGCAACGTACTGAGTAAATCCTACAATTTCACCTTTTCCATAAAATTGTACGGGAATATCAATCGTCATTTTTTGAAGCTGTCCATCTTTGTAATACCCTTTCCCTACTACGCTTGTAAAGTTCGGGAAATAGTCTTCGATTTGAGCTTTAAACTCATCAAATTTCATCGCATCATCTCGGTGATCTTTTGTTGCATCTGATGATGGGAATAAATAATATTTCTCGTCTAAATTATCCCAGCTGCCAACGGCCGTATCATTTGAACCTGCATTTCCGACAGCCATAAAGTTACCTGGCGTTAAAGAAGCCTTAGCACTTTGTTTAAATAGCGCTACTCGAATTGGAACGTTTTCTAAGCCCTTGATATTACGCATTCGCTGCACAATTTCATCGGCCATCTTTTTGCCTTGCTCTTCAATATTTTTATCAGTTAGTTGTTTTTCACGAGCATAACCATTTTCTTCCGTATAATAATGAACGGAATTCATCGCCAGGCCAATTGTGACGCCTCCAAGTTTTACCTTGTCATCTCCGTCTTGGATAAGGTAATCTTGCTCAGTAATGTTCGCTAAGTACATTGGACTTGTTTCGTTACGAGTTTTCAAATCGCCTTTTTCTGTATCAATTGGGTTTAACCCAGTGTTTTTAAGCTTCTTTTTCGCCGTATCATCTTTTGCTTTGCTTTGAAGATCTTTAAACTGTTTATCACTCAGCTTACGGCTTAACCATGAGCGAATAGTATCTTTATCAAGATACTGGCCTTCTTGATACACATATTTTTTCGGAGAATAGCTATCTGTCGATAAGCGCATTAAGCCTGTTTCAAATTCTTGCGCATCCAAGCGGTTGTTTAAGTTTGCTGCTACTAAGCCTCTTGCCACTCCCGCTTTAAATGGAAGAATTGTTCGGTAATAATCATCTGAAATACTATACTTCGGAATAACTGCTTTTTCTTTCTTGTTGTTGGTTTGTTGAACAGTCTCTTTATCGTCCGAAAGATTCGGTGCACACGCTGAAGTTACAAGCATGACCGCAAGAGAAAGTAACAATATCTTTTTCAACTACACACACCTCTTATTTATTTAATTCCGTAAGTAGCCTTGCCTCATCCCATACTTCAATTTCAAGCTCGTTAGCTTTTATCAGTTTGGAACCAGCCTCTTCCCCTGCCACAACAAGGTCTGTCTTTTTACTTACGCTTCCTGTGACTTTACCGCCAAGTGCTTCAATTTGTGCTTTTGCCTCATTGCGAGATAGCTGTTCAAGCTTACCTGTTAATACAACGGTTTTACCAGCAAAAACAGAATCTACATTTTCTACACTTACAAGCTTGGGTCCTTTGTATGTAAGGTTTACTCCATACTCTTTTAATTCATGTATAAGTTCTTGAACCTCTTCTTGTGTAAAGTAAGCGACAATAGCATCAGCCATTTTGGCACCAATTTCATTAATTGCCACTAATTCATCATACGTTGCTTTTGTTAACTTGTCTATGGTTTCAAAGTGCTGAGCTAACGTCTTTGCAGCTTTTGCTCCAACATGGCGAATGCCCAAACCAAAAAGCAAACGCTCAAGCGAATTTTCTTTCGATGCTTCGATGGCTGCAATCAAATTATCCGCAGATTTCTCACCCATGCGCTCAAGCTCGATTAACTGCTGTTTTGTCAGCGTATAAATATCCGCTACGTCTTTAATTAACTGTTCGCGAAATAATTGCGATATAACTTTTTCACCAAGTCCATCAATGTTCATCGCATTGCGGGACACGAAATGAATAAGTCCTTCACGAATTTGAGCAGGACAGCTTGGATTAATGCAGCGAAGCGCAACTTCTCCTTCTAAACGCACCAGTTCACTTTCACATTCCGGGCAGTGAGTAGGCATCGTAAACTCTTGCTCTTCTCCCGTTCGCTTCTCTTCAATCACATTCACTACTTCAGGAATAATATCTCCTGCTTTTTTCACTACGACATAATCCCCGATGCGAATGTCTTTTTCACGAATCAAATCTTCATTGTGAAGAGACGCACGCTGTACCGTCGTACCTGCTACTTGAACAGGCTCCAAAATAGCTGTTGGCGTAATGACACCTGTTCGGCCTACCGTCAGCTCAATATTTACAAGCTTGGTTACAACTTCTTCAGCAGGAAACTTATAAGCAATAGCCCAGCGTGGACTCTTGGCCGTTGTTCCAAGCTCAGCCTGCTGATCAAATGAATCTACTTTTACAACAATGCCATCAATATCATAAGATAGTTCTGGACGTTTCGTTTGCCAGCTTTCGATATAAGCAATCACATCATCAATGGTTTCACACGTCTGTCTTTCTTTATTTGTTTTAAAGCCAAGATCATCGAGTAAATTCAAACTTTCGCTATGAGAGTCGATTTCTAATTCTCCTGTATCAGTCATGGCATAGACAAAGATATCTAAATTACGTTTTGCCGCAATTTTAGGATCTAACTGACGCAGTGAGCCAGCAGCTGCGTTACGGGGGTTAGCAAACGGAACTTCATCTCTTTCCATTTTTGCTTCATTAAGTGCTTCGAATGATTTCCTCGGCATAAATGCTTCTCCGCGAACTTCCATTGATAACGGTTCTTTAATTCGCAGTGGAATAGAGCGAATTGTTTTTAAGTTTTCCGTAATATTTTCACCAGTTGTACCGTCTCCGCGCGTAGCTCCCAGCACTAAGTATCCATCTTCATAGCGAAGAGATACAGCAAGGCCGTCAATTTTAAGTTCGCATACATAAGAAAACTCATCTCCAACGGCTTGGCGCACTCGGCGATCAAAATCCCGAAGGTCTTCTTCATTAAATGCATTTCCCAAACTTAGCATAGACGTTTGATGCTGAACCTTCTCAAACGCATCGAGCACTTGGCCGCCGATGCGCTGAGTAGGTGAGTCAGCTGTTTTTAACTCTGGAAATGATTCTTCTATCTCAATTAACTCATTCATTAATTTATCGTATTCTGCATCTGGAACAGATGGCTGATCTAACACATAATATTCATAGCCATATTGATTTAATAAGTCGCGTAATTCTTGAACGCGTGATTTTGCTGTCTCAAACTCCATATTCTAGCTCCTTTTCACGATTACACTTTCGTAACCGGGGCAAATTTAGCAAGCAGTCTTTTTACACCTGTAGGACTAGGAAAAGCAATGTCTAATTCTTTTGAATCTCCTTCTCCTTTTACACTTACAACTGTACCAATTCCCCATTTTTTATGCTCGGCCTTGTCCCCAACGCTCCATCCAATTGATTCACTGCCTGTTGACACAAGCTTCGTTTTTGCCACGGCCGCTTGTCGGCGCGCTGCAAAAGGCGAAGCTGAAGCCCCTGAACGACCAGCAGCAGGTTTGCGCATTGCTTCATTTAAAGATTCCACAAGCTCGCTTGGGATTTCTCCAATGAAGCGCGATTTTGGATTAACGTTTGTTTTACCAAATAGTGTACGCATTTGAGCATTTAATAAATACAATTCTTGTTCAGCACGCGTAATCCCTACGTAGGCTAAGCGTCGCTCTTCTTCCATTTCATTATCTTCGAATAATGATCGGCTATGAGGGAATACGCCTTCTTCCATACCCATTAGGAAAACAACCGGGAACTCTAGACCTTTTGCTGAGTGAAGCGTCATCAGAATCACTTGTTCGTTCTCTTCTTCTTCCTCGTCGTCAAGCTTATCGATGTCAGCAACAAGCGCTAAATCGGTTAAAAATGCTACTAAGCTCTTATCTTCGCTTGCTTCTTCAAACGTTTTTGTAACAGATAAAAACTCATCAATATTCTCTAAGCGACTTTGTGCTTCAATTGTTTTTTCTACTTTAAGCGCTTCACGGTACCCTGTTCTTTCTAATACTTGTTCCACAAGCTCTGTTACAGACATATAGTCTTGCATTTGAGCTAAGTTTGAAATCATTGATTGGAAATCACGAAGTGCCTTTGTTGCTTTACCCGTTAACCCCATCAATTCTACTTCATCAAGCGCTTTGAAAATAGAAATGTCATGAACGTTTCCGTAATTGGCTACTTTATCGACTGAAGTAGCTCCAACTCCGCGTTTTGGAACGTTCACAATACGAGCTAAGCTAATGTCATCATCTTGGTTGGCAATTAAGCGCAAGTACGCAAGCAAATCTTTAATCTCTTTGCGGTCGTAGAACTTAATCCCGCCGACAATTGTATAGTTAATATTGGATTTTAGCAGTACTTCCTCCATTACACGTGACTGTGCATTTGTACGATACAAAATGGCAAAATCGCTATATTTACGTTTGCCGCTGTCTACTGCTTCTTTGATTTTACGTGCTACAAACTGTGCCTCATCATGCTCACTCATTGCTTGGTAATGATAAATCTTCTGGCCTTCATCGTTTTCCGTCCATAAGTTTTTCACTTTACGATTCATATTGTTTGCAATGACGCCGTTTGCCGCAGCCAAAATCGTTTTCGTTGAACGATAATTTTGTTCAAGCAAAATGGTTTTGGCTTTTGGGTAATCTTTTTCAAATGACAAGATATTTGTAATATCAGCCCCGCGCCAGCGGTAAATAGACTGATCTGAATCCCCTACTACGCATACATTTTCAAATCGTGCGGCTAGCAAGCGAACCAGCATATATTGTGCATGGTTTGTATCTTGATACTCGTCCACATGAATATATTGAAACTTGCGCTGATAGTACGTTAACACTTCAGGAACTCGTTTAAATAACTGAATCGTTGTCATAATCAAATCATCAAAATCGAGCGCTTGGTTTTTCTTTAAACGCTTTTCATACTCTTTGTAGACTTTGCTTACAACTTCTTCATACGGTCCCGCTGCTGTTTTATCAAATTCTTCCGCTACTTTCAGTTCATTTTTAGCTGAACTAATGCTTCCTAATAACGAGCGCGGATCGAATTTTTTCGGATCGATGTTTTGATCTTTTAAAATATTTTTAATAACAGACAGCTGATCCGTTGAATCTAAAATGGTAAAGTTACGATTAAAGCCAATACGATCAATATCTCTTCGTAAAATACGCACGCACATCGAGTGGAACGTTGAAATCCAGATATCTTCTGCCACTCCGCCAACGATACTTGCCACACGCTCTCTCATTTCACGAGCTGCTTTGTTCGTGAAGGTAATAGCTAAAATATTCCAAGGTGCAACTTCTTTTTCTGCCATTAAAAACGCAATTCGATGCGTTAATACACGTGTTTTCCCACTTCCTGCACCGGCCATAAGTAATAGTGGTCCGTCTGTTGTTTTAACTGCCTCTTGTTGCTGAGGGTTTAATCCTGTTAATAATTTTTCACTTAAAAAATTCACGTTTTCACCGCCTATATCGAACATATATTCTCTATTCTACTTTATTTATTTTTCACTGTGCAATATTCTTTTTTACTGCTTTTACAGTTTTTAACGCTTCCGATAAATTTGTATAAATAACATTTCCTACAATAACCGTATCGGCTAGCTCTCCCATCTCACTCGCTTGCTCTTTTGTCTCAATACCTCCGCCGTAAAATAACTTCGTCTCATTTAGCGAATTTTTCACTTCTGCCACTAATTCAGGATCTCCATACGTTCCGCTGTATTCTAGATAGAAAACGGGCAAATGAAACATGCGTTCAGCCATACGAGCATACGCTACAACGTCTTCTGCATCCAAATCTGTTTTCGCTTCCGTTAGCGCAGCTACTTTTGCTTCGGGGTTAAGTACGCAGTATCCTTCTACAAAAATTTCATCCCAGTCCATGATCTCTCCGTATTCCTTCATCGCCGCGTGATGTAAATCAACAATCCACTTTGGATCCTTGCTGTTTAAAACGGTCGGAATAAAATAAGAATCAAACCCAGGTGTTACAGAGTCAATTGTTGATACTTCAAGCGCACACGGCACCGTGTAGCGGCGAATACGCATTAACAGCTGCAGTACATTGTCTAGAGTCACTCCATCAGATCCTCCGACAAGAACCGCATCCGTGCCGGATTCGCAAATTTTCTCCAAATCTGCATCTGAAATCTCTTTATTAGGATCTAATTTAAAGACATGTCTCCACTCTTTAATATCATACATATATGTTCCTCCATTTCTTTACACTTAAAAGTTCGCGCTCGTCCATTTGTTCATTATAACAAAACTAAGAGGGTGAAATGAAAGGAAAACCGAACTTTTCATCACGTTTTTTGTTTTCAAAAAATATGTACAAAAGATATGGTTTCACCCTCAAATCCGGAAGAAAACATCACAAAAAAAGCCCATTTTGCACAAGGTTATTGTTTCTCTGCATAGGATATGCTAATATATAGCTACTAAAATTCATATGATATACGCTGAAGGATCAATAGTACTTAAATCCTCTTCACAAAGCGAACTAGGGACGGTGGGAGCCTAGAGAATGGTTTAAGGAAAAGGCAATCTGGAGTATATACAGACGAAGGTGGATACATTTTGTATCAACCAGGGTGGAACCGCGGGAAAAACTCTCGTCCCTGGGCATATTGTTGATATGCCCAGGGACGAGAGTTTTTTTGTACCCGCTCTTTTTGTTTCACTTGAATCACTACCATTTACAGGAGGAATTAGAATGTCAAAAACAATGGATCAAATCGTATCTCACGCTAAACACCGCGGCTTTGTATTTCAAGGATCTGAAATTTACGGCGGTCTTGCAAATACATGGGATTACGGCCCGCTTGGCGTAGAATTAAAAAACAATATTAAAAAAGCATGGTGGAAAAAATTCATTCAAGAATCTCCATACAACGTTGGTTTAGACGCTGCGATTTTAATGAATCCAAAAACATGGGAAGCTTCTGGTCACTTAGGAAACTTTAATGACCCAATGATCGACTGTAAGGATTGTAAAGCCCGTCATCGTGCCGATAAATTAATTGAAGAAAAACTTCAAGAAAAAGGCATTGAAATGATCGTAGACGGCCTTTCATTCGATGCAATGGCTGACTTAATTAAAGAACATGAAATTACATGTCCTGAGTGTGGTTCAGCTAACTTCACTGAAATTCGTCAATTTAACTTAATGTTCAAAACGCACCAAGGTGTTACTGAAACATCAACAAATGAAATTTACCTTCGTCCTGAAACAGCTCAAGGTATTTTCGTAAACTTTAAAAACGTTCAGCGCTCAATGCGTAAAAAGCTTCCGTTCGGTATCGGCCAAGTGGGTAAAAGCTTCCGTAACGAAATTACACCTGGTAACTTCACATTCCGTACTCGTGAATTTGAACAAATGGAACTTGAATTCTTCTGTAAACCAGGCACTGAATTAGAGTGGTTTAACTACTGGAAAGAAACATGTAACAAATGGCTTCTTTCTCTTGGTATGAAAGAAGAAAACGTTCGTCTTCGCGACCATGATGATGATGAACTTTCTCACTACAGTAATGCAACAACAGACTTTGAATACAAGTTCCCATTCGGCTGGGGCGAACTATGGGGCGTAGCTTCTCGTACAGACTATGACTTAAAACAGCACATGGAACACTCTGGAGAAGACTTCCAATATGTTGATCAAGAAACAAACGAACGCTATGTACCTTACTGCATCGAGCCTTCTTTAGGTGCTGACCGTGTAACATTAGCTTATATGATTGATGCATATGAAGAAGAAACGTTAGAAGATGGATCTTCTCGTACAGTTATGCAGCTTCACCCTGCTTTAGCACCATTTAAAGCTGCTGTATTACCACTTTCTAAAAAGCTTTCTAATGAAGCTCGCGCTGTCTTTGAAGATTTAGCAAAATACTTTATGATTGACTATGATGATGCTGGTTCAATCGGTAAACGTTACCGTCGCCATGATGAAATCGGTACGCCGTTCTGTATTACATTCGACTTCGATTCATTAGAAGACAATCAAGTAACAATCCGTAACCGCGACACAATGGAACAAAAACGTGTAGCAATTAGCGACCTTAAAAATATCATTGAAGAAGCAACTCAGTTTTAATTTAAAAATAAGCGTATGGCTGCTTCAGCCATACGCTTTACTTTTGATTTGAATCTTCTTGAAGGCGTTCTAACACCATTTGATACGCATCGCTTCCATAATTCAAGCAGCGTTTAACACGGGAAATAGTCGCTGTGCTTGCTCCAGTTTCCGTCTCAATTTTATGGTACGTGTTGCCTTCTCTCAGCATTCTTGCCACTTCTAAGCGCTGTGCTAATGATTGAATTTCATTAACTGTACATAGGTCATCAAAAAATTGATAGCATTCTTCAATGTTTTCTAATGATAAAATCGCTTGAAATAGCTGATCTAATTCTTTTCCTCGTAGTTTGTTGATTTGCATCGTATCGAACTCCTTTATCATTGGCTTTCTTTACTGGTTGTTTCTATCTATAAAATACAGTTTCTATATTTATTTGCACATACATTCATTCTGTATGAAGACAGCCAATTTCATACAAATTTCAAATTCCTTTGATACTTTTATATTTTAACGCATTATAGACGGAAAAAGTACTTTTTTATTCATAACATCATAAATTCCTACTGGCGTGATACGAATATAAGGCAAATGTGTAGACGAAAAGAACAGCAGTGAATAGACAGGATCATCGTGTTTGTATCCTCGCTCACACAGCACTTTCTTGAGTTCTACCTCTCGTTTACTTAATTCCTCCATCGGCAGATTCGACATGACTCCTTTTAACGGAAGATCCAGTTCGTATACTACTTTCTCATCTTCGGCAATGACAATACCCCCTCCAATTTCTTTCATACGTTTAAATGCACACATCATATCTTTTTTCGATTTTCCAATTAAAATAAAATCACCTGTATTTGAAAATGAACTCGCCAGTCCCGATACATTTGTCGCAAATCCTTTTAACAGGGTATTGATCCGCCACTTGCCTTCTCGGTCCACCAGCACTAAAAAACTTTCATCATGATCAGAGGCTAATACATCTCCGCTCACATTCAAGTGAATTGAATACGGCTCCATAATAACAGCATTTTTCATTTTTACCCCTACTGGCATTGAAAATTGAAAATCGTCCATCGTTAAATCAAAGTCCAACTTTAACGGTGAAAAACCAAACTTTTCCCAAGGAAATTCTGCTGAGGCTAATGCTTGTTCTTTGCCTTCTTTTTTCATCCACTTTCCTTTTGCTAGCACAGAGACTGGAGTAGGCCGCATAGGATCTTCTAAAATATTAATATTAGCCACACAGCCTGTTGCTACATGCCCGTGCAAATGTTCCATGTTATAATAGCGAGCAATATTTACAGACACCATATTATAAGCATCTAACAGGGGAACCCCTTCTGAAATAGCTAATGTAATTAACATATCTGACACGCCATTTTGGTAAAAAGAAGGCGGAGAACCGTCTGTATTCATCGTAATATGGTCAAAATAATCTACCTGCAGCTCTTTTAACTCCTGAAGCAATTTTGGCAAATCCGGCCGAATTGAAGAGTGGCGCAAAGCAACGTCATAACCTTGTGTTAACCGAGCAACAACATCTTCCCCCGTCATAGACTCATGATCGCTGTCTGCTCCGAGCAATTTCATTTTTGCCAAGGTAAATGCTGATGCCCCCGGGAAATGTCCTTCAATGTGCTTTCTCATCCTTTTTGTCTCTTGAACCCAGTGAAGCATTAAATCATCTCCGTCTAAAAGCTTCGGCCAACTTGTCAGTTCGCCTCCTTGTAAGACAGCTTCATTTTGTAGCCAAGAAGTAATGTTCGTGTGTGAGAAGATGTCAGCCTCTTCATCAATTTCCGTCTGGGAATCAAATCTGCACCACCAGTACAGCGATTGTGGTAACGTTTTCATTTCTTCAATCAATGAAAATGCCGTTTTTTGTTCAAGCTGTAAAGCGAGAATTAAATTATCATTAAATAAAGTCGTTGTTCCATGCTTGGCTGCATATTGGGAAAAAGTCTGGGGATTATATAACTGAAACGGGTGAACATGCGGCTCAATATACCCAGGAACCACATATTTATCACTGCAGTCTATAATCTCTGTAGAAGCGTCTGTGTGCTTAGGCATCTCTGAGCCAACGTATACAATACGATCTTGGTAAACCCAAATATGTGCTTTTTTCCACTGCTTCATTCGAGCGTTCAAATATGTTGCATCTTTTAAGACAATAGTTGGTGCTTTTTGACCGTTTAATACTAAGAGCTGCTGTCTAATATGTTTGCTTTTCCAGCGGTATCTTTGTTCCGGCATGCTAAATTCCCCCTAATTTACTATGTATTTTTATCGTAACACATCCGTGATGTAAACGCATTCAGAAACTGTTATTAATTTTATGAATAAAGGTGATAAAACATGAAACCAAATATCGGTATTGTTAACGCATTAATTCGACTTACACTGGGCTTTACCCTTCTTTCTTGGACAACATCTCGTTTATCTCGCAGACCGTACAAAGATTCATACATCTTCTTAGGGTTAATGGGAGCTTTAAAAGTTGCAGAAGGCATCACGCGTTTTTGCCCCCTTACGTACGCATATGATTCATGTCAAAAACATGATGAACATGAACACCATCCAAATGGAAATGAAGAAACCTATAATCCTTCATAAGGTAAAAAGGAGAGCCTGGGCTCTCCTTTTTTATTTTAAAGCTGCTTTTGTTAATGCACGATGACCGATGTCTTTGCGATAGAAAAAGCCTTTTTCTACATCGATATGAGCCATTTGCTTGTATACTTCTTGCTGCGCTTCTTGAAGAGTTGCTCCTTTAGCACCTACTAATAGAACACGGCCGCCGTTTGAAACGTATGTGTCGTTTTCTAAAGCTGTACCAGCGTGGAAAACAAGCGCGTCTTCACTAATCGCATCCAAACCGTTAATTGGCGCACCCTTTTGATAATCTTCTGGGTAGCCTGCTGCTGCTAATACGATTCCGATAGCCGCTTCATCATCCCATTCAATTTCTACTTTTTCTTCTTTCAAAATGCGAAGAAGCACGTCGACTAAATCGCTTTTCATACGCGGCAGTACGACCTGTGTTTCAGGATCTCCAAAACGCGCATTAAATTCAATAACTTTTGGTCCTTTTTGTGTTTGAATCAGACCAGCATATAGAATTCCTGTATACTCACAGCCTTCTTCAGCTAATCCTTTAGCCATTGGAAGTAAGATGTTTTCTACAGCCTCTTGTACTTCTGCATCACTGATTTGCGGAACAGGAGAGTAAGCTCCCATGCCTCCTGTGTTCGGACCTTGATCGCCGTCAAAAGCACGCTTATGATCTTGTGCAATTACCATTGGATATACATTTGTACCGCGTACAAATGCCATTAATGAAAATTCTTCACCATCCAAAAATTCTTCTACAACTACTTTTGCACTTGCTTCTTCAAATTTTTGGTCAACTAGAAAATCACGTAATGTATCTACAGCTTCTTCCACTGTTAAAGCAACAGTTACACCTTTACCAGCCGCTAAGCCGTCTGCTTTAATAACAATTGGAGCGCCTTGCTTTTCCACATATGCTTTTGCTTCCTCGTAAGACGTAAATGTTTCATACGCTGCGGTTGGAATATCATACTTTTTCATGAGCTCTTTTGCAAAGCTTTTGCTTCCTTCAATCATCGCTGCTTGTTTGCGCGGTCCAAAGACTGGAAGACCTTCTTGTTCAAATCGATCAACAATGCCTTCAATTAGCGGATTTTCTGGTCCAACAATTGTTAATCCAATCTTGTTTTCTTTTGCAAATAGCACAAGCTCTTCTTGGCTGCTTTCATCGATTGGTACAATCGTTGCCACATCTCTCATGCCCGGATTTCCTGGTGCTACAAACACTTCGTTAACAAGTGGACTTTTTGAAGCTTTCCATGCAATTGTATGCTCTCTTCCGCCTTTTCCAATAACTAAAACATTCACGTTCTTCACCTCATTAATGTTTAAAATGTCTTACGCCTGTAAATACCATTGCAATGCCGTATTCATCTGCTTTTGCAATTGACTCTTCATCACGAATTGATCCGCCTGGCTGAATAATAGCTGTGATTCCTGCTTTAGCTGCTGCTTCTACTGTATCCCCCATTGGGAAGAACGCATCTGAACCTAAAGCTGAACCTTGTGCTTTTTCACCAGCTTGTTCAATCGCAATTTTTGCAGCGCCTACGCGATTCATTTGACCCGCTCCTACGCCAATTGTCATGTCATCTTTTGCAAGTACAATAGCATTAGACTTAACATTTTTAACAACTTTCCATGCTAATTTTAAATCTGCCCACTCTTTTTCTGTTGGCTCACGTTTCGTTGGAACAGTAATCGTTGCATCATCAAATCCGAATACATCTTCATCCTGAACAAGCACGCCGCCTTTTACAGATGTTAAGAAAGCTTCTTTTTCTGCCTTTTCATCAAGTTCGATCGTTAGTAAACGAAGGTTTTTCTTAGCTGTTAATACATCTAATGCTTCTTGATCGAACGCAGGAGCAATGATGATTTCTAAGAAAATTTCTTTTAACTGAATAGCCGTTTCACGGTCGATAGGACGGTTAGCTGCTACGATACCGCCAAAGATAGATGTAGGATCTGCTTCGTATGCTTTTTGATAAGCTTGAGCAATTGTTTCACCCACACCTACACCGCAAGGATTCATATGTTTGATCGCTACGATAGCCGGCTCTTTGAATTCTTTTACGATTTGAAGAGCTGCATTTGCATCGTTGATATTATTGTATGATAACTCTTTTCCATGGAGCTGCGTAGCTGTTGCAATAGAACCTTTTTGTGTTAACGGCTTTTTATAGAAAGAAGCTTGTTGGTGCGGATTTTCTCCGTATCGTAAGCCTTGAACACGCTCATACGTTACTGTTAATTTCTCAGGAGTTGTTTCACCTGTAATGTTTGTTAAGTATTCAGCGATTAATGCATCATAAGCTGCCGTGTGACGGAATACTTTTGCTGCTAATCGTTGATTAGTTTCAAATGAAACATTGCCATCAGCTTTTAACTCTTCTACTACGGTTGCGTAATCGCTTGGATCTACTACAACTGAGACAGAACGATAGTTTTTCGCAGCTGAACGAAGCATTGTAGGTCCACCGATGTCAATATTCTCAATCGCTTCAGCAAGCGTTACATCCTCTTTTTCAATTGTCTTTTTAAATGGATATAAGTTTACAACTACAAAGTCGATTGGCGAGATATTATGCTCTTTCATTTGTGCTTGATGCTCTTCATTATCGCGTAACGCTAATAAAGCACCGTGAACGTTAGGATGCAATGTTTTTAAACGACCGTCTAAAATTTCTGGAAAATCAGTTACTTCAGAAATTCCGATAACGTCAATGCCGTTTTCTTCTAGCGTACGTTTTGTACCGCCAGTTGAAATAATTTCTACTCCTAAGTCCTTTAATTCTTGTGCAAATGAAACAATACCTTCTTTATCAGATACGCTAATAAGTGCGCGTTTTGCTGTCATTTTGTAAACTCCTCCTGATCCGATCTCTCATTTAAAATCTTTCTTTCACTACTACTCTACCATAGTAAAGGATTAAAACTTTTTTGACAAGGTTACATCCTATTTATTTAACTGCGGCTTGTTCAAATAATTCATTTAGTACCGCGGGATAAAATTGATGTTCAATTTCATGAATGCGGGCCTCAACGGTTTCTCTTGTATCGCCTTTTTCAATGCGAATAGCCTGCTGATCAATAATTGGTCCTGTATCCATTCCTTCATCTACAAAATGCACGGTAATTCCAATCACTTTTACTCCTGCATCAAAAGCTTGACCAATAGCATCAATCCCAGGAAATGCAGGTAAAAGCGACGGATGAATATTAACAATACGATTTTTGTATGGCTTAAGCAACGTCGAACCAACTAATCGCATATATCCTGCTAAAACAAGAAATTCTACTTTAGCTGATGTGAGCTCTGCAAGAATTGCTGCTTCATACGCTTCTTTATTTTCATAGTTTTTAGGCGAACAAACAAAGCATGGTATTCCACATGCTTTTGCTCGTTCAATTACGTATGCATCGGGTTTATTGCAAACAACAAGCGCAATATTTGCTTTTAATCGACCTGACTGAGTTGCTTCGTAGATGGATTGAAAGTTACTGCCGTTTCCAGAAGCAAACACTGCAATATTTATCATGCAAACGTCCCTCCAGCAAATTCAACACCTGTTCCTTCTTTTACACGTCCGATAACAAATGCTTTTTCGCCTTCGTTTTCAATTGCTTCAATGACTTTATTCATATCTTCAGGTTCAACAGCTAAAACAAATCCGATTCCCATGTTGAATACTTCGAACATTTCTTTACGGTCTAGCTTGCCTTGCTCTTCAAGGAAATCAAACACGTATGGAATTGGCCAAGAACCGTAATCGATTTCTACACCTAAACCTTCAGGAAGCATACGAGGGATATTTTCAACAAACCCGCCTCCAGTAATATGAGCCATACCTGCAATCTTAGCTGCATGTAATGCTTTTAGGACCGGCTTCACGTATATTTTTGTTGGCGTTAATAACTCAACTCCAAGCTTTTCGTTAAAACCAGCGTAAGTTTCTTGAAGATTTAATCCTTGATCATCAACGATTTTACGTACAAGAGAGTAGCCGTTGCTGTGAATACCGCTAGATGAAATACCGATCAACAGCTGTCCAGCTTTAATCTCATCTCCAGTAATAATTTCTGACTTTTCTACTGCTCCTACTGTAAACCCTGCAAGATCATATTCATCTTCTTCGTATAAACCTGGCATTTCAGCTGTTTCTCCGCCAATTAACGCACAGTTAGATTGTTCACAGCCGTCTGCAATTCCTTTTACAATCGATTCAATTTTTTCAGGAACTGCTTTCCCGCAAGCAATATAATCTAAGAAGTAAAGTGGCTCTGCTCCTTGTGCTAAAACGTCGTTTACACACATGGCCACTGCATCCACACCGATTGTGTCATGCTTATCCATTTGAAAAGCAAGTTTCAATTTTGTTCCTACTCCATCTGTACCAGAAACAAGAACAGGCTCTTTTAAATTCAATGTAGATAAATCGAACATTCCGCCAAAGCCGCCGACTGTTCCCATAATACCTGCACGAGCAGTGCGTTCTACGTGCTTTTTAATACGTGAAACAGCTTCATATCCTGCTTCTAAGTCAACTCCAGCTTGTTTATATGAATATGACATGTTGTCACTCCTTTTTTACGTTAAAACTAACAAGTTACCTTTTCATGAGGGTGTACAGTATCTGGATAAATTTCAGTTGGATACTTTCCAGTGAAACATGCCATACACTGTCCGCCGTTGCCTTCATACTGTCTGCCGATTGCATCTACTAACCCTTCGTTGCTTAAGAAAACAAGTGAATCAGCTTCAATCAATTCACGAATTTCTTCAACAGAGCGTGTAGCAGCAATTAGCTCAGAGGATGACGACGTGTCAATTCCATAAAAACATGGATTTTTAATAGGGGGTGAACTGATGCGTACATGTACTTCAGTTGCTCCTGCTTCACGAAGCATACGAACAATGCGACGGCTTGTTGTGCCGCGAACGATAGAATCATCTACCATGACAACACGTTTACCCTCTACAATTTTACGTACAGGAGACAGCTTCATTTTTACACCTTGTTCACGCAATTCTTGTGAAGGCTGAATGAATGTACGGCCTACGTATCGATTCTTAATTAAACCTAATTCGTATGGAATTCCTGACTGTTCTGCAAAACCGATCGCTGCTGAAATACTTGAATCGGGAACGCCTGTTACAACGTCTGCCTCAATCGGTGACTCAACTGCAAGTTGTTTCCCAAGGTTTTTACGAGCAGAGTGAACATTGATTCCATCAATATTGCTATCTGGTCTTGAGAAATAAATATATTCCATACTGCAAATTGCACGGTTTACATTTAATGTGAAACGTTCTGATTGAATACCTTCATCGTTAATAATGAGTAATTCACCCGGCTCTACATCACGCTCATGAACTGCTCCAACGATATCGAACGCACATGTTTCAGAAGCTACTACATAAGCATCACCTAATCGTCCAATTGATAACGGACGCAATCCGTGAGGGTCAAGTGCAACCATCATCGTATCTTCTGTTAAGATAACGAATGCGTATGCGCCTTTAACCATTGATAAAGCATTTTTTACTTTATCTTTCATATCTTCATAGCCGCTTCGTTTAATTAAATGAGCAAGTACTTCTGTATCCGATGTTGATTGAAAAATACTCCCTTGGTTTTCCAGCTGATGCTTTAATGCATTTGCATTAACCAAGTTTCCATTATGAGCTAACGCAAGGCTTCCGCTATGAGAGCGGAAGTGAAGGGGTTGAACATTTTCAAATCCTCCGCCTCCAGCTGTTGCATAACGAACGTGTCCAATTGCTGCTTTACCGTTTAGTTGCTCTAACTCTCCGTGGCCAAATACTTCGTTAACAAGACCGACACCTTTCATTACTGTCACTTTTTCTCCGTCTGTTACAGCAATACCAGCGCCTTCTTGTCCGCGGTGCTGCAAGCTATGCAAACCGTAATAAGCAATCTGGCTTGCATTTTCATGTCCCCATACACCGAATACGCCACATTCTTCGTTTAAGCCTTTGATTTCAGCAAGCATGGAAGCGCTCCTTTCCAAGCAGTAGTTAATTCTTCAACTGATAATTGAACAAGAACATTTTCTTGATGTTTAACAGTTAATGTTGCGTCTTCTGTTACGCGTCCTACTAATGTTACATCTTGTACAAGCATTTCGAATTTTTCTTTATTCTCTGGAGAAACCGTTACGATAAAACGCGATTGTGTTTCACTGAATAGCTCTGCTGTTGCTTCGCCGTCTACCGTTACGTTCACACCTAATCCGCTGCCGTTCATCACTTTTTCAGCTAGGGCTACCGCGAATCCTCCTTCTGCAATATCGTGAGCAGATTGAACTGCGCCTTCACGAATTGCTTGAAGAAGCTGATCTTGACGTGTTTTTTCAACTGCTAAATCTAATTTAGGTGAATGCCCAAATACCGTACCGTTTTCTAGTACTTTTTGAAGCTCAGTACCTGCGAATTCTGCTTCAGCTTTACCAATCACATAGATTAAGTCATCTTTTTGCTTCGCATATTGAGTTGTAATATGGTTGAGATCGTCGATCAAACCAACCATTCCGATAACAGGAGTTGGGTAAATTGCTTCACCTTTTGTTTCATTGTAAAGAGATACGTTACCGCCGATAACCGGAGTCGATAGCTCACGGCAAGCGTCGCTCATACCGTCTGTTGCTTTTTCAATTTGCCAGAAGATTTCTGGTTTTTCAGGGTTACCGAAGTTTAAGCAGTCTGTAATTGCAAGAGGCTGGGCACCTGAACATACAAGGTTACGAGCAGCTTCTGCTACTGCAATACGGCCGCCTACTTCTGGGTCTAGGTATAAATAGCGAGAGTTACAGTCTGTTGTCATCGCTAATGCTTTATTTGTATCACGTACACGAACAACCGCCGCGTCAGATCCAGGAGATACAACTGTGTTTGTACGTACTTGATAGTCATATTGGTTGTAAACCCACTCTTTGTTTGCAATAGTAGGCTGTTTTAAAAGTGTTACTAACATATCACTGTGATTTTCAACAGTAGGAGCATATGCTGGCTGCTCTTGGAACTCACGATAGTATGCTGGTTCTTGAGTTGGCTTGTGGTATACCGGTGCATCTTCTGCTAATGCATCTACAGGAACATCTGCTACTACTTCTCCGTTATGAGTTAAACGAAGGCGCTTATCGTCGGTTACGTGACCAACTGAAACAGCTTCTAATCCGTATTTTTCTACGATTTCTACGATTTCATTTTCACGGCCTTTTTCAACAACGATGAGCATGCGCTCTTGAGATTCTGAAAGCATCATTTCATATGGTGTCATACCTGTTTCACGCTGAGGTACAAGATCAAGGTTCATTTCAATACCAGAACCTGCTTTACTTGCCATCTCTGCTGAAGAACTTGTTAAACCCGCAGCACCCATATCTTGAATACCGACTAAAGCGTCACACTTGATAAGTTCTAAGCAAGCTTCAAGAAGAAGTTTTTCCATAAATGGATCTCCTACTTGTACAGCAGGACGTTTTTCATCTGACTGATCAGATAGTTCTTCAGAAGCAAATGTTGCGCCGTGGATGCCGTCGCGTCCCGTTTTTGCTCCTACGTACATAACCGTGTTGCCAACGCCTTTAGCTTGACCTTTTTGAATGTCTTCGTGATTAATTAAACCCACACACATAGCGTTAACAAGCGGATTTCCTTCATATGACGCTTCAAACTGAATTTCTCCGCCTACTGTTGGGATTCCTACACAGTTACCGTAACCTGCGATTCCCGCTACTACTTCCTCAAACAAATGACGAACCTTTGGAGATGTTAATTCACCAAAACGCAAAGAGTTTAAAAGTGCAATCGGTCTTGCTCCCATTGAAAAGACGTCACGAATGATACCACCTACACCAGTTGCTGCTCCTTGATAAGGTTCAATCGCTGATGGATGGTTATGACTTTCGATTTTAAATACAACGGCTTGGTTGTCACCAATATCAACGATACCAGCTCCTTCACCAGGACCTTGTAATACTTTTTCACCCGTGATAGGGAATTTTTTCAGTACAGGCTTAGAGTTTTTATAACTGCAGTGCTCTGACCACATAACAGAGAATAAGCCTGTTTCTGTATAATTAGGAGTACGACCAAGCAGCTGCTCTACATTCGCAAACTCTTCGTCTGTTAATCCCATGTCTCGATATAACTTTTGTTCTTTAATTTGCTCTACATTTGGTTCAAGAAGTAACGACATTTTGTTCCCTCCACTGCTTTACGATTGATTGAAATAATTTAAGTCCGTCCGCGCTTCCTAAAAGATCGCTTACCGCTCTTTCTGGGTGAGGCATCATTCCTAATACGTTGCCTGTTTCGTTCGTAATCCCTGCAATATCTTGAAGACTTCCGTTTGGATTATCACCTGCGTATTGGAAAAGAATCTGGTTGTTTTCAATCAATTTTTGTAACGTGTGTTCATCACAATAGTAGTTGCCTTCACCGTGTGCCACTGGAATAGCAATTACTTCATCTTTGCCATAAGCATTTGTAAACATTGTTTCGTTATTAGCTACTTTCAAATTCACTGTTTTACAGATGAATTTTAAGTTTTCATTACGGCGCATAGCACCTGGCAGTAATCCTGCTTCTAATAAAATTTGGAATCCATTACATACACCTAGTACTGGCTTTCCTTGGCTTGCTGCTTTTTTTACAGCGTCCATTACATTTGAGAAACGAGCGATAGCACCTGAACGAAGGTAATCTCCATATGAGAAACCACCTGGAAGCAAGATACCATCATATTGATCTAATGATTCTGTATCGTGCCAAACGTAATCTACTTCTTCACCAAGCTCATCTTTGATAGCATGATACATATCGACGTCACAGTTTGATCCTGGAAAAACAATTACAGCAAATTTCACTGTACGACAACCTCCTCAACCTCGTAACGGTAATCTTCAATTACTGTATTAACTAAAAGCTTTTCACACATTTCTTTTACGCGTTCATCTAATGAATCTGTGCTGTCGATTGTTAGCTCTAAAAATTTACCGATGCGTACTTCTTCTACTTCTTCATAAGACATACGGTGCAATGAATTTTTAACGGCTACTCCTTGAGGGTCTAATACACTTTCTCTTAATGTGACAAATACTTTTACTTTATACATGGTTGGGTTATCCTCCGATTCGCTGTAAGATTTTTTCGTATGCTTCTGTTAAACCGCCTAAATCTCTGCGGAATACATCTTTATCTAATTTTTCGTTCGTATGAACATCCCAGAAGCGGCAAGTGTCAGGTGAAATTTCATCCGCTAAAATAATGTCGCCTTGAGAAGTACGGCCGAATTCTAATTTAAAATCTACTAAGAAAATATCTTTATCTTTGAAAAATTTCGATAATATTTCGTTGATTTGAAGTGCTTGTGCCTTTAAACTATCAATCTCTTCTTGAGTTGCAGCCTTAAGGAAAATCGCATGTTCTGCAAGAATTAATGGATCACCAAGCGCATCGTCTTTGTAATAAAGTTCAACGATTGGCTGTTCAAAACGAATACCTTCTTCTACGCCAATTCGCTTCGCAAGGCTTCCTGCTGTAGCATTTCGTACAACAACTTCAAGCGGGACAATTTCTACTTTCTTAACCGCTTGTTCATGATCTGAAAGCTGCTTCACAAAGTGAGTTGTAATCCCTTGCTCATGTAACATTGAAAATAGTAAACTACTAATTTGATTGTTCAACTGTGCTTTTCCGCTAATCTCCGCTTTTTTCTGACCGTTGAATGCTGTAGCTTCATTTTTATAAGCAACCCACAATACATCTTGCTCATCAGTAGCGTAAATTTTTTTCGCTTTTCCTTCATAAAGTAACTCTTGCTTTTCCATGCTGTCACCTCTACATACAGAATATTCAGATACACTTTCTTAGATAAAGGCAAGGACGTGCCTTGCCTTTTTTATTAAAGACCTAAACGTTCAAAGATCATATCTACATTTTTTAAATGGTGCTTATGATCGAAGCAATCTTCAATCTCTTCTGGTGATAAGTGGCGAGTAATGCGCTCTTCGCCTTCAATTAAAGAACGGAAAGGAACTTGCGTTTCCCATGCTTCCATTGCTTTTGGCTGTACTAAGTCGTATGCTTCTTCGCGTACCATGCCTTTATTGATTAGTGTTAACAGTACACGCTGTGAGTAAATTAATCCTAGTGTACGATCCATGTTGCGCTTCATATTGTCAGGGAATACTGTTAAGTTTTTAACAATGTTTGCAAAACGATTTAACATGTAATTTAAAGCAATCGTTGCATCAGGTAAGATGACACGCTCTGCTGATGAATGAGAGATGTCACGCTCATGCCAAAGCGGTACATTATCATAAGCTGTAACCATATAGCCGCGAATTAAGCGAGCAAGTCCCGTTACGTTCTCAGAACCGATTGGATTACGTTTATGAGGCATTGCAGATGATCCTTTTTGACCTTTTGCAAAGTACTCTTCAACCTCACGTGTTTCACTCTTTTGAAGACCGCGAACTTCTACTGCAAATTTCTCAATAGATGTCGCAATTAACGCTAGTACTGACATATAGTGTGCATGACGGTCACGCTGTAATGTTTGCGTAGAGATTGGTGCTGGTGAAATTCCTAACTTCTCACATACGTATTTTTCAACGAAAGGATCGATGTTAGCGAACGTTCCAACTGCTCCTGACATTTTACCGAATTCCACTTCAGCTGCAGCACGTTTTAAACGCTCTAGGTTACGCTTCATTTCTTCGTACCATAATCCCATTTTCAAACCAAATGTCGTTGGCTCAGCGTGTACACCGTGCGTACGTCCCATCATAACCGTATACTTATGTTCTTGAGCTTTTTCCTTTAGTACTTCTACAAAGCGCTCTACGTCACTTAGCAAGATTTCATTAGCTTGCTTTAATAAATAAGATAGAGCTGTGTCAACTACGTCAGTTGAAGTCAAACCGTAGTGTACCCACTTGCGCTCTTCACCAAGCGTTTCAGATACTGCACGAGTGAAAGCTACTACGTCATGACGCGTTTCTAATTCAATTTCATTGATGCGGTTAATATCAAAAGATGCATTTTGACGAATTAACTTCACATCTTCTTTCGGAATATGTCCTAATTCTGACCATGCTTCGCAAGCTAGAATTTCAACTTCTAACCAAGCTTTAAATTTATTTTCTTCTGTCCAAATAGCTGCCATTTCTGGTCTTGTATAACGTTCAATCATGTTGTTACTTCCTCCGTTCTTTCCCAAATTCCTAGAGATTCGGCTTTTTCTATCGCCTCATCTATCTTATCAGCTAATACCGTGATATGTCCCATTTTTCTCTTCTCTTTTGCAACTTTTTTTCCGTACAAATGCAAGTGCATATCATCTAAACATTCGATTTTTGCCATTGTGTTCTCAATATGTTCCCCTAATAGGTTAACCATAACAGCAGGTTTTAATAAAGTCGGCTGTGCTAGGGTCCAGTTACAAATGGCTCTTACATGCTGCTGAAATTGAGAAAGATCACAAGCATTGATTGAATAATGACCTGAATTATGAGGTCTAGGTGCCATTTCATTTATATAAAGCTGACCTTCTTCAGTTAGGAACATCTCAACTGCTAATGTACCAACTAAATCTAATCCTTTTGCTATTTCTTGCGCATATTGAAGAGCTTTCGCTTCTTGATCTGCTGTAATACGTGCCGGAACAATCGTTTGGTGCAAAATATGATGCTTATGAATGTTCTCAGCTACTGGTAAACATACCGTTTCGCCTTTTGCATTGCGGTGTACAATAACTGATACTTCTTTATCTAAGTTCATCCACTGTTCTACAATGCATTCCGACTGTGCTAATAGCTCAGCTGCTTCACGAATATTATTCTCATTTTTCACTAGAACTTGCCCTTTACCGTCATATCCGCCTCGGCAAGTTTTTACGACACATGGATAACCAATTGTTTCGACAGCTTTTAAAAGTTCTTCTTCAGTCGTAACGATTGCGTAATCAGGAACGTCTAGATTAAGCTTTGTAATCATTTCTTTTTCTAAACGACGATTTTGTGTAACGGCTAGTAAATGACTGCCTTGTGGCACGTAGCATTTTGTTTCTAGCCATTTCATCATCTCAACATCAACGTTTTCAAATTCATAGGTGATGACATCTGACACTTCAGCAAGCTGTTCAACCGCTTTTCTATCATCATAGTTGCCAATGACTTTAATATCTGCTACTTGACCGCAAGGAGAATCTTCTGTTGGTTCAAGCACTGCAATGTAATAACCCATTTCTTTAGCAGATAGTGCAATCATTCTTCCTAGCTGTCCACCGCCTACGATTCCAATTGTTTTACCAGGAGGTATAAGTAAATTAGACAAGTTGATCACTACTTTCTAACACGGATGATTTAATAGACTCTCTACGATTTTCAAGTTGATCACTTAACGTTGGATCCTGTGTTGCTAAGATTTGTGCTGCTAGCAGGCCAGCGTTCGTAGAACCAGCTTTTCCAATAGCTACTGTAGCTACCGGTACGCCGCCCGGCATTTGAACAATCGATAAAAGTGAATCTAAACCGTTTAAGTTACTTGATTTAACCGGTACACCTATTACAGGTAAAATTGTTTTTGCAGCAATCATACCAGGTAAGTGAGCAGCGCCACCAGCGCCAGCAATAATAACTTTAATCCCTCGTTCTTTAGCAGTTTCAGCGTACTCAAACATATAATCCGGCGTTCGATGTGCTGATACAACTTTCTTTTCATATTCAATATTTAATTCATCTAAAATGTCACACGCATATTTCATAGTGCTCCAGTCTGACTGACTGCCCATTACAACAGCAACTTTTACATTCATGAATAAAAGCTCCTTTTTCACGTTATAAAAAAACCTAGGGTACGTTATGGCTCACTAAAGGAAAGCCACAACTACCCTAGGTTTCATGTATCAACATTCCTTTTGAAAAGGAATCATGTTTACCTATTTAGTAATTGTACTCTCCTCATAGTCCAATGATTTACGGTCATCGGGTAGAAACTCGTGGGCCATATTCCCACTATTATATGAGGTTTCGGATATCTCAATTGACAACTTAATAATAACAGCCAAACCAGAAAAAAGTCAACCCAAAAATCGAATGTTTACTATTTTTATCATTAAAATGTTCGTATTTAGAGACTTTTCCCTTCGAAAACAATCTGTTGCTTTACCGGAACATACTCTTTTTTACCATTTATTTCTTTTTCTTCAAAGATAGGCTTTTCCATGCGTCGAACGGGCATATACCCATCTTTTTTCATCCGATCTAAACAACTTGCGATTGTTTCATTTTCCTGTAATTCGTATAGTACTTTTTTTGATTTCTTACCCAAAATGCAGCCTCCAGTTTGAAAGAAGTTTCTTACAACGTCAAAAAGAACTTTTATAATAAAAAATTAAATGAATCCACTATAGTGTAACATAATTTAAAAGTTAAATTCACGCTGTAATTTTTAGAAACAAAAAAAGACTAGTCATTGAATGACTAGTCTTTTTATTGGCCTGGCAACGTCCTACTCTCACAGGGACAAAGTCCCAACTACCATTGGCGCTAAAGAGCTTAACTTCCGTGTTCGGTATGGGAACGGGTGTGACCTCTTCGCTATCGCCACCAGACAAGAGATTGCTCTCTCAAAACTAGATAACTGTTTGCTGAGTAAAGCTTACGCTTTTAAAAGTTTGGTTAAGTCCTCGATCGATTAGTATCAGTCAGCTACACATGTCGCCACGCTTCCACCTCTGACCTATCAACCTG
>NZ_JBYSWQ010000009.1:0-71813 GCF_058781295.1 Priestia sp. FW507-14D1A
GTAACTTTTAAACCCAAAAGATAACGGCATATTCCTCCAGCTGCCCCGCCAAGTGCCAAGCTCACTATGCTCATTTAGTTCACCTCATGTACTTTCACTAAATTTTTTCCTGCCGCTTCACCGCATAGATAGCCTGCTAAAGCAAGAAAGATTCCACCTACTAAAGAGACAATTACATAAATTGCTCCCCAAAATAAATGGTGCTGAGTGAGAGAAATGACGTCTCCTGCAAACGTTGAATACGTTGTAAAACCGCCGCATACGCCAACTCCTAGTCCAAGCTTTATCCATTCTTTTGGCTTTTTCCACACAAAAAATCCTGTTAATAGGCCTAGTATGAAGCTTCCTAATAGGTTTTCAATTACCGTTCCTATTGGATAGCCCGTATATAATAAGGAAAGATTCAGCAAATAACGTGCATATGTACCAGCGATAGCACCAAAGGCAATTGAGATTAAGTTTATGGCTTTCATCATATCGCTCCGTTTCATAAATTCTTCTTTAAGTGTACCATAAGGAATTTATTTCTACCTTAACATTTAACTATATGTTTATTGCACCAAAAGTCATGAAAAAATGAAAGAGAAAATCGTCGCATGAAACTTCCTTTTTACTCCTCAAATCTCCCTTAAAAATCCACTTAATCCAAATTTTAAAATCTTTCTGTATCCTTATGACAAACCGTGTATAGAAGGTATATTTCCCTTATTTTAAGTCACATTAATCGTATAAGTTTTTTTTGTTGACTTTTGCTGTGTTCTTGTTTAGTATCACAGAGTATCATTTCCTATCAGAATACTAGGGGGTTTAGAAAATGAAGAAATTTGCTGCACTTTTGTCGCTACTATTAGCTTTCACAGTTGTGCTTGCCGCATGCGGTTCTAGCTCAAAAAATGAAGCAAACAATGGAGACAATAAATCTGCACAAGAAGATTTATATAATAAAGTGAAAAAAGATGGCGTATTAACAATTGGAACTGAAGGTACATACCCTCCGTTCACTTTTCATGACGACAAACAAAAGCTAACTGGGTTTGATGTAGAATTGGCTCAAGAAGTAGCTAAACGTCTTGGCGTAAAAGCTGAGTTCAAAGAAACACAGTGGGATGGCATGTTTGCCGGATTAGATGCTAAACGCTTTGACATGATTGCTAATGAAGTTGGTATTCGTGAAGATCGTCAAAAGAAATACGATTTCTCTGATCCATACATCCAGTCAGGCGCTGTATTAATTGTTCGTAAAGACGAAAAAGATATCAAATCATTTAAAGATTTAAAAGGAAAAAAATCAGCGCAGTCATTAACAAGTAACTATAAAGACATGGCTCAATCTTATGGTGCAAACATTACGAGTGCTGAAGGTTTTGCTCAAGCAGTAGAACTAATGAGCGCAAACCGTGTTGATGCTACAATCAACGATAAATTATCGTTCCTTGACTATAAGAAAAAGCACCCTAACGCACCTATCAAAATCGCGGATGAAAAATCCGATGGTGCTGCAAGCGGCTTTATGTTTAGAAAAGACAGCGGTAAGTTAGTGGATAAAGTAAACAAAGCATTGAAAGATATGAAAAAAGACGGAACATACGCAAAAATTTCTAAGAAATGGTTTGGCGAAGATGTTTCTCCTAAATAATATTTTTCCTGATGGAGAGCGATTGAATCAATTGATTTCAATCGCTCAATCATCTCTCTTACCAATGGTAAAGGGAGCTATTCAATATTCTATTCCACTAACATTAATAAGCTTTGCCATAGGCATTGTGTTAGCTGTTTTAACAGCACTTGCTCGCTTGTCGTCAAGTAAGGTATTAAACATGATTGCACGTGTATATGTCTCAATTATTCGTGGAACGCCTTTGCTTGTGCAATTATTTATCATTTTCTACGGATTACCTAACTTAGATATAACAATTGATCCATTTATCTCTGCTGTTATTGGATTTTCATTAAGTGTAGGTGCGTATGCATCTGAAATTATTCGAGCAGCAATTCAATCTATTCCTAAAGGACAGTGGGAAGCTGGCTACTCACTTGGTATGACCTATTCCCAAGCGTTAAGACGGATTATCTTACCGCAAGCAGCACGTGTATCGATTCCGCCATTATCTAACTCTTTTATTAGTCTTATTAAAGACACGTCACTTGCATCGCTTATTCTTGTTTCTGAAATGTTCCGTCAAGCTCAAGAAATTGCTTCAACTAACTATGAGTTTTTACTTCTTTATAGTGAAGCAGCTCTATTGTACTGGATTATGTGCACAATCTTATCCATTATCCAAGGACGCATTGAAATAAGACTAGATCGTTACGTATCTAAATAACCGTTTCAAGTAGCTAAAGGAGTTTTTTATATGATTAATATCAAAAATTTGCATAAATCATTCGGTGATTTGCAAGTATTAAAAGGAATTGATTTAGAAGTTGAACAGGGCAAGGTAATTGTATTAATCGGCCCTTCTGGATCGGGTAAAACAACTTTTTTACGTTGTTTAAACCTGTTAGAAATCCCAACAGACGGCACGATTGAACTTGATAAAAAAAGCATGAATTTTACCAAGCCTGTTCGCAAAAAAGACATTACTTCATTTCGAAGCCTAACAGGTATGGTCTTTCAAAACTATAACTTGTTTCCTCATAAAACTGCGCTTGAAAATGTTATGGAAGGTCCTGTAATTGTAAAAGGTGTTTCCACTCAAGAAGCAGAAAAAAGAGGGAAAGAATTATTAACACGAGTTGGCTTAGGAGACAAGCTCGACTTTTATCCTTTCCAGCTGTCTGGCGGACAACAACAGCGTGTTGGCATCGCCAGAGCAATGGCGATGGACCCAAAAGTTATGCTGTTTGATGAGCCTACTTCAGCTCTTGATCCTGAGCTTGTAGGAGACGTTCTTCAAGCCATGAAAGACTTGGCAAAAGAAGGAATGACGATGGTGGTGGTAACTCATGAAATGCGCTTTGCCCGTGAAGTAGCGGATGAAGTTATTTTTATGGATCAAGGTGTCATTATGGAAAGAGGGATACCGGATCAAATATTTTTAAATCCTCAGCAAGAGCGGACACGTCAATTCTTGAATATGATTCATTAAAAAGGTTGCACACTTTCATGTGCAACCTTTTTCTTTATTTGGCTACTGCTTTTTTCATCAAATCTGTAATGTACGTAAAGAATGCTTCAGCTGTGACATCATATACGATATCTACAGGTCGTCCCTCTTCGGAAATTTCTGTTCTTCCTTGGCTCGGTGTTTCTGTATGCACAATACTCGAAACCGTTTTTACCTTCACAAGTGTTGAATTCCCTGTAAATGCTGTTGTGAGTACATCCCACAAATAATATGTTGAATTGGTTTCAACGTGCACAAGCGGCGGGCAGGCCGCGTAGCACTGCCCTACAAAGTCTACTCCTTCATATCTTCGAAGTGAAGCCCACATTTGACGAATAGCCGGTGTTAAAGGAACTTGATTCGTGCTTTCTAAAGCAACCATCTCAATTTTAATTTTGCTTTCCCATAGTTTCGCTACTGCTTCTGGATCCCAAAAAGCATTCCACTCCGCCGTTCCATCGTGTTCAGGTTCCTGTACATTTCCTACTTCTTGAAATGTACCGCCCATCCATACTAACTTGTCAATTTTCTCTTCTATTTCCGGCGCTTTTTCAAGTGCTCTTGCTAAATCTGTTAACGGTCCTGTAAACAATAAAGTTGTTTTCCCGGCTGTGTGCTGCAATGTCTCGATTAAATGATCATGAGCAGGGAGCTGACTTATTTTTGTTTGTACTTCCCCTTTTTCATTTAAAATCGGCAGTGCATCTACATAAAACGTATGCATGCGCCACTCCTTTGGAAATGGATTCATACCGCGTGAAGTAGATTTAGCAACCTCAATATCATAACTTCCAAAACGATCAATAATCTTTTGGCTTGCGCTGATACCTGGCTCTAGATATCCGTCAGCCGGAATAACAGATACTCCCGTTACTTTTACATCATCCATTTGCAGCAGTAAAAAAAGCGATACTAAATCATCGATGCCTGCATCATGGTTAAAATATACATTTGTGCTCATTTCTCTTCTCCTCTTTTCTATGTATTGCTAACTAATAGCTATACCGCTATTTTATAATGAAATGATCTCTTTCGTAATCAAAGTATTAGGAACTTCTTTTACTATTTTCTATAATGGGTATAGAAAGAAGGTAATCTATGTATAGATGTATACATCTCAGTATAGAAAGGAGAAATAAAATGGAGCAATCATTTTCAGCATTAATCGTAGATAAAAAAAGTGAAGACCAAGTGGAGGCGTCCGTCCAAGAACTGACGCTAAACGATTTGCCAGAAGGCGATGTACTTATTCGCGTTCATTATTCAGGAGTGAATTATAAAGATAGCTTAGCCAGCATCGCAAACGGCAATATTGTGACAAGCTACCCGTTTGTCCCAGGAATCGACCTAGCAGGCGTCGTTGTATCTTCTGACAGCCCTGATTTTAAAGAAGGTGATCATGTCATCGCAACAAGCTATGACATTGGCGTATCACACTTTGGAGGCTATAGTGAGTATGCGCGCATACGCAGCGAATGGATTGTCCCTCTTCCTCAAAATTTAACGTTAAAAGAAGCAATGATTATCGGAACAGCTGGCTTTACAGCTGCTTTATCTGTGCATCGCTTAGAGGAAAACCATACTAGTCCATCTAATGGCTCTGTGCTTGTAACAGGCGCTACGGGAGGTGTAGGAAGCTTTGCGATTGCCATTCTTTCAAAATTAGGCTACACAGTGGAAGCAAGTACGGGAAAAAGCTCGGAAGCAGCTTATTTGAAAGAGCTTGGCGCTTCCTCTATTGTAGCGCGTGAAGATGTTTATAACGGCAAATTAAAAACATTAGGCAAACAAAAATGGGCTGCTGCGGTGGATCCTGTGGGGGGAGAGCCTCTAGCTTCTGTTCTCAGTCAAATTCAGTACGGCGGCTCTGTAGCTGTCAGCGGGCTAACAGCTGGAGGCAAAGTGCCAACAACCGTCTTCCCCTTCATTTTAAGAGGGATTAATTTATTAGGTATCGATTCTGTTTACTGTCCAATGCCTACTCGAAAAGAGATTTGGAATAGACTCGCTAGTGACTTTAAGCCTGAAAGCTTTGAACCTTTCATTCAACAGGAAATTTCACTACAACAGCTCCCTGAGGTACTTCCGACTTTATTAAAAGGACAAGCTCGAGGACGAACAATTGTGAAGCTATAAAAAAACGGAGAAACCTAGGTTTCTCCGTTTTTTTTACGAACAGAAGCATGTTATTACGCATCTATTTTTGCTATTAAATCCGTCACTAATTCTTTCATGGTCACATCGGCTAAGACTTGTTCCATGGCATCTTGAGAACGTTTTAAAATCAATTCAAGGACACTTTGAATATTGGCTCCTACAGGACACTCCACATTCGGATTTTCATGCATTTGAAACAATTCTCCTTCTTCCACTGCCGCCACCGCTCGATAAACGTCTAACAACGTTATCTCTTCTAAATCTTTCAATAGATAAGCTCCGCCAGCTCCGGCTTTTACACCCACGAGTCCAGCTTTCTTTAACATCCCAATTACTCGTCTTATAACAACAGGATTTGTATTTACACTGCTAGCAATCCACTCTGAAGTACTAGGATGACTGCTATCTACTTTAATTAAAGATAGTATGTGAACGGCCACGGTGAATCGACTGCTAATTTTCATTGCTCTCACTCCTATTTTGTTGTAATCATTATAGTTACAACATTTATGAAAGTCAAGCATGCTTTTTTAGGAAAGAATGTCCTCTTCTACCGCCTCATAAAAGCGCAGCGTTTTCTTGATTTCCATAGCTTCAGCACATGCTTTCGTTTTCTTTTTATTCGCTTCTTTATGTTCGTTCACATGTTCTTCTCTTGAGATCCACGCTTGAAAGAACTTCTTGTCTTCCCACTTGGATACAAAAACATATTCAACTTTATCTGCGGAATCTTTTTTCCAGCATTCGAACGATAAATTTCCTTTGGCTGCCTCAATTTCTCTTTTGTTTTTCTTAGCTTTTTGCTTGAGCTGTTCTTCAAATTTCTTTTCTGTTTCAAAACTTGCGTTTACAACAAACATCTTATCTTCCTTTCTAAATGAAAGTAATTCTCATTTGATTATTGCATAGTAATTTTATTTTTTCAATTTATATGGATAAGTTACAGAAGCCCAAAAAGACCGCTGTTTAAGCGGTCTTCTTTTTTACAAATGTTTTCTATGCACTGTTTTTCCATCATACGTAAAGGCGATTGGCTTGCCTTCCATTACCGTTTCTAAATGAACGGGGCGGCCCCAAAGCTGATGAACGTACGGTACCACTTTTTCTAAGTATTTGACATCTAATTCAATTCCTTCATACCAGTGTTTTAAATAGAGCTCTCCATTTTTTAGATAGTCTCCATTGGTTACTGTGATATAAGGAAATCCGCCGTTTACGCGCATATTAACAAGCTGATCTCTAACTTCTGTCCACTCTTTGTCGACGATTTTATAGTCTTTTCCTTGTTTTTGGAATAAGTACATATCCTCCCGCATGACTAAATCTTTTGTTAAGTAATTGCGGATAAAGGAAATATCTGATTCAACCTCACGTACCTCAAACATCTTCTCTCTTCCTGACCCCGGCTCCACGCCCCGGCGAATCATATCTTCTGTTGGATTATTGTAGCGTTCTTCAATGTCTTCAAAGATTTTTAAACCTAAATAATATGGATTGATTCCCGTCTTAGACGGCTGCACAACCCCTGCATTTAGCTTGGCGAATTCTATCGCTTCATCACTCGTTAAATCCATTTCTCGAATAATGCGCTGATGCCAGAAAGAAGCCCAGCCTTCATTCATAATTTTTGTTTCAAGCTGCGGCCAGAAATAAAGCATTTCTTCTCGCATCATCGTTAAAATATCCCGCTGCCAATCCTCTAGATAAGGACTGTATTCTTCGATAAATAATAAGATGTCTTTTTCAGGCTGAGGCGGAAATTTTTTAAAAGACTTTGGAGGTTTTGGTTTTTTCTTTTCTTTATAATCCAAATTCCATAAATCATCGTAAGGAGAAATGATTTCTTCTTCCGATGATTCTACATCATCTATGCTCCAAGAAAGCTTGGCACGCATAAGGGACGGATCAATATGTTCCTGAATCGATAGGACAGCATCCAAAAACTTTTCTACTTCACGCTTACCGTGCTTTACTTCGTATTCTTTAATTCGATCAGCGGTCGCTGCCATACTTTCTACCATATCCCGTTTAGTGTTGGCAAAACGGCTGTTATTTTTAAAGAAGTCACAGTGGGCTAACACGTGAGCTACAATTAATTTATTTTGAATAAGCGCATTGGAATCCAATAAAAATGCATAACAAGGATCTGAATTGATAACTAATTCATAAATTTTACTCAATCCCAGATCGTAGTGTAATTTCATTTTGTAAAATTGTTTTCCAAAGCTCCAATGTGAAAAACGAGTTGGCATCCCATATGCACCAAACGTATAAATAATATCTGCCGGGCAAATTTCATAGCGCATCGGATAAAAATCTAAGCCGAAACCGCTAGCTATTTCCGTAATTTCATCAATCGCACGGTATAATTGCTTATAATCTGCTTCTTTCACGACAGCTCCCCCTTTCACTCCTTACTTCAATCTATGTACAAACATGTCAATTCATGTGTTTTCATCAAAAAGAAGCTTTATTTTTTCAAGAAAAGGGGATTTTTATTTAGTTGTCTTAAATAATGGATGTAATATAACTGTTATGCTGCATCATTCTTTGCTTTTCTTATGATTTATCAGGTGCTGTACGTTTATTCTTCTTGCATAATAACTACAACCTCTTTTAATTATGCACTGGTCTTTTGCCCAACATTTACAGCGTAAGAATTCCCGCAAATATCATACACTAATTTCAACTCCTCAAAAGGAGGAACGTTATTAATGGATGTAATTGATTATGATCGAGCTTTGTATTACACACACCGTTCACAATGGGATAACTTATTAATTTTAATGGTTCGAACAGACGACGATTTTCTTTCAAAAAAGATTGAACATTTTTTGCACGCCTACAATTTCGAACGAAACTACCGCATCATTCAAGAAGAGCTTTATTCCTTACTACGCTACATTGATCATGCAACGGAATATTCGGAGCACAACCCGGAGCTTCTGGAAGAATCATTGTACTAGTATTTTTGATACACACACTTGGACAAAGAAGGGATGAATTCCCTTCTTTATTTTTTTATGTTGCACTAAAAATATGCATACTTTATTTCAAAAAACCTCACATAATATATGTAAACATATTTATTTTTACCGTTGACATAAAAGTGAATTCGACGTACAATCTTCAGTACATACGCTAAGATATTTCAGTACATACTGGGAGGAACAATATGAGTACTAATAAAAGGTTTCGCACATTAGATTTAACGCTAGCCGGTATGTTTGCGGCTCTGATGGCTATTGGTGCAAACATTACTTCTTGGGCACCTTTTTTACAAGTAGGCGGCGTGCCTCTTTCACTTCAGCCTTTTTTTGTTATATTAGCAGGACTTTTACTTGGGAGCCGAATGGGTTCTATTTCGATGATTGTATACGTATTAATTGGCATTGCCGGCGCCCCGGTATTTGCTCAATTTAAAGCAGGAATTGGTATTTTATTTGGAAGCACCGGCGGCTTTTTGCTTTCTTATATCGTAGCAGCATTTATCACAGGAAAAATTATGGAAATGCGCGGGAAGCCAACTTTTTCTATCTTTTTAATTTCATCGCTAGTTGGTATTGCGGTTATTTATTTAATTGGTACTACGTATATGTATGCAGCAGTTAATTACTGGCTTGAAGCTCCTGCAATGACATATGCAGCCGCTTGGAAGATTATGTCGTGGTTTGCGGTAAAGGATCTTATTTTTACTGTTCTTGGGGCTATGCTTGCTCCGAAAATTTATAAAGCCCTACGATCTTCTTCGTACTTGTCAAATACGCAATCAAACAAAGTATCATAAAAGAAGCCTGCTCAAGTTTGAGCAGGCTTTACTTTTATACCGTTTTCACTTTATCCAATACACGTTCTACTTCACCCATTACAGCTGTTTGTACAGCTTCTAAATGAGCAATGCTTGTTGCTTCATCTTCTGACACGACGCCAAAATAGAACTTCACCTTTGGCTCTGTACCAGACGGACGAAGGCAGAACCAAGAACCGTCTTCTAAGATATATTTTAATACATTTGATTTTGGTAATGTAATTTCTTCTACTTTTCCTGCTTTAATATGCTGACGCTCACTTAATGTATAATCCTCTACAACCGAAACATTTAATCCTGCAATGTCAGTAGGAGGTTCATTTCTAAATGTAGCCAAAATATGCTGAATTTGCTCAGATCCTTCTTTTCCTTTAAGCGTTAAAGATTTCAGACCTTCACGATAGAAACCATATTTAGTAAACACTTGCTGAAGCGCTTCGTATAGTGTCATGCCCTGCTTTTTATAATAAGCACAAGCTTCTACTGCTAGAATGGCTGCTTGTACAGCGTCTTTGTCACGAGCAAAGTCACCAATTAAATAGCCATAGCTTTCTTCATAACCGAATTGGAATGTATACTCGCCCGTTTGCTCATATTGCTTAATTTTTTCACCGATAAATTTAAAACCTGTTAGAGTGTCAACAACTTGCAGTCCAAATGAACGAGCAATTTGTGCGCCGATTTCTGACGTTACAATCGTTTTTAACACAACGCCATTAGCAGGCAGCACGCCTTTTTCTTTCTTTTGAGAAAGCAAATAGTGAAGCAATAAAGCACCCGTTTGGTTTCCTGTTAATAACGCATATTCGCCGCTTGGATCTTTGACAGCAATTCCTAAACGGTCTGCATCTGGATCCGTTGCGATTAAGATATCTGCATCAATTTCTTTTCCTTTACGAACAGCATATTCAAATGCAGCCGGCTCTTCAGGATTCGGAGATTTAACCGTCGAGAAATTTGGATCAGGAAGTTCTTGTTCTTCAATAACCGTGACATTTTCGTAACCGATGGATTGAAGCGCGTTGCGAACTGGCTTATTAGCTGTACCATGCAGAGGTGTAAAAACCACTTTTAAGTCTTTACCTGTTTCAGAAGCTAGCTCTGGATTAATTAAAATCGTTTTTAGTTTCTCATTGTATGCTTCGTCAATCGCTGAACCAATCATTTCAATAAGACCTTTTTCTTTTAGCTCCGCTTCAGATTGAACAGCTAATGCAAGTTCATTTTCCACAGCATTTACAAAGCCAACTAGTTCATCAGCTTCTTTTGGCGGCAACTGACCACCGTCTGGACCATATACTTTGTATCCATTATATTCAGGAGGATTGTGGCTCGCTGTAATAACAATACCTCCAAATGCGTTTAACTCACGCACTGCAAATGAAAGTTCAGGTGTTGGTCTTAGCTCTTCAAATACATACGTTTTAATTCCGTGACTTGCTAATGTTTTTGCTGCTTCCATTGCAAATTCAGGGGATTTGTGGCGAGAATCATACGCTATGACTACTCCTTGGTTAATAGCTTCTTCGCCAGCTTGTTTAATGTACTCAGCAAAGCCTTCGGAAGCTTTTCGGATTGTATACGTATTCATACGGTTTGTACCCGCTCCAATTTCCCCACGCATTCCGCCTGTTCCAAATTCTAATGTTTTGTAAAAACTATCTTCTAATTGTTTTTCATCACCTTTGATTGCGTCTAAATTTTGACGTAATTCAGGATCTAAATTTGGATGATTAACCCAAGATGTATACGTTTCTTTCCAACTCATAAAAAAAAGCCCCCTTATATAAATGTAAATATGTATGAAAAGAGAAAAACGAGTAATCGTCTTTCTCTTTTTTTAACAGTCATATTATATTTCTTCGTCAAAATTTGACTTCCTGCTATTATATTATGGCTGTATTGACAAATTTTGAGGTACTTTTTATTTTATCATGAAATACCTGTCATACGGTTAACTTTTTCATCTACTGGTACAACTGCGTCATGAAGGTGCTGTTCTAATTCATCTGTATAAGCTTTTGTTTGCTCAGGCGTCCACTTTAACTCTTCGGCCATATGAGCAATCACTTGTTTTTTCCAGCTTCTTACCCAGTTGATATCAAAGAATAAAGCGCCCGTACGTCTAATAAAGAAGTCCACTGGTTTTGAAACCATTTCTTCTTCTATGCCATATTGAATTTGCAGAAATACACTAGCTGGAAGGTCGCTGTTTTTTAGCTGATCTGGACGTTCAATCATGTAGCGGTATACTTTATCTACGTTTGAGCCATAGCGTTTTACAAGCTTTTCAGCAGCGTCACGTGATAATCCTAGTTTGATGCCTTCTTTGACTTTTTGCTCTACAAACGTTGGGAACCCACCTGAACCTCCTACATTACCTCCAGAAATCGGTAAATGTTTAGTTTGACAGCTTTCAAATTCGCGTCCTTCTGCTTTAAAATCTTCAGCTACGCGATTTACGACAATTTCAGCCATTTTACGGTACCCAGTTAATTTCCCTCCAGCGATCGTAATTAAACCTGATTCCGATGTCCAGATTTCATCTTTACGCGAGATTTCAGAAGGGTCTTTTCCTTGTTCGTGAATAAGTGGACGAACACCAGCCCAGCTTGATTCCACATCGTCTACTGTAATATCAACCGTTGGGAACATATAGTTAATCGCATCAATAACATATTGACGATCTTTTACAGTCATACGCGGATGTCTAGCGTCTTCTTTATAGACCGTGTCTGTTGTGCCCACATATGTTTTTCCATCACGCGGAATTGCAAACACCATACGTCCATCAGGTGTATCAAAATAAATGGCTTGTTTTAACGGAAAGCGCTCTTGATCGATAACTAAGTGAATTCCTTTTGTTAATTGAAGCTGCTTGCCTTTTTTTGAATTATCTTTTTCACGCAGCGTGTCCACCCATGGACCTGCAGCGTTGACGATTTTTTTCGCATAGATATTATATTCTTTATTCGTAAGCTGATCACGAACAACAGCCCCTACTACTTTTCCTTTATCATAAATGAAGTTTTCCACTTTTGTATAATTGACTAAATCTGCTCCTCTTGCGGCAGCTTCTTTAGCTACTTCAATTGTTAAACGTGCATCATCTGTTTTATATTCAACGTAGTAACCGCCGCCTTTTAAGTCTTTAGATTTTACCAATGGCTCGCGGCTAAGCGTTTCTTCTGCGCTAAACATTTTGCGGCGCTCTGAGCGTTTTACACCAGCTAAGAAATCATATACGCGCAGTCCAATTGAAGTTGAGAATTTACCGAATGTTCCACCCGTATGGAAAGGTAACAGCATCCACTCCGGAGTCGTTACATGAGGACCATTTTCATATACAATCGCACGTTCTTTACCAACTTCGGCTACCATTTTAACTTCAAACTGTTTTAAATAGCGTAGTCCGCCGTGAACAAGCTTCGTTGAACGACTAGACGTTCCTGCTGCGAAATCCTGCATTTCAACTAATGCCGTTTTCATACCTCGATGAGTCGCGTCAAGGGCAATACCTGAACCAGTAATTCCCCCACCAATTACTAGTAAATCATATTGATTTTGTGTCATGTCTACCAATTTATTCGAACGTGTTTGACTTGAAAACATAAGTCATTCCCCTTTCATTTTTCAAAGATATCAAATTTTTCCAATATACCAAAAAGAGAGACCACAAATCACATATATAGTATGCCTACATATGGATCTGTGGTCTCTCCGATTCTCCAACCAATTTATTAACTTGAGTAAATTATATCATACATACACTTTTAATTAAAGGATTTTCATCAAATAATTACTTAAAAGCCATTGTTGCATGCACAGCTTTTTTCCAGCCGCTATATAATTCTTCACGCTTTTCTTCTTCCATATTTGGTTCGAAAGATTTTTCCATATTCCACTGCTGCGCAATTTCATCGCAATCTTTCCAGTAGCCAACCGCTAGACCCGCTAAATATGCTGCCCCAAGAGCCGTTGTTTCATTCACTTGAGGACGCTCAACCGGAACGTCTAACACATCACTTTGGAACTGCATTAAGAAATTATTCTTAACTGCTCCTCCGTCTACACGCAATGTTTTTAATGTAATTCCAGAGTCGGCTTCCATTGCACTTAATACATCTCTTGTTTGATAAGCTAGTGATTCAAGCGTTGCACGGATAAAGTGTTCTTTTTTTGTACCACGAGTCAATCCAAACATCGCTCCTCGTACATCGCTATCCCAATATGGCGTTCCAAGTCCTACGAAAGCTGGCACAATATATACACCGTCTGTAGACTCTACTCGTGTTGCATAGTTTTCAGTTTCAGCCGCATCTTTAAACATTCTTAAACCATCGCGGAGCCACTGAATAGCAGATCCTGCTACAAAAATACTGCCTTCAAGCGCATATTCTACCTTACCGTTAATCCCCCATGCTAATGTAGTTAACAAACCGTGATCGGACTTAACTGCTTTTTCACCCGTATTCATTAACATGAAGCAACCTGTTCCATACGTGTTCTTCGCCATTCCTTTTTCATAGCACGCTTGTCCAAATAAAGCGGCTTGCTGATCTCCTGCTGCTCCCGCAATTGGAATACTCTGACCGAAGAAGTGATAATCTACTGTATGAGCGTATACTTCAGAAGAAGGCTTTACTTCTGGAAGCATAGATTTCGGTACTCCTAAAATATCTAGCAGTTCATCATCCCATTTTAAATCGTAGATATTGAACATAAGCGTACGGGATGCGTTTGAGTAATCCGTTACATGCGCTTTTCCACCTGATAGCTTCCAAATTAACCATGTATCGATTGTTCCGAATAACAATTCACCGTTTTCCGCTTTTTCTCGTGCACCTTCTACGTTATCTAAAATCCACTTTACTTTTGTTCCAGAGAAGTATGCATCAATTAATAATCCCGTTTTGTCGCGGAACGTATCGTTTAATCCTTTTGCTTTTAACTCTTCACAAATGGCAGACGTTTGTCGAGACTGCCATACGATTGCATTGTATACTGGCTTTCCTGTTGCTTTTTCCCACACTACTGCTGTTTCACGCTGATTGGTAATTCCAATTCCTTCAATTTGATCAGCATGAACACCTGACTCAGATAGACAAGATGCAATAACAGCAAGGATAGAACCCCAAATTTCACTAGCATTATGCTCTACCCAACCTGGTTTTGGGAAGTATTGCGTAAACTCTTTTTGAGCTACATGTACAACTTCACCTTTTTTATTAAATAACATTGCTCGTGAGCTGGTTGTTCCTTGGTCTAAAGATAAAATAAATTTTTCCATATCAATATCCCCTATTCTCTGTATAGTGTCGTTTCTTTATTGTACATAGTTAGATGGTAAAGCGCATTCATTTTTTTGGTACTACTGCTGATTGAATTTGTGCTGTCTTTTGTTTAGAAACAGCGTAGATAACAGCTAAAACAATCACCGCAATGCTTAAGACAATCCATAAGCTGCTAGACATTTTATTTAAGAATGCCGCTTGATAAAATACTGCACCAATTGATCCGCCTAATAAAGGACCCACTACTGGTACCCAAGCGTATTTCCAGTTCGAGCTGCCTTTTCCAGGTATAGGCAAGATAGCATGAGCAATACGAGGTCCTAAATCACGAGCAGGGTTGATGGCATAGCCTGTTGTTCCTCCTAATGATAAACCAATACTTACGATTAAAAATCCTACTACTAAAGGATTTAATCCATCTGTAAATTTATTTGCTCCAATTGCTAAGATTCCTACAACTAATACAAACGTTCCAATTGCCTCACTTAAAACGTTTGCAAATGGGTTAGCAATTGCTGGTCCCGTTGCGAATACGCCTAATTTTGTACCAGCATCTTTTGTTTCTTTCCAGTGTGGAAGATAGTGTAAATAAACAACTGTTGCACCAAGAATGGCTCCAATAAACTGAGCTAAAATGTACATCGGTACTTGTGACCACGGAAAATCACCTGTAATAGCAAGCGCTACGGTTAACGCTGGATTTAAGTGTGCCCCACTCATATTACCAACCGCATATGCTGCCATCGCTACCGCCATTCCCCATCCCATTGTGATAACGATCCATCCTGAATTAGCAGCAAACGATTTTTTTAAATTGACGCCCGCACATACACCAGCGCCAAGGATAATTAAAATCATTGTTCCAATTATTTCTCCTAAGAATGCTTGCATATAAATAACCTCCCCTTCGTATGAAAACGATTAAAACAACAAGAAAATAAGAAAATCCACCATACATCCCCCTAATAAAATCATTAAAAGGCTATACCGTGGATCTCCTATTCTCCCTCACATCTATTAACTTATCTAGAAGTTTACTAGATGATGAAAGCGTTGTCAAACAGTTTTTTTAAGTTGAAATACTCCACAGTTCTCTATTTGATGTTGTAACAGCAGAAGCCCCCGCTCCCAAAGCATTACGAACTTCTTCTTCGGTTCGTATTAACCCCCCAGCTAACACCGGAATGCCTGTTTCAGCTTTGACTTCTTGGATTAAAGTGGGCACAATTCCAGGAAGAAGCTCAATATAATCGGGTTTTACTTTCTTCATTAACTCGTAGCTTTTCTTCAAAGCCGTGCTGTCCAATAAAAAGACCCGTTGGATGGCATAGATCCCTCTTTGTTTAGCTTTTAAAATGACGTTTGTTCTTGTCGAAATAATCCCCGCAGGCTTAAACTCCTGACACAAAAAATCAACCGCATACTCATCGTGCTTTAAGCCATGAATTAAGTCTAAATGAATGATTAACTTCTTTTCATGCTTATGAACCTCTCTCATAATTCCTTTTAGCATTCCCACTTGATTGTCTAAAAGAACTCCGTACTCGTAATTACTTGCTAAAAAATTTTCCAATTGCTTCATATCTCGAACAGCGGGTAATACCGATTGTCCATGAAAACTCATGTTTTCCCCTCTTTTCCACGGTTAGTCCACAAAATTCATTGTAATAGTTTTTATTATGGCAAAAGTTGAAATAAAAAACACCATGCATTTGCATGATGTTTTTAGAAAATACGTTATTTTTTATATTTAATATTGTAAACGTCATGGCGTCGGTCTTTTAATTGACGAACCGTTCCTGATTGGCGCTGGCGACGAAGAATTTCTAAATCTACATCTCCAATAACTACCATTTCAATATTAGGGTTACATTCTCCTACAATGCCGTCTCGTGCAAATTCAAAGTCCGACGGTGCAAAAATAGCAGACTGAGCGTACTGAATATCCATGTTTTCAGTTTCAGGCAGGTTTCCAACTGTACCTGCGATAACCGTATAAATTTGGTTTTCGATCGCACGGGCCTGAGAGCAGTATCTTACGCGCAGATAGCCTTGGCGGTCTTCCGTACAGAATGGTGTAAAAATAATATTTGCACCTTTATCTGTAGCAATACGAGCAAGCTCCGGAAATTCAATGTCATAGCAAATTTGGATCGCAATTTTACCGCAATCTGTATCAAACACTTCGACTTTATCTCCTGGGCTAATTCCCCACCATTTTCTTTCATTAGGTGTAATATGCACTTTATACTGCTTTTCAATTGTTCCATCTCGGCGGAATAGATACGCAATATTAAAGATATCTCCATTATCTTCTTCGACGAAGTGGGATCCTCCAATAATATTTACATTATATTTAACCGCTAAGTTAGTGAATAGCTCAATGTACTCTTCCGTATATTCTGCTACGCGCTGAACCGCTTTGCTTGGAATCTTTTCATTCAAGAAAGACATTAGCTGAGTTGTGAAAATTTCCGGGAATACGCAGAAGTCGGCTTTTGCGTCATAAGCAACATCTGTATAATATTCTACCTGTGTTGCAAACTCTTCAAATGAATTGATCTGTTTCATCATATACTGAACAACACAAATGCGCACTGGGAATGACGTTTTAAAATGGCGTTTTGAACGGCGAACGTAATCTACGTTGTTCCATTCCATCAGCGTTGCATACTTATTAGAAGCTAGATCATCAGGAAGATAACCAGGGTTTATACGCATAAGCGTAAATCCGTTCATTAGCTGAAAAGATAGGACTGGATCATAAATTTTATGATGAATAACTTGTTCTACATATTCTCTAGGCGACATTTCAGCTGAATGCTTATGGTAATTAGGAATTCTTCCTCCGATGATGATACTTTTCAGGTTCAATTCACGTGCTAAATCTTTACGTGCTTCATACAAGCGGCGTCCTATTTTCATGCCGCGATACTTTGGATGAACCATTACTTCAATTCCATACAGATTGTAGCCTTCCGGGTTATGATTTGTAATGTATCCTTCGTCTGTAATATCGTCCCACGTATGCTGATCATCGTACTCATCAAAGTTCACAATCAAGCTTGAACAAGATCCGATAATTTCCCCGTCGTACTCTGCACATATTTGTCCTTCTGGAAAAATGGCCAGATGACTTTCAAGCTGTTCTTTTTTCCACGGATCCATTCCGGGGAATGATAGCTTTTGAAGTGCTAAAATTTCATCTATATCGTCCGGTTTGATGTTACGAATAATCATTTTTTTCTCGAACTTTGATAAATCTATTGTAGACATACGTTAAAACAACCCTTTCTCTCTCTTCATTAGGCAATTAGTTTCCCTGTTTTTTATTATAATAAACATTATTAAAAATTCAAAAAATGAGGCTGAGACATAACAAAATAAATCCAATCTAAAGACGAACAAATGGATGCATTAGCTCGTATGAATAGCTTGTGACACCGCTGTTGATTTCCGTACAACTGCTAGAAGGAACAAAACAGATGAAACCTACGTTCACCATAATAAAAAAAAACGAACCACCAATCAAACATGTTGATCAATGGCTCATTTTTCACTTAGGCTAAAATACTTTTGTCCCAGCCTCATTTTCTATTTGCAAATATCTAATTTTATGGATGTTTTTTTATTAGGATAATTTTCAATAAATCCTGGTCCTAAAGAGACTTTAATGCCATTTATTTTATATACATTATAGCGTTCACCGCGATTTAACGTACGAATCTTTACCCATTTTCCTTTTTCTTCTCTTAACAAAACCATCGGTGATTGAATCGTTACAAAACCAATTTGGCCTTTTGAGAGCTTTTTCGTTTTACAAAGATTCTGGGCGACTGGAGCACTGCTTACTTTGTATTTGTTTTTAACAGCGATTGAATCAAAACTTTGAGAATGAAATTGACCAATAACCACTTTTGTACCGGTTTGAACGCGGCCAAACAGCCAGCGTACCTCTTCATCATACATACGAATGCACCCTGAACTTGCGTAAGTCCCGATAGAACTTGGATTATTATTCCCATGAATAGCGTACGTCGTTCCATATGTTCCGCGGGCATTTAATCCTAGCCAGCGATCACCTAGCGGATTCCTAGGATCTCCGCCCCGAATATTGTCTTTATAATAAGGCCGGTTCTTAATTTTATTCACAATGCTGAAGGTACCTTCCGGTGTATAGCTCATCTGCCTCCCTGTGGCAACTTTGAACGTCCTTACTAGTTTTCCTCCATCATAAAAAGCCAGGGTGTTAGTAGATTTGTTAATAATAACAAGTTGATTGGACGCCGCAGAAGCATTGCCTGTCAGACCCATCCCCGCGAGTAAAAAAACAAGCCCAACAAAAAAAACAGCCACCTTTTTCATTTATTGACTCCCCCAATTTCTCTTATATCTATATAAGAAAAGTATAGGATGGAAGGCAAATCATCAGAACACTTTTTACTTTATAAGTCAAAATACAATAAAATCTTTCACGCACTCCTTTTTACTGACAAGAAGCAATAATGTACATAACAAAAAAACGGCCGTTTAAAGGGCCGGTTCATTTGTATTTAAAGCTTCACTTCAACTTTTGCATTTTTCTTAAGTTCTTCAACTTTTTTCTGTAATGCTTCTTGTTTCTTTTGTTGTTCAAGCTGCTGCTTAATTTGAGGCTTTACGTCTTCAAGCTTTGGCATTTGAGATTGTTCTTTACCGCCGCTTGCTTGACTTTGGCTTTGTTTTGCAAATTGATCGTAATAATCTTGAATTTCTTTATCTGTTACTTCTGGTGTTTGGATGTCTTTATCTACGTACTGCTGATATTTAATGCTGTCAGCGAGTTCAGACTTTAATTGTGATTGAGTTAATCCTGCATCTTTTAAAGCCGCTTTAAACTGTTTATCTGTCTTGAACTGCTTTTTCGTTTCTTTTAACTTTTTATTTACTTCTTCATCAGTTGCTTTATAGCCTTTGTTTTCAGCTTCTTGCAATAGCAGCGTTTGACCTACTAAATTGTCAATTGTTTGCTGCTTTACTTGTTTAGCTGCTTCTTTAGATGTTGGGTCTTGTCCCATTTGTTGATATTGATTTTGTGATGTAGCAAGAGCTACATTATACTCTTTACCAGAAACTTTTTTACCGTTTACAACCGCTACGGTTTTTTTGTCGTCTACTTTCTGTTTATCTAATTTTTTCTGCATTTCTTTTGCTTGTTTTTCCTGCTTCTTCTGAGCCTCTTTTTGCTGCTCAGTTTGTGCAGTTTTTTGATCATCACTCTTTGATTGCTTTGCATCATCGTTTGAACCGCATGCTGTTAAAGCTGCAGCAATTAACCCAATGAGCAATGTATACATCAGTTTTTTCATGATTAATCTCCTTTCATAATCCCAAACGATTACTAGCTATTCGAAAAAATCATCTAGGGGGCATTGTATATGATATAGACGTAAAAAGAAACCATTTAGGCTAATTTTAAACATATGTAATAAGATTGAAACGTTCTGTAATCTTATGAAAGATAAATGCTCTTCTCTATACGGCCTGTCTAATCATAACATTATTTAGTATGATTTACATAATTTACAGAAGTTTATTCATCGTACATTCTTTTCTCTAAAGCTTTCTTTACATTAAAGATGACAGTATTTGATCACATAATTTCATCGTTTTTACATTGTCACTTCCACTGGAAATAATTTCTTTATCACTTGTACAACACTCAATGAAATGAGCCATCTCTCCAACAAATCCACGAAGGTAAAGATCTCGATATGCTCCTGACATTGGAGAAGCAGAAGGTGTAAACACACGGTCGTTTTCTTTTAATGACTTCCATGGTAAATCATCAAAAGTCTGAGATTCGTGAATAGTCAATGCGTTTACTTCATCAGCAAAAGCAAAGCCATTGTCAAATGTCACTAATAAGTTTTCGCTTTCGCGAGACCACGCTGTCATGCCAGTAAAATATAGGCTCCCTACAGTGCCATTGTCAAACTTCAGCGAAATACTATTTGAAATATATTCACCATGATTATTTCTGAACCCTGTCACGTGAACGACTTCGCCGAACAAGTGACGGACAAGATCAACAATATGTATGGCAGCAAGCTTCATAAACTGCTCTTCATCTTTACAAAAAGGGGTACTGTCTACAGCAAACCTCGCTTGAAATGAACGGACGTTTCCAAGGTTTCCTTCTTCAATTAGCTCTTTTAGTTTTATATAGCAAGGTGCATAGCGCTTCATAAAACCTACCATTACTTTTACGCCAGCTTCCCTAGCAGCATCTGAAATCTCTTTTGCTTCTCTTTCATTCATCCCCAAAGGCTTGTCCACATAAACATTTTTTCCCGCTCGAATGCAATCAAGCACCAAAGCAGGATGATCTTCAGGCTGTGCCACAACTACTACTCCGTCGCACTTTTCCTGCTTCAGCATTTTCTTATAATCATCGTATGGCGTACCGCTGCTCCCAAATCGCTGAAGAGCAGCTTTTGATCTTTCCATACTGCGTGTGGAAATTGCTTTAATTTCTGCTCCCGCTTCAATAACTGAGGGATAAATGTTCGTTGATGCATGAAAGCCTGCACCTATAAAACATAATTTTGCTTTTGTCATGTTTTCGCTCCTATTTGTTTTTTGTGATGGATTTATACAAGTTTGACCATATCACAAGCTCTTTTTGAATGTCCAATTGAAATCTGAAATATGCCAATAAAAAGAAATAAGTTGAGACACAACTAAATGAAACTTACGTTTACCATAACAAAAAAACGAACCACTAATCAAAAATCTCGATCAATGGTTCGTTCTTCACTTCGTCTAAAATGCTTTTGTCCCAGCCTCTTTCTTTAATTTATGTATGAATTATAAAACGATTCATACGAATACGTAATCAAATTGTTTTCTTTTGCAAAACACTCAATGGAAACAGGAAATAAAAACCCGTATTTTTTTAAAATTGCAATATTTTTTTCGAATTGCTCGCAGTCGCTTTCTTCAATCGGCCGATGTTGGATCGCTTCAATCACGGCAATTATTGTCTGAAGGCTACTAATGACTTGCAATGCTTCATCGAGTAAGCCATTATATAAATGGTCTGTACAATAATCTGGGTTCAATAGTTCATCAGGATTAAGCTTATCTACAGATACATACCGAGGTAACAAGTCATAGCGAAGCTGTTCAGTCAACTCTTCTATGTAATTCTCCATTTCTGGCGGAGCTGCTTGGGCAATTTTCATGGTTACCCCCCCTTTTTTCTCTTAACTTATGTCTCTTTATTTAGCATAACATAAACATAAAACGAGAACTTCAGGTAGTTATTTCCTCCTAATTATTTACAAGTTCTTTTAAAAGATTAAAGGATATTTACTAGTATGTAAGGAAGGGATTAAATATGAGTATAAACGGCCAATGGCTAGAAGATAAAATCGCAAAAAATGATGCAGGGCAAACAATTGAAGATTATTTAAAAACGAAATGGCGTATTCCTAAAAAAACGCTGCATCAGTTTCGAATGAATAAAAATGTGCTTATAAACGGTGAGCCTTTACCATGGAGAAACACTCTTAAGGAACATGATAAAGTGTCACTTCCTTTTTTTGAAGCAGAGCCTAATGAAATCACCCCTTACAATGTTGATATAGAGATTTTGTTTGAAGATGAGCACGTACTAATCGTAAACAAACCAATAAACCTAGATACTCATCCTTCATCAGAGCAAGATCAAAAAACTCTTTTAAATGCTGTAGCTGCTTATTTTCAAAAAATAGGCCTCAAAACAAAGCCTAGACACGTTCACCGTTTGGACAGCGATACATCAGGTGCTATCTTGTTCACGAAGCATTTTGTAGCAAGCTCTGTGTTTGATCAGCTGCTGGCTGAACGTAAAATTAACCGTACTTATATTGCCCTCGTCCAAGGAATCATAAAAAAAGAAGAAGGAATCGTTAATGAACCCATTGGACGCGATCGTCATCACGCTACAAGAAGAAGAGTATCTAGAACGGGACAAGCTGCCAAAACATCTTACCGGGTGTTGAAGCGTAATACGGCAAAAAATGAAACGCTTATTGAACTTTCGCTAGAGACCGGACGCACTCACCAAATTCGTGTTCATATGAGTCACATTGACCATCCATTACTTGGTGATACGCTTTATGGAGGAAAGAGATTAAAAGAACAGCAGCAAGCTTTACACGCCATTAAGCTTTCTTTTATACATCCATTTACTCATCAGCGCGTATCAGCTGTTGCACCTACAGATCAGCAGGTTTTTTTACCGTATAGCAACTTGTTTTCCTATTGAATAAAAAAGAGCGCCAATATGTTATTGGCGCTCTTTTTTATTTAATTTTAAATTGACGAATCAAGTTCGCTAATTCTTCACTAATCTCTTGCAGATGTTCAGCCGATTGAGAAACAGTAGAAATAGCTCTAATTTGTTCTTCTGTAGAAGCGGTAATTTCTTCAGTTCCCGCTGCTGATTGCTGTGCGATAGCTGCTATACTTTGAATGGCCGCTACCACGTCCTCCTTATGCTCATCGATACTGTCCATGTTGCTTGTCACATGCTCGACAGCCGCCGCCACTTGTTCAATTGTAGTTGCAATTTCATGAAAAGCTCGTTCTGTATCTCCTACCACAAAGTCCTGAGACTTTGAAAGCTCTTCTGTACGGTTGCATTCTTCACGCGCAGCAGCGACTTCCCCTTGAATCGCTGCAATCGTATGGCGAACTTGTTCAGTGGCCTGAGAGGACTGTTCAGCGAGTTTTCGCACTTCTTCAGCTACTACCGCAAATCCTTTGCCATGTTCTCCTGCACGAGCTGCTTCAATACTAGCATTTAATGCAAGTAAATTTGTCTGATCTGAAATACTATTAATGGTAAAAATAATAGATTCAATTTTTTTCATCTTATTTGTTAACTCTTCCATTACAGCTTGAACAGCATGAATCGTTTGAGACGATTCAGTAGTTTGGTTGCGAAGCAGCTTCATTTGTTTTAAACCTTTTTCATTGATGGTTACAGCTTCAATCGTCATTTTATTAATCTGGGCATTTTGTTCAATGACTTCTTCAATTTGCGAAGATAAACTCATCGTTTTGTGATTAGTAGAGTCAGCGTCAGAAGCTTGCTGCGTGGCGCCGCTGGCAATTTCATGGATAGCCCGGCCGATTTCCTCACTGGATGCAGTGGCTTCTTCAGATACGGCACTCAAGTCTTCAACAGACGTTTTTACTGTCTCAACAGACGTCTGAACCGTGCCAATCAATGTTTTCATTTTGGCTACCATATCATTAAATAAATGAGTAAGCTCACCAATTTCATCTTTTGACTTCGTCTTCACCTGAACCGTTAAATCGCCAGCTGTTACTTTGGCTACTTCGTTTTTCAAGCGGCGAATCGGATTAGTAATGATTCTTGAGAAAAAGATGGTTAACACCACTGATAATAAGATGCCAATTAACGCAATCCAGACAATAACAGTCAGTAAATGATGAGCGCTTGAGAGCATTTCATTATAAATAAAGGCATTTCCTATCTTCCAATTCGTTCCTTCGAGAGTATCATATGCCATCACTCTCTCTTCACCTTGAAAGGTATACTTCATGAAATCTCTATTTCGGTCTGCTTCGTACATTTTTTTCATAAATGGCTGATTCATTAAATTTTTTCCAGCTTCTGTTGGATGGACGAGCGCTGTGCCATTTTGATCAAATAAAAATGCATATCCACCGTGATTTACTTCTGCTTTACCTACAATGTTTTTTAATGCATCTAAGTCTAAATCAGTAGCTATAACACCCAGTACCTTTTTAGTATCTGGATCTAAAATAGCCTTTGCAATCGTCACAACCGTCTTTTTTGTTGCTGCATCTTCATATGGATCCGTATAAATTACTTGATCAGGTAATGCCATTGCTTGTTTGTACCAAACTCTTGAAGTCGGGTCATAATCTGATCCGTACTCTTGCTTAGGAACAGAATACATTCCTTTATTTTTTGTGCCTATGTATTCAAGTGCCAGGTTCGGATATTTTTCTTTAAACTGCGTAAACTCTTTTTGAACCGTATTCCATGTAAAATAAGGATTTTTCTCTTGATTTGTTTCATTTCCTTCTTGCTTAACAAAATTAACGATTACATCGTTCTCACTGTACGTCAGCAAAGAACGACTATACATGTCTAAGTACGTATGAATCGTTTCTTTTAACTCTTTCACTTGACTTTGAGACTGAACTTCTACATCTTTTTCTATTTGTGTTTTGGTAAATTGATAAACAGTCCCTGAAACAACTAATAATAAACTAGCTATAAAAATACTAAAAAATACTACGAGCTTTGCACTTAACCTCTTCATTCCCTCACCCTTCTACAAAAATCTTTATATTACTAATAACGGCTTTTCATTTTCATTTTTGAAGAAGTTTTTGTGAATTATTTCAAATTTCCCCAAAAATAAAACCAGCCCATCCTTTCATAACGAAAGAACGTGCTGGTTTTATTTTTGCTTTTCGTATGCATCAGGTTCAATATGAACAAGCGTATCTTTAATTTGATGCTCATCGTTCATCATATGTTCAATTTGATCAGCAATTTCATGGCTTTTGATAACATTTAAATGGGGATCTACTTTAACAGTTACATCGATCACGACTTGGTTACCAAGCTTACGCGCTTTCACATCTTCTACTTCTTTTACACCATCTACAAGCTCGATGCTTTCTTTGTAGTGCCCTAACTTTTCTTCATCAAATCCGTCCGTTAAGGAATGAGCCGCTTCTTTAAAAATTTCGATGGCTGTTTTACAAATAATAATTCCCACAGCAAAAGCAGCTACCACATCCAGCCAGGGCAGACCGAACTGTGAACCAAAAATTCCCACAACAGCCCCTATACTCACAAGTGCATCAGACAAATTATCTTTAGCAACCGCATATAAAGACTGGCTATCAAGTTTTTTAGCAAGCTTAATATTATATCGGTAGACACCACCCATAACAGCAGCCGCTCCAAGACCTACCCAAGCAGCCAGTAAATTAGGCGCTTCAGATTTGTCCATAAATAATGACTGACCCGCATCGACCAATACTTCTAGTCCGATGACCATCATGATAAAAGAAGCAATAAGTGAAGAGATATGTTCCGCTCTGGAATGTCCATAGGGGTGATCATTATCGCGAGGTTTTTTAGAAATCTTTAAGCCGATTAAGACGGCAATTGATGCAATAATATCTGTAACATTATTAAGACCGTCGGCTTTTAATGCAGAGGAAGCGGTGATACCCGCAATGATAAGTTTACATGTCGATAAAAAGATATATGATAAGATACTAACCCAAGCGCCTTTTTGGGCTTGCTCATAGTAATTCTCCATCCCTTCCACTCCTTTATTCAAAATAAGCAAACTTAGTGTAACAAATGGATTTCGTGTGGGTCTATAGAAACATTATTGGCTGCTAACATACAAATAGAGAATGTTAAACTCTTTAGCTTTCTGCAAAACAAGTTGCCTTTACTCAACACTTTAAACGTTTAAGATCTTTCTAAATGTGGCACTTCATGTAGAAGGACATTTTTTTAAATCGCCCTGTAAAATTGTTTACTATTTTTTTAAGGGTGTGATTTTTATCACAGCCGAGGGTATTTATTCTTGTTACACTAACATTGTGAAAAACATCACAAAATAAAATTCAAAGGATGATACAAATGAAAACACAATTTACACCAAAAACACGAAAAGTTGCCGTTATCGGAACTGGTTTTGTTGGCTCAAGCTACGCTTTTTCAATGGTGAATCAAGGTATTGCCAATGAATTAGTGTTAATCGATATGAACAAAGAAAAAGCAGAAGGTGAAGCACGCGATATCAATCATGGAATGCCATTTGCCACACCGATGAAAATCTGGGCTGGAGATTATAAAGACTGTGCTGATGCTGATTTAGTAGTTATTACAGCGGGCGCTAATCAAGCTCCAGGGGAAACACGCTTAGATCTAGTTGAAAAAAACGTTAAAATTTTTGAATGCATCGTAAAAGATATTATGAACAGCGGATTTGACGGCATCATTTTAGTGGCAACAAATCCAGTTGATATTCTCGCACACGTTACACAAAAAGTATCAGGATTACCAAACGAACGGGTAATTGGTTCAGGAACGATCCTTGACACAGCTCGCTTCCGCTACTTGTTAAGCGACTATTTCGAAGTAGATTCTCGCAACGTCCACGCTTATATTATGGGGGAACATGGAGATACTGAATTTCCTGTTTGGAGCCACGCGCAAATTGGCGGTGTGAAGCTCGAACATTTTATCAATACTGCCGCTATTGAAAAAGAACCCGATATGCAGCATCTATTCGAACAAACCCGCGATGCGGCTTACCATATTATTAATCGAAAAGGAGCGACTTATTACGGAATTGCAATGGGGCTTGTACGCATTACCAAGGCTATTTTAGATGATGAAAATTCTATTTTAACAGTATCTGCTTTATTAGAAGGACAATACGGTATTTCTGATGTGTATATCGGCGTACCAGCTATCATTAATAAAAACGGCGTGCGTCAAATTATTGAATTGAATTTAACTCCTCACGAACAGCAACAGCTCGAGCACTCTGCTAGCATTCTTAAGCAAACTCGCGACAGAGCTTTTGTGTAATATCTAAAGATTTTTGCGGGGGACTTCCCCGCTCCCTTGTTTTAAATATGTAGTAGAGGTGTATGAATATGACGTGGACTCAGGTATATAATCCGTTAGATAATATTTGGCTTTCTGCACTAATTGCACTCATCCCCATTATCTTTTTCTTTATTGCTTTAACTCTTTTGAAATTAAAAGGACATATTGCTGCCGGTATTACGGTGCTTCTTTCTATGATTATTGCTATTTATTTTTATGATATGCCTGCCTCAATGGTTTTAGGAGCCACAGGCTATGGGTTTCTGTATGCACTTTGGCCCATCAGCTATATTATTATCGGAGCGGTGTTCTTATACAAGCTAACTGTCAAAAGCGGACAGTTTACTACCATCAGACAATCTATTATTTCAATAACCGATGACCCCCGCTTGCAAATGCTGCTTGTTGCTTTTTCCTTTAATGCTTTTTTAGAAGGGGCAGCGGGATTTGGAGCTCCAATTGCCATTACAGCAGCGCTTTTAGTTGGACTTGGGTTCAAACCGTTAAAAGCAGCGGCGCTATGTTTAATTGCTAATACAGCTTCAGGAGCGTTTGGTGCCATGGGGATTCCTGTTATTGTCGCAGGACAAGTATCTGGCATAGATCCAAAAGAAATTGCTCATTTTCTTGGCACGCAGCTTCCGATTATTTCTTTTCTTATCCCTTTTTTACTTGTCTTTATTATGGATGGGATAAAAGGATTAAAAGACGTATGGAAAGCAACGGGCATCACAGCCGTTTCCTATGCACTGACACAGTATTTAACTGTTACATACATCGGCCCTGAACTTCCAAATATCACATCTTCTATTGTGAGTTTGCTTGCTCTTGCTTTTTATATTAAACGAACAAGCCCGGCAGCAGCTAAAAGCTTCAGCCTGTCACCAAAACAGATTTTAAAGGCTTGGTCTCCTTTTATTCTATTAACGATACTCGTTACGGCTTGGAGCATTTCTTTTGTCAAAATAATGCTTGAACATATGAACCTGCTTATTAACGTCCCATTTTTACACAATCACGTAATTAAAGCAGCGCCTTTAGTAAAAGATCCTACGCCTTACGCTGCTGTCTTAAAAATAGACGTATTTGCAGCAACAGGTACAGCAATTCTTATTGCTTGTATCCTTTCAGTTTTCTTGCTTAACGTATCGCCAAAAGTGGCATGGACCACTCTTTTAGAAACCGTAAAAGAATTATCAAGACCTATTATTACTATTATGATGGTCATTGCTTTTGCTTTTATTTCAAATTATTCAGGACAGTCTTCTACACTTGGATTGGCGCTCGCTACATCAGCTGCTTATTTTCCATTTTTATCTCCATTTCTTGGCTGGATCGGCGTATTTCTAACAGGGTCTGTCGTATCAAATAATGCGCTGTTCGGCAACTTGCAGCTAACTACAGCTCAGCAAATTAATGTCTTGCCAGTTATTCTCGTAGCGGCCAATACTGCCGGCGGCGTGATGGCTAAAATGCTTTCTCCTCAATCAATTGCCGTCGCTGCCGGAGCAGTGGGACTGGCTGGAAAAGAAGGTGAACTGTTTAAATACACGCTCAAATACAGCATGGGATTTTTGATACTAGGAGGGTTTGTTACTTTTTTATTGGCTTGGTGGTTATGATAAAAAGCGCTAAAAAGCTGTTATTACCGTGTTTCTTTCATTTAAACAAACGTTTGATTATATAAAAAAGTCCCCAGTTAGCGCTGGGGGTTTTTTTATTCCGAAATAAGTAAACCTATGTTGCCAAATTGTTTCCCTTTATCTAATCGTTCGCAGGCTGCAACTGCCTCTGACAGCGGATAGAATCGATCGACGATTGGTTTAATTTGATATTTCTCTATAAAATCCATCATGTCCACGAATTCTTCCCGACTTCCCATAGACGTACCAAGTATGTTGAATTGAGGATAAAAAATGGTTCTTAGAGGTAATTCAACTTCATTTCCAGAACTTGCACCAAAGTTAACAATTCTTCCATTTGGCTTTAATATTTCAAAATAAGCAGGAAATAAAGCTGCCCCCACACTATCAAGTATGATATCTACTTTTCTATTGTTGGTTTCTTCTTTTAGGTTGCTTCCGCTATCTAATGCATAATTCGCTCCATGCTTTAGAGCTTGCTTTCTTTTTTCAACACTTCTAGAAGTGACTGTTACGTTAGCTCCGATAGCTTTTGCGAATAACAATCCATAGGTCGCGACTCCGCTTCCTATACCGGGAATAAGGAGGTGCTCTCCTTTTTTTAATTGGCCTTTTGTAAATAGAGCTCTATAAGCAGTTAAAGCGGATAATGAAAGAACTCCCGCCTGTTTCCAAGATAGATAAGATGGCTTTTGTACAACGTTATTCGCTTGTATGATTACATACTCTGCAAATGTTCCATGTGATGGACCGCCTAAAATTTCAGGTATAAGTGGAACGTGTTCTACACAATCCCACTCTAGACTTGGATTAATAATTACTTCCATTCCTTTTTTTAAACCTTTTACGCTTTCTCCCAATTCTTCTATAATGCCTGCACCGTCTGAACCGGGGATAAACGGCTTATCTCCTTTGCCTCGATTATTCATAACGAATAAATCTCTCCGGTTTAAACCTGCTGTTTTTAGTCTTACTTTTACTTCTCCTCTTTGAGGGTGCACCTCCTGAAGATCTCTGTACTTCATGCCTGCTATTCCACTTTTTTCACTATGTATAATGCCTTTCATCATTTCGCCTCCTCTTAATCTACCCTACTAAAAAGCTGTAAATGGAAAAAGAAATATGCCTAAAAAAAGGAAAAAAACAGTTTTCATATTCACTTTTTCACCGTTTTATCTTTATTTTTCTGTATCGTAAAGGTATTAAGCTTCTTTTATTACATTTTTGTTACAAACGATCTTTTTGTAACAAAAAGATTAAAAAGTAGAGAGAAACGCCTAAAAACGTTGATAAATCAACATTTAACTGGTAATTATCTTACTATATCTAGTTTAGAAACTAGTAAAAAACTAAAAAAATTTAAGAAAAAAAGACAAAACACTTTCTTTTATTACAGATTTATTGTAATATAAATGTAACAAAAGAAATATAAAACACATAATTGTTACATAAATAAGGTTAATTAATTAGGAGTGAGTTAGAAATGAAAAAGATTGGACTAGTTTTATCATCAATCGCTATTTTCTTTACACTAAGCACTGGAGTTACAGCACAAACAACATCTACAACACTAACAGATGCAAATGCTGTCAAAATTGCAGCTAGTGCCAGCAATCATTTCTGGAGTGCTCTGCACGGTTATAAAAACAAACCATGTACAGAACGTACATTTGAATATAAAGGAACTGATTACGTGTATCTTTGCCCTGAATTTGATACAAAAGCTGAGCTATCAAGCTACTTATCTGAGACATTTACAAATAGTGCAGTGGAAAAAGGATTAACAAATTACGGCTATATCACATATAACGGCAAACTTGCACATCCAATCGGCGACGGATTCAGCATGTTAGAGTGGTCAAAAGCAAAAACAAAGCTTGTGTATCAAACAGCAACAGTTCGCTCTTATGAATTCACAGTTCCAACTGTAGATGGCGGCAGCGTAAAACGCACTGTCACATTCTATAAATCTAATTCTCAGTGGAAAGTAAATAAATTTGACGCTGTTCAATAATAAAAAAAGCAGGCCTGCTTGAGCAGACCTGCTTTTTTCTTTTTTTATCGATAACATAAATAAAACTTCTACTCACAGCGCTCTAATAGCTGTAAATAGAAGTTGAGATCACAAGTTTAAGTAAATCAAATTTTGTCGAATCCTGTAGAAACAGTGATAAGTTACGTTTTATATTACAGGCTAAATTGCTTATTGTCAACAAAATTCAGCAAAAAGATAGGGCAATATATTCAGAGCATAATAAAGACATTAACTTGGATTTTGTTCATGTTCCTCTGGGTTATCATGTACAGGATGAGCGCCAGGAAATAATCTTTGCGCTTTTTCATGAAGATTTTTGTTTTCATAATTAAATGCGCTATACGTTCGCTGCCCTTCTTCCCATGAAGTAGATTTCCCCAGTTTTTGATTAACAGGAGAACCGAAAGGACCGTCTGGAAATTCTTCAGCGGTTATATACTCATGGCTTTTTTCTACTGTAGAGAAATCATCATACGATGGTTGTTTGTCTTTTTTCAATGATTTCACTCCTTCTTTCTAGAAGATTTTCTACTAGTATGCACACTTCTTTGTAAAAAACCCTCTTAAATTAGTCTAAATCAGGGTATGATAACTATACATTTATTTTTAAAAGGAGTTGAACAGCTTGGAACCTAGACCTCAGAAAGGAACTTTTTTCCGAGAAAAAATCTTAAATAATAAATTTGTTGTATATACAATTATTATTTTTATTCTCAGCATGACTATTTTTTCGTTATCAAAAATCGGATTTATTTTAATTCCTATCTCTATTTTTATTAAAACAATCGCACTGCCGATTATCTTAGCAGGAATTTGCTTTTATTTATTTAATCCGCTTGTTGACTTTTTAGAACGAAAAGGTGTAAAACGAATTATTTCCATTCTTGTTTTATACATAGTGATTATCGGCGCATTAGCCATTATTATTTCATCGGTTATTCCGCCTCTAAAAAATCAAGTTGACCGTCTTATTGATAATATCCCAGAGCTGACGCATGACGTTCAGCATGCGGTGACGAACCTTTCGAATAACCGATATGTCGAACAAGGTCTTCAGTCGGCTAACACGGACCTAGATAAGATTTCAAAAGATGCATCAAAACACTTGAGTAAATATGTTTCTGGATTTTCAAGCGGTATTGTGAATTTTGTCGGCACCATTACAGAAATTATATTATCGGTTGCCGTTTTACCCTTTATTCTTTTTTACTTATTAAAAGATGGGAAAAATTTACCTAATTACATTGTAAAACTGCTTCCAAACCGCTCTCGTTCTGAAGCTAAATTCATTTTAGCCGACATGAACCACGCATTAAGCGCATATATTCGCGGGCAAATTTTTGTTGCGATTTGTATAGGTGTACTGCTTTTCATTGGCTATCTGATTATTGGGTTAGATTATGCATTACTTCTAGCGATTATCGCCATGGTAACCAACGTTGTGCCTTACCTTGGTCCTATTATCGCCATTATCCCAGCCATTATTATTGCGTTTATTACCTCTCCTTTCATGCTTGTAAAACTAGCCATTGTCTGGGCAGTTGTTCAATTGCTTGAAGGTAAAGTAATATCTCCGCAAATTATGGGAAGAAGCCTAGACATTCACCCGATTACAGTCATTTTTGTCATTCTAACCGCCGGAAACTTATTCGGAATCATCGGTATCATTTTAGCCGTCCCTGGATATGCCGTTTTAAAAGTTATTATTACGCATATTTACCAATTCATCCGTTTGAATTCGACTATGTATCCAGATAAAAAAGCATAATAAAAAGCCCATCGATTTTCGATGGGCTTACCTTTTTACTTTTGTTCTTCTTCATCTTCACGATCAAACCAAAGGAGCTCTTGATCATCTTCATCTCCATTATAGTTGATGAGAATTTCTTCTCCTGCTTGGATATCCGTATATGCATAAAAATCAAAGGTATGATTGTCAAAATTAATTTCATACGTAGCATTGGGTGTATACGAGTGATTAAACAGCATACCGTATCCCAAAAGAATAGCCGTATGATTCACTCCATATTCAAAAGCATAATCCGCTAGTGTTGTTTTCTCAATAAAATCATGCTCTTTATTAGGATAAGCGATAACAGGAGCTTCGTGAATAAGCGTTCCTTTTTTAATATCTTGCTTAGCAAATACACCTCTATTAAATTCTCCGTCGCTTATCGCCGACGCTTTTATTTCGATCATATTCGTCACCTATATATTCTTTCCTCTAAGATTTTTTTCTTCCTTAAGCTTGACAGTTTCTAATAGGGAAATCAACTGTTTTTCATAACCACTTGAATAAAAGCTGAAGGAGCGCTTATCATGCACACTTGTGTAAGCACTTACCTTGTTAGAAACACACAATTTGACTTTATTTTAGACATGGAAAAGCAATAACCTTGCGCATAGCGCTTTTTTGAGCCATTCAACATGTGAAGAATCGTTTTTCTCTGTGATATAATCGTTTATGCTGCTTTTTTATGTTAATCTATGACTCTTATTACCAAATTTATCTCATGTTAGAAGGAAGGTTTTAAATGAACTTAAATCATGACAAAGATGGTGTAACGTATGCAGTCCTTTCTTATCTTATGTGGGGGCTCACGCCAATTTATTGGAAGCTGGTTCACCACGTAGCACCAGGGGAGATTTTAGCTCAGCGCGTTTTTTGGTCTTTTATTTTTATGCTTATTCTTTTATTGATCACAAAGAAATGGCGTACATACATTACGTTTGTAAAAGAAATAATGAAAAAACCATCCTTATTCTGGTCCCTTTTTACTGCGTCTGTACTTATTAGTGCAAATTGGGGCATTTTTATGTGGGCTGTCATTGATGGAAAAATAGTAGAAGCGAGCCTTGGACAATATATTAACCCCCTAACAAGTGTTTTATTAGGTGTTATTGTCTTAAAAGAGAGATTAAGCGGGGCTCAAATTTTTGCATTTATACTAGCAGCGATCGGGGTATTAACACTCAGTCTTCATTATGGTGTGGTTCCTTGGATTTCGCTTAGTTTAGCTCTTACTTTCGGATTATATGGTTTGGCAAAGAAAAAGATTAAAGCTGACTCAACAATCGGATTAACTCTTGAAACGATGGTCATCTCCCCTATTGCATTAGCATATATAAGCTACCTCACGTTTCAATCACACTTGCAGTTTTTTGATTCTTTTTCAACAAGTCTTTTATTAATGGGAAGTGGAATGGTCACAGCTTTACCACTCTTATTATTCACAAAAAGTGCTAAAAAAGTATCATTATCAATGCTTGGTATTCTTCAATATATTTCACCAACATTATCTCTGCTAGCAGGAGTGATTCTGTACCATGAATCGCTAACAAAAGCTCATGTTATTGCTTTTAGTTTTATTTGGTTAGCTCTTATTGTTTATACGTTTTCATCTATTGCTAAATGGGGGAACAAAAAACAAATAAGAAATAAAATGGAGGCCTAACAGAATCATACATTCTCTTACGTATTATTTCTAAACAAATTGGGCTGAAAGGAGCGAGCGATATTTATGAAACAAATCATTGACGCTCATATTCACCTCGATCAATATGAACCGAAAAGCTGGAAAGACATAGTAGAGAAGGATCCTTCGTTACAAGCGCTTATTTCTGTATCTTCCACATTACAGTCTTGCCAACTTAATCAAAAAATCAGCCAATTGTATTCTTGTGTGAAACCCGCCTACGGATTTCATCCTGAACAAATGCTGCCTTCTTCAAATGAATTAGCGGAGCTGTTTGCCTGGATTGATCAAAACAATGAAGAAATGATAGCTGTTGGTGAGGTAGGTCTACCTTATTACTTAAGTCAGACCTATACTCTTTCTCTAGAGCCCTATTTGGAGCTGCTTGAAGCTTTTATTATTCATTCAAAAAAATGGGGAAAACCGCTAATTCTTCACGCTGTATATGAAGACGCTGAAATTGTGTGTGACTTACTAGAAAAACATTCCGTGTCTAAAGCTCACTTCCACTGGTTCAAAGGAGCTAAAAAAACCGTTGAACGAATGAAAAACAACGGTTACTATATTTCAGTTACACCTGATATTGTATATAAGCCTAAAATCCAAGCGCTTGCCATGGAATACCCTCTTGATTACTTGATGGTCGAAACAGATGGTCCGTGGCCATTTGAAGGACCTTTTCAAAACCAGATAACGGTTCCATCAATGATACATCAGTCCGTTGAGGAAATAGCACGTCTCAAAGGAGTTTCTGGAACGGAAGCATATGATTTTTTATATCAAAATACGTCTTGTTTTTATAATCTCTCCACATAAAAGGCCTTTCCCTAAGGAAAGGCCTTTTATATCTAAATTCGTTTCACAAGTTTTACGATTAGCACAATCACTGCAATGACAAGAAGAATGTGAATGATGCCGCCGCCAATATGAAAAACTAATCCTAATAACCAAAAAATAAATAAAAGTCCAATAATCGTCCACAACATAATTTTTTCTCCTTTTTTTATATGTAGTATTTGTTATAATTTTATATTTCCCTAAATGTGCATAAATAAACGCATTTCATATACATCTTTTCACTGAGGAAGATTCACATAATGTACAAAAAGCAATCATGTTCTCTGTGGTAAAATAAGTATGTAATCTTATTTCATTTAAACTATAGCGGAGATGATTAACTATGACATGGATTGTATTACTTTCCATCATTCTTGTAAGTGCACTCAAAATATTAATAACGTGTCTTCCAACTCCAGTGGTCAAATGGCTTATGACTAAATTTCAATTACACCCAACACTTGATGACCACAACGTTACTGTCACAGTTGATGGGAAACATTTAGAAGGCAAAGACAAAATGCAAGTGATTGATTATTTTAATAAAGCAACCTTTTTAAAACAATATTATGTCCATGAAGGAAATAAGGACTATTATAAACACCTAGAAGACAGTGAAACTCCACTGGTTATTGATACGAAAAAAGGAAAAAAAGATGTTCGATTATGCGTATACAGTTATGATGATCATGTCGATGTCGTAAAACAGTATAAAAAGAAAATTATTGCTTACAGCCTGCTGTCTGATCACCTTCAAAAGCAGTCCATAACAGCTGACCTAGCTTAAACCAGTCGCCTATAAGGCGGCTTTTTTAGCTTTTAGTTTTAGTTTGAAGCTATCTTATTTAAAAATACCAAACTTTAACAGTAATTCTAATGCTATAATGAAAATTAATGGAATTTTCTAACTTTTTTAAGAGGTGATGGATAATGCTTTCTTTGTTAGGGTTTGGAATGATTGCGACTTTTCTATTTCTTGTCATCAGTAAACGCTTGTCCGTGGTTGTTGCTTTTATTTTTGTCGCTATCCTCTTTGGTATAATTGGAGGTTTTAGTGCTGATATGGGCGATATGATGATGAATGGTATTTTAAAAGTAGCTCCTACGGCCATTATGATCGTTTTTGCTATTTTATATTTTGGACTAATGATTGACGTCGGTTTATTTGATCCTATGATTTCTCGTATCCTAAACATTGTGAAAGGCGATCCTTTAAAAGTCGTAATGGCAACTGCCGTTATTACAATGCTTGTTGGCTTGGACGGAGACGGCTCTTCTACATTTTTAATTACAGTTTCCGCCTTGCTTCCTTTGTACACAAAACTGGGAATGAACCGACTAATACTGGCTTGTGTTATTAGTTTAAGCGCAGGTGTTATGAATATGATTCCTTGGGGAGGTCCTCTCGTAAGAGCCGCAGCAAGTTTGCAATTAGAAGTATCAGATCTATTTAATCCTCTTATTCCAGCTATGGCAGCGGGATTGATGTGGACTTTATTTTCAGCATATCTACTAGGAAAGAGAGAAAAAGCGCGCTTAGGAACTATTCATTTAAAAGGTGCATCAATGGCATTTGCTGAACAGCTTTCAGTTCATGAGACCCCTGGGAAGCCACCTAGACTCTTTTGGTTTAATGCCTTATTGACACTGTGCTTAATGACTCTCTTGATCATAGACATACTCCCTATTCCAATTTTATTTGCTATTGCTTTTGCCATTGCTTTATTTGTTAATTTTCCTCATCCAAAAGAACAGCAGGAAAGAATCTTAAGTCATGCAAACAGCTTTGTAATGGTTAGTACGTTGGTTTTTGCAGCCGGAATCTTTACAGGCGTTTTTACAGAAACAAAAATGATGGATGCCATGGCTAATACCATTGTCAGCCTCACTCCTGAATGGCTGGGCTCTCACCTTCCCTTAGTTGTAGCAATAACGAGCCTTCCTCTTAGCTTTGTATTTTCACCTGATGCTTATTATTTTGGCATTTTACCTGTTATTAGCCATACAGCAGCTAATTTTGGTGTAGACCCTGTAGAAATAGGACGAGCAGCTTTATTGGGACATTCCACAACGGGGTTTCCCCTATCTCCTTTAGTACCCGCTACTTTCATTCTGATTGGGCTGGTTGAAGTAGATTTCGGGGAGCATCAAAAGTTTCTTTTCAAGTGGGCCTTTGGGACAACTATTGTGATGACAATTACAGCCATTTTAACGAATGCTATCTCCTTTTAGACTCTACCATAAAAAAGGAAGCCGACTACCATAAGGCAATCGGCTCACACATGTAGGATATTGATTTAACACTAACAAAGTACAACACAACACTAGTAATTATATAATATATTTCATTATTTTGAAAGCGATTTCATATATATTTTTAAAAATATTTTGTTATTTGTTTTTCATAGAAAAAAACCACGTTTCAGCCAATTCGAAACGTGGTTCTTTTCTGTAAGGACTTGCCCTACAGGCTATAAATGTAAGTAAGCTCATTATAGCATGAGCTCTTATCTAGATTCTATGGTAATTACTGTATAATATCGTTACATTACGACCGGTTGTATTTTTCTGTCCATGTGCAGCGTATTCCATGGCTCATCCTGTTCAGCAAGCCTTTCGATAAAATCTTGTGAAGTCCAGAATGGAATAGCCCCCGGTAAAAAAGGATGAGTATGCAGATACAACGTGTCATAAAAATGACTTTGAGCAAATTGTTCCACTGCCTTTAACAGCTGCTGTCCAATGCCTAGACGCCGGTATGCTGGATCGACATAGCATTTTACAATCTCGGCTGCAGTTTTATGTTCATATCGCTTTTTTAATGCATGAAACCTTCCATCGTAAGCGTATAAACCAATTGTTCCAATTACTTGTTGATTTTCCGTGACAGCTGCAAAAAAAGCAGCGCCTTTCGCTTGAACATAATATTTATTAAAATGAAGCAAATCCACAGGAAGCTGATTTTTTTCCATCATAAGAAATAGCTCATTCCGCATATTCATGACAAACTGAATCACTTCCGCATCCTTTTCTTTTACTTCTTTAATTTGATACGTTTGTACTTCTTGCACGTTTACTGTCACATCCTTTTATCTATCATTGTATACTTTCTCGTTTTCCTATAGGAACAACACAATATTGACTATGGCGTTACGTCTAAATGCTGAGTCAGCATATAATACTCGCTTGGATTTGTGGTCCAGTTTTTCACTTTTTGATTATAAGCAACAACAATGTTTGGATGTACAATCGATGACGTCAGCATTTCCTCATTAATCAAAGCGGTTGCTTGCTTAGCTAACTGATCTCGCTTTGCGTCATCTACTGTTGAATTTAACTGTTCTATCATTTTTGTTAGCTTATCGTCATCAATCCGGCTGGCATTTAAACCACCGCCCGGCAAATAGTTCGTACTTAAATAATAGCTTGCATCTCCTCTAGGTGCAGTGATAAGACTGTACAGTGCTAAATCCCAATCGTCTTTTGCCATTACATATTCATCGCTGTCCTCAACGAGATGAATCTTAATAGTAATTCCTAACTCTTTGGCATTAGACTGTATAAGCTGAGCAATCAAAGGAAGTTCTGGTAGAGAGCTGTATGTGACAAGAGAGAGCGATAGTGGCTTTCCATTTTTCATTGGTTTGTCATTTTTGATTTGATAGCCTGCTTTCTCTAAATATTTTTTAGCAGATGGCATACCTCTTTGCTCATTAGCATTATTATCAGCAAAAGGAAATTGAGGTAAAAATGGACCTCGAGCTGCTGCCGCTTGATTGTTCATGATGCTGCTGACAATTTCTTTTCGGTTCAGTAAGGTATCGATAGCTTTTCTTACATTTTCGTCTTTTAATGCGTCATTGGTTTGATTATAAAGTAATAAATGTGTACGCACACTGGGTACTCCACTTACCTTAAAAGACGGATCTGTTTGTAAAGTGCCCAAACTTTCTAAAGGCGGGCGATAAATAATATCGGCTGTTCCGGACTGAAGAGCCGCAACGCGCGCATTAGCATCTTCGTTAAATGCAAAGATCGCATTTTTTAATTTTACTTTCCCATTCCAATAATGTTCATATCTTTCTAACTTCACTTGATTTCCTTGATCGAAAGTCAAAACTTGAAATGGACCTGTGCCAATAGGCTTCTTAGCTATATTAGAAACATCAACATCTATAATAGCTGTGTTTGGATGTACTAACTCAGAAGGAAATTTAGGCATTGGTTCTTTTAATGTAATTGTCAGCGCATGACCGTTCGCTTTCATTTCTTTAATATTTAAAGCGTTTTTCATCGCATAACTTTGATCTATCGTTCTTTGAAGAGAAGACTTAACGGCATTTGCATCTAGCGCTTTACCATTTTGAAACGTAATATTCTTTCTTATCGTAAATGTCCACGTAAGACCGTTATCTTCCGTTTTCCACTTTTCAGCAAGCCAGGGCTTTATTTTTAAATCATTGCTGATTTTAACAAGCGTCTCCCCTACTCCCGCACGAACTGCTGTATAATTATCATCCGTATGAGGATCAAGCGTTGCAGATGTAAAATTAAATAAAAACGTCACACTTTTATCCGTTTTCTTTTTTTCTTTTATACTTATGCTCTCTTCATTAGGAACACAAGCAGTGAGGCAAAGTAACACAAGAAATATCATAGATACGAGTTTTTTATTATTTATCATTGATTTTTCCACCTTCTATTTTAATACACAAAAAAAGCACTTCTAAAAAGAAGTGCTTGTCTTCAATACAAATTCAGATAAACGTATCCCTTGTTTATCTTATTTTTGATTCTGCCAAAACACCTCCCTATCCTCGTAGGTTATTGTGTGCTGCGATTTATGGCAGGTCTCCTGGCTTCAAGTCATTGCCTTATACCGCCTTCCCGTCTCTAAATAGACAGTGGCTTTTTGACATAAGGCTCCTTGTTACAGTGGCGGGACCGCTCCGGATTTGCACCGGATTCCCTTTTAAGGCAATTGAAAAACAATTGCCACCATAAAAGCTGGTTATTTAATTTAGTAGCGTGCTCTTGAAACTCTAGAAGTAGAAGCTGATGGTGAAACATCTTCATCATCAAATCCAGTGGCAATAACGGTTACCATCATTTCGTCCTTTAAATCTTCATTAATCACGGACCCAAAAATCATATTTAAGTCCTGATCAGAAGCAGACGTGACAATATCTGCTGCTTCCTGTACTTCGTAAAGACTCAAGCTGCTGCCGCTCGTAATGTTCAACAGCACGCCTCTTGCTCCATCAATCGATGCATCTAGCAGCGGACTAGAAATCGCTTTTTTCGCCGCTTCAATTGCCCGGTCTGATCCAGAAGCTCGTCCGATACCCATAAGCGCAAATCCTTGATTAGACATGATTGTTTTTACATCAGCAAAGTCAAGGTTAATCAGCCCCGGAACAGCGATTAAATCTGAAATACCTTGAATACCTTGGCGAAGAACATTATCTGCTTCACGGAATGCTTCAAGCATAGGCGTCTTTTTATCGACAATTTCAAGCAAGCGGTCGTTTGGAATCACAATAAGGGTATCTACCGATTCATTCATCGCAGTAATACCGCCTACTGCTTGCTTCGTACGTTTATTTCCTTCAAACTTGAATGGGCGAGTGACTACTCCAATTGTTAAAGCATTTAGTTCACGGGCAATTTGGGCAATAACCGGGGCTGCTCCAGTACCGGTTCCTCCACCCATGCCAGCTGTTACGAATACCATGTCTGCGCCTTGCAGTACTTCTTGAATTTGTTCTCTGCTTTCTTCGGCTGCTTCTCTTCCCACTTCTGGATTAGCTCCTGCACCTAATCCTCGCGTTAATGCAGCACCAATCTGCATTTTTACATCTGCTTTAGATAAGTTAAGCGCCTGAGCATCCGTATTAACGGCAATAAATTCTACTCCTTGTACACCGTGTTCAATCATACGGTTAACGGTGTTATTTCCTCCACCGCCGACTCCAATTACTTTAATTCGCACTAGTGGCGATACATCTGCATCAAATCCAAACATTCTAAGTTCCTCCTCAATGATCAAAATTACTTTCTCTTCTTATCCGAAAAAACACGTGAAGAACCTTTTACTCCTATGTTTAACGCGTAACTGTTCTTTTGTTTTACAGATTTTATACATTTCTCTTTTAACCTTTAAATCTTTACATCTTTATGTAAATTTATTGTTGTTCTAAAATTAGTACGCCGAACTCTTTTATGGCTTTTCCACTCAAAACGGCATATAAGCTTATTGTATCATTCATTTGACAGATGTCTGTATTTAATTTTGAGTAAGATGTGACTAAGAGAATAATATTTTTAGATACAAAATGAGAAAAAGCCCTTAGAAATAAGGGCTTCTCTAGATAATAAACCGTTTTATAATTTCCCAGTTAAGAATTGAGCCTCTCCCATGCCAAAGCTCCAGTCAGCATTACCGTTTTCAACAATCGAAATCATAATGTCGTTTGGCTGAATGCCGCAGCTCTCTCCAAGCTCTTTTACAATTAATCTGTAAAGAGCTTGCTTTTGCTCTTCTGTTCGCTGTTTACTCGTTACACTTATAATAACCAAATCCTTGCTTCTCTCAAAGCCAAGACCTGTATCTTCAATAATCATTTCATGAGCAGGATGCTGATGTACAATTTGATAACGGTCTCGCTCCGGGACGCCAAAGGCTTCTAGCATCGCTCGGTGAGCAGCGTCTAGTAATGTTTTTAACTCTTTTTCATCTCTTCCTTCTATTACATCAAATCTAAGTAATGGCATACTAAGTAACCTCCAGCTTTTTGTCTAATATATTATTGCCTCATCATATCACAACTATCATTTGTAAAAAAAAGATATGCTATTCACAATGTGCTCTCTAGTGAAAGAGACCTCAAATGCTTCAATAAAAGCTGAACCTAACAAAAAGAAATGAGCAGCATAACGGCTCATTTCATTAGTATAAAAACATTTATAATAAGAGCTAAAATACATACAGATACAATGGCAATGAGTACGTTCATCACAAGGTTTTGCGAGGATGTTTTGGCTTGTTTTTTCATATCAGCCCGACTCATCTGTTGCTTTTCATGATCACTTTTAGACATCACGTAGCCTCTCCTATTCATCAAAATGTCAGCAGTGTGTAAATGATTTTTGAGAAACCTTGATCCAGTTCTTTTGTATAGACAGCAGCACATGCAGGTTATCACCAGTTATTTTAGCATGTTTTGTCAAATAAGTGGACTATGTAGCGCTTCAATTTATTATTCACAGCCAAATATATTTAAATTCGTTGCTTTTCTCTTCTTTTCTCGCTATTGTTTGAGAAGAAGGATAATTAGATACGATAAAGGATGATACGATATTGAATAACCATACGCAGCTGCCTCAGTATATCTACACATACGCATGCAGCGAAGAGGAACTCTCACTATGTCAATTAGAGAGACGCTCTCTTTTTGAAATTGAAACTGAGAAACCTATCATAAAAAGTGCTGTTAAACTTGATCCAAGCAGAAGCCCTTTTATCAAAGAGCGATTAGATATTATGTATGAATCAGATGACCTTGCAGATATTTGTAAGCAAGTAGAAGATATTGACCTCGGAGACAAAACATTTAAACTCATTTTTATGAAAATTAATGACTTGGAAAAAGATCAAAAAATAAGTTATAAAGGTCAGCGTGCTATTGAACGTGATGTGGGTTGGCATTTTGTAGCAGAAGCAGACTTGCATAACCCTCACCATTTGTTTGGCATTGTTCCATTTGAAGGACGCTGGTATTTTGGGAAATATCAAAAAAGCGAAGCCATATGGCTGCATCATTTGAAGAAACCGCGTGAATACTCTACAGCACTCAGTACCCGCCTTGCAAGAGCTGTAGCTAACATTGCCGTTCCAAACCCCGAAGGAATCAAAGCGATTGATCCATGCTGCGGTATTGGTACAGTCCTTGTAGAAGCCCTTTCAATGGGTATTAATATTGTAGGACGCGATATCAATCCACTTGTGACCGACGGATCTCGTGAAAATATTGCGCATTTCGGCTTAAGCGGTGATGTCAAAACTGGACCGATTTCAGATGTTACAACTCACTATGATGTAGCTATCATCGACATGCCTTACAATCTCTACACCCACGCGACGCCTGAAGATCAGCTTTCTATTTTAAAACACGCTCGCCGCTTTACGGATAAAGTAGTCGTGATTACAGTAGATACGATTGACCATATGATTCATGAAGCCGGCTTTTCTATTTCAGATCGCTGCGTGGCGCGCAAAAGCGTATTTTCTAGACAAGTAGTTGTATGCGAATAAAAAAGACACCAGTCTAACAGGCTGGTGTCTTTTGATTTACCACTCTTTAGGTTCATAGTCTAATTCTTTGAATAGCTGCGTACGCTCTTTTTTCGTTAAATCTCTCCATTGCCCAACAGGTAAGTTGTTTAAATGGATATTCATAATACGCGTGCGCTGAAGGCGGTACACTTCATATCCGAGCACTTCACACATACGGCGAATTTGACGATTTAAACCCTGTGTTAAAATAATTTGAAACTCATACTTAGACAGCTGTGTCACTTCACAAGGAAGCGTTTTTGTGCCTAAAATTTTCACTCCCTCAGACATGTTTTTGATAAACTCTGGTGTAATTGGCTTATCTACTGCCACAATATATTCTTTTTCATGCTTGTTTTCTGCACGTAAAATTTCATTAATAATATCGCCGTCATTTGTAAGTAAAATTAAGCCGTCTGAATCCTTATCAAGTCGTCCAACGTGGTGAATACGCAAAGGGTGATTGACTAAATCAATGATGTTTCCCTTTACTTTTTTTTCACTCGTACTTGTAATGCCGACTGGTTTATTAAGCGCAATATATACATTATTTCGAGCAATCCGAAGCTGTTGGCCGCTTACTCGAATATCATCGCCAGGCTTAACTTGATCTCCGACTTTTGCAACCTTTCCATTAACGGTTACTCTTCCTTCACTAATTAACTTATCTGCCCCGCGTCTTGACGCCTTTCCAGATTCGCTAATAAATTTATTCAGTCTCAGGTGAATCACAACCTTACATTTAAAAATTTTAAAATTTGTCTCTTCTATTAGAAACAGACATATGCCAATTTCTATACCGTCCCTATCGTAACATGCTATACGCTTCTCGTCTTCTTTTAATTTCATTACTTAATCATATTTTTTTAACAGTAATAGAAGTATAGGTCCAAAATACTTTGTAACCTTATTCTTAACATTTCAATCAATGCTTACACCTGTGAATCTTGCATCAATCTTCACTTATATACAAGACCTCAACGTCTGGATTGACTGATCAGTATAGAGTTGCTACCATTATACTGACCGATCAACTAGTAATTATATTAGGGAGCTGTTTTGATGGAACCAACCAATTCAAAAGAAAAGATTTTAAGCGCAGCTGCTAAACTTTTTCGCAAAAAAGGCTATCACGCCACCAGTCTAAGTCAAATTACAAAAGAAAGCAGCGCTCCGAGAGGATCTATTTATTATTATTTTCCGGACGGAAAACAACAGTTAGCAAAAGAAGCTATTCAAAAAACAGGAGAAAGAGTCAAAGCTTATATCGAAAAATCCCTCGCTTCTCATGAAGATGCCGCGTCAGCTATTCAATATCATATAAAGCTGATGGCTGATCGAATGTTTGAACAAGTGGAAAATGAAGCGGATATCTCTCTCGCTGCTATGTCGAGTGAAGTATGGTCATCAAACGAAACGCTTCGTATGGCCTGTGAAGCCGTGTATAACGAGTGGGAGCAAGTTTATGCAAATAAGTTAGTTTGTTCAGGCTATGAGCAAGAGGAAGCAAGACAGCTAGGTTCAGCTATACAGTCTTGGATTGAAGGGGCTTATACTCTTTCATTAACTAAAAATAGTACAGTCCCTATGCAAATAGCAGCTGACCAAATTGGCAAGCTGTTTGCAAACAAAAATTAATTTAGTAAAAGGAGGTCACTTATGACACAAACAGAAGAAAAAATGAGTACACAAAGTAAGCTTATCCTTTTCATTTTGATTCTAGGGAATTTTTTATGCTTAATTAGTGAAACGGTAATGAACGTGGCCTTGCCAAGTATCATTTCAGATTTTCACATTAGAACGAGCTCAGCTCAGTGGTTAACTACCGGATATATGCTTGTAATCGGCATCTCTGTTCCGGTGTCTGCTTTCTTAATTCAACGATTCACATTAAGACAGCTGTTTGTGACGGCTATGAGCTTTTACTTAATTGGGTCCTTCATTGGATTTATCACTCCATGGTTTTCTCTGCTTTTTGCGGGCCGTATGATTCAAGCATTAGGGACAGGCATTATTTTACCTCTTGTGATGAGCACAATGTTAACACTCGTGCCTGTTAGCAAACGCGGCACCGTAATGGGGATTTTTAGCGTAGCTATTTTATTTGCACCGGCAATAGGACCGGTTCTTTCAGGATTAATTATTCAATATTATTCGTGGCAAATTATATTTCTAGGTCTTTTAATTGCAGCGGCGCTTATTTTCCTATTTGCTCTCTTTAAGCTCAGTAACGTTTCTGAAACATCTAGACCAACAATTCATATGCCATCTGTGATTCTTTCTACAATTGGGTTTGGAGGAGTTGTTTATGGATTTAGCGCAGCTGGTGAAGAGACGGGATGGAGTAATCCTATCGTATGGCTTACGCTCATAATTGGCGTCATAGCTCTTGCTTTATTTGTCAGACAGCAAAGCAAGCTGAATTCTCCTATGATTAATATGAAGCCTTTTAGATCGTCTGTGTTTTCAAGATCGATTTTCTTAATGTTTCTTATTATGATGATTCAGTTTTCAATGATGTTAATTTTGCCGCTATACTTCCAAACGGCTGCGGGACTGTCTCCTTTGCAAACAGGGTTTCTTATGCTTCCTGGCGGCGTAACGCTGGCTCTAACAGCTATGGTGGGAGGACGTTTGTTTGACAAAATCGGATTTAAACCGCTGCTTTTAACGGGCTTAGTCCTTTTAACAATTATCTTAAGTTTGTTCACTACTATTTCAAGCGGAACAAGCACGACGACTGCAGCCATCTTATACGCAGCCTTTACAATTGGCGTAGGTTTAAGCATCGGTCCCGTGATGACGCTTGCTTTAAATCAAGTGCCAAAACCGCTTCATGCCCACGGTTCAGCTATTTCAAATACGATTAACCAAGTTTCAGGCGCGATTGGACCCGCTTTGTATACAAGTATTATGACCATGGCTTCTCAGCACTTTATTCAACAATCAAACGAAACGAATAAAACGCTGTTACAAATAAAAAGTATGACAAGCGGGGTTCATACCGTCTATTATGTAGCCATCGCTTTTGCCGTCGTTTCGTTCTTGCTCGCTCTTACGTTAAAGAAAAGAGATCAGCATCTTGAAACACAATAAATAAGAAACTGATAAGAGCTGCTCACTGGTTGAGCAGCTCTTGTTACATGCAGAATTTATATTACAAATGTAAAAGCAATCATAGATACTATTAAAACAAGGATAACAATACTTTTCTTTTTTTCTGTCTTCCATGCTTCAACAGCGCCCACGATACCACCAATAGCTAAAATAAAAGTACCTATAACGTGGAGAGGCAGCAGAGATAATACTCTACCTAAACTCGCCATCACTCCTCCAATCAATATAAATCCTGTTGTTACAATAGATTTTAAAGATATTAAGTCTCGTATCGCTTCTTTTTTTTCAGTTTTACTCAGTTTAAAGTACTCTATTATACTAAAAACAGCGGGTGATCCCCATAAAATAAAAAAGCTAATCAATCTATCCGTGTCTACACTCACTGTTCATTCACCGCCTTTATCAATCCCTTATGCACTTTTCCTAACGCGTTTTTTAGAAATAAAAAAAGCGGCTGTAGCTGCTAAAACGGGAATTACAAAAGCAAAGCTAGGTAAATGACTGCCAAATATTACTTTACTTGATAAACCTTCAATTGAATTCCACATATCCGCGCTTTCTGGAACATACAAAAGCGTAAGAATCATGCCTGATAGCAGTTGAAAGCTACCTAGCAACACAATGAAGCTAATGATAAATAGTCCATATCTCTTCAATGAAATCTCCCCCTTGGTTTATATACGATTTCACACCTTTCAAGTTCCACTATTTAACAAAAAACTTTCCATTACTCTTGCTTTAAGGATCCTCCAAAAGAAAATTGATGGTAGTCATCAAGCTTATTCCAATACCCTATGCACTTTACGTCAGGCTCATCAATAGCTAACGCTTCTTTATTGGTTCCTTTATAAGGAAGAAATGCCGTTAACTTTACCTTTTGTTTTGGCTTGATATTTAATTTATTTCCTTCTGCTAACACCTTAAATTTATTATCAGAATAACCGTTTTTCATTTTTAAAGGATAGGATAAAAATACATTGTTTTGTTTAATGGTCAAATCGCTCTTGTTTACCAATTCCATTTCATATGAAATTCCTTGCTTCATTTTTTGTTCTTTGATTACGTTAATACTTATCTTTTCTAGTTCTCTTAAAGGAACGTTGTCTTCTTCTTTTGAACAGCCGGCAAATAAGGTGGCTAACGCTAATAAAACAAGAATTGCTAACTTTCTATTCAAAAAATAATCCCCTCTCTAGTAACAAAGGTTATTTTACAATTATAACTCAAAAAAGTTATTTAATGGTAAAAAATACAATTAAAAAAGCAAACCGTCATCGGTCTGCTTTTTTAATTGCTACGCATAGGTAATGTGTTGTTGAGCGAAAAACTTTTCGATAAGGAGTTTGCCAACTATATGTATATCGTAACAAAAGAAAAAAGAATGTGCTGTGAGATTTGTCACTCCTTCTTTCAAAATAATCTAACCGGATACTTCCTATTGCCTTACGCAAAAAGAGCAGATCGCAAACGCGACCTGCTCTTTTCACATGCTAGATATGGGTAATTTGTCCATGCGTGAAAAGCTCTTCAATAATAAGGGGTTTATCACTACACTTATAGAATAACAAAGAAAAAAAGATGTGGCTGTGAGATTTATCACAGCCACATCTTTCTTATCCAACTAGCTTATTAAATCGTACACGTTTATTAATTGCTGCCATAATTGGTGCTCCAACAAGCATAACAACAAACTCACCAACGGCTGTTGTTAGCCAGGTAAAGAAAAATGGCAAGTCAAATGCTAGGTGCAGCTCAAAAGCAATAATAAACATCGTAAATGTAAACACAAGTGTATTCATAAGCATACGAGCCCACATATTTTTAATGTAGCGCATAGAAAAAATGGTAATGAGTAATGATAGGACAGACTGTCCTACCCCAAACACCAGGTCATAAGCGACCATTGGTGAAAAAAACAAGTTCGTCAGAAATACCCCTAGTACAATGCCGTACACGTACTTTTTATTAAATACAATCAAATGATTGAACATTTCCGATATACGAAATTGGATATTGGTGAAGCCAAACGGCTGAATTAGCATGCTGACAGCAATATACATAGCAGCTAAAAGACCGTTGACGCAAAGTGTTCTTATATTCATCTTACTATTCTCTCCTTAGTTTTTTAACGTGGGATGGTTACGAACCACGTAAACACTCAAAGAATCATACAGCAAGCTTAAGCTTTCGTCAATCTAGCTGTTTACAAACTACTGCTGCTTTCTATATCTTGCATATTGACTGCTCTTTTTTCTGACTTTCCTTTAGTATAAAATAGAAGACGTATCAGTATACATAGGTGACATCAAGTAGTTAACCCTTTTGATTTGAAATACGAAAGGATTTGTAGCGATGTTGGATAATACAGATAAGCGCATACTAGAAGAACTATCAAAAAACGGACGTATGAAGATGAAGGAATTAGGAGAAAAAGTGCATTTAACCGGACAAGCGGCTTCTGCTAGAGTATTAAAGTTAGAAGATGAAGGCATTATCAAAGGCTATACAATTAACATTGATGAACGAACACTCGGCTACACCATCCATGCATTTTTAAATATCTATACGCAGAGCATTCATCATCACCCCTACCTTACATTTTTAGAAAGTCAACAGGAGCACGTTATCAACAACTTTAAAATCAGCGGCGATGGCTGCTACTTACTAGAATGCAAATTTCATTCAACTGAAGAACTAAATGATTTTTTGACAGAGCTAAATCAGCATGTGAATTACAAACTTTCAATCGTCATTAACAAATAAATTTTTTAAAAAAATAAAGGTATATTAATTTATGAAAATGGTAATCCTAATAACGTATTCCCCCTATTCCAATAAATTTGAAAATCCTTTGCACCATCGCAAAGGATTCTTTTTTTTATGTAGGAAACCGCCTTCTATTTTTTGAAAAGTTGAACATCTCTCATAGCGTTGACATAGCGGTCAGAGGTTTATATAATCGGTGACATCGAAGCATAGAAAAGCCGGATCAAGACCTATACACGTATCGTAATTCTTCGTCTTAGAAGTTGATCAGTTTTATAACTAGACAATTTCTAAGACGTTTTTTATTTTATCATTTGTGAAACACTAGTAAAAACAAGATTACACATGAAAATATCCTAATAATCAAGGAGGTTTGCATATTGAAAACAATCTATAAAGACATCATCTTAATTATTGTTGGCGCACTTTTAGTTGCTGCATCCATTGATTTCTTCGTCATTCCAAATAAATTAGGTGACGGAAGTACAGTTGGTATTGCTCTTGTTTTATATTATTTATTTCATATCCCTACAAGTATCAGCACATTTCTTGTAAACCTTATATTTATTGCCTTAGCCTATAAATTTCTAACCAAAAAAACGATTCTTTATACGATTCTAGGAGCCGTCATGACGTCTGTTTTCCTCGGTCTAGTCAGCTATATTCCTTTTCACGTTCACGACATGATTTTAGGAATTGTATTCGGCGCCTTACTAATGGGAACAGGACTGGCTCTCATTTTTATAGCGGATGGATCGACTGGTGGAACAACTCTTTTAGCTTATTTATTAAACTACACAAAAGGCTATAATATTTCTAAAAGCATGTTCTACATGGACAGTGTCATTATTTTAGCATCAGTTTTCGCTATTGGCGTCAATAACATGCTCTATACTTTTATATTCGTCTATCTTTGTGCCAAAATCGTAGATGTCGTTATCGAAGGTTTCCACAACAAAAAAGCAATGACGATTATGTCCGATCAATACAAAGACATAGCGCAAGTCATCACCAGTGAATTTGGAAATGCAGCCACCATCTTTTATGGATATGGCTACTACGCCAACAAAGATAAACGCATTATCTACGTTGTTATTAAAAAGAACGAGCTATTAAAAATTAAAAAGAAAATCCAGCAAATTGACCCGAATTCTTTTATTGTCATCCACGAAGTAAAAGAAGTTGTCGGCGGGAAATTTGGATTTATCGGTAATTCGCCTCATGAAACAAAAGCCGCTGCTAAATAAAAAATCCACCTCTTGGTGGATTTTTTTATGAAAAAACCGTTAAGAAAAATGAAAAGATACCTGCTAAAAAGTAAACCGACCCTAACGCAATTGCTCCTGTAACGACCGTAAATACACTTAATCCGATAGCCATCTTCATTTTCATCCACATCCCTTTTTAGATTAGTAGTATAAGTATGTCCAAGAATAGAAGATTTATAACTATGCCACCCTATTTATTTCATATATAGATGCAACAATTGTCTATTCAAGGTGTTCTAAAACTACCTCTAGCGACATAATGTATAGGAAGGATTTCATATACACATCTTTGTATCACACATATCATATGAAATTAGGTGAGATAAAATGGTGGCTGTTCACTTTTTTGAAAACAGAAAGCTTCTATTAAGCCAGCTGAGGGAAAACATTCCTTCTACGGGTGATGATTTAAAGATTAAAGGACGAAAAGGAACCGTCGTGCTTGTGAATGACATCGATGAAAAAAATGTTCACGTGGAAGTTGCTTTAGAAAAAGTAGTGAAAAAGAACTTAGCATTAGATAACGCTAAAAAGAAAAGGAGATAAGCGGCTTACGCTTATCTCCTTTTCTTTTTAATTTATATACGAATCGTCTTTATCTGTTGCTTCCGTTTCCAAAAAAAAAGAGACTCCTAAAAAGGAATCTGCAGCAAAGAGCGATATCATCGCCTGAATATTAATACAAGCTATACTTTAACATATAAAAACATATTTTACAAAAATAAACTATTATTTTACGCATAATTATTTTTCATTCGAGGTTTTTCGACATTTGAGACCCATTTCGTATAAAGATCTTTATTTATTTCTCAGGCCAAATTTTTGCATCCGGCTCTAATAACCACTTATGCTCTTCTTCCATAATACGGTCTGTCCACGGATTATTGTCGAGATGGCGAATCATCCAGCAGAAGTACATTGCATACCCAGGAGCCGTTGCTTGAGGATGATCCAATTCACCAGGAATTGTAATAAAACTATTATCAACTACACGGTACGCATCTTCTCCAACCATTGCGCACCCAAATCCTTGTGGCTTGTCAAAACGATAGTAATACACTTCGGGCTGGTCATGATGATGAGGCGGATAACTCGACCATCTTCCTGGATAAGAAATAACTTCTCCAATAACAAGGTTAGAGTAAGGAGTGTTATTGTAGTCAAAAATTGTTCGGATTACACGCTGAGCAGTACCTTCCCATACTCCTTCACCAGCCACTGTGTTTTGACAATCTTCGGGCGTGTATAATTTTGATGAAAATTCTTTTTCATTATCCGTTTTTTGAACTAGTACTTCACTATCGGCAAGCCCGGTAATTTTGACCTCCACATTTTTTGAAACGTGCAAACACCAAGGCTCTTCTTCAAATAGGGACTGGCGCTGAATTTCTTTCGAATGGCCTTCCCACTCTAGCTTTACCTTTCCTTCTAGTAAAAGAATAGCCGTTTCACTGCTGCTGTCTAGTAAAGTTTCCTCTTTTCCTTGGGACATTTTATAAATCCCAATATCCATCAGCATATCTTTGTGCTGACCGGTCATTTCTGTAAGTACGTTGTATCCTTTATTTAATTCACCTAATTTACCTAACATGCTTGAATTCCTCCTTTATGTAGTAGCGCGATAAGAATTTACTAATTACTTATTTTTCTTCATAGACTCTCTAAATTCTTTTAAATATGTGACTATGAGGATTTTTTATTAACGGCAATATTCTTGATTGTGTTCAATTATTTATAGATGCTGTGGCTTCCTTTCGTAACGGAGCCGTTGATTTCCGAACAATCAATTTTGGCTCAAGAAGCAAATGTTCTTTATGCATCGCTGGATATTTCATTTCTCTAACCAGCAAATCCACTACGTTTACAGCCATTTCTTTTGTCGGCTGTGCTACTGTCGTCAACATGGGCGTAATGGTAGTAGAAAGAACCGTATTATCAAAGCCAATCACTGATAAGTCTTGCGGTACATCAATTTTGAATTCTTTTGCAGCTTGGATAACTCCAATAGCCAGTAAATCGTTACAAGCAAAAATAGCCGTCACTTTCTCCTTCATTGAAAAAATTTGCTTAGCACTTTCATATCCTTTTTGAATACTTGCTTCGGTCGTAATAACGTGCTGAGGCGGCACGATGATTCCATTTTCTTGCATAACGGCTCGAAAAGCATCTAAACGGGCGTGATTGCTTTTTGCATTTTCTGTAATAATCGCAATTTTTTTATGATGCAAAGACAGCAAATAATCAGTCGCTAAATAGCTCCCTTTGTAGTCATCCACTGTCACTGTATTAACGGATATGTGAGGAATTTCTGAAGCAATAACGCTAATAGGTATATCTTGCTTAAGCATATTTTTTAAAAGATTAGCATTGCGAAAAGCAGAAGCTACAATTAAACCGTCGATTCTCTGACGTATTAACAGCGATAGATACTTTTTCTCTTTTTCCGCATCGTTATCGGTATTGCACATTACAACATGGAAACCTCGCTCATGACTTCGGTCTTCTATGCTTCTTGCCAAATCGGCAAAAAAAGGGTTGGAGATGTCAGGTACGAGAAGCCCAATCGTTTTAGTGGGTTTTCCTGTTAAAGCAGATGCTACGACGCTTGGATGGTAATTCAACTGCGCCATAACCTCAATTACTCTTTGTCTTGTTCTTTCACTAATATGACCGGTTTGATTGATGACTTTTGATACCGTAGAAATTGATACACCTGCTTCTTCAGCCACACTATAAATGGTTGGCTTCATTTCCTCTCCTCCTTTCCTTTCATAAACACATAAAAGGCGTAAAATCTTTTACAATGGAAATTAAAGACCGCTTTTTTCTTTAATAAAGTTTCTTGCTTTTAACGCATATTCAAAAGGATTAGCAAGAGCTGGATCCTGTTCTGCTTCTACGACAAACCATCCGTTATAATCCGAAGTGGCAAGCGTAGTAAATACTTCATCAAATTCAATAGCTCCATCACCTGGAACAGTAAAGGCTCCTTCTTTTACCGCTTGCAAGAAACTTAGGTCTTGTTCTTTGACTCGATCAACTACTTCTTGACGAATATCCTTTAAATGAACATGCTTAATACGATGCAGATATTTTTTTAAGATATAAAGAGGTTCTTCTCCTGAAAAGACAAGATGACCGGTATCAAATAGCAGCGAAACAAGCTCCGGATTGGTAAGCTCCATTAGCTGCTCAATTTCTTCTGTTGTTTGTACACCTGTTCCCATATGGTGATGATAGACAATATGCATATCTTTTTCTCGTGCCAGTTTCCCAAGATGGTGCAGGCCTTCTGCAAGTCTGCTCCACTCTGTTGGCGTGAACACAGGCTTTTCTTTAAATAAAGGAACATCCATCAGCCCTTGAATGCTGTGCCCTTGTTCAGACACAACAATTACTTTTGCTCCCATTTCGTATAAAAAATCGCGATGTTCAATAAACGGCGTTACCGTTTCTTCCAGCGGCTTTGTTGTTAAAAATGTACTGAACCACGCACTTGCAATTTCCAAATTCCGAAGCGATAATGCCTTTTTTAAGATTGAAACATTTCGCGGATATTTGTTTCCGACCTCACTTCCTCTAAAACCGGTTAAAGCCATCTCACTGATACACTGTTCGAATGTATTTTCAGCTCCCAGTTCAGGCATATCATCATTTGTCCAAGCAATTGGAGCAATCCCCAGTTTGACCGTATTCTCCTTGAACATCTCTTCCTCTCCCTTATATGAAATTGAAACCTCTTTTATATTTATCGAATGTTTCTCTTCAACAACCTCATTTTCTCCTGCTCCTTAATAAACTCTTGCCATTTCAAGGTTTTTCACCTTATCTTCATAAGCTTCCTGTACATGCTGATTTTTAGATACCTCTGCCACTCCTACATGCCACCATGATTCATAACCGTTCGTCATAGTTTTTGGCAGCACTTTAATATCAATTAGCGTAGAAACCTCTTGTTTTTGTGCATCTTCTATCGCCGTTTTTAATTCTTCAAGAGAACTTACGCGATACGTTTTTACACCGTAGCCTGCGGCGCTGGCTGCAAAATCAATTTTCATTACGTTTCCGTTTAGTTTTCCTGTTTCATCGTTTCGATAACGAAACTCTGTGCCAAAGCTCCCCATACCGTTTGACATTTGAAGGTTATTAATGCACCCGAAGCCGGAGTTATCAAACAGTAAAATGTTTATCTTTTTTCTTTCTTGAAGGCTTGTAATAAGCTCTGAATGAAGCATTTGATAGCTTCCATCTCCAACCATCGCATATACTTCTTTCGCTGGTTCTGCCAGCTTAACTCCAAGTGCGCCTGATACTTCATATCCCATACATGAATATCCATATTCCATATGATAGGTATTAGGTTTATTAGACTTCCACATTCGCTGTAAGTCTCCTGGGAGACTTCCTGCTGCACCAACAATGATGGAGTTGTCATCAAGGAGCTTATTCACCTTTCCAATTACTTCTGTTTGCGTTAATTGAGTACCAAGTGATTCTACATATTCAGCTAAGCTTTCATCTAAATGACCTTGTATTTCCGGAACAAAATCTGCACCAGTAAAACGTATGCTATGCAGACGCTCTAATTCTGTATCCCATGCGTCTTTAGCACTTGTAATTTCTGTTGTATAAACAGACTGATAGCCAATTGATTTCAGCTCTTCCCTAAGAGCAAGCAACCCTTCTTTTGCATCAGCTACAAGTTTCACGGCATCAAGTTTATTTGCATGAAATTCAGACGTATTAATGGTAAGAAATTGCACGTTGGGATGTTGAAAAAGCTGTTTAGATGCTGTTGTAAAATCAGTAAATCGAGTGCCTACTCCAATTACTAAATCTGCTTCTTTAGCAATTGTATTAGCAGCTGAGTTCCCTGTTACACCTATTCCGCCTAGATTATAGCGATAGTCACTTTCAACGGCACTTTTCCCTGCTTGAGTTTCTCCAAATGGAATATGGAACTCACTAGCAAATTGCTTTAACTCTTTTGCAGCTTCTGAATACCGAACGCCTCCTCCGCAAATGATGATTGGCTTTTTCTTTGTTTTCATTAATTGAATTGCATCTGCTAGACTGTCCCTAGTCGGAAGGCGGCGCTCAATGCGGTGAACGCGCTTTTGGAAGAAATAAGCTGGAAAATCCCATGCTTCTCCCTGCACATCTTGAGGCAAACAAATAGTTACAGCTCCCGTATCTGCAGGATTCGTTAACACACGTATCGCATTAATCATAGCTGTCATCAATTGTTCAGGGCGGCTTACGCGATCCCAGTACTTACTCACTGGTCGAAAAGCATCGTTTGTAGAAATAGATAAATCATATGACTGTTCAATTTGCTGCAAAACGGGATCCGGCTGTCTAGTTGCAAATACATCACCAGGAAGCAGCAAAATTGGAATATTATTAGCTGAAGCAGTGGCTGCCGTTGTAACCATATTTGCTGAACCTGGCCCCACTGAAGATGTGCAAGCCATAATTTGCTTTCGATGTTTTTGTTTTGCAAAAGCCATCGCTGCATTCGCCATTCCTTGTTCATTACGTCCCTGATATACATCTAGATTTCCTGGATCTTCTTCCAAAGCTTGCCCAAGACCTACCACATTTCCGTGCCCGAAAATTGTAAAAATCCCTTTAATAAACTGATGCTGCTTTCCATCAAATTCAACATACTGCTGATTTAAAAACTTCACTAATGCTTGTGCCGTCGTCATTCTAACCGTTTCCATGCTTCTTTCTCCCTTCTAGTACTAGATTGTGATTTTAAAAAAGGAAGCATAAGGAATATCTTTAATTCCTGGTACTTCCTTTTAAAATGAGATGCGATTTTTAATGAATTACTTACCAGCGCGTTGTTACCATTTTCTTTCTTGTATAAAACTCCACGCCGTCCGTACCGTTTGCATGAAGATCACCATAAAAAGAATCTTTCCAGCCAGAGAATGGGAAGAATGCCATAGGTGCCGGTACCCCTACATTTACTCCTAACATACCAGATTCAATATTTTCACGGAACTCACGTACACTTGCGCCGCTATCTGTATAAATACAAGCACCGTTTGCAAATCGAGAGTTATTAGCTACTTCAATAGCTTCTTCTAATGTTTTCACACGTACAATGGACAGCACAGGTGCAAAAATTTCATCTTCCCAAATTTTCATTTCTTGCGTAACATGATCAAAAATCGTTGGTCCGACAAAGTAGCCATTGCCATTTACTGCTGCATCTGTGCGACCGTCACGAATAAGCTTTGCTCCTTCTTGCACGCCTAATTCAATATAGCTGAGCGTACGCTCTTTATGATTTTCACGAATAACTGGTCCTAAGAAGACATTTTCTTCTAAGCCGTCGCCAATTACAATATCATTTGCTTCCTCTACTAATCTTTCAATTAGCTGATCCGCAATTTCTTCTTGTACAGTAACAACAGATGCTGCCATACAACGTTCACCTGCTGAACCAAAAGCGGCTCCGATAATTTGTTTTGTTGCTATGTTCAAATCTGCATCCCTTAATACAATTGAATGGTTTTTAGCACCGGCTAAAGCTTGAACACGCTTTAAGTTTTCCGTACCTTTTTTGTACACGTACTCAGCTACAGGCTGGGAACCTACAAACGAAATAGCTTTCACTAACTTATGTTCAAGAAGACCGTTTACCACATCATGCGCGCCGTTTACAATGTTTAATACACCTTTTGGCAAACCAGCTTCTTCAAATAATTCTACTAATCTTGCAGCTAAAAGCGGCGTACGCTCAGAAGGCTTTAACACAAATGTATTGCCGCAAGCGATTGCAAGCGGGAACATCCAGCAAGGAACCATCATTGGGAAATTAAACGGCGTAATTCCCCCAATTACACCAATTGGGTAGCGGTACATGCCAGACTCAATGTCTGTTGCAATATCAGGAAGCTGTTTCCCCATCATTAACGTAGGAGCACCCGCCGCAAATTCTACACATTCAATACCACGCTGCACTTCCCCTCGCGCTTCGTTAAAGCTTTTTCCGTTTTCAACCGTCACTAACTTTGCTAATTCATCCCAGTTATCTACTAATAGCTGCTGATACTTGAATAAAATTCGTGCACGTTTAGGCACAGCTGTTTTTGCCCAACCTTTGAACGCTTCATTTGCTGCTTGCACCGCTTGATCTACGTCTTCTTTTGTAGAAAGAGGTACCTGTGCGATTAATTCACCTGTCGCTGGGTTATACACAGGTTCCGTTTTTGATGTAGCTGATTCAATCCATTGTCCACCAATATAGTTTTTTACTGTTTTTACTGCTGTCTGTGTCATAGAATATCTCTCCCTTTATCTAATTTTAATAAGCTGCTATTCCTTTAATCTCTCAAGCAATCTCTCAAGATTTTTCCTTTGTTTATTAAGCTTCCTGCAAAACTTCCGTTGCTGTCTCCATAAAGTTGAAGAGCTCACCGCTTGTCGGCATAGCATCTGAACAGCTGTGTTTTGAAATGACAATCGAAGCGGAGGCACCCCCCAATCGCATTGCCTGTGGAATTTCCAGCCCTTGCATCAATCCGTAAATAAAGGCTGAAGCATAGGAATCACCAGCGCCAAACGTTTTCAGAACTTTTGTTTTAAATATTCCTCCGCGGTGAGACTTACCATCTCTTGTATAGGCAATAGACCCTTCTCCACCGTGCTTAATCACGACGATTTGAGCATGGTGAGAAAACCAGCGCTCTGCTGTTACTTGATCATTAGATTCTTTATAATTTAAAAGTTTTTCCATCATGTCAAACTCTTCTCGCGTACCAATAATTACATCTGATTTTTCAGCGGCTAAATTAAAATAGACTGCCGTTTCAGCTTCCGATTCCCATGTATATGGACGATAGTCGATATCAAAAAACACTACAACTTCATGCTTGCGTGCGTGTTCTAGTGCTAAAAACACTGCTTCACGAGAAGGACTTTGCGCAAGAGCCGTTCCAGATATTAAAAGTGCCTTTGACTGTTTGATATATTCTTCGGATACTTCTGTAGGACTTAGCTTTAAATCCGCTACGTTATCACGATACATTAAGATGCTGCAATCTGTAGGGCTCTTGATTTCTGTAAAAGCAAGCCCCGTTACGGCCCCCGTTTTATCAACAACAATGCTATCTGTATTAATCTTATTTTTTTGCAGATAATCCGTAATGAAGCGTCCCATTTGATCATCTGATACTTTTCCGATAAAACCGGTTTTTAAGCCTAGCCTTGCTGCTCCAATCGCAATATTAGCCGGAGAGCCTCCTACATATTTAGTAAATGTTTTAGTCTCTTCCATTGGACGCTGTGTTTCATTTGCATTTAAATCAATGCATAAACGGCCAACAGCGATGAAATCTAACCCACGATTTTCTTTAAAAACAAGCGGATTCATCTTTATTCCTCCTTAGTTAAGCGCTTTCCTAAAAGGGTAGAAAGACCAACTTCTTTCATCCCCACGTTTACCGTCATTAATTCACTGCGTATTTTTTATGTTCAATCTTCACTGGCTGCCCGGATAGTAAAGATTCTTTTGCTGCTTTAGCAATTCGTTCTGCTTGTAACCCATCGTTCCCTGTACAAATAACGCTTTGTTTTTCCATAATTGCTCTTGCAAACTGTGTCACTTCTGCTATGTACGCTTGTGTATAGCGCTCAAGAAAGAAATACAGCGGCTTCTCTTTGACTACACTTTCGCCTGTTGATATTTCTACTGTAGTAGGACGGCAATTGTCAGCAGCAGCTGCACCTTTTTCACCAAAAACTTCAAGGCGCTGATCGTAACCGTAGACAGCTTGACGACTGTTATCGATTACACCTAAAGCTCCATTTGCAAATTTTAATGATACAATTGCCGTATCTATATCCCCTGCTTCTTCAATAGCAGGATCGATGAGCGTCGTGCCGTAAGCCGATACTTCAATTACTTCACTGTCCATTACATAACGAGCCATATCAAAATCATGAATCATCATATCCATGAACAATCCTCCTGAAGCGCGAACGTATTCCGGACTCGGAGGCTGAGGATCTCTGGAGGTGATTTTTAAAATGTGCGGCTGTCCTACTTCTCCTTGTTGTACAAGATCATGCACTTTTTTAAAGTTGGGATCAAAGCGTCGGTTAAAGCCAACTTGAAGCTGCACTCCATGTTCTTTTACTACTTCTAACGCTTCGATTGTTTCTTCTACCGAAAAACTAACGGGCTTTTCACAGAAAATATGCTTTTTCGCTCGAGCTGCTTCTTTAATAATCGATGCGTGCGTATTCGTTGGCGAACAAATGAAGACGGCATCAATTTCTGGATCAGCTAATAAATCTTGATAATTTGTTGTTAACGTCGAAATTTCTTTACTTGCAGCCCATTCATGTAAATGATCTACTACCACATCTGAAACCGCTTTAATTTTTATTTGCGGCATTAATTTTAAATTATCAACGTGTAATTTCCCTATGCGTCCAGCACCAATTATTCCAATTGTAAGAATCCCCATCTTATTTTCCCCTTTAATTAAAAGTTAAGAAAACATTCGCTCAAACCTCTATATAGGTTAAGCGCTTTCCTGATTCCAATTATACATAACGTTTTCTGAAATGCAAACATTTTTTATAGATTATTTAGAATATTTGTTTTTTAACAATCTGAATGCATACTATAAAAAACTATTTTTATTTTTTATCTATTTATCGATGAAACATAAAGAAATTCTCTATATTTAAGTATTTTTATCATGAATTCATTGATTATTGCCTTACGCACTAATATTTTTATGATTAAAATAATTTAATTGAAAATTATATATATTTAAAATTTTAATTGACGTTCAAAAAATGTAAGCGTATACTTTTTATCAAATAGATTAAGCGCTTAACCAAATTAGTTTGATGTTTTACACAAAATAATCGATCTGGTGGTGTGGAAAATGAATGAATTTATTTCCAGAAAAACGGCTTTAGACAGGATTGGGATCCCTTCTCATTTAACGTGGGGATACATAGGTATTATTGTTTTTATGATTGGCGATGGTTTAGAACAAGGATGGTTATCTCCTTATCTTGTAGAACAAGGTTTAACCATTGAACATGCTGCTTTACTGTTTACTGTTTACGGCATTACGGTCTCTGTTTCTTCCTGGTTCTCCGGCGTACTGGTTCAGCTGTGGGGTCCTAGAAAAGCAATGGCATTCGGCTTGATATCCTTTATTATTGGTTCCATTGGATTTATAGGTTTAGGACTTCATATTATGAATTACACAATTATACTAATTTGTTATGCCCTTAGAGGATTTGGTTACCCTTTATTTGCTTACTCGTTCTTGGTCTGGGTGTCTTACCGCACGCCCCAGGAAATGCTTTCAAAAGCAGTAGGCTGGTTTTGGTTTGTCTTCCAGCTTGGATTAAGCGTAATTGGAGCCTTTTACTCAAGTTATATGGTTCCAAAAATTGGCGAAATCGCTACCTTATGGAGTGGTTTACTTTTTGTTTTGATCGGTGGAATCTTTTCGATTATTATGAATAAAGACAAGTTTACCGTACAAAAAGTAAACGATAATAAAACAAAAGAATTAATGAAAGGGATTACAATTGCATTTGAGAACCCTAAAGTAGGGATTGGCGGCATCGTAAAGATTATTAACTCTGCTGCTCAATTTGGATTTGTTGTTTTCTTGCCAACATATATGATGAAACATGATTTTACGATGAGTGAATGGTTGCAAATCTGGGGTACATTGTTTTTTGTGAATATGGCTTTTAATATTATTTTTGGTATTGTTGGAGATAAGTTTGGCTGGGTAAATACCATCAAATGGTTTGGCGGAGTTGGATGCGGAATTGTAACACTTGCTCTCTACTATGTACCGCAATTCGTCGGACATAATTATTGGGTAATGATGATTGTAGCATGCTGTTACGGTGCAACACTAGCAGGTTATGTTCCTCTTACAGCGTTAGTGCCTTCTTTAGCTCCGGAGAATAAGGGAGCTGCAATGTCTGTGTTGAACTTAGGATCTGGACTTTCTGCTTTTGTAGGTCCTTTAATTGTAACCGTTTTTATTGGTCTTTTGGGCACGGGCGGCGTAATTTGGATCTTTGCTTGCTTATACTTCTTTGGTGCTTTTCTAACTGGTTTCCTTACGATTCCAACAGAGACAACTATTAAAGGCGAAACAATAAACGAAGTCAAAAGTCCGGTCTCTCTATAAATATGCTTAAGAAGAAAAAGCTGCAGGTGTCTCAACACCTGCAGCTTTTTTACCTTCTCTATTTTATAACTTTTTTACGGACGCACGTTCTACTAGTTCGGGAATAATCGTTACTCGCTGTTTCGCATACTCTTCTTTTTTCATAGACTTTAACAGCTGTTCAAACGTACTAGTAGCCATCTGAGAAATGGGTTGTTCAATCGTTGTCAAACCCGGCTCAGCAATATCAGCATAAATCGTATTATCGAATCCAATTACCGACAGATCTCCCGGGATCGAAAGCCCATGCTTCCTTGCCTCGTTTATGAGCGATACCCCAATTAGATCTGTACATGCAAAGACTGCTGTTGGCCTATTAGGTAAGGAAAGCAGCTGTTTACTGGCTCTCCTGCTATCTTCTACTGTTGAATAACAGCTGATAATGGACTGATTTTCTAGTGATAAATTTGCTTCTGTGAGCGCTTGTTTAAATCCCGCTAATCGTCCTTCACTGCTTTTCCTATCTTTTTCAGTCATAATCGTTACCGATTGATGACCTTTTTCTATTAAATACGTACCTGCGATATATCCTCCGCGAACGTTATCAATTGTCACTACATGCGTTGAAATAGAAGGATGGTCAACTGAAAACAATACAAGCGGTACATCATGCTTCACGATCTTCTTTACGAGCTTCGTATCATTTAGTTCGGTTGCGATAATGATTCCATCTACTTGTTTTTTAAATAAAAGATCTATATATTCATGCTCGCGCGCAGTTTGATGATCTGTACTGCATAAAAAAAGCGTGTATCCCGCTGCTCTAGCACTATTTTCAAAAGCTCTTGCTACCTCCGCAAAAAAAGGATTGGAGATATCAGGAACTAGAACACCGATCGTGTACGTCTTTTTTCCTGTTAACGCCGCTGCAACACTGCTAGGCTGATAATCTAATTCCATCATTACTTCATTTACTTTTTTTATCGTTTTTTCACTAATACGGCCTGTTTGATTGATTACTTTGGATACAGTGGCTATTGATACCCCTGCTTTTTTCGCAACATCGTAAATGGTTGGTTTCACTTTCACTGTTCCTTTCTTCGTGATCTCTTTCCTTATTTTATCACGAAAGTATTCAATCGTTTATTTTAGATACAATCTTTCGTTTTAAAAGAGAAATAAAAAAGCTGTTCAATGTGCAACAGCTTTTTTTAAAATGATTAATTTTTCAACGATTGTTTGCTCATCCATTCCATTATGCTTGTTGTGCTTCCGTTTATTTTAGCGTTGGGTTCATTATTATACAGATATATCCAAGATGAATGTCCATTATATTGATAGGGCGAACCATCATTATTTTTATACAAGCCTGTGGTGTCATGCACATCCTCAAATAGTGATAAATAAACATTATTTGCATGGCTTTTCACCAAACGTTTATAAGTTGGAAGAGTGTTAATTGTTGGCGGAAGGACTGTATCATTCTTAGCGGCTACGAACCAAATAGGTGTTTCTTTCATCTTTTCAATATCTTGATTCGTAATTAATCTATCATTTAGTCCTTCACATACTGGAAATGCTGCTGCAAAGTATTTTGGATAATCACGAATCATAAGCATAGTCATATATCCGCCGTTAGATGCTCCTCCGATATAGATTCTATTGGGATCAATATCAGGGTTTTTAGAAACATATTCTTCAATTAAGGCCATCAGCGATTCTTTATAAATAGAAGTTCCATCCGCTTTACCCGTATAACCATCCATCCATTTTGTTGGCGCTTGCGGTACTAAAACGTAGGCACCTTCAAAATAAGCCTGAGTTTCTTTTGTGATAAAACTAACAGCTTTATTGGCAGATAAGGGAATTGTTGCATCTGTTCCTCCCTCTCCTCCACCATGTAGCCAAATGATTAATGGATTCTTTTTCTTATCCTTTGCCGGCGCATGACTTGCGTATGCTAATTCTATATTTTGATATATACCTTTTTTAATTGTAAAATCATCTACGAGTTCTTTTTTCTCCCCCGCAAACTTTTTCACTACAAGCCCTGACAACTTTCCTTTATTTGTTACCATGTCTTTTTGCTGAGTAATGGTATATTGACTGTCTATCCATGCATTTAATCCTGTACCATATTCATCATAATTTAGTGGTGCTCCTAATGAAACAGCTGGTCCAACTTCCATTTCTAAAACTGCATATTTTCCAGTATGTACGGCTGGTTGTCCATCTTTATCGGATACATAGGCTTTTTTTACTGTACGATCTCCTTGTTCCAATAAAGACGGTTCTAATCGACTATCACTTCGAGCCACATGCACCTTAAACGTTTCTTTTGTAAGTGAATTGGTTGGAACAGGTTCACCTAAGTCAATAATAATTTTTGTGATCGCCGCTCCCCAGTCATAAATCTCTGTCACTGTACGATAGGATGTAGCTTTTTCGTGCGTCTGCTTCGCCAGCGCTGCTTTCTCATAAGAGAGTACAATGCCAATTGCTAAACTCAATGTAATAGCAAATAGTACAGACTTTTTTAACCTTTGATACATGGCAAATCTCCTCCTTTTAAATAGAATAGGAATATTAAAATTTTCCTTCTATCTTAACTATTTTGTAATCGCTTACTTACTTGTGTTCTATTTTACTTGTCCCCTCTCTCTTTCTACACATAATTATTTTCCGTTACCTAGCGGAAACTTTTGGTTCTTTATTCCAGTAAGCATATTCTATAAGTCCCTGAAAAAATTTTTTTATTTTATGTATAAAAACTATCTATTAATCAAATCATAATCTTAACCTTATAAAAGGAGTTGATTATGATGGCAAACAGCAGAAATAAGAGCAGCAACGAATTAGCAGTACACGGTGCTCAACAAGCAATCGATCAAATGAAATATGAGATCGCTAGCGAATTTGGCGTAACTCTTGGTCCTGACACAACTGCACGCGCAAACGGCTCAGTAGGCGGCGAAATCACAAAACGTCTTGTGCAAATGGCTGAACAGCAACTTGGCGGCGGACGTTTCTAAATCACTATCATAAGCAATACGGCTGGAGGAAGAGCGAATGACCGTTCTTCCTTTTCCTATTTTTACATAATCTCTTATCGCGTTTCTTCTCCTCTATATGTATCTAAAACAAAACCTCTCCATAACGTTTACGTTCCATTATATAAGGTTCTCTTTCTCTCACAATAGATTGTTTATGATAAAACATAAAAAGAAGTCCCTTTTATAGGAACTTCTTTCATCTCACTCTATAAATGTGCAAGCTCTTTAGATATCTTTTCGGTCTTTGCTTTTAGCTGCTCTTGCTGACCTTCTAAGTCAGCAAGAACAGCTAGCACTTCCGTATTCTCTGGTTCTTCTTCATACTGTTTTAACGTAGCAACAAGAGACTGTGAAACTTTGATGAGCTTCTGATTAACTTCTTGCTGCTGTTTTAAATAGTCAAGTTCATATTCCGTTTTTTCTAGATTTCTCATCGGTCCCCTTCCTTTCGTTAACTAGCTTTTATTTAAGAACGCAGTCTTTTATTATCGCATTTGGTTACTTCAACATTACCTTATTTTATTTTCGTGATTGCCGTATAACATTTTTTCATTCATTGGGTCAGCTGATTTTTCAGCAGGTGTCACTGCTTGTCCTAGAGCTGAATTGTGTTTATCATGCTCAACTGCGTCTACCATCAGCAAAACTTTTCCTTTTTTAAGATCAGATACATATGAGGAAGCTTCTGCAGCAGGTACACCATATTCGGTTAATTGATTTTCGATTCGATTAACATCTTGATCCATTTTTTCTTCAGACGGAGTAAAAGCATTTTTTATTTTCTCCATAAAGGATTGATGGTGTTTTGAGTGTTGATCTGTATCAACTGTTTGCACATCAATTCCTGCAGAATGCTCAATCGCTTCTGTATTTTCATGACGCAGGCCACTGTTTGTCAAAACAGAAAGTGCACTGTCCGGATATCCCTGTGTTTTTAAATTTCGAATCGCTGTAATAACGGCTGCCTCTGAATCATACGTACCTACTACATTTTTTGTCATTTTCTATTCCTCCTAGGTATTATCATTTTTTAGCTTGTTATAGTATTAATACCCTTGGATTTTTTGGTAAAACTTTTTAACTTTATCTCTAGCTCTCCTTACAAGGAGAAACCAATAAAACAACAGACCTGAATCTAAAAATTCAAGTCTGTTTCATGATATCAATGATTTGTATTACAAAATTGGTGACAGTAAGCGAGATACCGCTTCTTTAAATTTTATAAGAAGAGAGCGCTCTTTATATCGTTCGAGCGTTAATTTTGAACTGCACTGCACATCTTCAAGAAACAGGTTCTGCAACTTTTTGGAAATAGGCTGGTCATATACAACTGCATTCACTTCAAAATTAAGGCTGAAACTTCGTGGATCAATATTCGTCGTTCCTACAGAAGACACTTCATTATCTACTACAATCGTTTTAGCATGCAAAAAGCCTTTTTCATAGAGATAAATATGCGCACCATACGTCAGCAGCTCGCCGACGTGAGACCACGTAGCCCAATAAACAAAAGGATGATCGGGTTTGTTTGGAATCATAATATGAATCTCCACTCCAGATAATAAAGCAATTTTACAAGCATCCATAAAGCTTGCGTCTGGAATAAAGTAAGGCGTTTGAAGGTACACACTTTCTTTGGCCGACATAATCAATGAGATATACATGTTTTTCAGATGCTGAGTAGTCGAGTTTGGCCCGCTTGCTACAATTTGTACAGGAACCGTTCCAGAATGAGTTTCTGTACGATGCAAAAATTGTTCCAGTTCAATTGGCTGTTTTGTTGCTTGATGCCAATCTAAAATGAACCTCCCTTGAATATCGTTCACTGACTCTCCTTTAATGCGAAAATGAGTGTCTCTCCAATAACCCATTTTTGGATTTAACCCTAAATATTCATCTCCTACGTTAAATCCTCCTATGTATGCTACTTCACCATCAATAATACAAAGCTTTCGATGATTTCGATTGTTAATCCGAAAATTAATTAAGCGAAGAATTGAAGGGAAAAATGCCTGTGCTTCGCCGCCATATGAAATAAGCTCCTTAAAAAATGATGGCGTCATTTTTCTAGATCCTACTTCATCATAAAGAACACGAACCTTTATACCTTCTTTTGCTTTTTTTGTTAGCTCATCTCTTAATTTTTTGCCAAGATTATCTCGTTGAATAATATAATATTGAATATTAATTTCTTTTTTAGCATTTCGAATGTCCTCAAACAATGCATCAAATTTCTGATTACCATCACTAAAGATATCAATTTCATTGTCAGTGCGCACGAGTGACTTAGAAGAATTTAAATTAGTAAACAGCAGTTTATTATGTTGAATCAATAAATCATTTCGATATTCATGGGTAGCTTTAAGTTCTTTTAATTGTTCATCTACTGAAGATCTTAAATATTCCCGCTCATCAGATGATAACTTATAAAAGTTCTTCTGTTTTAGCTGTCTTCCAAAGAATAGATATACAATAAAGCCGACAATCGGTATAAAAAATAAAATAAGAAGCCACGCCCATGTAGATCCTATATCTCTTCGTTCGATGAAAATAAGAATACCGGCTAATAAAACATTAATAGCTGTTACAACAGATACACTTAGTGTAAAGATATGGGCAAATTCCATCCTATTACTCCTTTCTTTCTACTGCATTGCTTTATTAACTCATTTCCGTTTTTAACGCTTTCATTCACTTTACTATACATAACACAGATTGCTTCCTTTTTCACCTTTAGGATTCAAATTTTTTCTTTTTTGCTACACTAAAAATGTGAAATATTTCTTTTATGGTGTATTAAAAACAAGGGGGGAGATAATTTGTTTTTTTCGTTTATTTTTCTTAGCCTCATCAATGTATTTGTCAGTATTAGCCTGGGGTATACGGCTTATCAATTATTTAGAAAAGCATTTATTGGAGGTATTCTTACGTGTATCCTTGCTTGCAGCGCTCCTATCATGTTTGTATGGCCTTCCCTGTTTCTATCAACGGGCATATCACTTTTTCTCTACTTTCTCATTATTTACTCAAAAAAGCACATATCATCTAATATATAAATAAAAAACACGAAAATCTAAGATTTCCGTGTTTTTTATCTACAAGCTGTATACGTAATAATCCTGCACGTGATATGAATTGAAACCGCATGTTTCGTAGAGTTGCAAAGCGCGTTTGTTTTTTGCTTCAACCTCAAGAAATATATCATATCCTAGCCGAAGCTGCTTTAAAACAACTTGTTTTAAAGCAGCTTTTCCTATTCCCAATTTTTGATAAGAAGGTAAAATACCAAATCCATAAATCCATGCTTCGCTTTTATCATACGATACCCTTAACTTTCCAACCGCTTGACTATTGTACTCTACGATAAAATGAATTTGCTGTTCTTCCGTTTTCGTTTGTTCATAATAAGCAGCTGCTTCTGTTAAAGACATACCAAAGCATTCCACATCAACTTGCATTTCCATTTTCATATCAGTATCTGATTGGGAAGAGCGAAGTGTAACAAAGGGATTATCATCTTCCAATTCTTTTTTTGTCCACTTCATTTGATATTCTGAAAAAGTAAATGAACATGGAATTTGCTTTAAGAACTTCCTGCCTGAAACCGAATCGCCAGGAGCATTTAATAAAATCTCTGTATACCCACGCTTCTTACATATATGTAAAGCTTGAGAAAACAGCTTTGAAAAAATCCTTTTTCGGCGATAGCTAGGAGCGACCATTCCGCATATTTCTACTGTATTCCCAAACCCATAAAGACCAATAAACCCAACAAGCTGATTATCTTCATAATGAAAAAAATCGTTAACTTCATTTTGTTTTCGACTTCGTAACATATCAAAATTCAGCTTCAGCTCTATGTGCTCTTCTTGTTCGCAAATAGACTGTAGCTTTTGTATATCTTCTAACACATGTTGTTCTAACATAAAACGCCCCCTGCATTCTTCTTTTTATTATAAGTTCGGCTTTATTTAACTTTTTCCTTTCATCTTTAGCGCAATAGTCGAATAATTATAGGGTAAAAGCAAGATCAAAAAGCATATAGAGTAATCAAACTAAATAGGCGGGGTGCTTATGAAAAAGACCATTTTAATAAGTTTTATTGCACTAGTTGCTTTAACCATTATTTATTGCCTGCAGAAAGAATTTATTTTCGCTTTAGCTTTGTGGAGCATTTATGGAACAGTATTATCTGTTTTTGTATATTTTTCTTTTTACAAATCAACGGAAGATCGCGAGGAGGAGTAACAATAAAACTATTAAAAGGTCGGTGAAATAAACTTTTTTACAGACCTTTTATAAATTTACAACTGGGATATATGTTGGTAACAACTTAGAAACAAGTAACCCTTATTCTTAGTGTTATAGAAAAGTTATTACCTATTTCACTAAGGAGTTGGATATTTGTATGAAGACAATTACAAAATCTATATCAGTTTTAGCATTAGCAGCGGGCTTTACTTTTTCATCTCTATCTGGAACACTGCCATTCACTCACGAGCAAACAGCAAGTGCAGCAGAAAAAATAAACGCACCGTTTAGCGTATATGAAGTGACCGCAAACGTACTCAATATACGTTCAAAACCTAGCACTCAGGGAAAGATTCTTGATACATTAAGAAAAAAAGATCAAATTGAAGTAGTCAAGTTTGTAAATGCAGACTGGGCTGCCATTAAAATAATTGGCGGCACCGGATATATCAGTACTTCCTATTTAATGAAAGTCCCTACTACTGTTCATACAGCTGCTAACCTTAATTTACGCACAGGGCCTAGCACAAGCAACAAAGTTGTAACAACTATTCCTAAAGGAAAAAGCGTCAGCTTCTTAGCTTGGGGCTACTCCAAAGATAACAAGCTTTCATTTGATTGGGCTTTTGTAGAATACAACGGCTTTAAAGGATATGTAAGCACTTCGTACTTACAGTTACCTACTTATAGATAAAAACAGATAACTCCCTTGAATTATTTCAAGGGAGTTTATTTATGGACACCTTATTAATAGTGCCCTGCCCATGAAGCACCGATGATAATTAGTAAAATAAATAGCACAACGATTAGCGCAAAGCTACTTCCGTGACCTACTCCGTACCCATAACCATAACCTCCGTAAAAACTCATTTTCTTTCACCTCCCTTTTTTGTAGAATATGTGAAGGGAAATGAAAACGAACATGAGTATTCTTTATCACAAAATTCATTATAATTTATAAACGTTAACTCTTTTACTAGTAAGGCATAGGATATAGCATCCCGTGGTTCATCTCTACATCTTTCCCTCATTCCACCTTTTAAAGTAAGGATAAATTTCAGCAATACAAAAAAAGAAGAGTTTATATCACTCTTCTTTTTTATTGAACCGGATTATCAACTTGCATGTAGTCGTTATAATATTCTTCTAACGTAATTCCTTTCTTAGACACTTTAGAGGCGAGTTCTTTTCCGACAAATCGTATATGCCACGGCTCATATTTATAACCTGTAATCTGCTGCTTTCCTTCTGGATAGCGAACAATGTATCCGTATTTATATGAATTTGCTTCAATCCATTTGGCTTCTGGAGTATCTTTAAAACAATCTTGAGCCGCGCACTTACCGGTGCTGCTTGATACATCTATACTTAAACCAGTCTGATGTTCACTGCTGCCTGGGTGAGCGCTGTAATGATTAGCTGCCGCTTCTCCATCTTGTTTTATATACGCTTGATAAAGAGATTCTTGACGGCTTTGAGAACGATAGGCAGAAACACCGGCTAAGTAAATTCCTTCTCGTTCAGCAGCTGAAAACATCCTTTCTAATGCTTTTGCTGCTTCTGTACGCATTTGGCGCTTTTCAATTTTTTCTTTAAATATAAACCGAACGTCCGGGTATACAAGGTCAGTGGGTTCATAGTGATCAGGAAGAAGATTTTGCTTGTTTACTAACACAGCAATGGATTCTGGGTTCCCTACAGTTTCTATACTATTCTGCTTCTGTTTAGAAGAAGATAAAGGATTATGATTAGACGTATTCAAATGATCATCGTGCTGAAATAATCCCTGATAGCCTAGATACGAGAATCCTGCGATAACACCCAGCACTATTAGTAAAGCCATTTTTTTATAAAGTTTCATATTTCTATACTCCTGACATATTTTCAGCTTTTTAGGACACTCAAACATTGTATATAAATCAAGAAATAATTACTAATATAACAAACTAATTCCTACTATAAATTTTAGTATGCCCGGACCTAATTTTTTCAAACGTTCATTTTAAGCATAAAAAAAGAGATGTCTCCTAAAAGACATCTCTCTTTACTTCTATTCTATAAGACTAGTATTAGTCGATAACTGTAATTTTAACTGATCTTCTGCCCCAGTCTTGTGCAGCACTATCTGAAGAAACGAATACATCAATTCGATTTCCTTTAATTGCGCCACCTGTATCTGCTGCTACAGCTTGACCATAACCTTCAACGTATACTTTTGAACCTAATGGAATAACGCTAGGATCAACCGCAATTACTCGTTGATTTGGATTTGATTTTAAATTTACTCCAGTAGCTGTTGTACCACTGCATCCAGCACAGTTAGCTGTATAAGCTGTTGCTTCAACAGTCATAGACTTGCCGCTAGCTTGCTGTTGAGACTGCTGTTGCTGTTGCTGAGCTGCTTGCTCTTGTGCTGCTGCTTGAGCTTGCTCTTGTTCTTTTTGTGCCTGCTCTTGTGCTGCCTGTGCTTGTGCTGCTGCTTGAGCTTGCTCTTGTTCTTTTTGTGCCTGCTCTTGTGCTGCCTGTGCTTGAGCTTGCTCTTGTTCTTGTTCTTTTTGTGCTTGCTCTTGTGCTGCCTGTGCTTGTGCTGCTGCTTGAGCTTGCTCTTGTTCTTGTTCTTTTTGTGCTTGCTCTTGTGCTGCTTGAGCTTGCTCTTGTTGTGCTTGCTCTTGTGCTACCTGTGCTTGTGCTGCTTGAGCTTGCTCTTGTTGTGCTTGCTCTTGTGCTGCCTGTGCTTGTGCTGCTTGAGCTTGCTCTTGTTGTGCTTGCTCTTGTGCTACCTGTGCTTGTGCTGCTTGAGCTTGCTCTTGTTC
>NZ_JBYSWQ010000009.1:71911-76370 GCF_058781295.1 Priestia sp. FW507-14D1A
TCTTTTTGCGTTTGTTCTTGTGCTGCTTGTTCTTGCTGAGCTTGTGCCGTTTGAGACTGCTGCGCTTGTGGAGCTGCCTTTGCTACTGGCGCACTAGCTGTTTGAGATTGAGCTGCTTGTGCCGTTTTAATTTTAAATTGTTCTCCAGGGAAAACTAAGTCTGATGTTAAACCGTTCCATTCTTTAATTTCTTCTACCGTTACGCCATAATGTTGACCGATTGACCACAAAGTGTCACCACGTTTTACAGTATGTACGATTTCTTTTATGCTAGATAAGTTTAGTGTCTGATTTGGATAAATTAGTGTTGATGTTAAGTTATTAGCATCTTTTAGCTCGTCTACGCTCACATTATGATTTTGAGCGATTTTCCATAAAGTGTCACCTTTTTGTACTTCATACGTTCCGCTTGTAGAGGCAGATGCTGCACCTACAAATCCTGCTGAAAGAATTGCCGTTGTCCCTAGAGTAAATACAAATTTCTTCATTTTCCGAATACCTCCTTATTTACTCAATGACTGAATGATACCACCTGTTCATTTCACTTCCATTACAGGAATATTTTACTTTTATTACGGATTTAATTAATTTTAAACATTTTCTTGTAATATTTCTGACAATTCATTTTTGAATAATGATTAAATTTCATCAAAATCATGTCAAAATTTGAAGAAAACTCTATAAAAAGTTGGAGTTGTATTCGGTGATAAAAGTAACTTATCAGCAAAAAAACCTTCTAAAAGCAGTTAGCTTTTAGAAGGTTTTTTTACTGATATGAAACAGTTAAAATTGGAGAATATGCAGGATTGTCGCCCCCATAAATTTCAACTACGTCACTTAAAAAGTCCGCTGGCCCTGAGCTTGACAAGCGAAACTGAGTTTTGCCGGTCCTATTCATATACCCCCAAAGCGAGGAAGGAAGTTGAATAGTTGTATATCCATTATTGAGTGAAGGCACTGACATTTGGAAGCCCGCAGAAATAGATGGTGAAGCCTGATAATCTATTTGTTCTAAAGCACTGCTAGTTCCAAATACACCGCTTTTAATATCGCCTTTCAAAGATGAAATATTACCAGTTGAAGATTTGCGATAAATTTTTAAAGATACATCCGTAACAATTGCATCATCAGGTAAAGAACTTGTATCAAAAGATAAAATGGTTCGATATGTGTCGGTATTGTACATTCCTTTATCCCCAATTTTATGAATAGAACTACTCATACCGTCAGCTGATAAGTTTCCGATAAATCCATCTTCAGCAGCAAGTGAAGAAAATACTGAAGATTTCTCTGAAGTTCCAGAAATTTGATAAACTTTCGTCTTTACTTCCTCTTGGTTGCCCGCTGCGTCTACACTAAAAAATTTTATTGTTTTGCTAGAGTTGATGGTAATAGGCTCAGAGTACTTTAGAGAATTAACAGTTGGTATGCTTCCATCTAATGTATAGTAAGTGGTGGCAGGTTCATTGGTTGATAATGTAACAGAAACAGAACTTCCATACGTTCCTCCCGCTGGTGAAGCAGCTGTAACCGGTGGGAATATATCTCCTGGATTAGGAGCATCACCATTTTTCGGATGGCTTTTAAAAAAGTTCCAGCTTAATTTAGTTGCATTTGGTCCTTTAGGATCTGTATAAGAACCGGATGTACTTCCCCCTGACCAAGCATGTCCCATTCCTTCTATCATGTACTTTTCCATTACTGTTTTTTCTGCTGTATCTTTGTAAATATATTGCGTATAGCTTCTTCCACCAGATACTGTACCTGTTGCAGTTTGATCTGCCGTATCATCAATATTGTTATTATCCAGCCCATCAGACGCTCTATCATTTGTTTGAGCCCATTGCGATAATATTTGATGCGCATTTATAGGCGCAACAGTGTAGTCAGCTGTCCCATGAAACAAAATAACTGGAACCACTCGTTTATGATCTCCCATGGCTGAATAGGCTAAATCTCCTTGTTGGATAGGATTAGGACCTCCACTGCTCATTGCTGTATAAGCACCTGTCACATTAGTCGCTGCTTTATATTCTAAGCCAGCCCCAACGCTGATAGCCGCAAATATGTCTGGATAAGTAGCTCCCATAATAACACTCATAGCTGCACCAGCAGATAGCCCCCCAACAAAGACTTGGTCGGCATCTATTGAATAACTGCTTTTTATTTGATTGACCATTCCAGCAATTAACGCTGGTTCACCGCTTCCCCTTGATTGATGAGCCGTATCAAACCAGTTCCAACACTTATTTGAATTAGCAGAAGAGGGTTGTTCTGGATAAAGAACAAGAAACTTCTCTGTCTCCGCCAGTTCATTCATTTGTGTTCCTGCTGCAAATTGATCAGGGTCTTGAGTACAGCCATGCAGCATAACTACTAGAGGTAAGGCAGCACCTCCCTGATAACTGCTAGGTACGTACAGTTTGTATGTCCTTCCGTTATATGTTTTAGAGGTAAAACTTCCTGCGGCTGAAGAAGATACAGCACCTGAAGATAAAAAAAGTATAAAAATCATCCCTGCTATAAATAATCGTTTCATCTTCCTGCTTCCTCCTTATATTGATATGGTTATACTTAGCAGCAAACGTACATATCGGTATGGTATGGAAATGAATAAGAGTTACTAGTAAGATGATAGCAAGGTTTTATGTAATAAAATTTATATTAACTGCACGATTTGCCTACGGTTATGAGGACGAATAAAATCATTCATCTCCTAAAAAAAGAAAACGCTTACATATAATTGTAAACGATTGTGCCGATAAATACTATAAAAAAGACATACCTTTAAAAATAGGCCGGTATGTCTTCTATGGATTGCTTACTTAAGTATTCATATTGTGACTCGCTGCAACTTACCATAGCAATGGATTGAGGATAACGTTGTAAATGAGAAGGGAGCTCCTTAAACCCAAACTGATGATAATATTCAGGAAGAATATCGCTATACAGCATAAAAATAGCGCTGCGCTTCTCTATCTTCATCTTTTTAAAAAAGTCTTCAAGCATATCGCGGCCATACCCCATTCGTTGATAAAGCTGGTGTACAACAACGGATCCAATACCATGCAAAGCAAACTTTAATCGAGGAGTTTGTAAAAGAAGCAAAATAAATGAACCAATAATTTGATCCTCTTCATTTACGTATACATACCGAATTCCATATGTTTCTTCCTTTTGATTATCTCTTACATACTCTTTGTACGTCCTGCCTTTAGGCCATGCGGCATATCCCATTTGATAGACTTCTGCCAATTCTTCAGACTTTATTTTTCTTAATAACATGAACATCCCCTCTTTATTTATAATTCCATACGTCAGCAGACATTTTTATAAAGTTAAAAATAGTTCCTGTATGTATATATTATACTTCATTCTACGGAAGCTTTCTTGCTCTGAGTGCTATTAACAGCTAATATGTGAGCTACTTTCTCAAAGAACTAGAAAGATTCCTGATAGTTGTTCCTTACCCATAGCAGTCATATATGTAAAGATACTCTTTATCATTCCATAAAAACATAGAGATGTAAATGTATTTCCAGCTTCATTTAGCATTCATTGCTTCATTACGTATTACTCATCAAAAAAAGCATAGAAACTACGTTCTACGCTTTACAGTGAAAGTAATCATCATCTCTTAAGCTTTTTCGTTCTCTACATACTCTACTAGATGAAAGAAAAAACGATATGTAAGAACCAGAGCTTCACCTATCGACATTTTTTCATTAAACTCTTTTATAGCATCTAACTCAATATTCACATCCCATAATCCATCTTTATCATTAAATAAAAGCTGGACGCTTGTTGGACTTTCATTAAGTTCTTTAGCAAAAAATTGTTTTAGTAAAGAACCGAATTTTTTCTGCATATGTAGCCCCGTTAATACTTTATATGTGCCAAACACATCATCCACTTCAAAAGAACATCCATCAAGCTTAATAAATTCGAACCATTTTGATTCTACATATAGAAATTCACTTCTGTGTTCTTTCAAGTAAGAAATGGGCGTATCTAAAAACGAAAGAGGAGATTCTTCTGCGATCAGCTCGTCCGTTTCTTTATCTACTCTTTCGATATAAGAATCTTTAAAACGTAAAGATGCCTCTTTTTCTTCTATCATCAGGTTTTGCGGTACCAACTCTTTTTGCAACGCATATTCCTTTTCTTCCTGGTATAGAGATAAAGATTGACCTTGAACGTTCATTTCTTTTTCAATATAAGTTTGAATATTACTTTGTAACATGAAAAAACCTCCTGATTAATCTGCATCACTATCTTATATCATAACCTAAACAAGTGTTTATAAATATAGCCAAACAAAAAATCCTTAGGCTATGCCTAAGGATAATAATGATATATTCAAGTATGTATAAAAGATAATTTGGTTGCGGGGACAGGATTTGAACCTGCGACCTTCGGGTTATGAGCCCGACGAGCTACCGAACTGCTCCACCCCGCG